>JAWSVK010000009.1:0-382501 GCA_033851955.1 Marinosulfonomonas sp.
TCGAACAACTAGGACCACCTCTGTGCTAAAAGAGGCACCACAGTTCTTCGCGAGCCAAAAGCCATGAGGCTTAAGTTTATTCACTGCCCGGCAGGGCATGCTTGCATGCACGAGAGGGGAAGAAAATGGGGCTATGCTGCCGACCGACCGTTTGTGCAAAATTATGAATGTCTGCCCGCGTGGATATCACGCCTACCGACCTCGTCCAATCAGCCGGGGCCAGCGCAAAGATATGGTTTTGCTTGCTCATATCCGTGAGCAGCACCGCCTGAGCTTGAACAGTTATGGTCGTCCGCGAGTGACAGAAGAGTTGAAAGAACTGGACCTAGAAGTTGGGCATCGCCGCATCGGGCGTTTGATGTACCAGAATGGTATAATCGTCATCAGAACCCGTAAATACGAGGTGACGGCAGACAGCAATCACAAGTTCAACATCGAGCCCAATTTGCTAAATCGAGAGATCACGGCGTTAACGTCCAGTCAAAAATGGGTGGTCGACATAAGTTATATCTGGAAGCAAGAGGGCTGGCTATATTTGGCCGTGGTTCTGGGCCTGCATTCTCGACGTGTGGACGGCTGGGCCCCCTCTCACCGATACTGCGTATTGACTGCCGGTCAATGGTCAGAAATCGGATGAAACGCGATCTTGCGGTCCGGGCGCTGAATATGGCAATCGCCTTGCGCAGAGCTGCCAAAGGCTGCGTCCATCATTCTGACCGTGGCAGCCAATATTGTTCTCATGATTATCAGAAAATCCTGCGCAAACACGGGTTCAAAGTATCGATGAGCGGCAAGGGGGATTTTTATGATAACGCTGCGATGGAAACCTTCTTTAATGCCTTCAAAGCAGAACTGATCTGGCGGCACTCTTGGAAAACCCGTCGCATTATAGATGTGGCCATCTTCGAATACATAAATGGTTTTTATTACCCGCGCTGCTGACATTCAGCACTGAGCTGGAAAAGCCCATTGGTTTTCGAACGAATGGTGGCTTAAACGAGCACTTGCAGTGGCACGAAATCGGGACAAGTCTCGGCGTTTTCTACACCGCAAGTTCGTCGCATAATGAAACTAACCAGCTGAGCTAAGACCCGCCTAAGCTATGTGACCCCTGGATCTAAAACTCTGATGGCGGACAATGCTGTATAGATTCGGGCTGGGTGAACTTTGGTCTTTGAGGGTTCGGTTGATTTAGAGCGGATTTGTTCTAAATATGGATTTCCGCAAGATAGCCTTTGACGATTTCAGGAAATTTTCCATCATCTAAGTTAGATAACGGTCTATTTTCCGGTTTGTCAAAAATTACGTTGGCTTATCCGTGGGAAGCAAAACGTAACACATCAAGAATCGAGCCTGACAGATTGAAGGACATGTTGCGCAACGAAAATACAGTCCGAAAATTCACCTGTCCGCACGTCTGATCAGGCCGGTTCAGGTTCCTTTGCTTTGTTGAATAGGCATTCCGCCAAATGAAGAAAACTCGCGTCTGTGTTGTCTGGTTCGGCGCGGGCCAAAAAGGCATCGAGTTTTGGCCAAACCTTGATGGCCGCGTCGATCATCGGGTCTGATCCGGCCGAATATAGCCCTGCTTGGATCATCATTTCGGCCCGATCGTAAGCTCCTAACAAACGACGGGTCTGGCTGATCAGCTCGTTTTCCTCAACCGTGGCGGCGGCAGGCAGACTGCGCGACACTGAGCGCAGCAAATCAATCGCCGGAAACCGCCCGCGCTCAGCGATGCTGCGATCCATCACCACATGTCCATCCAGCACCCCGCGCAAAATGTCGGCCACAGGTTCCTCCATGTCAGAGCCTGCAACCAGCACGCTGAACACGGCTGTGATGTCGCCCACATCATCGGTGCCAGGACCGGCGCGTTCGCAGAGCGACATAATCATATGTGACGTCGAGGGCGGATAACCGCGTAATGACGCGACCTCGCCCGAGGCCAGTGCCACTTCGCGGTGGGCCTCAGCAAAGCGGGTGATGGAATCGGCCAGTAGTAACACGTGCAAGCCTTGGTCACGGAAATGTTCCGCCACGGCCATCGCGGTCCAAGCGCAGCGGCGACGCACCAGCGGCGATTGGTCCGACGTGGCTGCCACTACGACAGCACGCTTCATCCCCTCGGGGCCAAGCACATGATCAACGAACTCACGCACCTCGCGGCCCCGTTCGCCAATCAAGGCGATAACCACGACGTCGGCGGTGACACCACGGGCAAAGTCGGCCAGCAGGGTGGATTTCCCAACCCCTGATCCGGCAAACAGCCCAATCCGTTGACCGCGGACAATGGGCAGTAAGGTGTTGAAAATAGCCACGCCAGTTTCAAGACGCGCGCCCAAAGGACGCCGTTCTGTCGCCTTTGGCGGCGCGGCCCGCATAGGGCGTGCGGCGAACCCCCGTAAAAGAGTACGCCCATCTAAGGGATTGCCCGATGGGTCAATCACCCGCCCAATCCAGTTGCTGTCAGGCGCGATGGTCGCCGCGCCCAGAAGAGTGACGCGATCGCCGATCACCACCCCTTCGGCAGAACGATCCGGAAGAATCACCACTTCGCCACGGGTTAACTGTAAAACTTCACCGCCCATCGTGACCCCGCCGCGCCGCGTTATGCGGACTTGGTCGCCTAGGCTTGCCGTGGTCGACAACCCTTTAACTGTAAGGGTTCCGCGTCCGATTTCGACCACGCGACCCACGTTATACACGGGGTTTATTGCTGCGATTTCAGCGTGCAAACATTCCATTTCTGCAACCATGACCGGATTCTCCTGTTTTGGCTCTGACAACCTTTTCTAAAGGAATCACGGTTAAGCATTGGTTGAAATTACTCGAGGGAGAAGCCCCGATGTTTGAAAAACTAGAGATATTCCAAATGGCAGGCGCTATGGCCAGCCATGCGGCATCGCGCCAGTCAATGGTTGCGCAAAATATCGCACAGGCAGATACGCCGGGCTATAAGGCCCGCGATCTGGCCTCCTTTGCGGACACTTATAAAGATCAGAGCGGCGGGATGAAAATCCGCGCCACACGGTCAGGGCACCTTATGGGGTCCAGCGCCTATTCATCCACGCCGCGTGTGATTGCAGGTGCAGGCAGCGAATCGCCGAACGGCAACAATGTGTCGCTTGAAGGCGAAATGATGAAATCCACTGAAATCAGCGGCGAACACAGGCGTGCACTGGCGATTTATCAGTCGTCGCTTGGCATTATACGCGCCAGTCTTGGCCGCAGGTAAGGAGAACGTATCATGAGTGATCTGATGAGAATTCGCGCATTGGCGACCAGTGGGATGGAGGCACAAGCCGCCCGTCTGCGCCATGTTTCAGAGAATATTGCCAACACAGATACCCCTGGCTACCACCGTAAAACGGCTTCCTTCGAGGATGTTGTGGTTCAGGGGCAACGCACGGGGGGTGTTCAAATTGGTCAGGTGGATTTTGACCGGTCTGAGCTGTCACGGGTCTTTGATCCAGGGCACCCGCTTGCGGACGAGAGTGGTCATTATGATGGATCGAACGTCGATCTGATGATCGAAATTGCTGACGCGCGCGAAGCGCAGCGCAGCTATGAGGCGAACCTCAAAATGTTTGATCAGGCCCGACAAATGTCGACCAGCCTGCTCGAACTCTTGCGTAGATAGAAGGTGATCTAAAATGGATATTAAATCCTCACTCGCAGCCCAGCAATATGCAGCAACCCGCCCCGCGACAGCGCCAAAGCCTGACGCGGGAACGGGGGGGCTGGGCGCTTTCGGCCAAGCCGCAGCAGATTTTGCCAGCACGTTGCAACAGGGCGAAGATGTCGCCAAGGCGGCGATGACCGGCGGGGCGGATCCGCATGCACTGGTGACCGCGTTGGCGCAGTCAGAGTTGGCCATTGAGACCGCCGTCACTGTGCGTGACAAGGTGGTTGAGGCCTATCAAGAAATCCTGAGGATGCCTGTCTGATGGATGACCTCATTTTCTTTGACACTCTGCGACAGGGCCTATGGATTGCGGTGGTGATTTCGCTGCCAATTCTGGTGGTGGCGTTGATCACCGGTCTGACGGTTGGCCTGTTTCAGGCACTGACGTCGATTCAGGAAATGACCCTAACGTTTGTGCCCAAATTGGCGGCGATCCTGGCGGTGTTTTGGGTGTCGATGAGCTTCATGACTGAAACGCTGGTTTCGTTTTTTACCCACACCATCATCCCCCTGATCATAGGAGCGTAGATATGGACAATGCCGGATACACAACGCTGACAAGGCAAGCCGGATTGCTGCGTGAAATGCAGACGGTTGCGAACAATCTTGCCAACCTGTCGACCACCGGTTTTCGCAAAGAGGGTGTGATTTTTGCCGAACACGTCAAGGCGCTAGACGGCAAAGAAAGTTCGCTCTCGATGGCGACGGCGAATGTGCGGCTGACGATGCAACAGCAGGGTACTTTGACCCAGACCAACGGTGATTTCGACTTTGCCATTGAGGGCGAAGGATTCTTTATGATCGAAACACCTGATGGCCAGATGCTTAGCCGGGCGGGCAGTTTTACCCCGAATGCAGAAGGCGAATTGGTGACACCAGATGGATACCGTTTGCTCGACGGCGGCGGGGCGCCGATTTTCATTCCCCCTGACGCACGCTCTATTGCGGTTTCCGCTGATGGAACCTTGAGCGCTGACGGTATCCCGCAGACACAAATTAGCCTGTTCACCCCTGTCGATCCCACCGATTTAACCCGTCAAAACGGTGTCCGGTTTTCGGTAAAAGGCGAGGTCGAGCCTGTTGAAGGGGCAAGCATCATGCAAGGCTTCGTTGAAGACTCTAACGTGAATCCGGTGATCGAAATTGCCCGCATGATCGAGGTCCAGCACGCCTATGAGCTGGGGCAAAGTTTTATGGATAAAGAGGACGAGCGCATTCGCGGCGTCCTTAAGACCCTTGGTCGATAGATAGTAAAAGGAGAGCCAAAATGCGCGCCCTGAAAATTGCCGCCACCGGGATGTCTGCCCAACAAATGCGAGTTGAGGTGATTTCAAACAACCTCGCTAATATGAGCACAACAGGGTACAACGCCCGCCGAGCCGAATTTGCTGATCTGCATTACCAGCAGGCCACTCGAGCCGGTACGATTAATGCTGCCGACGGAACTGTGCTGCCAACAGGCGTGCAATTGGGTCTGGGGGTGCGACCGTCCTCTGTCACTGTGCAACTTTCACAAGGCTCATTGGCCGCTACTGGTGGTGATTTGGACATGGCGATCGAGGGGGCGGGGTATCTTGAAGTCACCCTGCCATCAGGCCTGTCAGGATACACCCGTGATGGGGCGTTAAAACGATCGGCTGATGGGTTGATTGTGAACTCGGAAGGTTATCCCGTCGTCCCCGATGTCACGATCCCGGCGGACGCCCGCAGTATCGCCGTTAATGCCGAAGGCGAAGTCTACGCCTATTTCAATGATCGGGTGGAGCCTGAACTTTTGGGTCAGTTCACCCTTGCAACCTTCACCAACCCAAAGGGTATGGAAGCCATCGGCAGCAACCTGTTCCTGGAAACCTCTGCCTCGGGCCCTGCGCTTGTCAGTACACCTGGTGAAGATGGTTTGGGCGTGTTGCGCCAAGGATACCTAGAGGCTTCGTCAGTTGACGCCGTGCGTGAAATCACCGAACTGATCGAAGCCCAACGCGGATATGAATTGAATGCCAAAGTCATCTCTGCCGCCGATCAAATGCTCGGCGCGACCACGCAGATCCGATGATGGTGAAATTTTTCATCATATTAGCCGTGCTTTTCGCCAACACAGCGCTGGCCGATACCGTCGTGGCCGCACGCACATTGCGCAGCCATACGATCATCGGGCTAGAGGATGTTTTGGCCAAAGATGTGGTGGTCGACGGCGCATTTGAGCGGGTTGCAAATGTCATCGGGCAAGAAGCGCGCGTGACTCTATACGCTGGCCGTCCGATCAGGTTTGAAGATATCGGACCGGCCTCAATTATTGAACGAAACCAGATCGTTATGTTGGTTTTTCAGCGCGGTGGGTTGCGCATAATGGCAGATGCAAGGGCGCTGGGTCGTGGCGGAGTCGGCGATTTGATCAGGGTAATGAACCTGACCTCCCGTACCACAGTTTCCGGAATAATCGGTGCAGATGGCACCGTTACAGTTAACCGATAATCATTGCTACAAAGGATCTATTTCATGAAACGTTACTTCCCAATACCATTCTTCGCCGCACTGTTTTTTGCAGCCGGTTGTGGCGGTCTGGCAGAGGTCGGAAAGGTACCGGCCATGTCGCCAATACAAGGCTCAAATGAGCATTATGCGATGACAACAACGCCGTTGCCTCAAACGGTCGAGCGGCAATTGCCGTCCGACCCCGCATCCTTGTGGGATTCCGGCCGGCAATCATTACTTGGCGATCGGCGTGCGGTACAACGCGGCGACATTCTAACGGTTATCATTGAAATTGACGATAAGGCCGAGATTTCAAACTCCACAGCGCGCAATCGAAATGGGTCTGAAGCAGCTGGTCTGCCAAACCTGTTGGGCATACCGCAACGCATAAATGAAAAGCTTCCTGACGGCGCGACGATGGACGAAATGTTCGCCAGCAATTCGTCCAGTACGTTTGCTGGTGACGGGTCAGTTCGTCGCAAAGAAAAATTGACGCTAAAAGTCGCCGCTACGGTTGTTGATGTTTTGCAAAACGGTGTGTTGTCCATTCAAGGGTCACAAGAGGTCAGGGTCAATTTTGAAGTTCGCGAGCTGTTGATCTCTGGCTATGTGCGGCCCGAGGACATTTCGCGCCAAAACCAAATTACATATGAAAAAATTGCGTCGGCGCGGATTTCATATGGCGGTCGAGGGCAGATTTCATCGGCACAACAACCCCGATATGGTCAGCAAGTGGCCGACATTTTATTGCCATTCTAGCGAGGTCAACATGGGTAAGATACTTCCAATTCTATTCGCAATAATTGGTGTCGGAGCAGGCATCGGGGCAGGTGTGATGCTAAAGCCGGAACCGGTTGATTTGAGCGAAGCGCCGGTTTGCCGTCCTGCGTCCGAGGGGGAGCATGTCGAAGTAGCGCATGAGCCTGAGGAAGAGGATATCGAAACGCTGGCGGAATACGTCAAAATGAACAATCAATTCGTTATTCCAGTGGTAGAAGACGGGAAAATGGCGGCTCTTGTGGTGCTGTCGATCAGTCTGGAAGTGACCGCTGGTGGCAAGGAGGCAACTTTTCAACGAGAGCCGAAGTTGAGGGATGCATTCAACCAAGTGCTGTTTGATCATGCAAACGCAGGCGGTTTTCACGGCACTTTTACCAGCAGCAACAAAATGACGGTGCTGCGTGATTCCCTATATGAAATCGCTGTAAAAGTAGCGGGGCCAGTGGTGAAAGACGTGCTGATTGCAGAAATAGTGCGCCAAGATGTTTAGGTCGTTTTGGTATG
This sequence comes from Marinosulfonomonas sp., assembly GCA_033851955.1. Lineage (GTDB taxonomy): Bacteria > Pseudomonadota > Alphaproteobacteria > Rhodobacterales > Rhodobacteraceae > Profundibacter. The sequence goes on from JAWSVK010000009.1 coordinate 7,445, forward strand.
AGCGCGCCACAAGGTAAACAGCCCCGCCATTACCACAACGGCACTGCCAACGGCCACGTTCGGGCGTAAGGTTTCGTCAAAAATCAAAATGCCGATCGTCGAGGCAAAGACCAATTGGAGATAAGCGAATGGTTGCACGGCGCTGGCCTCGGCCAACTCATAGCACTTGATCAAGAGCCAATGACCTAGAACGCCTGTCACACAAAGTGCTGCCATCCAAAGCCAGTCAGATTGGACCATCGGTTCCAAGTTGAGTAAACCAATTGCCGTGATACCGACAGCACCGACAGTACCTGTCCAAAAGAAACTGGTTGCGGCACTGTCACGGCGGGCCGCAAAGCGGGTTAACAGGCCATAGAGCGCGAACATAAAGGCAGCGACCAGCGGAATGATTGCAGCAGGTTGAAAAACGGTGATGCCCGGTTGCAAGATTATCAACACACCCACAAACCCGATACCTACTGCTGTCCATCGTCGCCACCCAACAGATTCTCCCAAAATAGGACCGGATAGGGCCGCAATCAACAATGGATAACAGATAAAAATGGCATGGGTTTCGATAAGGCCCAGCCGCACGAAAGCCTCAACTGTGACTGCAATTTCCGCGACCAGCAACAGGGCACGAAAAGCTTGTAGAAGTGGTTGCTTTGTATGGGCGGCGGCACGGATGCCGCCTTTGCTGCGAGACGCGAGACTGATCACAAAAGCGGCAAAAAACCAATAGCGGATCATCAGCACCATATAGACGTTATATTCTCCGGCAAGATGACGCGAGATGCCGTCCTGCACTGAAAATACAAGCGTGGTGGCGATCATCAACCAAATTCCGAGACGATTGTTTTGTTGGGTCACGATAGCACCGCCGTGGTCATATGCCGCTTGCGTCCATACCCCGTGCTGCGCGTCACGGCAAAGCCTGCCGCGGCCAGATTGCGACGCACGAATCCCGCCGCAGTATAGGTGGCCAGTGTGCCGTCTGGGGCGGTGTGATTGGCAACTTCGGCCATCAAGCCGTCCCCCCAAAGCTCTGGGTTTTTAGCGGGTGAAAACCCGTCAAGAAACCATGCATCAGCTTTGCCGGTCCACGCAGGCAGCGTTTCACGGGCGTCGCCAATAATGATGTCTGCAATTAGATCGTCGGTCTTGATATGGCGGTTACCGTTGGCCCATTGTTCCAGAAAGGGTGCTGCAATCGTGTAGATCTCTGGAAAAGCGCTTAGGGCTTTATCCATATCGGGGGCAGACATTGGGTAGGCCTCAAAGCTGGTGAAACGCAGCGGCGTTTTCATGCCAGCAGCGCGCCATTCCAACAATGTTGTGAGCATGTTTAACCCTGTGCCAAATCCCAGCTCGGCGATGCGAAACCCATCGGTAAAACGGGCAGGTAACCCATTACCAGCCAGAAAAACATGCCGGGTTTCAGCCAGCCCATCGTTAAGTGAAAAATACGGATCATCAAAGCGCGTGCTGATGGGCAACGCCCCATCGCGCCACGTCAATTCTGCTGTCTGGATATCGTCGTTTGAATGGGTCATAACCAGCCGGACAATGGTAGAGGATTGGCGGTTTGGCAATGGTTGATGTGACAGTGATGGGGGCCGGTATTTTCGGCCTGTCAGTGGCTTATGCGGCAGCCATTCGGGGTGCCAAAGTACGGGTGATCGAGACCGAGCGTATCGGGGCAGGATCATCTGGCGGGTTGGTCGGCGCGCTTGCTCCACACACACCAGAGCGCTGGGATGCTAAAAACGAGTTTCAGTTTCAAAGCCTGGTGATGGCCCCCGAGCATTGGCGCAAGGTTGATCAATTATCGGGTGTCACATCTGGGTATGGACGGATTGGCAGACTGCACCCGATTCCGACCGAACGGGTGCTCACTCTATCACATGAGCGGACTGCCTATGCGGCTGAAGTTTGGCAGGGAGTTGCCGAATGGCGGGTGGTTGAACGGGCCGCCTATGGAGCTTGGGCTCCTGAAAGCCCAACAGGATTTTTGGTGCATGACACCATGAGCGCCCGCATGCAGCCCCGCGGGGCTGCGGCAAGTTTGGCCGGTGCAATTGCGGCGCTGGGCGGCGAGATCGTCATTGGCGACGCTCCCCATGAGGGCAAGGTGGTGTGGGCAACGGGGTATCGTGGGTTATTGGATCTATCCGAGGAATTCGGCGTCGAAATCGGCAATGGCGTCAAAGGGCAGTCTGCACTTTTGCGGTATAATGCGGGCGACGTGCCGCAACTGTTCAATGATGGGATTTACGTGGTGCCACATCTGGATGGCACGGTTGCTGTTGGCTCAACCAGCGAGCGACATTTTGAAGATCCGCAGTCGGTGGATTCTTTGCTGGACGGCGTTATGGAACGGGTGTTGGCGGCGTTTCCAGTTTTGCAAGGAGCCGAGGTGTTAGAACGCTGGGCAGGCGTTCGCCCGCGTGGTAAAAAACTGGCCCCGATGTTGGGGGCATACCCAGGGCGGGACGGGCATTTCATCGTCAACGGTGGTTTCAAAATCGGGTTCGGCATGGCACCAAAGGTGGGCGAGGTGATGGCTGACTTGGTGTTGGACGGTAATGCGGCGGGCATTCCAGATGATTTTACAGTTGAAGCCAATATGTAGGCTCGCCTCTTGGGAGATGGTTTTGACAAAAGGAGGAAATTTGATGAAGCTATCCATGTTGGATCATTTGGTTTTGACGGTGGCCGATGTGACCGTGACGGTCCGATTTTATCAAGACGCTTTAGGGATGAAGGCCGAACAGTTTACGCCAACTGACGGCTCGGCGCGCTGGGCGATGAAATTTGGGGCGCAGAAAATCAACTTGCATCAGGTGGGGCAAGAATTTGAACCAAAGGCAGCGCGCGCCACAGCGGGATCAGCGGACTTGTGTTTCCTGTCCGAGGTTACCGTTGAAGAATGGCAGCAGCATTTGGCTAAACAAGGCATTGATGTGATCGAAGGTCCGGTGCAACGCACTGGCGCTACCGGGCCAATTATTTCAATCTATTTGCGTGATCCGGATGGTAACTTGCTAGAAATCTCCAACCGATTGTAACAAGATAGGTGAAGCATGGAGCGAGAAAAGCCGACGCTTACCCTGCGGGGATTTGAGATATTCAAAGGGTTTTTGGATGTCCAAACCCAACAGCAGATGATTGTTGATTTGCGTAAAATCACACAGGCTGCGCCGGTGTTTTCACCGCAGACACCGCAGGGCTCGTCTATGTCCGTGCGGATGACTTCCGCAGGCAAGTTTGGCTGGTTTTCAGATACGGATGGCTATCGCTACATTGAAAAGCACCCCTCAGGGCAGGCTTGGCCAGAAATCCCCACAAGCGTGTTAAATGTGTGGCGACGCGTGGCAAAGGTTGAACGTGCGCCGGAAAGTTGTTTGGTAAACTTCTATGGAAAAGCGGCACAGATGGGGATGCATCGCGACAAAGACGAAGCTGAAATGCGCTGGCCGGTTGTTTCAATCTCATTGGGTGATGACGGGTTATTTCGTATTGGCGGCAATACGCGCGGCGGTGCGACTGAATCGATTTGGCTGTCGTCGGGCGATGTGGTGGTGATGGGCGGTACGGCACGCAACGCCTATCACGGGGTCGACAAAATCAGGTTTAAATCCAGTCGATTGTTGCCCAAAGGTGGGCGGGTGAATGTGACGTTGCGGGTGGTGACCTAGGCCAGGTTCATACACGAAGCAAGTGGTCGAGCAATGCACCAAGGTCACGTGACCGCGAGGCAAATCCGTGGTGTGACAGGTGCTCTAGACCAATCAAAGCAGCATAAAGGATATTGGCGTTTTGCTTGCAAATTGCATTTGGAGTGCCGTGAGCCTGAAACTGTGTTTGCACAAAATCCAGTCGCCGTTTATCGACGGCTTTGACGGCCGCGGCCGCGGTTTTGTCATAACGGGCCCAGTCGCGGATTGCAGCTTCTGCCAACACGCCGCCGTATGCGGTGTCCGTTGAAGATGTTGAGATTTGCACCAATACACGCAAACGGTCTTTGGCGGTTGAGGCACGCAGGTTGACCAGCTCGATAATGTCCTTGGTCGCGGCTTTTTCCCAGTGATCCAACATGGCCAACTTTAACGCAGGGACATCGACGAAGTGCCAATAGAATGACCCTTTACTAACCTTTAGTTTGCGCGCGATGGCTTCGGCTCGGATCGCTTGTGGGCCACCGGATGTGAGCGCGGCAAAGCTGGCTTTGATCCAGTCATTTGGAGTGAGGTGTGGCTTCATTCCCTTACCATACGCAGGCGTATTGACTCGCGCAAGAGGCTATGTAACATACGATGGCGTACGGAATTCAAAGGCGTTGGTGATGGAGCAAATATCAATACTTATTTTTGCGGTTTTATCGGTGATCGCGGCTATTCACGTGTTTTGGGGGTTGGGCGGCACTTGGCCGTTGAGGGCCTCTCAAGAGTTGATCAATGCGGTGGTTGGGACCAAGAACATGACGCGGATGCCAAAAATGTGGCTGACGCTGATAGTTGCGGTTGGAATAGCAGCGGCGGGCGTGTTTGCACTTTGGGGCGGCGGGATCGTTGAATTGCCGCTGCCGCTGTGGATGCGCAACACCAGTCTTGCGGTTTTGACGGCGATATTCCTGTTGCGCGGCGTGGCGAGCTATCTACCGTTCGGCCCGATCACGGACACCGTCGAACCATTTCGAACCCTGAATTTATGGTACTACGGGCCACTGATATTGGCGATTGGGACCGGTTATCTGTTACTTCTTTTGTCGAATTTACGCATGTTTTAGGGCATGGTATCTGACCGATACCTGCGGGCAATCATGGTGTCGGCTTTGACAGTTTCAGCGTCACCGAAAATCAAAACCCTACACGCAGTGCTTTTAGCGTCTAGCAGACCAACTGATAGAAGCATGTTTGCGCGTGTAAAATTCACCCATCAGCCCAACCATAAGCAGGACAAGCGCCAGTATCAGTGGATAGCTGTAAGATGTATAATGCGGATTATAGTTCAAAAACGTATAGCCGCGTGCCTGATCAATCGCGTGAAATAGCGGGTTCCAATCAAATAATGACCGGCGATTGGCAGGCAATGTGTTGGCAAGGAACATCTTACCCGACGCAATCATATTGGCCCGCGCATAAATAGTTGACCCGATGCCGACAAACCCGGGCAACCACGGTTTGAGAGCCAAAAAAACCATCCCGATGGCAACGCCAGAAAACCATGCCACCATCAACATGCCGAACGCAGCTACGGGGTTCAAGATAACCACTGGAACAAAAGCGACGTGATAGACAAACAGAACTACGATCAACGACAGCACCTGAATATACAGCGCCCCAATGGCCGAGGCGCAAATCGCTATTAGTGTATTCATCGGCGCATGTTTCATCATAGGTGATGCAGGGCCTTCAGAGCCAACAACAGCGCTTAGGGCCTTTGTATGGGTCAGGAACAAGAAAATACCCGACATGATGTAGAGCAGAAAATCACCGCGCACCGCAGCACCACGCAGGCCTAAGATCGAGAACATCACGTAAAACGCCATTACAAAAATGACGGTTTGCATGATATTCATCATCAACCCAACCAACGCATTGCCGTGGCTTTGTCGCACGCTGCGCACGGTGGCATGGTAAATCAATTCGAGCAGACGGCTGCTTGTTTTGAGACCACGAGTATTGGTTTGCTGTTCAAACATAACCATGAATTTCCGTTTGTGACTGCTGCTGTGCCATTATTGAGAACGAGTTCTTGCTCATCCCGTATGGGCAGACCATAAAAGGCTGGTGTTGATTTTACAATAACAACGCCCGTTGGGGCGAATTCAGGAGTTTGAGTGTGGATTTTGATCTGATGAATGCTGTTTTTCGCCGCCTATCCCTAGAGGCAGGCGACAAAATCATGGAAATTTACGGACGTGATGATTTTGAAGTGAAATCCAAATCGGATGACAGCCCCGTTACAGCGGCTGATGAAGCGGCGGATGAGATCATTTCTGCGGGCCTGCGGGCCACCTTTCCAGATGTTGCACTTGTCACCGAGGAACAATCAGACTCGCACAGTGTTAAGGCCGACACTTTCATCATTGTTGACCCGCTGGACGGAACCAAAGAATTCATCCATCGGCGCGGCGATTTCACTGTGAACATTGCCTATGTCGAAAATGGTGTACCTATTCGCGGCGTGGTTTACGCCCCCGCAAAAGGGCGCTTGTTTTACACGGACGCCAGTGGTCAATCAGTAGAAGAAACAGGCGGTTTTGCAAAAGACAGCGCTGGGCCGTCTGCGCCAATAGCCGTGTCCAAACCCGACAATGGGGCGCTGATGATTGTGGCTTCTAAATCGCACCGCGATCAGGCGACGGACGACTATATTAACAAATATAACGTGAAGGATTCCAAAAGTGCTGGATCGTCCCTGAAATTCTGTTTGGTCGCAACCGGTGAGGCAGATATTTACCCCCGAGTTGGCCGCACGATGGAGTGGGACACCGCCGCAGGTCATGCTGTTTTGGCGGGTGCAGGCGGACATGTGGTGCGTTTTGATGATCACAGCCCCTTGGTCTATGGTAAACAGGATTACGCCAATCCGTTTTTCATTGCCTATGCACCGGGTGTTGATCTGAAACCGGCCTAACATGCTGGAATGGAACAACTCTCGCTCTACTTATGATAGATTTGTGTGGTTGTTTGGGGTAAAAAGGCCACAATTTTCCCCCTGACGGATGAAAAACTCAGTTGATATTCTTGTCTAATTAATGATTTCGGCGTTAACTGTTAAAAAACGCCATCTCTGTTCAAAGAGAGGCCAAAAATATGAGTGTAGGCAATGAAGCGTAAAGTAACTAAAGCAATATTTCCCGTTGCTGGGATGGGAACACGGTTTTTACCGGCAACAAAGTCAGTACCCAAAGAAATTATGACACTGGTTGACCGCCCGTTGATTCAATACGCAATCGACGAAGCGCGGGCCGCCGGAATCAAAGAATTCTTGTTTGTCACCTCTCGTGGCAAGGGCGCGCTTGAGGACTATTTTGACATTTCGCCTAATCTGGAAGCGCAACTGCGCAAAGATGGCAAAACCGAACTGTTGGACCTGCTGAAAAGCACCAACATGGAAAGCGGCGCCATTGCCTACATCCGACAACACAAGGCATTGGGGCTGGGACATGCTGTTTGGTGCGCACGCCGTCTGATCACTAACGAGCCCTTTGCCGTGATCCTGCCTGACGATGTGATTGCAGCTGAAAAACCATGTTTGGCACAGATGGTCGAAGCTCACGAAGAAACCGGCGGCTGTGTTGTGGCTGCGATGGAAGTGCCACATGAAAAGGCATCATCCTACGGTGTTTTGGACATCAAAGAGGACATGGGTGCGATGGTTTCGGTCAAAGGTATGGTCGAAAAGCCAGCATCGGGCACTGAGCCGTCTAATTTGGCGGTGATCGGGCGCTATATTTTGACGCCACATGTGCTGCGCAATCTAAACAAGATCAAGCAAGGTGCGGGCGGTGAAATCCAACTGACCGACGCGATTGCCAAAGAGATCGAGCAAGGCCGCGACGTCTATGGTTACCGGTTCCGCGGGCAGCGCTTTGATTGCGGCTCTAAGGCAGGGTTTTTGCAAGCCACCGTTGCCTTTGGCCTGGCACGCGAAGAATTGCGCGAAGAATTCATGCAGTATTTGAATGAAATGGTGTCGCTTCAACAAGCCGCACAATAAGGCAGGTGGCGTAAATTGACCCATGTTTTGGTGACAGGCGGGGCGGGCTACATTGGCTCGCACGCCTGCAAGGCCCTAAAGGCGGCAGGCTATACGCCGGTGACTTTCGACAACTTGGTAACAGGATGGGCCGACGCGGTTAAATTTGGCCCGTTTGAACAAGGTGATCTGCTGGATCGCGCCCGTCTGGACGAAGTTTTTGCCAAATACCAACCCGTCGCGGTGATGCATTTCGCCGCCCTTTCGCTGGTTGGTGAAAGCATGGAACTACCCGGTAAGTACTGGCGCAACAACGTGATTGGATCATTGACCTTGATCGAAGCTGCCGCCGCTGCCGGATGTAAAAACTTTGTCTTTTCATCCACTTGCGCTACCTATGGCGATCAAGACAACGTGGTGTTGGATGAAGATTGCGTGCAAATGCCGATCAATTCCTATGGCGCCTCAAAACGTGCCATCGAGGACATTCTGGCGAATTTCGGCGAGAGCGACGGAATCAACCATGTGATTTTTCGCTACTTTAACGTGGCCGGCGCAGATGCCGAGGCTGAAGTTGGTGAATTCCACCGCCCAGAGACCCATTTGATCCCGCTGGTGCTGGACGCAATTGACGGAAAACGCGCTGCATTGACGATTTTCGGCACCGATTATGACACTCCAGACGGCACTTGCGTGCGCGACTACGTGCATGTTTGTGATCTGGTTGATGCGCATGTTTTGGGGCTAAAGTGGCTGCTAGAAGGCAAGGGCAGCCGGATATTTAATCTGGGCACCGGAGACGGATTTTCGGTACGCGAAGTGGTCGATGCATGTGGAATTGTTACCAACCGTGAAGTGCCGATGAACGTCGGACCCCGCCGCGCAGGCGACGCGACCAAACTGGTTTCCGGCAGCGTAAGAGCCGCCAAAGAACTGGGCTGGACCCCACATCGCTCGAAAATGGAGACGATGGTGTTGGATGCTTGGCGTTGGCACCAAAACGGACACTATGAAAAATAGCATATTGCGCTAGGGTGTTTCTGAAGTCAGGAAAAACACAATATGCTAAACCTTTGGACAGCTTACAAAAACCGCATAATACGTCGCCATTTGCTGTACAGGGCGTTGCGAAAGCGCCGCCAATTGGCTTCCCTTCAGGACCGAACCGATCTGATCGCGGAGGATGCAGTTTTAACGTTTTCAACCGTGCGAAACGAGATCATTCGGCTGCCGCATTTTCTGGAACATTACCGTAGTTTGGGCGTTCACCATTTCCTGATTGTGGATAACGGGAGCGATGATGGCACCGCTGAATATCTGGCCGCGCAGCCCGATGTGTCGCTGTGGCACACAACACACAGCTATAAAAAGTCGCGTTTTGGTGTCGATTGGTTGACGTGGTTACAGATTAAATATGGGCACGGGCATTGGTGCCTAACGGTTGATGCCGACGAAATCCTAATCTACCCGCACCACGATACGCGCTCGTTGTCGCAGCTGACAAAAGAACTGGATCAGGCCGAAAAGCAGTCCTATGGCGCGATGATGCTGGATATGTACCCAAAAGGCGGGCTGGATGCGCGACCCTACGTTGCCGGGCAAAATCCGTTCGAAATACTGCGTTGGTTTGACGCCGACAATTACCACGGCCAGATGCAGGAAGATTTGCAAAACCTTTGGATACAGGGTGGTGTCCGAGAGCGCGTTTTCTTTGCCGACAAACCGGAACGCGCACCGACGTTGAATAAAACGCCACTGGTGAAATGGAGTCGGCGGTTTGCCTATGTCAACTCGACCCACTCATTACTGCCACGGCGTCTAAATCAGGTATTTGATTCCAACGGAGCTGGCGAAAACACGGCAGTAACGACTGGCGTTTTGTTGCACAGTAAATTCTTGCATATTGTGGCCAGCAAGTCCGTCGAGGAAAAGCAGCGCCAAGAGCATTTCGCAAACAGCAACCTTTATGACGCCTATTACGACAGCTTGGCGCAAAGCCCTGATTTGTGGAACGAAACTTCAACAGAATATACAAATTGGCAACAGCTTGAGAGTTTGGGGATGTTCTGTGGGCGCGGCTGGCGTTGATCCTGAGGCACAGATGCCATTTATCGTGACAAATTAGGGGTACACACCATTTACATAAGGGGAGTTCAGGGGCTATTTTCGAAAAAAAGAAACCAAAACGGTATTGAGGGCAGACGGTGGGGCACAACAACGGGGATTTCCCTGAACCACAAGAATTCGAATTCCCTAAACGCGGCATTAAAGATGTCGTGGTAAACGATATTACAGTATATGGTTTTTTGAACACATTGAGTGGGATTTAGGTTGGGCGCATTTGCCTCATATCGGTTGCGAGTAGAACGCCAGAGCAGGCGTGTTCGCGCGTTTCGCAAGAGCCGCGATTTAAAACCGGTATCGGTGCGCACCAAGCAGATCAAAAAAGATGACATCATCATCTTTACAACCATGCGCAACGAGCGCATTCGCCTGTCATATTTCCTACGGTATTATCGTGAATTGGGCGTGAATCATTTCGTAATAGTCGACAATGACAGTGACGATGGATCCCGTGAATTTTTGGCAGAACAGCCGGACGTTTCGATTTGGACAACCGCCAAAAGCTATAAGAAATCGCGCTTTGGGGTGGATTGGCTCAATTGGTTGCTCACTAAATACGGCCATGGCCACTGGACACTAACTGTAGATGTGGACGAATTTCTAGTGTTTCCGTTTAGTGACACGCGTTCGATCAAAGCCCTGACAGATTGGCTGGATGCCTCCTCGATCCCGTCCTTTAGTGCAATGTTGGTGGATATGTACCCAAAGGGACGCATTGATGCGATGCCCTACCGGTCGGGCCAAGATCCATTCGAAATTGCGTCGTGGTTTGACAGCGGCAATTATTCTATTTCCAAGAACAATAAATACGCGAACCTGTGGATTCAAGGCGGTCCGCGGGCGCGTTCGTTTTTTCTGGATTCACCCGAGAGTGCGCCGGCGATGAACAAGACGCCCTTGGTCAAATGGGATCGGAAATATGTCTATGTCAGCTCAACCCATTCGTTGCTGCCGCGTACTTTGAACCGTGTTTATGATGAGTTTGGCGGTGAAAAAGCGTCGGGTTGTTTGCTGCACGCTAAATTTTTGGACACCTTTGGCACAAAGGCCAAAGAAGAGCTGGAGCGTGGACAGCACTACGCCAACAGCCATGAATATAAGGCCTACCACGCTGCCATGCAGGAAAACCCTGATCTTTGGTGCAAGTGGAGCGAAAAATACATCAATTGGCGACAGTTGGAAATTTTGGGCCTGATGTCCAAAGGAAACTGGGCATGAGCGGGACCGTCGGTATTGTCATGATGGTGCATAACGCGCTGGATCGGGCCACTCAGGTGGCACGGCACTGGGCCGAAAGCGGCTGCCCTGTGGTGATCCATGTGGACAGTCAAGTTGGGCGCGACGCTTACCGGGAATTTGTCGGCGGCCTGTCTGACTTGTCCGATTTGAAGTTTTGCAAGCGGCATCGTTGCGAATGGGGCACTTGGTCCTTGGTGCAAGCCTCGCAAACCGGTTCTGAGATGATGTTGGAAGCATTCCCCGATGTGCGCCATGTTTATCTAGCGTCCGGATCATGTTTGCCGCTACGTCCAGTGCAGGAATTGGTCGATTATTTGGCAGAGCGCCCGCGCACCGATTTCATCGAATCCGCCACAACTGATGATGTGCCCTGGGCAATTGGCGGGCTGGACACTGAACGTTTCACCATGCGGTTCCCGTTCTCGTGGAAACGCCATCGAGAATTGTTTGACGGCTACGTCAAATTGCAACGCCGCGTGAAATATAAGCGCAGAATCCCGATGGGCGTGGTGCCGCATTTGGGGTCCCAATGGTGGTGCCTGACGCGGCGAACGCTGTCATCCATTCTTGAGGATCAGCAGCGTGAAACCTTTGATAAATATTTCAGACGGGTCTGGATCCCGGATGAGTCCTATTATCAAACGTTGGTTCGGTTGTTCTCAACCAATATCGAAAGCCGGTCGTTGACCCTGTCCAAGTTTGATTACCAAGGTAAGCCACATACGTTTTATGACGACCACCTGCAACTGTTGCGCCGCTCTGACTGCTTTGTTGCGCGTAAAATTTGGCCCAATGCAGATCGCTTATATCAAGCATTTCTGACCGATGAAGACAGTGCCATGAAAAAGGCCGAGCCAAACCCCGGCAAAATTGACCGAATTTTTGCCAAAGCAGTTGAGCGCCGAATTCGTGGCCGCGCGGGTCTCTATATGCAGAGCCGTTACCCTGTCGAGGATCGCGAAAACGGCGCAACACCCGCGCCTTATTCAGTCTTTCAGGGCTTCTCCTATCTGTTTGAGGATTTTGTACCGTGGTTGGCCAAATCCACCGGATCGACTGTGCATGGGCATTTGTTTGCGCCCGAACGGGCCGAGTTTGTCGGCGGCGAACACATCTATAGCGGTTGCGTGCCGGATTCCGCCGCGATGCGGGATGCTAACCCAAAAGCATTTTTGACCAACTTGATCTGGAACACACGCGGCGAGCAGCAATGCTTTCAATTCAGCCCACGTGATTTACAAGATTTGAACTGGTTCATCGCGAAAGATCCCAATGCCAGCATCACGGTAATTACCGGAGCGTGGGTGGTGCCGCTGTTCCATTCCAGCCTAAGTTTTATCGAAATCCGCAAAGAGGCGGCCAAGCTGCAAAAGATCGAGAGCGATCATCTGGATGTTCTGCGCTCGCCATGGGCCAAGGCGCGTGTGCGCATTATGACGATGGCAGAATTCATCGAGGCCCCGATGGAACCGCTCCAGACCATCATCGACACAATCGGCCCCCGCAACAATCTGCGAACCTTATCAGAAGCCCCAAAAATGGTTGACCTGACCGGATTTGGAAAGTTTTTGCAGAATTTGAAAAACCAAGGCATGCATCCGCATTTGATGGGTGATTTCCCCAGCGGCGACCACATTGCTCAAGTCACCGCAAAACCACGCCGCCCTTATCTGGTTAGAAAGTAACCCCATGTCAGAAAAATTCGACTATTACGTCATCCTCGCTGAAAAGCGCACCGGTTCGAATTTCTTATGCTCGAACTTGAACCAGTTTAAGGGCATCACCGCACACGGCGAGGCGTATAACCCCTATTTCATTGGTGATGGCAGCAGGACCGATTTGCACGGTGTCACGCTGGCTATGCGCGAGGCCGATCCGATGCGGCTGATCAACGAAATGAAAGCCCAACCAAACAACTTGATCGGGTTTCGCTTTTTTTCGAGCCACGATATGCGCGCCTATGATCACTTCATGCCCGACAAACGTTGCGGCAAAATCATCCTAACCCGCAACCCACTAGAAAGCTATGTGTCCGAGCTGATTGCTTGGACCACCAACCAGTGGAAATTGGGCAAGGACGACGTGCGCGAAACCGCGCGGGTTCAGTTCAAAATGGACGAATTCAAAAAGCATGTTTCTGAATATCAGGCCTTTCAGGTGAAAATTCTGAATGACTTACAGCACTCAGGGCAGACCGGATTTTATATCGCTTATGAGGACATTCAAAGCGTAGATGTTCTAAACGGCATGGCCGAATTCCTGGGGATCGAAAGTCGCGTTGACGGGATTTCTACCAACCTTAGACGGCAAAACCCGGGCAGCCTGCGTGACAAGGTGATCAACTATGATGAAATGGCCGAGGCTTTGGCCAGTATGGACACGTTCAACCTGACGCGCACCCCTAATTTTGAACCGCGGCGCGGCCCTGTGGTACCAAGTTACGTGGCCGCTGCTAAATCGCCGCTGATGTATTTGCCTATTAAGGGCGGACTCGATGCTCAAATACGCCTGTGGCTGTCGGACCTGGATCAAGGCGGCGACCTGCTGGACGGTTTCAATCAAAAGACATTGCGCCAATGGAAGCGCAAAAACGCGGGGCACCGTAGTTTTACGATCATCCGCCATCCAGTCGTGCGGGCGCATGCAGCGTTCTGTGAACATATTTTGGACACGGGCCCTGATGGATACCCTGAAATCCGTGAAAAGCTGCGCACTGAATATGGTGTGCCAATTCCCGAAGGTGCTGTTGACGACAGCTATGATCGACGCACGCACCGCGAGGCATTTTTGAAGTTCCTAGCCTTCCTAAAAGACAATTTACGCGGCCAAACCAGCATTCGGATCGACACCGCTTGGGCCAGCCAAGCGCAAATTTTGCAAGGGTTCGGGCAATTTGCATTGCCTGATATGGTGTTTCGCGAGGACCAGTTAATTGAGGGCCTAGCACAGCTTTGTGAGCAGATCGGCGTGGAGGCTGCCGAACTGCCGGAAAACCCCAATCATCATCCTATTGCTCTGAACGATATTTATGATGCCGACATTGAGGCCGCGACGCGGGATATCTATCAGCGTGATTACATGATGTTTGGCTATAAGGCGCTTGGCTAATTTGGCTCGCTAAACGTCGATTGAGCGGGCGATCAGCTCTTTCATGATCTCGTTGGTGCCGCCATATATCCGTTGCACACGGGCATCTGCAAAGGCGCGTGAGATTGGGTATTCGGCCATATAGCCGTAACCGCCAAACAATTGCAGGCATTCGTCCATCACCTGACCCTGTGCCTCGGTGGACCAATACTTTGCCATCGATGCTGTAGGGGCGTCCAATTTACCCTCGATCAAACGACCGATGCAATCATTGACGAAAGAGCGCAAAACCTCGGCTTTGGTCTTGCATTCAGCAAGTTTAAAACGGGTGTTCTGAAAATCCATAATCCGTTGCCCAAAGGCCTTACGTTCCTGCACATAGGTCACCGTTTCCGCGATCGCAAAATCAATTGCGCCCAAGGCTTGAATGGCAATCAAAAGCCGTTCCCAGGGCAATTGTTGCATCAACTGGTAGAACCCTTGGCCTTCCTCTGCGCCCAACAAGTTGGTCAGCGGCACTTTGACATCTTCAAAGAACAACTCGGCCGTATCGTTGCCCTTCATCCCCAGTTTTTTCAGCGGCTCGCCGCGCTGAAACCCATCCAAACCGTCGGGTTCAACCACGACCAATGATACACCTTTGGCACCAGCTTCCTTGTCGGTTTTGACGACGGTGATGATCAGATCTGCGGTCAGCCCGTTGGTGATAAAAATTTTGGACCCGTTGATGCAATATTGGTTTCCGTCCTGCACCGCTCGGGTGCGGACCGCCTTCAGATCGGACCCAGTGCTGGGTTCGGTCATCGCAATCGCGCCGACGATGTCACCTGAAACCAAACCTGGCAACCAGCGGGCCTTTTGTGCGTCGGAGCCATAAACACTGATGTAGTGTTGAACAATGGATTGGATTCCAAGGCCCCAATTCACGTCACCCAATCGCGCCTGTTCATAGAGCGCAACAGCCTCAAAACCCACGTCGCCACCAACACCACCGTGGACCTCTCCGATCGCACCGCTCATAATGCCAGCTGCGCCGGCGTTTTGCCAAAAACCTCGATCGACAATGCCCTGCTCGACCCACGTTTCTATATTGGGTGCCATTTCATCGGCAAAGAATCGTGTGACCATGTCGGCGAACATGCGGTGTTCTTCCGACGCCCAGTTTGAATTTTCACTAAAGAGTGCCATGAGATGTCCTTCCTGATATTGCAAAAACTCTACAGGAAAGCAGCGCCGTGTGGATGATAACGTGGCGTTACCGACGTCGACAGCCCGATTTAGGCGGCCTGGTTTGAGGCAGTGTTGGTCAATAAAGCGTGGAGCGTTGCAGGATCGGAATTGGCACGCAATTTTGTGCAAACAGCGCCGTCGCGCATGGTTCTGGACACCAACGCCAAGGCCTTTAGATGTTCGACGCCAGAATCCAACGGCGCAAACAAGGTGAAAACCAAATCCACGGGCTGACGATCGACCGCGTCAAAATCCAACGGCTTTTCAACCCGCAAAAACGCGCCAACGACACCGGTTAATCCAGCGATACGAGCATGTGGCAGGGCCACGCCATGTCCAACACCGGTTGGGCCTAAACTCTCACGGCTTTGCAGAGCAGCGACGGCAGCGGTGGCATCCAAGCCATAAGACGAGGCGATGATCTCTCCCAATTGCTGGAAGAGACGCTTTTTACTACTCACTTGACCGATAACGCGCACGGAACCGGGCGTTAGAATATTTGAAAGTTCCATTTACCTTCACTTCATCCCTGCCCGTATATTGTGGGCCTTAGCTGGCGTTGCGTGGGTCAACCCAGCCGATATTGCCGTCTTCACGGCGATAGACCACGTTAACACCATTGTGTCCTTCATGACGGAAAACCATGACCGGTGCCCCTGACAGCTCCATTTGCATCACGGCCTCGCCAACCGAAAGAGACGGTATTTTCGTCTCCATCTCAGCGATGATCATGGGCTGGAGTGTTTCAGGTTCCGATTCTTCTGTGTGTTCCGATCCGGCGAGGATATACGAGGAAGCGCCGGAAAGTTCAACCGGTTGTGCACGTTCGCGGTGATGGTCCTTTAGACGGCGCTTGTAACGGCGCAACTGTTTTTCCAGTTTTTCACTACACTGGTCAAATGCTGCATAGATTTCATGGGCATGCGCCTTGGCCGAAGCGGTCAGGCCGGTTGACAGATGCACGGTGGCCTCGCAGACAAATTCATTGGCACTGCGTGAAAAAATGATCATCGCATCGGTTGGGCGTTCAGCATATTTTTGCACAACTCCATTCAACTCGTCTTTGACGTGGGTTTGCAGGGCCTCACCTATATCAATCTGTTTTCCGCTGATCTGGTATTGCATCACATCTCCTTTGTGTTGAATGACAAGTTTACCCACCCACTATTACGCAGATTGGTTTCACTTGGGTTATTGGTTCAGGTATTGTGTTAGCCCCTGCGCTGGTTTGGGGCTGTGCGGTGCGACCGTGAAGAGAAGGCGCACGAACGATGATATTGTGTTCAGTCATCTCCTGTATTTGGCGATATTTTACCGCCCAATGTCAACTGCATCCACTTGAAATATTTTAGAAATATTTTCTTAAAGGGGGTTGATTATGAGATTTTGAAGTTTTGGCCCAAATAAACGCGGCGCACGTTTTCATCGTTTACGACCTCTTCGGTGGTGCCGCTCATCAGTACGGCTCCATCGTGCAGGATATAGGCTCGCTCAACAATCTCGAGCGTTTCGCGGACATTATGATCAGTGATTAAAACGCCAATACCACGGTTTTTCAGGTCCGCCACCAGTGTCCGAATATCGGAAACTGCGATTGGGTCGACGCCGGCAAAGGGTTCATCCAACAACAGGTATTTCGGGTTTGAGGCCAGACTACGGGCAATTTCCACCCGCCGCCGCTCACCACCAGACAATGAAAGGGCCGATGCTCGCCGCAGGTGCTCAATCGAAAAATCGCCCAGCAACTCTTCTAGACGTTCGCGCCGTTTATGGCGGTCTGTCTCTGTGATTTCGAGAATCGACATGATGTTGTCTTCGACGTTCATACCGCGAAAAATCGATACTTCTTGCGGCAGATAACCGATTCCCAGCTTGGCGCGGCGATACATCGGCAGATTTGTGACGTCGCGTCCATCAATGGTCACCTGCCCGCCTTCGGGGCTGATCAGGCCCGCGATTGCATAAAAGCAGGTTGTTTTGCCGGACCCGTTCGGCCCAAGCAACGCCACCACCTCACCTCGGCCCAGATCAAGACTGACATCACGGATCACAGGACGTTTGCGATAGCTTTTGCGCAGATTGCGAATGTGCAATCCGGCTTGGCCGTCAGAAACTGTCAGTTCGGGACCCTTTGCCATGGTCTAATTGTTACCCGTTTGAAGAATGGTTTTAACGCGGCCTTCTAATGTGGCTTGCCCGGTTTTCAGGTTCACGACCATCCGATTAGACGACAGCGCGCTTTGCCCCTGTGTCAGGATCACATTACCTGTCATGACGATGTTGCCGTTGTCGATTGAATAAATGGCAGTGTTCGCTTCGGCGGCTTCAGCGCCGTTGACCAGCACGACATTGCCAGTCGCGTGCATTTTGGAAATCCTGCGGGTGCCGCCGCCTTCAGCGTATTCAACCACAACACGGTTTGCTGATAGACGCATGGTGCCTTGGCCAATCACAACGTTTCCGGTGAAAACGGCCGAGCCATTAGATTGATTGATTTGCAGAGAATCTGATGAGAGTTCAACAGGTTGCGTCGCATCGTGTTTTAACCCACCAAACGTTATTTGGGTGCCTTGGGCTGTGACGGCTACGGGTGTCGCAACAAGTACGAGCGCGACAAATACCATGCGCAATTGATTAAACATCTTATCCCCTTGGTCATTCCGGCTAACTGCCTTTAGGGTCGTATATCAGCTTCACCCCACCCTTGAAAACCAGAAGATGCGTATCATCGGTGTTGTTTTGCTTTTCAAGCACCATTTGCCCCGCCGTTAATGACCCAAGCGGGCCAGTTGCGGTGATGTGTCCGTCTGATGCTATGGCGGTTACGTCCAGCGCTGCGGTCAGGCCTGACGTGTTGATGATGAACCCAGTTGAGGTCAGTATCTGCACCCCGCCGTCCAGCGTAACCTGTTGCTGCGCTGAGTCGATCCTACCGCTGCTCGCAGAAATATCGATACGCCCGCCGGTTGCATCTTCAATGATGGTTGTCACATCCGTTGCGGCAATAACTTGCGCATTACCCTCAAGAGGGCGTGCCGTGGTGGCCGTGATCGAGATCGCAGATCCGTCCTCGGTGACACCGGCATAATTTGGCGCACCGATACGTTGTTCGCGAGCCAACTGCTCGACATCAATATCAGCAAAGGGGATCGACTGGGTCGGGTCAATATTGCGCGAGAACAAAAACAACGTCGACAAGATGCCAAGCGCAATGATCGGCAGGATTACCTTTGTATAGGCGACAAAGCGCGAATAATTATTGTCATATGCAATCATGTCGCGAACCGTGGCAGATAACGGCCGATCAGCCAAGGATTCGGGTTGGCCATCAGCGGGGTTCTGCTTAGGGAGGCGCTGTTAAACGGCAAGAGCCTGCGCATCAAGAGTGCGCGAAAATATCGGTTTCCGGCCAGCCAATAAGGTCCAGATTGGCGCGCATTGGCAAGAAATCAAAGCAAGCTTGAGCAACTCCCATTCGGTCTTCGCGTTTCAGCCGGATGTTCAATTCGTCCCGCAGGCGGTGCAGGTACAAAACGTCCGACGCGGCATATTCGATCTGCGCTTTGGTCAGCTCATCCGCGCCCCAATCAGAACTTTGCTGCTGTTTGGAAACATCCACGCTCAGCAATTCTTGCAGCAGGTTTTTCAGCCCGTGCCGATCCGTATAGGTGCGGATTAGGCGGGACGCGATCTTGGTACAGTAAACTGGGGCTGTGACAGTGCCAAAGGCGTTTTGCATGGCGGCGATGTCGAAACGCCCGAAGTGAAACAGTTTCAAAACATCGGGGTTGGCCAACATACGGCACAGGTTGGGTGCTTCGGTTTGACCTTTGGCAATTTGCACCAAATGCGCGTTGCCGTCGCCGCCAGACATTTGCACAACACACAGACGGTCGCGGTGCGGGTGCAAACCCATTGTCTCACAATCAATCGCGACGATAGGCCCAAGGTCCAGATCATCGGGCAAGTCATTTTTGTATAGGTAATTGGTCACATCATATCCTTTTCGTTACCGGAGCTTTTATACAGGTTTTTGCGCGGCGGATAGAGGATCGGCCAGCAAAAATCACAGTCTGGCGCAATAACTGCTTGGCCACAGCGCACAGATCGACCATCAAGGCAGTATGAACAACAATGTGATCATCGTTATCCCCGCCCGGTATGCCTCTAGTCGCTATCCAGGAAAGCCGCTTGCGCCTTTGGTTGGGGCGACAGGTGTTGCGAAATGCTTGATCGAGCGCAGCTGGCTAGCCGCCAAAGAAGTTGCTGATGTGGCCGAAGTCTACATCGCAACGGACGACACACGCATTTCCGAGGCCGCAGAGGCGTTCGGGGCCAAGGTCTTGATGACCAGCGAGGATTGCGCCAATGGCACCGAACGGGTCGCCGACAGCCTGCGCAACCTTGGCGAAATTCCTGACATAGTAGTGAACCTGCAAGGCGACGCGCCGCTGACGCCGCCGTGGTTTTTGACAGCATTGATTGAGGAAATGCGCCGCGATGTGTCGGTGCAGATGGCAACGCCAGTGTTGCGTTGTGACGGGCAGACCCTGTCGAATTTCCGTGAAGATCGACGCAACGGCCAAGTGGGTGGCACCACGGCTGTGTTTGATACCAATCGTGATGCGCTGTATTTCTCCAAAGAAGTGGTGCCGTTTACCGACGACCACTATGCACCAGAAGCGCAAACGCCAGTGTTTCACCATGTCGGGGCCTATGCGTATCGGCCCGATACATTGACGGCGTATCAGGGCTGGGGTGCTTGCGAACTGGAGCAGCTGGAGGGATTGGAGCAATTGCGGTTTTTGGCTCGGGGCATCAAGGTGCGCTGCGTTGAGGTTGAAGCGCGTGGCACGGTGTTTTGGGAATTAAACAATCCCGTTGATGTTGCGCGGATCGAGGCCGAGCTTTTGAAACGCGGCGCCACTTAACCGCCCGCTCATCAAGCTTTACAGCTTTCTTCGCTGCAATGAGAAGCTCTGTAAAGGGCGACGAATGTATGCCCCTCTACCTGACTTCCCTTGCCGTGAATCCCAGCCCTAAACAGCGGCAACGATGATGATTTCGACCAAATATTCCGGCGTTGCCAATTTTGCTTCTCCGCAGGCGCGGGTGGGCGGGTTGGCAGGGTCAATCCAAGCATCATAAACCGCGTTCATTTCTGCAAAATCGGCCATGTCAGCCAACCATATCGTCGCCTGCAACACCCGTGATTTGGAAACGCCGTTGTCCGACAGTAACTGGTCGACCTTCTCCAGCATATCGCGGGTTTGCTGGGCAACCGGCGCCCCCGGCGTGCCGACCTGGCCCGACAAATAGATTGTGCCATTGTGGATAACGGCTTGGCTCATACGGGTGCCGGGGTTGATGCGTTGAATGTCAGTCATAGTGATTTCCTTTGTTAAAACCGATTTGGTGAAAGGGCTGCAATGACATCTCCTGCCAAATCAGGTGTGGTTTTTGTTATCAAGCACGTCACCAGTTTGGCGAGAGCGGGTGCCGTCTGAATACCGTAGCCACCTTGCCCCGCCAGCCAGAAAAACCCGGCCGCGTCCGGATCAAACCCAACAATTGGTGTGCGGTCTGGGGCAAATGTGCGCAAGCCCGCCCAAGAATGCAAGACGCGAGTCACCGATACGGTCACAGCTTGCTCATACCGGTCCAACCCTTCGGCAAGCACCATGTCATCCGCCCAAACGTCATGCGGCTCAACCGGGTCTTCATCGGCCGGTGAAACCATCAAACCACCGACCCCGGGTTTGACGTAAAAATCTTCCGACGCCGACGCAAACAGCGGCCATTTGCTGACGTCATGCCCGTCCGGCACCGGAATAACAGCCATCGAGCGACGCATCCCGATCAGCCCCTTAGGCGTAACGCCCGCGATCTGAGCAACCACATCAGCCCAAGCTCCAGCTGCGTTGATAATGATGGGGGCTTCAAAATCCCCCTGCGAGGTTTCAACCTGCCAAACCTCGCCAGATTTACGACAAGCCGTGACCATGGCCTTACGAATGATTTGCGCACCATTTCCGCTGGCAACACGCGCATAGCCCTGAAGCATCCTGTCCACGTCAATCTCTTGGGCACTGTGCTCAATCGCCGCCCCAACCAGACGCTCTGTGTTCAAAATAGGCACCAATTTGCCCGCCTCAAGCGGGGTCAAACGTTCCATATCTTGCGCACTGTCCAAATAGCTCTCAAGGGCGGGCATGTCTTGTGGCGTTGCAATCAAAAGCTCGCCACGAGGCGACAAAAGCGCTGTGTCAGATATACCGCCGGGTTGTACCAACTCCGGTTCCGAAGCGACATTCAGAGCGCGCAGTGTTTCATTGCCATAGTTGCGAATGAAAATCGCGGCAGAGCGACCGGTGGCATGATAGCCAAGATCAGCTTCACCCTCCAACACTGTGACGTTCAGATGTTCAGACAGGCGGGCGGCGGCGCTGATGCCAGCCATACCGCCACCAATGATCAGGACATCCGTGTTGTGTTTCATTTTCTTGACACTCGGTTTTGGGCCCCACGCAAATAGCTGGTCAAATTGTCCCCAAGGGCAGGTTGCAAGTACCCACCTTCCTGAACATGCAACGTCGGCAGGTCAAGCGCGGCGATGGACTTGCCGATTTCACCAAATCCACCTGTGGTCACCTTAAGCGCTTGAAATGGATCGCCCTCATGTGGGTCCAACCCAACAGACACCACCAGCGCTTCAGTGCCGTTCATGCGAATGCGCTCAAGTGCGGTTTCAAGCGCGGCCAAAAACGCATCATCTCCGGCGTCGAACGGCAGCGGAATGTTCAAGTTGCAGCCCAGCCCAGCCCCATGCCCACGCTCAGCTGCGTGGCCCCAGAAAAACGGATACAGCCCTGCAGGGTCGCAATGGACTGACACGGTCAAAACGTCGCCGCGCTCATAAAAAATACCCTGCGTGCCATTGCCGTGATGCACATCAATATCCAAAATGGCCGGCCGAAATCCGGCTTGCAATAAATGCTGCGCTGCGATGGCTGCATTGTTCAAATAGCAAAACCCACCGGCTTGATCACCAAAGGCGTGATGCCCCGGCGGGCGACATAACGCATAAGCGGATGCAGCCCCGTCGATTAATAAATCCGCCCCCGTTAGCGCCGTTTGCGCGGACCAATAGGCCGCATCCCAAGTGTGAGGCCCAATCGGGCAGGCGGTGTCGGACTGGTGGTATCCGGCTTGGCCCACCGGACTTTCGGGATAAGAACAGTTTCTGTCAGCGGGGTGTACATTTGGGATTACCTCGTCCGAAGCATTTTCAAGTTGAGACCAACGTTCGTGAATGGACTTCAAAAAGCTCAGATATTCAGGCGTGTGGATCGCCGCTATCGGCGCCATGCCATGATCTGTGGGCTCGGAAAATTCACAACCGGCGTTCTCGGCCGCGCGTTGCAACACGGTGATGCGTTCGGGTTGTTCACGGCACTGGATAGGTTTGCCGTTTAACAGTGAATGTTTTGGATCATGCGCAGATTGGCGCGGGTCAACGATGGCTTTCATGATAGCACCTCAAACAGTCTAGTTGAGCCTTGGCCGCCACCAATGCATGTCGAACTTTTTACAAATTTTGCGTTGCCTCGCGCTCGGCTTTTCCTTTCACCCCCACCAAAGCCAGCTAAGTCCAGTGCGTCACGATGGGTTTTGGCAAACGGGGTGCTTGCGGGTGAAACAATATTGGCTTGGCACATATGTTGAGCTTTCATTTGATTAGAGGGATTCTAACCCACACCAGTTCGCAATGAACAGGGCGGTGGCTTGGGTGACGCGACGTGTGCTTTCCAGATCGACGCGCTCGTTAAAGCCGTGGATCGCCTCGGCCTTCGGTCCATAAACCAAGGCCGGCGTGTCTGCATAAAGCCCAAAGAAACGCGCGTCCGTGGTGGCGGTGATGGCAAGCTTGTTCAGATCACTGCCTGTCACGGTGTTGTGCGCAGTTTCCAACGCGGAAATGGCTTGGGCCGCGATGACAGATGTGTCGTCGCTCAGTGCATAGCCTTGGGCGTGAAACCCGTGATAGATGATTTCGGGCTGGTTATTACGCAGAAAATCGTTTTGCTGGGCGGCTTGGCGCAGCACCTCCTCAATTTCGCGTTTGGCGGCCTCTATTTCCTGTCCGGGAAACAGCCCCATGCGCACGTCAAACACGCACCATGCGGGCACCGAACTGGTCCAATCACCGCCCTGAATTTTGCCAATATTCAAGTTCAGCGCATGGTTGTGATTGTGATAATCTGGGTGTCGACAACTGGGCAAGTTCCAGCGGGCCTCCATTTCGTGCAATGCAGCAATCAGCGGGATCGCGGCCTCGATTGCGTTAGAGCCAGAACCTGCATAGGCCACATGAACCGGAATGCCTTTTAGGTGGACCTGAAACCACAGCACGCCCAATTGTGCCGTGACCAATTCTTCGGCAAACGGCTCAGGGATCAGTGCTGCATCCGCACGATAACCCCGCTGCAAACAGGCCAACGCGCCGTTGCCAGTGCATTCTTCCTCGACCACAGATTGGTAGTAGACGTCCCCCGCAGGCGCAAATCCTAGATCGTGCAAAGCGTCCAGCGCGAATAGGTTACTGACCAGCCCCGCCTTCATATCGCCAGCCCCACGGCCATACATCCAACCATCATTGACATGCGGCTCATAGGGCGGCGTGTCCCACATATCGAGCGGCCCCTCGGGCACCACATCAATATGGCCGTTCAAAATGAGCGAACGCCCCTTGCCACGTGCGCGGCGTGTACCAACCACATTCACCGCGTCATTGTAGCTGCCAATCACCGGCGAAAATCCGGGCATATGGGCAATGTCGTCAACGTTGATTTGCCAACGATCCACCTCAAAACCACGCTCTTCTAGGGCATCCGCCATAAAGGTCTGGGCGGATTGCTCATTGCCACGGGTTGAGGGGTGCGCGGTCAGTTCGGACAGGAACTGAACCGCGTCGTCAAAACGTGCATCAACGGCCTGCATGATTTGGGTCTTGGTGGCATCGTCCATGATCAGGGCCTCTTAAAAGGTGGGAATTTTGCCGCGTGGCACAGCCAATGGTGCGTCGGTGGCTTTGATGACATCATCCGTGGTCAGCCCCGCTGCAATCTCGCATA
The DNA here is from genome assembly GCA_033851955.1 of Marinosulfonomonas sp. Classification (GTDB taxonomy): domain Bacteria; phylum Pseudomonadota; class Alphaproteobacteria; order Rhodobacterales; family Rhodobacteraceae; genus Profundibacter. The sequence goes on from JAWSVK010000009.1 coordinate 31,948, forward strand.
AGGCAAAGCCTTTCGGCGTAACATCAATCACAGCCATGTCAGTGAAAATGCGGGCCACGCAGCCACGTGCTGTCAGCGGCAGGGTGCATTCTTGCACCAGCTTTGAGCGGCCTTTACGGTCAGTGTGGGTGGTCAAAACGATGACTTGCTTGGCCTTTTGCGCCAGTTCCATTCCACCGCCAGCGCCGGGTGTGAACAGGCCGGGAATTTTCCAATTGGCCAGATCGCCATGCATCGACACCTGAAAAGCGCCTAGCATGGTTAGGTCTAACCGCCCGCCACGCACCAGCGCAAAAGACACCGCGCTGTCAAAATACGAAGTGCCCGCAACAGGGGAAACATACGCACCACCCGCATCGATCAGATTGCGATCAGCGGCATCATAAGGCTGGGCAGGGCCGATCCCTGCGATGCCATTTTCAGAATGCAAACAGACCTGCATATCAGCGGCGATATGTTCGATGACCTGTGTGGGCAAACCAATGCCCAGATTCACCGTCATGCCTGATTGAATGTCGCGAGCAGCGCGGGCGACCATTCGGTTCCTAGCGTCTGACAACGGCATACTCCTCAGTCAATTCGGTCAGCTCAACCACGCGATCCACAAAGGGACCAGGTGTGTGAATGGTGTTGGGTGCCAGTTGCCCCAAGGGGCGCACGACCTCGGCCTCAGCGATCACGGTGTTGGCAGCCATCGCCATAGCAGGATTGAAATTCTGCGCGGTGCCCGCATAGCAAAGGTTGCCAAAGGGGTCGGCCTGGCCCGCATGGATCAAGGCAAAATCCGCCCCAAGCGCGGCTTCAACCATCTGGCTGTGGCCTCCAACACTGACCCTTTGTTTGCCCTCGCCAAGCTCGGTATCAATGCCGATGTCGGTCAAAATTCCCGCCAACCCCGCGCCAGCCGCACGAATGCGTTCGGCCAAAATACCTTGGGCGCAAAATTCAACCGCCATGTCACCAGCATTCATCATTTCGATCGCGCGTGGGTTCAGCCCGATATGGGTGGTGATCAGCCGCGCAACCTGTCCATTTTTCAACAAATGATCAACGCCCATGCCGCTCTCGTTGGCGTCGTTCTTGATGATGGTCAGGTCTTTGGTCCCCTGCTGCACTAACGCATCAATCAGACAAAACGGCGTACCCGGAACCCCGAAGCCACCGATCATAACCGTGGCGCCGTCTGTGATTTCACCGATGGCATCACGCATCGTTGTGGTTTTATCAGGCAGCCTCATGTCGCGCCCCGCAAGGTGTTAAAGCTGTTGGTGTCAGCGATCATGGCGGTTTCAATCAGGTTTTCTTTAAAACCAAGCCGCTCGTAAAAGTGCTTGGCGCGCGGGTTGTCGGCATAAACCGCAAGCTTGATATAACTCGCCCCCCATGCACCTTCACTGTGGGTCGCGACGGCGGCTAACAGTTGTTGACCAATATGATTGCCACGCTCGGCCGCGCTGATCCACAGGTCTTGGACATACACACCGGGTTGCCCCTTGGTGGTAGAAAACTGCGGGAAGTAGAGCGCCAAACCCACGGGTTCACCACCTCTTTCAGCGATCACGACATGAAACATCACTTGCGCCCCAAAACCATGCTCTGCGATGATTTCAGCGGTGGTTGAGAACACATCACTATCGCCCAGATCATCCGCCAGATGCGACAACATTTTGGCGATAACGGCGGAGTCGGATGCGGTCGTGTGCCGGATGCAAACCGCGCTCATTCCAGACCTGCTTCGGCTGCGAAAATATCCAGCGCAGTGGTCAGGCCTGTCATGATTTCGTCAATACCCTCAGGGGTGATGATCATCGGTGGACAAACCAAGAAATGGTCACCCTCATATCCGCCCCGCGTTCGGCGTGAATAAATGATCAACCCCTGTTCATAGGCGATGTCCACCAAGCGGCTGTAGGCGTTTAAATCCTTGGGCAAGGGGGCCATGGTATTGCGGTCGCTGACCAGTTCAAACGCCAGCAACAACCCTTTGCCGCGCACGTCCCCAATGAACGAATAACGCTGCATTAGAGCCGAAAGTCGTGCCTTTAGTAGGTCCCCCATTTTAGCCGCGTTGCTGACCATATCGCCGCGCTCGATTTCCTCGATCACCGCCAATCCAGCAGCACAGGCCAGCGGATTTCCAGCATAGGTAAACCCATGCACAAAGCCGCCTTTATCCAGCACCGCTTTGACCATATCGTCGCGCGCAATGATGGCACCTAATGGTACATAGCCGCCGCCAAACCCCTTGGAGATCGCGATGATGTCTGGGTCGCCTTGCCAGTGTTCCCCGCCAAAGAACCGACCCGTGCGCCCGCCACCTGTCATCACTTCATCGTGGATCAATAGAACCTCGTATTGATCGCAAATCTCGCGGATCCGTTCCATATATCCAACCGGGGGCACCAAAGCTCCGGTCGAGGCCCCGCCGATCGGCTCGACAATAAACGCCAACACAGTTTCCGGACCTTCGCGCAAAATTTGCTCTTCTAACATATCGGCATAATGACGACCTGTTGCGGGGTCGTCGGCGTCCAGCCCGTCCAGATAGGCACGAGGCGCTGCGATTTTCGGCATCGCTCGCATCATCGGATCAAACGGTGCGCTCAGGGGGGAATATCCTGTTAGCGACAACGCGCCGAGGGTCGATCCGTGATAGCTGGGAAACCGTGAGATCACTTTCCAACGTTGAGCCTCATTCTGGGTAAGCGCGTATTGACGCGCCAACTTGATGGCGCTTTCAACGGCCTCAGATCCACCCGAAGCAAAGAACACACGGTTCATGCCATCGGGGCTAAGCGAGGCCAGTTTTTCAGCCAAAGCCTCAGCTGCGTTGGTTTGGAAATGCAAACGATAACCAAAGGTGGCCTTGTCCATTTGCGCGCGCATCGCGTCTAACACTGCCGGATTGGAGTGGCCAATATTGCTGACCATCGCGCCGCTTGAACCATCCAAATAACGTTTGCCCGAGGTGTCCCATAAGTAGATACCTTCGGAACGATCCAGCACAGGGCGTTTCAGACGGGTTTGGTAGAATACTTTTTCTGTGTTCATATTTTCAGACCTATGATGGAAGTATTGCGCAGTCAGCTACATTTAAAGCGACAGAAATTTCGGCGCCAACGGAAAACGGGCTGCCATCGATCATATTCAGAGCTTGAAACTGTTCTTCTCCGACGCGGACGAAATACCGAGCGATTTGTCCCTGATAATCGACCGCCTCAATGACACCAGGTGCGTTCACTGTGTTGGCGCTGTCGATTTTGTCAGCGGTCAGGCGTAGCTTTTCGGCCCGCACCATCAGCTTGCAAGTGGTCGCATCACCGATGCGTTCCGCATTCGCCAGCGGCACTGGAATTTTGCCAAAATGCGGGGTGTCCAGAACCACGGATTGGGCGTCCTTGCCGATGACCTTGGCGGGCAGAACGTTCGATGCCCCAAGGAAGCTCGCGACAAATTCGCTGGCGGGACTGTTGTAAACTTCTTCGGGCGCGCCGATTTGCTCGACCCGGCCTGCACTCATGACAATGATTTTGTCTGACATCGCCAAGGCTTCTGATTGGTCATGGGTGACGAAAATCGAGGTCACACCGATGCGGTGTTGAATAGCCTTTAACTCGACTCGCATGTCTTCGCGAAGGTTCGCGTCCAGGGCTGAAAGCGGCTCATCCAGCAACAGAACATCGGGTTCAATCACAATGGCGCGGGCCAACGCGATCCGTTGTTGTTGGCCGCCAGACAGCATGGTGGGGTAACGGTCCTCGACACCAGGCAGACGCACGATATCCAGTGCTTCTTTGACTTTGATCGCCATGTCGGACTTCGACACGTTGCGATATTTCAGACCAAACGCAATGTTTTGACCAATGGTGCGATGCGGAAACAGCGCGTAATTTTGAAACACCAAGCCCAAGTTTCGCTTGTGGATCGGCACATCGTTTACGCGTTTTCCAGCGATCATAATGTCACCGCTTGTGGGTGTTTCCAGTCCTGAAATCATCCTGAGCAGGGTTGTTTTTCCGCAGCCAGATGGGCCCAACAACGTCGTGAATGAGCCCTCTTCAAACGTGATGTCGGCGTTTTGGACAGCCTGAACCGCGCCATATGATTTCTTGATACTGTTGAGTTCAACGCGTGCCATATGCAGTCGCCCTTTGTCAAAATTGCCGAATAACGGGGCGGGCCGCAAAGAGCGCCCCACCCCAAATTAGACCAAAAGGTCAACCGCCTTTCGAGACGCGGTTCCACATTTTGGTTTGAGCTTTTTCGTGTGGATTCCACTTGCTTGGATCACGGAACACCAGATCCTTGAGTGTGCCCGTCGCATCAAACGCAGGCAACGCCTGAATTTCGGCAGACATTTCCACCTTGGTCGGATCGAGCGAGGATGGATATTTCTGACCCGCCGCAACAGCCAAAGCGGTGGCTGGTTCCAGCATGAAGTTTAGCAACTCTTCGGCTTCGGCCATGGGTGAGCCTTTGAGCACGAACATGCTTTCCATCCACGCCAAACCACCTGGAGGGTCCATATAAGCAATCGGGTGACCTTGGGCCTGCAGGGCCGCGACCCGCCCGGACCATGCTTCTGTCACATAGATTTCTTCTTTGGCCAAAAGGTCCATCAACTCGGCCCCAGAACTCCAGTATTTCAGCACCAGATCGCGGTGTTCGCGGGCCTTATCCCAGATCGCATCCCAGTCTTGGATGTCGTTCGGGTTTTGACCTGATTGCAGCGCACCGTACCATGCGCGGTTGGCCCAATCACCGCCCCAGCCGCCAATTTTACCTTTCAGCTCTTTCTTCAGCAGTAGATCAGCTCCCAGTGCCATGGCTTCTTCTTTGGTGACATATTTGGTGTTATAGGCGATGCCCGTAGTGCCATAGTCGTAGGGTACCGCGGACAGGCTGTCAGGTGTGACAGCGCGGAACGGATCAATGATCGCGGTCATCACATTTTTGATGTTCGGGATGTTGGCCTCGTTCAAGGACACGCCATAACCGTTTTCGATCCAACGCTGATACCAGCTGACACCGGACGAGTGCAGGATGTTGTGACCGTCCGTGTTGCCAGCAGCTTTGATTTTGGTCAGAACTTCGTTTTCGCCGCCGAACGTAGCGTCGACCACTTTGTTGCCGGTCGCGGCTTCAAAAGGAGCAAAGGCGTGCTCGCGCAGCGCTTCGCTGACGACCCCGCCCCAGCCTTCAAAGTTTAGCGTGGCGCCGTCGGCCCGTGCTTGGCTGGCCATGCCAGTCATGATACCGCCCGACAGGCCCGCTGTGATGCCAGCGCTGCCCAAAAGGCTCATAAAGGAACGGCGGCTGATATCGCCGTTGCCCATTCTTTCGGCCAGTCGTTCATAGCGTGTGGTGCTATCGATTTTTTTCATTTGTAGTCTCCCTGGTTGGTTGTTGTATTAGACTTTTTTGCGTGAAAAATAGCGTGCAAGGCCACCGGCCAAAACGGGCACGCCAACGGTTATGACGATCATGACAAACCCCAATGCATTGATCTCGGGGCTGACAGAATTACGTAGCATCCCAAATATTTGCGTTGGCACGGTTTCCATGCCCGAGGGGCGCCAAAAGATCGTGGCGGTGATATTGTCGAACGATATGGTGAAGGCAAACAGCGCGCCTGCGAATACGGCAGGCATCAGCAAAGGCAGCGTAACCTCAAAAAATGTCTGTACGGGGCTGGCCCCCAATGAGCGCGCGGCCTCTTCGTATTCCTTTTTGATCCCTGTCAGGCGAGCCTGAACCACCAAAACTACAAACGGCAGCGCGATGATGGAATGGCCAACCAACAGCAGTAAAAACGAGCGCGGCATCGACAGCCACCGCAAGAAGATCAACACACCAACTGCCAGCACTGTTTCAGGCACTAATACGGGCGAAATCAGGATTGTGGTGATGAAATTCTTACCGCGAAACTGATATCGCACCAACGCAAGTGACGCGAGAATGCCGATGGTGGTTGAAATCACAGCCGTCAACGCGCCCAGCAACATCGAGGTCTGAAAGGCGCGCACAATGGCCTCATTTTCCCAAAGCTTGACGAACCAGCGCAGGCTGAAACCCTCTATCGGAAAACCGCCAAATTGCGAACTGTTAAATGCCAGCAGCAGCACCGCGACAATCGGCGCGAACATAAAGAAATAGACCAAGGCGGTGTAAAGTTTCAGGAAATTCCAGACACGCATAATTCCCACCCCTTATTGACTAAATGCTTTGGTCAACTGGTTCATGCCCATCAGGCGACTGTAAAGCGTCACCACCAGACCCAGCAAAACAAGGAGCGTGAAGGAAAGCGTGGCCCCCATTGGCCAATTCAGCTCAACCACAACGGCGTCATAAATCAGATTGCCATATAGGAAATCGCTGGGCCCGCCCAAGATCAGAGGGGTGACATAGCTGCCGCCCGTCAGAACGAACACCAGCAAACAACCAGCGGCCAATCCGGGAAGCGATAGCGGCAGGGTGACCTCGCGATAGGCCTGCCAAGGGGTCGCCCCAAGGGTGCGCGCGGCGGGCTCCAGGTTTTGGTCAATCCCCTCTAGGCTGACGTAAATATTCAGGATCATGTAGGGCAGGAACACATGGATAAAACCAACAATGACGGCGAATTCATTGTACATCATTTTGATCGGTTCATCCGTCACGCCGAGCCACATCAGAATTCCATTGATGACGCCTTGATTGCCCATAATGTGAATCCAGCTCAGGGTACGGATGATGAAACTGACCCAGAACGGTAGGATTAACAAAAGCAACAACAGCCATTTGTGCCGGAACTTTGTCATGGCGATAAAGTAGGCGGGTATGTAACCCAAAACCGCCGCCAGAACTGTCACGATCACCGACAGGCGCAATGTTTTCCAGATCGCGGTGCGGTAATAACCGTCGGTAAGCAGTTCTTGCCAATTACCAAACTGAAACGCCACCCGATCAACGGCCAGATCGACATTTTCATAAAACGAGTAGACCAGAATAAAAGACATCGGCACCACAACGAGTGCAAAGATGGCCAGCAAGGATGGGGTCAGCAGATACCATGGGCGGGCATCGAATGCCTTTGTTTCCGCCATTTAGATTCCCCCAGTTCAGGAACCTCAATGATTCCAGTTGCGGAAAGATTTGCATGCCCAAGCAAATTGGCCTAATCAATAATGGCAATAAATAACATTAGTGAAATTAATGCCTGAAACATATGAGAACCGATTTGCCAACTCGCTTGATTGGAATTTGCTGCGCACTTTTACGGTGATTGCCGAGGAGGGCAGCATCACCCACGCGGCCAACCGATTGTTGCGCGGGCAGCCTGCTGTTAGCCTGGCCTTAAAGCGGCTGGAGGAGAGTTTGGGTTGCCGGTTGATCGAGCGTGGGCACGGTGATTTTCGACTGACGGCCGCGGGCAAAGGTCTGTATCGCGAATGCGTTGATCTATACGGCGGTGTGGCCCGCCTGCAGGATATCACCAATCAGTCAGCAGGCAACATTTCTGGTGAGGTGGTGATCCATCTGGCGAGCCATGTGGTTACCCCGCTGCTGGATGAGCTGTTGTTTGATACCTACACAGCGCACCCGGACATAACCTATTCGATCAAAACTTCGACAAGCGCTGTGGTTACCCAAAGTGTTCAGGAAAAGAATGTGAGCTTTGGGGTTTGCCTTGTGAACAGGCGGCTGCCTGATCTGGATTACAAGATTATTTACCGCGAATATTTCGGCCTGTTCTGTGGCCCGCGCCACCCATTGTTCGGCCGCAAAGATCTAAAGATTAATGATCTAAGGGGGATGGATGCGGTATCGTTTGGGACGGATGATTTGAACGATGCGCTGCGGCCTGTTGCCTTGTTGCGCCGGCAATACGAATTGGATCAAAGAATCATCGGAAAATCCAGTCAGCTGGAGGAAGTGCGTCGGATGATTGTCTGCGGTCTTGGGATTGGACCATTGCCAGTGCATGTGGTGAAACGGGATGTGGCCGACGGCCTGCTTTGGCGGTTGCCGCCCTATAAAAACCCCCCAGCGGTTGACATCTATCTGGTCACGAACCCCAAAAAAAGGCTGAACCGTGCCGAAGCTTTGGCCCTGCAAAATCTTACGGACAGCATTGCCAAAACACCATTAGAGAAGCGCACATACAAAGGTTAAAGCGTGCGGGATGCGTCGCCGATCTTGATATGAGAACAAATTGCGGGCAGACGTCCTCAAGAGTTTGACATCTCGTTCGCGGCTCTCATAATGTGGTCATATCAGGAAAAATGCCCGAACTCCAGTGAGGTCGCGCTGGGGTAGGCGGGCAGCTATCAATCATTCCAATAGCCGAAACCATCAGGAAAAAATGGCACTGGGGTGAAAATGTCTTGCAGTATTATGCATGTGATGTAGTAATGGGCATTATAATGCATGTTTTGAAGATGATGTGTATGCAATTCTAAGGGAGGAATAAGATGTTTAAAAGAAGAGGACTGTTTAGCTTTGTTGGCGGTGCAGCGATTGCTGCAATGGCCACAGGTTTTGGGGCGACGACAGCGTCAGCCCAAGAAGTGACTTTGAAATTGGAGCATTTCTTGCCAGCGCAAGCGAATGTGCCGAAAAAAATTCTAGATGTTTGGGCGGACAAGGTTGAAGCCGATTCAGAAGGTCGGATCAAAGTTGAGCGCTATGCGACAATGTCGCTCGGCGGCTCGCCACCCGAATTGTACGACCAAGTCGCTGACGGCGTGATCGATATCGGTTGGACGGTTGTTGGCTATACGCCGGGCCGTTTCCCATCAACAGAAGTGTTTGAATTGCCGTTCATGGTGACAGACGCACGCGCTGCATCTTACGCCTATTGGAAGATGTTCGAAAGCGGCATGAAAGACACCCAATTCAAAGACACCCACATGTTGGGCACTTGGGTCCACGGCCCTGGTGTGTTCCACACGTCTGATCCGGTGAATTCACCTGCTGACCTTGAAGGTATGAAAATCCGCGGTGGTTCGCGTCTTGTGAACCAACTGTTAGAAGCGGTTGGCGCGACGCCGGTTGGCATGCCCGTTCCGGCTGTGTCCGAAGGTCTGTCAAAAGGCGTGATCGACGGAACCACAATCCCTTGGGAAGTGACCGCAGCATTGAAGGTTCCAGAGCTGGTGCAAAATCACACTGAATTTGAAGGCCCAGCATTGTACACGCTGACCTTTGTTCTGGCGATGAACAACGATTCATACAACAATCTGCCAGACGATCTGAAAGCTGTGATCGACCAAAACTCTGGTCTCGACTTCTCGGTCTTTGCCGGTGGCACACAAGCAGATTCGGACGGCCCTTCGCGTGAAATCGCTGTTGATTTGGGCAACAACATCATCACCATTGATGCGGCCACAGCGGCGGCTGAATGGGGTCCAGTTGTTGCGCCAATTTACCAGACTTGGATTGACGACGTGGCGACCAAAGGTCTCGACGGTCAAGCGCTGATCGACGAAGCCAAAGCATTGATGGCAGAATACACAGCAATGCAATAGGCTACCAGAAGACATGAATTGGGCTGCGGCGGGGTAAACCTGCCGCAGCCTTCTTCTACGCAGCGATTTTTCCGGGGAGGAAAAGAGGGATGCATAGTTTCTTTCTTAGGTTATCACGCGTGATGGCCTATCTGGGCGGGTTGATGTTGGCGGCTTTGATTGTTCTAACCTGCACGTCGATCATCGGACGCGAGTTGAACAGTGTATTCCATTACATGGCCAAAAACGACATATTGCCCATAGTTGGGCGTTACTTTCTTGATCTAGGCGTCGGGCCTGTGAATGGCGATTTTGAGCTGATCGAGGCTGGCGTTGCCTTCGCCATTTTTGCCTTTTTGCCCCTGTGCCAAATCACCGGCGGCCACGCGACGGTCGATGTGTTTACATCAAACCTGTCCCCAAAAGTGAACCGTGTGTTGCGGATGCTGTCCGAGCTGGCGTTTGCATTTGTGTTGGTGCTGATCGCGGTCCAACTGCTAAGCGGGATGCAAAGCAAAATCCGGTCGGGCACGACCACGTATTTAATCGAATTTCCTCTATGGTGGGCCTATGCGCTCAGCCTTGTCGGCGCAACAACTGCTGCCGTTGTGGGGGTTTACATGGCCATTATCCGCGTTGGCGAAGTGGTGACGGGTCAGTCAATGATCCCCTCTGAAGTGGGTGCAGAACATTGAGCGATATAGCAATTGGTATTTGGTCCTTTCCGGCCCTGATGATGCTCATCTTTTTGCGGGTTCCGATTGGGCTCTCAATGTTTTTGGCGGGGCTTGTGGGGTTGATTTTCGTCACTGGTGAAACCACGATCCCCTTCGCGCGACTGAAATCCGAAGTGTTCACAACCTTTTCCAGCTATTCGCTCACAATTGTGCCGCTGTTCCTGCTGATGGGGCATTTCGCAACGCTGGGCGGCATGTCACAGGCGTTGTTTAAGGCCGCCGAAAGCTTCTTGGGTCACCGAAAAGGTGGCGTCGCTATGGCGTCTATCGGTGCTTGTGCTGGCTTTGGCGCGATCTGCGGATCATCCCTAGCAACCGCGGCGACAATGAGCCGCGTGGCCCTGCCCGAAATGAAAAAATACGGCTACGCTGGTGGGTTCTCTACCGCGACGCTGGCCGCAGGCGGCACTTTGGGCATCTTGATCCCGCCCTCTGTGGTGTTGGTGATCTACGCGATCCTGACTGAACAAAACATCGCAAAATTGTTCCTAGCTGCCTTCATTCCTGGCATTTTGGCGGCGCTTGGTTATGTGATCGTGATCTCGATCTACGTCCGCCTCTATCCTGAATCGGCAGGGGTCCGTGAGCGGGTGCCGTATAGCGAACGGATGCGCGCGCTGGTTGATGTTTGGCCGGTGCTGGTGGTTTTCATAGCGGTTGTTGGCGGCATCTATGGCGGGATTTTCACCCCCACCGAGGGCGCAGCAGTTGGTGCATTTGGCACCGGTTTGATCGCTCTGCTAAACGGCGGCTTACACAAAGACACACTGGCCGAAAGCTTCTACGTCACCGCGCGCTCCACAGCGATGATCTTTTTCATTGTGCTGGGCGCCGCATTCTATAACGGCTTTTTGGCGCTGACGCAGGTGCCGCAAGAAATTGCAGAGTTCGTGGTGTCGCAAGGATTTAGCCCTTGGCTGGTGCTGATATTCGTGTTGATCTTTTATCTGATCCTCGGCTGTTTGATGGACAGCCTGTCGATGATCTTGCTGACGATCCCAATCTTTTGGCCAGTAATGCAGGGCCTTGATTTTGGCATGGTCACAATGGAAATGGTTCAAGCAGACCGTGCGATGGATGTGTTGAGCGCCGGCATCCCCGAGGGCATGGGGCAAGACATGCTTGCCTCGATCAAAGGGGCGATCGCCGATGGTGCGCAGCTGACCAAAGACCAGATGAAATCACTTGGCATTCGTGTGTCCGAGGGCATGGTCAACCGTATCGAAACCGAACAGGTTGCGATCTGGTTTGGCATCCTTGTGTTGATCGTGGTCGAGGTCGGGTTGATTACGCCTCCAGTGGGTATGAACCTGTTCATCATCAACGCGATGGACCGTTCAACCCCGATTGTCGAAACCTACAAAGCGGTGATGTTTTTTGTCGCCTCTGACTTGGTCCGCGTCGTCATATTGCTGGCGTTCCCAGCGATCACGCTGTTCTTGGTCGGTTACTGACCCAGCTATTCCAAATACCAAAAAGGCCCGCGACTTGCTCAAAAATTGCGGGCCTTTTACGTCTGATTAGGGGCTATTGCGCTTAGACGCGTTCCAGCGCTACAGCGATGCCTTGACCGACGCCAATACACATTGTGCTTAGCGAGCGTTTGCCATTCAAGGCGATAAGATCCAGCGCGGCTGATCCGGTGATCCGTGCGCCCGACATGCCCAACGGATGCCCCAAAGCAATCGCGCCACCATTCGGGTTCACGCGCGGATCATCATCCGCGATGCCCAGACTGCGCAACGTGGCAAGCCCCTGACTGGCGAAGGCTTCGTTCAATTCGATCACGTCGAAATCGGTTTGCGCCAAACCCAAACGCGCCATCAGTTTTTGCGATGCGGGTGAGGGGCCAAACCCCATGATGCGGGGTGCGACCCCTGCCGTTGCGCCACCAAGAACGCGAGCGATCGGCGTCAATCCGTGTTTGCGTGCCGCGGCTTCTGAAGCAATGATCAAGGCGGCCGCACCGTCGTTTACCCCCGAAGCATTGCCTGCTGTGACGGATCCACCTTTGCGAAACGGAGCCTTCAACGCGGCGAGTTTCTCCATCGACGTTGCACGTAAATGTTCGTCTTGCTCCACGACAATCGGATCACCCTTACGCTGCGCAATCTCAACCGGTGTAATCTCTTGCGCCAGCCGACCGTTCGCTTGCGCTGCGGCTGCTTTTTGTTGCGACCTTAAAGCAAAAGCATCTTGATCCTCGCGGTTGATGCCAAATTCCTCGGCAACATTCTCGGCGGTTTCCGGCATAGAATCGACCCCGTACTGGGCCTTCATCACAGGGTTCACAAACCGCCAGCCAATCGTGGTGTCGTGAATTTCAGCGGCACGCGAAAAGGCGGCCTGCGCTTTGGGCATCACAAACGGTGCCCTGCTCATGCTTTCGACGCCGCCCGCGATGATCATCTCGGCTTCGCCCGCTTTGATCGCCCGCGCCGCCGTGATGACCGCATCCATGCCAGACCCGCACAGCCGGTTCATGGTTGTGCCCGCAATGCTCTCGGGCAAACCTGCCAGCAATGTCGACATGCGTGCTACGTTGCGATTGTCCTCGCCAGCTTGGTTGGCGCAGCCAAAGATCACCTCATCGATGGCTTCCCAATCGACACCGGAATTGCGCGCCATCAGCGCGCGAAGGGGAATCGCCCCAAGATCATCGGTACGCACAGAGGACAAGCCTCCGCCAAACCGCCCGATCGGGGTTCGGACATATTCACAAATATAGGCTTCAGACATTTTTGGCTCCTTTTTGGGCGTTATAGCATAGGATTTACAGACATCGACGGGGAATGCAGGAAAGTTCGCCGCAATTAGAGCATTATGTTGCAACGTTTCGGGATATGTGCATTATAAAGCATAGTTGCGGAGGCGAACAGGGGAGGGCGTGTCAATGCCAGTTGAAGGTTTCAACGCACTTATGAGGAAAATCGCTGCGCGGGTCGGCGACAGGCCATTGAACGCAGAGCTGGAAACGTTCCTAAATGAGGAATTCCCAGCGGGCTCTGTCGAGTTTGAGGAACTAACTGCGCTCTGCATTGAAGGCGAAGCACAGGGTTGGTTGATGTCGCGTAAAGCGGGCGGTATCAAGTTTGGTCGCGCGATAAACCAGACACATCCGCGGGCCATTTCAGCGTTGATGTTGTCCGCATGAAAGATGTGAAGGGACCACATCACACTCACACCACAGGTGAAATCGGAGCCATTATGCCGATCGATAGCCTCGCAAAATTCGACGGCAAAGGCGAGGGCTGGTATGTCTACCCGCCCGGTTCCTCACATCATCCGACGGTACAGGGCGGCGACGCCTATGTGCTATATTTGCTGCCAGACGGCGCTATTGAATTTACCAAAACCTAAGCAGTTTGGCCTGACCAGGGCCATCAAATATACGAAATCTGGAGAGCAAGAATGCCCAATTCAAGCAACGCCGCCGTCTATTTTGTTGATCGCCACATTAAGGAAGGTCGTGCCGAAAAGGTGAGCTTTCGCGAGGCTGATGGTCAACAGAGAACCCTGACCTATGGTGAACTGGCACATGAGACATCCGTGTTCGCCGGCGCGCTTGGCCGTCACGGGGTTCGCCGCGAAGAACGTATCGCCATGATCATTCGCGATCAGATCGAATTTCCGGTGGTGTTTTGGGGGGCCATCAAAGCGGGGGTTGTGCCGGTGCCGCTTAACACATTGCTGTCCAGTCAGGTCTATGAGAATATCCTGAAAGACAGCCGTGCCTCGATATTGGTGGTGTCCGAAGCCCTATGGAAAACCGTGAAGCCCGCGGTCCAAGGCAACCAGTTCCTGCGTGCGGTGATCGTGATCGGCGAGGCGCCTATCGGCACCCAAAGCTATGCTGAATTTACCAAGGGCGCAGGCCCCGTCGAGGCCGTTGAGGCGCATGAAGATGAGCTGGCGTTTTGGCTCTACTCATCCGGCTCGACCGGATTGCCCAAAGGCGTGCGCCATGTGCACTCGAGCCTAAAAGCAACAGCGAAAACTTTTGGCGATCAGATCATCGGCATTCGAGAAGACGACACTGTGTTCTCGGCGGCAAAAATGTTCTTTGCCTATGGGTTGGGAAATGCGGTGACGTTCCCGTTGGCGGTGGGCGCGACGACGCTGTTACTGGCAGGAAGGCCGACCCCTGACGCAGTGTTCGACATCCTGAAAGCGCACGAACCCACGATATTCTTTGGCGTCCCCACGCTCTACGCCGCCATGAATGCCGCGCTGGAGAAGTCCGGCCAACAGGACGGTTTCGCATTGCGCCTGTGCGCGTCAGCAGGCGAGGCACTGCCCCGCGAAGTTGGCGAGAAATGGCAACAATTGGTGAATGTTGAAATCATCGACGGTGTTGGATCAACCGAGATGCTGCACATCTTTTTGTCCAACCGCCCGGGTGACATTGTCTATGGCACGTCAGGTCGCGCTGTTCCGGGTTACGAGGTGCGGCTGGTGGATGAACGCGATGAAGAGGTGGCCGCAAACGAGGTCGGAGAATTGTTGGTACGCGGTCCATCGTCAGCCGACGGGTACTGGAACCGTCGCAACAAATCACGTGAAACCTTCGAAGGCCATTGGACTCGGACCGGCGACAAATACGAGCGAACCGAAGAAGGGCGATATGTCTACTGCGGTCGCACCGACGACATGTTCAAAGTGTCCGGAATTTGGGTCAGCCCGTTTGAAATTGAACAAGCCTTGATTGAACACCCAGCCGTTTTGGAATCGGCTGTCGTGGCGTGGGCGGACGACGAAGGGTTGGAAAAACCCAAAGCATTTGTTGTGCTGAATGAAGGCATGGAAGCGGACAGCATCATTGGGCTGAAGGAATTCATCAAGGAAAAAATCGGAATGTGGAAATACCCCCGCTGGGTTGATGTTGTTGACGAGCTGCCTAAAACCGCGACTGGAAAAATCCAGCGTTTCAAACTGCGTGAAGGACAATGAGTATGGCAATTGACTGGCAGGAAGCCCCAGCGACTCCCTTGATGGTTCAGGGAAAGCAGCTTGAATACCAATGCTATGGCCCAACGCCAAATCAAGCGCCGACCGTTGTGATGCTACACGAAGGGTTGGGCTGCGCTGCCTTGTGGCGCGACTTTCCGCGCGAGATCGCCAAGGCTACCGGTTGGGGTGTTTTTGTCTACTCACGGGCTGGCTATGGCCAATCGGATGCCGCCGACTTGCCGCGCCCGCTGAACTATATGACAGAGGAAGCAACGACCGTTTTGCCAGTGGTGCTGGATGCAATCGGCCTGCAGCGCGGTGTTTTGTTGGGGCATTCTGATGGGGCTTCAATTTCGGCGATCTATGCCGGATCGATCGAGGATCACCGTGTGCGCGGATTGGTTTTGATGGCGCCACATTTCTTTACCGAAGACATGGGGCTGGCTGAAATTGCCAAAGCCAAAACCGCATTTGAGAACACCGACATGGCGGAGCGGATGGCAAAATACCATCGCGACCCTGAGAACACATTTCGGGGTTGGAATGATGCTTGGCTGCATCCGGATTTCAAGGCGTGGAACGTCGCCGAAGTCACGGATTATTTGCGCATCCCGACTTTGGCCATTCAGGGGCGAGAGGATCAATACGGAACGCTTGCCCAGATCGAAGAGATCGCGACCCGCAGCTATGCGCCCGTTGAAGTTGAGATAATTGAGCGTTGCACACATGCACCCCATTTGGACCAGCCTGAACAGACACTGGCTGTTGTAACTGAATTTTTAATGCGGCTGGATCGTATTGAAACTGAGAAAGTACAAATTGGATGAAACTAAAGTGTTTCGCCTCGAATGTTTGAGTGACCGGCGTCGGCGTTGGTCTTCCATTGATCAACCCAGTGATGGGCGCCGAAATCGCCCACGCTGATGCAGGCGGCATCGCAACGCTGAAATACTAAGCGCATCTGCCCTAGGGGTTGGGGGGCAACCTTTCTCGTAGAGGAAGGTCGCGGTGGCGTCATTGACGCCGGTGCCAAGCGCCGCCAAACCCGCGACGGGCACCGCGTTGTTGAGCAATCGAATGGTCAAAGAAGTAGTCGGCGCGGACGTGGTTACAGCGGGTGTTTTGTCTCTAATATGCGGCAGCGGTGAGGCACTGCTGGAGTCGGTCACGGCGATGGATTCGATTGCCTTCACAGCTCGGCTGCGACCAGCGAAATGATCAGCTCGCACCCCATGGTCAAAGCGGTGCGCGCGCGGGTGACCATCGAAGCCGACAGCGTCAACGCGACATTGTTGGGCCTAGACGTTGTGGCCGAGACGCTCTTGTTTGATCTGGCCGTACGCGAGGCAGTTCGTGCATTTTGTACAAAAGCGGGCCAACTTTGTACAATTATCCGTCGGGTGTTGGTCCCACGCGAGATACTTGATGGCCTTGCCGTCGCCGTCAAATCCAAGATGGCCAAATTCACCATCGGCGATCCCGCAGACGAGGCCACCCAAATTGGACCACCGATCAACACGGCACAGAGTGATGAGGCTGAAGGCAAGATTTCGCAACTGTTAGGCGAATGTGTCGGACTCGCCCGTGCAGATCTACCTGTGGGGCTGAATGCGAATTCCAGTTTTGTTGCGCCGCGCCTGCTAAGTTGTAGGGATCCGGTAAACGCCAGCCTTGTTCACGAGGTCGAAGTGTTTGGGCCCTGCGTCAGTTTGTTGACCTATTGCGGGTTTGACCAAGCGACACAATTGATCGGCGCTGCCCAAGGGCGTTGCTCTTAAGCGCCTTTACCAATGACGCGGATATGCAGGTCGATACTGTTGCGCAGCTCTGAGGCAGGTTGGTTGCCTTGGATGATGCTGGCCTATGGTTTGGCACAGGAGAGGGTCGCATTTCAAACAGCGCGCAAGGACGGCGATTCGTGAGTATATTACAGCGGCCACACAAAGTGGGAAATATAATGCACAATGAGATGAGTCGACCAAGGAGTTGAGAAAAGTGGCGCGGTGGGCAGTAAATCTGCATTTTCATGCATAATTACACTTTACCTGATCTGTACTAGGCAATATAATGCAATAAGAATACGACATATTCATACGCAAAGGAAACGCGCCATGACCCATGTAATCAACTTTCAAAGTGACCCTAATGCGTACCGTCATTGGCGCATTGAGTACGAGGGCGCGGTCGCAAACCTGTTCATGGATGTGGATGAGGATGGCGGCATGTTTGAGGGCTATAAGCTCAAGCTGAATTCGTATGATCTGAGCGTTGATATCGAGCTTGCGGACATCGTGCAGCGCATGCGGTTCGAGCATCCCGAGGTCAAAGTCGTTGTTATGCAATCTGGCAAATTGGGTGTATTTTGTGCGGGAGCAAACATCCGGATGTTGGGTGGGGCCGAGCACAGCCACAAGGTGAACTTTTGCAAATTCACCAACGAAACCCGCAACACATTTGAAGCGGCCGAAGCTGATAGCGGGCAGAAATATATCGCCGCCGTTAAGGGGGCGTGTGCGGGCGGCGGGTATGAGTTGGCGCTGGCGTGCAATCATATCATGTTGACCGATGACGCCGCGTCTTCTGTGGCGCTGCCAGAGGTGCCATTGCTGGCGGTTTTGCCCGGCACGGGTGGCCTGACGCGGGTTACGGACAAGCGCAAGGTGCGCCGTGATCGCGCCGACATTTTTTGCTCGATCGAAGAGGGCATTAAGGGGCAGCGGGCTGTTGAATGGCGTTTGGTCGATGAATCGATCAAGAACAATGTTTTCGATGAAACCGTAAAGCTGCGCGCCCAAGAATTTGCCGAGGCGTCTAAGAAGGCAGACATTGCGGCGGGCATTAAGTTGACCCCATTGGAGCGCAAATTTGGCGACAATGGCTCTGTCAATTATTCACTGGTTGAGGTCGCCATTGATCGGGCCGCGCGCAAGGCTATGATCACGCTGAGCGGCCCCGACGATGCAGCTCCTGCGGACATGGATGCCTTCACAGCGCAGGGCGATCAAGCCTATATGTTGCGTCTGGCGCGTGAATTGGATGATGCCATTTTGCACCTGCGCAACAATGAAAAAGAACTGGGCCTGATTGTTTTTCGCACCCAGGGCGACCCCGAATTGTTTGCAGCACACGAAACACTGTTGATGGACAATGCGGACAACTGGCTGGCCAATGAGGTTCTGCAATATTGGAAGCGCCTGTTGAAACGGGTTGATGTGACGTCGCGCAGTCTCGTTGCGATGGTCGAGCATGGATCATGTTTTGTGGGTGTTTTGGCCGAACTGCTATTCTCGGCCGATCGGTCATACATGATGGAAGACGAGTTTGAAGACGATGACCGTGCAATCGCCAGCATCACATTGACCGCCGCCAACTTTGGCCCAATGTTGATGGGTAATGGTATTACACGGCTTGAGACGCGGTTCCTTGGCGAGCCGGAAGCGGTGGATGTTGCCAAGGCGAAAATTGGCACCGCGTTGGAGGCGAAAGCCGCTGATGATCTGGGTTTGGTCACGATGATCCTTGATGATATCGACTGGGAGGATGAGGTTCGTATCTTCCTTGAAGAACGCGCCAACTATTCGCCAGATGCGATGACAGGGATGGAAGCCAACCTGAGATTTGCTGGCCCTGAAACGATGGAAACGCGCATATTCGGGCGCCTTACAGCGTGGCAGAATTGGATATTTATTCGCCCCAATGCGGTTGGTCCAGACGGGGCGCTGCAGCGGTACGGCACTGGAGTGCGCGGCAGTTACAACATGGAACGTGTTTGAATTTAACGAAAGCGGGGCTGGGGAAATCCATGCTAAAATCCGCGACAAAAGGAGATGGAAATGAATGATCTTATCAATGTCAGCTATGACACGCAGATCCCTAATAATGTTGGCCTAAGTTCAGACAAAAAAGTGTTGAAAGCGCTTGAGAAATGGCACCCCGGTTATATCAGCTGGTGGAACGACCTGATCCCGCGAAAACTACAGGATTCAATGGTTTATCTGCGCACGGCTGTAAGTGTGGATCCTAAAGGTTGGGCCAAATTCGATTATGTGAGCATGCCGGAATATCGCTGGGGAATTTTATTAGCACCAGAGGTCGAGGGTCGCACGATCCCTTGTGGTGAGCATTTGGGCAAACCCGCATGGCAAGAAGTACCGGGTGAATACCGTAATCTGATGAAACGCCTGATCGTTATTCAGGGTGACACGGAGCCGGGCTCGGTTGAGCAACAGCGCTTTTTGGGTCTGACCGCGCCGTCGCTATATGACATGCGCAACCTGTTTCAGGTCAACGTGGAAGAGGGTCGCCATCTGTGGGCGATGGTGTATCTGCTGCAGAAATATTTCGGCAAGGATGGCCGCGAAGAGGCAGACGATATGCTGCGCCGCTCCTCGGGGTCTGAAGAAGCGCCACGTATGTTGGGGGCCTTTAACGAAGAAACGCCGGATTGGTTGTCGTTCTTTATGTTTACATACTTCACGGACCGTGATGGCAAAATGCAGCTGGAAAGCCTCGCTCAATCGGCGTTCGACCCGCTGTCACGCACCTGTCGTTTCATGCTGACCGAAGAAGCGCATCATATGTTTGTAGGTGAAACCGGTGTTGGTCGGACCATTCAGCGCACCTGTGAAGTGATGAAAGAAAATGGCATCACCGACCCCTATGACATCGACAAAATCCGCGATCTTGGCGTCATTGATTTGCCAACCATTCAGAAAAAGTTGAACTTGCACTACACGCTCAGCCTTGATCTGTTTGGCCGAGAAGTTTCGACCAATGCCGCCAATGCGTTTAACGCGGGTATCAAGGGTCGTTACATGGAAACCCGCATTGACGACGACCACATCTTGCACAGTGATACCTACAAGGTTTGGGATATGGTCGACGGCAAGTTGGTTCAAAATGAGGTGCCGGCCTTGACCGCAATCAACATGCGTTTGCGGGACGACTATACGCGCGATGCGTCTGGTGGCATTGGGCGCTGGAACAAGATCATCGCTAAGATGGGCGTCGAGTTCGAATTGAAACTGCCGCATGAAGCATTCAACCGAAAAATCGGCGTGTTCCTTGGGCATAATTTTGACCCAGAGGGTAACCTTGTTTCGACGGCTGAATATGAAGCCGGTCAACAGGACTGGTTGCCAACCAAAGCCGATGGCGATTTCATTCAATCGTTGATGCAACAAGTGACTGAGCCTGGCAAATTCGCTGGCTGGATTGCGCCGCCAAAAGTGGGTATCAATAACAAACCCGGCGACTTTGAATACGTCAAATTGCACATGGCCTAATGAAAACCGAAGTGCGGGCGTGGTCCGCACTTCGCACCAGACCAGTGACACAAGGGAGATTGCTATGCTAGCACACCAATCAGGAACTCCGGATGTTCATGCGAACGAAGCCAGACGTATATTCGCGTCGCTTCTCAGTTCTTGTATCGGCTGTGCCGACTGCAAGGGCGGATGCGCCGAGCTGTTCGAAATGATCGTCGTGCCCGATTCCATCTTGTCGCGGTTTCCAAAATTATGACTCAGCCGTTTAAACAACATCTGATCGATCCTGAAATCTGCATCCGCTGCTATTCCTGCGAGATGGCTTGCGAAGTTGGCGCGATTGATCATGACGACAACAACGTGGTTGTTGATGCATCGAAATGCGATTTCTGCATGTCCTGTATTCCAGTGTGCCCAACTGGATCCATTGATGAATGGCGGGTTGTGAACAAACCGTACTCGATGGAGGATCAGTTCGGCTTTGAAGAATTGCCAGAACAAGAAGAGCTGATCGAAGGGGATGGCGCAGACGCCGAGGCGCTTGACGATGCTGTTGCGGCCCTGCTGGCCGAAGCCCACGATGGAGCAGGCGGCAAATCAAAACCACCAGCCTCGGCGGCCAAACCCGCCATCAATATTTACAATCTTGCCAACCCAGTTGTGGCCACGGTGCAGGGTAATTACCAACTGACCCATCAAGAAGGTGACGCTGACGTACACCACATAATTTTGAAGTTTGAGGGCCAACCTTTCCCGGTTCTTGAGGGCCAGTCTCTGGGCGTAATCCCACCCGGTCAAGACGCTGACGGCAATGCTCATCTTCCACGTCTTTATTCGATCTCTTCGCCCCGCGATGGTGAACGCGCAGGGTACGGCAACCTGTCACTGACGATCAAACGCGATGAAAATGGCCTGTGTTCAAACTATGTTTGTGATCTGAAACAGGGCGATAAGGTCAACATCACCGGCCCCTTTGGTGCGACATTCTTGATGCCCGATGATCCCGCCGCGCGCCTGTTGATGATTTGCACAGGTACAGGGTCTGCGCCGATGCGGGCGTTTACCCTGCGCCGTCAACGGACGGTGGGTGACAAATCAGGCGGTATGACAATGTTCTTTGGGGCGCGCACGCCGCAAAGTTTACCCTATTTCGGCCCGCTTAACAAAGTGCCTGACAGCCTGTTGCGCAAACATTTGGTGTTCAGCCGCGTTCCCGGTATGCCCAAAGAATATGTTCAGGACCGGCTGATTGTCGAGCAAGACGCGGTGGCCGAAATGCTGTCGGACCCTCAGACACATATCTACATTTGCGGACTGCGTGGTATGGAGGAAGGCGTTGAAAAAGCCTTTACCAATATCGCTGAAAGCATTGGTCAGCCGTGGCACACCCTGCGCGATACCATGCGCAACGAGGGTCGCTATCATGTTGAGACCTACTAGATAATGGAGGCTGCTTCCCCACAATCCGCGGGCGATCAAACCCCCTATGAGCATATCATCCGCATCACTTGGGGAGACTGCGATCCCGCCAATATCGTTTACACAGCGCGCATCCCGTGGTTCGCGCTGGATGCGATCAATGGTTGGTGGGAACACCACACTGGCGATGGTTGGTTTCAGATGGAACTGGACCATAATGTTGGCACGCCGTTTGTGTCGATGAAGCTGGATTTTCGCGCCCCCATTACGCCGCGCCACAGGTTGATTTGCCGTGTATGGCCAAACCGTTTGGGGGATACTTCGGTCGGGTTTCATGTCGAGGGGTGGCAAGATGATGTGTTGTGTTTTGATGGCGACTTCATCAATGTTTTCACACAGGCGGACGCCTTCAAGAAAAGAAAGCCACCAGAACGTCTCCGTTTGATCGTTGAACAGAACTTGAGAACAGACTAGCCGCGGTTCCGGCGTTGTGTTGAACAAAGAAACTCAGAAACCCGTGGGTCGGGAAATATCCTGCCGATCCCCCGTTTTCATACCCGCAGGGATTGCAAATCACTGAATTTTTGCTAGAATATTGGCAATATAATTCATGAATTGAGCGAAATGAGCGAAATCACCAACTTCAGAGGCGAGACCAGCCCCAGCGCCCCCCATGACCTCGCGGATGCTGAGGTTCGGGAGTTGATTTTGCGTGTCGGGGCGCGCGTGCGCAAGGCCCGCGAACTGAAGGGTGTGCCGCGTCGTGTCGTTTCGGAATTATCCGGTGTGTCGCCGCGCTACTTGGCACAGCTTGAAGCGGGTGAGGGAAACATTTCAATCGGCCTGCTGCAGCGGGTTGCCGTTGCGCTTGATCACCGGATCGAGTGGTTGATCGGCGAAGAAGACCCTTGGACATCCGAGGTGTTGCGGTTCACTGACCACTACAAAGCCGCCACCGTCGAGATGCGCCAAAAGGCATTGGATGCGTTGAACCCGCAGCCGCCCGAACAGTTGCGCGCCCAACGGATTTGTTTGATTGGATTGCGTGGTGCCGGAAAATCGACGCTTGGGGCGATGGCAGGCCAGACGCTGAATGTGCCGTTCATGGAGTTGAACAACGAAATAGAAGAACACGCGGGCATGCCCGTCAGCGAAGTCGTCGCGCTATATGGGCAAGAAGGCTATCGGCAACTTGAATCTCAAGCTATTGGTCGTGTCATTGCAACCCATGACGCGCTGATCTTGGGGGTGGCTGGCGGTGTGGTTTCGGAACCAGAAACGTTCAAAACCCTACTGGCAAATTTCCACACCATTTGGATCAAAGCCAGCCCAGAAGAACACATGGAGCGCGTCCGTGGTCAAGGCGACACGCGTCCGATGGCGGGTAATCCCGAAGCCATGGATCAGCTGCTACAGATTTTGAAGAACCGCGAAGAGCTGTACGCGCGGGCGCAAGTGCAGCTGGATACGACGGGGAAAACATTGCAGGCGTCGGCCAAGGGGCTGGTTAAGTTGATCAAGGCCAATGGCTTTGCTGAAGAATAATAGCGGCGCCTATTAGGCGGACCGCCATTCTATAAATCACAAACTCGAGGGGAAAGAGAATGGGAGTTCGCAAGCGGCGCGATGGGGCGACGGGCTATGTTATATTGGACAATCCGCCGGTAAACGCGATGAACTTGGGCGTGCGACAGGGGTTGTTGGCCGCAGTGGAGTGGGCTGAAACTGAACAATTGGAGCGCGTCATTGTCTCGGGCGCAGGCCGTGTTTTTGCCGCAGGAGGCGACGCTCGAGAATTTGATGCACCGCCCGCTCCGCCGCATTTGCCTGACGTTCTGGACCGGATTGAAAACAGCACCGTCCCTTGGATCGCCGCCGCACATGGTGCAGCTTTGGGTGGCGGGCTCGAGTTGATGCTCGCCTGTCGCTATCGTATCGCAGCGCCCCGCACGCAATTGGGATTACCCGAAGTGACGTTGGGCGTGGTGCCCGGCGCAGGCGGCACGCAACGATTGCCGCGCCTGATCGGGATGGATCACGCGTTGGATATGGTACCAACGGGCCGCGCCATCTCTGCCGAGCAAGCCAAGAACATTGGCCTGATTGACGAAGTCGACTCCGATCCGGTCTTTTTTGCGGACACAACCAACGCAGAGTGGTTGGGAATGGCCGTTCCCGTGGGCGAGCTGAACACAGGACAAACCGCGGGGGCCAAGTTTGATGCTGCCCGCGCGGTTGCGGCCAAGCGAATGCCAAATCAAGTGGCCCCGATCAAGGCAATAGACCTGATGGAAGCGGCCCAAGAATTAGCGCTGGCTGACGGAATGAGCGCTGAGCGCGATGTATTTTTGGGTTTGCGCAGCACCGCGCAAGCCAAGGCCTTGCGCCACATGTTTTTTGCAGAGCGTGCGGCGAAAGTGCCGGATTGGCTCAAGCCCACGAACGCGCCCAAAGTGGATGAGATTGCCGTGGTGGGGGGCGGAACGATGGGAGCGGGCATAGCCTATGCGCTGCTGTCTGCTGGCTATCGTGTTTGCGTTCTAGAGACAGACAAAGACGGTGTCGCACGCGCCAAGGACAACATCAGCCGTTTGCTTGACGATGGTATCAAACGTGGTCGGTTGACCAAAGGAAACGCCGAAACACACCGCGACGCTTTGACAATTAGCGACGACTATACCAAAGCCGCAAATGCAGGTTTGGCCATTGAGGCCGCATTTGAAAGCATGGACGTCAAAGCGTTGGTTTTGGGCAAGTTAGAGACCGTTTTACCTGCAGATGCCGTGATCGCCACCAACACATCGTATCTGGATATCAATGCGATGGCGACTGGGTTGAAGGACCCCGCGCGACTGGTTGGGCTGCATTTCTTTGCCCCAGCATATATCATGAAACTGCTTGAGGTCGTGCGCGGAGCGGACACCTCGAACGCGGCATTGGCGCTTGGTTTTTCTTTGGCCAAACGGTTGCGTAAAGTTCCGGTTCTGTCTGGGGTTTGTGACGGTTTCATCGGCAACCGTATCCTTGCGCGGTATCGCGAAGCCGCAGATACCATCCTGTTGGATGCCGCCACCCCATGGGACGTCGACGAGGCGATGGTCGCCTT
Source organism: Marinosulfonomonas sp. (assembly GCA_033851955.1). GTDB lineage: Bacteria > Pseudomonadota > Alphaproteobacteria > Rhodobacterales > Rhodobacteraceae > Profundibacter. The sequence continues at coordinate 56,912 of JAWSVK010000009.1, forward strand.
TGGATACGCGATGGGCCCCTATGAAGCGCAAGACCTCTCGGGGCTGGATATCGCCCATGCCAACCGCCGCCGTCAGGATGCGACGCGTGACCCCAAACGCCGCTACATTCCAATTGCTGACCGAATGATAGAGCTGGGCAAGCTGGGCAAAAAGGTTGGCGCTGGTTGGTACCGCTATCCTGGTGGCGGCGGCAAAGTCGAAGACCCAATTGTCGCCGACCTAGCGTTGGAGGAGGCGCATTTTGCCAAGATCACACGCTGCGAATACAGTGAGGCAGACATCACAAATCGCTTGTTGTTGGCCATGATAAATGAAGCGGCCGACATACTGGGCGAAGGCATCGCGGCCTCGGCCCGAGACATCGATTTGGTCACTGTGTTTGGTTATGGTTTTCCAAAGTGGCGCGGTGGTTTGATGCACTATGCAGACACATTGGGCGCGGATGCGATTGTTCAGCAGCTTGAGGCTTTGGAAAAAGAAGACCCAATTGCCTGGCGTATCAGCCCGGTATTGCGCAAGGTCGCCGAAGCGGATGGTCGCTTGGCAGACTTCACTTCAGCGCGATAAAAATGTGTTGTCGTTGGTCCGCTAGCTCAAATCTTTAACGGTTTTCATTCACCAATCGCGATGCCTTCACGCCGTGGATCGGCCCCACCTTTTAGGGTTTCACCAACAGAAATGGCATGAAGGCCAGAATTGAGGTCTCGAATTTTGACTTTATAACCAAGCGCGGTCAAATCGGCCTCCATCTCGGCGGCTTTGCTGCTAGCCTCAAGGTCAAACGTCCCGAAGCGGTTGGAATAGTGCGGCATCGAAACTGCTTGCTGGACGTCCAAATCCCAATCGACAAAACCAATGATGGCCTCTGCGACGTATCCGATAATCCGGCTGCCACCAGGAGATCCGAGGACCAAAACCGGCTTGCCACCTTGCATCAAAATCGTCGGTGCCATCGACGAACGCGGTCGCTTGCCGGGTTCAATCCGGTTGGCAATCGGGACACCGTTTACATGGGTTCGAAACGAAAAGTCAGTCAGCTCGTTGTTCAAAAGAAAGCCACCTGATGTCATCAGCCGACTGCCAAATCCGTTCTCGATTGTGGTGGTCATGGCCAAGGCATTCCCGTAGGCGTCAACGATTGAAATATGGCTGGTCGAGGGGAATTCGATTGCTTCGTCATCGACCCAAAGCTGTGCGTGATCCCATTCAGGTGTCCCCGCCGTGATGGTTTCAAGCGCGGTATCGCCTGACAGAAATTCCGCGCGCTGCGCCAAATAGGCGTCATCCAGCAAGCCTTTTGTTGGCATCGGAACAAAATCACTGTCCGCCATATACCGGCCACGATCCGCAAATGCGAGGCGCGAGGCATCCCCAATCAAGCGCCAAGACTGGGGGTTTTTCGGCCCTAATGCGCGCAAATCATAGGGGCGCAAAAGGCCCAAAATTTGCCCAACTGTCAGTGCACCTGACGACGGTGGGCCCATGCCGCAGACATCAAACTTTCGGTATTCGGCGCAAACGGCGTCTCTTTCTACGATCTTGTAAATGGCCATATCGGTCATGGACAAAACACCGGGATTTCCATTTGCACCTTGAACGGTTGCAACGATGTCTTCTGCAATGGGACCGGTGTAAAACATATCTGTGCCGAAGGTTTTGATCGTCCGCAAAGTTTCGGCGTAGGGCTGGTTGACCAGCAGATCACCGGCCATCAGCGGTACGCCATTTGGTAAAAAATACGCGGCCGTTTTAGGGAAACGCCCCAAACGTTTGGCGTCTTTTTCGATCAGTTTAGCAAGGCGGGGCGAGGTCTCAAATCCGTTTTCAGCCAGATTGATTGCCTCCTCAAACAAACTGTCCCAACTGGCGCGCCCCCAGCGGCGATGCGCCTCTTCCATCAAGGCGGGCGTTCCGGGTGTTCCAACAGACAGCCCGCCAACAACGGCGTCAAAAAATTTGAGTGGCTTACCCTGATCATCTTGAAACTGGCGAGGCCGAGCAGCAAGCGGAGCAGTTTCGCGCCCATCTAGCGTGGTAATCCGTCCGCTCGTTGCATCGTACCAAACAAGGAACGCGCCACCACCAAGGCCCGAAGATTGAGGTTCAACTAACCCCAAAACGGATTGCACGGCGACCATCGCATCAGCGGCGCTGCCACCCGTTCGCAACACGCGCGCACCGGCTTTGACGGCCAGAGGATTGGCCGCGGAAACCATCCAGTTTTGCGCTTCTACAGGACGGCCCGCTGATTTTGCCTCCATCGCGCGCCTTACCTCAGGCGACTGCGCGATCATTTCAGATGCTGCGGCGGGTTCGGGCGCGACGTCGTCGGTAGCCTGCTGTGCCGTAAGCGTAGTGGCAAATAAAGTGGCCGTGATCAGAGGAAGGATAAGTCGGGACATCTACACGCCTTTCAAATGGGTTGGCCACATCATGCACGCAATTGATGGCTTTGCAAATGGAGGGCTATTCCTGCATCCGCAACACAGAAGCGGGACGCGCGGCCAACGGTCGCCAGGCAAAAGCAAGACCCGACAAGAGCGTTGCACCTGCCCCGCCTGCAACGATTGTCAGCGCCGAGAATGCATCAAACTGATAGCTGGTATCCATCACAAAAGTGATCACGCCCCACGCGACCGCCGCCCCTGCAAACAAAGCAACCAGACCTGCCGCCGCACCCAGCATGGCTGAGCGCAGCATGAAACTGCTCAGGATGCGACGCCGAGATGCGCCGACAGTTTTAAGCACGGCGGCCTCAAATGTACGGGCGCGTTCACCCGCGGCTGCGGCCCCGATTAAAACAGCAAAACCTGTAAGCAAAGTGGCCGCTGCCGCATAGGATGTCGCGGCGGCAATGCCGTTTAACGCGGTCGACACGCGTGCGATGGCATCACGGACACGGATGGCCGTGATATTAGGGAATTCGCGCACCAGTTTGCGCAGCAATCCGGCTTCGGATTGTTCGGACGCATAGACCGTTGCGATCGACGAATGCGGCGCGCCTACCAGTGCGGATGGATTCAGCGTTACAACAAAATTGATGCTGGCATCGGAAAAATCCACCGCGCGAAAATTGGAAATGCGCGCTGTAATATCACGCCCAAGGATATTCACTGTCAGCATGTCGCCAATTTTCAAACCGATCTCATTTGCTTCTTCCTCGGCGAAGCTGATTAAGGGCGGGCCGGTATAATCGGCGGGCCACCATTCGCCCTGAGTCACATGCGAGTTTTTCGGTGGGTTCAAGGCATAGGTGATGCCGCGATCGCCGCGGATCACCCAGTGGTCCCCAGCAACTTCACTGGCAGGTACATCATTGATGCGGGTGATCACGCCGCGCAGCATTGGGGCTGTGTCGATTTTGGTTACGCCTGCGTCCGCGTTGGCCAAGGCCAAGAACCCGTCCAGCTGATCTTTTTGGATATCGACAAAGAAATATGCTGGTGCCACGGCTGGCAAATCACGTGCGATGGCGTTGCGCAGGTTGGTGTCGATCTGACCGATGGCGGCCAACACGGTTAACCCCAAACCCAAGGACAACACGACAGGCATCGCTTCGCTCCCCGGTCCGCCAATAGCTCCAAAAGCAAGTCGCAAGGCTGGTTTTCCGCGCACCCATTTAGCGCGGCTCATGCGGGCTGCGAATTTTCGCAAACCCATGGCGGCCAGCATCAACAAAAACAGTGATGCGATTATGCCACCTGTCGCCCAGAGAGCCAGCATGGGTATTTCGGAAAAGCCAGCGGTTACAGCAATTAACGTGATCAAAACAAGCGCCGTCATCAAGATATAGCGCGGTTTGGGCCATGCGTTGATACGTCCAGCGGCATCGCGAAAAAGGCTGGCAGCGCGAATGTCACGGGCTTTGGCCAACGGCCATAGGGTGAACAAGATTGCGGTTAGAAACCCGTAAACTGCGGCCTGAAACAGCGGCGCAAAATGTAGTGTGAAATCCGCAGGGATCGGCAGCGCCGCGGCGATGAGCGAAGAAAAGGCCAATGGAACCAACGCCCCAAAGGCAACCCCCAGACCAACCCCCAAAACAGTCAGCACGCCGATCTGGATCATATAGACCTGAAAGATAGTACGCCCATCGGCCCCAAGAGTTTTGAGCGTGGCGATGGTCGCGGTTTTGCCGCCTAGATACGAACGCACAGCGGCTGAAACGCCGACGCCGCCCACGGCCAAACCTGCAAGGCCAACGATGACTAAAAACGACGCGATGCGCTCAACAAAAAGTTGGATGCCAGGGGCGCCATTTCGACTGTCACGCCAACGAAGGCCATGTGTGCTGAACTGCGTTTCAGCTTGAGATTTGAGTAAATCCAGGTTGGCATTTTGTGCCAGCAGCATTCGGTAATGCACTTCGAACAAAGATCCGGGCTGGATCAATCCAGATTGGTCCAGCGCCGTTGTTGCCACGATGGTGCGCGGCCCCAGACCAAAACCACTGCCTGCACTGTCTGGTTCGCGGATCAAGGCAGCAGAAAGGCGGAAATCTTGCGCGCCTAACCTAAGCTGGTCCCCAATCTCTAGGCCCAACCGATCAATGAGGATCTGCTGCATCACAGCACCGGGCAACCCGTTTTCCACAGCCAAGGCATCGGCCAGCGGCATGTCGGGTTTTAAGACCACAGTGCCGTACAAAGGATAGGCTGCATCAACCGCTTTGATTTGGGTCAGGCCGGTTTCAATTTCTGCCCCGTGTCCGACCACGACCATCGAGCGAAAGTCGATAATTTCGGATATTGATTGTGCGGTTTGACCCAGCCAAACTTGTTCCTCGGCACCTGCGGATCGGTGTGTGAACGACACCTCGGCATCGCCGCCCAATATCGTTGCGCCTTCTTGTTGTAGCCCTTGTTCAATACTGACGCGCACTGTGCCAACGGCCGCGATTGCGCCGACGCCCAGCAACAAACATGCCAGAAAAATGCGAAAACCCCGTAGGCCGCCGCGCAATTCGCGTCGGGCTATGCGGACGGAAACCGCGAGGCTCATTCGGCAGCCTTTTGAAGGGTGTCGGAGGCGATGCGGCCATCCCGCAGCCGAACAATGCGATCACAGCGTGCTGCCAAATCGGCAGCGTGGGTGACCAACACGATCGTGGTGCCGTGCTGTTCGCGCAACCCAAGCATTGCGTCGATGATTGAAGCCCCAGTGGCTTCGTCCAGATTGCCGGTCGGCTCATCGGCCAGCAAAATTTCGGGACGCGGCGCCGACGCGCGGGCCAGCGCAACGCGTTGCTGTTCGCCACCCGACATTTGTGACGGATAATGATCAATCCGCGCGCCCAAACCCAAGCTGATCAATTCGGCCTCGGCCCGTTCAAACGCGTCCGTCTCTCCGGCCAGTTCAAGCGGGGTGGCGACGTTTTCCAATGCGGTCATCGTGGGAATGAGGTGGAAAGATTGAAATACAATGCCCATATGGTTACGACGAAAGCGGGCAAGCGCGTCCTCGTTCATATCGGTCAAGTTGTGGCCAAGCGCGTGCACCTCACCGCCGGTGGCCTGTTCCAGCCCACCCATCAACATCAGGAGTGACGATTTGCCAGACCCCGACGGCCCAATCATCCCAAGCGTTTCACCGCGGGTGACGTTCAATGAAATATCATGGAGGATTTCAACCAAACCTGCGTTGGCCGCAAGGCTAAGGCGAATGTTGTTGAGCGCAAGAATTGTGTCAGTCATGGCCGCCATTCTTTGTGAAGCTGTAGCATTTGTATATGGGGTATGTCGCAGTGGCTTCAAGCGGCTGGCCGTGATAATTTTACTGGTTCTACCATCTATGGCAGCCGCCGAACCTGTCGTCATTGCAGCACTTGGTGACAGTCTGACCCAAGGCTACGGATTGCCGATCGAAGACGGGTTTGTGCCGCAGCTTGAGGGCTGGCTCACCGGGCAGAATGAAGAGGTTAGAATTTTGAATGCCGGTGTATCTGGCGACACCACGGCGGGTGGATTGGCCCGCGTTGACTGGACCTTAACGCCAGATGTGCAGGCTTTGATTGTGATACTGGGTGGCAACGATATTTTGCGCGGCATTGATCCGGCTTCAAGCCGCAGAAACCTAGCTAAAATTCTGAACATTGCCTCAGATAGAGGCCTACCCGTTTTGCTGGTGGGGATGCCTGCACCAACAAATTTTGGCGCAGAGTATAAGGCACAAATTGACGCAATGTATCCTGAATTAGCGACGCAATATGGCACCCTCTATTTAGAAAACTTCTTTACGCCTTTGCTGACAGGCACCGAAAAAATCCCCTCAGCCAAATATATGCAGGCCGACAACATCCATCCAAATGCGGCTGGTGTCTTGGAAATTGTCGAGGGGATTGGCCCAACTGTTCAGGTATTGATGGCCTTGGCGGTGCAGTGAAGTTGTGACTGCTGTCAGGGTTGGAGCAGCGATCATTTCCATTGTTTTCGCAAGCATACGGTTTAAACCTAGGAAGGTAAAAGAGTCGACAGGTGTGGAACGGGTTTTACAGCGCGCGAAGGCGCATGATGGGATGAAGCATGGCGATCAAAAAGATTATTGTCATCGGAGCCGGTATCGTCGGTGTATCCAGCGCAATCTGGCTACGTCGCGCTGGGCATGAGGTAACGCTTGTCGACAAAGGCGAGCCAGGCATGGGCGCCTCTTATGGTAACGCGGGTATTTTGGCGGCCTGTGCTATGGTGCCGGTGACGATGCCTGGGTTGCTAATGAAAGCACCAAAGATGCTGCTTGATCCAAATTTTCCGTTGTTCATGCGTTGGTCATATCTGCCCAAGATGATCCCGTGGATCGTGCGCTACATGTCGAACGCAAATGACAAAGATACGCGGCGCATCGTGCGCGGACTTGCAACGGTTGTTGGCGACAGTTTGGAGCAGCACCAAGCCCTTACGGCAAACACGCGAGCCGCCAAATGGGTGCAAGAAAGCGACTATAGTTTCGCCTATCCTGACCGCGCCGCTTTTGATGCGGATGCCTACATCTGGGAATTACGTCGCGACGCCGGGTTTGTGCCAGAGTTGATTGAGGGGGGCGCCGTTCAAGAAATAGAGCCTATACTGGCGAAAAACATCGGTTTACTCGCCGTGATGAAGAACCACGGATTTATCCTGAACCCCGCCGGTTACGTCAAAGACTTGGTCAAGTTGTTGGAAGATGAGGGTGGGAAATTTGTTCACGCCGAAGTCAAAGATTTTGACATCAGCGGTGGCAAAATTACGGCCATCGATACCGATCAAGGACGCATGGAATGCGACTGTGCAGTGCTCGCTGCCGGTGTTTGGTCCAAACCTTTGATGGGGAAATTGGGGCTGAAGGTGCCGCTTGAAGCAGAGCGAGGTTACCATATCAACTATAGCGAGCCAACCATCCGCCCAAATGCGCCGATGATGGTGACCGCAGGAAAATTCATAGCCACACCGACAAATGAAGGGCTGCGTTGCGCAGGTTTTGTCGAGTTTGGTGGGCTGAACGACACAAAATCCCAAGCAGCCCTAAGATTGATGCGCAAAAAGGTGAAGGCGGTCTTTCCGACGATGAAATCGGCAACTGAAGAGGAGTGGCTGGGATTTCGTCCTGCCCCGAGCGACAGCTTGCCGCTGGTTGGTGAAATTGGAAACACCGGTATCTACACCGCCTTCGGACATCAGCATATTGGTCTGACTAGTGGGCCTAAAACGGGCCGGATAATCGCGGACATGGTCACCGGAAATCCGATGAACATCGATACGACCCCTTTCGCACCCGATAGGTTTACTACTGTTGTGAAATAACAAGGTTGTTATTAGGGTGAGCTGATTTTCTCAATTAGATGGGTCTATAATAAGCCCCAATTGGTGGTTGAGTTTTGCAGCAAAGTTAGCGCGGTTTGGCCACCGCCTGCATTTACATTCAGGGATTGCACCTCAGATTGAAGCAAGAACAATCTTGTCAGCTCGTCTTGTTTTTCTACTGATGCAAATTGCTTGATACCTTCGTCACCAAAAGTCGATTGTGCTCTGGCCTTGAATGTCTCTAGCTGCTTGTCCAGATCCAGCGAGCCAAACGCGCTCGGTAAATTGAATGCGGTTTCAAAAACCGCTCGTAGAGGTGCATTTCCCATCACCGTGAACCATAACGTGTCTTCTTGCAGGTCCTTGTTGGCAATATCTGTCAAGTCGCGACTGATGCCTAAAGCAAGCCTGAAATCTTCGTTCTGATCACCAACCGCTGCCTCAAACTGGCGTTCCTTAAAGGCGGAGGTGATTTTCTCGCCAAAATCGCTCAACACCGTGTTTGGCACCGGAAAATCGCCAAAGCCAAAAGCTCTGGTTAAGTCTAGGTACCTCTGGTCGGACAATTTATTGGCCAGTGCATCCTCAGCAATTGTACCGTCTTCCAGCACCTTGCGAATGAAAAATTTGTTATCGATGTCGTCACCTAACCCAAACGCCTCAAGGGCAACCTTGAGCATAGTGCGGTCGGCCATTAAATCTTCGGCGGTCTGGATCTTGCTTATGTTCTCTTTGAAATAGGCGACTTCACGAGTGACCTCGGGCGATTTTGCATAGGCTTCTTTCTGATTATCCAAAGTGCGGGTCAGAAAGGACCAGCCGGCAAAACCGCCAAAGGGCACGACGGGCTGAAACATCAGACCGCGCTCGCCGCAAGCAACCGTTCTTCGCGTGGAAGTAATCCTCGCAATGCTTTTAGAGCTTGATAATACTGACCTTCCAGTACCTCATCCGAGGCAGCGGTCAAAAGGACACGGCTGTCATGATCCTGTAGCACTTGGCTGAGTTGTTCAATGCCGCGTAAGAGCTGTAGCTTTGCATCTTCCTTATCAGCATCACCAGACAACACCAGTTGGGCGATATAACACACCCTGCGAACAGGTGTGTTCACCTCTTCAGGGTGGATTGCATCTCGCAAACGTAGGATGTTGGCATTCGGGGTGACGATGGACAAACGACTGCGCCGATCCCCATTTTCAATCACCGCCCCATTGATTAGGACCCTTTCCTTGGGTCCAAGTTTTAAAACAAGACCGCTCATGACACACCTACTTCACTGCGCAGGCCGCGCATGACGGCAGTGTTGATATCTACAAGCACATCGACTGAGGCTTCTTTGCGTAAAACCTTGCTCGTGTGTTGTGCTGTGAATTCATAAAGATAGAAAATCCGGCCGCGGAGTTCTTCTGGAAGTGTGTTGTCCTTGTCGGATACATCGGCAGCCAAAATGGACCAGAGTTTTTTGTTTTCATAAAGTGCCGTCGCAAGGAGATTGAATTTTCTGGTATCGTTTGCGGAGGCTTTCATGCGGTGCGTGATGCGGGCAAAGGCATCATATTCAGTGCCGCGTAGGGTTCGGGTGGGGGAAGCAGTGTTCGAGTAGGCCGTTTTGGCCATATTAAAAGCGTTCATTTCATCACCTTTCAATGACGGGGGGCATAAGAACGCGGGTCTTACCGCGAAGAAAAGGGGCGCCAGTTCCGGCGCCCCAATCTATGCGTCTATCGGAAGAGAGAAAGTACCGATTGCGGTGCTTGGTTCGCGATTGACAGCGCCTGAACGCCCAGCTGTTGCTGAACCTGTAGGGCTTGCAAGCGCGCAGATGCCGCCTCCATATCCGCGTCAACCATTGAACCGATGCCGGCTTTCAACGAATCCGTCAGTTTGCCGATAAAGCTGTTTTGGGTTTCAATACGTCCTTGTGCCGAACCAAAGTTGGCCGCAGCGTCGATTGACGTGTTGATCAAAACTTCAATATTTGCGAGTGCTGCATCCGCACCAGCATTTGTGCTCACATCAATACCGCCCAATCCGAACAGGCCACCAGAAGCTTCACCCCCGGCAGCACCGGATTCGGACAAAGAGGATGCAGACGCGCTCGAATTATCGATCTTCAGCACCGCTTGGCCAGAACTGTTTGTGGTCACCTGGGTCGAGATACCCGTAACGCCACCGGCATCAATCGCAGCTTTCAAACCATTGGCAACATCACCGAAGTCTTCGCCCTTACCAGCGATATAGCTAAAGGTTGTGCCGCCAACGATCGCTTTATAACCGTCACCTTCATTGACATTCGCAGATGCAGAGAACGTGATGTTTTCTGCTCGTTCGCCAATTTCAGTCGCGGCAGCACCGAAGGCAATTCCTGCGCCATCTTTTGTGGCCGAAACGTCAACAGATTCAAAAGCACGTGTTGAAGTGATTGTGATAGCATCACCACTAACGCCGGCTGTGATTCCTTCCAAACCCAGCGCGTTAATCGCACCAGAAATGGCAGTGGCTGCTGCGCCCTGATCACCTGTTAGGTCACCAGACGCGAAGGAAACTGTCGTTCCGCCAACTGTCAATGAGTAGCCATTATCGCTAACGTCTGCCTCACTGGCGAGTGTCAGAACTGCGGTATTGCCGGCATTGGTAATGGATGCGGCACTTGCTGTTGAGTTGGTTGATAGGTCGGTGCCGGTGCCAAATGTCCCCGCTGATGTAGACAGATCTTGACGGGCAATTGTGATATTCGAAGCCGCAACCGTGCCATCGCTGGAGCGATCCAAAGACGAAAGGACATTCACATCAGCTGTGCCAGTAAGCATGCTCAGACCATTGAATTGGGCAGCCCCAACAACAGACGAAATCTGGTCGCGCAACGCTTTGATATCCGTCTGGATCTTGGAGCGGTCAACGTTTTCTTCCTGCGCGGCAACAACCTTGCTTTTGATGTCTTTCAGCAGGTCGGTCACGGTCTCAGCACCCTGACGGGCAACTGCAACCGTGGATTCCCCCAATGAAAGACTGTCAGAAATTGCGTTAAAGCCAGCAACATCGGATTCCATGACTTTGGATATCGCCCAGATGGCCGAATTATCCTTGGCAGATGAAATGGATTTACCCGTCGAAATTTCGTTCTGAACGCCTTGTAGGTTCGAGTTGATAGATTTCAGAGTTTGCAGCGCAACCATGGCGCTGGTGTTTGTCAGAATACTAGACATAGTATTTTCCTTAATTCATGCGGCGCTTTTGCACCGAATTTCACTTTGGCCACCCAAGCGGATGGCATTTAGCGTCTTTCTGACGAATGCGGATCGAAGGCTTAGCCTGATCTGCGCCACCTTTCACAAGATGCAAAATCTATTCTGAATTCTAATTGCTAACAGTACCCTAATTGCGCACCGTCAATTACATGGCATTTGAGCTAAAGCACCCGCAACTTAGGCTCGTCTGTGCAATGCGCCCTGATGACGGCTACTTAATGTGGTGCGCTGTCCAGATCTGTCATAGGTATTCATATCACTTGGGCCATTGCGTAAAACGTCCAGCCGGACAGAGACAGCCCGAACTCCACGAATCGCTGCGGCCAATAGTTGTTGGTTCCCTGCTGCCTTGCGGCGCACCCGATCCAAGGTCATTTGATCGGGTGCGGTCAATTCTCGCCGATCCAAAGCGCGTTCTTTTTCGCTGGCGATGCGCCCCATGTCTTCTAGTGCGCCATCCAAAATTGCGGCACGTTCTTCATCTAACAGGTCTTCCAACGCATCTATCACATGGAATGTATCACTTTGCATCTGCACGCTCCTTTAGGGCTTCAAACAGGCTTTCTGCCAATCCAATTCCCCCTTGTTTCACCATTTCTTTGGCCTGTTCCTGTCTTAAGAACGATCCAAACTGTTCTTCGCCAACGCCGCCACCATAGGCGTCACGTGGTTTTCCAAAGCCTGCCGATTTCAACATTTCAGCCAGAAATGATGCCTCAAGGTCTTGTGCAGCCTCAAACAACGCAGCATCGCGTTTCTCTGTTGTTGGTTGCGGCTTTGGGCCAAGGGGGGACGAATCAAGTGTAATAGGGGTCATGGCGGATCACTTCTAATTGGATGTAGTTTCCTGCAGTTTGCATGGATTGGGTAAAGAACTGGTAACCACTGTCGGTCATAACGGAGGCAACTGAGGAAGAATTCCCGGATATGACATGATAAATATGCCCACGACCGACATACTGACGCCACTCACGGGTGAGGTTGAAAAAATCTTGCCGACGGATCCCAGCGATACCGCTGAGGTCAGTTTCTTAAGTGTTATTACAACGGAAAATGCCAGCGTGGATGCTCTGGCTGCGGTGTTAAACCTGCCGCAAGCCCCTCAAACCCATCTAAAAACACCAACAGATTTTGTGGGTCTCGCATCCTCTCTTACTGCCTTTATTCCAGTGTCCGAATCTGTGACATCACCGCAAATCAGCCAGCCAATCTCCACAAAACTTGATGTGGTAAACTCTAGCATTCCGATAGAGCCATCTGCTGCTATCACAGATGATGGAGCCGATACGCGCCTTGCTTTGCCGGTTGATAGCCGCCAGATAACAAACGCCGCGTTGTTCCGTTCGAATCCCGTTTTGGATGATGCTGTGCGCCAATATCAGAGTGTTGTTCCAAAACCAGCTGCCAGTACCCCAGACCTGACTCAGGCGACATCAGGGGCAGCAGATGAACCTTTGATCCAGAAAGATGGGACGGCTGCAGCGGCACCCAGAACAGAGCATTCGCCCGCCATCGGTAACCTGTTGGGGACACAGGCGACGAATGATCTTGAGGTGTCTCAATACAATTTGGTTTCAGCAACGCGTGTACAAAAGTCAGCGCAGATGGCTCTTGTCGAGCAAAAATCGCCCGCCAGGGTGTCGAGTACAGCACCGCCAAATGCGGCCACTATTGATGCACGACAGCCTGAAAAAAGTACCGTTTTTTCTGGACGACCACAGCCAGCTGTTATTGTCGACAATCAGAGTGGAAAACCACACAAAACACCCGTGATCACGCAGCAAACTCCAATTGTATCACAAACCAGAGCTGTTTTCGCCGAACCAATGCCTCCCCAACCGCACCCAACCGCAAAAGAAGCCGCAGTTGGCAGGCCGACAACACCAGATTTCCCGACAACACAACAGCCCCCTACGGCCCCGAAACAAAACCTTGTGTCAGGTCCGGATCGGATTCCAAGTGATGGGGCAACGATGAAGTCAGCGATTTTTGACTCGCCAGTAAAGGCAAAACAAGCAGGCCTTACAGCTGGGGCTTCGCTCTCGTCAGGCAGTGCGCCATCGCAGGTTGCAGCAGGGGCAAACACAAGATCTGAGATGCCAATAGCAAAAACTAAAGCCATTGTGCAGGAACCCAAAACTGAGGCAAAGCAGGCCCCGAAACAACGTGTTGAAACCGTGCAAATACATTCGGCACAAGCACACGCACCGCAACACACCCCAGCAGATTTAGCACCTCAAGCTCCACTGATACCGATCGCCGAGAATCTTACAGCCAAGCCAAGCCGCCAGTCGTCAACGGTGCAGCACACACGTACACCGATAAAAAGCAACAACGCTCAAGCGGCTCAATCGACCGACGCAGCAGCGATGACGCTTCAAGCGCCAACGCTCGAAACCTCCGCCGCAACCATATTAGAGCCTCTTTCGACACCGGAGCTTATGCCCTTTGATGTGAAAGGCACCGATAGTATTGTGACGCCGCGTTTTGATGCGACCGTTAACCGGCCCGAAGTGATGCGCCATGTCGCCCAACAATTGGCAGATGTGGCACGCCAAATGCCGGATCGGCCCGTTGAGTTGGCCCTAAATCCAGAGGAACTGGGGCGCGTGCGCCTGACATTTACCGCAACTGACAACGGTATCCACATAGCGGTTATGGCAGAGCGCGGCGAGACCATGGATTTATTGCGTCGGCACATCGAAACGCTGGCACAAGAGTTCCGTGAGATGGGCTATAAGGACGTGAATTTCGAGTTCTCCCAACAAGGGCAGAATGAAGCACAAGACGAAGATGCGGATGCACAAAACAGTGCAGAGCCAGACGCCGGCCCAGCTCAAACGCAAACCCTTTCGCCAATCCAACTGTCGCTCGAGCCCCCGACGGGTCTCGATTTACGTCTCTAATAAACAGGAGTTACATTATGCAGGTCAATTCAACCGCCACGTCCCAAGCCGCCGCACAGGCCCAAGCCACCTCGGCCTCTGGCGCAGCTGTCATTAACTCGGATTATGATACATTTCTGAAAATGATGACGGCACAGGTCAGGAACCAAGATCCGCTTGATCCAATGAGTTCAGACGATTTCGCAGCGCAACTCGCAACGTTTTCCGGCGTCGAACAACAGGTGAAAACCAACGATCTTCTGGCCGCCCTTGGGGCCCAAATGGGCGCGATGGGGATGTCTCAATATGCCAGTTGGATCGGACTGGAGGCCCGCGCTGCAGTGCCAGCGCATTTTGACGGTAGCCCAGTGAGTATTTCACCCAATCCAGCGGCTGGGGCTGATAGCGCAGTTCTTGTCGTGTTGGATGCTCAAGGAAATGAAGTACAGCGTCAGGATTTCACCCCTTCAACGGATGATATTGAGTGGGCCGGAGTTGATGACGATGGCAACCCATTTGATTCCGGTTTTTATACCTTTGAAATTGAAAGCTATTCCGGTGAGGATCTATTGGTAGTAAATTATGCAGAAATTTACACCGAAATTGTAGAAGCCAAAAGCCAGAACGGGGTAACTGTTCTTGTCCTAGAAGGTGGTTCTGAAATCAGAGCATCAGAAGTATCTGCACTGCGTGCGGGCAGCTAAGATCCAAGCAACGCTGACACGGCAAAGCCGCCAGAAGCAACAGCAGCACCCAGCAGAATATACAGCATTGGGCGCAATCGCGCCGGTCGGGTCGGGGCGGTTTTTTCGCCAGTTTGACGCAACAAGGCGGCCTCGGCCAACTTGGGCAGTTCCGGTCCAAATCGTGCTAAAACACGTGCTGTTTTGACCAGATCACGTATAATCGCACGTGGGCCCAAATTGGTTTTGATGTACTCCTCGACCACGGGTTTGGCCACGTCCCAGATGTTGAGATGTGGATCAAGTGATCGCGCAACCCCCTCAACCACGACCATCGTGCGTTGCAATAATATCAGCTCGGTGCGGGTTTCCATCCCGAACCGTTCGGTCACCTCAAACAGATAATGAAACAACCGTCCCATCGACATTTTCGAGGCGTCCATGCCAAAAATTGGCTCGCCGACAGCGCGCAGGGCTTGGGCAAATTCATCCACGTCTTGATCGGCCGGTACATATCCAGCCTCAAAGTGAACTTCGGCCACGCGTTTATAATCACGGCGGATAAATCCGATTAAAATTTCCGCATAAACCCGACGGGTGTATTCATCAATCCGACCCATAATGCCAAAATCATAGGCGATGATGTTCCCGTTTGGCGCCACTTTTAAATTGCCTTGATGCATGTCGGCATGAAAATATCCGTCTCGCAGCGCATGGCTTAGGAACAACTGCAAAACCCGTTCGCCAAGCACTGTTCGGTTATGCCCGGCAGCATCCAGGGCTGCGTTGTCACCCAACGGCAACCCGTCGGCCCAGCCAAGCGTCATCACCCGCTTGCCCGAAAACTCCCAATCCGCCAACGGCACCTGAAACAACGCGTCATTTGCGGTGTTTTCGGCAAATTCGGACGCGGCCGAGGCCTCGCTGCGCAAATCCAACTCGCCCGCGACCACATGGTCAAAATGCTCGATTACGATCTGCGGTTTTAGACGGCGCGACGAGGGTGACAACACTTCGATCACCCATGCCGCGAAATAAAAGGCATCGATATCTTTGCGAAACGCGCGTTCAATGCCGGGGCGCAAAACCTTGACGGCAACCTCTTCGCCGCTGCTGATTAAACGCGCCTTATGCACCTGCGCAATTGAGGCAGCAGCAACGGCTTCGCTGAATTCGCTGAAAATCTCCTCGGCGGGCTGGCCCAATTCAACCGCAACAGAAGCCTTGGCGACATCAATCGGGAAGGGCGGCAGTTTATCCTGCAAGACCCGCAACTGAATGGCCAAATCATCGCCGACCAAATCTGGCCGTGTCGATAAAACCTGACCAAATTTGATATAGGCCGGACCCAGCGCCGACAACGCCCGCGTTACCGGCGGCATTTCAGGGTCGCCCTTGTACCCGAGCCAACGAAGCGGCCAACCAAACACCCGCGTTACAACACGGATCGGGGTTGGCGCATCCATTGCGCTCAGCACCACGCCCAAGGCACCTGTACGCTCAAACGTGGCGGCAGTTCGAATCAGGCGCCAGATATTGTGTGGACCACGCATCGGCTAGATTTTCCAGCCGGAATGAAGCGCCGCAATGCCCATCGACATATTGCGGTATTTTGCATTTTCAAATCCGGCGTCCGTGATCATTTGCAAGAAAGTATCCTGATCTGGGAACTTGCGAATTGATTCGACCAGATACTGATAGCTGTCGGCGTCATTGGCGATCATCTGACCCAGTTTTGGGATGATGTTGAACGAATAAAGATCATAGACCTTTTGCATCATATCGTTGGGGATTTGGCTGAATTCCAGCACCATCAAACGCCCACCAGGCCGCAGCACGCGGTAGGCTTCGGACAAGGCATCGCCAATCCGCGTCACGTTACGGATGCCAAAGGAAATGGTGTAAACGTCGAATGTGTTGTCGGCAAACGGCAGGGCCATCGCATCCCCAACCACCCAATTCAGACTGCCCGCCATCTGCGTGGCCTCGGCACGTTTGGCCCCCTCGATCAGCATGGGTTCGGTCAGATCCAAAACCGTGGCATGCGCATTTCCGGCCCGTTTCAGGAACCGGAACGAAATATCACCCGTTCCGCCGGCCACATCCAACAGCTTTTGACCCGCACGTGGGGCCAGCCAATTCATCATCGCATCCTTCCAGATGCGGTGGATGCCCATCGACATAGCGTCATTCATCACGTCGTATTTGCTGGCGACATTTGAGAAAACCCCATGCACCATGCCAGCTTTGTCGCGCTCATCGACGGTTTTGAACCCGAAGTGGGTGGTCTTTTCGGTGTTGTTGCTCATCGGCTTTTCGTCCTTAATGCGTGCACCCCTTATAATACCCCTGCCGCGCGATACAATGAGAGGCAAGACCCAATGCCAGAATTACCCGAAGTTGAGACAGTCCGTCGCGGGCTGATGCCCGTGATGGAGGGCAAACAGATCTTACGCGCCGATGTGAATCGCCCAGATTTGCGCTGGCCGTTCCCTGATAAGATGGCTGAACGGCTGACGGGCAAAGTCATTGAACGATTGCGCAGGCGGTCCAAATACATCCTTGTTGATCTCGATTCGGACGAAACTCTGTTGATCCATCTGGGCATGTCTGGCCGGATGATGATTTCAAAAGGCGAACATCCTGACCCGCAAAAACACGACCATGTGGTGTTTCATATGCAAGATGATGCGCGGGTGGTTTTCAATGATACGCGGCGGTTCGGGGCGATGGATATGGCATCAACCTCTAGCATTTCCGGGCATAAATTGTTGGCTAACTTAGGGCCGGAACCCATGGGGAACGCGTTCGACGAGCCCTATTTGGTCGAACGGCTCAAGGGTAAAAACAGCCCGATCAAAAACGTGTTGTTGGACCAACGCATCGTCGCGGGTCTTGGCAACATTTATGTTTGCGAAGTCTTGCTGCGGGCAGGGGTGTCGCCAGTCAAAAAGGCAGGGCAAATGTCGGCGGCCAAGGTGCGATCCTTGGTGCCGATTATCCGAGATGTCCTTGGGGAAGCCATCGAATCGGGTGGCTCGTCGCTTAAGGATTATCGCCAAGCTGACGGCGAACTGGGGTATTTCCAACACAGTTTCCGCGCCTACGGGCGCGAAGGCGAAAGCTGTGTAACCAACGGGTGCAGCGGTAAAATCCTGCGAATCGTGCAGGCGGGTAGGTCGACATTCTACTGTGCGCAATGCCAAAGATAACTTGATTGGACGCTCAGGGCTGATACTGAATCGATCCCAACAGTAACAACACGGTAAAAACCACCATGGCTTACGAAACACTCATCGTCGAAACCGAAGACCACGTCGCCCTTATTAGGTTGAACCGCCCCGAAGCCTTGAATGCTTTGAACGCACAATTGCTGGGCGAATTGGCTGTGGCCCTGAAAGCGGCTGAAGAAAACGAAAAAGTGCGCTGCATTGTTATCACCGGCTCGGATAAGGCATTCGCGGCGGGCGCTGACATTTCGGAAATGGTCAACAAAAGCTTTGTTGATATGTTCATGACCGACTATTTCGGCGAAGAAGTCGGCCAATTGCTGAAGACACGCAAACCCGTGGTCGCAGCGGTTGCCGGCTATGCGCTGGGCGGCGGTTGTGAATTGGCGATGATGTGCGATTTTATCATTGCAGCGGACACCGCAAAATTCGGCCAACCCGAAATCAATCTAGGTGTCGTAGCTGGAATCGGTGGCACACAGCGTTTGACCCGTTTTGTTGGCAAGTCCAAGTCCATGGATATGCATCTGACAGGCCGTTTCATGGATGCCGATGAGGCCGAACGCTCGGGCCTTGTCAGCCGCGTGGTCCCCGCCAAGAAATTGATGGAAGAAGCCATGAGTGCCGCACAGAAAATTGTCGAGAAATCGATGTTGACCACGATGGCCGTCAAGGAAGCTGTAAATAGATCATATGAAACCCCTCTAAGCGAAGGGTTGCTGTTTGAACGGCGCTTGTTCCACTCGCTGTTTGCCACCGAAGATCAAGCTGAGGGCATGAACGCCTTCCTTGAAAAACGCGAAGCTCAGTTCCGCGCCAAATAACGGGGCAGTTATTGGATGTTTTCGCTTCCCCTTTGGGTGATTCTATCCTATAGGGCGCTCATACATGCGTGTGAGGCCCGCTCTGGCCGGAACGACCGATTGGTAAACTCGGACGGGGATCTTACACAGATATACAGTAATTGACCCCTGAAAGGGACACGACACATGGCTAATACGCCCCAAGCAAAAAAACGCGCTCGTCAGAACGAACGCCGGTTTGAAATCAACAAAGCCCGCCGTTCGCGCGTACGTACATACCTGCGCAAAGTAGAAGAAGCCATCGAGTCTGGTGACCAAGAAGCTGCCAAAACAGCGCTTCGTGAAGCACAGCCAGAATTGATGCGTGGCGTTAGCCGCGGCATTTTCCACAAGAACACTGTCGCACGCAAAATGTCGCGCTTGTCTTCGCGGGTAAAATCGCTGGGATAACTTGCGAACATTTTTAGATTTTAAAAGACGCAGGTGTGATGCTTGCGTCTTTTTTGTTTCTACCGCCCAAGCCGTTTTCCCGTTTTCATTGGATAAAAACGCCGCTCGCCAGATTCGATTTAACAATCTTTGAGTCAAGTTCGAAGTTCTGTTGCGTGAGTCCATTTTACATTGTTAGTTTAACCAAGCGATTCACATCGTGATGGGGAAGACATACAGGCAAACGACTCTGCTTAGCTGCTAATATAGCTGGTCTTGTGGGTGATTGCGCACTTAGTATTTTGCGCGGCCACTTGGCTGTTTGTGTCCTAAAACCATATTGTTGGCGACACCAGTGTTCGGGTGCTCCGGCCCTTTGGGACGGGCCAATAGTTGATTGTGAAGCGCAAAAGAGTTTGTGGCATTCTTGATCGTCCGATCAACAGTGTCTGTATGGCGATTACAGTTTTGAAACGGGTTAGTAGAAAATGACAAACGAGTTATGGGGCCAAGCCCGACTGCAGCTACAAAAAACAGTTGGTGCGAACAACTACTCGACCTGGATTGAACCGCTGGAATTTTCCGATTTGCGCAACGGCGTTGCCACGTTTTTTGTGCCGACTCATTTCATCGGTGACTGGGTGCGTCGTAATTTTGCGGATCAAATCAAACAGCTGCTGCATACCTCTGCCGCCCCCGTCAGTCGGATCGAGTTTTCACTATCCAAACGCGCTCCTGCTGCGCGGCCAAAAGTCGAAAAACAAGTGGATACGAAACAAGACAAAGCCGAACTGCCCGGTGCGCCGCTTGATCGGCGCCTGACCTTTGACCGTTTCGTTGTTGGTAAACCCAATGAGCTGGCTCATGCCGCAGCCAAACGCGTGGGCGAAGGTGGCACCGTCACGTTTAACCCGCTTTTCTTGTATGGTGGCGTTGGCCTTGGCAAAACGCACTTGATGCACGCCATTGCACATGACCTGTCCATCAGCCGCCCTGACCTGAATGTGGTCTATCTGTCGGCCGAGCAGTTTATGTATCGTTTCGTGCAAGCCCTGCGCGAACGCAAAATGATGGACTTCAAAGAGGTGTTTCGTTCGGTCGACGTTCTGATGGTCGATGACGTGCAATTCATTGCCGGCAAGGATAGCACCCAAGAAGAGTTCTTTCACACCTTCAACGCGTTGGTCGATATGAACAAACAGATCATCATCTCGGGTGATCGTGCGCCGGGTGAAATAAAAAATCTAGAAGAGCGGATCAAATCACGCCTGCAATCCGGTCTGGTGGTTGATCTGCATCCCACTGATTATGAATTGCGTCTGGGCATCCTGCAGCAAAAAGTCGACAAATACCGCTCCGAAAATAGCGGCTTGGTTCTGGCCGATGGCGTGCTTGAATTCCTTGCGCATCGCATTTCGACAAACGTGCGTGTGCTTGAGGGCGCGCTGACCCGACTGTTTGCTTTTGCATCGCTTGTTGGGCGTGAGATCACGTTGGAGTTGGCACAGGATTGTCTGGCTGATATTCTGCGGGCCTCGTCGCGTAAAATCACCATTGATGAGATCCAGCGCAAGGTCAGCGAACATTACAATATTCGCCTTAGCGACATGATCGGCCCACGCCGGATGCGCACTCTGGCGCGGCCACGCCAGATAGCGATGTACCTGTCCAAACAGCTGACTTCACGCTCTTTGCCGGAGATCGGCCGCAGTTTTGGCGGCCGTGATCACACCACTGTCATGCACGGTGTGCGCAAGATCGAAGAGCTGAAAACACTGGATAGCCAAATTTCGGACGATTTAGAGCTGTTGCGCCGCGCTTTGGAGGCCTAGAGGCCCCCTAAGCCCTTGACGAGACAACTAATCCAGCGGACATTCCACAAAAGACTTGAGAAGGGCGCGAAATCAGGTAGTTTCGTCTCCCCAACCACTCGCCCAAAAACACGCTAGGGAGCAACGGAATGAAAATCAGCATCGAACGCGCGGCACTACTAAAGGCTGTCTCGCAGGCGCAATCAGTCGTCGAACGGCGCAACACCATTCCGATCCTTGCCAATGTCCTGATAGAGGCCGAAGGCGAAGTCGTCAGTTTCCGCGCGACCGATTTGGATATCGAAGTGGTTGATAAAATCACGGGTCAAGTGGAGCGGGCCGGATCGACCACAGTGTCGGCTGTAATGCTGCACGAAATTGTGCGCAAACTGCCAGATGGTGCCTTGGTGCAATTGACTGATGATGGTGCGTCCGGGCGGCTGACAATCGAGGCGGGGCGCTCGAACTTCTCGCTCGCCACTTTGCCCAAAGAAGATTTCCCCGTGATGGCGTCGTCCGAATACGCCGCCAATTTTTCAGCCAAGGCCAGCGTTCTGCGTCGCCTTTTCGACAAAACTAAGTTTGCGATTTCAACGGAAGAAACCCGTTACTATCTGAACGGCGTTTACATGCATGTGGCTGACACCGAGGGCGGCAAAATGCTACGCTGCGTGGCGACAGACGGCCATCGTTTGGCCCGCGTTGACGCCGATTTGCCTGAAGGTGCTGCCGAAATGGTTGGCGTTATCGTTCCGCGTAAAACCGTGAATGAATTGCGCAAATTGTTGGATGACGACGATGTGCAAATCGCCGTTTCTGTTTCGGAAACCAAGGTGCGTTTTGCGACGCCGGAAATCACCCTGACCTCAAAGGTGATCGACGGGACCTTCCCCGATTACACTCGGGTTATCCCCACCGGAAATACCAAGAAACTCGAAGTTGATGCCGCCGAATTTGCCAAGGCTGTCGACCGCGTGGCCACCGTGTCATCCGAGCGTTCGCGGGCCGTGAAACTGACGTTGGACGAAGACCGTTTGGTATTGTCCGTCAACGCGCCCGATAGCGGAGCTGCCGAAGAAGAGCTGGCCGTTGCTTACGGTGATGAACCTCTGGAAATTGGATTTAATGCGAAATACCTGCTTGAAATCGCCAGCCAGGTCGACCGTGAAAATGCGGTCTTTATGTTCAATTCAAGCGGTGATCCAACCTTGATGCGCGAAGGCAATGACACTTCTGCGGTCTATGTTGTGATGCCGATGCGCGTTTGACGCAGCTGCGCATAAAAGAGCTAACGCTCTCTCATTTCAGGTCGCATAAGGCGCAAACTCTGACGTTGGACGACCGCCCCGTGGCGATTTATGGCGCAAACGGGGCCGGAAAAACCAACATCCTTGAGGCCGTGTCGATGTTGTCGCCTGGCCGCGGCCTACGCCGCGCCACCGCCGAAGAAATCACCCGCAAACCCGAGGCCCTCGGCTGGAAAGTCACCGCAGTGCTGCAAAGCCTGCATCAGATGCACGAGATTGAGACATGGTCCGAGGGCGGTGCGTCGCGTAGCGTACGGATCGACAGTAAGTCGGCCACACAAGTGGCGCTGGGCCGCGTGGCTCGCATTTTGTGGTTGGTGCCCTCGATGGACCGTTTGTGGACCGAAGGAGCCGAGGGGCGCCGTCGGTTCCTTGACCGCATGACGATGAGCTTTGAACCCTCACATGCCGCAAGTGTGCTGACCTATGAAAAAGCGATGCGCGAGCGCAACCGTTTGCTAAAGGACAATCAACGAGATGGTGCATGGTATAGCGCGCTTGAGGTCCAGATGGCCCAGGCGGGCGCACAGATACACGCCAACCGCTGCGCGGCTCTCGAACAGCTCATAGCGGCGCAAACGGCCGCCGAGACTTCGTTTCCGACAGCGACACTTACACTGATCCATCCTGAAAGTTCCGAAATGCTGGAGGATGCCGACGCGCTGATGTCGGCTCTGCGTGAAAACCGCCCTCGCGACCTGATGGCTGGCCGCACGCTCATCGGGCCGCACAGGGCGGACCTTTTCGCTGAATACACCGCCAAGGGTGTACCTGCCCGAGATTGTTCGACCGGCGAGCAAAAAGCGCTTCTGGTGTCCCTGATCCTTGCCAATGCGCGGGCGCTCAAGGCAGAAATCGGTGCGCCCCCGATCTTGTTGTTAGACGAGGTTGCCGCCCATCTGGATGCGGGCCGCCGCGCCGCACTTTATGACGAAATCTGCGCGCTGGGAGCGCAAGCATGGATGACCGGCACGGGGTCCGAATTGTTTGACGCGCTCGGAAAACGGGCGATGTATCTTGAGGTGGATGAGGTGGACGCGATTTCCGCTGTGACGGCGCACCAAACCCTCTAATTCTTGCCCGATCTGCGTGACATCCCTGTCCGTATCCCGTATAAATCCCTGAAACGAACAAGGAATATGCGCGTGTCAGATAACGATAAAATTCCCGAAGAATACGGGGCGGATTCTATTAAGGTTCTCAGAGGGTTAGAGGCTGTTCGCAAGCGCCCCGGAATGTATATCGGTGATACCGATGATGGCTCCGGCCTGCACCACATGGTGTATGAGGTTGTTGACAACGGCATTGATGAGGCCTTGGCGGGTCACGCGGACGCCGTAACCGTTACGATCCACGCAGATTCCTCGGTTTCGGTGTCAGATAATGGTCGTGGCATTCCGGTGGGCATCCACGAAGAAGAGGGTGTTTCGGCGGCCGAAGTGATCATGACGCAATTGCACGCTGGCGGTAAGTTCGACAGTAATTCTTATAAAATTTCAGGCGGCCTGCACGGCGTTGGCGTTTCGGTTGTGAATGCGCTTTCCGAATGGCTGGAATTGCGCATCTGGCGTGATGGCAAAGAGCACGTCGCGCGATTTGAGCATGGCGATACGGCCAAATCGTTGGAAGTGGTGCGTGAGTGTGGTGAGCAAACGGGCACAGAAGTGCGGTTCATGGCCTCGACCGATACATTTTCCAATCTTGAATACAGCTTTCACACACTGGAAAATCGCCTGCGTGAATTGGCATTTTTGAACTCTGGCGTGCGGATTATTCTAACCGATGAACGCCCAGCGGAAGATCTGAAAGCAGAGTTGTTTTACGACGGCGGCGTGAAGGAATTTGTGCGCTATCTGGACCGATCAAAAACGGCAATGTTGCCGGACCCGATAGCGTTTGTTGGCGAAAAAGATGACATCGTCGTCGAGGTCGCGATGTGGTGGAATGACAGTTACCACGAAAACGTGCTGCCTTTTACCAACAACATTCCGCAGCGTGATGGCGGCACGCACATGGCTGGTTTTCGTGGCGCGCTGACCCGCACGATCAACAATTACGCGCAATCCAGCGGCATCGCCAAAAAGGAGAAAATCAGCTTTACGGGGGATGATGCCCGTGAAGGTCTGACGTGCGTTCTGTCTGTCAAAGTGCCTGACCCGAAGTTTTCATCGCAAACCAAAGATAAGCTGGTTTCCTCTGAAGTGCGCCCCGCTGTCGAAGGGCTGGTCAACGAAAAGCTGGCCGAATGGTTTGAGGAAAATCCCAACGAGGCCAAGATGATCGTCTCCAAGATCGTTGAGGCCGCCCACGCCCGCGAAGCCGCCCGCAAGGCCCGCGATTTAACGCGGCGCAAAACCGCGATGGATGTGAATTTCTTGGCAGGCAAGCTCAAGGATTGCTCCGAGAAAGACCCCTCTAAAACCGAAGTCTTTTTGGTGGAAGGTGATAGCGCTGGTGGATCAGCGCAAACCGGTCGTGACCGGATGACGCAGGCGGTTCTGCCGCTGCGTGGTAAAATCTTGAACGTTGAGCGGGCGCGGTTTGACCGCATGCTTGCCTCGCAGGAAATCGGCAATCTGGTGATGGCGCTTGGCACCGGTATTGGCCGCGAAGAGTTTGACATCAGCAAATTGCGTTACCACAAGATCGTGATCATGACGGACGCTGACGTTGATGGCGCCCACATCCGCACGTTGTTGCTGACATTTTTCTTTAGGCAAATGCCTGAATTGATTGAGGGTGG
Source organism: Marinosulfonomonas sp. (assembly GCA_033851955.1). GTDB lineage: Bacteria > Pseudomonadota > Alphaproteobacteria > Rhodobacterales > Rhodobacteraceae > Profundibacter. The sequence continues at coordinate 81,827 of JAWSVK010000009.1, forward strand.
ATATCTCTATATTGCGCAACCACCGCTGTTTAAAGTGAGCCGCGGCAAGTCCGAAGTTTACCTGAAAGATCAACCCGCGCTTGACGATTATCTTGTTCACCAAGGCATCGAAGGCGCAACATTGCGCATGGCGAATGGTCTGGAAATGTCTGGCCAAGATTTGTTGCGTGTTGTTGAAGAAGCACGCCAAACACGCCGCGTTTTGCAGGCGTTTCCAACATCGTATCCGCAGCATATTTTGGAACAGGCCGCCATTGCTGGCGGGTTCGTTGCGGGCCAAGTGGACTCCGATTTACAAGGTGTGGCAGACGCGGTTGCCGCCCGCCTGGATTTGATTGCCGAAGAATATGAGCGCGGCTGGAAAGGCCGCCCGACCCAAGATCACGGCATTCGTTTGGCCCGCATGTTGCGCGGCGTGGACGAAGTGCGGACCTTGGATGGCCGCGTGCTGCGCTCGGGTGAGGCCCGCAAGTTGGGCTCATTGACCGACGGTTTGCAAGAGGTCTATTCCGAGCCAGCCAAGCTGGTGCGAAAAGATCGCGAAATCCCGATTTTTGGCCCGATCGATTTGTTGAACGCCATTCTGATCGAAGGCGAAAAAGGCCTGTCGCTGCAACGCTATAAAGGGTTGGGTGAAATGAACCCCGACCAGCTGTGGGAGACCACTTTGGATCCAGAAGCACGAATCCTGTTGCAGGTGAAAATCGATGATCTCGCCGAAGCGGATGACCTGTTCACCAAGCTGATGGGGGATGTGGTCGAGCCGCGCCGCGAATTCATTCAGACCAATGCGTTGAACGTAGAAAATCTGGACTTTTAGGCGCGAACCTAAGGAACGATCGAAATGGCCACTGCTCTCATTGTTATCGACGTGCAAAATGATTTCTGCCCAAATGGTGCGCTGGCCGTGGCGCAAGGCAATGAAATCATCCCCCGTATCAACGCGATGATGGGCGATTTTGACGCAACTGTCTTGACCCAAGACTGGCATCCTGCCGGCCATTCGTCCTTTGCCAGCAGCCATGCCGGACAAGACCCCTATGCGCTGATCGACATGCCGTATGGAGCGCAAGTGTTGTGGCCTGACCACTGTATTCAGGGCAGCAATGGCGCGGCCTTCCACGACGAACTGAATGCCGACGCCGCCGATATGATCATCCGTAAAGGATATAACTCAGCCATCGACAGCTACTCGGCCTTTTTTGAAAACGACCGAAAAACCCCGACCGGACTTGAAGGGTATTTGCGCAGCCGCGACATCACCACCTTGACGATGGTTGGTTTGGCGATGGATTTCTGCGTGCAATATTCCGCGCTGGATGCCGCCGCGCTTGGCTTTGATGTTACCGTTTTTGAAGGCGCTTGCCGCGCAATTGATCTGGATGGCTCTCTTGCCACTGCCCGCGCGGCGATGCAGGGTGCCGGTGTGAAACTGGAGCCTTAGAACATGCCTGATATCGCCACCCGTGTTTATAATCAGAAGTGGAAAATCGACCCGATCGTGAGATCTCTGATCGATACTGATTTTTACAAATTGCTGATGTGTCAATCGGTGTTTCGCAATAAGCCGGATACCAATGTTACATTTTCGCTGATCAACCGCAGTAAATCTATCCGATTGGCCGAGGTGATTGATGAAGGCGAGTTGCGCGAACAGCTGGATCACATTCGCTCGCTGTCTTTGACGCGCGGCGAGAGCACTTGGCTGCGGGGTAATACGTTCTATGGCAAGCGCGCCATGTTCAGTCCTGAATTTATGGAATGGTTCGAGGGCATGCGACTGCCGCCCTACCATCTGGAAAAACGCGATGGCCAGTATGAGCTGACGTTTGAGGGCAAGTGGCACGAGGTGATGCTCTGGGAAATTCCAGCGCTCGCTGTGTTGATGGAGCTGCGTAGCCGCACGGTTTTGCAGGAAATGGACAAGTTCGAATTGCAGGTACTATATGCCCGTGGCATGACGAAACTGTGGGAAAAGGTCGAAAAACTGCGTGATCTGGACGGTTTGAGACTGGCCGATTTTGGCACCCGCCGCCGCCACAGTTTCCTGTGGCAAGACTGGTGCGTGCAAGCAATGAATGAGGGGCTGGGCGACAAATTCGTCGGCACCTCGAATTGCTTGATCGCGATGAACCGCGAAGTCGAAGCGATCGGCACCAACGCCCATGAATTGCCCATGGTTTACGCCGCTTTGGCCAAATCCGATGATGAGTTGCGACAAGCCCCATATGATGTTTTGGCTGACTGGCAGCAGGAACATGACGGAAATTTGCGCATCATTTTGCCCGACACATATGGCACCAAAGGCTTCCTTGATAACGCGCCGGATTGGTTGGCGGGTTGGACAGGAATTCGAGTCGACAGTGGTGATCCGGCTACCGCTGCCGAAATTGCGATTGAATGGTGGAAAACCCGTGGCGAAGATCCAACCAAAAAGATGGTGATTTTTTCGGACGGGTTGGATGTGGACAAGATTATTGAGTTGCAAAACCAATTTCGCGGCCGGATTATTCCGTCATTTGGTTGGGGCACGTTGATGACAAACGATTTCCGTGGGCTGACACCAGGTGACAGCATCGCTCCGTTTTCCATCGTGTGCAAAGCTGTCAGCGCCAATGGCAATCCAACGGTCAAACTGTCTGACAACCCAAACAAAGCCATGGGGCCTGCCGATGAAATTACGCGTTACAAACGGGTGTTCGGTGTCGGAAAACAAACCGCGCAGGACGTGGTGGTCTAGGGGTTTGGCAATCCGTTAAACAGGGGCTCGTTTGACAAATACCGAGTCGCAGCGCGCGTCGCACGATCTGCATATCCTGACAAAATGGGGTCATCCGGCGCGTACCGATCAATCGCCCAGCCGCAGGATGCCAGAACGCGCATTACCGTGAAATCTGGTATCAGATTAGCCTCTTCAGGGTTCAATCCGTACCCCACAGACAATGCCACCGCCAGGTTTTGCGCATTTGGACGCGACCAAATTTGCGACATTGCCGCACCCAATTCATAGAGCCTGAAACCATAAACCCCATCGTCAAAATCAATCAACGCGACGTCGCCATCGACCGTCAGCACGTTTTCACTGATCGCGTCGGCGTGGATCAATCCGAAATCTGCGCCCTTTGTTTGGTGGGCCTCTAATACGCCCAGCAACCGCGAGCGCGTTTTTTGCAACACATTTTTTTCCGAAGCTGACAGGGCCGGGTTTTCCCAGAAGCGTCCCCAATTGGGAGTTTCGCCCAACAGTTGTTCAATGCCCAAACTAGGGCGCTCAAAATCATCGGGTAGCGCCAAGGCGTCGCTCAATTTATGCAACCGGGCCAGCTCTGCTCCGAGTTTGCCAAACAGCTCCAACTGGGTGGCTGCCCCCCATTCCACATCGATGCCAGAATCGCCCAACGGCACCCCGTCCACCCAAGAAACAATCGAAGCCATACGCCCGGCTGCCGCCACAAACGAGATCAAATCGCCATTTTTACATGGCGTCGGGCGCGGTAAATCCATGCCCGCATCGGCCAACGCCTGCGCCCAAATCAACTCAGATCGGATAGCGCTATCCGTTTGATACCCCGGGCGGTGCAAGCGCAAAGCAGCGCGGCTGCCGTCAGATAAAATCACTTCAAACACCGCGTTTTCACGGTTCTTGATCAGGCGTGGGGCGATGTCAGGCACATCCCAAGCGGCCAACGCAGCCCTTGCAAAACTGATCGCTTCTACATCATTCATTTGTCAAAACCTTGATGATCGCGCGGTCCATGACGTCGACCAATTGATCGACATTTTCATTTGAAAATACACAAGGTGGCCGTATCTTTAGGGCGTTGTTAAACCGCCCAACAGTGCTTAGTAGAACACCTGCATTTCTCATTTCGTTGACGATTTTGAGACAAATGTCAGTGGCGGGTTTTCCGTCCCGCATTAATTCTGCCCCAAAGAACAGACCAGAGCCGCGCACGTCGGCAATGAGATCATGCTTATCTGCCAACCCGCGCAATTCTGCGACAGCATAGGTGCCAACTTTGTTGGCATTCTCAACCAATCCTTCGTCTTCTATTGCGTTGAGTGTTGCCGCTGCGGCGGCGGCACTGACAGGGTTGCCGCCAAAGGTGTTAAAGTACTTGAACACGTCCTGAAACGCCTCAAGCACATCTTGGCGGGTCACCACAGCAGCCACCGGATGGCCGTTCGCCATCGGTTTTCCTACGGTTACAATGTCGGGGGCAAAGCCTAGTTTTTCATGGCCCCACCAATGGCTGCCAATGCGGCCAAATCCTGGTTGCACCTCGTCGGCGATGATCAAGCCACCGGCACGGCGCACGGCGGCAATCGCCTGATCCATGAAGCCGCGTTCAAGCGTTGGAAAACCCTCATTGGCAAAGTAGGGGCAAATGATCAGAGCGGATACACCATGTCCCGCCGTCTGCAACTCGGCAATTGCGGCCTCGACGCCAGCCGCAAATGCCTGCGCTTGCCCAACACTCGTCCCCCCCACCGGTCGCAGATTGTCTGGTGAAGGCACCTTGCGAACATGATCGGCATAACCGCCGACAGGCATCTTGGTGGCGTTCAGCTGGCTCACGGCGGTGGTGTTGCCGTGATAGGTGTTGTCGGTGCCGATCACGCCAGTATTCCCGCTCGCAGCTTGCGCCATCCGCAAGGCGATGTCGTTTGCTTCGGACCCAGAATTAACCATGATCATGGTGGAAAGGTCGTGATCAAATTTTGCGCATAGACGTTCGCCATAGGCCACAACACCTTCGTGAACATAGCGAGTGTGAACGTTGAGCGTGGCCGCTTGATGGGCTATCGCCTCGACCACTTTGGGGTGACAGTGCCCAACATGTGGCACGTTGTTATAACAATCCAGATACCGGTTGCCGTCCGCATCAAACAACCAAACCCCTTCGCCCCGCACGGGTGCAAAAGGCGTGTCATAAAACGTTGTGACATGCCGCCCCAACACCCGCTTGCGTCGTTCAATTAAATTCATTCGTCACCCTTTACCTTGCCGCGCAGCGCTTTGACTTGCCCGCGTTTCACTTTACCTTCTACCCGTCGGCGTTTTGACGCAAGCGTCGGTCTGGTTTTGACGCGCCGCTTTGGTACAAACAAAGCCTGTTCAATCAATTCCACCAACCTGTCCCGTGCGATTTCGCGGTTTCGGGCTTGTGATCTGGTTTCCTCGGCACGGATTACAATTGCCCCGTCCAGCGTCCAGCGCCGACCGGCCAAACGTTTCAACCGCCCCTTTACGGCCCCCGTCAATTGTGGGCTGCGCGCGGCCTCAAATCGCAATTCAACGGCGGTCGAAACTTTGTTCACGTTCTGCCCACCCGGCCCCGACGAGCGCGTAAAGCTTTCGCTCAGCTCCCAGTCCTCAAGTGTGATTTCATCATTGATCCGTAACATATGCAGACACTAGGACAGTGGGTCAGAAACGGAAAGAGCCCTCACGCTTTGCGTAAGGGCTCTTCTCGAGAGTTGGAGGTGGCAAGCGGGGCACTTGGGGCCCGAAGCCAGATGATTATTCAAAGGGTTTGCCCCCTAAATCATCATCTCGCACGTAATCCTCACCAGTTGCTCCTGTATCCCAATAGACATTGGCACCTCCTTTCTGAATGTTACGAACATTCAAAGGGTGGCACAGATTTGGTGTATGTCAAAATGTTTTATGCCGCATCTGGTGAAATTTTTGTGACGATTGCACGAAATGGCACCAAAACAAGCAAAGCCAGCGACAGTTTAACCAGCCAATCGGCCAATGCAAGCGACACCCAAAGCGGTGCTGCGGGACCAAAGCCTAATAGAGGCAATACTTCTGCTGCCCAGCTGACGTCACCCAAGGGTTCAATGAACGTAAATGTGGCCGAAAATGCGATACTAAAGAACAAAATTGTGTCAACTGAGGACCCGATCAGTGAGGAAGCCAGTGGAGCGCGCCACCAAGCGCCATTACGCAAGCGGTCGAAAATGGTCACGTCCATAAGCTGTGCGATCAAGAATGCGACGCCAGATCCAATCGCGATCCGCAGCGTGACCAATGGGCCGAACTCGCCCATGATTTGCGTGCCGATCAGCGAGCAAACGACGCCGGTGACAAAGCCTGCGATCACGACTTTGCGCGCCGCCGTGACACCGTAAACACGGTTCATTACGTCGGTCACTAAAAATGCCAGCGGATAGGTGAATGCGCCCCATGTCAGCCATTGGCCAAACAGATGTTGCACAAGGATATTCGAGGCGACCACGATGGCCGCCATAGCAATAATGCCAGGAAGGATACGTTTCATGTTGTTTTTCCGTTTTAACAAGGTTGCGGTAACTTGGTCCCGCGATACGGGACGGCGCGTCGTACCGCCCCGTGCCAAACAAATCAAGCTATTGTTTCAAACGGTACTCAACAAATTCACTGCGTTGGAAAAAGTTGAAATTATCATCCGCAATCATCGTAAGCCGAATGTCACCACGCGCATCACGCCACAGTGCGATACCCTCCAGATTGCCATGTGTGCCAGCGGGAGTTCGTAATATCACCTCGCCATCACTTATGTGGTCGTCGGAGATTTCGAACCGCCTGACCTGACTGCCAAAGCCGAACACGCTTTTGAAACTGCGTTCCAGCACATAGAATTTTCCGTCTGGTCCAAAGTCAGCGCCGACAGCCTTAAAACTGGCGATTGCGGGAATATGAAAGGGCTGGCTCCACCTGCCGCCCGCGTAACGATATATTGGTATCGTGGAATTGAACGTCTGTTCGGGCAATGCAAACAACGCGCCAGTCGTGGAAATGGCCAAAGCCTCAAGCCCATTATTTCTCGAAAACCTTTTGAAGTTTGGATGCTTTGGCACTTTTTGTGCAGGGCCGCCGACCTGTTGATAGGCTCTCACACGGTGTCGGTTCTCAAACGAAATATAGGCCCGACCATCACTCCCTATTGCCAAACCTTCAGCGTCGGATCGGGATTTGGAAACGGGGGTACCTTTGCGGTCTCTAACTTTTTGAAGCATGGGTTTTATGCCTCTGATGCGCGGCCCATAGCGTTTGAACACGCCGTCCACAATCACCCCTTTGTCGCCAATCGCTGTAAAGCGCATACCGTCATCCGAGACCTCAATTCCCGAAAACCCGCCATATTCTTTGGTCGGTCCAGCCCAAGTGTAACTGTCAATATATTCGGCAGTTTGGGCGAATATGATGTTTGGCAGTAGGGCCAAACCTGCCGCGATTAACGCGACTCTAAAACGGTTTGGCATTGTTTTGGCAGATCCGACATTACGTATTCGCGACGTGGTTTGCGCGGCGCTGGATTGGGGTCTGGCGGCGGCGGGTTCAAAATATTGTCGACCCATTGCTGCGCATCGGCACAGCCGTCACCTGCAGGTGGTGGTGCTTGATTGGTGCATCCCCTTGCGCCCTTGGGGCATTTTAGACGGGCGTGGAAATGATAGTGATGGCCCCACCATGGTCGAATTTTATTCAACCAACGACGGTCACCTTTTTCATCTTTGCACATCTGCACTTTGGCGCCGGGGAATATGAAAATCCGTGCGACACGTTTGTCTTTTGCCGCCGCGCGCACAACCGCATGCTGATAAGGGCCCCAGTTGCTGTTCACAAATGCGCCTTTGGAACGGCGATAAGAAACCGCAGACAGTTTTGCGCGTTGATTGATGCTCAACTCCATATTGCTGCCTGGCATCAACCAGATATCTGCGTCCAGCCCGATTTGATGCGAACGATGTCCTGACGACATTGGGCCGCCACGCGGCTGTGACATGTCACTAACATAGACCCCGTTTGAACCGTTCAGACGTGCCGCCTTACGGCTCAGTGTTTTGATGAAATCTACCAATTCCGGATGGCCCCAATTGCGGTTACGCGCCACACGCATCTCTAACCACGTTGCACCTTTTTGCGGCAATTGAACCCCACCTGCCAAACAGCCTTTTGCGTATCCGCCAAAGGGCGCTGGTTTCTGAGACGAGGCTTTGGGCTTGGCGCTGAACAATTGCTTGGCCAAAGGTGCGGCCTGCATTGGTCCTGCAAGGCCAAGCGTAAATAGTAGGACTGAGAAAAACCGGATCATTCGTCAACGTGCTCCCCATTGGGTTTCACCCAGATTAGCAGGAAAAGCCCAATTAGGAAAAGCCCGATGAGCGGCGATATGCCGAGCCGCTGACTGCTGGTCACAGCCGTCGCAATCCCGATAGCCAATGGCGCGATGAATGATGTCGCCTTGCCCGCCAGCGCATACAGGCCGAATGCTTCGGTCATGCGATCGGGGTTGGCTTGGCGCACCATCATTGTGCGGCTGGCCGATTGCACAGCACCGCCCGCCGCGCCAATGATTGCACCCAACACATAAAAGGCTTGGTCTGGCAGCGCGGATTCGGGGCCAACCGCCATGCCCAGCACAGATTCGCGTGAGACAAAAACAATCACAATCGACACGGATGTCAGCACCAAAATACAAACGGTGATCACGGGCTTGGGGCCAAACTTGTGGTCAGCCCGTCCGCCGATCCAGGCAAAAATTGCGCCCGTGATAATGGCGATGATGCCGAAAATACCGATGTTGGTGCTGGTCCATCCCAAAACGCCTGCCGCATAAATCCCGCCGAACACATAGATGCCGTTCAGCGCATCGCGGTAAAACATTGACGACGCCAGATAGGCAAACAGGCTGGGCGTGCTGGGCAGGGATTTCAACGTTTTGCCTAAATCGCTCAACGCGGTTGATACCTTAAGGCGCGACACCGCAGTGGTTTTTGGATCACGCACCCACAGGAAAAACGGGATCATAAAAACGGCATACCAAATGGCTGAAAAGGGCCCAACGAACCGCGTGCCTTCGCGCGCCGCGGCATCCAGCCCGAATATCGGATCGATCCCCAACATGGTTTTGCCATCACCACCTTCGGCAAACAGCAACAACATTATGATCAATGTCAGCAACCCGCCGATATAACCAAAAGCCCAACCGCTGCCGGAAATCTTGCCTATCTCTTCTTTGGGGCCAAGATCGGGCAACATCGAGTTGGTGAAAATGGTGGCAAATTCCATACCAATCAGACCGATGGCAAAAGAAAACAGCACGAAATACAGATTGAAACTGTCCGGCGCAGACCACCACAGGCCAAAGGCGCCAATGAAATACATCACCGAAAACAACCAGACCCAGCGCACTCGATTGCCACTGTTATCCGCAATCGCCCCAAGGATCGGCGCCAGAATAGCGATCACGATGCCCGCCGCCCCGATGCCAAACCCCCAAGCTGATTGGGCCTTGGTGCCATCACCAATCACGGTTGCAATGTACGGCCCAAAAATAAATGTCAGCAGCAGTGTGTTGTAAGGTTGGCTGGCAAAGTCAAAAAAGAACCAACCCCAAATCCGTTTTTTCGCCGAAACTTCAGCCATATTCCCCGTCCCCTATTTTGTTTTGAACGATAGAACAGGGAAAGGTCGCCATAGGCAAGAAAACCTTTAGGCGTCGGGCTGGTTTTCGGGCGGCCATGGGCGGCTGTTTTCGGCTTTGATCCAGTTTTCCACCCATTGTGGCAACGCGGGGCTTTGGGTATCAACTCCCATCGCCTTGGCAACAAGTGTCGGATCTACAATGCCATCCGGCCCCGTCACCGCCGTGCGATATAGCGCCTGATTTGCGCAATGACCCTTTGTCCAGATGGTTTGCTCTAGATACAAAAACCGTTCATCCCACCCCAGCACATGCGAACGAATTTCAAATTTCTGAAATGCGCGGATCCGCCGACGGTACCGCACCGACGTGCCGGCCACCGTCAGCCCCCATTTATTTTCGCTGATCGCGCGGATCAACCCTCCACGTTTGGCCAATGGGATGCGACCCAGATCATACAGGGTCAAGGTGCGCCCGTTGTTCAATTCGAACATAAAATCCAAATCCCACGGCCAACACATGTGATGCGAAACATGGACCTCGCCCATTTTCAAAGGCGGGGCATTGCGATGAATAAACAGCTCTTTGGCCATGCGGAAAAATGGATACATTGGTGCGGTTCCTTTGCGTTCTTTGCAAATTGATCCGATTAACGCGAACGTCAAGGGCAACGTAGCGGCAGATTGCTTGCCATATGGCGTTGCGGCGCATAGATAAATGGCAACCCAACGAAAAGGCAGAACCGAGATGCAATCGATTTACCAAATATTGAACTTGATCCTCGACGTGGTTTGGTTTGTCATGATCGCCCATATCATTATGAGCTGGCTGATCAATTTTCAGGTTTTGAACCTGCACCAGCCGATGGTTCAGCAGATCTGGTATGGTTTGAATAAGTTGCTTGATCCGATTTACAGCCGTATTCGGCAGTTTCTGCCGGCGACAGGCGCGTTAGATCTGGCCCCATTGGTGGCGTTTCTCGGCGTTATTGTGCTGCGTATCATTCTTAAAAACAACGCAGCATTCTTTTACTCATACTAACCAGTGACCAAAGCCACCAAACTTCTCTCCTCAATCTTCGGCTTTGACGAATTTCGTCCGGGCCAAGCTGACATTGTCGACGCCGTGGCAGATGGCCGCAACACGCTTGCCATCATGCCTACCGGCGGTGGCAAATCCTTGTGTTTTCAACTGCCCGCCTTGATGCGCGACGGGGTGACCGTGGTGATTTCGCCGCTGATTGCCCTGATGCGCGACCAAGTCCGCGCGCTGCGCGAAGCCGGTGTCGAGGCTGGTGCGCTGACCTCGGGCAACACCGAGGAAGAAACTGATTACGTCTATGAGGCCGTCAACGCGGGACGTTTGAAAATCCTTTATATGGCACCTGAACGACTGGCCTCTTCGGGGACATTGGCATTTTTGCAGCGGATCAACACTACGTTGATCGCGGTGGACGAGGCCCATTGCGTATCGCAATGGGGTCATGATTTTCGCCCCGATTATCTGCGTATTGGCGATCTGCGTAAAGTCCTGAATGTTCAACTGGCCGCCTTCACAGCCACCGCCGATGAAGAAACCCGCGCCGAGATTATCACTCGCCTGTTTGAAGATACCGACCCCGCCGTATTCTTGCACGGGTTTGATCGCCCCAACATCCATTTGCGGTTCGAGGCCAAGGATTCACCGCGTCGCCAGATCCTAGAATTTGCCGCGGCACGCAAGGGTCAACCTGGCATTGTCTACTGTGCTACCCGCAAGAAAACCGAAGGTCTCGCCAAAGCGCTCAATGATGTGGGCCACAGCGCGTGTCATTATCACGGCGGCATGGAAGCACAAGACCGGCGCGATGTCGAGGCTCGCTTTCAAACCGAAGACGGGTTGATCGTGGTGGCCACTGTGGCTTTTGGCATGGGGGTCGACAAACCTGACATCCGCTGGGTCGCCCACGCTGATCTGCCCAAATCCATCGAGTCATACTATCAGGAAATCGGTCGCGCGGGCCGTGATGGCGCGCCTGCCGAAACCTTGACCCTGTTTGGCCCCGAAGACATCCGCCTGCGCCGCACCCAAATCGACGAAGGCCTGGCTCCGCCCGAGCACCGCGCCGCCGATCACGCACGGCTGAATGCGCTGCTGGGGCTGGCCGAAGCTTTACGCTGCCGCCGCCAAAAACTGTTGGCATTTTTCGGTGAAGACAGCCCACCTTGTGGCAATTGCGATCAATGCGAGACCCCGCCCGAAACTTTTGACGGCACCAAAGCGGTGCGCATGGCGCTTTCGGCGATGCTGCGGACCGGTGAATATTTTGGGGCGGGTCACTTGATTGATATCCTGATCGGCAATGAAACCGACAAGGTGCAGCAACGCGGCCATGATACGCTCCCGACTTTTGGCGTGGGTAAGGAGTTCAGCCGCAATGAATGGCAGGCGATTTTTCGGCAGATGATGGGCCACGATTTGGTCCGTCCCGATTCTGAGCGATACGGCGCGTTTCGGATGACCGACATCGCACGACCCATTTTGCGCGATGAGGAAACCATCGAGCTGCGCCGCGACACCATTCGTCACGCCAAAACCACCCGTCGTCCAGCCGTCAAGGCTCTGGTCTCGGACGAGGACGCGCCGCTGCTTTCGGCGCTCAAAGCCAAACGCCGCGCCCTGGCCGAAGAGGCACGCGCCCCCGCCTACATCATTTTCAACGACCGCACCCTGATTGAAATGGCTGAGGCTCGTCCGATGACATTGGACGACATGGCTAATATCGGCGGGGTTGGCGCGAAGAAGTTGGAAAAATACGGCGAGATGTTTTTGAACGTCATAACCGGTGAGGCGGCGGTGCCAACCCATCCGTCCCGACGCAAATTAGCGGGCCGTGACGCGGGCAATATTTATGATAGGTTGTTGGAAGCACAGGGTGAACTTGCGCGCGGGACAGAAGGCGCCGATAAACCGATGAGCTGTTCGGCGTCATTGTTGGCTAAGGTTGCAAGCGCGAAACCGCAGGACTTATCTGCGATGGAACGCTTGCTGGGCGATAAAAAGACCGCGCGGTTTGGCGACGCGTTTCTGGATGTGATCAATGAGGAGGGCGCTTAAATGCTAGTAGTGATTTCACCAGCCAAACGGCTGGACGAGGCCGCGATTTCTACACCGAATGAAACGTTCCCCGTGTTTCAGGACGCGGCCAATGATCTAGCAGGATATGGCCGCAACCTATCTGTGAAAGCCTTACAAAAATTGATGAGCATCAGTGAAGGTCTGGCCAAGCTAAATGCGGACCGCTTTGCTAGATTTGAGCCAAGCTCAACCCTTGAGAATGCCAAACAAGCGGCCGTTTTTTTCGCGGGTGACACCTATGCCGGACTTGAGGCGGCCACCCTAGACGGCGAGCAAATGGATTGGGCACAACAGCATTTGCGCATCCTGTCTGGCCTCTATGGCCTGCTGCGTCCACGCGATTTGATCCAGCCCTATCGTTTGGAAATGGGCAGCCGTTTGAAGACAAAACGCGGCAAGAATTTGTATGAGTATTGGGGGGATACGCTCTCGAACGCCCTGAACGATGCTGCAGCACAGGTCGAAACCAAGACGCTGGTGAACTGTGCCTCAGTTGAATATTTCGGGGCTGTTGATCTGGCCGCGTTGAACCTGCGGGTGATTACACCCGTGTTCATGGAGCAAAAGGCTGGCGCGCCAAAGATCGTTAGCTTTTTCGCCAAAAAGGCCCGCGGGGCGATGGCGCGGTTTATCATTGAACACCGTATCACCAACCCCGATGGTTTGAAAGATTTCGACACAGGCGGTTACCAATACCGTGCCGATATGTCGGATGCTGATCGCATGGTTTTCTTGCGGGATTACCCGACAACCTAATCCGTGTCCTCGGGCATGATTTGCGATACGCCTTCAGGCGCAAGCTCAGCCACTTTGGCGCAGATTGCGGCCTTGCGCAGAGGTTTGGTCAGGTAATAGTCCAGCCCTGCCGCCAGAATTTCAGTGTCGTCCCCCGCCATGGCGTGAGCGGTCAATGCGACGATCGGGATTCGGGGTAATTCTGCTTCTTGCTCGATTTCGCGGATGGTTCGGGTGGCCTCTTTGCCGTCCATCTTAGGCATCGAGATATCCATGAAAATCATATCTGGTTTGAAGTTCTGAAACGCCTCAACGGCTTCTAGACCGTTGTTGGCAAACTTCAGGTCAATGTTCAGATTCTTGACCATCTTGCCAAAGACCAACTGGTTTGTGCGATTGTCTTCTGCTGCCAGAACACGCATTTTCCGCAAAGTTTGATCATTTTGCGTGGGCGCGGGAGGCGCAGGCGCCTCAATGTCACTGGGCGTAATTTCATTGGGCACAATTTCCGAAGGCACAATTTCAGTGATGGCCGTGATCGCGGTCGCCGTGGCCGTAATATCACTGACTGCCGAGCCTGTGTCAGCATCTTCGGCACTTGCGATATTGACTGGGGCATCTTTCGAAGCCCCATCTAGTGATTGAAGTATCCTGAACAGATCATGACGTAGAATCGGTTTTTTCAATGTGGCGAATGCAGGCCCATCACGCCCCTTATCGTGATCTGACTTCAACAAAATAAGTGGCAAATCAGGCGCGTTGGCGTTCAGCAAAATCGGATAGTCTTGACCGTCGGATTCAGTAAGCGATACGTCAACGAATGCCACATCAAACGTATCGGCTTGTTCAATGATTTCGGCGTCCTCTGCTGTGTGCTGCACCACATCAACCCCCAAAGCGGCGAGCTGTTTGACCAAGATATCGAGACCTGCAGTTGGATCGCAGATAAGCAGCGCCCGTTTGATATTTTTAAGCGAATGATCCGTTGCAATCAGCGTTGGATCAGAGATCGGCAAAGTGACGTGGAAGCCAAAGCAAGACCCTTCACCTTCAACAGAGTCGACCCAAATTTCGCCGCCCATCAAATTGATCAGTTGCTTGGTGATCGCAAGCCCCAATCCTGTTCCTTCATATTGACGATTGCGTTCGTCTTCGACCTGGTTGAACTCGCCAAACACGTGCCCAACCATGTCTTCGGCAATGCCAATTCCTGTGTCTTCTATTGACACATGGATGCGCGTCATCCCTTCTTGATCCGTGGCAAGCCCGACAACACGGATGATCACATGGCCCGCGTGGGTGAATTTCAGAGCGTTACCAACCAGATTGGTCAAGATTTGACGTATCCGTCCAGCATCGCCCACATATAGGGTTGGCAAGAACATGTCGTAATCCACCAGAACTTCTATTGGCTTGTCCTGCAGCGACGGTTGTAACAGCATCACGATCTCGTGGATGCATTGTTCCAGGTCGAAGGGCGCTGTGTGGAGCGTCAATTTGTCGGCCTCAATTTTTGAGTAATCCAGAACGTCGTTGATGATCACCAACAAAGCTTCGCCTGAATTCTTGATTGTCTCAGCGTAGAGTTGCTGCTCTTCGTCCAGCTCCGTGTCGCTCAGCAGGTCAGCCATGCCGACGACACCGTTCATGGGTGTGCGGATCTCATGGCTCATGTTGGCCAGAAATGCAGATTTAGCTCGGTTGGCGACTTCCGCCTTGTTGCGAGCGTCTTTCAATTCGGCCTCATGGCGGATGGTGTCGGTGATATTCAGGGCCAAGGATACTGTGTCACCATCACGGGCGCGCCGATCCACCAGCTTAATGTAGGCACCGTTCCACATGCGAACCACTTTGGGTTCAATTGGGTCAGCATGCCAACGCTTCAACATGGCTTCGCGCCATTCCATCGGGCTTAAACCTTCGGTGTCAACGATGCCTTCTTCGACCATCAATTGAACGATGCGTATGTAGCTGACACCGGGCCGCATTTCTTCTAGCCCGTCAAATGCTGCCAGATAGGCGTGGTTCGCCGAAACCATGCAGTCATCCATGTCAAACACGGCGAACCCATCCTCAATCGTTTCGATCGAGTCCCACAAGCGGCGCTCGGCAATGTCGACTTTATAATTGGCAACTTTCAGGTCCGACCGCACCTTGGTATTTTCACCCATCAACTCTTCGGCCTCATTGCGTTTGACGACGATCTCATCGGACAACTGACGTGCGTGTTGCCCCAATTTTGAGTTGGCCGCGAACAGCTCTGCTTGCTTTTGTTCCAACAGGCGTTCCGCAGCCAATCGTCCGCGGCGTTCCTGTGCCAGCTTTTCTGTAATCGGCATCCGGTCCCTCGTTTTGTGTGTTCTCGCTTAGGGAACATTCCACGAACATAGTGAACAACGTCTTAACGACACGCCGAATATTCGCCGCGATGTCTGATTGAAACTGCATCTTGATTGTGCAACCATTGGCCCATTGTATTTTAGGAGGACTATTCATGCGCCTTATTATCAAAGCCGCGGCTGTATTGCTGTTATTGACCACGTCAACTTGGGCGAATGATCTTATTCCTGATCGCCGCATTGCTGTCACCCGCGACCTAGATTTTTATGGCTCAGACCTGCAGTCGATCTTTGATACAACGCTGCCAGCCTGCCAAAAGGCCTGCCTGACGGATGCCCGCTGCACGGCGTTTACGTTCAACTCACGATCCGATTCGTGTTTTCCCAAAAGCAAGGTCACCGAAACGCAGCCCTATATTGGGGCCATTTCTGCTCATGTCATCGACACCAACCCACAAATATTGGCTGCCGCTGCATCCCGTGCGGCCGAACTGACATTTCTGAATGAGGCGGCGTTTAAGCCCGCCAAAGCCTTTGCCGAAAATTTGGCGAGCCTTTATGACACTCAAGGCGAAGATGCGCTGTCGCTGTGGCGCAGTGGACGCAACAGGTTGAGTGGCAAATACTATAGCGCGGCGCAATCCTATTTTGGTGCTGCCCTAACCCTAAGCGACAATGCGGGCCTTTGGGCGGAATATTCAAACGCCGCCTTTTTAAACCGGACGGGTAACTACGCCAACAAACGCAAGCAAAAAGCCCGTGCCATGTCGGCCTCTGTCAATGCCTACCTGCGCAGCGCCACGGATGGCGAAAAGGTGGTTGCCTTGCTGGCTATGGCCAATGCGCTGGAACTGAATGGCGAAAACCGCACCATGCTCAAAGCGCTGCGTTTGGCCCAGTCAATATCACCAACCCCGCAAGTGTTGGCCAAGCTGGCCTATGCCGTCAAAAAATACGGTCTGAAAATCACCCAGCACGACATCGAAAGCGATCTGGCCGAACCCCGCATCTGTGCGCAGTTTTCCGAACCTCTCGCAGGGGACACTGTTGACTACGCGCCCTATGTGCGGCTGTCACAAAATGATCTGGCGGTCGAGGCCCAAGGCAATCGTTTGTGCATTTCGGGTGTTGAACACGGCAAGCGCTATGATCTGACCCTGCGCGAAGGGCTGCCCGCTAAATCCGGCGAGAAACTGCTAGAGGCGGTCAACTTGTCGCTCTATGTCAATGATCGCAAACCCTCGGTCAGTTTTCCTGGGCGTTCTTATGTGTTGCCGAAATCTGCCAACGCGGGCATTCCGGTTGATACCGTCAATATCGCCGAGCTGGAACTGGTGTTGCGCCGCATCTCCGACCGCAACCTGTTGCGCGCCATGCAAGACAGCTATTTCGGCCGCCCTCTGTCAAAATGGCAAGAAGATAACTTTGCCAGCCAAGTCGCTGAAGAGATGTGGCGTGGCACGGGCGAGGTGCAGATGTCGTTGAACAAAAACATGACCACCCGCCTGCCAATGGGCGACGTGATCAACGATCTGCCCACAGGCATCTATGCCCTACAGGCCCGCGTTCCGGGTGCTGACCCCTATAATGAACCCGCCGCGACGCAGTGGTTTGTGTTGTCTGATCTTGGTCTTGCCACCATGAGCGGTGCTGACGGTGTTCATGTCTTTGTGCGTGGCCTCGGTGATGCCGAACCACGGGCGGGCATCACGGTGACGCTGCTGTCCAAAGCCAACGCGGTTTTGGCTGAATTAGAGACTGATGAGCGCGGTTATGTGGTGTTTGCTGACGCTTTGGCACGTGGCACGGGTGGGGCCAAACCCGCCCTGATCGTCGCCAAAGAAGCCGATACAGACATCGCATTCCTGTCCCTGTCTGATCCCGAATTTGATCTGTCCGATCGCGGTGTCGAGGGGCGCGAGCCTGCCAAACACATCGACATGTTCCTAACCACAGACCGTGGCGCATACCGTGCAGGCGAAGTCATCAACGTCACGGCCCTAACACGTGACGCCACCGCCGAGGCCATTGTTGGCCTGCCGGTCACCGCGATCCTAACCCGTCCTGACGGAGTGGAATACAGCCGTAACCTGTCTACATCCGAAACCGCCGTCGTCGGCGGCCACGTCTTTAACCTGCCCACAGGCCCGCTGGTGCCACGCGGCACGTGGCAGTTGGCTCTGTTCACAGATGTTGACGCTCCCGCCTTGGCCAGCACCAGTTTTCTGATCGAAGATTTCCTGCCTGAACGCATCGATTTCGATCTGACCCTGCCAGACGCACCTTTGCGTCTAAGCGACGGCACCATGTTAACCGCCGATAGCCGCTATTTGTTCGGCGCACCCGGTGCCGACCTGCCGCTTGAGGGCGAAGTGTTGGTACGGGCTACGGAGGGCCTGACCGCCTATCCCGGTTACAGCTTTGGCCGTCATGATGAACGTTTTAATCCCAGAACCGAAATCTTGCCAAGAGGCCTGCGCACAGACAGCGCGGGGCTCGTTCGCATCCCCGTTGAGTTCCCCAAAACCAGCAATGCAGGCCGCCCGCTTGAGGCCCGTTTCACCGTGCGGATATCCGAAGGATCAGGCCGCCCTGTCGAGCGTCGTATCACCCAACGCCTTGCGCCAGATGGGGCGATGATTGGCATCAAACCGATGTTCGAGGACGTGGTTGCAGAAGGCACCAACGCCAGCTTTCAAATCATCGCGATCGACAAGGATGAGGCGCAAACCCCGATGCAGGTCAAATGGTCTGTGAGCCGTGTGCGCACCCGTTATCAGTGGTATCAACAATACGGCAATTGGAATTGGGAGCCGATCCACACCCGCAAACGCGTGGCCAGCGGTACGGCCGATTTGAACGGTGCGCCGATCACCGTTTCCGCGCCTGTGGATTGGGGTCATTACGAGATCAAGGTCGAGCGCAGCGACGGAACCTACGTCGCCGCCTCAAAGTCGTTCTACGCAGGCTGGTACGCTTCGGCTGATGCCTCCTCAACACCCGACACGCTTGAGGTTTCGCTGGATAAGTCCAGCTACGCAACGGGACAAACCGCCAATCTGCGGGTGGTGCCGCGGTATGCTGGCAAGGCTTTGATCACCGTGATGTCCAACCACTTGATCGACATGAAAGTGGTCGATGTGACGGCGGGCGAAAACTTGATCCCGCTGGCCGTGACCGATAAATGGGGAGCAGGGGCCTATGTGACGGCCACCGTGATTCGGCCCATGAATGAAGCATCCGGCCACAATCCAGCACGCGCGCTGGGCCTGTCCTATGCACCGGTTGATCCTGGCATGCGCAAACTGTCTGCCAGCTTTGATATGCTCGCCGAATCCGCCCCCCGCGCGCCAATGAAAGTGGCGCTCAAGGTTGAGGGCATCAAAGCCGGCGAGACCGCTTACGCCACCATCGCCGCTGTTGATTTGGGCATCTTGAACCTGACGGGCTTTGACAGCCCCGACGCGCCAAACCACTACTTTGGCCAACGTAAACTTGGCATGGGTATGCGTGATGTCTATGGCCGCCTGATTGACGGGATGAACGGCGCGATGGGCGCTGTGCGTTCTGGCGGCGATGCTGACAGCGGCATGGGCATGCAATCCCCACCGCCCACCGAAGAACTGGTCGCCTATTTTTCCGGCCCCGTCACGGTTGACGCCGATGGCATCGCCACCGCCAGTTTTGATATGCCCGAATTCAACGGTACTGTGCGTTTGATGGCTGTGGTCTGGTCGGCCACGGGTGTTGGCGCGGCTGAACATGACGTGCTGGTCCGTGATCCTGTCGTGGTGACCGCCAGCCTGCCGCGTTTCTTGGCACCGGGCGACACATCACGCATGTTGCTGGAAATCACCCATGCCACCGGTCCAAGTGGCAAAATGGGGATTGAGGTTTGGGGGCAGGGCATCACCATCCGCACCGCCAATCTGCCCTCCGAGATTACTTTGGGCGACTTACAGAAAACAACGCTTTCGGTGCCAGTAACGGCCACCGATGTTGGCACACACAAGATAAATGTGACCCTAACAACGCCTGATGGCACCCGACTATCCAAACCGCTGGTCATTCCGGTCGAGGTAAACGACCCCGAAATTTCGCGTACACGCCGCTTTACCTTGGACGCCGGCGACACCTTCAAATTGGATGACAACGTGTTCACAGGGTTCAAATCCGGCACCGGATCGGCGATGCTGTCGGTTGGCGCATTGGCCCGCTTTGACGCGCCCGGATTATTGTCAGCACTTGACCGCTATCCCTACGGCTGTACCGAACAAACCACATCCCGCGCCATGCCGTTGTTGTACCTGAACGAGGTGGCAACTGTCATGGGATTGGGCAATCGCAAAAAGATTGCCGAACGTGTCGATGAAGCAATTGAACGCGTGCTCAGCAACCAAGCCAGCAATGGCGGTTTTGGCCTCTGGGGGCCGGGGTCTGATGATTTGTGGTTGGCATCCTACGTCACCGATTTCCTCAGCCGTGCTCGCGCCAAAGGTTTCATTGTGCCGGATCACGCTTTTCGTTCTGCCGTGGAAAACCTGCGCAATCGCATCAACTATGCCCCCGACTTTGACAAAGGCGGCCAAGACGTTGCCTATGCGTTGTTTGTGCTGGCCCGCGAAGGCGCGGCCAACACGGGTGATTTGCGCTATTACGCTGACACCAAAGCAGGCGACTTTAGCACGCCTCTTGCTGCCGCCCAACTCGGAGCCGCACTGGCCAACTACGGCGATCAACCGCGGGCTGACGCTATGTTCGCCCGTGCCGCCAAGATGATTGACCGAAACTGGGGGCGGGATGAAACCCAATACTGGCGCTCGGATTATGGCACTCATTTGCGCGACAGTGCCGCTGTTCTCGCACTGGCGGTTGAGGCCGGAAGTTCAGCCATCAACAGCGCTGACTTGGCCGAAATAGTAGCCGATCGCTATGCCAAAGACCGCTACCACTCAACGCAGGAATCCATGTGGTCCTTGATGGCCGTCAAGGCGCTGATAAACGACCCTAACATGCAGGGATTCACTATTGATGGCGATCCCGTGGTTGGCCCACTTGTGCGTGTGATTGAAGACACTGCCACCGGCACCAGCCAGTCCATCCACAACGGCACCAACCGAAGCGAGCTGGTGACCATGACCACATTCGGCGTGCCGGATCAGCCCGAGCCCGCCAGCGGCCACGGCTATTCGATCAAGCGCAGCTACTTTAAGATGGACAGCGATGGCTTTCCGGTCGATCCCAGCGGCCATCCAGTTGGCACCCGCTTAGTTGTGGTGTTGACGGTGACACCGTTTGGCAAAACCGAAGGCCGTCTGATGGTGAATGATCCATTGCCCGCGGGTTTTGAAATCGACAACCCAAACTTGATATCCAGTGGCGAACTTAGTCAATTCGATTGGCTGAAAACCACCTCTAACGTGCGCAATACCGAGTTTCGCTCGAACCGGTTCTTGGCGGCGGTGGATTGGCGCAGTGGGGATCAGTTCACGCTGGCCTACATCGTGCGCGCTATTTCGCCAGGCACCTACCATCATCCCGCCGCCAGTGTCGAGGATATGTACCGTCCGCAATACCGTGCGCATTCTGACACGGGGCAGATCACGGTCACCGAATGATCCGCCGCCACGCCCTTCTGATCCTTGCGCTATCGCTGTTTGTAACAGCCATTGCGCGGGACCAGTTTGATGCTTGGGTGGATGCCACTGAGATGCCGCGCCTTGGGGTGGAAACCTCGGTCGAGGTGCTGGATCGGAACGGTATCCTGCTGCGCGCCTACACCGTCGCCGATGGACGTTGGCGTTTGAACACCACGCTTGCGGCAACAGATCCAGACTACATCAAAATGCTGATCGCCTATGAGGACAAACGATTTTATTCACATTCGGGCGTTGATCTGACAGCGATGCTGCGGGCCTCATATCAGGCTCTAACCCGAGGTGAAATCATTTCAGGTGGCTCGACCCTGACCATGCAGGTGGCGCGCTTGCTTGAGGCGGGCAGCACTGGGAAGTGGACCGGAAAACTGCGCCAAATCCGCGTGGCACTGGCGTTGGAACGACGACTGAGCAAATCCGAAATCTTGACGCTCTATTTGAACCACGCGCCCTTTGGCGGCAATCTTGAAGGCTTGCGCGCTGCTACCCGTGCCTATTTCGGCAAAGATCCTCGCCGTTTAACCGCTGCCCAAGCCGCGTTGTTGGTTGCTCTGCCGCAGGCCCCTGAAGCACGCCGCCCAGACCGTCATGTCAAATCCGCCAAAGCCGCCCGCGCTCGTGTTTTGGCCCGCATGGTTGGCGCAGATATCTTAGATGCAGACACATCCGATGGTGCGAAATCAGAGCCTATTCCAGCTCAAAAGCACCCCTTTCCGGCCCTCGCGCCGCATATGTCAGACCGTGCATTGACCGATGCACCGCTCGTTGCCACCCACCGCCTGACTTTGGAGGCCACTTTGCAACGCCAGCTGGAGAACCTTGCCACAACGGCCCTGCGTGGGCGGGGCCAGCAGATGTCGATCGCTATCATGGTGGCGGATCATACCAGCGGAGAGATCCTTGCTTCGGTCGGTTCTGCCGCCTACCGCGCTGACGGCCGACTTGGTTATGTTGATATGACCCGCGCGCTACGCTCACCTGGCTCCACGTTGAAACCGCTGATCTATGGTATGGCTTTTGATCAGGGTTTTGCGCATCCCGAAACCCTGATTGACGATAGCCCGACCGCGTTTGGCACTTACGTGCCGCAAAATTTTGACGGCGAATTCCGCGGCACCTTGCGCGTCCGCAGGGCCCTGCAAATGTCACTGAATATACCTGTGATCAAATTGACCGAGGCTTTGGGTCCCGCCAATCTGATGTCCAGCCTGCGCCGTGCAGGTATGAGACCTGTTGTCCCCGGCGGTAAACCCGGATTGGCGGTGGCGTTGGGCGGTTTGGGTGTTACGCTGAGTGATATGACCCAGTTGTACGCAGGCCTTGCCAACGGGGGGAGACCTCGCCCTTTAAGCTGGAGAAGGGACACTAATCCCTCCGAAAACGCCAGAAATCTGATCTCGCCGATGGCTGCATGGCATGTGGCTGACATCCTGTCTGGGCTAGCGCCCCCGCCGAACGCGCCGCGCAACCGGTTGGCCTATAAAACGGGCACGTCCTATGGGCATCGCGATGCATGGGCGCTGGGGTTCGATGGTGAACACGTGGTTGGCGTTTGGATGGGCCGCGCTGACGGCACTCCTGTTCCCGGGGCGTTTGGCGGTGATTTGGCGGCGCCAGTGTTGTTCGAAGTGTTCAGCCGGATCAAACCCGAGTTGACGCCGCTGCGCACACCGCCACCCGAAACCCTAATCGTCAGCAACGCAGAATTGCCGCTGCCGTTGCAACGGTTTCGGGGCCGTAATGCGCTGTTTCAAAAGCCCAAAGACGCCCCCAGCGTGGCCTTCCCGCCGGATGGATCGTCCGTCGATATAGATGATGGGTTTTTGGTCGTCAAAGTTCGTGACGGGGTCGCGCCCTTCACGTGGCTCGCCAATGGCAAGCCGTTCGAGGTGGCAACATATGAGCGCCAATCCATACTGGAGAATCTGGGCGCGGGGTTCATAACCCTGTCGGTCATTGACGCGAAGGGTCGATCCGCCCGCGCCAATATCTCGCTGCATTAGTTCCAACTGCTCATCAAGCCTGACGGCTTTCTTCGCGAAAAAGCCCGCAAGGGCTGATGAGCAGATGAGTCACTAGAGCCGTTCAACCGCCAATGCGATCCCTTGCCCGCCGCCAATGCACATTGTGATCAGGGCGCGTTTGCCACCGATCCGTTCGAGCTCATAAAGCGCCTTAACGGTGATCAAAGCCCCCGTCGCGCCCACCGGATGACCCAGCGCAATCGCGCCGCCATTCGGGTTCACCTTGGCGGGGGCAAGCCCAAGCGCCTTGTTCACAGCCAGCGCTTGGGCGGCAAAAGCCTCGTTGCTTTCGATCACGTCAAAATCGCCAACAGACAATCCTGTCCTGGCCAACAAAGCCTGTACCGCAGGCACAGGCCCAATCCCCATCACGTTTGGACGGACCCCCGCGTGGGCATAACCAATGATACGGGCTTTAGGCTCTAATCCGGCACTTTTAGCAGCATCAGCACGAGCCAAGACCAATGCCGCAGCCCCATCATTGATGCCTGACGCGTTGCCAGCGGTCACCGATCCGTCCTTTTGAAATGCTGCCCGCAAACCTGCCAAACCCTCGACCGTTGTCACCTTGGGGTGCTCGTCCACTTTGAATTCAACCGTTTCACGGCGAACCTTTATTTCAACCGGTACGATCTGTTCAGCAAACACCCCCGTTTCGATCGCTCGCGCTGCTCGCGCTTGGCTCTCTAATGCAAAGGCATCCTGATCGGCACGACTGATCCCATGTTCAGCCGCCACGTTTTCGGCCGTGATCCCCATGTGCCCAGACCCAAACGGGCAGTTCAACGTGCCCAACAACATGTCTTGCGATTTTACATCACCCATCTTTTGCCCCCAACGGGCTGCTGGCATGATGTAGGGCGCGCGGCTCATGGATTCAGCACCACCTGCCAGTGCAAAGTCGGAATCGCCCAGCATTAGGCTCTGTGCGGCCGATACAATCGCTTGCGCACCGGACCCACATAGGCGACTGACATTCATCGCAGGTACGCTCTCAGGAATGCCTGATTGCATCGCAGCAACGCGGCTTAGATACATATCTTGGGGTTCGGTGTTGATCACATTGCCAAACATCACATGCCCGATTTGGGTAGGGTCAACGCCAGCACGCTCCATTGCCGACTTGGCAACAACCGTGCCCAAATCAGCTGGTGTAACCCCCGCCAATGCCCCGCCAAAAGTGCCGATTGCAGTGCGCGCACTGCCCAGTATTACGATATCATTCATTGTCTTGCCTTTTCAAAAGTGTGTTTAGTGCTATGCGAAAATCTGGTGCTTGGTCGGCAAGCGTTTTTAATACGCTGGCCTCATAGGCTTGCGCCATTGGGGTCAACTCGGCGATCATGTCGCGCCCTTTTTGGGTCAGCTCCAATTCAACCAATCTGCGATCATTTCCGTTGATTTTTTTGCTAATGTAACCTGCTGTTTCAAGCCTTGTTGCAGCACGAGAGACTTTGGATTTGTCCATGTCGACACGTTGATGGATCTCGCGAACGCTGACTGACCCAGCTTGTGACAGATGCGCCACCACGCGCCATTCAGGGATAGAGATCCCGAATTTTTGTTTGTACAGATCGGAAAATCCCAAACTTACCCGAGCCGCCAAAACCGACAGCTGGTATGGCAAAAAACTGTTCAGATCAAAATCACTCACCTGCAAACCCCGTTTTTGTTACATTTGCAATGACTGCACGAATACAGCGTAGGATCAACCACTCACAAGCCTTGACTTCGTTGCATATGCAACGATACGCTGGCAAAAGGAAACGCGCCATAGAATGCTAAGACAGCATTTATTGAAGACAGGAGAAACCATGACATCTCAAAACCCCGCCAGCGGGCTGATCCGCGATGAAAGCTCAAACCCCTATATGCCAGGGTTTGGCAATGATTTTGAGACCGAAGCCCTGCCGGATGCCTTGCCTCAAGGCATGAACAGCCCGCAAAAATGCGCCTACGGCCTGTATGCCGAACAGCTGTCTGGCACTCCGTTCACTGCGCCCCGTGGTCAAAATGAACGCACGTGGTGCTACCGCATACGCCCGTCCGTACGCCACACTTCGCGATTTACGCGCATTGATGTGCCATATTGGAAATCCGCGCCCAATATCAATCCCGAGACCTTGTCATTGGGGCAGTACCGTTGGAGTCCGATCCCCCATGGGGATGAAAAACTGACCTTCATCACGGGGATGCGCAGCATGACCACAGCGGGGGACGTGAACACGCAAGTGGGAATGGCAACACATGTTTACCTGATTACAGAATCTATGCAGGACGAATATTTCTATTCGGCGGACAGCGAAATGCTGATTGTCCCCCAAGAAGGCCGCCTGCGGTTTTGCACTGAGCTTGGCATCATCGATCTGGAACCAAAAGAAATCGCCGTGCTGCCCCGTGGCATGGTGTTTCGGGTCGAAGTCATCGACGGCCCCGCACGTGGGTTTGTTTGTGAAAACTACGGGCAAAAGTTCGATCTGCCGGGCCGTGGCCCAATCGGGGCCAATTGTCTGGCCAATCCACGCGATTTCAAAACACCGATCGCTGCGTTCGAGGACCGAGATGCCGATAGCCGTGTTGTGGTGAAATGGGGCGGACAGTTCCATGAAACCTTTATTGATCACTCCCCATTGGATGTGGTGGCGTGGCATGGGAACTACTGTGCTTGCAAATATGACCTGCGCACATTTTCCCCTGTTGGCGCTTTGTTGTTTGATCATCCAGATCCGTCAATCTTTACCGTCCTGACCGCACCCTCCGGCGTAGAGGGCACTGCGAACATCGACTTTGTGCTGTTTCGCGAACGCTGGATGGTGGCCGAAAATACGTTTCGCCCGCCGTGGTACCACAAAAATATCATGTCTGAATTGATGGGTAATATTTACGGCATCTATGACGCCAAACCAGACGGTTTTGCGCCAGGCGGCATGTCGCTTCACAATATGATGATCCCGCATGGGCCTGACAATGCGGCGTTTGAAAAAGCCAGCAATACCGATTTGAAGCCAGAGTTTTTGGACAACACAATGTCCTTCATGATTGAAACCCGTTTTCCACAGCACCTGACCGATTTCGCCGCCCATGAGGCGCCCGTACAGGATAACTATATCGACTGCTGGGACTCGCTTGATAAGAAATTTGATGGCACCAAGGGGGTGAAATGAGGCTCTATTCCTACTGGAGATCAACCGCTGCCTACCGTGTTCGCATTGCGTTAAACATGAAAGGTGTGGGTTATGACACCGTGCCGGTCGATTTGGTCGCAGATGGCGGGCAACAGCACACAGCAGACTATACAGCATTAAACCCATCGCATTTGGTGCCGACCTTGGTGCTGGATGATGGTACGGCGTTGACGCAATCCTTGGCGATTGTTGAATACCTCGACATCACACGCCCAAGTCCACCTTTGCTGCCTGCTGACCCAATTCAGCGCGCCCGTGTCAAAGCCTCCGCGCTGGTGATTGCGGCAGACATGCACCCCGTCAACAACCTGCGCGTTGTGCAGCATCTAGGGGCCAAATTTAGCGCCACGCCCGAGGACAAGGCGGAATGGATGTGCCACTGGATGCGATCGGGGTTTGATGCTTTGTTGCAGATGGTCCAACAGAACACGGAATTTGCCTTTGGCGATGCGCCCGGATTTGCCGATATTTGCCTGACTGCGCAGTACTACAATGCGCGTCGGTGGGGGCTGGACCTTGCCCCCTATGCCCGCCTAACTGAGATTGAACAAAACTGTCTGGCCTTGCCTGCCTTTGACGCGGCAACCCCTGAAAACCAGCCAGACGCAACTTAGACCTAAGGAAAACCGCGAATGACACAACTGCAAAAATCATGGGTTACATCGGCCAATTCCGCCGGCACAGATTTCCCGTTGAACAACCTGCCTTACGGGGTGTTTTCCGTGAACAATGAGGACGCAATGTGTGGCGTTGCCATCGGCGACATGATCCTGAACGTGACCAGCGCCGAGGAAGCAGGCATTCTGAACGCTTCAGATTTGCCAGTGTTTGACGTACCCTATTGGAACGACTTTATGGACCTAGGGCGCGATGCCTGGGCAACGTTTCGCGCTGAATTGACCGCAGCCCTGACTGACGGATCAAGCGAAAAATCAGCATTAGAGCCACATTTGGTCGCTCAAAGCGACGTGACGATGCATATGCCCTTCGCCGTATCAGAATACACTGATTTCTACGCCGGTCGTCAACATGCCGAAAACATGGGGGCGATCTTGCGCGGCTCACCGGAGTTACCTGCCAACTGGCTACACATACCCATCGGTTATAATGGCCGCGCCTCGACAGTTGTAGTGTCGGGCACCGACATTCACCGCCCGATGAGCCAGATGAAAGCCCCCGATGTCGATATGCCGTCCTTCGGCCCTACCAAGCGGCTGGATATCGAACTGGAAATGGGTGCAATCGTTGGCACGGGGTCCAACATGGGGCAACCGATCACCGTTGATCAGGCTGATGATATGATCTTTGGCTACGTATTGTTAAACGACTGGTCCGCCCGCGACATTCAGGGTTGGGAATACATGCCACTTGGGCCGTTTCAGGGCAAAGCATTCGGGACTTCCATCAGTCCTTGGATCGTGACTTCGGCAGCGTTAGAGACGTTTCGAACGCCAACACCACCGCGTGACAAGGAACTTCTGCCCTATCTGACCGAGACCAAAGACGGCCTGTATGATATTACTCTAGAGGTCACCATGCAGCCCGAGGGCGCCGCCACGGCCACCACGCTCACGCGTACAAATTACAGCCGGATGTACTATTCCGCCGCGCAACAATTGTGTCATCACGCGGTTAGTGGTTGCGAAATGTCGCCGGGCGATCTGTTAGGGTCAGGCACCATATCAGGCCCTAATAAGGCTGAATATGGATCATTGATGGAACTCAGCTGGGCTGGACGTGAACCCTTTACGCTCGACACAGGCGAGATCCGCACATTCATTGAGGACGGCGACACGTTGACCTTAAGGGGCCACGCTCAAGGCAACGGCTTCAAGATCGGCTTTGGTGATTGTCAGGGCAAAATCCTGCCCGCTGTCAAAATGCCAACCAACACATAAACGCGAACACGTAAAAAGGAACATCAAATGGCAAAAGCATTCGCATCCCAAGGCGACATGACCGAAAAGAAAACCACCTTTGTTGAAATCGGCGACGGTCTTTATGCCTTCACCGCTGAGGGCGACCCGAATTCAGGCGTGATCATCGGGGACGAGAGCGTCATGGTGATTGAGGCCCAAGCGACGCCCCGTTTGGCCAACAAAGTCATTGAGGAAATTCGCAAGGTCACGGACAAACCAATCAGCCATCTGGTGCTGACACACTACCACGCCGTGCGGGTGCTGGGCGCTTCGGCCTACGGCGCCCCCGAGGTCATCATGTCCGACACGGCGCGCAGCATGGTCGTGGAGCGTGGCCAAGAGGATTGGGACAGCGAATTCCAACGCTTCCCGCGCCTGTTTGAAGGTCACGAGAGCATTCCCGGCCTGACCTATCCAACGACAACCTTCACCGATTCTATGACCGTCTATCTGGGCAATCGCCGCGTTGACATTATGCATCTGGGCCGTGCCCACACCGCAGGTGATGCCGTGATTTGGGTGCCCGACGCCGAAGTGATGTTCACTGGTGATATCGTTGAATACCACTCCGCTTGTTATTGCGGTGACGGCCATTTCGCCGACTGGGGCGACACGCTGGAAAACATCGCGATGTTTGATCCGGTTAGCATTGCACCGGGCCGTGGTGACGCGTTGGTCGGTCGCGAAATGGTTGCAGCTGCCTTGGAAAGCACGCTCGATTTCGTCGAGAGCACCTACCGCCCCGCCGCTCGCGTGGCCGCCCGTGGTGGGAGCCTGAAAGAGGCTTGGGATGCGGTGCGTGCCGAGTGTGACCCCAAGTTCAACGACTATGCAATCTACGAGCATTGCCTGCCGTTCAACGTGGCCCGCGCCTATGACGAAGCCCGCGGCATTGACACACCTCGCATTTGGACCGCCCAACGTGATATTGAGATGTGGGAAGCGTTGCAGGCCTAGCTGGCCAAAGAAAACACCGGAGGATGCTATGAAAAAGATTTTTGAAGTCCCGATGTACGCCTACGAAAAATCGCCGGATCAAGACGCCACCCTGCCTGTTCGCCGCCCTGTGGTGGTGATTGGCGCGGGGCCTGTCGGGCTTGGCGTTGCGATTGATTTGGCGCAGCACGGTGTGCCCGTGGTCATCGTGGACGACAATGATAAAGTATCCTTCGGCTCTCGTGCTATCTGTTTTGCCAAGCGGCCGCTGGACATTCTTGACCGGCTGGGCTGTGGCGCGCCAATGGTTGAAAAGGGCGTTCAGTGGAGCGTCGGTAAGGTTTTTTTCGACGAGGCCGAGACTTATAAATTTGATCTGTTAGATGAAGGCGGCCACAAGAACCCGGCCTTCATCAACCTGCAACAATACTATTTTGAACAGTATATGGTCGACCGTGTGCGGGCCTTGCAGGCCGAAGGAAAACCAATCGAGCTGCGCGGCAAAAACAAGGTCGAGGCAGTTGGCCAGCATGACGATCACGTCACGCTTGAGATTTCCACAGAGGATGGACCCTACATTCTTGAAGCCGAATGGCTGATCGCCTGTGATGGTGCAAATTCTCCGACCCGCCGGATGCTTGGGCTTGATTTTGCAGGCCGTGTTTTTGAGGATAATTTCCTGATTGCAGACGTGGTGATGGAGGCGGATTTCCCGACGGAACGCTGGTTCTGGTTCGACCCGCCTTTTAATCGTGGCCAATCGGCATTGCTGCACAAACAACCCGACAATGTCTGGCGGATTGATTTGCAGCTGGGCTGGGACATTGACCGCGACCACGAAATGAAGCACGAAAACATCATCCCGCGCCTGCATGCTATGCTGGGTGAGGATGCCAAGTTTGAGCTGGAGTGGGTCTCGATTTACACGTTCCAATGTCGCCGGATGGAGGCGTTCCGCGCGGGCCGTACTTTGTTCGCGGGTGACGCGGCTCATCAGGTTTCGCCGTTCGGCGCGAGGGGGGCGAATAGTGGTTTGCAAGACACTGACAATCTGGCGTGGAAACTGAAATTGGTGATGGACGGCAAAGCGCCTGACGCCTTGATGGACAGCTATAACGACGAGCGGGTTTACGGTGCGGATGAAAACATCCTGAACTCGACGCGCTCGACCGACTTCATCACGCCAAAGTCCGACATCAGTCGGATATTTCGCAACGCGGTTCTTGATCTGGCAGGGCGGTTTGAATTTGCTCGCCCCTTGGTGAACTCGGGTCGACTTTCGGTGCCTTGCACATATGACGGCTCGGTTCTGAACGGGCCGGATGCCGACGGGTTGCCAAAGGCCTTGCGCCCGGGCGCATCGGCGATGGATGCACCGACCAAAAACGGTTGGTTGCTGGACCGATTGGGCGGTAAGTTCCAATTGCTGGCCATTGGTGTGGAAGCCGAAGATGGTTTGAGCACCTGCGGCATAGACATCGAAACGCTTTCGTTTGCGGCAGATGAAAGCGCCGAAATGGCGGCCCGTTATCTGGGGGATGCCAAAGGCGCAATCTACCTGATGCGGCCGGACCAACATGTTGCGGCGCGTTGGACCCGTTTTGACAAAATCGCCGTTTTGGATGCCCTAAAAACCGCCACCGCCCAAACTGAAATTGTGCAGGGAGTAAAGTAAGATGACGGAACTGATAACAACCCCCAACATCAAAGACGCTGACGACTTTTACGCCGACCTGTTGGCCCTGCACGACGGGCATAGCAAAGAGACTTCAGACGCCATTAACGCACGGCTGATCTTGTTGTTGGCCAACCACATTGGCGACCGAAATGTCTTGGCCCAGGCCATGCGGGATGCCGCCACGGCTTAGGGCTTGCTGGCAGGTGCTCTGCGGCGCTTTTGAGTCATGAGGGGACACAAACCCTTTGCCTCGCGGTTCGCTGCCAAAGGAAAGTTATTTGCGGAATTTGACCACCCCGCATATAAACGCGAGCGACGGCGAGACACCTGTCTAGGCCGCGTCTTACAACACAACCCGAGCTTGATCAAAAGAGGCTGCGATTGCGGTGTGTATGCCCTTTCGGGTGTTGTTTGCTGTGGCCTGTGTTCATGAATTGTGATCGGCACGCGGACATAAAGCTTTCCAATCAGCCGCCGCCGCTCTTGCTGGAAACGAGGTGTCCACATATCCGCAAACAACAAGCCTAAGCAAACCATATTTCGCTAATCGAACAATTTGCCAGCTTGCCAAAAAACCCCACATTCGTCTATTTTCAAACGCGAAGAAATTTTACGGCTGAACCATCTAGGAAGTTTGCGTGGCTATTGGTTGTTTTCCAAATACCGGTGCTTTTTTGCTCAGCATTTTATTGTCAGCAAGCAAGCCCGCCGACCCGATAAGATCTGTCCAATTTTCAAGAAATGCGTCCTCTTGGTGTGGTGCATTTCTTGCATCCGAATTGTCGACCAAATCCTGAGGCGTTTCTGACAGCTCCGCAATCTTAGCCGCCAGACGGGCTTGGTTATTTACGTCTACATAGGTCGCGCCATAATCTGCATGATCCATCAACCCGTCAATGCGGTTGCAAAGTAGGGCGCGCTTTGCGGCCAACGTTTCAGCGGCTACTAAACCAAACGCTTCCCATCGGGACGGCATGATGACCGCGTCAAGCCGAGACATGGCGAGGGTGGGGGCGGGTTGAAAGCCCGTGAATGCTATTCGAGAATCTTTGCCAGCCTTGCGGACAAGTGTTTCCATTTCGTCTCCCTCCCCAATGATCTTCAAGCGCAGATCGGGGTTTGGAACCGCCTTGAAAGCGTCGATCAACAAATCCAACCCCTTTTGTCGATCAAGACGGCCAATGGCGCCAAACCTGCGGATCGGTCCTTTGGGGCGTGGCAGGGCCCGAAACTGCGACAAATCAGTGCATGACGGAATGACAAAAAGCTGTTCAGTCGAGCACAGATCAAGTGATGCGATCCATTTGGACTGCGCGTGGCTGACGGCCACAACACGATCAAAGAGCGAGTATGCGACTTTTAACATGCCCAGAAACCGCTTTTTTCGGACAACGTTATGGGCGATGAATCCTGCGGTATAGCTGTGTTCGACATGAACGATCGTCGATCCCGGATGGGTGGCGCGCAGGGCAATCAACGCCGGCAGTGATCGCCAGTTAATCGTGGTGTGTGACACGATCATAGCGGGCCGTCCGAGAATAGACCGATACTGGCCGCGACGTACATTCAACACGTCATGCTGAGCAGTTTTTTCCAATGATCTAGATGTACGGATGAAATCGACCAAACGGGTCACGCCGCCGATGGTTGTGTCATCAACAAGATGAAGAATTGTCGGGCGATGGCTCATGATCTGGTTCCTTTGTAAGGTAGCAACACCGACAACGCTGAGCGACCAAAGTAGCGCAAGACCAGCGTGGCTCCAACGGTGGACAGTGTTTTGACTGGTTCCTCGGCAAGGGGGCGCAGAGAGTGGCAAAGCGAGGCTTGCATCATTTTGGTGGCCTGATGGCTGTCGAAATCACTGATCGCGCGGCGTGCCAAATAGCGCAATTGGTAGGCGCGGGCGACCTCCGCATAGCGAGCGAAAAAGGCCGGATACAGCCTTCCCAATTTTGCTACCATGCGTTCCCAGGCCTCGAGCTGACGCTCGACAACTGCAGACAAACCATTTGCGCTGATGCGGTAGCGGGTCAACAATTCTGGAATGCCCTCGAACCGCCACGCTGTTGACAGCGAAATTCGAAGCCAGCATTCAATGTCCTCAGACTGGCGAAATGTCTCGTCAAAAAACCAGTCACGCTCAGGTTCACTGCGCGGACGATAGGCAATTTCATCAAACACCTCACGACGGATCACCGCAGAAGATCCATTGCCGATAGGGTTTCGTTTCAGGATATGCGCCGATGTAATCTCGGTGAGGCGCGGCTGTTGGGAAAGCCCTAAATCCATGCCGCCGTCGTCAATGAGGGAGGAGCCAGCATAGCTAACGCCGACACGCGGATTATCTTGCAGGTGTCGAATATGTTGCGCAAGTTTGTGCGGCTCCCAGATATCATCCGCGTCACAAAACCCTATGACACTACCAACGCAGGCATCAATGCCCGTATTGCGCGCGCCCGCAAGACCTCGGTTGCGCTGGTGAATGAGCCGAACCCGCTGATCCAATTGATAGCGACTAACGATCGTTGATGTTTCATCCGTGGAACCATCATCAACAACGATAATCTCGAAATTTTGATAGGTTTGCGCCAGAAGAGCATCAAGCGTTTGGGAAACAGTCTCTGCAACATTGAAAGCAGGTACGATAATTGAAGCAGTGGTCATAGTGATCTCCGATTTGATTAGCGGTTGAAAATTGCACGGGTGAGCGGGGGTGGCAAAATCATGGCACAGAATACTGCAATCAAAGTGAGCGCACCACGCCGTGGTGTATCGAAAAAGCCGGAAGGGCTGAGCGTGAGACCGCGCAAGGCAAATCGTAACGCCGGTGTGCGCCCTTGGCCCAATCGCAATGCGCGACGGGCAAGATAGCGGTAATAGGTGGCATTTGCTGCAGCAGTCGGAATGTGCCCATAGGTTTTAGCAGTGTGCAAAACGGCCGAGCGGGCTTCCAGCATGGCGTTAAGGTCGCTCGAAAGGCCTTGTGAACTGGTCCGGTAATATGTCTGGCACATATTATATCCCACCACATGCCCCCCTTCGCCCACCAAACGGACCAACCACTCCAAATCTTCATTCCGAGCCAATGTGTCATTGAACCCGCCGGTTTCTCGGAAAATCTGGCGCCTAACAGAAATATTAGACATGGTGCAAACAGGGTTTTCTGCCAGCAACATCGGTATCTCCAGTGGCTTGTCTGGCACTGTCGAATAGGTCGTGGCCGCAGATTTGTCGTTTAGAAAGAACGCCACCTGGCCATAGGCGGCATCAACATCCTTATTGGCAAAACATTCGGCGAGCTGTTCCAATTTTTCGGCAGTCCAGATGTCATCCGCGTCACAGAATGAAAGGACATCGCCCATGGCCCAGCAAAGGGCCGCCATATTGCGCGCCCTGCTGGCCCCGCCCCCGTTGGTGGTAGCAGCACTAATGCGTGGATCTTTTGCCGAATACCTATGGATGATCGCGCTTGTATCATCGGTCGATCCGTCGTCGATGCACAAAGCTTCCCAGTCCGAATGGGTTTGCATGCAAATCGCATCAAGCGTCTTGGCCAAGGTTTCCTCGGCGTTAAAGCAGGGAATGATAATGGAAAAATATGTCATATTGTCACCACAAAGTTAGAGGAATGAAAGGCCGCACGTAGGGCAACAATCGCGGCGGCCAGTGTCACGATTGTTGTTATGACGGCGTATCCGATGGTCAGCGGCAAAAGGCCGAAAGGACCAAGCGCAAGTGCATTTACAATCACAGCGATGGCAAGCACGCTCGTGATCCACAGCTCGGTTTGTGGACGTCCTTTGGCTCGTAACCATCCTGCCGCTGTCGCCCAGAATGTCATTGGGATAGCAACAAGGCATAGAATTTTTACCAGCAACTCAATTTCTCCCCAGCCGGGGCCGAGCAAAAACGGCATGTAAACGGGCACCAATAAAGCCTGAAGAGTAACCAATGGGACAATCAGTCCGACGCCAACAAGCAAGCTTTGACGCAAAGACGCGAGGCGGTCGCGCGATTGTGCGAGCCGTGGGAATAGAACCGTCGAGAATGCGGTGGTGAATGCGTTTGACAGGCTAAGACCAGCATTAAAAGCGATGAAATAGAGGCCGAGTGTTTCGGCCCCTAAGGTCAGGCCAACAACAAGCTTATCTGCCTGAAGGCGCATCGCTTTCACAACTTCAACCCCAAGAACGGCCCAGCCATACTGGACAAAAGGCATCAAGGGGGCGAAGGGGGTGTTGTGCGGCTTGGTCCACGGGTTTAAGCGGCGCACAGCAACCAGCCAGATCGGAGCTGACAAAATGCGCGGTAGGATGAGCGCAATCGCCGACGGCCAAACCGTGAGGAGCGCGATTGACATAAGATTCGCCCCAACATTCTGCAAACCACCAATCGCCGCAATCTGTTTCAGTTTGCCCACCCGCATCGCCAAAGCTACCTGCACCAACCCCGCAGGCATGAAGAGATACTCAACCCCCATCAAAGCAATCAACCCAGACAGAAAAATACTGCCGCCAAACAGATAAACAACTGTGGCAATCATAAGCTGGGCACAGAACAACCCAACAGTCCAGACCCAGAACAGGCGGTGCGCCGTTGCACAGATCGCATCAAGGTTGCGGTCACTAGCCGCGATAATGCGTTGCCCTACGCCATTTTCAGTGAAGGATTTTAATATGTCGCCCGCAGCAATCGCGGCTGCAACAATGCCAATTTGAACAAGGTCCAGTGCGCGAGCCATTGCCACGACCACCAAAATACGAGCGCATTTTGATGCAACCTCAGATATTCCAAAGCTCATTAGATTCGCGATAAAGGTTAGAGGTTGATTTTGCAGTGACATGGGTTGCTTTCGTTTTTATTCCCCTAGAGTGGCGTCAAATTCCTCGATTGTCCTAGGCCCAACAGGCAAGAACACTGCCCCATACGATTGGGGTTTTATCCTTCGGGATAGTGCATCTGACCGTCTTGGCCCTCGCAACTGTTGGCGGCGATATCTATGCTGTTTTGCAGTGGTAAAAAATTTGAGAAGGAGGCCGCAATGGCAATAACCTTTGCGAAATCAGGCACACTTTGTGCGGTGTTCTTATCTGCAGCTTGTACGAGCTTTGATCCTCCTGAAAATTTGGAACCCGCCGCCCGAGGTGACGGGTATCAAGCGCAATACCGCCAACCCCATGTAACTCGAAAAAACGCTGATTTTCTGCGTTCAGCAGATATAAATTCCAGAAAATGCTTGGCTTTCGGCACGGGTGAAGGTGGGCAAAAATCTGGCAAGGGTAGCACGGTGGCCGCCGTGGCTCTAAGTGGTGAACGCCTGACGCGCAATGATTTGCTAGATGTACGGATCGCTAAGGACGACACGTTCAACGGTTCCTACGTTATTTCACGTGATGGAACCCTAAAGCTTCCATTTTTGCCACCTGTTCAGGCGCAGGGTCGTACGAGCAAACAGATCGAAAAAGACATTTCCACGGCGCTTTTGACCGAAGAGTTTTATGAGACAGGACCGCGTATTTCAGTACGTGTATCTGATTATGCATCTGTGTCTGTCGGTGTGTCGGGTGCCGTTTTTGAAGCGCATTCTGTTGAAATTGGCGGGGTGCAAGGTGATGCGGTGGACAATCGTCGTCAGGAGGCTATTGGCGCGTCGACCGAGGCGCGTAACCTGTCTGCGGCACTGCGTGCTGCGGGTGGGGTGCGGCCAGATGCCGACATTTCTTCGGTTGAAGTGCGCAGAGGATCAAAGGTGCACCGGCTGGATATGCGTGGCGTATTTGGTGGTGAAAACGCAGTTGATATTATGCTTTTGACAGGGGATGAAGTCTTTGTGCCAAGCCGTCAGTGTTTCCAAGAAGAGCTGATGCGCCCAAGTCCCATCAGCCCGCCGGGTGTGAGCCTTTTCCTGTCCAACCTTACACAACCAGCGTCCGACAATGCGGGTTCAGCGATTGGGCAGACCGTCAGAGAGGTGCCGTACGGAACGCGGTTCTTGCAAGCAGTGATTGATGCCAATTGCGTTGGCGGGCCTCGCAGCACGAGTGCGGATCGCTCCGCCGTTCTGTTCTCGCGCAATCCGCAGAATGGCCTGTCGGTCGTGATCGAGCGCAATATAGAAGATCTTTTGCGGCGTGCTGATCGCGATGATTATGATCCATACTTACTGCCGGGAGATGCGTTGGCCTGCTATGACAGCACCGTGACGAACATCACCGAAATTGGCCGCATGTTAGGCATTTTGACGACTGTCAATCTGGGGCTGTAAGGGTATTTTTCGCCAGAGCGTCAAGCGTGTCCGAGGGAAGCGAAACCAATTCATCAATTGCGACAGTAACGGCGGCATGATCCTCGGATTTTGCAGCCTTCTCCAGTTTCAATAGCGCAACCCGCAGGGCAACAGCTCCAAATGTCGCTGCGGACCCGGCAATATTGTGCCCCCGTTCCGCGATTTCCTCGAAGGCCCTATCAAGTCGAATCCAACTGGAAAACGCGGTGACTTCACTGTGAAATTTGGCGTATAAAACTTCATAGACCTCGGCGCCCAGAACCTCGCGCGTTTCCAGATT
This sequence comes from Marinosulfonomonas sp., assembly GCA_033851955.1. Taxonomy (GTDB): domain Bacteria; phylum Pseudomonadota; class Alphaproteobacteria; order Rhodobacterales; family Rhodobacteraceae; genus Profundibacter. The sequence goes on from JAWSVK010000009.1 coordinate 119,405, forward strand.
GTGAGTGACGTCGATCAGGTCAGTAACGGGTTGAATTATGACTGGTTTCACATCTTCCAAAATTGCGCGCAGGGCGGGTTTCGTCAGTGGTTTTGTTAACACGGTATCCATTCCATGGGCCAAAAAGTCTTTTTGCTCTTGCGCCATAGCATTAGCCGTCAGGGCCACAATGCGAGTTTTTGCGCTGCGTCCATTTCCGTTTCGAATGGCCACGGTTGCCTTGCGGCCATCAAGCACAGGCATGGAAATATCCATTAGGATCAAGTCGAAAAATTGTTCATTTGCAATCTGCACACCCAGCTGTCCGTTATGGGCCTCAGACACATCGTGACCATCCGCAACCAGCATATTGCGCACCACAAAGCGATTGATTTCATTGTCTTCAACAACCAAGACCCGCAACGGGACGCTGGGCTTTTCTGGAACGGGCGGCGGGGCGGCATCAACATCAGTTGGCTCAGCTGCCGTAGTGTCAAATTCAACAATGAAAGAGCTGCCTTTTCCGAGGGCGCTTTGGACACGGACTTCGCCACCGAGCCGCGTGACAAACCTTTTCACAATACTGAGCCCCAAGCCCGTTCCGCTGACATCACGATCATAAGCGGTGTTGCCGGTCACAAAATCATCGAAAATCCGCGCCTTGAGATTGTCAGAAATGCCGATTCCAGTATCTTCGACCCTAAGGCAAATCCGACCCTTATCCCACTGCACTGACACCGACACGCGGCCCTGTTTTGTAAACTTCACGGCATTGCCAATCAGGTTCATCAAGATGTGCTGCAGCCGGTCGGGATCTGCGTTGATCCAATGCTGCGCGGGTCCAACCCAGCCCCAATCCAATGTCGTGTTTTGGGCGGCCGCCATGCCGCTTTGATTGTCGACAATATCTTGAAGGAGTGCTGAAACATTTACCGGTCTGGTTTGGATTTCCACCTTTCCTCGATCATAGCGCGCAATGTCCAAGACATCTGTCACATGAGACATCAACAGCCGGCCCGATGTTTCCATATTCCGCAAAAGCAGATCTTGTCTGGAATTTAGCGAGGTTTCGCGCATCAAGCTGATATTGCCCAACAGCCCATTCAGCGGCGTGCGGATTTCATGACTCATTGTGGTCAAGAATTTCGACCGGCTTTGTTCCCCTGCAATAGCTTTGTCCCGGGCTTGGATCAACTCGGCTTGATCTGCGACCTGTTTGGACATGTCACGTAGAAATGCGATAAAGATGTGTTCGTCGTCGGTGGTCGCCGACTGAACCGCCAGTTCGATAGGGAAAAGAGACCCATCCGCGCGTTTGGCTTCCAATTGAACGCGCCCCTTGCCTAGCCCCTGTTTTCCGCCGCTTTTGCGCATCCGTTTTATACCTGCGTTATATGCGTCCCGCAGGTGATCTGGAACGATGACTTGCCCCATATTTTGGCCTATTACATCTATAGCTTTGCAATCAAAAATCCGCTCGGCCGCGTGGTTGAAATCCGTGATTCGACCCGCCTCGTCGAACACAATGATACCATCCAAGGCCGTTTTCATGATCGTATTGATCCGAGTAGCGGTTTGTTTCTGGTCGCGTTCGCGACGGCTGATCTGGATGTTCAGTCGAATCAAATAGACCACGCCAAGCCCTAGTGCCAAAATCAGGGCCGCCAATGCAAACGCAAGCTGTGAAAGTGTTCGGGTTACGGCCTGCCGTTGTGCGTCGGCCCGCTCGGCAAAAAGGTTTAGACCGGCATTGGACATCATGCGGACCACCGGGCGAATGTCATCTGCCAAGGCTGCCAATTGTGTGGTGTTCTGCTTCAATGCGGTATCGCTGACATCAATCAAAGACACAGTATCGTCCAGGAACGCTTCAATCTCACTCAAGTGGTTTGAAAATTCCAAAGACCCACGTAAATCGGCAAAAACCTTTGCCTGCCGAACAGTTGCGATCCGGCTGTAAAAAACATCGTATCTCCGCCGGATGTCTCTTGGATGAAACTGTGCGCTCAGGCGACCATTGAATTCCAAAAATTCAACGTCGATTTGGGACAACCCCCATTGGAGATTGTCTGATTGTGCGGAGCTTTGGGATTTAAATTCACGCAAAACATTCCCGGCTAAAACCGTGATCGCCACCAAGGCCAAAAGACCAGCCAGCACGAGAATTGTGCGACCAGTCTTTAAGCGCCCGTGAGTGTTGGGTGGCACATTGAGCTCCGATTTGTTTGGCGTAAATTATTGCGGGTTACTCAACATACTCTATTCTGTCGAGTTGCCAAATACTTCGGGAATAGATGACCTCGGTCCGGTATTTGGAAGAGGAGTCATAAGGGTAAATAATCCAAAGCGGGCCTTTGTCGCGGACGGACATATCTTCTCCATTATGCGAAATGGCGATGATTGGGCCGTTATGAATGGCGTCGGTGACCGGAATTTCAACAGTGTAATCATTGATGGCCGCCGCAAAGAATGTGCCAGTTTCTACGCCGATCAGCTCGACCAATACGGCCAAAGGAACACCTTCAAAAACCTGTTTTCCGTCGGTCCAGATCGTTGTTGTTTCGATTGTTTCCAACCCCAGAACCGCCAATGTTTCCCTATCAAATTGCAACACATCCCCCACATTTGCAGCGTGTTGCGCATTGGCGACTGTAAGGATGACGGTGCCTTTGGGGGCAGGAATGTCAGCCGCTTGAACTGGGCCGGTGCACGCAATCGCTACCGCGGTTATGGTGGCCAACACTGAAAATCGAAAATGCATCACTCTCTCCTGCGGTTATTTTCCTTACACTCACACATCCTCAAACAAAATGCGCGGGGGGATCTGGATACCGGCCTACCCGAATGGGTAGGTTCTGACATCAGTGCGCACCGCGACCAGTCAAAACCGCTCGAAAGGTCATGCTGATCAAGATGAGGTCAAGCAAGATCGACCGTGATTTCACATAGGCGAGATCCATGTCGATCATTTTGTCAAACCCAACATTTGCACGGCCCGAAACCTGCCAGATGCCGGTCATGCCAGGCTTTACTGCTAAACGTTTAAGGGCGCGGTTCGGGTAGGCGGCCACTTCGGATTGTAAGGCTGGGCGCGGCCCGACAATTGACATTTCACCGCGCAATACATTGAAGATTTGTGGCAATTCATCGATTGAAAACCGACGGATAAATTGCCCAACCGAGGTGACGCGCGGATCCGATTTAGATTTAAAGCAGATGCCTTCTCGGTCAGATGTCGCCAATATTGCACGTCGACATTCTTCGGCATTCTCGCGCATCGAGCGGAATTTAAACATCTCGAACGGCACCCCGTTTTTACCTACGCGAACCTGTCGAAAGAATACTGGGCCACGGCTTTGCGTTTTGATAGCGAGCGCCGTTGCCGCAAAAACCGGTGCGAGAAGGAGCGCGGCAAATCCCGAAACGACAACGTCAATAGAGCGCCGCATGACCCGTGACATTTTCATCTGGTGCATGGCTAACCGGCCCGCACGTGCTAGAAATGTTACGTTTCCCACCAAGTAGCGTTTTGCCAACCGGCGCGGCTCGCAAGCCAGTCGCCAGATCCATTCACAACCGACGTAACGCATGGATTTTGGTGCTCGAATTACGTTGCCAGCGAGAAAATCCAGCGCGGCACCCACCCCCATCGTGAGGTCTGCGTCAATGCGGTGGGCATTACAATGTAACCAGATATCCTGCAAGGGAACGCCCATCGCAACAAGAACGATATCCGCACCACTTTTGTTGATATCCGCAACAATTTGTTCTTCGTTTAGCGCTTGCCGATAGCCATCCCGCATTCCAACGATCTGTAAACCTGGGATGTTCGACATCAAGGTCTTGGCCGCTTTTTGGACTGTGCCTGGCGTACCGCCAAATAAATAAACCGACTTCCCTTGTTGCGCGGCTGCTGCCAGCAAAGCGGGGACTAAATCCGTCCCATTCAGGTTGGCGGCTAGTTTTTTGCCCGCCATTTTACAGGCCATTGTAACACCCAATCCATCGGGCAACCGCAAATCCGCAGAATGCACAGCATGTGCGTATCGGCGACTTTGGGCCATCACGTTAAAGCAATGCGCGTTCAAAAATGTCACACGACAACGGCGCGCTGAGAGCAACGCTAAAACCGTGTCACGCATAGGCGCGTCCACAAGGGACACACACAGTGAAGGAATGTATGTTTGCGTTGGGTTTTGAGGAAACGAATGGGCATGGGGAAATTGCATGTAATGGGTCATGAGGCCAGCTTTCATTGAACATTTCGATTGCCTAAATTTTCGACAATTTTTACAAGTTTGTTCAACTGAGAGTGCGGACAGCCCGAGGCCTCTTTTGGAATGAAAGCCGCCTATTCGGATCGAAACGCGGGTATTTAGAATATGTTCACCTAACTTTAATAGTTGGCGACCTATCTGAAGTACCTATGCTGATTGTTTTGGATTGGATATAATATCGCACATGCAGGTTGAAACGGTAAGTTAGGGTACGCGCAATGAGAGTGTTGATTGCAGACGATCATGATCTTCTCCGGGATACGCTTGTTATGTTCTTGGAGGGACATGGTGAGATGATGACCGCTTCGGCAGGGACATTGGAGGAGGCGATTGAGCATATCACCTCAGATGAGACATTTGATCTTGTGTTGCTGGATTACAATATGCCGGGCATGAACGGGTTGGATGGGCTGCGCAAAGTTCTGGCATTGGATGATACAAATCGGGTTGCGCTGATTTCGGGCGAGGCCACCCGCCAAATCGCAGAAGATGCACTGGAGGCCGGAGCCGCTGGTTTCGTGCCCAAGTCGTTGCCTGCCAAGTCGTTTGTTAATGCTGTGAAATTTATGATCATGGGAGAACAATATGCGCCGATTGATTTCATGACAGCCGAAGACAGTACCAAGCACCACCCATTGGCTGAACAGCTAACCGACCGTGAATTGCAGGTTCTTGAAGGATTGACACAAGGCAAATCGAACAAGGAAATAGCGCGCGATCTCGACATTACTGAACCAACGATCAAACTCCACGTCAAAACACTTTACCGCAAAGTTGGTGCGGCCAATCGTACACAGGCGGCGCTTATTGCACGCGACGCAGGGCTGTTTTGATCTATCCATAGGGGTGGGGCGACGCGCAAATGCCCCAACGTTCCCGCCATAGGACCAAATGTGATATTCTCTTTAACGCGATAGGCTCATCGGAAAAGGAGAGTGCCGATCGCACATTCAATTCCGAATTCAGCTACCGGCGGTACTTCGATCCACCACAGTGCGGCGGCTCAAAGGATCATATTTGGTGGGAAGCTGAGCGACTTCAAAAGAATGCCGCGTTATATTATGTTTGCGGCTTTTGGTGCTTTTCTGATCTGGGTCCCCCTGCTTGGATATCTAAAAACAGCGCCTTTGGCTTTCAACTCGACGACCACCCTGATCATGCCCGGCACTGGCGCCGCGGCATCGATGAATGTCGAAGGGATCGGTCAAGCATCGTCTTATGCCAACTCTGCATTTTCCAGTAATTCAGTCAGCCCGACCGAGACCTATAAACGCCTATTGGGTGCTGACCGTATTGTGGATGCCGCGGCACAGTCGCTCGGTATAGATCGCTCAGAACTGAGCACGCCGCGCGTCCGTCTTGTGGATCAAACCAGCCTTATTCATATTGAAATGACGGGGGGAACGCCGTTTGAGGCCCAACGGCGAGGCGAAGCTCTTTTGCAGGCCTTCTTTGCCGAACTGGATGCTCTGAGGGCAGATGAAGTGAGCACCCGTGAAGGTGCCGATCAGAGCGCTCTGGAGGATTACCGAGTATCCGTTGCCCAGACACGTAGCCAAATAAGCGCGCTTCAAGCAGGCTCTGGTCTTTTGTCGGTTAGGCAATATGACGCGCTCCTTAACCGGCATCTGAAACTGGAAACCGTCATTCTGGCGCAACGTGCTAAGCTTAACATGCGCCGTGCCAGCATAGGCGCTCTTGAGGTGCAGCTTGGCGTAGATGCAACTCGTGCTGCCTTGACGTTGAAGTTGTTTGCAGACGCCGGCTACCTTACCCTGTTGGATGAAGTTGCCCGCCGTGACGTGAATTTGGCCGAGGCGAATTCCAAGTTCGGGCGACGGCATCCGAAGGTTCAGGATGCGCTTGAAGCGCGAAAACAGGCCAAAATCACAGCGACACAATTGGCCCAAGGCGCGATTGGATTGGATGCGGCCGAAATCTTGGAACTCGACATTGCACCAGAAGGCGCGCGGGCTGACCTGCTGTCTGATCTAGTCCGTAAACAGGTTGAGCTTACGGCCGCCCAAGAAGAGAGCGCGGCCCTTGAGGCGCAACTCTCTGAAGGCGAAACAAAGATTGATCAATTGGCGGAAACTGCTGCGCGATTGCAAGATCTTGAACGCGATTTCTCTGTGGCTGAGGCGGTGTTTTCATCGGCTATAGCGCGTTCCCAATCCAGTAAATCTGATGTTTATGCTTCATATCCGCTGGTGCAGGTTTTGGAAAACCCCTCCCGGCCAGACCGTCCAAGCTCTCCAAATCGTATGCTTGTTTATTTGACTGGGGTTGCTGCGACGATGATGATGCTCTTGGGGCTCTTTTTAGGTTGGATCCGATCTGCGTTGCTGTCGCGCCTGATGACAAAATCAAGGCCTGTGTCATGAGGTGCCTAAACCCAGTCGAGAAACTGGTCTATCAAACGCTCACATGGACCTGGCCACTATATGCTTTGGGAGCCCTTTATGTCGTTGGTCCGGTACTCGCGTGGCTGCTCGGGGGATTTGCCGTTTTGGCGCTGTATCTGGGGCCAGTTATGCAGGAAGGTCTACGTGCAACAGGGTCTGTCCCAGCTATTATCTGGGGTTGGATACTGGGGATGCTTATCCTTCTCGCTGTCCTCTGGATTGGTCATTCAGATTGGGATTTGGGCCTGAAGGCAACGATAAAATCCACCATCGGATGGGCCAAAGGTTGGGCCTTATTGGCAATTTTTCCCCTGATTGGGGCGGTCTTGCCGATCCGGCGGTCCGTCTTGGTACGGGGCCAATGCGTCATAGGTCTGTGGACGCTCTTTCTCGCTCCAGTTTTATTGGCCGCGCCCTATATTGGCCTTCCCGATCTTGTATATACGTCACCGATCAAGGCCGTTGGCGGGCCAGGACCTGAGTACTTTTCTGTGTTCTTATTCTCATGGGATCCTTCGAATTGGTTGCCGCGGTGGCAATTTTATGCGCCTTGGTCACCTTTCGCCGCCCTCTTGGGCGTTGTTATGGTTCTCTTTGCTCTAGAAGAAAAAGAGTTAAATTGGCGCAGCTTCGGGGTTGCTGCCGGGATATTGATGGTGCTGGCATCCAAGTCGCGGATGGGCATGATTGGCCTTGTCATCTGCACAAGCTGCCCACGTTTGATACCGCTCTTGTTGCGGGGGTGGACGTGGTATGCGTTGGCGGCGTTCACAGCTTCATTGACAATTTTCGGGCGAACATTTCTTGCGTCCGTTCTCACAGCAATATCCGCCTTCAAAAATGCACGAGCTGAAAGTACACGTATACGATCGACTTTACAACGTATGGCGATAGAGCGCTGGCAAACTGAGTCTTATTGGTTTGGTCACGGCAGGGTTCAACCCGGTGGGCACATCGTTGAATACATGCCGATCGGGAGCCACCACACATGGTTCGGCCTGCTATTTGTCAAAGGCATGATTGGCTTTCTCGCGCTGCTTGTCCCATTTGTTTGGCAAACCGCATTGGCGATCAAAGACTCGGTTTTTGGGCCGCGAGGGTATCTACCATTAGGAATTATGATGACGCTCAGCTTGCTCTCTTTTGGAGAAAACATTGAAATTGAAGCCTATCTTTTATGGCCAGCCCTTATGCTCTTGGGCATCCATGCTCGAGAAATGAACCCTTAATTCCTGTATGTGGATTTGTCACAGTTGGTGCTGCTCCTTGACCTCCCTTAAACGGCTATCAGTGCAGAAAGCGCCGTCGTTTGTTGGCAATGAAAGCGCGCCTAGTGGATCGTCATTAATGAAAATCGCGGCTAGGAAATAGTCGTTTGGCTTGTTCGCGAGGATGTCTTGCGCGTGGGGGATGGCGAGGTGGGCGCGGGGCGTCGTCGGCTTGAGGTTGGGTGATCCCTATAGCGTCGTCCATTGGGTGCCCAAGATCGCTTAGGCGATGCGACATATCTTCGATATGCTGCGCGATCAGATGTACGACGATCCCTTCGCGTTGTAGATAACCAGTAACACGCAAGAGCCGCCCGCCCATCACAACACGGCGAAATTGCTCATATACTTTGCGCCAAACCACCACATTGGATACGCCTGTTTCATCTTCAAGCGTGAGGAAAACCACCCCGGAGGCTGTGCCGGGGCGTTGGCGAGTGATCACAAGACCGCAAACCACGGTGCGCCCTAGCGGGGCGTTGGTGAGTGCCGCATGTGGGGTGAGATTTGGCATGTCGGGGCGCAGCAATTCCATCGGATGTGCGCGCAAGGAGAGGCGCATAGCCACGTAATCTTCCACCACTTCCTCACCCAAATGCATGGCGGGGAGATCAACGCTAGGCTCATGAATGCCTTCCCCTTCGATGGAATCGTTAAACAGAGGAAGGGGCTGTTGCCCCCGGATCGCCTTTACGTGCCAAAGCGCATTACGTCGCCCCAGACCCATATCAGAAAATGCATCCGCATCGGCAAGTCGTTCCAGCACGCTTGGCCCAATCCCCGCCCGCTGCCAGAGGCTCTCGGGATCAGGATATCCATTGCCCCGCGTTGCTACAATCCAGCCCGCATCTTCCTCACGAAACCCCTTAATCTGGCGAAAGCCGAGGCGCAGTGCGAGGCTGTCATCGGGGCGGCGCTCAAGGGTGTTATCCCACGCGCTGTTATTCACACAGATCGGGCGCACCTCGACTTGGTGTTCCCGTGCATCACGCACAATTTGGGCGGGGGCGTAAAACCCCATTGGCTGGGAATTGAGCAACCCACAGGCAAAGACCGCAGGGTGATGGCATTTGAGCCATGAGGAAACATAGGTGAGCATGGCAAAGGCGGCGGCATGGCTTTCCGGGAAGCCATATTCACCAAAGCCTTCGATCTGGGAAAAACAACGTTCGGCAAAGGTCGGCTCGTACCCCCGTTCCAACATGCCGGCGATGAATTTGTCGCGCAGCAGCCCGATGGTGCCCATGCGCCGGAACGTTGCCATTGAGCGGCGCAGCTTGTCGGCCTCTTCTGGGGTGAACCCCGCCGCGACAATGGCGATTTGCATCGCTTGTTCCTGAAACAGCGGCACGCCGAGGGTTTTGCCCAACACCTTTTCCAAAGCTTCCGACGGAAACGAGACGCTCTCTTTGCCTTGGCGGCGGTTGATGTAGGGATGCACCATGCCGCCTTGAATGGGACCCGGGCGCACGATGGCGACCTCGATCACAAGGTCGTAAAATTCGCGGGGTCTCATGCGCGGCAAAAAGTTCATTTGTGCGCGGCTTTCGACCTGAAACACCCCAACGGCATCGGCAATGCAGAGCATGTCATAGGTGGGGCTATCAGCCTGCGGGACTCGATCGATGCTCAGACGTTCGCCGCCATTATGTGTCTCGATCAGATCAAAACATTTGCGGATACAAGTGAGCATCCCAAGGCTTAGAATATCGACTTTGAGGATATTCAATGCGTCAATATCGTCTTTGTCCCATTCGATAGTGGTGCGGTCTTCCATCGCGGCGTTTTCAATCGGGCACAACTCATCCAGCCGTCCTTTGGTGATGATAAATCCGCCGACATGCTGCGACAAATGACGTGGAAACCCGATGATTTCGCCGATCAGCCGGATGGTCTGGGCGAGCCGTTTGTCATTGGGGTCAAGGCCAAGTTCGCGGATGCGTTCCGGATCAGCGCCGCCATTGGACATGCCCCAAATCTGCCCCGAAAGATTGGCAGTCACGTCTTGGGACAGCCCCATAACCTTGCCGACTTCTTTGATCGCGGCCCGCGAGCGGAAATGGATCACTGTGGCGCAAAGCCCCGCGCGGTGACGGCCGTATTTCTCATAGATATGTTGGATAACTTCTTCGCGGCGCTCATGTTCAAAATCCACGTCAATATCGGGCGGCTCACCGCGATGTTCAGACACAAATCGTTCGACAACCATGGTGATCACCTCGGGGCTGACATCGGTAATTCCAAGCAAATAGCACAAGATAGAATTGGCGGCAGAACCACGTCCCTGGCAGAGAATGCCTTGGCTGCGAGCAAATTGTACGATGTCATGCACAGTGAGGAAATAGGCAGGGAATTTGAGCTTTTCGACAAGCACCAATTCCTTTTCCACTTGGGCAAGAGCCTTGTCTGTCGGGCCATTGGGGTAGCGTCGTTCTAGCCCTTCATAAGCCAAGCGGGTCAGGCGCATTTGGGGTGTTTCTGTATCACCAATTTCATCGGGGTATTCATAAGAAAGCTCGCTCAGGCAAAATCCACAACGCGCGGTGATCTCAAATGTGCGCCGTATCGCGGCTGGATGGTTGCGAAACATACGTGCCATGTCCGCAGCTCCTTTAAGGCGGCGCTCGGCGTTGGGCAACGCGCGGGTGCCAATTTCATCAATGGTGATGTGTTCGCGTATACACGTGAGTACATCCGCAAGCTGGCGTCGGCTGGCATGGTGCATAAGCGCATCTCCAACAGCGACCATTGGAGCGGAGGTGCGCCGCGCCAGATTGGCACAGGCATTTAGATAGGCCTGATCTTGCCCGTTATATTTAGGGGCTGCTCCAAGAAAAACATGGCCGGGAAAGCGGCGTATCGCGGCTTGAATATGTTTTTGCACGTGCTTTGCATGAATATCCCCTTGAGGTAGCGCAACCAAAATGATCCCCGCACAGCCTTCTAAAACATCGGCCAAATCAAGGTGGCATTCTCCCTTTTGGGCGCGCCTCTTACCGAGAGTTAAAAGACGGGACAGACGGGCATAGGCAGGGCGATCTTGTGGGAGAGCAATCCAATCAACTGGGCTATTACGCAAAACAAGGCGGCATCCGACAATCAACTTTGGAAGACGCGCACCGTCAGGACGTGCCAGTTCTACTGAGTGTCCAAATTGTTGACGGCTACTGGAATCCATCGTTTGGCTGGAACGAATGCCAATGGCCTCTGTTGCTTCGCGCTTAAGCTCTTTGAGCGCGGAATAGGCCCGCACCACCCCGGCCAGAGAATTGCGGTCAGTGATGGCAATAGCCGCCAGTCCCAGCTCGGCGGCCCGCAATATCAGCTCTTCTGGGTGAGAGGCGCCCGTGAGAAAAGTGAAGTTGGTGGTTGTGCATAACTCGGCATAACCATGCTCGCCAGGTTCCACCCAAAATCGATCGCGCTCAAATGCTTCTACGGGGCGGTGTTCATGGTTGACTTCAATCATGCAAACTCCCCCTGCACATACCAATTTGGGGATTGGGGCGTATAGAAAAGCCAAAGGCGTTGGCCTTCCTTGGTGTCGACTTTCCAGTAATCGCGAACACCTGAACGCCAGTTATCATCCACGATCCACCATTCAGGAGCGATGCGCTCTGGCCCTGTAGCACGGCCTGTGGTTAGGGGCATTCGTCGCCAGTGAAAACGTGCAGGAGGGTGCGGGCCGTGTGCGGTAATCGCCTCGGGAGGAAACAAGCGCAACGGGCGAGGTTGCATGGTGATCCAAGCGCCCTCAGGGCGAGAGTATGCGGCGGGAGAGACGATAAAGCTACGCTCAGGGATATGGCTGTCAGCGGGCAGGAAGCGCTGCACGTTTTCCAATCCGATACGCACTCCGATGCGGGTGATTAGATCGTCCAGCTTGCCTTCTTTCTGCCCGCTAATGTGGTTCATTTGCTGGGTTGGTAGGTTTTCTACTTGCGTCGCAACAAGCCGCATCTGATCAATGCCAAAGCCTGCATCCACATTATCCACCCCGCGTTCAAACAAAGGTAAGATACGTGCAGCATCACGCAACGGTTGGGCGAGGCGCAGCTCAACTTGTTGGTTTCCTTGGTCCACACGGCGCAAGACAAGCAACAAAATTCGCGCGCCTTTTTCGTTGATCTTTAGCTTGGCACAAAGGCTGGTTAGCAAGCGCTCAGTGCCCGCCATCACATCACCTGTGAGGCCAATTGGCTCGGGCAGGGTCATCCTCACCCCATAATGAGGGTCTTCAGAGAGCGGGGAGATGTCCTCGGATTGATCCCCCAAGGCTTGATCAAGGCGCAGCAGAACATCGCGCCCAAAGCGACGGGTAATGGTGGCGCGGGGCAGCGCGATGATATCAGCAATCGTGCGGATGCCGAGGCGTTGCAGACCTGTGAGCGTCTTTTCATCAAGACGCAATGCGGCAATAGGCAAGGCGGTAAGGTCTGTCTGTGTGCAAATGCCACCAGGGCCGTAATGCGCCATCGCCCACGCCGCACCGCGTGTATCCCCCAGCCCAATACGCGCCCCGATACCAGAGCGTGCAAGGCGCAGCCGCATATCATCCAGCAGCGCCTCTTCGCCGCCGAACAGATGGGCTGATCCCGCGATAGTGAGCACAAGCCCATCGCGCCCTTCAAGGCCAACCCAAGGACAATAACGCTTAGACCACCTCGCCAGCATATGTAAAAATTGCGCATCCGCGTTTATATCCGCTGGGCGGCTTTGCAGATCGCGGCAAAAAGCCCGCGCATCAGAAAACCCCATGCCACGATGTAACCCCGCCCTTTCGGCTTCTGGATTTAGGCAATAAATACGATCGGCATTTTTCTGGTGATGGGTAAGGGCAAAAGGAGCATCGACGGGACGTGCACGTAGAACCCTTTCACTGGGCAGTCTTTCAAACCACAATGACACGACGCGTTTCTGCATCCCACCTTACATCCCAAGCTCTCAATGTTCCTGATTTGTTCTTAATAATCTCCCAACGTTGAAGAGTCGAGTCTTGTGGGTCAAAAAGAGGGGAACAACGCCAACGGCTCTCGGCGGCATTGTTGCCCATACCTTCGGGAATGATGCATAAACCCGTCGAGCAACCCGTTTCTGCAGCCAGTTGCAGACGACGCCCAGCGGTAAAGCTCAGGGGTTTGGTCAGCTCAATTACGGCCAACGAAACCGCCCCAGATCGTAGGCTTTCCTCCATAACGGCCAACCCTTCATCCTGATTCTTAACCTTGGAGGTGAGCAGGTATTGCGGATCCAAATAGGCGCTAAGCCCTACAGGGTTAATTTGAGATGCCTGCCAGTCTTCAGAAATCCTCATCACATTGCCTCCAGTTTCCCCTGCCAACGCAAAAGAAAATGACAACGCAGTTGGGCCGCACACTTCATGGGTGCGGGAACGTTTAAGGGGGAAATGGACGGATAGATCAGACATCATCGGATCATACACAAAGATAAACGAAGGTAAATGCGGAGGCCCATGCGAAGCGATGACGATTGTAACTGATCGAAGACGCCGACTATCCATAAGAGGCGCTACTTGCCGATATCGCCGCCTTTATGCAATGCAGCACGATTTGTTGGAACGTGGGCGCTGCGAAATTGAGGCTTCATTCCTCGCAGAGGCGGTTTAGGTATTGGCCGTATTCAGTCTTTAGATAGGGTGTTGCAAGGTTTTGCAGCTCTGCCTTGCTGATCCAGCCATTCAGATACGCGATCTCCTCGGGGCAGCCCACCATTAGGTTCTGCCGCTTCTCAATGGTGCGGATGAATTCGGCTGCATCGAGCAGGCCGTCGTGGGTGCCAGTGTCTAGCCATGCGAAACCACGGCCCAGTTTTTCGACACGTAAAGTACTGTGTTCACGATAGAGGTTCAAAAGGTCGGTGATTTCCAGTTCGCCGCGTGATGAGGGTTGAACTTGTCTTGCTAATTCAGAAGCCTTGCCATCGAGAAAATAGATTCCCGTTACAGCGTAGGAAGACTTTGGGTTTTCGGGTTTTTCCACGATGGACAGTGCATTGTCTTGGGTATCAAATTCGACAACACCGTAGCGCTCGGGGTCAGAAACACGATAGCCAAAGACCGTCCCACCAGTGGTATGAGCATCTGCTGATTTAAATTTGTCCGACAAACCGTCACCAAAAAACACGTTATCCCCAAGGACCATTGCCGATGGTCCACCGTTCAGAAAATCCTCGACCAGAATATAGGCCTGTGCCAACCCGTCAGGAGAGGGCTGTTCGATATAGTCAAAGGCCATGCCCCAAGCTGACCCGTCGCCCAGCAAAGCCTTGAACGTAGGCAGGTCGCGGGGGGTGGAAATGATAGCAACTTCGCGGATATGGGACAGCATAAGCGCCGACAACGAATAATAGATCAGCGGTTTATCATAAAGGGGCAGCGCCTGCTTTGAAACAGCTTGAGTAACGGGATATAGTCGCGTCCCGGATCCCCCTGCCAGAATAATGCCTTTACGTTGTGTCGTGGTCATGGTTTTGGTCCAGTTCTGCTAAAACATGGGTTAATTCAGTCACCCAATCAGGTTGCAGTATGCCATAAACGGCGTTGATTTTGTGGCAGTTTAAGCAAGAATTCATGGGCCGTGCCGCGGGTGTGGGATATTGGCGGCTTGGAATTGGTGTAAGGGTTGGTTTTGGCGAGCTATTTGCGAGGGCAAAAATTCGGGTGGCGAACTCGGCCCAACTGACGGCAGGCGAGCCTGCAAAATGAAAGATGCCAGATTTCCCTTGGCCGTGGTGAAACGCTGTTGCGATGGTGATAAGGGCTTGGGCGATGGCGCGGGCTGATGTGGGGCCGCCATGTTGGTCATCGACAACTGAAAGCGCCTCGCGGGTTTGGGCCAGACGCAGCATTGTTTTGACGAAGTTGGTCCCATGCGCAGAAAACACCCAAGACGTGCGGATGATAGCGTGAGGCCCGCCTGCGGCCGTGATTTGTGCTTCGCCGGCCAGTTTGCTGCGCCCGTAGGCGCTCAGCGGGGCAGTAGAGGCATCCTCGGTCCAGGGGTTGGTGCCGGAGCCATCGAAAACGTAGTCGGTTGAGATATGCAGAAATGGTATGGCGCGGGCTGCTGCTGCACGCGCCATGGCACCGGGTGTTGTGGCATTAACAAGGGTCGCCAGCGCCTCGTCTTCTTCTGCGCGATCAACAGCCGTATAGGCGGCTGCATTGATGATAATGTCGGCATTCGTTGTGGCAACAAGGTCAGCACATGCCTGCGGCTCTGCAAGATCGGCTTTGGCACGGGGCAGGGTGGTTAGCGTTATGGCTTGAGCTGCGGCAAGACGCTGAAGTTCTAGCGCGACTTGGCCAGTTTCGCCGAAAACAAGAATATGCAGATCCGACGCCGTATCTGCCATAGTTGTTTGTGTCATGTTTCAGAACCCAAACGCTGCCCAACGCCTTGGCGGCTTTGCAAGCCTTGCCACCAGTCTTTGTTGTCGAGGTACCATTGCACCGTTAGTTCAAGCCCCTGGTCCACTGTCACAGAAGGCCGCCAGCCAAGTTCGGCGTGGATGCGGGCGGGATCAATGGCATAGCGTTGGTCGTGGCCGGGCCGATCAGTCACATATGTGATCAGGTTGGCATAGGGGGCTTTCGCAGAGCGTTTTTGATCCAAAATGGCGCAAATTTTGCGCACCAGATCGATGTTTGACACTTCGTTCTCACCGCCAATGTTATAGGTCCGCCCCAGTTTGCCCTTTTGCACGGCGGTTAACAGGGCGTCGGCGTGATCTTCTACATAAAGCCAATCGCGTAGGTTTGAGCCATCGCCATAAATCGGGATCGCTTTGCCCGCCAACGCATTGAGGATCACAACCGGGATCAATTTTTCTGGAAATTGATAGGGGCCATAATTGTTCGAACAATTGGTCACGATGATCGGCAACCCATAAGTTTCGCCCCAGGCGCGCACCAGATGGTCCGAGGCAGCCTTAGAGGCCGCGTAGGGGCTGTTGGGGGCATAAGCTGTGGCCTCGGTAAACTGCCCCGTTGCCCCTAGAGAACCATAAACCTCGTCAGTTGAGATATGATGAAACCGAAAGCTATCGGGCTGATCCATGCCTTTCCAATAGGCGCGCGCGGCCTGAAGCAGAGTATAAGTGCCGTCTATATTGGTTTTGATAAAGGCATCGGGCCCGTCAATCGAGCGATCCACATGGGATTCAGCCGCCAGATGCATCACCGCGTCCGGGCGATGGGCGTCAAACACCCGGTCAAGCGCGCCGCGATCACAGATGTCGCTGTGCTCAAACACATATTCCGGCGCATCCGCAACAGAGGCCAAATTTTCCAGACACCCAGCATAGGTCAGCTTGTCCACATTCACCACGCGGTGGCCAGCTGCAATGGCCTTTCGAATGACGGCCGACCCGATGAAACCGGCGCCGCCAGTGACCAAAAGTTTCATGAAATATCTCCACTACAAAAAGTAGAGCGCAATAAATTCACAAAAGGATGTGGAGATTTTGATATTCTCATCATAGATCGCAGCGTTTTTTCCCAAAAAATTTCAGTAGAAAAGACCAGTTACTAGGAAATGTAAGAGGTCGGATACTAGTTCGTAATTGACGCAAATAATAGACCCCTTTCACGGCTGCTTACAGGGGGCTCGCCCACGCGTTTACGCAGTGTAGGTGAAGGGGCTGTCAAAATCTGCGAATGGTGCAGCGGCTCCATCTTTGTCCGACAAAATAACATCTGTAGGTGAGATGCTCCAGTCGATACCGATGTCGGGATCATCAAAGCGAATGGTCGCCTCGCAGGATTTGTTGTAGATATCAGAGCATTTGTAGAGCACTTCTGTGTCTGGTTCCAACGTGGCGAACCCATGTAAAAACCCTTTCGGCACAAGCAGTTGTTTGCCATTTTTCGCCGACAACTCCACCGCGACCCATTGCCCGTAGGTCGGCGAGCCTTGGCGGATGTCTACGGCGACGTCCACGATGCGACCAACGCCCACCCGAACCAATTTATCTTGTGCATGAGGCGGGGCCTGATAATGCAACCCACGAATAGTTCCCTTTAGGCTTGAGAATGAATGATTGTCCTGCACAAAAACCATATCAATGCCGTGGTCGCGAAAGTTGGCGTGGTTGTAGACTTCGCAAAAATATCCGCGGCCATCTGTAAAACGACGAGGCGTCAGGATCAGGACGCCAGACAGCTTGGTGGGTTCGATATACATACAGGCTGGTTCTTTTGTAGGGATATGAAATGATGGGTTGTCAGAGTGTTTTGGCGTTGTTTGTGACTATACCGTGCAAAAACCCCAAAGCAAATTTTGAAATGCATCGCTTATCATCAGGTACAATCGAGGGGATAGTTTCAGTTCGGCGATGACACTTCATTCAGACGATATTTAAAGCGGATATTGAAGGTCTTGGGCGTTTGCGGAGTCGACAGCGGCGCTAATCTTGTCCCACCAGAAATCAATGCCAAGTTTGTCGACAAGTTCTTTTCGCAGCGCGGGTGTATCCTGTACAGGACAAAGGTTGGCGTGCCAGTCTTGTAGCTTTTTATGGGTCAACGCCTTTGGCCCCCAATCAGAGACAAATGCGACTGGCAGGGATGCATAGGCCGCAGTTGTCGGTGTCCGGCGCATGATCGGAATCGCGCCGTGCAACATCACCTCCCATGCTTTTGGTGACGGATCAAGCCCGCCACCTTCAGCGCAGATGACAAAAGCATGGGATTCGACTAGGCCCATGTAATCCTGTTCAGAAACGTCCTTGTCCAAATGTGTGCACCACTCGGACCAACTGGTTTGCGCAAGCCTGCTGACGGTTCTACGCAAATTCCATTGTGGACCCATACGAACGCGATGCCCGCAGAGAACGCGTAAAGGCCGTTGCGCCAATGGTGGGGCCGTAGCGACTGCGACCCCTTCCTTCGGATAGCCCTGAGGAAATACCATCCCGAGTGGCAGCGGCGAGAAGCGCGGATGGCGATCATTATCCAAGTTTTCGGCGAACCAACGGACAAGAAGTGGATGGTTTAGCATGTAGAGGATAAGATCCTGCTCAACAGTGTCAAATTTGCGCCAACGTTGATCTAACTGATTTGGAATGGTGATGTCTTCTGAACCAGAGATCAGGACAAACGGACGCGAAAGTGTCGGCAAAACATGTTCCGCAAAATATCGGATCGCCGAAAAAGGTTCACGCATTGATAGGAAGATGTGTTTGGGATGGGGTGTGGGAACGGTTTTATGCAAATGGGTGTTGGGCGCATTTCTGTCGGTGAAGACAACCCAGTCGCACCGGGCCGCGATACCTGTAAGATCATAAGCGTCTGCCCCCTGATTTTTAGGAAACAGCCTTGTTGTAAGTGCATCAAAATTTTTCAAAGCGCACACTCACGAAGTGCGTCATATACCTGTTTTGCGGCGGCGGGTATTTGGACATCTGGGGCGTTATGGTTCTTTAGCGTATTGTCAAAGAACGTCTGTTCAGTGGCCGCATTCAGACCCAGCCGTTGCACGGCAACCGAGAGCGTCTCGGCCATCCGGGAATGTTCAGATGTGAACTCAAGGATGGGGAATTCCCGCGCCCGCTGAAAGTCGAGCAGTTTTTGATTGTAGCTGGTCCAGATATCAAAGCATTTGCCAAGGTCAAAGTTGTTACGAGACTGAATCGATAGGGCAACTTCGGCGGGGTGGCGAAAGATACCTACGCATTGGGCGTCGGGCAACACCTGGAGCCAGCCCTCAAGCACCAACAAGGTTCGAGGGTCTTTGAACCCCCATATTTTATGGCCTGCCCTTGATTCTATGAACAAGTTCCTCACTGCCTTGTGCAGGGGAAGCCACTTAATTTGATCTGGGGGTTCATGCCAACTGCCACCATTCGCCCCAAGAAGATTTTCATGCATATGCAGAATGGACGGTGCCTCCTGTAGGCCCTTGGGGTTTCGTGCGAATTTACTGTCGAGCACCGAGCCCAGATACAACCCAGCCTCAAGCAATGTTCCCGAGAGAGTGCTGGTGCCACTGCGGTGCATTCCAAGCACAATGACGCATTGAGATTGTTCTGTTTTCTCAGGGGAACTAGATGCCATTTTTTTCCTCATGTGTCGCACGTCATGTTTCAAGATTCCGTCGCAACTGATCTTCGAACGTAAATTTCTAAGCGTAAATCATATTAAACAAAATAGTTATCTGCCCGCAACGGCAATGGCAGGCGAGCGGCAATTGAAACATCTGCCAACACCGATAAGAATTCAAATCAGAACGGCCAGTCAAATTCCTATAAGGAACTGATGCGAGAAGTTTTAAGTTGTTTTGCTCATCCAATCATTTTAACAATCCGAGTATGACTAATTTCCCTGTAGCGATTGGCGGCGTAGGTGGTAGCGGTACACGCGTTGTTGCGGAAACGCTGATACGTTTGGGCGTGCCTCTTGGATCTAATCTCAATAAATCAAGCGACAATTTAAACTTTACCCAATGCTTCAGGCGTCAAGATTGGTTCGCAGATTTCCCCAGCGAAAGAGAATTATTAGCGGCGTGGGATTCATTCATTAATCTGGGGATTGAATATGAGAATGGTGCGCTGACAAACCCTAGAAATGCAGCTGTACCCAAGTGGGGTTGGAAAGAACCCAACACACATATATTTTTGCCATTTTTGCTCAAAAACGTACCTGATTTCAAATATATTCACGTACTGCGTAGCGGCTTGGATATGGCTTTCAGCAAAAACCAAAATCAGCCGAAAAACTGGGGTCAGTTCATTTTAAACACCCCGTGCGACGATCAGGTTACCCCTACATATAGTCTGAATTATTGGATTGCCGCCAATAACCGCGTGCTGAAACTCCAACAACAAATGAAGGGTAATTTTCTTCTAATCAAATATGATGAGCTGTGTAAAAACCCTAAACGAGAATTGGAAAAGCTCTTACTATTTGTAAACCGCCGTGGAGACGTCGACGAACTTGCGAGTTATATTTACCCTATAAAAACAATTGGAAGACACCTTAAAGAAGATTTGAGCATCTTCTCAGCCGAACAACTTCGGCAAGTTGAGATGATTATGCAGACAGATTTTCAATAATCCATGTCTCATACAATCGGGTAAACATAATCTAGGACACGGTATTCAGGTTCGATAGAAGCAGAAATTTCTTTGTGGTTATCATTCAAGAATACTGACAGCTTTTTTGCGGCTAGGAACAGCTCTGTATCGTTTTGGCTCTGAAACGATTTTGCTATGTTGGAGAAGATATCTTCGTCCTTTGGGAAAAGTGAGCGAAAGCTGGTCACAACAACCTTTAGCTCATCCGCCGGAGCTTGAAAAAATGTTTGCTCATCGCGTGTATTGGCTTTGCTTCCCTGTTTTCCAGAAAACAAATGAACGTAAAGTTCCGCCAATTCGAGTTCATCAATCGGCATTAAATAACTGCTTTCCTACAAGGCTGCGTGCGAACTTGGATTGTTCAGATTTGCGAACGATAAACGGGCCAATCGCCAGCATATCCATATCGGTATTCAAGAAACAGGCGATAGCGTCCTTGGGTTTACCAACAATGGGTTCTCCCCTGACGTTAAACGACGTATTAAGAAGTATTGGACAGCCAGTTTTAAGAAAGAAAACCTCTAATATTTTCCGCGCCCGAGACGAGGCACTTGCGCCAATTGTCTGAAGACGTGAGCTGCCATTCACATGGGTAACGGCTGGGAATTTGGATTTTATTGCTGATTGAAGTTCTGTCGCGGTTTCAAAGCCCTGCTCTCGGGCCTTCTCCAATGTTGCATCCTTACCTTTAAATGCAGGTTTAATATTGCTAAGAAGCAGCATGTAGGGGCTGTGTGTTGGGCTTTCGTAATATTTCGACACCTCTTCCTCCAAAACAATCGGTGCAAATGGTCGCCAACTTTCCCGAAATTTTATCTTCAGGTTAACACAACTCAAGGCATCGTCCTGCCTTGGATCGGCCAGGATGGATCGATTGCCCAATGCACGGGGCCCGAATTCCTCATGCCCATCAAAATGTCCGACAACCTGTTCACTGGCGAGCGCATCAGCGACAACGTCGCAATATAGCTCACTTGAAACTGGTCGGTGAAATTCAAGAGCACTCTTTTTCAAAGAAGCTTCAATCTCGGCCTCACTAAATGATGGTCCCAACAAAGACTCTTTCATGGCGTCTTTAGTGCTCTGGGTTTTCCGGACAAACCCCTCCCCAGCTTCGCTTGCTCTGGTCTGAAGCGCCGCACCAAGCGCCCCGCCTGAATCGCCAGAAGCGGGTTGTACCCAAAGACTATCAAGATTTGAAAGTTCCCGTACCAAACGTGTGTTCGATGTGCAGTTGAGCGCCAAGCCACCTGCAAGACAGAGGTTTCCTGATCCCGTCAGATTTATTGCTGTTTGCGCGAGCCGCAGCATGCATCGTTCAATAACGGCCTGCGCGGATGCCGCTATGTCCATGGCATGTCTGTCAGGTTCTTGATCAGGTTTTCTTGACGGCGCTCCAAAAAGCACCTCGAATTCGGTTGTAATTGTACTTTCGGAATGTCGGAAACCAAAATACTGCATATTCAATCTAAAGGACCCATCGGGACGTAAATCAATGAGGTTATCTAGAATCTTTTTCTCGTAAATAGGAGAGCCAAACGGGGCGAGACCCATAAGTTTGTATTCTCCGGAATTCACCTTGAAACCGCAATATTGGGTGAACGCACTGTAAAGCAGTCCCAAGGAATGCGGGAAGCGCATTTCGTAGATTGGTGTAAGACGGTTGCCTTGCCCAGACCAAATGCTGACGGTGGATTTCTCACCGACACCGTCGGCAACTAAAACCGCTGCATCGTTGAATGGCGAAGGATAAAACGCTGAAGCCGCGTGTGATCTATGGTGCGAAACAAATCGAATGCGATCAGGGCTCTCACAGAGTTCAAGTAACCGCTCAGGCAATGAATATCCGAGCAACGCGAGGCTTCGAACGGACGCAGGCCAAATATCAATCCCAATTGGAGCAGTAGCCGCGGCCTCTTCAAGGATCCTAGATATTTTTGTACTTGGGTTTTCGTAGAACGCCAGAAAATCAAGGTTCTCGTTGGCACCGAGCTGTTTGAGGCAAAAACCGGCAGCGTCAGTAGGGAACCGCCAATCGCCTTTTACACGGCTGAATCTTTCTTCCTGCGCTGCGGCGATTATTCCAGTGCGGCCAACAAGTGCAGCTGCTGAATCGTGGTAGAGAGCAGAAATTCCTAGAACGTTCATTGATTTATACAGCCATTCGGTGCCGTTCTCAGCATCGAAGCAATCTGTGGTCTAATTCGCTCGAAAAACAGCTCATTTGACTGTGCGTTGGGGTGTGAATCATGGGGCAAAAAAAAGTGATCTTCATCAAATGGAACGGAAATATCGATAGCGTTTCCGAACCGGGCCAGCAGATTGGTATTAAAAGTCATATCCACACTATCCAGCACAGCAATCATAGTCTGCACATTACTTTTTTCAGCTAAAGAATTTGCAGCTTGAAGGGTTGCAAAGGTTGCCTGGTCAAGCATGTAATCAGAGGGCAAAAATTTGTCGAGGCCTGCCACATCAACAGCGGGCTGAAATGGCTCAATATAAGATATTGCCATCCTGCCGTCTCGTTCCTGCCGCGTGATTGGTACGCGTGTTATACCATGATCTTTCCATCGTGATTGCTTCAGCTGTTTCCAACGGTTTGGGTGAGGCGTATTCCTAAAACGATGGTCACTGATTACCAAAAATACCGCTATGTCCAAATCTTCTGCGGCAATGTCTTTGCGCAATTGGATGTAGTTGTGAACTGTTCCATAACCACCACAACCGCGACTGCGAAAACGCGCCGAGCGAAATTCTGATTGAAGCTGCGCTGCAAGTGTTTCTGTGTCAGCCAAACTTGTCCCAAATGTCCAAGAACAACCGTAAAGATTAACTCTGGGCCCATGATCAGATTGCGCAGGTACTGTTCGCCAACCATCCTCGCCAATGTGTTGAACAACGCCATCCCGGAATGGAACTTCAACCGTACTATTGGGTGTCATCGACCAACCTAACACTGGATCGGGCCGGAATAATTGGTGGGGCCGGCCTCTAATATCCATTTCGTCAAACTCCTCAAAGTGTTATTGCCTAGGTAAGATTACATACTTTCGAAATACTGACAATCTGGCATTTGGTTAGGATGTTGTTCGGCGGTGGACAAACACGTAGATATAGGTTGGCAATAAAATGTGGGCACCTACCAAAACGGACTATCACCAATAAACTGCGACCAAACGCCAGATAACACCTGACATTGAATACCGGTTGCAAAAGGGGTTGAGGAACCGCGTCGTCACAACCAATCGATACTTTCACTCTGGGGTATCTGGTGTCTGAAATCCAGCTGCCTGCTTAACCCAAAGAATGGGTCCGAGCACTATCAGAGATCATTCACTAAATGTGACAATGCCCCTCACGCATTTCGGGGACGCACTCACTTTAATACCCATCGTCATGCTTGGCGATCCGCGCTCAATATCGAAGATCTACCTCTACTGCAGCCCAGACCTCCCAACCGTCAGTTATAGTTTTGCGAAAGACCCTCGAGCTTACCTGCTTTCCCTCCACCCTAAAAATTTTATTTGCATAAGGGCAGATATTGCCGAATGATGAGGGCTCATTTTAACCATACAAAAGATAGAGGTGCCGATGAATTATTTAAAAAGTGTGACGTATTCCTCTTTGTCAATCTTGGCGTTAGCCGCAACGTTTTCCAGCGCCCCCGAACAGGCGGCCGCAGGGACCAACCCGTATCTCGGAGATATCGTAGCGGTTGGTGAAGTTTTCTGCCCGCGAGGCTGGGCCAGCACCGAAGGGCAGCTGCTGCCGATTTCAAGCTACTCGGCGCTGTTTTCGCTGATTGGTACAACCTATGGCGGAGACGGGCGCACCAATTTTGGTCTGCCTGATCTGCGCGGCCGACGCGCGATGGGACAAGGCAACGGGCTTGGTCTAACGTCGCGCCAACAGGGGCAAAAATTCGGGTCCGAGGCGCTTACCCTTTCCGGCGCCCAGTTGCCGAGCCACAGCCACGCGGTCAACGCCAACAACCTTGATGGCGACAAAGCCGGTCCGAGCGGTAAGCTTCTGGCCGCCGCTCCACCAAGTGGCACAGGATCAGAGACGATCTATTCTGACCAGGGCCCGACAGCCCAGATGTCGCCGCAGATGATTGCAAGTGCGGGTGGAAGCCAGCCGTTCAATGTCGAGGATCCTTATCTGGTGGTGCGGTATTGTATCGCGCTGGAGGGGACTTTTCCGTCCCGGCCCTGATCGGGTCACGCTGCCAGTCTTGCATTAAATGGGTCCGATCTGTCGCCAGGCAGAGACGTATTAGACCCAGATTACAGAAATAGGAGAGATCGATGAAATATTTCAAAAAGGCGACCGTTTTCGCCATTTGTGCGCTGACCCTGTCGGTTGGGATGGCAAGCGTTCCCAACAGGGCAGAGGCCGATTCAGACCCGTACCTCGGGGACATCATGATAGTGGGATTCAATTTCTGCCCGCGTGGTTGGGCCGAGGCCGACGGGCAGCTTCTGTCGATCGCGACCAACACGTCGCTGTTTTCACTGCTCGGTACCCAGTTCGGCGGTGACGGGATCAGCAACTTTGGCCTGCCAGATCTGCGCAGTAGGATCGCCATCGGGCAGGGCCATGGGCCGGGCCTGACGTCGCACCCAACAGGCCAGAAAGGCGGCAGTGAGGCCAAGTTTATGACCCAAAGCACCATGCCCTCCCATAGTCACGTGGTCAACGCTAACAATCTGGATGGCGACAAACCCGGCCCGAGCAGCAAGCTTTTGGCGGCGGCACCAACTGGCGGCACTGGCAATGAGACTATCTATTCGAAAGAGGCCCCGAACCGGATAATGGCTGCGGAGATGATCGGGAACACTGGTGGAAACGGCGCTATCAACACGCAGGACCCGTTTTTGTCACTGATTCATTGCATTGCGACCGACGGTGTTTACCCGTCCCGAAATTGACGCGTGCACCTGTTTTCACAAAAAGCTGATCCGCCAAAGCGCGAAGAGGCTCTTGAACCGCTTTACGAGAATTTGGAGACTTCTATGACATTTTTGAAAAAAACGACCAATTTTGCGCTTTCGGCTTTGGCTCTGGCCGTGGCTTGCATGGCCACGCCGGACCGGGCTCTGGCCGGTCCCAACCCCTACTATGGCGAGATCGCAGCAATGGGTATCGTCGGCTTCTGCCCGCGAGGCTGGGCCAGCGCTGAAGGCCAGATCCTGGCGATCAACGATAACCAAGCGCTGTTTTCATTGCTTGGAACAACTTATGGCGGAGACGGACGCACCACCTTTGGTCTACCCGACCTGCGCAGTCGGACTCCGATCGGGGAAGGCAGCGGGCCAGGTTTGACGCCACGCTATTGGGGACAAAAGAGCGGACTCGAACAAACCTCTCTGGAAACGAGCCAACTGGCCAGCCACAACCATGCGGTCAACGCCAACAATCTGGATGGCGCTTGGGCCGGACCGCGGGACAAAATTTTGGCGGCGGCACCGAACAGTGGCACTGGCACGGAAACGATCTATTCGGACCAACCGGCCACAGTCCAAATGTCGTCGCAGATGATCGCAACGACTGGATCCAATGCCGCCTTTAGCGTTTTAGATCCGACAGAAGTCATCCGTTATTGCATTGCGCTGACGGGTACTTACCCATCTCGCAACTAAGAAAATCCGTTGGGGCAGCTGACCTTTTGGCGGTAGCCCCATCTGGAGATCATTGCACGAATGACAGCAATTGGGCTTTGACCTAACACGGTCCGGTTCAGGCAGCAAAACCGCTTCCGACTTAGGTCTGAGCGATCCGGAGAACACAGGATTTTGGCCCCAAGTGCGGTGGTGCTCCAACATCTCGGTTGATTAGTTTCACTTAACTGGTTGCCCGAAAATTAGCTGGTCACGACAGCCTGCAGATCGAAGATCGGTAACAGCACGGCCAGCACGATCACCAAGACGAACGCCCCAACCAACAGCATCAACATAGGCTCCAGAAGGGCCGCGATGCGCTTGCGTTCGGTGCCCAATCCGTTTTCTACCAGAACCGCGCTGCGCTCTGTCATATGCGCCAACCGCACGGAGGCCTCGCCCGCGCTGATCAACTGCCGCGCTATGGGGGGAATGATCGAGAGTCTTTCCAGGGCGTTGGACAATGTTTCGCCCTGGCGGATCGCTGTTGAGACTGCGTCAGCTTGGGCCTTGAATTGCGCTACAGTCAACACCTCCGCGGCGTTTTCAACAGCAGACAAAACCGCATGACGACTGCTGAGGACCAGCGCCAGAGTCCGCAGATATTGTACGGCTGCCGAGAGACGGATGAAGCGGCCGACCATGGGGATACGCAAAAAGAGAGTATCGCGCTGTGTGCGTAGCGTTGGCACCATGTTGAACGCAATTATCAGCCCAAAAAGCAGCAAAAACAGCACCCCCAACAAGATCAGGTTGTCCTGTATCCAGTTGCTGATCGCCAATACGTTTTGGGTGATTGCAGGCAATGGCCTGCCAGATAATTCAAACATCGCAACAATTTCGGGGGCCACGCTGACCATCAAGATTGCGCATACCAAAAGCGACACAGCCGCGACGAAAGCAGGGTAAATCAGCGCGCTAACAATCTGAGCGCGATCTGTTCCGCGGGTTTCAAGATGTTCGGCTAACCCTTCAAAAACTGCCGATAGATTGCCCGCTGTTTCGCCCGCACGTACAGATGCTAGGTAATAGGGGGGGAAATTGTTGCTGCCCTGCGCCAGTGCTTCGGAAAGGGATGCGCCGTCCATCAATACCGCGCGCGCATTTGCGGCGACAGTATCAAGCGTCGCGTGCCCCCCCTGCCGGACGGCTTCAAGGGCGGCTTCAACAGACAGTTCAGCGCTGAGAAGAACAGCCATTTGTCGCGTGAAAACCGTTTGCAAGTCCGGGGTCAACCGCGCTTTTCGAGTCTTTCCAATCTGTCCGAAGACGCCTGCCCGGCGGTCGTTCAATGCTAGTTCTGAGACAAAAAGCCCCTTTTTCTGGAGCAGGCTGGAGGCATGGCTTTCGGTTTCAGCGATGATGGTACCGCTGCGTTTTTTACCGGTGTCAGTGAAGGCCGTATATCTATAGGCATTCATGCGACATCCCCAACAACCCGCAGGATTTCAGCCAATGTGGTGCGTCCGGAGGTGACTTCTGCCAGCCCTTGTCCGATCAAGGTTTCGCTTTCATCTAGCGCAAGTTCAGACAGTTCACTTTCGCTGGCACCTCGGTCTATCGCGCTGCGCAACCCGGCGCCAATTTCGATCATTTCGAAAATGCCGATGCGTCCTGAATATCCTGTTTCGTTGCAATCATCGCAACCTATGGCATCGAATATCTGGTCTGGGGCTTTTAAGCTATGTTTATCAAAATGCGCCGCTTCTGCGGGCTTTGGCGCGCGCGGGATACGGCAGCGCGGACACAATCGGCGCAGCAAGCGTTGTGCGATGACGCCGCGCAATGTGGCCGCAATCAGGAAATTATCCACCCCTAGATCGCGCAAGCGGACCACCGCGCTAACAGACCCGTTTGCGTGGAGAGACGAGAACACCAAATGCCCTGTCAACGCGGCCTGTGTTGCCACACTTGCGGTTTCACCATCTCGTATTTCACCAACTAAGATAACATCGGGATCTTGCCGCAAGGTGGCCCGCAATCCGGCGGCAAATGTCATCCCAATCTCAGCGTTGATCTGCGACTGGCTGATCCTTGGCAGGTCATATTCAATCGGATCTTCAACCGTCACGATGTTACGCTCATCGCGATTGGCCAACTGAAGCAGGGAATATAGTGTGGTTGTCTTACCAGCACCTGTTGGGCCTGTCGCAAGGATAACCCCGTTTGGTCTAGCTGACATACGTTCCAAGAGATTGATCTGCGCGGGCGACAGCCCCAAGGCATCCAGCGGCATAAGGCCGGCTGAACGATCCAAGATACGCAACACCACACGTTCACCGTAATTGCCCGGCAAAGAGGATACCCGCGTGTCGATCATCCGACCCGCCAAAGACAGCGGGATGCGGCCATCCTGTGGCAGTCGGGTTTCCGCGATGTCGAGCCCTGCCATAACTTTGAGACGTGAAATGACGCGTTTAACCGGCACATCAGAACGTACCATAACGGGTTGCAAAAACCCGTCCACCCGTTGGCGGACCCGCAAACCGCCCTCAAAGGGTTCGATATGCAAGTCCGACGCACCAGCCTGCACGGCACGGCGCAGCAACTGGTTCACAAGCTGGATCACCGGTGCTTCAACCACGTCCTCAAGCAGATCGCGTTGTCGAGTGTTGGAGTTCGTATCTTCCAGGTCGAACAGAACACCGTGGGTCTCGGTCTCGTCTTCGCCTGTTTGATAGGCCAGCGCCAATGCCCGTTCGAACCCTGCTTCATCTTCCAGCGTGACGGGGAGGGCGTCATGCGCATCTACCCGACGCTGCGCTTCACGCAGACCTGTCGCAGTATACGCCGGACCAAGGATCAGATACCCAGTATCGAGCACGACTTGTTGGTCGCGCGCAAAGGCGAACGGCAGTTTAGTTGCTGCCGAAACGGAGCCTGCTTGGGAGCGGCGGGAAGTTTCGTTGTTGGGCAATTTCATCCACAAATCCGGCGTCAAATGGTTGATTCAAATCGGCTCCGTCAAATGGCAACCCGACCTGACTGGTACGCGGGTAAGTCTGGTCATTCAGCGGCGTAATAGCAAGGCTTGCCGCTTTAGCTTCACGCGCCAGTTGCCGCGTAAGAAGACGTGCTTCACTTTCAGAGTTCACCACGCGCGGGCGCAACAAAATCAGGAGTACCCGTTGGTTCTTGGTTGAATTCTTACCACGAAACAGCCCGCCAATTATTGGAATTTTGCTCAGGCCCGGCACGGCCTGAGAAACAGAACCTGATCCGTTTTCGAGCAAACCGCCAAGCATGATAACATTGCCATCGCGCACCAATACGGTGGTGGACAGGGCCCGTCGTGCAGTGATTTCGCCACCAGCGGAAGATGTCGCATTGGTCAAACTGGACACCTCTTGTTTGATCGCAATCCTGACGGTTTGATCCGCGTTAATCTGTGGTGTGACATTCAAGGTCAGGCCCACATCCTGCCGCTCGATGGTCTGGAATGGATTTTCTGGCTGAGAGCCTTCGCCGACGGACGTGAAAGAGCCCGTCACGAAAGGCACGTTTTGGGCGACGACGATCTCGGCTTCTTGATTGTTCAGGGTCATGATCGACGGGGTGCTTAACAGCCGTGTCGAATTGTTGGACGCAATCGCACTGATCAGGCCGACAAGACCCCTGTCGCGTGTTCCTGCACGCACGCCCAGCGTCCCGCCTGAACCCGGAGAGATGGCTTCTCCCCTCACGACGGAGGAGACAAGATTGGTGAGGCTCGGCCGCCCCTCAAGCGCGAATTGGGCGCCTCCGACAATGGCATCGTTCAAGATGGCACCAAACTGTACAGAGAGGTCAGCGAACCCGTCGACGGACATTTCGAAAATCACGGCTTCCACCAATACCTGTGAAGGGCGACGATCGAGGAATTGGATCATTTCCACGATATCACGCAGGCGCTCTTGGGGGGCTGTGATTAACAGGGTGTTGGTCTGCGTTTCAGGCACGATCCGAATGTTGGACCGCTGGCCGGTGTCATCTTGCGTCTGGTTGGTGATGGCGCGCAACACTACATCGGCAAGGGTTGTTGCATCGGCATAGTTCAGTTCCATGGCATGGGATGTGACATTATTGCGCTGAGTGTCGAGGCGGGCTGCGAGAGTGCGCAGCTGACGGCGCATATCCTCGGGGCCCGTCACCACAAGAGCGTTCGAGCGTTGGTCGACGGAAACAGCAGCACCGGGAGGGACAATTTCCATTGACTGAATCACATCTAAAACCTCGGACGCATTGGCATTGCGCAGACGGATCATTTCGATGGGCCTTTCGCTTGGCCGGTCGAGCCGCTCGATCAAATCTGTGATACGTGAATGGTTTTTGCCTCGATCCGATAGGATCAACAAATTGGAACGCGGCACCGGCGAGATCACGGCCTCGGCGGGCAAAAGAGGCCGCACCACTTCGATGATTTCATTCAGCGGAACGTTGCGCACTTCGATCACCCGGGTTTGAAAATCGCCACGGCCGCCTGACAATGCGCCGGAAGACAATTCGCGCGCAACATTCATTGGCACGATCCTATCCGCCCCGTTTCCCGCAACAATGGTCAAACGGTTCAACTCTAGAACATTAAGGAAGACATCATAAAGATCGGCGGGGCTCAGTTGTTTGGGGGCCAAAATGGTCACCGTGCCGCGCACGGCGGGATCGATTACAAAGCTGCGTCCTGTTGCTTCTGATACGATCTCAACAAAACTGCGTAGATCTGCATCGCGCAGATCAAGTTGAACCTGCGCACGAACGGGCGTCGCCAAAAGGCACGCCATGAAAAATACCTGTGTCGTCACAAGCACCAAGGCGACGAGTGCCGCCCGGGTATTGATGATTGCGGTCATAACCTGCTCTGCCATTTTCTGTTTTTTCGAAAACTTTTTATTGTTATTGGCCAGAGCATAACCGATCTTGGGTACCATTGCATCCCCAACAATCGAATTTTAAAAACTGTGGTCTTCGGGATTCATTCGAGAAAACCAAGCAGTTCTGGCTGGTCTTCGCCAACATCAACCCACAGGCCCTTCTCGTCAATTCGGGCAATGACCATGCCATCGGTCAGAGCATCACCAACCCTTATGATCTGATCTCCGGTCGGGTGTGACACCAGCCCCCAGACGGCATCGCCCGCCCGTATCACGCCTTTGAGCTCATATCCGAGTGAGATCAAAGGCGGTTTAGGCGGGGCAGGGGGGCGTTTTTCCTCGGCAACAACCGATGCTGGAGGCATTGGCGGCTCTGGTGAACCAAACAATGCGGGCCATGCGAGTGTTGTGTCGTTTTCATTTGTACCCGACCCAATATCAGCGACTGCGCGTGCGACTATAGCTGGTGCTGCACGCGGCGTTGGCGCGGCCAATCCAGCAGACAGCTCTAGTCCGGCAAGCACGGTGGCCGCCAGCATCAGCAGTGTGAAAAAAGCCGCAATCAAACGCATTCGTATAGCTCCAGCATCAAATATGCCTTGTTTTGTGGACCAATTGGGCCGTTCGTGGTAACCGCTAAGATAATCACTATAACAAAAAGAGCAGCGAATGAAGGCAGTAACCCAAGCACGGGCCATATTTATTGGCCTATCCCTCGTCTTATTGACGAGTTGTACGGAACCCGCGGATATTGTCCAGCGGGGCTTTGAGGCGCGGTATAACACAGCGCGCACTGCTCTTGAGAAAGGGAATTATAAGACAGCGGGCAGGCTTTACGCACGTATGTTGTCCCAGTCTGGCCCCCTGAATGACCGCATTCAAGTAGAATACGCACATACCATGTTGCGTTCAGGTCAATTTGAAAAGGCATCCCAATTGGCGGGCGACGTGGCCAATAAAAATAAGGGGGCCACTCGAGCGGCGGCGCTTTCGGTGAAAGGCACAGCAGATCATGAGGTTGCCCTGAAGTTGTTGCGCAACGGCGACCAAGCAAATGGCACTGCACGTCTGAAGTCGGCGCAGAATGCGTTGAAAGAAGTGCTAAAAGCCCATCCCGATTTTGACCCGCTGGGGGCATTAGCAGGACGCCAAGCCAGTATCGCGGCATTGCTCAAAACATTGAGTTAAAGCAAAATCAAACCTATTGAATTCATCGCGTTAGATTGGCTTCGCCCTAACGCCAAAGCTGCATTATTCCGTTTGCGGCACCAAAGTGAGCGTGGCCGCGACATTGCCGGATGTCTCGGTCGCTTCTAAGCGAAACACAGATATGTCGAAGCCCCATGAAGGGTCTATCCCCGACAGCCAATCGGCCAGTCGCGTGAACCGGACGTTTTCAAAACGCAAAGCAACGACGCCTTCACTGTCGCTGCTCAACTCGCGGACTGCGCCGCGCAGGCCGGCGCCGATCAGGTCCTGTTCAATCTCACTGGTGCCGACGGCCTGACGTACTCCGCGCTGGGGTGATTGCTCAAGTATTTTTGCCTCGCCAACCCTGTCTTGCACCCATAAGTTCAGCGCCACAGCTTGGGTGCGTTCGGAAAGCGCAGTTTTCCGTGTCTCCTGCAAGGGCAGCAACACGCCTAACACAATTCCAACTGGCAGAATAACCAGAACGAGCACCCCTAAAAGCACCCGTTCACGCGGCGCCAATCGCATGAGCATATCAATCAACCGCGTGCTCATTTGTCTGTCTCCGATCTGGCTGTAACCTTCAATTCAGTGCGCACAGTGCTGGCCTCTTCACTAACCCGCGTATCGACAACGGTGACATCAAGATCTGCTTCTGACAAAGCTGCTGCCAACCGCTCCGCGGCAGCGAAATCCTTGGCGTGCAGGACCATCGCAAGGGTTTCATCATTTGTATAAATAACTGATCGGGTTTCGGCACCCTGTGAGGCAATGATCTTGGCAGCACGGTTAAAAAGATGCATTGGGTCTGCGCGGGTCACAGGGCCGACCACCCCAACTTGCAGGCGGCTAAGCGCTTGGCTGACTTGAATGCGCACATCAAGTATTGGTCCGGTTTTGACAAAGTGTTCCTGCACCAAAGATGTTGTATTCGCTGTAATCTCGTTTGTTTCTGCCTTGATCCGATTGATCACCACCAGTTGAGACGCGGCCCAAAGTCCGGCGGCGATCACCCCAAGAACAAGGGGCCAACGCCACGGTAGGACCCGCCGCGCAAAAACGGCGCGTGCCATCTGAGGATCACGGCGCAAATCCATCTGTACTTCACCATGGCCCAACACTTGCGGAGTAGAGAGGCCAAGGGCGTCGGCTTGAGAGACATCCGTAATTATCGGGATGCCGCGCGCCTCAAACAGCGCCTCAAACTGTCGTTGCGCTGGGCCAATCCGTAACAAAGCCTTGGGTGCTGGATCGGCGTTTTTCAGAGCATGATCCAGCAATGCCAGCGCGGTGTCTATGGGGGCGCCGAACCCATCTTCCGGACCAAGGCGCAGGGCGACACCATGCGGTGTTGCGGCAATGCTCCATAGGTCAGGCGTAGTCGGCAAGGCGAGGTAGTCCGGCAACACGGCACGACATTGCGCACCAGCACTGTCACGCCACGTATCAACCAACGTTCGATCTGCCACCAAAACCCGCGACCAGTTTTCGCCGGTGGCCCGAGTCTGAAATGGCCGCATATCTGTGGCCTCGGCGCCTACGCCAATCTGATCGCGCAGTTGTCGGCGTGCCACTTGTTCTCGGTTTTGACCGCGCAACCCTTTGGGTAGCTCAAGGGTCAATGCTGGCACATCGCTGCCCGACACCAGCATGATCTGACGCGGGCCCAACACCCGCCCCATCACAGCATTAACATGCACGAAATCTGCGCTGATCTGTTGAAAAGGATCGGAAAATGCCACACGTATTCCTGCTGTTGTTGGGGCCACCAAGTTCGCAACAACCATGCCGTTCTAAATTGGTTTGTTCAAGGGCGCTTTCATCAGAACTGTGACACCCGCCACTCGACCTGTGTGCCCACGGGCGCGGCTTCGCGACGAAACAAGACACGGCGGCTTGCGCTGCGTGTGTCTAGGGTTGCGATAATGTCAGCACCAAACCAGTTTGAACCAATCGCGTATCGCGTCGGATCTACTGCATCAGGGTTAGCGGGATCAGTGGAAAGCCCAAGTTCCTCAAAAAAGGCGTCGAGCGACGGGTAGGGTTCCTTTTGACGTCGTTGCACAACACCGTCGAGACGAGCAATCGAGAGTTGCGGCAACATTGCAACCAAAACATTCAGGCCCGCCGAGTTGACATTGACCCGACTGTTTGTTGGGAGCGCGGTTGTGTGGCGTCGCAAAAGATTGAGGTCCTCGGGTTGAAGCTCGATCAGGGAAGCAAGTTGATCGATAAACAGAATGCCTCCGCCCAATGGCGAAATGGGTGGATCCAATCCACGAAATGCCGCGCGGTTCGACGGGCCTTGAGGCGACAGAAAACGCACAATTGCGTCGCCTTTTTGAGGCGCTATGCCGATCCGGCGCAGCAACACCTGCCACCCCTCAAGCGCAAGTGTGTCGCTTGAATCAGCCAGCCAGTTGAGGTTGAACAGAGCCTGCTGATCGGTGATCGCGCCAGACACTCGGCCACGCGCCAAGGGCACGTCAATGGTGGTCTGTGCCCATGTGTCGTTTAAGCCGTCTACGTCCCCGTTGCGCAGATCGCGGTCTAACAGGACCCGCCCGAGTGTCTCGAACGCATCCAAGGCATGGGTCAATACGTCCGCTTCCTGTGTTGCGACAAGCCGCATACGTCCGCCTTCTGCGCGTGACAGCAACAACGTGGCCGCCGCCGCCATCGCAGCAACTATGATCAATGCGTTAACAAGCACGAAGCCTGCTGAACGATTTGAATGTGCGCGCGTCCTCATTGCAGCGTTTGGACAAGGCGTAGATCGCCGTGCCGCACCGTGTGCAAAGTCACTTCGACAGCGATTGGTAATATGCTGAAGCTGGCTGGAGGTGGCGTGCCGATGCTATCTTGATCAACGCTGACTTCCTGAACGACAATTTGGGTGCCCACTGGCGGGGAAGTTCCTGCCACCCATCCGATATCTGGCCAAAATGTACGCAACGATATTGAGCGCACACCGTCAAGTACCACCATTTCGGCGTTAAGTTGGCTTGTCTCTACGGGCAATAATGCAGGCCAGAAACGCCGTATGAGCGTGTCTGTGCTGGTATCAACCGACCATTGTGCACGATGCCTGTCAGTATGTGTTGGCGTAAATGTTTTCTGACCAGCAAGTGACAGTCCCAAAAGCGTGCCGTTCTGAGACAGGTCCACAGCGCCCCGCGGAGCGTCTTGGGGTGGATAAAACAACATCGGCACCACAGCGGTCAGATCATTTCGCAACAGTGCCACAGCATTGCCAAGTTCTGCGGTGTCGCTATCTGTCTGGGTCAAGCGTTCAGAAATCCGCATCGTCCCGTTCAAGCTTTGTAAGCCCATTATTGCAACCATGGCGAACAAGGCCATCGCGACAACCAATTCGATCAATGACAGGCCCGTATCGGCAGGATAAAACGGTCTGCGGATCATAAGCCGCCCCCTTGCAGATAGACAACAATCCGAGCCCCGACACCGCGTTCAGATTGAGCCGAGATAGCGACCTGAACCACGCCGCTGACTGTGGGCAGCGTTTCTGTGGTGATGACAAAGTTTTGCCCGCCAAGCGGCACTATATCGCTGAGCCCAATCGCACCGCCATCGGGCAGCCGCAATTCTTCTGCTCGGTTACGTGCCACAAGCTGCGCCAACATCCGATCTTTCGCGCCGCCAATGGCGATCCGCGCTTGATCGCTTGCACGCAATGCTGCGACGCTGCCCATGGCCAACACAAATACGGCAATCACCAATTCGAGCAGGGTGATACCTCGTTCGGATCCAAATTTGCGTGTCGTCAACCTTGTTCGCATGACATCCTCGTATTCCCATCACTACGGCAAACAATGCGGCGACCGTCCTTAGGCGCAAACGAGAGCGAGAAGGGCGATACGCGGCCATCTGGCAATAACAGGATGTGGGGGCTGTTCGGGCCTCGGCGTGGCGTGGCGAGTTGCAATACTACGTCCCCGCGCCAACGGGTTTCAATCTGTTTCTTGTCCCAGCCGTCATTGGTCTCGACAGTGGGTTGAAAGCCGCGTGCGGTCACGAAAAGGCCCTGCACTTGACGCCCCTGCATGGCCCGCGCGCGTGCGATTTGGATGTGTCGTTCAAAACGTTGCAGATCAGTGGTTGCCGCCGATTTTCCGCCCCGCGATGCCACCAGACCGGCACCGACGGCAAGGACAGACAGAACGGCAACCACCACCATTAGCTCGATCAATGTAAATCCACTGGTCCTGTCCTCAATGAGGTCGGAACCGGTAGGGAGTGAGGCTAATTTTGATCCCATGATCCGATATCGGCATCCACGCCGCTGCCCCCGGTCGCGCCATCGGCACCGTAGGTAAAGACATCATATTGCCCGTGCACACCTGGCGACAGGTATTGATAGGGTTCACCCCAAGGGTCGCGCGGTAGCCTGTCGATATAGCCATTGGTCGCATAGTTAGCGGGCGCCGGATCAGCGGTCGGGCGATTGACCAAGGCCGCCAAACCTTGGTCGGTTGTGGGATAGTGCAGATTGTCCAAACGATAAAGTTGAAGGGCGCTGGCGACGGCAGCAATGTCAGATTGCGCCCGCGCGACCCGCGCCTGATCTGGTCGATCAATCACGCGCGGCACTATAACCAATGCCAAAATAGACAAGATAACGACCACCACCATCAATTCCAAAAGCGAGAAACCCGCGTCATGCGAAGTTTCAAGCTCAGGCTCAACGCAGGGCTTTGAGGGGGGGCTAACATGCACGATCATTGAAAAATCCATATAGTTATGATTATGATAGCATCACTATATTGGGCTTGTCCATCACACGATGGCAGGTCAGAAAGACATATGGTGGCCCTAGATATCCCTGCGTTTCTTTTGATTCTGACAAGCCCTGCAATTGGGTCTTTTATTGCAGTTCTGGTGGATCGACTGCCGCGTGGCGAAGACATTGTTCGATCTCCGTCCTCTTGCCGAACCTGCGGGACCCGACTTGCTGTGTTTGAATTGATCCCATTCGTATCTTTTGTAGTGCAAAAAGGTCTGTGTCGTCATTGTGGGGCACCCATTTCCCCCTTTGTTTTCTATGTCGAAATTTTAGCCCTTGGCGCTGCGATATTGGCGGTTCTAGCGGGTGGCGGGTCTGTTGATATGGTGCTAGCAGCAATTTGGCTTTGGCTACTTTTGGCGATGGCGGTGACAGATGCGATATGGCTACGACTGCCCGATACATTAACATTAGCAACTTTTGTCACGGCCCTGATCATCGCGATACAGCCCTATGCGATGGGTTTGAGTCTCGCGCTTTGGGGCGCATTCTTTGGTGCGGGCAGCTTTTTCATATTGCGCTGGGTCTATGCAATTTTGCGGCGCAGGGAGGGCCTTGGGCTTGGGGATGTGAAACTCATGGCGGGTCTTGGCGCATTTGTTGGGCCGCTCGCGTTGCCGCAACTTGTGTTGATCGCCGCCATAACGGCATTGGCGGGGGCGCTGCTGACCCGCCGCGAAACACCGGATGGCCTGAAGGCTTACCGTGCTTTACCCTTTGGTACTGCGCTTTGCTTTTCTGCTGCTCTCATCTGGCTTTGGCGTGCAGTGGCCTCAAACCAAATAG
The DNA here is from genome assembly GCA_033851955.1 of Marinosulfonomonas sp. Taxonomy (GTDB): domain Bacteria; phylum Pseudomonadota; class Alphaproteobacteria; order Rhodobacterales; family Rhodobacteraceae; genus Profundibacter. The sequence goes on from JAWSVK010000009.1 coordinate 156,718, forward strand.
GTCTTGCAGTATGGTGAGGTTTTTGAATTGATACGTAAGACACCCGTCATTTCGGGCCGGATAGAAAGAGACCTTTCAATATGTTTGCCAGATATTTGATGTCAGCCGCTGCCCTTTGCATAGCATTGGCAGCACCTCTCACCGCGCAACAGAACGCGCAAACCTTGCCTAGCGAGATCACGGATGCTCTTGGTCGGGGGGACTTTGCGACCGCACGCGCAGCGCTTGCTATCCTAGCCAAAGAAGACGGAAGTGCGCTTGCGCAATTTCACTATGGGACTTTGTTGCTTCAAGGACAGGGCGGCCCGTTGGCCCAAGCGCAAGGCATCGACATGCTGGAACAAGCTGCTGGACAAAATCACCCAACAGCGTCGCTACTATTGGCGCGAGTTTATCTGTCAGGGAATGTTGCCGGGACCCCACGTAACCCTGAACGTGCCGCTGCGCTGCTTTTGGCTGCAACTGAGCAAGGCAACGCTGAAGCACAGTATTACCTTGGCCTTTTGTACCAAAACGGAAGCGGCGTGGAGGAAAGCCTTGAACAGGCCTTCGTGCTGTTCACAAGTGCCGCCGAGAACGGCAATCGGGACGCACAGTATGAATTAAGCAAAGCCTATGCGAATGGTCGCGGCACCGATATCGACGGTGTGAAAGCACTGCATTGGCTGCGCGTATCCGCCAACAGCGGCCTAGGTGATGCGCAATTCTTTCTTGCCGGTGCATTGGACAGTGGCCAAGGCGTGCCTATTGATAAGGTTGAGGCGCTTGGCTGGTACCGCCGTGCCGCCGAAAACGGCATACCTATTGCACAACGTATTTTGGGCAGTAAATATTTGGCGGGTGACGATACCACAGCACCTGATCCGAACGAGGCCTTGCGTTGGCTAACACTTGCCGCAGAAGCGGGTGATCCGGGAGCGATGTACAATCTGGCTGTCGCTTATGGCGGGGATCATGATGTTGCGCGCGACGATGCGAAAGCACTGAAATGGTATACCGCTGGGTCAAAGACCGGGCTGGCGCGGTCAACATATGCGCTTGCGCAGTATTACGAACTCGGTCGTGGACTGCCCGTTGATATCAAACAGGCGGCATTGCTTTATCGCGAGGCTCTCAAACAGGGGGATGACCGTGCGGCTTTGCGGTTGGGTTATCTGACCGGACAGGGGGTGCTTGACGCCTATATGCCCGCCCATTTTGGCGTAAACTGGACGGCGGCTGCGGCACGTGAAGGTGATGAAGATGCAAAAGATTGGTTGCGCAAGCAGGCCGATGAGGGGCTACGTGCGGCCGAGGCTGCTTTTGCTTTGCTGCTGTTGGACGATCCAGCGCAAGCAGCCGATGCCGTCCCTTACCTGGAGCGTGCGGCTGAGGCGGGAGAGGTCTCGTCCCAGTTTGAACTTGGGATGTTATATATGACAGGTCTGGGCGTGACGTTGGATTATATCCAAGCCCACATTTGGCTCAACATTGCTGCGACAAGCGGCCATGCGAAAGCCGTTGAAAACCGCGAAGTATTAGGGAATTTGATGACACCTGATCAGATCAGTGAAGCCCAAACAGCGGTACGAGTCTTTTTTGAAACTGCATCGAAAAGACGCACGGAGGCCGTGGCAGCACCACGTTCTAACCCATGAGGTTATTCGGGTACTTTACGACAGTTGCCCTGGTGATTTTGGCGCTTGCACAGGCTGGGGCCGCGCAGGATTTGACGCGTGTGCCGCTGGAGCAGGTCCGAAAAGGTGCTCAAACTGGCTCACCAGTGGCGCAGCTTGAACTGGCCAACCGGTATTTGGACGGCATCGGGGTTTTGCAAAACTACGCCACGGCCGCGCAATGGTATGAAAAAGCAGCAGAGCAGGGCGATCCGATTGCACAAAATGGGTTGGGCAAACTTTATCATGCCGGGTTTGGGGTGACGCGGGATGTGCCTTTGGCGTTGCATTGGCTGTCGCAGGCCGCAAGCGCCAGTAAAGCACAATTCATGTTTGATTACGCCTCCGTTTTGGAAACTCCTGAAGGTGGAGCGGCCCTTGCAGAGGCTGCAGAGTATTATCGTCGTGCGGCTGCGGCGGGTCATATTGAGGCCAGCGTGAGCCTTGCTGTTCTGTATCAGCACGGCACAGGCGTGCCGCAAGATCTAGACCAAGCACGCGTGCTTTATGAGGCGGCGGCGCAGGTGGCTCATCCACGTGCGTTGAACAATCTGGGGTTGCTCTATGTCAGGGGTGACGGTGTTGCGCAGAATTACGACCATGCAGCGCGGCTATTCGCTAAAGCTGCCGAACTGGGCTTGTCGATTGCTATGACCAACCTTGGCGTAATGTATGAAAATGGGTTTGGGGTGCCGCTGGATGAGGAAAAGGCTGCCGCGCTCTATCGGGCAGCAAGTTCCGGCGCTGTAGATAAAGATGGGCCAGCGTTTTTTTATGACCCGCGGCTTTCGCCTTTGGATATTGGTGAAGAGGCGATGGCGCAAATGAGGAGATCATCAGAGGCTGGTGATCCGGTGGCGCAATTCCAACAGGGTTGGGCGCTGGCGACACAAGCTGAGGATACCTCTCAAAATATGCGTGAGGCAGCACGCCTATTTGCCCAAGCCGCAAAAGCGGGCCATGGTCCTGCGATGGCCAACCTTAGTATGATGTATTTCAAAGGCCAGGGCCTGCCGCAGGATTATATGCTGGGGCATATGTGGCTGCTGCTGGCGAATCGCGCGGGGGTTGATATCCAGTCAATCAGTGCGGCATATGGCGCAAAGGTGACGGCCGATCAGGTTAATATGGCACAGGACCGCGCCCTTATTTTACTCGACACTCAGACTCTTCCCTAGTCAAAAAGGGACTAAAATCTTGCAAGATCGGCGGATATTTGCTAGCGTTAAGGAATTGTTAATTATTGAACCCCACCTGGTATTTTAGGGGACCGCTTTACAGAGGACTAACCATGAAACGTCTATTTGCTTCATTTGCGTTTTTAATAGCGCTTGGAGGGGGTGCTGCAGTGTCGGCTGAACCCCAGCCCGTTCAGCAAAACAATTCTAACGCGGTTTGGTTTGAAAACTGGATCGGATTGACAAATGCAACGATGGCCGTGGCGACCCCAGGTGGTGAGTTGATTTCTCTTTATGCGGCGTCAGGCACGCCGGTTTTCGAACTAAAGGGCAACGAAGTTCTAGACGGGATCTATCGTTATGAGCTGAGCGCCGCGACCGAAGAAGAAGTCAAAATCGTGAATAAAATAGATGACGGACGGGGCGATGCAGCCCGAGATACAACTGCAAAACCTTTTTACTTTTCGGGCGCGTTTGTCGTCGAAAGGGGCGTGATCGTTCAACTGGAAAAGATCGCGGAAGAATGAAAAACTGCTTGTTACTGTCCCTTAGGGGCGAAATTTCTATTCCAATGGGAGACTGATATATGAAAAATAATATGAAAGCACTTTTACGCAGCACAGCGCTTGGTACATCGGCGTTGTGTCTGATGGGTGGTATGGCCTTTGCTCAGGACTTGATTGTCGACGGGAGCCTTTGTGTTGGATTTGACTGTGTGAACGGTGAAAGCTTTGGCTTTGACACGGTCCGGTTGAAAGAAAACAACACACGGCTGCATTTCCAAGATACTTCCACGTCAGCCTCCTTTCCAAGTGCCGACTGGCGTCTGGTTGCCAATGATTCCGCCAACGGTGGGGCGAACAAGTTTGCCATTGAAGATGTGGATACTGCCCGACAGACCTTTATCGTTCAACAAGGCGCGCGCGCCAATGCACTAGTCGTGGATAGTGGCGGTGACATCGGTATTGGTACGGGCAACCCGGTTGTCGAAGTCCACATGGTTGCTGGCGATACGCCGACAACGCGGTTGGAGCAGGACGGCTCAAGCGGCTTTACGCCGCAAACTTGGGACATGGCCGGCAATGAAACGAACTTTTTCATCCGCGACGTCACCAACGGCAGCAAGCTGCCGTTCCGCATCCGGCCCAACGCGCCCACATCATCAATCTTTCTGGATGCCACCGAGGCCGTCATCAACAACGATAGTGCCAACCTGGATTTCCGGGTCGAGGGTGACGCCGACGACGGCCTGTTCTTCGTCGATGCCTCTCAGGATCGGGTCGCCATCGGCGTGCCCAACAAGACCCCGCTGGCCAAGCTCGATGTGCGCGACAACACAGGCAGTGGCGCCGAACAGATGCTGCGGCTGGTCAACAACGGCGCCCCGCAGCTGTTCATGCGCAACAGCATCAGCAACAGTGACTGGATGTTCAGCGCTGGGGTCAGCATGCTGCTGGGGCCTAGCGACAACACCGCCGACGCCGTGTTTGACCTGTCCAGTACTGGCAACCTTACGATCGACGGCACGCTGACAGAATTGTCTGACAAGCACCGCAAGATGGCGATTGAAGCCGTCGATACGGGTGAAATTCTTGCCAAAGTGCGGGCGATGCCCGTGGCCGAATGGACCTACAAACACGATGCCGATACCGGCATCCGCCACATTGGACCAATGGCACAGGATTTTTATGCGGCCTTCGGGACGGGCGCCAATGAAAAAGGCATCTCGTCGCTTGACAGCACAGGTGTTGCATTGGCGGCGATCCAAGCGTTGAGCATCGAAAACAGCGAACTGCGTGCGCGTTTGGACGTGCTTGAAAGCCAAGTACAGGCCAACTAATCACGCGTCGATAACCAAACAGAACGGGTGCCCTCCGGGTGCCCGTTTTTTTTATGCGAATACGTGACACGCAACGATAAATGCTTGTAATTTTCTGCACATAGGCCGAATAATCTATGACAACGCGGCCTTGTGCTTTTGTTACTGAAACATGCTCAACACTGCCCCTGTATTGGCCGCAAACCAACCTTGGATACCAATGCTTGGAGACATCTACATGGATCGATTTATCCATAGCCCCTACGAAAAACGGTTCTTTCTTGCGGTGTTGATCGTCGTCATTTTGGCGTATCTGTTCTGGACCGGTTCGCGGTATCCGGCCCTCGATGAAAAGGCAATGATGTCTGGTGCGATCCAGCTTGAGGACCCGCTGAGTTTTGAAGCCAAATTCGCCTTGACCGAGGGCATGTCCCTACTGGAGAGGATGTTTTGGTCAACCCTGAACTGGATCAACACCAACAAAAAGGGCATGACTTTCGGTATCCTTTTTGCCGCAGCATTTCTGACGATGGTGCCCTTTCTTAAACAAAAAAGCTTTCGTGGTGGGTTTTCAAATTCCTTCCTTGGCATGGTGATTGGCACGCCTTTGGGGGTTTGCGTCAATTGTGCGGCCCCGATCGCGCGCGGGATGTATTCATCAGGCATGCGCGCGGAAACAACGTTAAGCGCGATGATCGCCTCGCCCACGCTCAATATCGTGGTGGTGACAATGCTGTTCAGCCTTTTGCCCGTCTACATGGCCGTCACCAAGATTGCGCTGAGCCTTTTGGTGATCCTCGTGGCAGTGCCGGTGATTTGCCGGTTCTTACCGCAGACAACCCTGCCCGTTGAAGAGTTGGTATGCCCGCTTCCAGCGCAAAATATGGGTGCAGGTGGGGCCGCTGCCGACGAAAACCTCGTTACCGCCCTGATCGGCGTAACGCGCAGTTATCTAGAAAATCTCTGGTATATTGTTAAAATGACCGTCCCGCTTATGCTGCTTGCTGGGATATTGGGGGCCGTCGCGGCAACGTTATTGCCACCGGACATGATTGTTGGGCTCGAGTTTGCCATTGTTTTTGTGGTGCTTATCGCTGTGATTGGTCTTTTTCTGCCCGTCCCCATCGCATTTGACGTGGTTGTGACTGGAGCTTTGCTCGGTGCCGGATTGATGCACGGGTATGTTATGACCTTGCTGTTCACGCTTGGAACCTTCTCGGTCTATTCCTTCTTTATTGTTACTCAATCTATCGGCTTGCGCGCGGCGACACTGTTGTCGGCCTGTGTCCTCACATTGGGTGTCCTTGCCGGTCTGGGTGCCCAAAGTTACCACCAATGGCAGACAGAACGAGCGTTGAAGATTTTGCTCGGGGCGGATGCCCAGACAGGCTACATGTGGGGTGCGGCCTATGCCGCAACCGATGACCCCATCGCAGTGACCAGCCCGGACGCCGCCAACATCACTGTCACCACCACACTGCTCGCCGCGCCATCACCCGCCGCAGAAACTGGGTTTGTGCGCAGCGAGGCTTGGACAATCGGCATCGACAAACCGGTCGAATTTTCGTTCCGCGACATGTGGCCACCGTTTTGGGAAGGGCGCAGTCTTGCGTCTGGCGACTTTGACCAAGACGGCGATCTTGATCTGGTGGTGTCCTCGACCGAACAGGGCCTGTATATCTATGCCAATGACGGCACCGGCCAGTTCATGAAAATCGAAGCAGACCTTGGCCCTTTGGCCGAACTATCGGTTTTCAATGCCGTGTTGGCCGATTTGGACAATGATGGCTGGCCCGACCTGTTCGTGACGACCTACCTTGATGGAAATTTCACCTGGCGCAACGTTGAGGGGCAATTTGGCCTTGAACCTCCGCTCGCTGTCGCGGGCACAAAAGACGCGATGCTGTCGCTTGCCGTGTCGATGGCGGACGCGGATCGTGATGGCGACCTCGACGTCGCTTTGGGCAATTGGGCCGCCGGTTGGTATCGCGAAATTCCAGGCGAGGAATCACGCAATCGCATCATCTGGAACGAGAACGGGCAACTGACGGGCGCGAAATTCAGTGCACTGCCGGGCATCCCAGGCGAGACGCTTTCTATTTTGTTCTCGGACATTGATCGGGATGGCGCCACGGACCTGATTGTCGGCAATGATTTTGCTATCCCAGATTATTTTTATCGCGGTGACGGGGCGGGCGCATTTGCGATGATTGATCATGACAGTGGTCTGATCCCCCACACCACAACCACAACGATGGCCGTCAAATCCGCTGATCTGCAAAACACCGGACGCCCAGACATCTATCTCGCACAGATCGCGGGCCGTTCGTCTGGCGTGTCTGATACGCTCAAAATGCAATCGCTCGGCCAATATTGCGAGAAAATCGAAGATCCTGCAGCAAAAGAAGTTTGCGAGACCAATATGACCATCAAGTCTTGGTATAAGTCCGGGAACAGTTTCGATCCAACCTATGCGGCACGGTGCCAACAGCTGGCGGGGCGCAATGCAGAAGAATGCCGAGCGATGCTGATCAAGGATCTTGCCATCCAAAGGCGCGATCCTCAGTTGTGTAAGCTGATCCCGGTCACACAACGTATTCCCAGAGCCTATTGCGACATCCACTTTAAACCAGCCCACACGCCGACCCTTGCCGAAGTTGCATTGACCCACCCACAAATCTTGCGGTCGAACGTTCTGTTGGCTTGGCAAGGCACAAAGTGGCAGGACGTTGCAAAGGCTCAGGGACTTGATGTAGGCGGCTGGAGCTGGGACACCAAGATTGCTGACTTTGATCTAGACGGGTTTCAAGATGTTTACATCGTCAACGGAACATGGGTGCCGAACGAAGTGTCGCCGTCTAACTTGTTCTTTCACAATACCGGTCAGAAATCCTTTGTTGAGGCATCCGGCCCATTCGGTTTGGAAGACTACTTAATGACCGCTGCGGCAACGTCGTTTGATATTGATAACGATGGCGACCTCGATCTTGTGACACATCCGGTCAACGGGCCGATGATTGTCTTTACCAATACATCACAGCGGCGTGGCATCGTTGTCGTGCTGCGCGACAGGCAGGGAAACGTTGATGGGATTGGCGCAGTTCTGACCCTTACCGATGACCAAGGCAGCTCGCAAAGTCGGGAGTTACAGATCGGTGGTGGTTTCATGTCATTTGATGCGCCGCGCGCGCATTTCGGATTGAAAAACGGCCACAGTGCACAGGCACTGCATATCCGGTGGGCCGATGGCACAGAAACCACCTTTGAGGGTCCGCTGGACGGCGGGGTGTTGTACACCGTGACCCGTCAGTAAATCGAAAATTGTTGAAACAGACGCAGCATGTCGATTTTTGCCGAAGTCGCGCTGCGGATCACCACCTAGTGCGAATACGGATGCGGTTCGAAAGGATTAGAGCCTGAAAACCACGATATGATTTCAAATATGAATCATTTACGGGATGAGCGGAACGCGTCCAGCCGCTGTTACCAGCCAACAATCGGTGCCCTCAAACACGGCGGCCGTAAGCGGTTTTCCGTATCCGGCGCCAGTGTCTAAATTGATACGATTGCCGTGATGCGTCGCTGCGTCGACGGGTGTGTGGCCGTGCACGATCAGGGCTTCATGCGGCTCTGTTTCGGCGTGAAACGGCGCGCGGATCCACAGCAAATCATCCTCGGTCTGTTCGGACAATGGAACATCGGGCATGATGCCCGCGTGAACGAAAGCGAACGCGCCAAACCGATGCATCAACGGCATATCTTTTAGAAACTGCTGATGAGATTGCGGCACTGCACGCTGAATTTCGGCGTGCGGTGTGTCTGCCGTTACGCCGTAGGATTCCAGCGTCTCGATCCCGCCCAGTCGTGGGTGCAGCCATTCCAAATCAACCCTCAAACAGGGGTCGTGATAGGCAGGGTCATTGACGAATTCGGCAAACATGCGGTCGTGATTGCCTTTGACGGTCAACCAGTTTTCGCCTCGCGCAACGCCATCAATCAGGAACTGGATGACGCCTTTGCTGTCGGGGCCGCGATCGGTGAGGTCACCCAAATGCACAACGGGCGCGTTCGCGTCTCCAACCTGCTTACGATCCTCGGCGATGAATGTGTGAGCCGCGGTTAACATGTCGATTTGGCCGTGAATGTCGCCGATTGCATAAACGCGCATTGGGTTCCCCTTGAGTTTAAGTGCACAAAAGCGAACGGCCCCCTGAATGTCCAGAGGGCCGTCTAATATAGAACTTCTTTTCGCAATTAGTTGACGCTAAATACCAACGGTTTGATAGACTGAAACAGACCGGTTTTGTTCAACGCGGACATGGCAACTTCGGGCAGTGGGTTGTCGATGTAAAGCAGCGCAATTGCATCGGCTCCAACGCTGGAACGACCAAGGGTAAAGTTGGCGATGTTGACGTCGTTTTCCCCCATGACCTGTCCCAATGTACCGATGATACCTGGAACATCTTCGTTGGTGGTATAGAGCATGTTCGCGCCAATTTCCGCGTCAATGTTGATGCCTTTAATTTGGATAAACCGCGGCTTGCCATCGCTGAATACCGTGCCCGCGATTGTGCGCTCGAGGCTATCGGTCACGACGGTCAGTTTGATGTATCCGGCAAACACACCAGATTTTTCCTGTGTGGTTTTCGAGATTTTGATGCCGCGATCTTTGGCGATGACGGGGGCGGAAACCATGTTCACATCAGGGTTGCTGGCCTGCATGATGCCAGCGATTGCACCGCAATCCAGCGCCTCAAGGTTCATTTCAGTCACATTGCCATCATAAAGGATGTTGATCGCTTTGATCGGCTCGTCGGTCATTTGGCCAACGAAGGCGCCAAGGTGCTCGGCCAGCTTCATCCATGGGCCCATAATCTTGGCCTCTTCGGCTGTAACGGACGGCATGTTCAGCGCGTTGGTCACGGCACCTGTCAGCAGATAATCTGACATTTGCTCGGCCACTTGAACGGCGACATTTTCTTGGGCCTCAGAAGTTGAGGCGCCCAGATGCGGTGTGCAGACCACATTCGGCAAGCCAAACAATGGGCTGTCTGTAGCAGGCTCGGTTTCGAACACATCAAAACCAGCACCAGCAACGTGACCAGATTTGATCGCCTCAGCCAAAGCAGCCTCGTCAACCAATCCACCACGAGCGCAGTTGATCACACGCACACCGGGTTTCATTTTGGCAATGGCGTCGGCGTTCAGGATGCCACGGGTTTTGTCAGTCAGCGGCACGTGAAGTGTGATAAAGTCGGCGCGTTTCAACAACTCGTCCAACTCGACCTTTTCAACACCGATTTTCGCGGCACGCTCTTCGGACAAGAAGGGATCATACGCGACGACCTTCATCTTTAGACCCAACGCGCGGTTGGCGACGATTGCGCCGATGTTACCAGCCCCGATCAGGCCCAGTACTTTGTTGGTGATCTCAGAGCCCATGAAGCGAGATTTTTCCCATTTGCCAGCTTGGGTTGAGGCATTGGCCTCGGGGATTTGACGGGCCACCGCCATCATCAACGAAATCGCGTGCTCGGCTGTAGTGATCGAATTGCCGAACGGCGTGTTCATCACGATCACACCTTTTTTAGAGGCGGCAGGGATGTCGACATTATCCACCCCGATGCCAGCGCGCGCGATGACTTTTAGGTTGGCCGCGGCCTCCAGGATTTTTGGCGTGGCTTTGGTGGCCGAACGGATGGCAAGGCCATCGTATTTCGGGATCGCGGCAAGCAGCGCATCTTTGTCTTTGCCAAGGTCGGGCATGAAATCAACATCAATGCCACGGTCGCGGAAAATTTGGACGGCTGATTCGGAGAGTTTGTCGGATACGAGAACTTTGGGTGCCATGATGTAGGCTCCTTTTCAAATTAGAGGGGCTTATCGGCCCCTGACGGGACACTCTTCGCGAAGAAGGCCCGGGAGGGACTGATGAGCGTTTGATTAAGCGCTGATTTCGGCGTTGAAGGCCCAGTCGAGCCACGGCATCAGCGCTTCTAGATCAGAAGCCTCAACCGTGCCACCGCACCAGATGCGCAAGCCTGCTGGGGCGTCACGATAGGCGCCGATGTCCAAGGCAACACCAGCCTCCTCAAGCCGTTTGGCTACCGCTTTGGCGAAAGCGGCACCATCCGTGATACGGGCATCGTTGAACATCAAACAGACTGAAGTGTTTGAACGCAAAGCCGGATCAGCGGCCAGAAATTCAATCCAGTCATGTTTCGCAACAAACGTCTCTAACACAGCTGTATTTGCATCTGCGCGGGCGATCATACCTGCAAGGCCGCCAACAGATTTGGCCCAGTCAAGCGCCACCAGATAGTCCTCAACCGCTAGCATAGAGGGTGTATTTATTGTGGCCCCGCTAAAGATTCCATCGATCAGTTTACCGGCTTTCGTTAGGCGAAAAATCTTTGGCAGTGGCCATGCAGGCGTATAGCTCTCCAGCCGTTCAACAGCGCGCGGTGACAGGATCAACATCCCATGCGCTGCTTCCCCGCCCAGCACTTTTTGCCAGCTGAATGTGGTAACGTCCAACTTGTCCCACGGCAGGTCCATCGCAAAAGCCGCCGAGGTGGCATCGCAAATGGTCAGGCCAGCGCGATCAGCAGGGATAAAGTCTCCGTTTGGAACGCGCACGCCCGATGTGGTGCCGTTCCAAGTGAACACAATGTCGGAATCGAAATCGACCGCATTCAGATCAACGATCTGACCGTAGTCAGCGGTTGTGACTTTGGCACCCAGTTTAAGCTGTTTGTTGACATCCGTCACCCAACCAGCGCCAAAGCTTTCCCATGCCAACATCTCGACGGGGCGTTCACCCAGTAGCGACCACATGGCCATTTCCATCGCACCTGTGTCGGACGCAGGCACAATTCCGATTTTGTAATCAGTCGGAATGCACAGCACTTCACGGGTGGTTTCAATAGCAGCTTTGAGTTTGGATTTACCAATAGCAGCGCGGTGCGAGCGACCAAGCGGCGCGTCGGATAGTGCATTCAGAGTCCATTGGGGGTTTTTGGCACAAGGGCCGGACGAAAAACGTGGATTTGCCGGCTTGATTGCCGGTTGCGTAAGTATAGACATGGTATCCTTCCAGATATAATGCCCCTCGTTGGGGAGGGGTGTCCCACTGGCCGAAATAGCGGCGCAAACCCGCTGGCGCAACCCCGAAATCTGCGGTATGCGGCGTTTAGACCGGAAAAAACGACATAAAGGTTATGAGAAATGTTTACAGTCACCCTGCTTTGCGACCCGAAAAACCCAGTTGTCGGTCCTGCCGTGGTCGAATCCCTGCGCAATGCTTGGGGAGGTGGAGATGCGGTCTGGTTGGCACCTGATGTGGCAGCAGAGTTCACGTTGCGGGTGATGCCGGACAACCGCTGGGCCGTTTGGAGTGATCTGCAAAAGATGGGGGTCGATCTGGTGGTGCAGCCAACCGAAGGCCGTCGCAAAGCGATGCTGCTGGCCGATATGGACAGCACGATGATTGAGCAAGAATGCATTGACGAGCTGGCCGCTGAAGCGGGCATCGGGCCGCGCGTGGCCGAGATTACGGCTCGTGCAATGAACGGCGAGTTGGACTTTGAGCAAGCGCTGCGCGAGCGGGTTGGCCTGTTGAAAGGGTTGAACTCCTCTGTAATAGAGACTGTTTTGACCAATCGGATCAGCTTGATGTCTGGTGGCAAAGTGATGCTTGCGACGATGAAAGCCAATGGCGCTTATGCGGCTTTGGTGTCAGGTGGGTTCACCGCGTTCACCGCGATGGTGGCCGAGGAATTGGGCTTTGATGAGAACCGCGCCAACACGTTGTTGATCGAAGACGGCAAGCTGACGGGCGAGGTCGGGCTTCCGATATTGGGGCGCGAGGCCAAGGTTTCTGCGTTGAACGAAATCACAGCCCGTTTGGGTTTGACGGCGGATCAAGTGATGGCCGTGGGCGACGGTGCCAATGATCTGGGCATGTTGGGTCTGGCGGGGGCGGGAGTTGCATTGCATGCCAAACCTTCTGTGGCCGCGGAATGTGATATCAGGATCAATCACGGGGATTTGACGGCCTTGCTGTATATTCAGGGCTACGATCTGGATGGGTTTGTTGGCAGCGCATAAAAATTCTATGCGCTGCGCGCGGCAGGTATTTAGAGCAAGAAGAAGAGACTAAAGCAGGGCTTTTGCGGGGCGGATGTAGCCTGTTGTCATCTTGTTGCAATTGAGGATCGGCGCGTTTATGCGCTTTAGGGTGGCGGCATTGTTTGGCGCCAGCACACCCAGTTTCACCAATATTGCCGCAATTGCGCATTCAGCCGCACGGGTGGTGCCATCGGCGATTTTTAGAGCGACGCCGAGTTTTAGTTCAGGGATGATGGCGATATAGACCGCCTCGGCGCCGGTTTTCACAGCGACGCGGCCATTCATCGCGCGCATCAATTCGGTGCAAGCGCGCCGTTCTCCTGCCACCAATTCGGGGAATGTTGTCATGGCCTGCACCAAAGTTGCGGCGGCACGTTCACGCACCGAAGCACCGTCAACCGAGGCGGCGGCGAAAAATGCCATGGCGCGGGCAAAGCCATGCAGGGTGGTTGCGTGATTGGGCGCCGAGCAGCCATCAATGCCAAAGCCGGGGCTGGTTTGATCAGTCAGGTCTTCAAAGGCCTCAAGCGCAGCTGTTTGTACGGGATGGGTTGGGTCAATATATTCGGAACCGCCTTTGATATGTTGGTTCAAGGTCAGGAAACCTGCGTGTTTGCCAGAGCAATTGTTGTGCAGCTGACAGGGCTTTTCATTGGCGCGGATCAGAGCGTTTCGGGCTTCAATGTCTTCAACAGCGTGTGCGCCGCTGCGCAAATCGCTTTCGGCAAGGCCAAGGGCCGCGAGCCAAGCCGCAACACGGTCCGTGTGAATGGCAGCACCGCTGTGCGACGCGCATGACAACGCGAGGTGTTCTGGGGTCAGACCCGCCGCCGCCGCAGCGCCGCTTTCGATCAACGGCAGGGCTTGAATCATCTTAGCGGACGAGCGCGGCAAGATCACTTTTTCGGGATCGCCCCACGCCTGAACGATGTCGCCCGAAGCGTCACAAATCACTGCATGGCCCATATGAACTGACTCAAGGAAGTCTCCTCGCCAGATTTCAGCCATTGGAACGGGGAGCGCTACAGGGTTTGTCATCACGTTTCCTTTGCGCTTTGCGCGAAATTTTGCCAACGGGGCTTTTATTTATGGGCTATAATACGTTAAAGTGTATGTATCGAGTAGAAAACATGCGCGTCCGAAGAAAAGGTCAAGTTGAAATGACCACTGGTGCGACTTAAATTGAGGCAGAAACAGCTGGAGGCTGTGTAGGATTATGAGATCATTTTTGGCAACAACTATGGGTGCCGCGCTGATCGCTGTTGTGGCGACCGGGGCCATGGCCCAGCAATCAACAAACCGCGTGGCGGCCAAGACCGACTGGAGCGTGTTCGTTGAGGATGACCCAACTGAATGCTGGGCTGTTTCAAGCCCTAAGGAAACCGTAAACACCAAGGATGGGCGCGTTGTGGCTGTGAAACGCAGTGAAATCCTGTTGTTTGTGTCGTACCGGCCTGGCTCAAGCGTGAAATCGGAATTGTCGTTTACGGGCGGTTACCCATTCGCCAACGGTTCGACCGTTTCGGCGTCTATTGGTGGCAACAGTTATGAGTTTTTCACATCGGGCGAAAACGCTTGGCCTGCAACACCTGCGGAGGATGCCAAAATCATCACGGCAATGAAACGTGGCGCTGAAGTTACGTTTACAGGGCGTTCGGGACGCGGCACTGTCACCAAGGACAAGTTTTCGCTGCTCGGGTTTACGGCCGCCGTTGAAGAAGCCGCCAAGCGCTGCGCTAACTAGACCCAATAGTATTCGGTTTTGATGCACCCTGCCGCCTGCGGTGGGGTGTTTTGCTTGGGTTTGGTGATAAAACCCTATAGAGGGGGCTTTCGTTCCCATTCCGGAGAGTAAAAATGACCGACACGGCCCCCATATCGCCCGATCTTGTGACCCTTCCACGTAAACTGGAAGTGGGCGACAAGGTGAACCTTGTCGGGTTGTCTCGCGATGCGTTGCGCGCGGTTTTGGTTGAGGCAGGCGTGCCAGAGAAACAGGGCAAGATGCGTGCGGGCCAAGTTTGGCAGTGGATTTACCAAAAGGGCGTGCGTGATTTCGCCGACATGTCCAACCTGTCAAAAGACATCCGAGCGATGTTGGCAGACAAATTCGAGGTGGCGGTGCCCGAAGTGGTGACCAAGCAGGTTTCCGAGGATGGTACGCGTAAATATTTGGTGCGAATCGCTGGTGGTTCTGAGGTCGAGATTGTTTATATTCCTGAAGAAGGTCGCGGCACGCTGTGCATTTCGTCGCAAGTGGGTTGCACTTTGACCTGTTCGTTTTGCCATACCGGCACCCAACGGTTGGTGCGCAATCTGACGGCAGCCGAAATTATCGGCCAAGTCATGGTGGCCCGCGATGATCTGGGCGAATGGCCCACATTAGGTGTGCCCAACCCGCCCGAAGCACGGCTACTGTCCAACATCGTTTTGATGGGCATGGGCGAGCCTTTGTACAATTTTGAAGCCGTGCGCGATGCGATGAAAATTGCGATGGATCCAGAAGGCATTTCCCTGTCACGCCGCCGCATTACCCTGTCAACATCAGGCGTGGTGCCCGAGATTGCGCGCACCGCGGATGAAATCGGTTGCATGTTGGCCGTGTCATTCCATGCCACCACGGACGAGGTCCGCGACGGGCTGGTGCCGATCAACAAAAAGTGGAATATTGAGGCACTGTTGGATGCGCTGCGGGCATACCCCAAGGCCAGCAATTCAGAACGGATCACGTTTGAATATGTGATGCTTAAGGGCGTGAACGACAGTGACGAGGATGCGCAGCGGTTGGTGCAGTTGATCAAAGGCATTCCGGCCAAGATCAACCTTATCCCGTTCAATGAATGGCCCGGATCGCCTTATGAGCGCTCCTCCAACAACCGCATCCGCGCGTTTTCTGACATCGTTTATAACGCGGGCTATTCATCGCCTATCCGAAAACCGCGAGGCGAGGATATTATGGCAGCCTGTGGGCAGTTGAAATCCGAGAGTGAACGGGTGCGCAAGAATAAGCGTGTGGTTGAGGGGTAGGATCTTTCGTGCCACGGTGAAGCTATTTGAAAACGGAGATGAAGTTTGGCGCTCGCATTTATATTTTTTCTTTTTCGCTATACTGGCCCCGCTTTTAGTACATTTAAAGGGGTCTAAGCCTGCGACGCTGTTCATTGTCGCTGCGTTTGCTTACGTGATTTTTGCTGGTATTAACTTTGCTGAAGCTCAATTTGCGTTCGGCAAACCTCTAGGGGGGGCAGAGCGTATTCCTACTATTCTATTAAGGTGTATCGTGGGGATATATCTGTCGTTTACGGGTTAATTTTGACTTTTTTGGTGTGCTGACATGGGTGCAAACCCGCTTTGAGGCAATGCTGTATCCACGAACGACTAAGGGCCTTTTTTGGGTGCTACACCTGAGCCTTTTTGGAGGTAGATCACACCCGCTAGTCTTCGAGCATTTTGTTCCAATACCTCGCCGAGCTATCGACATTCCATATGTTATGCAGATGTGGTATCAAGGCCAACTATTTTCCCTTTATGTGGCAATTGTAACAGGTTTAGGCCTGGTTGGGTTGCTGATCTGGTCTGCAACTGTCCGACGCGGGACCAAGTAAATGCTTACTAGAAATTTGAGAAGGCGAACCTTAATCCTTTGCTAACCATACTCGGTAATTGTGTTGGTATGGAAAAAATTACAGTTATGTTTTCGCTGCACGAGACAACGCTTGATGCTTTGCGCAAAATCGCCACCGACGAAGGCGTCGGCATTGAACATGTGCTGCAAGGGGCCATCAGGCGCGATTTGTTTCGCCGTAGTCGAGCGAAGAAGGCCGTAAGGACTGATGAGCGGCTCGTCGCGCCCTTGCGGGCACTTCTCGCTGAGGATTTCGCTTTCGCTCAAGGTTGGGACGATCTGCAAAGCCGATTGCGGGCCAAAGGCTATGCCCTGCGAGAAGCGGGTGCAGGGCTGGCCTTGCACAAACAAACCTGTGGCACACGTGTGTGCAAAGCCTCTGATTTGGGCAACAGTTACGCGCGGCTGATGCGCCGTTTTTTAACGCCGTTTCCGAACCATAGTCACCGATACCTTCCTGAGAAAATATTGGGCTAGCCCTCCCAATTTTCAATCACATCCATCGCTTCTTGGCCTGTCTCAACAAACTTGAACAGTTCCAGATCGTCGGCGGAAATCGTGCCAGCCTCGGACAGCGCTTCCCAGTTGACGATGCTGCGCCAGAACGCCTCGCCAAACAACAGGAACGGGATACGTTGCATCCGGCCGGTTTGGATCAAGGTCAGCGCCTCAAACGTTTCATCCAAGGTGCCAAACCCGCCCGGAAACACAGCAACTGCTTTGGCGCGCATCAGGAAATGCATTTTGCGAATAGCGAAGTAGTGAAAGTTGAAACACAGATCAGGCGTCACATATTCATTCGGCGCTTGCTCATGCGGCAGCACAATGTTCAAGCCAATCGAAACACCACCAGCATCCCGCGCGCCACGATTGCCTGCCTCCATTACACCGGGCCCACCGCCCGTCACAATCACATTTTCCTTGCCGCCACCGCCGTTGCTTTTCAGTGTCATTAGGCGGGCAAATTCACGGGCCTCGTCGTAATACTTTGACAGATCCGCCAACGTTTTTGTGCGGGCCGTGTCCTTGTTCGCGGGCTCGGGAATCCGCGCGCCGCCAAACAAAACGATGGTGGAATCAATGCCAGCTTCGTCCAGCGCCATCTCGGGTTTCAGCAGTTCCAACTGCAAGCGCACAGGCCGCAGCTCATCACGACACAGAAATTCAGCATCCGCAAACGCCAGTGCATAAGACGGCGCGCGGGTTTGCGGCGTGTCCGGAATCTCGCGGGCGGTTTCGATGTCTTGGCGCGAGTGGCGCATCGGATGTTTACGATGTTCTTTATTCATTACGCTTCCTGCTTTCTTTGTGTCGCATTGTGCCTGTTTCAACTTCTGTCTATATGCTCAGGTTGAAACAGACCATACAAGTTTATCAGGGGACGCACATGTCAAACGAACAACTGGAAACCGCCATCGAAGCCGCATGGGATGCACGCGACGCAATCACGCCAGCAACAACAGGCGAAACCCGCGATGCGATCGAAGACACTTTGAACGCGCTCGACAGCGGCAGCCTGCGGGTGGCCGAAAAGCAATCCGACGGCAGCTGGCATGTGAACCAATGGGCCAAAAAGGCCGTTTTGTTGGGGTTCCGTTTGAAAGACATGGAACTGATGTCCGGCAGCCCACAAGGCGCTGACTGGTGGGACAAAGTCGACAGCAAATTCAAAGGTTGGGGCGCAAACCAATGGGCCGCCGCAGGTTTTCGTGCTGTTCCGGGCGCGATTGCCCGTAAGTCAGCCTATATCGCACCGGGCGTGGTTTTGATGCCGTCATTTGTGAACTTGGGTGCCTATGTGGACACTGGCACCATGGTTGACACATGGGCCTCGGTTGGGTCTTGTGCGCAGATCGGTAAAAACGTTCACCTGTCCGGTGGCGTTGGCATTGGCGGCGTATTAGAGCCAATGCAGGCTGGCCCAACCATCATCGAAGACAATTGTTTCATCGGCGCACGTTCCGAAGTGGTCGAGGGCGTGATCGTCCGCGAAGGGGCAGTGCTTGGCATGGGTGTTTACATCGGCCAATCGACCAAGATCGTTGATCGCGAAACCGGCGAATTCACCTATGGCGAAGTACCGCCCTATTCGGTGGTGGTTTCGGGCACGATGCCGAGCAAGAACGGCGTCAACCTGTACTGCGCTGTGATCGTGAAGCGGGTGGATGAGCGCACACGTTCAAAAACCGGTATCAACGAGTTGTTGCGGGACTGATATGGAATGGGCTCACCTGCAATTGCTACATGACCTTCGGGGTGTAGCTTTGGCCTGTGATGACGCGTTGCCACGGGTAAGGGACTTGGCTGATGCCAAGGACCGGCCCTTGGTTGGAGATGTATTGGCATCCATTTTGGAAGAACCGCAGCTCAAGTGTGACGTGGGTGATAGTTACAATCTGACGCGCAAAGCTATGCAGATTGGAGCATGGCGGCAGAACGACGATCCAGACATCGCCACACTTTGCATTGCAATACTTTTGGCCGATGTTTGGCATACCAACATAGGGCTTGGATCACTGGATCAGGGCTGGACAGATCTTTCTCCTTTTATCATGAATTTATCACCCGCGCGCCGCGCCGTAATTCTTAAGGCCTATTCGGAATTGCGATTAATGGGGAAATGTGACGTCGATAGCATCCCTAATCCAAGCGAATTCCCCACTGAGGATGCAGATGACATTATTGCTCCTTTATGCCAGATGGCGCGTGAAATGGACGAAGATCAATTGGTTTCTATCGCAAAGGCAGATTATGGGCGTGATATCGAAAGGCATTTGGCCGCTCTTCGTAAAGTGCTAAAGCACGATCAATGCCGCTTCCCAGAAGATGATGTTTGGTTTCCGGTCGAAGTCGTCGGCCTGGTAGGGTATGATCCTGATGCGATCGGTTTCATTGGCTGCACAGCTCTTCTCATCGTTGATGATGTCAAAAAGAAAATCAGGCAAGTCAATATGAGCTTCCGCTGGATGAATGAGGCTGCGACATACTGCACATTACCTAGTAGCCAGCGCGAACCGATACTTCGTGGTATAAGATATATATATGAAAGACGTGCAAATGCGTGGGACCCTTATTCGGAATGGAAATCGCTGAAGATTGAAAAAGACGCCGTTTATGTTCCCTATTTCGATTCCTGATCGCTCAATAAGACTGGCTGCTTGTATCTGTGCCTATCTGCCTGTAATTGCGCAGCATGACAGATAGCCCCGAAGATACACCAGAAAAGCCCAAGAAAAAGAAGGTTTCGCGCCAGCAGGTCTATACCTTGCTGGTCGAGGTCGGCCGAATGGAGGGCGACGGCTTGCCCAAAGGCGCGACAGGCGCGGCGTTGATGATCTATGCCAGCGGTGTGGATGAGCCGGAAGCTGTGCGCGAAACTGTGGCAATCCTGAAACGGGCCGATGTTGCTCCGCTGGATGTGACCGGATACGGCACCCTGCAGGAACGCGAGGAACAGGGGCACGACATTTCCGACGATGAACGCGGCTTGATGCAGCGCGCACTGGATGAAAACAGCGTGATCGTGGCGCAGATGACGCCTTTCTTTGAGGACCAAAAACCTGCCGACGAAAGCAAACCCAATTGAGCACGATCTTTTGGGATCTCGACGGCACCCTGACGGACCCAAAGCCTGGGATCACCAAATCATTCATCTATGCGTTGGAAAAGTTAGGCATGCCTACTCCGACGCCAGACGATTTGGAATGGGTGATTGGGCCAGCCTTGCTGGACAGTTTTGCGCAGTTGGGGGCGGATGATCCGCAAGTGGCTGTCGATTTTTATCGCGAGCGATATACCAAAGACGGCTTGTTTGAAAACCGCGTCTATGACGGCATTCCAGAGCTGTTATCGGGTCTACAGCTCGAGGGTTACAGTATGTGCATCGCCACCGCCAAACCGCACGCCTATGCGCGCAAGATCACCGCGCATTTTGGCCTAGCGCAGTACATGGTCCATGAGTTTGGTCCCGAGCTGGACGGCACCCGCAATAACAAAGGCGAGCTGCTGGCCTATGCGCTAAATTTGACGGGGTTTGATGCGACACATTCGATCATGATCGGCGACCGTCACCACGACATTGACGCCGCCCGCGCGGTTGGGATGAGATCTATAGGTGTGACATGGGGCTACGGGTCAGAAGATGAATTGGGGCAGGCGGATAGGCTCTGCAGCACACCGATGGAATTGTTGGCGGCCATCACAGGGCTATTGCCACGTTAAACGTTACCTGCTGTAAACCACTGTTAGTGAAGTATGCCACTTTGCAGGGCCATCGCCTCATAAGAGCGCAGTAGTGGGCGGGCGATTTCTTTGTGATAAGGGACATCACCAGTTCGCAAACCCGACAACAATGTTGACTTTAACATCTCCGGATGATCTGCGATTTGACCAATGAACAGGCTCTCCATTTGGCAACCAGATACGGTGATAATTTCGTGTTCATCAAACAACAATTGAAACAGCTCGATATTGGCATCACATTTGGTTTCGCGAATGACGTTTACGTTATTGGTCAAATGACGTGCCTCGACCAAAACGCTTTCAACGCCGAATAGATACTCGATTTCAGTGTTCTCAAACACCAGACGTTGTTCTGGGGCGACTAAGATATCTTGCATCAAACCAAAAAACGGAGCGCGTAGGCGCAACGGCTGAAACAGCCCACGGGTTGGCACTGTGCGTTCACAAATCCAGCGGATCGGTTGCGGACCATTATCAACCGTCATAACCATATCACCGGGGATCAAGCACTCGATTGGCATCAGCCCATTGGGTGTTTCAACCAGCGAGTGTTCGGCGATGCTGGGGGTGAAGCCGACTGGCTCGATCTGGTCGGAAATGCCCAAAAACGTGACATTCTGATGGACGCTGGCCGGTGGTTTCTGCGCAAGTAAAGCGTCGATAATGGCCATGGACATGGGGAGGGGCAGGATTGTTTCTGCCTGGCTTAGGGATCCATTTTGGGGGGTCTCGACCGACAAAAGGGCAGTGTGGTTTTTAACGTCCCATGAAAATGTTATCCGCAGTTGGGTATGCATATTGCCGACTTCACCTTTGACACAAAGGCGGCAATCCGCGTCGCCCAGTTTCATTTGCACTGTGGTGCCGCCGTCGGCATCCAAGGTCAGTGAAAACAGGCTGTTTTCGTTTTCCGAAACAGCGCAATGCAACAAAGGCGACGACGTCGGATTTTCGTGATCAACAAGGGTTTCGACGATCAAGCTGCCACGGTTCAAATTGCGCTTATCGATGTTGCGAGATGCAGACGTTGCGTAGGCCGAAAATACCTGTGATGGATCGTGGTTTGGCCCACGCAACGCGGTAAATGAAGTGTCATTTTTTGCAAGCCAAACCATTCCCATGTTCTAGATCACCCAATCCAGACAACGCATGTTCGTACTGCAACTCACCCGGATTGTGCCGCGCCCAGATCCAATTCCATCGGCCAATTTCGGGGTCTCTGCATGGTTCATCATTCAGGCGGCCATAGCGTTTTGGGTCAGTATTTTTGCTTCATAACCGCGTAGGGTGCGGCGGGCGGATGGGCTGTAACCAAGACCAGTCTCACGGTCTATTTCAGGGAAAAGCGCGCAAATCTCATCGATCGTGTCCTGCTCGAATGCATGGCTGGTTTGGGGGCCGGGTAAAAAACTTTCGGTGGTTAGGCCTTCAGAGAAAATAACCTGATGGCGGTCAAACAGCAGATGAACATAAGTGACGTCGCCGCCTTCCTGAATACGCACTGATTTGTCATTCAATAAATCCTTCGCGGCGACCAACACTTCGGTCTCGCCGAATAACAATTCTGCCAAACTGTCTCGGATCAAAACGCGATGTTGTGGCGAAACCAGCAATTCGCGATGGTCACCAAACGTGCCCGCATTGATGCGAACCGGCGCAAAACTGTCTACGGCGTCCACGGTGCGCTGACCAATCCAGCGCAGCGGCTGGGGGCCGTCATCGTGGGTCATCACCAGATCACCGGCTTGCAAGGATTCAACTGCCACTTCGCCTTCAGGGGTTAGGATCATGGTACCTGCCACAAAACAAGGGATCGTATTGACGGTTACAAACCCGACATCAGTGCCTCCGGTAGAGCTTTCGACCTCGTAAGAAAAGTGAACAACATCTACATCGTCATCCCCAACAACCGTCATGGTGCCATCGGCATTTAAGGTCACGGTTTCACCTGATGGCAGCGTCACCGTATCGCCAATTGTGACCACCACACCATTGATATGGGTGATAGTCAGGGTGCCACCAGTTGAATTGATGTCATTATCTAATGCATCAACGATGCGGGTACCGTTCGCATACATTACGGTTGTGTCATGAACAGCGACCAGCGTGGTTTGCATGCTGTTCCCAGCGATCAACAGGTTGGTGTCGTAGGATGAATCACCCTGATCCGCGACGCCAATACGGATCGAGTTGACCACGCCTGGATTGACCGGAATGGTCAGCGTCAGCGTGATCGTCAACCCATCCATTTCCGTGTTATATGCATCATTCGTATTGTCGAGAAACAGATTTTCGTTGCTGCCCGAATTGATGTTCTGCACATCCGCATCGCCATTGCCAACATCCATCTCTACGTAATTGCCGTTGATCCAAACGCCAACGATGTCGGAATAAGAGGCCCAATATTCGGGATATTCTTCAGAGCTAAGGGTGAACTGCATTGTCAGCGTATCGCCCGTCGGGATAAAGTCGATGTCCAAAATTGCAGCGTCATAGGTGCTGCCGCCGGCAATCGCGTTGAAACCAGCGTCATTGTTCACGCCCGATGTGTTTGTTGATGTGCCGCTGCTGTGATTGGAGGACCCGTTCGATTGGGTGAAATCTCTCACATAGCCGGTGGAAAGGATCACGCCGGTATCACCAGGCGTCGCGTTGGGAGAGGTCGAGTCGCCGTTTGAATAGGTGCCCGATGAACGGTTGTCGCCAGTGTAGCTGGCGCTGACAACAGTCACACCGTCCCCCATAATGGTATTGGCCATATTCACGGCGCTCGCGCCAGTGTTCACCGGTAATTCAGAAGCTGCTACCATGCCTGTTCTCCGTTATCGAAAAAACAGCGCAAACGCCCGTAAATGGGATTAGTCCCGTGTTGCCACGCGAAAATCTTGTTATTTCTGCTCGGTCGGACCACGTTGGATCCATCGTTTGCCCTGCCTCGGGTCTGATTGTTAACTGCACCTAAACAAAATTCTGCCGCTTTGTTAACCCTTTACGAACACTTTCTCATGTCGCTGCTGGTTTTTTGTATCCCTCGCGCAACAGAGCCATCGATTTCTGCACATTGCCGAGGCGGGGCGAACCATATATTGGTGTTTGCAACTTAGGAGGCACTAATGACCACACCGATTGATCCCGTCCAACTCACCGCCGATTTGCTGCGTTGCCCCAGCGTAACCCCTGCCGAAGCGGGCGCATTGGTGTTGTTGGAGACCCTGTTATCTGAAGCAGGATTTTCCTGCACACGTGTTGATCGCGGCGCGGTTTCCAACTTGTTTGCCCGCTGGGGCGGTAAAACCAATGGCCGCACCTTCGGGTTCAACGGCCACACAGATGTGGTGCCTGTCGGTGACGAATCCGCATGGACCCGCGGGCCGTTTAGTGGCGACATTGTCGATGGTTGGCTTTGGGGGCGTGGGGCGCAGGATATGAAATCAGGCGTCGCCGCCTTTGCCGCTGCCGCAATAGATTTTGTGAATGACACACCGCCAGATGGCTCGATCGTGCTGGCGATTACGGGCGATGAAGAAGGCGACGCGGTGGATGGCACCGTGGCGCTGCTCGATTGGATGCAAACCAACGGCGAGAAGATGGATGCCTGCCTCGTGGGTGAGCCAACCTGCCCCAATGAGATGGGCGAGATGATGAAGATCGGCCGGCGCGGGTCTATGACGGCGTATTTCACCGTTCAAGGCACGCAGGGCCATTCGGCTTATCCACACCGCGCCAACAATCCGTTGCTGCCGATGGTACGCTTGATGGATCGGTTGGCGTCCCATGAACTAGACCAAGGCACCGATCATTTTGATGCTTCGACGTTGGCGGTGACCACAATTGACACCGGAAACCCCGCCAACAACGTGATCCCTGCGCTGTCCCGCGCCACAGTGAACATCCGGTTCAATGACGCGCATCATTCCGACGATCTAACGGCATGGATGCGCGCCGAGGCTGACAAGGTAGCGACCGAGTTTGATGTTGAGATCAGCTTCACCACCAAAGTATCTGGCGAAAGTTTCATCACCCCGCCCGGCCCCTTATCGGATTTGGTCGCCGCCGCCGTTCAAGCCG
This sequence comes from Marinosulfonomonas sp., assembly GCA_033851955.1. Classification (GTDB taxonomy): domain Bacteria; phylum Pseudomonadota; class Alphaproteobacteria; order Rhodobacterales; family Rhodobacteraceae; genus Profundibacter. The sequence goes on from JAWSVK010000009.1 coordinate 181,435, forward strand.
AATGTGGCGTCGCGCCAGAGCTGTCGACTTCAGGCGGAACATCCGATGCGCGGTTCGTGAAACATCACTGTCCGGTGGTCGAATTCGGGCTGGTTGGCAACACCATGCATCAAGTGGACGAGAGGGTTGAGGTCGCGCAGATCATCCAACTCAAGCAAATCTACACACGGATTTTGCGTGACTATTTCGCCTAAATACCGCCCCCGATTGGTGGTGATGCTCAAAGAGCCACGGCTGGGTCGCGTTAAAACCCGTCTTGGCCGCGACATCGGATCAGTGCCTGCAACCTGGTGGTTTCGCCATCAGGTCAAGCGCCTGCTGCGTGAAGTGACCGACCCACGATGGCAACTTATCATCGCTGTTTCCCCCAACATATCGTGTATTAACAGCCGTGTTTGGCCCGCACATCTGCCACGCATCCCGCAAGGGCAGGGCGATCTGGGACAACGCATGGCCCGCCTGTTGGACCTGCCAGAAAAAGGCCCCGTGGTGCTGATCGGCGGCGATATCCCGGATGTGCGGCGACACCATATCGCGGACGCTTTCGCCAAATTGGACCGTAATAGAGTCGTATTTGGCCCCGCAACGGACGGTGGGTTCTGGTTGGTCGGCCTTAAACGCACCACCCCCGCCCCCCACAACATGTTCCAAGATGTGCGCTGGTCCACTGAACACACGCTGGCCGACACCTTGGCCTCTATGCCCGATGATACCCCCGCCTTTGTGGCGACCCTAAACGATGTCGATACCCAAGCAGACCTTGTCCAGATTGGACGATGACGCGGGCCGAAAGGCGTGTTAGAGCAGCCTTATGAAAAAGATACCCACAAAGCAGGAGATCCTCACATGGATTTCCGATAACCCGACACTCACCAGCAAACGCGACATCTCCCGTGCCTTTGGCATCAAGGGGGCCGCTCGGATTGACTTGAAACGCATCCTGAAAGAATTGGAAGCCGAGGGGCATTTGCAAAAGCGCAAAAAGACCTATCGTGATCCTGATAAACTGCCGCCGGTCAGTGTGCTTGAGGTGCTTGCGCCCGACGCTGATGGCGATCTGTATGCCCGCCCGTTGGAATGGCATGGCGACGGGGCCGAGCCAAAGATCCTGCTGGTGACCAAAACATCTGACCCTGCGTTGGGCGCGAATGAACGCATTCTGGCCCGCCTGACCGAAATCAAAGACGACGACCACCAATACGAGGGCCGTTTGATCCGCCGCATTGGCAGCAATCCGATTCGTCTGCTTGGTGTGTTTCGCAAACATTCTGACGGCGGGCGCATCACGCCCATCGACAAAGGCAGCGACAAGGAATGGCAGGTCGCCGAGCGCGACATCAACGGTGCCAAGGACGGTGAGCTGGTTGAAGCCGAAAATTCTGGTCCAAAAAATCGCTTGGGCCTGCCGAACGCACGCATCGTTAATCGCTTGGGTGATCCGTCACAGCCAAAGGCCGTATCGCTGATCGCCATCCACCAACATGGCATCCCCGATCAATTTCCAAACGCGGTGATTGCCCAAGCCGACGCCGCCAAGCCCGCCCCCTTGGGCAAACGCAAAGACCTGCGCGACATGTTGTTGGTTACCATCGATCCAGCCGACGCGCGTGACCATGATGACGCTTGCTATGCCCACGCCGATGATGACCCCAAAAACCCGGGTGGCCATGTGGTCTGGGTGGCGATTGCCGATGTGGCGCATTACGTCACGCCGGGATCCGAGCTGGATGTCGAAGCCCGTAAGCGCGGCAACTCGACTTACTTTCCCGACCGCGTTGTGCCGATGCTGCCGGACCGGTTGTCAGGCGATTTGTGCTCCTTGCACGAAGGCGTGCCGCGGGCCTGTATTGCTGTGCGCATGGTGTTGGATTCGCATGGTCAAAAGCTCAGCCATAAATTCGAACGCGCCATGATGAAATCAGCGGCCTCGTTGAACTATGTCGAGGTCCAAGACGCCATTGACGGCAAACCTAACGAGAAGACGGAGCCGCTTCTATCCTTAGTGTTAGAGCCGCTTTATGCCGCCTATTTCGCCTTGGTCACGGCTCGAAAACTGCGCCAACCTTTGGAACTCGATCTGCCAGAGCGCAAGATCATTTTGTCAGATGAAGGCAAAGTCACAGCAGTAGATTTTCGCGACAGGTTGGACGCCCACAAAATGATCGAAGAGTTTATGGTGCTGGCCAATGTCGCCGCCGCCGAGGAACTGGTCGCCAAGAAAACGCCGCTGCTGTTTCGGGTCCACGAAGAACCTAGCCCCGAAAAATTAGACGCGTTGCGCGAAACAGCCCAATCAGCCGGACTTGTGCTGGCCAAAGGGCAGGTGCTGCAAACACGCCATTTGAACAACCTGCTGACCCAAGCCGAGGGAACAGAGTTTGACGAGCAGATAAACCTGTCGACCCTGCGCTCGATGACGCAGGCCTATTACGGGCAGGAAAACTTTGGCCACTTTGGTTTGGCGCTAAAGAACTACGCGCATTTTACGTCGCCAATCAGACGCTATTCTGATCTGATAGTGCACCGTGCTTTGGTTTCCGCGAACAAATGGGGTGACGATGGGTTGTCCCCTAATGAGATCGATAACCTCGAGGCCACGGCCAAGCATATTTCTGATACTGAGCGCCGCTCGATGATGGCTGAACGTGACACCACAGACCGCTATCTTGCGGCTTATCTGTCGGAACGTATCGGCGCAGAATTTCCCGCCCGTATCGCGGGCATCGCCAAATTTGGTGTCTTTGCTCGACTGAATGAAACAGGTGCAGACGGGTTGATTCCGGTGCGCACTTTGGGCCGTGAATATTTCCAATATGACGCCGACAATCAGATCCTAACTGGCGCCGAAACTGGCATTACGCTGGAGTTGGGCGTTCCTGTAACTGTGCGTCTAAGTGAAGCTGTTGCAGTGACGGGCGGTTTGATTTTGGAACTGTTGACGGTGGATGGCAAAGCCATGCCCAAAAGCAGTGGCGGCGGCCGGAATGGGCGCGGGCCAGTTCGACGTAAGGCAAATAAGTCCCGCAAAAAAGCGGCCAAGACCAAGCGTAAAGTGACCCGCACCCGAAATTGACTACGGCAGGTGGTAAAGGGCTGCGCGCATGCGGGCGATATAGCCGGTCAGCACGTCATCGCCTTTGACCAGATTGCTGACTTCGGTTGGCAGCGCGACCGACTGGAGGCCCGAGAGCATCGGACAGATGCTGGCATCCGCAGCTGTAGGGTTGTCGCCAAACAGATAGGGCTTGTCACCCAGTTGCTGTTTGATCGCCTCAAGATCTAGTGCAACCCGTTCCGCACGTTCGGTTTCGGAAAATCGACCTGTGCCTTGGGTGTGCAGGCCTGCGCGCAGGTTTTTACGCAACTTATTGGTGATCAGGCCGCGCATCAATTTTGGGATCATGCTGAAAAACGTATCACGCGTGATAGGCCATGTGTCATCGCGCAGCCAGCGATCTGCGACCAGATGAAAATACAAATGCTCCTCAGCCATGCGAATAAGCGCCCGCGAGGTGGCGCGCTCGGCATCGGTCAACCCTGCATCAAAATCGGCACCCTGTTGTTCTAGGTAACTGCGGATGTTTTCGCTGTCGGGGATCAGTGTGCCGCCAACCTTGAGCACGGGCAATTTGGCCTTGGGCATCTTGCGCACATCTGCAAGGCTGCTTTTCCATTGCTGCCCAGACATGTTCAAAAGGCAAATAGCCTTTAGGCAAAAGGGACTGCCGCCTGGTTGGTCAAAGTGGCTTTCGAAGGTAAGTAGGTTGGGCATTCATTTTCTCCTGTTTCTCCGGTCACTATATACATGCTTACTGTCAATTATTGTCAGCATGGTGTAATCTTGCTCCCATGTCCCGTACCGACCGCCTTTTCAGCCTGCTACAAGCCCTGCGCAATCTACCAAACCCAGTCACTGCAGCGCAGCTGGCCCAAGAAACGGACGTTTCAATCCGCTCGATTTACCGTGACATCGAAACCCTGCGTGGGGTTGGCGCGGTGATTGATGGCACGGCAGGTTATGGCTATGTTTTGACCGAGGACGCGGCGCTGCCACCACTTTCGTTTGGGAATGATGAAATTGAAGCCTTGGTTTTAGGCTTGCGTGAAGTCACCGAGATTGGTGATCCAGATTTGGTGAAAGCGGCCAAATCGGCGTTGAGCAAATTACAAGCCCGCCTGCCAGAGGGGCAAGCGCAGCGGCTAAAGCATTCGGTGTTGTCGGCCAAGCGGTTTACCGAATTCCCAACGCCAACGATCGACGTGTCGACTCTGCGTGGGGCATGTTGGGAAGAATTCGAAGTGGCGTTTGCCTACATGGATGCGCAGGGGGCAGGCACGCAGAGGACGGTCAAACCGCTGGGGATCACTTTTATGGACCGGTCAAATTGTTTGCTTGCGTTTTGTACATTACGGCATGATTTTCGTGCATTCCGTCTGGACCGGATGCAAGATCTGCAAGTGACGAAAACCTCATTTCGCCCCCATCGCGTATCGTTGCTGCGGGATGCGAAAGTGCATTTTTTGGCAAGTTAGACGGCCGCCGACTAGTAGTTATATTCGCCATAAATTTTGGAAATATCGCCAGCCCATTCGCCATTGTATTTGTCCAGCAACTCGTCCGCCGGAACCTTGCCTGTTTCGACACTATCAATCAGTGCATTCAGGAAGTGGCGCTCGTCCAAAACCATGCCGCCGGCCCCGGGCTTGGCACGTGCTTTAAGGCCGCTTTCGGAAATCTCCAAAACTTGGCGGGCCAGATCGCGCATTTTGACGCCGCCAACTTCGGCCTGAAGCGCCTCAACAGAAGCTGCCACACGCCATTCTTCGCGGGTTTCGGCATCCCAATCTTTGCAAAGGTCCCACGCCGCATCCAATGAATTTTGGTCGTACATCAGCCCAGTCCACAACGCAGGCAACGCGCAAAGCCGCCGCCAAGGGCCACCATCCGCCCCTCGCATCTCCATATATTGCTTAATCCGCGCTTCTGGGAAGGCGGTTGTCAAATGATCGGCCCAATCGGACATGGTTGCAACTTCGCCTGGCAAAGCCGGCAATTCGCCCTTTAGGAAATCACGAAACGACATGCCAAGCGCGTCAATGTAAACCCCGTCGCGATAGACAAAATACATTGGCACATCCAAGGCGTAATCAACGTAACGCTCAAACCCCATGCCGTCTTCAAACACAAACGGCAACATGCCGGTGCGCGAGGCATCCAGGTCGCGCCAAATCCGTGAACGCCAGCTTTTGTGGCCGTTCACTTTGCCCTCAAAAAACGGCGAGTTAGCGAATAACGCGGTGGCCACGGGCTGCAGGGCAAGCGCCACGCGAAACTTTTGAACCATGTCGGCCTCAGAGCCGAAATCAAGGTTCACCTGAACCGTGCAAGTGCGGTACATCATCTGCTTGCCGTGGGTGCCGACTTTGTCCATGTAATCGGTCATTAAACGATAGCGCCCCTTGGGCATCATCGGCATGTCTTCGTGGGTCCAGATCGGAGCGGCGCCCAGACCGATGAACCGAACGCCCGCACCATCGGCGACGGATTGAACCTCGCGCAGGTGGGTGTTCACCTCATCGCAGGTTTCGTGGATTGAGTTGAGCGGCGCGCCGGACAACTCCAACTGGCCTCCTGGTTCCAGGCTGATGTTGGCACCATTTTTCTCAAGACCAATGATGTTTCCAGCCTCGGAAACAGGTTTCCAGTTGAACTGGTCACGCAAGGCTTCAAGCACGGATTTGATCGATCGAGAACCCTCGTAAGGCAATGGTTTTTGGCTGTCTTTGCAATAGCCAAACTTCTCGTGTTCCGTGCCAATGCGCCAATCATCTTTTGGCTTGCAACCATCGGCCAAATACTGGGCCAGTTCAGAATGATTTTGGATCGGTTCGCTGCCGCCGGATTGGGGAATGGACATTGGTCTGGGCCTCGTTGCTATTGGCTAGGTCTGGACGTCAGAATTGGGGACAAATGTGGGTGATGTCAATGCAGCCTGCTTGGTTCTTTTTGCCAGATCACAATAGGGTGAGGCGACAGCGCGTTCAGCGCCTGCAACATGCGTTGGGTTTCAAAGCCTTTTAGCACGCCAAAGGCGTCGAACAAATCTTCGGAATGTTCGGCGTCCGTTGGAATAAGCAGGGGGCGCCGGTTGGGTTCAGTCAACAGCCAGCGATGAGCCTGCCCCTCAAAAGGTAGCAATTCGACCTGTGTTAGAGCCTCAATCGAAACAGTGCCACCTTCAATCGGGCCGAAATAGATCACTTCGCGCTCGTCCACTTGGACCACGCCAGCGCCACCATCACCAACCCGAAACCGGGTGCGTTGAATGCCGCTGAAAACCCACACAGCTCCCAATGCAGTGAGGAGCCAGCCAAATATGGCAATCAGCCCTAGCGAAGTTGCCGCCAACCAGCCGCCCCACAACAGGATCAACGCGCCAATCAGAACTTCGCGCCAACGCCAAAACAGGGCGCGGGTTTCGGGGCGGATGAAACTGTTCATTTTAATCTTTCTCCCAGATTGAAAACAGCGCCGCAGTAACGGTCGAGGCCGACTGGACGGCGTTTTCATAGTGCACCCCATCAAACCGTTCCAAAACGTCGAATATGCCCAACCCTTGCGCAACACCCCCGGCCATACGCACACGTGGCGCGGATTGTAGGTGGAAAATCCAGTACAGATCTTCGTCGAACGGGCCGTTCCCAGTGGTTTCGACTTCGATTTTCACCACGTCGTTTAGCGCAAATCTACGTCCCGTTTCGGGGTCGCTTAGGGTGTCGGGCGGGGCGTTGTTGGTCGGACTTTGGTCTCTATTTAGGCGTAAATAGAGAGAGCCGGCGAAAATTGGCATCGCGACCATCCACCAGATAGGGGAAACGAAAAAGTAGCGATCAACCAGCAAAATGATCACGCTGAAGGCCAGCACAGCCAGCAGAACGAACAAGGTTGATTTCACAGGCATGTCACCAATCCCCCAAAGTTGATTGCCACAGAGTAAGAGCAGCAACGGCCGCCGTGTCAGCGCGTAAAATGCGGGGCCCGAGGCTGATTTTTGTCACGAAGGGCAGGGCGGACAGTTGTATGCGTTCATCGTCACTAAATCCACCTTCTGGGCCGATCAGAATGGCCCATTTTTTCCCGTCGGATGCGGCTTGAAGGGCCTCTTTTGTGCCGATTAGAGCCTCATCACAGAAAATGAGCCGCCGATCCGTGGGCCAGTCGGCCAACACCGCATCTAGTTTTCGAATGTCAGTCACTTCGGGCACATAGGTACCGCCGCATTGCTCGGCGGCCTCAAGCGCATGGGCTTGCAAGCGGTCCTGTCGAATGCGGTCTGAATTGGTATAACGGGTTTGCACGGGCATGATCCGCGCTGCTCCCATTTCGGCGGCCTTTTCGACGATGAAATCTGTGCGGGCTTTTTTGATCGGGGCAAACAACAGCCACAGATCAGGCGGCATTTGCAACAGGCGGGTTTGCTCAAGGCAGGTCAACACACCTTTGCGCTTTGCAGCCTCAGTCACCTCGGCCAGATACTCGCCATCAACACCGTTGAACAACAGCACCCGCGCACCGATTTTCAGTCGCATTACCCCAAAAAGGTAATGCGCTTGATCTTGGGTTAAAGGAATGGTTTGCCCATCGCCCAATGCCTGCGTTACACAGAGCCTGATTTTTGCTTCTTTCATGGATGAAACATATGCCCGATACGCCAGACATTCCAGAGCAGACAGGACAAGTTTCTGACGCCGTCAAGGACAACTGGGTAGACACTATCGCTCCCGCATGGTCGCGGCCCTATTTGCGTCTGTCGCGCGCGGATCGCCCAATTGGCACATGGTTGCTTTTGTTGCCCTGTTGGTGGGGCGTGTTGTTGGCGGCGCTGTCGGACGGGAACTTCACGCGGTTTGACGTTTGGATCATGGTTGCCTGTGCGGCTGGTGCGTGGTTGATGCGCGGCGCAGGCTGCACATGGAATGACATCACGGACCGCGATTTTGACGCCAAAGTCGAGCGCACACGTTCGCGGCCAATCCCCTCGGGCCAAGTCAGCGTCAAAGGCGCCTACACATGGATGGGGCTGCAAGCGTTGGTCGCGTTTGGCATCTTGTTGACGTTCAACACATACGCAATTTTGTTGGGGGTTGGATCGCTGGCTTTGGTCGCGATCTACCCCTTTGCCAAACGGTTCACATGGTGGCCGCAGGTTTTCTTGGGCCTCGCGTTCAACTGGGGCGCGTTGCTGGCGTGGGTTGCGCATACGGGCACATTGGATTGGCCTGCAGTGTTGCTCTATTTAGCGGGCATTTCTTGGACGTTGTTCTATGATACGATCTACGCCTACCAAGACACCGAGGATGACGCGCTGATCGGGGTGAAATCCACCGCCCGCCTGTTTGGCACCAATTCCGACAAATGGTTGCGCGCATTTATGATGACATCGGTCGCCCTGTTGGCGGCTGCCATCATTCTCGGCCTCACAACCAACCCGAATCCGCTGGTGATGGTCGTCGCATTGGGCGGGCCTTGGGCGTTTGGTTGGCATCTGGCGTGGCAGATGCGTCTGCTGGACACTGATGATGCTGCGATTTGTCTGCGACTTTTTCGCGCAAACCGCAATTCTGGCCTCATTATTGCGCTATTTATTGCCGCAGCCCTTTTCCTATGATTGAACCCGACATGCAGGCAGCATAAAGATATGAAAACAACAATGAAAAGCCAGAGCTGATATGCGCATATCTTCCATCGTTACGATCATTGCCATGTTCTTGATTGCAGGCGCTGCCAGCACGTTTGGCGCCATGCGGGCCGCGGATTTTGTTGAAAAGAGATCCATGTCGGCAGTGACAGATGCATTGGTGACCAACGAGCACAGTTGGGTTTCGGTGCACGTCGATGGGTTGCGCGTTGAATTGACAGGCCACGCCACCGATGAGGCCACTCGATTTCGCGCGTTAAGTGTTGCCAACAGGATTGTAGATGCCGAACGTATTATCGACAGCATGGATGTTGTCGATGCCGCCGCGATCAAAGCCCCGGAATTTTCGGTCGAGATTTTGCGCAATGATTTAGGTGTGTCGATTATCGGGCTGATTCCTGCCAGTACGGACCGTGAAGGGATTGTGAGCTCGATCACCGAGATGGCCGACGGCAAGCAGGTTACAGACATGATGGATGCGACCGACTATCCCGCGCCCGAGGCTTGGGATGCCGCGCTAAAGTTTGGACTGGATGCCCTGCGCAACCTGCCCAAATCCAAAATTTCAATCACAGCTAAACGGGTTGCGATTACGGCGATATCCAACAGCATCGAGCAAAAGCGCAAGTTCGAGGCTGATCTTGCCAACGCGACTCCAGATGGGCTGAGGTTGATAACCAATATCACTGCCCCACGCCCCGTGATCACCCCATTTACCTTGCGGTTTATCATTGATGGCGATGGGGCACGGTTTGATGCGTGTTCGGCTGACTCTCACAAAGCCCGGGTCATCATCAATCATGCAGCCCGCGCGGCTGGCCTATCCGCCCAGGCTGACTGTACGATCGGTTTGGGTGTGCCGACGCCGTCCTGGGGCATGGCCGTTGCCAGCGGCATCGCGGCCCTCAAAGAAATGGGTGGCGGAAGCATCACATATTCCAACGCTGACATCACGCTTGTCGCACTGGATACCACGTCGCCGGTTACTTTTGACCGTGTGGTTGGAGAGTTGGAGACAGCTCTGCCCGAGGTGTTTTCACTGCACTCGGTGTTGCCCGAAGCAGTAAACATTGACGGCACTGGCGAGGGCGCGGGCCCTGCCGAGTTCGTTGCGACCCGCAGCCCCGAAGGGCAGGTACAATTGCGTGGCCGCGTCACCGACCTGCGCACTCGTGCGGCGGTTGAAAGCTATGCACAGGCCCGATTTGGCAGCACAGCGGTATACGCGGCCACCCGTTTGGACGATGAATTGCCGCATGGCTGGCCGGTGCGGGTCTTGGCTGGGATCGAAGCCTTGGCAGAGCTTAATCAGGGCAGCGTTGTGGTGCAGGAAAACTATGTCGAGGTACGCGGCGTTACCGGCAATCCAAAAGCAAGCGCCAATATCGCGCGCCTACTGTCGGAAAAGCTGGGCGCCTCGGAGGACTACGGCATAGACGTCACCTATGAGAAAAAGCTGGACCCTGTTGCGGGGCTGCTAAAGCCCGCCGAATGTGTTGACGAAATCAACGCGGTACTGGCCGAGCGCAAAATCAGCTTTGATCCAGGCTCGGCAGAGCTGGACACAGGCGGGCGCGGCGTTGTCGATCGTCTGGCCGAAATTCTGAAAAACTGCATCAAGTCCAAGATCGAGATTGCCGGTCACACTGACAGTCAGGGGCGTGAAACCATGAACCTGACGCTGTCCCAATCGCGAGCTGATGCGGTATTGCAGGGCTTGATGGCGCGCCGTGTTTTGACCTCTGGCCTCACGGCTGTTGGCTATGGCGAGGTCACACCGATTGCCGACAATGATTCTGAGGAAGGCCGCGAAGCCAACCGGCGGATTGAATTTACTTTGATTGTGCCGGAAAAGGTTCAAGAAGAAGCCACCACGCTAGAACAGCTTGAAACCGCAGCCCAAGAGGCTGACGCGAGCGACAGCGAAACATCCAAAAACGAAACTGGAGAGACCCCCGATGAACAGAACTGAATTTATTACAGCCATCGCGGTTATTTTGTTTGTGGCCTTTGTGCTGGGCTGGTTTGCCCATTGGTTGCTGCACCGGTTCACACGCGTTTCGCAGTCAGATTTGGGGGAGTTGGACAACATGGCTCAATCCCTGCACGAAGCCGAAGAGGTCCGCGATCAAGCGATCACCTATTTGCAGCAACGTGAAGCTGAGATGACCAATCAGCAGTCCCAAACCGAGGCTGAATTGTCTGCAGCGATGGATGGATTGCGGGCGGCCCGTCATGAGGCAGAAGAACTGCGTGCCTATGTGGAAAAAATCGGCAAAGCCTAACCACGCGTCACCACTTTTGCAGCGCGTCCTCATCGGCCAGCTTGGCCTCGACCCATTCGGCCCCGTCTTTGGTAAATTCTTTCTTCCAGAACGGCGCGCGGGATTTTAGATAATCCATCAAATACTGCGCGGCCTCAAACGCATCAACGCGGTGCGGGGCGGCAGTGGCGACCATCATGATCATTTCATTCGGGCGCAGGATGCCAAAGCGATGAATGATCAGGCTGTCTTTCAATTCCCAGCGTTTTATAGCCTCAGCATCAATCGCAGCCAGTGCAGATTCTGTCATGCCGGGATAGTGCTCGATTTCCATCCGGTCCAGATCACCCGCAGCGGTATCGCGCACGATGCCGGTAAAGTTGACCACGGCACCAGCTTGGGTCTGGCGGGTGGCAAAATCCTGTACCTCGGCCCCCAAGTCAAAGGCAGCCTGTTGCACACGGACGGTCATATCAACCGCCCGTCATCGGTGGGAAAAACGCAACTTCGCGCGCGCCTGCAAGCGGGGTGTCAAAATCGCAAAGCTCTTGGTCAACCGCCACTCGCAACGCCGAAATGTCTTCAAAAGCCGCCGCGTACCGCTCTTCGCGCAGCTTTAGTTCGGCGACCAGATCGGCCACAGTTGCAGCCGTCGTTTCGACCTGCTCTTTGGGCAGCCCGATGCGCTCGCGCACCCATGCGAAATAAAGAACGTCAATCATTTCGCGTCATCCCTTAGGAATGGCAGCGCCTTTATAAAGTAATCCCAGCCCGTGACCAACGTCAACGCAGCTGCGATCCACAACAGGACGATGCCACCGAAATAGCTGTAGGTTGCGCCGGCCTGAACCCAGACCAGACCGCTGATATCTTCGATTTGGCCCATCAGTATCGCGTCGATCATCTGCGCGTCCATTGCCTCTGTTAGCTCAACGAATTTGTCAGCGAAAATGCCCTGTGAAAACAACACCGCAATGGCGACCATCTGCGCCGTGGTTTTCCATTTTGCCAGATTGGTGACTTTCAGCTTGCTGGCCTTGTCGCCCAGAAATTCGCGCAAGCCAGATACAAAGACTTCGCGGAAAAAGATCATCGTGGCGGGCAGCAAAATCCATGCCTTCACGCCGGAAAATCCGATGATCACCAGCAGGGCGATCAGCACCATAGCCTTGTCCGCGATCGGGTCCAGCATCGCTCCGAACTTGCTCTCTTGTTTCCATGCCCGCGCAAGGTAACCATCAAGGAAATCCGTTAAGGCTGCCGTGACGAACAGGACCAGCGCAAACCAATCCGCCCATGGCGTGTTGAAATACAAAAACATCACCGCCAAAGCGGGGGCTGCGAGCAGGCGCAGGACGGTCAAAATATTCGGTAAATTCCATGTCATGCCATCACTCTACCCCGTCAGCCTTTGTCATGGAAGAAGTCATAGAGCGTTTCTGCCAATGTGTTGGAAATGCCATCAACCTTCTTCAAATCCTCTAATCCGGCGCGGCTGACGGCCTTTGCACTGCCGAAATACGCCAATAGGGCGCGTTTTCGAGCCGCCCCGACCCCGGGCACCCCATCCAAGGGCGTCGCACCCATTGCTTTGGCCCGTTTGGCACGGTGGGTGCCGATGGCAAAACGGTGAACCTCGTCGCGCATCCGTTGGACGAAATACAGCACTGGGTCGTTGTGTCGCAACGCGAACGGGCGTTTGCCACGTCGGTGGAATTCCTCTTTGCCCGCGTCCCGATCTTCGCCCTTGGCCACACCAATCATCGCAATATCTTCAACGCCATACTCGCGCATGATCTCGGCCACAGCACTGACTTGCCCTGCACCGCCATCGATCAACAACAGGTCCGGCCAGTTCTCAGTTTTGCGTTCAGGGTCTTCTTTAAGCAGCCGTTTGAAGCGCCGCCCTAAGACCTCTTTCATCATGCCAAAATCATCGCCCGGCACCAGATCTTCGCCCTTGATGTTGAACTTACGATACTGGCTCTTCAGATACCCTTCGGGCCCCGCCACCACCATTGCACCCACCGCGTGGGCACCCGAAATATGCGAGTTGTCGTAGACCTCAATGCGTTTGGGTGGCCCCTCCAGATCAAAGGCCTCGGCCAGTCCTTTTAGCAGTTTGGTTTGGGTCGCTGTTTCGGCCATCCGGCGGGCCAGACTTTCGCGGGCATTACGGGAAGCCCCCTCAACCAGCTCGGCCTTTTCACCGCGCAAAGGCACCAAGATTTGCACCTTGCGATCCGCCTTTTGGCTCAAGGCCTCTTGCATCAAATCGTCGTTCTCGATCGGGTTTGAAAGCAGCACCAAACGCGGGGGCAGTTTGTTGTCGTAAAACTGCCCAACGAAGGCTTCCAATACCTCGGCCTCATCCGCGCCAGCGCCTGTCCGCGGATAAAAATCCTTGTTGCCCCAGTTTTGGTTGGCGCGGATGAAAAACACCTGAACGCAGGCCTGCCCACCGTCCATGTGCAAGGCGATCACGTCGGCCTCGGCGACGCCTTGCGGGTTGATGCCCTGGACCTGTTGCACTTGGGTCAGCGCCTTGATCCGGTCGCGCAACGAGGCCGCGCGTTCAAACTCCATCTCGTCACTGGCCACCTGCATTTGCGCGGCCAACTCGGCCTGTACTTTGGTAGATTTGCCAGACAGGAACAGTTCGGCATCATGTACCAAAGTGGCGTAGTCTTCCTTGTTGATGTGGTCCACACAGGGGCCGGAGCAGCGCTTGATTTGATAGAGCAAACACGCACGGGTTCGGCTGGAAAAAACTGAATCTGAACAGTTGCGCAACAAGAATACTTTTTGCAATTGGTTCAACACACGGTTCACTGCCCCGCCGCTGGCGAAGGGTCCGAAATAACTGCCCGCTTCGCCCTTGCGGCCACGGTGTTTTTTGACTTGGGCAAAGGGGTGGGTTTTGGCCAACAAAATGCTGGGAAAGGATTTATCGTCACGCAGCAGCACATTGTAATGCGGTTTGAGTTGCTTGATGAGGTTTTGCTCTAACAGCAGGGCTTCGGTCTCGGTTTTTGTCGTCAAAAACATCATCGAGGCGGTCTGGTGGATCATCCGCTGAATACGGATCGTATGGCCGCGCGGGTTGGCGTAATTCGACACCCGTTTTTTCAGATGCCGTGCTTTGCCGACATATAAAACCCGACCATCTGCCCCCAACATCCTGTATACGCCCGGACTGCCGTCCAGTGTTTTCAGATAACCGCGCACCCGTTCGTGTCCCGTCACAGGGGCAATGTCAGGGATACCTTTCTTGTTGTTGCTCTGCTCGTCGCTCATTTGGCGCCCCGATATGATTCCCTGCTTTGCTGCAACCTTATCTCTTTCGTCGCAATAGAAAACATCTCCACTGTATCTGTGGATAAACCTGTATGTAAGTTCGCCAGACCCCAAAATTTCTGTTTGTTTCTGGCATTTTCGCTGAAATGCCTATTTTTTAGGCGACAGCGTAACACGTTGATTTCAAAAGAACTAATTATTTCCCCTTACCAAAGTATTGAAATCGTTAACAGAATCGTAACGGGTTTGTCACAGATATTTCAAAAGTGCACAAGTTTTCTGAGATAGACCTGCAACGCCCACGTTTTCCTACTCAACTCCAAGTATATCGGGGGTCTGCCAGCCTAGGTTTTGGCCGCCATCGACGCAGAGTAATTGTCCCGTAACGGCCGTAGCATCCAGAAAGTATCCTAATGCAGCGGTGATATCATTGGCATTTGCACCCCGGCCTAAGGGTACGTTTTTACGTTGATTGTCAAAGTGCTGTTGTGACTGTCGAATGCCGCGTACCGTCGGGCCTGGCCCAATGGCATTGACCCTAATGTCGGGGGCCAGTGATTGGGCAGCCGTCTGGGTGAGCGCCCATAACCCCATCTTAGCGAGCGTATAAGTCATGAATTCCGGTGTCAGTTTGCGCACCCGTTGGTCCAGCATATTGATTATCAAGGCTTGCGAAATGGGCTCGCCATTTGCATCCGGCGTGGTTTTCGGCGCTTGGGCGGCAAAGGCTTGGGTCAATACGAATGGAGCACGCAGGTTTGAGCCCATGTGCCGGTCCCAGCTTTTACGTGTCGCGGTTTCAAGCGTGTCATGCTCAAAGATCGAGGCGTTGTTGATCAGGCAATTCAGTGGCCCGCCCAGCCCGTCCACGGCGCGTCCGATCAAGGCTTGGACTTCGTTCTCATTCAGCAGATCGGCTTGCAGGGCGATAGAGTGTTGGCCCAAGGCTTCGATCTCTGCAACCAGAGTGTTTGCTTCTCTCTCGGAACTGGCAAAATGCACGGCCACATCATAGCCACGGTTGGCCAAATACATCGCCATCGCACGCCCCAACCGGATGCCTGCCCCCGTGACCAATGCGCGTTTTACCATGCCCATGACCTATACCAAAATAATGATCACATAGGCCGCGTAAAGCGCCGACAAAAAGATGCCCCAGCCTTTGGTGATGTTTTGTTTGAAAAAGACAAATGGGATCAACAGCGCTGACGCGCCCAACATCACCCAGATGTCAAACGCAAGAATGCCATTCGCGACCGGAATATCGCCGACAAAGCTGGCGATGCCGATGATGGCCAGCAGGTTGAACATGTTCGAGCCAATCACATTGCCAAGCGCCACATCTGCCTGATTGCGCACCGCCGCCATCGCGGTTGTGGCCAGTTCAGGCAGCGACGTGCCCACGGCCACCAATGTCAGGCCAATCACGGTTTCGCTGACGCCATATTGGGTGGCGATGCTCACCGCGCCTTCGACCAACAAGCTTGCCCCAAGCGGCAGGCCAATCAAGCCCAACACCATGAAAATACCGATCTGCCACCACGGCATATTTAGATCGGCACCTTCAACTTGCTCGAGGTCATTGGCCTCATTGGCTTTGCATTCTTTGCGATGGGCGCGGGCCTCGATAAAGGCGTCTGACAGCACGAACCCTAGAGCGGCCAGCAGGATTAACCCATGCACCCAAGTGATCGGCCCAAGGAAGCACATGGCTGTAAATAAGATCGAAGCAAAGATCATAAACAGATAGTTTTTGCGGGTGTCACATTCAGAGGTGTGAAAGGTGGCGATCAATGCAGGGACGCCCAAAACCAGCAGTACATTCGCGGTGTTAGAGCCCACAACATTGCCCAGCGCCAATCCAGGCGCGCCATCCAAAATCGCCTCAACGGCAATAAGCAGCTCAGGAGCCGAAGTGCCAAAGGCCACAATCGTCAGGCTGACGATCAGCGCAGGCACACCCAGCCGCAAGCTGAGGTTCACAGCACCCTTGACCAGCGCATCGCCAGCCAACAGCAAAATGACCAACCCTAGGCCTGCATATACCCAATCCATCCGTTAACCTTTTTTAATGTGGTCGCAACCACAGGGCCCACGCCCAATGCGATAGCGCCCGCAACCCGGGCATTTTTTGGATTCTAGATGTTTTTGACCCGGAAACCGGAGCCTGCCAAACATTGCGAGCACCATCATACCGATCAAAAATAGACTGACGATTTTGATGATCATCTAAAGGCCGAAGCGTGCAAAATGAGCGCGCTCCTCTATGCCGTCTAGTGCATCGGTGACGGCGCGTGCGCCAAAGCGTTGCAGAAAAGAGCGCTTAACGCCGTAGCGGGCAAACCGAACTTTGTCGCCGTAGCGCTCTTTCATGGTCGGGACCAAATGGCCGATACCATCGATCAAGCCAACATTCTGCGCGGCTTTGCCAACCCAGATTTCGCCGGTGAACAGATCTTTGTCGGCGGGCAATTTGTCTGCACGCCGCGCCGTGACCCATGCTTTGAAATTCTCGTGGATATGCTCGAGCATCGTTTTCAACCGTTTTATATCGGCTGGTTTTTCGGGCTGGAACGGGTCCATCATCGACTTGGATTTGCCTGCCGTATGGACACGCCGTTCAACCCCGTGACGATTGATCAATTCGTTGAATCCAAAGCCCATCGAAATCACCCCGATGGAGCCAACAATCGAGCTTTCGTCCGCAATGATTTCATCCGCTGCAGAGGCCAGCCAATAGCCACCCGATGCTGCCACATCCTCGACAAAGGCCACAACAGGAATGTCTTTTTCTTCGGCCAGCCGCCGAATGCGCGCGCCAATCAAAGATGACTGCACGGGCGAGCCACCGGGTGAATTGATCACCAGTGCGACGGCAGATGGTTTGCCGCGCTTAAAGGCCTTTTCAATCACGGGGCCTAATATCTGGTCGTTCAACGCGCCGCGCCCACCCGCTGCTATCACGCCGGATAGACGGATAACCGCGACCAAGGGGTCGGATTTTATAAATGGGATAAAGCGCTTCATAGACATGGATGTAGAGTGCCGCATGGAGGCATACAAGGTGGTTCACGAAATCGCGTAGATGTGTTGCGCATTTAATAAACCTGTGCAGCCCTGATCGCCCGCTATGGCGTTGCATATTTGGGGGCGTAGCTTATGGCCATTTACATAGCATCTGTTGCCCATCGAGATGTCTTGGGAACCACTTTGCAACATTTCGCTGCCAACTTGCGGCTACAAAAAAGGCGCACTGAGAAATGTGCGCCTTTAAAATTTTAAACAGATCGGTTGCCTGCATCCTATCCGTAAATTTCTTTCATGCGCCGGTAAGACACCAGTTCACGGCGTTTTTCGTCCCACAATTGCAGCTTAACGCAAGATAGGCTTTCTCGGATTGTCAGGCGTTGGGCGTCTTTCAGAACTGGAAAATCGCGCAACACTTCTTTGAGCCGATAAAACGGGATGCGTGCGTAAATGTGATGCACGTGGTGAATGCCGATGTTGCCCGTCAGCCATTGCAGCGGTTCTGGCAAAACATAATGCGATGAGCCATGCAGGGCAGCGGTGTGCAGATCCCAACCCTCATCGCGATCCCAATAAGTCGCCTCGAACTGATGTTGCACATAGAACAGCCAAACCCCGATGGTGGCGCCCATAATTGTACTGGGCAAAAAGATCAGCAACAAGGGCATCCAGCCGCCCAAATAGACGATGATCGATAGCAATGCCAAAATTGCAGCATTGGTGCCAAGCGCGCTAATCCAATACTTCGCACCAGCCTTCATCATGCCCATGGGCAGACGGTTGGTCAGCAAGAAAATATAAGAAGGTCCAATCAGGAACAAAATAAGCGGATTACGATAGAAGCGGTATTTGAACCGTCTGATACGTGAAAGAGCCTGATATTCCTCGACAGTGATTGTATCTATGTCGCCCAGCTCGCGCCGATCCAGATTGCCGGACGTCGAGTGATGAATACCATGCGCCCGTTTCCAGACATCATAAGGCGTGACGGTGAAAACGCCCAACACACGGCCAACCCAGTCACCCGATGTGCGATTCTTGAAATACGAAGAATGACCGCAATCATGTTGAATGATAAACAGTCGCACCACAAAAATGCCATTCACAAGGGCAATCGCAAAGGTCAACCAATAACTGATCGACATCGACCACCACGCCAATGCCCAAAGCGCGAGGAATGGACCAGCCGTTGCGGCCAGTTCCAGCAGACTGCGAAACAATTTAGGATCGCGGTACTTGGCCAAATGACGAACCCATTCGCGGGTGTTTTCCGGCTCAATCAAGCCGTCGGATGTTGTGGATTTGGTGTTCATTAAGCCGCCTGTTGTTGCTCACTGGTTTTTTTATAATGGATAGACGTAATCACAGGATTAACAAGTATAATATCGTCAGATAGGACAAGTTGCCTTAGGATGCGTTGCTTTTGCGCCCGATTTTCGGCTCGGTTCCGGCCTTGATGCGCGTCAGGTTGGCTGCGTGGCGGATGTAAATGAAAATGGTGAATATCGCGCCAAGGATCAACATTTCGGCATGTCCCAGCATTAGCATCCATAGTGGGCTTAGTGCGGCAGATACCAAAGCGGCTAGCGACGACATCCGCATCAGTGCGGCGACAACCAGCCATGTGGCGCAGGCCGCCATTCCCAGCGGCCAGTAAAGCGCCAGCAAAATACCCAAAAATGTCGCCACACCCTTGCCACCACGAAACCGCAACCAGATCGGAAACAGATGCCCAAGAAAGGCTGCCAGCCCAGCGATTTGAGCAGCATCTTCGCCAGCCAGCGCCCGCGCAATCAGTACCGCAACGGCCCCTTTGCCTGCGTCAAAGATAAGGGTTGCCGCCGCCGCGCCTTTATTACCAGTGCGCAAAACATTGGTCGCGCCGATATTGCCCGATCCGATATCACGCAGATTGCCCAAGCCCATAACGCGCGCGACCACCATGCCAAACGGGATCGACCCCAGCAAGTATCCGGCAAGTGCGGCAAGCGCGAGAATTTGATATGTGCTGCTGATCTCTGGCATGATCTATCCTTTTTTGAAAACTTGATTGCCGTTGACGTAGGTCGCCAACACTTTGCCCTGCATTCGCTGCTCATCAAAGGGGGTATTTTTAGATTTTGATTGCAGCGCGAAACGGTCCATCACAAAAGGCGCGTCTGGGTCAAACAAAACCAGATCGGCAGGCGCGCCTTTGGTCAAACGGCCCGTATCCAACCCCAGTCGTTTGGACGGGTTCAACGACAGAGCGCGCCACAGGGTCGGCAGATCCATATCGCCGGAATGATACAGACGCATGGCGGCGGGCAGCAGCGTTTCCAGCGCCACCGCGCCCGAGGCGGCCTCTTGATAGGGCAGGCGCTTGCTCTCTTCATCTTGCGGCGTGTGCATGGATGAAATGATGTCGATCAGCCCGCTGGCCACAGCCGCGACCAACGCCATTCGGTCGTCCTCATGGCGCAACGGCGGCTTAACCTTAAAGAAGGTGCGGTAATTGCCGACATCCAGTTCATTCAGCGTCAAATGATGGATCGAAGCACCTGCCGTGACGTCCAGCCCAGCCGCCTTGGCGCGTTCCAATGCGGGCAGGGCGGTGGCGGATGACAAGTTGTCAGCGTGATACCGCGCGCCCGTCATTTCAACCAAGGCCAAGTCACGCTCCAGCCCCAACCGTTCGGCCATCGGCGACACGGCGGGCAACCCGCGCAACGACGCGAATTTGCCAGACGTCACAGCGGCCCCTTTGGACATTACCGGGTCTTGCGGATGGGAGATGACCAATGCGCCAAGGCTTTTGGCATAGGTCAGGCAGCGTGCGAACACTTTGGTATTTTCCACCACATGGTCGCAATCGGTAAAGGCGACGGCACCCGCATCGCTCAAAAACCCGATCTCGACCATCTCGCGGCCTTCGCGTTGTTTGGTAAGCGCCGCCATCGGCAACATGCGCACATTGGTGGTTTCGCGGGCACGGCGCGCGACGAACTCCAACACCTCGGGACTGTCGATGGCGGGGGTCGTGTCGGGACGTGTCACAACCGTGGTCACGCCACCAGCCGCCGCCGCCAAACCTGCGGTACGATAGCTTTCTTTGTGTCGCTCACCCGGCTCGCAAACCTTGACGCCAATGTCGACAATGCCGGGTGCCAGACATTTGCCACCACAGTCAATCACATCGCCCTTTGGGTCTGTGTTGACGCCAGTGATAGCGCCGCCCTGAATGGTCAAACTGCCGAGCGCATCCGTGCCCGCTTCGGGATCAATCAGGCGGGCATTGGTGAAGGTGGTTGTCATAAGGCCTCTTTCTGGATTTGGCGCAGCAGGCCATAGACTTTTTGACCCTCATTAATGTGCTCAAAGCCGATATTGGTTGTGTAACTGCCATTCTTGCTGCGCTGAATCTCGTTGGCAAAGATGATGGTCGCCAATGCGCCGTCTTGCATTTCGATCACGGTGTCTTTGGTAATTGGGTAGGATTTTAACACCCGTTTGCCAAAGACCTGCGTGGCAATAAAGGCGCGTTGGTTGGTCAGGGTGTAATGGGTCGTGCGGCGTTGAAAGGCCTTCCAAAAATGCACCCCAATGGCATTGTAAAACCCGATGCCAAAAAACAGCAGACCAAACATCCAGAAAAATCCACCGGCCTGCGAGGCCATATTCATCCAAAAGATTGAAAACCCCATAAAGAACACGCCCATGGCAATGGACATGGGTTGGCTCATATCGATACGGATTGCGGTATCCGGTTGGCCTTGCCAGCGGATTTGTTCATCGGGGTCAAGGATGCCGTCCCAACTCGAAGGGGTGCTCATACGACCTCCTTTTGGATGTCACGCAGCAGGTCGTACACCTGTTTGGCATCCGCTATCCGTTCAAAGCCGAATTTGGCTTTGTGCTTACCGTTTTTGCGGCGAGAACTGGCAGCAAAGGAGATGCTGGCTGGTTCGCTTGTATCGATCTCAAGCACGGTGTCTTTAGAGATCGGGTAGGAGCGTAACACGCGGCCCCTTGTGGGCATATCGGTGGCAACAATGGCGCGTTTATCCGTCAGGGTGTACCATGATCTGCGCCGCCGCAGCGTGCTCCAAAACACAGGCCCAATCCCGACACCGATGCCGACGAAAAAGTGGATCAGCCCGAACATCCAAAACCCGCCACCCGCGCGCGCTGCCATAATCATCCAAAACAATGCAAACCCGGCAAAGACAGCGCCAAACAGCAGGGTGCTGAAATTTGCCGCCTTCCAGACCAGAGCGCCATCGGGTCGCCCTTGCCAGCGAATGACTTCGCCCTCATTCAATATGTGTTCCCAGCCCGCGGGTGCCTTGCTCATACCAACCCCTGATCGCGCGTTTTCAGGATCATTTCGACGGCACCTTTTGGATCGGCCAGATACTTTAACATGTATTTGTCGCCACCATGTGTGATCACCTGAACGGCGGAAAACAGGGTGCGCACGTCTTTGATGTTGGCCAGCAGGAGCGAGCGTTCGGATGGCCCCGTCAGACGCTTCTTGGTCAATTCCCAGACCACCTCCATTGCTTCGGAAGCGACATAGATCCAACGGATGAAAATTGCAAAGGCAGCGCCGACAATGCCAGTCCATGGAAACGGGTTCCCGATCGCCCATAGTGCCACATACATGCCGACAGCCCCGATGAAAAACAGCACCACATGCTCACGGTTATAGGTGGTGCGGTCTGCACGTAAGGAAACAATCAGAGGCGCGGCGGACAAGAGTGGTGGCGTTGGGTTGAAGTCGTCGATCATGCCAGACGCTCCACTAGTATTTCACGTGCTTTGAGTATTTTCCGTTTAACGTCGTTTGGTGAATTGAGATACCTCATTGAAATTTTATTTCCGTCAAACATCTTAATAGTCAGGCCCCACCAGAACCAAAAGGAAATCTTGCTGATGTGTTCAAGTGGGATGGACATATTTTCAATTTCATCGGCAAGCCCAAAGTAGGCCAATCTTTTGTTGGTCAAAAGCCATGTGTCATGCCGCCGGGTTGCCCAATCTTGAAAACCGCCAAAAATGGTACCGTAAATCAATATAACCGGGACCATCATGAGCCAGTCGAAGAGGCTGTTAAAGGGACGAAATCCGCCAAATACAACGGCAGTGAATAGGCCGATGGCAATGAATTGCTGGGTAAACATCCAGCCAGAACTGACCCATTGATTTTTCTCCTTCTCGCCGTCCAGCAGTTCCAGTTTTGCCATGGACATGTGGCTTGATCGGACTGGGTTGTTCACACCATCACCCCTTTGGGCGTGATTTCGGCCCGCAAATTGCGCGCCAGCAAATCCATCGCGGCCATCCGCACGGCGACGCCCATTTCGACCTGTTCTTGGATCACCGAACGGTTGATGTCGTCAGCCAAGGTGCCATCGATTTCGACGCCGCGGTTCATCGGACCTGGGTGCATAACAATGGCGTCAGGTTTGGCGTGGGCCAGCTTTTCGGCATCCAGACCAAAGCGGTGATAATATTCGCGGGATGAGGGAATAAACCCGCCGTCCATGCGCTCTTTTTGCAGGCGCAACATCATCACGACATCCACGCCCTCTAGCCCTTTGCGCATGTCGTCAAACACCTCGACGCCGAACTCTTCGACGCCAGAGGGCATCAATGTCGGTGGGCCGATCAAGCGAATGCGGTTTTCCATTTTGCCCAGCAGCAGGATGTTCGAGCGCGCCACGCGGCTGTGCGCGATGTCGCCACAAATGGCAATGCTGAGACGGTGCAAACGCCCCTTGGCGCGCCGTATGGTCAGCGCGTCCAGCAGGGCTTGGGTCGGGTGCTCGTGGGTGCCATCACCTGCGTTCAACACGGCACAGTTTACCTTTTGCGCAAGCAGGTCCACCGCACCGGAATGCGGGTGACGCACCACCAGCAAATCGGGGTGCATGGCGTTCAGGGTCAGGGCCGTATCAATCAGGGTTTCGCCCTTTTTGATGCTCGACGCTTGCATCGCCATATTCATCACATCCGCACCCAAACGCTTGCCTGCAATCTCGAATGAGGCCTGCGTTCGGGTCGAGTTTTCGAAAAACATGTTGATTTGAGTTAGACCGGACAAGGTGTCGGAATGCTTGACCTGACGGCGATTCAGGTCGACATATTGATCGGCCAAATCCAGAATAGCAGTTATTTCACGGGGGTTTAGATGCTCGATGCCAAGCAGGTGTTTAGCAGAAAAACTCGCAGTAAGTGCCATGGAAGCTGTCCTTATTTTCCTGCTTATAGAAAAGCTGTCGCTGTGCGGCAAGGCATTTACCTTGGGACGGATCGGGCATAGCCTGCGCAGATGGATTCTGTTGAACACTATTATGAGGCCAAGGCGGCGCTGGAATGGCAAATCGAGCTGGGCGCAGACGAGTCGATTGGCGATGAGCCATTGGACCGTTACGAGCTGGTGGCTGAAGCGCCAAAAACAAAACCCGTGGCCAAACCCAAAGCAGCGGCGGCACCCATCCCGATCGTTGAAGTTGATCCCGTGGCCGTGGCCAAAGCGACCGCTGCTGCAGCGCAAGATTTGGTCGCGCTAAAGGCAGCGCTGGCGGCGTTTGAATTGTGTGAATTGAAACGCGGTGCACGCAAAATGGTATTTGCCGATGGCAACCCACAGGCCCGCGTGATGATCATCACCGAAGCGCCTGACCGTGACGAGGACCGCGAGGGAAAATCCTTTGTCGGGCAGTCGGGTGTTTTGTTGGACCGGATGTTGGCAGCGATTGGTTTGGGACGTGAAGGACCGGACCCAGCAAACTTGGTTTACATCACCAATGTCTTGCCATGGCGGCCGCCGCAAAACCGTGACCCGTCTGCGGATGAAATTGCCATGATGCATCCGTTTGTGACGCGCCATATTGAATTGGCCGCGCCGGATGTGATTGTGCTGATGGGCAACAACCCTTGTCAGGCCTTGCTGGGGCGCAAAGGCATTTCGCGGATGCGGGGTAAATGGGATGAGGTGTTGGGGCGACCGACTTTGCCGATGTTTCATCCAGCCTATTTGTTGCGCAATCAACAGGCCAAACGCGAAGCCTGGGCGGACTTGTTGGATTTGAAAACCCGGCTGACATAAATCATTGCGTCAGCAGCTCATCAAGCCTTACGGCTTTCCTCGCGAGAGCGAAAAGCGCCAGTAATGGCGCGATGAGCGACACCGTAGAAAAGTGAAAAGAGAGCCAGAGCATGCCTACCGAAAAAGATTTTATCCCCGTACGAATCGCCGTTTTAACGGTCTCGGACACCCGCAAAATTGAAGACGACAAATCCGGTAAAACGCTGGTCGATCGCATACAAGCGGCGGGTCATATCGTGGCGGACCGGATGATTTTGCAAGATGAGCGCATCGAGATCGCAGGCCAACTACGCACGTGGTGTGCGAACAAAGACATCGACGTGGTGATCTCAACGGGCGGCACAGGTCTGACGGGCCGTGATGTGACCGTCGAGGCGCATCGCGACGTTTACGAGAAGGAAATGGATGCCTTTGGCACCCTGTTCACCATGATTTCTTTCCCTAAGATCGGCATGTCGGCGGTGCAGTCACGTGCCTGTGGCGGTGTCGCGGATGGAACCTATCTGTTCGCGCTCCCTGGCAGTCCTGGTGCCTGCAAGGATGCTTGGGATGAAATCTTGTCCGTGCAACTGGATTACCGCCAAGGTCCATGCAATTTCGTCGAGATATTTCCACGATTAGATGAACATAAGCGACGGAAGTGAACCGTTCGTGCGTTATAGGTGTATGGTAACCTAACGCTCGCACTCTTATGTAGGAGTTTGAGTGTAATTCAGAGAGGCGCAATCTGATGCGATTTTTACGGCGCAGCCTTGTTGGCTTGTTCCTGCTATCCTTAACGCTGGGCCTTTTGGCGATGGCGGGCGGCACGGTATATTCTGGTTTGCAGGACAAATGGGCGCGCGAATCCACCAACCGGCCCCGCAGTGAGCGGGTGTTTTCGGTGAACGTCTTACGGGCGACTGCCGGTGACGTGGTTCCTGAAATGACCGTTTTTGGTGAGGTGCGCAGCCAACGGGTTCTGGATATGCGGGCCACAGCAGCGGGCGTGATCGTAGCGCTGGCCGACGGTTTTGTAGAAGGTGGCACGGTTACGGCGGGCCAGTCTTTGATACATATTGACGGGCGCAATGCGAAGGACGCAGAATACCGCGCCCAAAGCGATTTGGTCGAAGCCAAGGCTGAAATATCTGAGGCCACAGCAGCGTTGGCATTGGCCAAGGACGAAATCGACGCCGCCAATGATCAAGTTCGTTTGCGGATGCAGGCCTTGACGCGACAAAAAGATTTGCGCGGTCGCGGTGTTGGCACCGATGCTGCAGTTGAGGCAGCAGAACTGGCCGAAGCAGTGGCAAGTCAGACCGTGCTTTCGCGGCGCCAAGCCTTGCTGCAAGCCGAAGCCAGAGGATCACGCGCGGCCATCAGTTTGGCACGCCAAGAAGTTAACTTGGCCGAGGCCCAGCGGCGGGTTGCAGACACGGAACTCAAAGCGGAATTTGACGGTACATTAAGCAACGTGACGGCTGTAAAGGGCGGCGTTGTGACAATGAACGAAGTTCTAGCCCAATTGATCGACACCGACGCGTTGGAAGTGTCGTTCCGTATCTCTACCAGCCAATATGCGCGATTATTGGATCCGGACGGCACGCTGACAAACGCGCCTGTGGACGTGATTTTGGACGTGTTCGGCGTCGACATGTTGGCGCGTGGCCGCGTTTCACGCGAGAGCGCTGCCGTGGGTGAAGGGCTGACGGGGCGTCTGCTGTTCGCCAAATTGGAGCATCCCCGTGGTTTCCGCCCCGGTGATTTTGTGACGGTTAAGATTAAAGAGCCCCTTTTGAAAAATGTCATCATTTTACCCGCTTCGGCAGTGGATGCAGCTGGAACTGTGTTGTTGATTGGGGGCGAAGATCGGTTGGAGCAAGCAACCGTCGAAGTCTTGCGCAAACAGGGCGATGATGTGCTGGTACGGGCCAGCTTGATCGAGGGGCGCGAGGTGGTCGCCGAGCGCTCACCTATGTTTGGTACCGGGATCAAAGTGCGCCCGATCCGTACAGAGGATGCGACCACATCCAAGGTCAGTTCTGAGCACGCAATGTTGGAGCTGACGGACGAGCGTCGCGCCAAACTGATTGCGTTTGTTGAGAGCAACCAGCGGATGCCCAAAGAGGCCAAAGCGCGCGTATTGGCGCAATTGGCCAAAGACAAAGTGCCCAGCCGCGTGGTTAAACGTATCGAGTCGCGGATGGGGGGCTAGGCATGTCCGTGTCAAAGTCAGTGACGGAAAAACCCAAGGGCCTTTTGTCATATTTCACCCGCCACAGCACAGCTGCAAATTTGTTACTGGTGGTGTTGCTGGCCTTTGGCTTGGCCGCGCTGCCCAGAATGCGGGCGCAGTTTTTCCCCGATGTGGTGATTGATAATGTCTATGTGACCGTTATCTGGCAAGGCGCGGGCGCCGAAGATGTGGATGCCGCCATCGTGCAGGTGCTGGAGCCAGCTCTACTGTCTGTCGAAGGGGTTGAAGGCTCAAATGCCACTTCATCCGAAGGCCGTGCTTCTATTGTGCTGGACTTTGAGCCAGATTGGGACATGTCGCGCGCCGCTGATGAGGTGCAAGGCGCTGTTGACGCCATAACCACTCTGCCCGAAGAGGCCGAAGAGGCCAAGGTGCGCCGTGGAGCATGGCGTGACCGTGTGACGGATGTGGTGATCACTGGCCCCGTTGCGGTAGATCAACTGGGCCGCTTTGCTGACGAATTTGTCACCCGTCTGTTTGCGGTTGGCGTGACACGCGCCACTGTGCGCGGCGTTGCATCGCCTGAAACCGTGGTCGAAGTAACGTCGATGGCATTGATCAAACATGACGTCACTATGACCGAAATTTCTAGCGCCATTGCCGAGGAAGCCGCCGCCGATCCGGCAGGCGATGTGGCTGGGGCCAACGCCCGGGTACGCACCGGGGTGGCCAAACGATCCGCCGACCAAATCGCAGCGATTGTGTTGCGCAGCAATGATGATGGCTCAAACCTGACTGTCGGCGATGTGGCGATTGTGCGGGTTGAAGGTGTCGACCGAGACCGTGCCTATTACGTTGGCGAAGACCCCGCAGTTTCTTTGCGGGTGGACCGTTCCGCGCAGGGGGATGCAATCGATATTCAAGGGCAGGTCGAGGACGTGGCCCAAGAAATGTTGCTGACCTTGCCGCCTGACGTCAAGATTGACCTAATTCGCACCCGTGCAGAAATGATCAAGGGACGTTTGAACATCCTGCTCGACAACGGATTGATGGGGTTGGGAATGGTGGTAATGCTGCTGTTCTTGTTCCTAAACGCACGCACCGCATTTTGGGTGGCCGCCGGTATTCCCGTGGCCATGTTAGCGGCCATTGCAATGATGTTTGTGGCTGGACTGACGATCAACATGATATCGTTGTTCGCGCTGATCATCACGCTTGGGATCGTGGTGGACGACGCAATTGTGGTTGGCGAACACGCCGATTTCAGGGCGCGAGAACTGGGTGAAAGCCCTGTCGAGGCTGCCGAAAATGCGGCCCGCCGGATGGCCCCGCCGGTTCTGGCCGCCACCATCACCACAGTGATCGCGTTCTTTAGCCTGATCGTTGTGGGGGGCCGGATGGGCGACCTGATTGCCGATATCCCGTTCACCGTGGTTGCCGTGTTGATCGCGTCCCTGATTGAATGTTTTCTAATCTTGCCAAAACACATGAGCCACGCCTTGGCCCATTCCAGCAAAGAACATTGGTATGATTGGCCCAGCCGAACCGTAAATCGCGGATTTTCGTGGTTTCGCGATGTGATTTTCCGCCGCCTGATGCGGTTGGTGGTTTGGGCGCGTTATCCGGTGATGGCGGCGATCGTTCTGATCCTATCAGTGCAGGTAGCGCATTTCGTGCGGGGCGATGTGACATGGCGGTTTTTCAATGCGCCGGAGCGGTCTTCGGTGTCCGGAAATTTTGCGATGAACGAGGGTGCAACACGGGCCGACACAATTGCGATGATGCATGAAATGCAGCGGGCAACCGAGGAAGTGGCGGCGAAATACGTGATCGACTATGGCCTAAACCCGATTGATTATGTGGTTGCAGAGGTCGGTGGCAACACGGGCCGTGGGCTGTCGAGCGTCGCGAATAAAGACAAGATGTTGCTGGGGTCCATTGCGATTGAGTTGATTGACCCTGATCTGCGCCCCTATTCTTCGTACCAATTCGTAGCAGACCTGCAAGAAGCAGTGCGCCAACATCCGCTAACTGAAATTGTCAGCTTTCGTGGGCACCGGTCAGGCCCGGGTGGCGACGCGTTGGACGTCGAGTTTTATGGCGCTGACGCTGAGACCCTAAAGGCCGCAGCAGAAGCGCTGAAAACGGCCGTGTCGCAATATGGCGAAGTGTCTGGCGTCGAGGACAGTCTGGCCTATGACAAGGCAGAGCTGGTGTTGGAGTTGACACCACAAGGACAGGCACTGAGTTTTACCATTGATGGGCTTGGACGTGTGTTGCGCAACCGGTTGAATGGGATCGAGGCCGCAACCTACCCCTATGGCGCACGATCCGCTGCCATCCGGGTTGAACTGCCAGACAGCGAACAAGCCGCAGATTTTCTGGAGCGCACCCAGTTGCGCACCAAGGCCGGGCAATATGTGCCGCTGACCGATATCGTGTCGGTTGCCAGCAAGTCGGGGTTCTCAACCGTGCAGCGTGAAAACGGCATTCAGCTGGTGTCGGTGACGGGGGACATGTCCGAAGATGACCCAGCAAGGGCCGCGGAGATCATGCTGGAAATCCGCGAGGTGATATTGCCTGAGATCAGCAGCCGTTTCGCGGTTGAAACCTTGATGAGCGGTTTGGCCGAACAGGAAGATGACTTTCTATCGGATGCGATGGTCGGGTTTGGTCTGTGTTTGATCGGCATTTTTCTGACATTGGCATGGATATTTTCCAGTTGGACACGCCCGATTGTGGTGATGGCGATCATTCCATTTGGGTTGGTGGGCACTATTTACGGCCACATGGCATGGGATGTACCACTGTCGATGTTTTCGGTGGTTGGCCTGATTGGGATGACAGGAATTATCATCAATGATTCAATCGTGTTGATTTCAACGGTAGATGAATATGCGGCCGATCGTGGATTAATTCCAGCGATTATTGATGGGGCCGCAGACCGTTTGCGGCCGGTGATGTTGACCACATTGACCACGGTTTTGGGCTTGGCCCCCCTGTTGTTCGAAAAATCATCACAAGCCCAGTTTTTGAAACCAACAGTCATCACATTGGTCTACGGCCTTGGGTTCGGGTTGTTTCTGGTCTTGTTGCTTGTGCCTGCGATGCTGGCTGTTCAGCAGGATTTTGGCCGTCAATTCAGCGCCCTTCGGCGTGGCCTTTCGGGGTCGCGACGAGCCGTAATTGTCGGCGTGGTGACGCTGGTTTCGGCGCTTTGCATTGCTGGGCTTTTCGGGGTCACGCTGGGAGCAGTCATGGTGCAAGGCACCTTGCCGGATTTTGTCCACTTCATTGTGCCAATTGCCAACGACAGCCCAAGATTACTAAGTATTGCATTTATGCTGTTTGTTGTAGGGTCGGCTGTGCTGGCGTTGCTGGCCTATGTCGGCGGAGCGCTGGCGTTTGGAATGCGCCATCGGGCAGGTTGATTGAGCAACCCAAAACGCTTGTCGGGAAGCGCTAAGCAATCATTCAGTATCAAGCCGATACTTCAGAAACGTCGATCCGTCGTACTCAATTTCCGCTACGAAATTCGCCCCCATTCTTTTGAGCGCACCAAGGTTTTTGCGTGACGGGGGCAAAAGGAAAGTCACATAGGGAATGCGCTCGTCCTTGGCCGCAAATTCCAGCGCCTTTTTCGAAATGCGCGCACCCAGCCCAAAATGTTCGGGCCTAAGCACCAGACCAAAATCCCACTCGCCGCCTTCTTTTTGAAATCCTCCCCATCCGACATAGGTGCCGCCGCAAAAGATTGCCCAGTGCCCAAGACCATCACGGGCCCAGCAAGCCTCTTTCGTGGCGACAAAACGGCTGACGTCGGCTTGATTCCATTTAGCCGAAAGAAGCGGCATATGCTCGGCGACACGCGGGTCGTTCATATGCATCATGATCTTTGCGGGCGCGATCTGCGACAAGCGCCCAAAAGTGATCTCGCGGTTCGGTTGAAGTGCCATTTTGCGCTACTATCCCGTGCAGCCCATGATATCGACCACATGACGTGCACCAATCACCGTGATGCGGATTTTGGAGCGCTCCAGCAGAAACGGCGCGTTGGAGGGCGGCACCAATTCGCTGATAGCCGTCAGAGTGTTCCCAACACGTTTCGTGGTGGATTCTGACACCCAAACCGACTGATCCGGCGCTTCTATCACAGCCACCTCTTTGCCGCCCGTTGGGGGCAGGATCACGGTGGCAATAACACGTAGCCCATCCGCAATCGGTTCAATTTCACAGGTCACCTTTTTAACGCCGGCCTTGGCCGCAGACAGCGGTAATTTTTTCAACGCGGTGCGGATCAATGAATCAGGTTTGGTGTCACCTGCAGGCAGGGTTGCCCTGAACGACAGGCTGAGCGGCACGCAGACTTCTTTGCAGACCCCCAAATCAACCCGCCCTTTCAGGGTTGATGCAGCCTTTTTGCGCCGCAGTGAAAACTCGACAGGGATGATCACCTCATCCGTATAGCCGATGGTGCGCAGCCCGTTGATATAGGCGACTTTGGGGCTGGGCCAATGAAACTTCACAGACGTGATGTTGTCAGAGCCAGACCAATCAAATTGCGGTGGAATACCGCCCTCTCCTGGTGCGCGCCAATAGGTTTTCCACCCCGGTTTTAGGGTGATGCGTAGCGCGGCCATATGGGTGCCACTGCGGGTGCGGTAACCTTGCAGCACAGTCAGGTTCATCACACTGTCCGGAATGGCAGGAGGTGTTTCGGCGCTGACAGTGGTCGGCAGGCCAAGCATAAGACAACAAAGCAGGAGGGTTTTTTTGATCATACAGGCAACATAGGGATGATCTTATCAATGGGAAATCACAATTCGGCGACTGATCTGTAACTGTGACAATTGCGGGCCTTGCACATGTGCGCCCGCTAACCCATTCTGAGGTCATGGAAATGCCAATTGAAAACATAAACCTCTGCGGCAAGCTGTTGATCGCCATGCCCGGAATGTCCGATCCGCGCTTTGAAAAAAGCGTGGTCTATATGTGCTCACATTCAGATGATGGGGCGATGGGGTTGATCATAAACAAGCCAACGCCCGAGGTAACTTTTGCGAATTTGCTAAAACAGCTGTCGATTGAGGCGTTGCCTGAAGCCAGCAAGACGCCGATCCATTTTGGTGGCCCCGTAGAGGTTGGTCGCGGGTTCGTGTTGCATACGGCCGATTACGATCTGGATGAAATCACATTACAGGTGGATGAGCAGTTCGGAATGACGGCGACGCGGGACATTCTGACAGACATAGCCAATGACGAAGGGCCGGATCAGGCGCTTTTGGGATTGGGCTATTCAGGCTGGGGCGCTGGGCAGTTGGAGCATGAAATCCAACAAAACGGCTGGTTGACCTGTGATGCGACGCTCGACGTGGTTTTCGACGTGCCGGACGCAGACAAATGGGTGGCGGCACTAAAGCTGTTGGGCGTTGATGCGCTGATGCTGTCCGCGACGGCTGGACGGGCTTAGGCAGAGATTCTTTGCCTTCGGCGAGGATGCTTTTGAAAAGAAGAAATGGGGTTGAACGCTCTAGGGGCGGGGCGCTGCGGCGCGGGTTAGGCGGTCGTTGATCGCGAGGCCAAGGCCCTTGGCGGGAATTGGTGCGACAGCGATTGGGGCGTTTTGGGCGTCCAGTTCGTGCAGGTATTGGAACAGATTGGCGGCGGCTTCAACCAAATCACCAGCGGGCGATAGATTTAGATCGGCCTCATCGTCAGGGCCAAATCCGAGTTTAAGTTCACCTTTGCGTTTGGTCGCCGCATTCAGGCGCAGCGGGGCTGTCGGCGCGTAATGCGAGGTCAGTTGGCCGGGGGCGTTGGGCGCTGCGCTGGTGATATGTCTGGCGAGGGGCGCGCCAAGGCAAGCCTCGATGGCCTCAATTGGCAGGCCTCCGGTGCGCAACAGGGTTGGAACGGGATCAAAACCGATGATGGTGCTTTCCAATCCGACCGCACAAGCGCCTGCATCAAGGATCGCATCAATCCGCCCAGCAAGCCCTGCCGCGACATGGGCGGCTGTTGTGGGACTGATTTTACCTGAACGGTTGGCCGACGGCGCGGCAACGGGGCCGTTGAACGCGCTTAGCAACTGCTGGGCGACGGGATGTTCTGGCAGGCGGATGCCAACAGTAGCTAGGCCGGCCGAAACCAGTGGCGACAGTCCTGCCTGGGGGCGCAGCGGCAAGACCAACGTCAACGGACCGGGCCAAAAGGCAGCCGCGAGGCGCAAGGCATCTTCATCAAACACTGCGATGTCTTGGGCTATCTCCAGAGTCGCAACGTGCACAATCAATGGATTGAACGCTGGCCGCCCCTTTGCCTCAAATATCCGCGCAACCGCATGGCCATCTCGGGCGTCGGCCCCTAATCCATAAACGGTTTCGGTTGGAAACGCGACCAGTCCACCGCCGCGCAAAGTTTTTGCGGCCTGATTGACACCTGCCTGCTTGGCATCCAGAATTTGGGTTGATACATCGGACATGTTTGACGCTGCGTTTCTGTTGATGGAGGGCTGGGCTATCTGAATAGTAGGCCTGACATAGACAACGCACGCCCAAATTCCAAGCAGCCTGTAACAATAGGATTTTACCCATGCCATACAACGCACCCGTTTCGGACTATCAATTCTTGTTTGAGCATGTGGTCGGGTTGGATCAGGTCGCCGGCACCGATTTGTTTGCCGAGGCCACACCTGACATGGTCGAAGCGATTCTGAATGAGGCCGCTAAACTGAGCAACGAAGTCCTTGCCCCGCTGCAACGCAATGGCGATCTGCATCCGGCAGTTTTGGAAAACGGTGTGGTGCGCTGTTCACCCGGCTTTGATGCTGGGTACCGCGCGATTGCGGACGGCGGTTGGATCGGTATTTCAGCTGGCGCTGAACATGGCGGCATGGGCTTGCCCGTGGCGATGACCACAGCGGTGAATGAAATGATGTCGGGGGCTTGCCTTGCGTTGCAGTTGAACCCGCTGATGTCACAGGGCCAGATCGAAGCCTTGGAACATCATGCCAGTGACGCGATAAAGGCGCTGTACTTGCCCAAGCTGATCAGTGGCGAATGGCACGGCACCATGAATCTGACCGAACCTAGCGCAGGTTCCGACGTGGGGGCGCTGAGCAGTAAAGCAGTGCCAAACGGCGACGGTACCTATGCGGTCACAGGCACCAAGATTTTCATCAGTTGGGCAGACAGCGATTTCATCGAAAACACCTGCCATTTGGTTTTGGCGCGTCTGCCGGACGGGGTGGCTGGGACCAAAGGCATTAGCCTGTTCATGGTGCCCAAACGCATTCCGGACGCAGACGGCAATCTTGGCGCGGCCAATACGCTCAAGGTGGTGTCACTGGAGCATAAACTGGGTCTGCACGGCTCACCAACGGCTGTGATGCAGTTTGATGGCGCGACCGGCTGGCTGGTGGGCGAAGAGCACGCTGGTATGAAAACGATGTTCACGATGATGAACAACGCCCGTTTGGGGGTCGCGGTTCAGGGACTGGGCGCTGCCGAGGGGGCGTTTCAACATGCGCTGGCCTATGCGACCGAGCGCAAACAAGGTCGCACACCTGTTAATGGCGGGACCGGCGCGATTGTCGATCATGCAGACGTGCGCCGCATGTTGTTGACCATGAAGGCCGAAATCCACGCCGCCCGCGCCATTGCGTTGTCCTGTGGTGTAGCGATCGACATGGGCAATGCGTTGAACGATGCCGACTGGCGGGCGCGGGCCGCGTTTTTGACCCCGATTGCCAAGGCTTATGGCACTGACACTGGGTCTGCCGTGGCGACGCTGGGGCTGCAAGTGCACGGCGGCATGGGTTTTATTGAGGAAACTGGGGCGGCGCAATTCGCGCGTGATGTTCGAGTGACCGAGATTTACGAAGGCACCAACGGCATTCAGGCGATGGACCTGGTAGGGCGCAAAATGATGGACGGCGGCGAAGCGGCCTTCCGGTTCCTGGACGAAATCGAGACCAATGCTGAAGCTGTGCGCGGCGAGTTTCCAAACATGGCAGGCGCCGTTTGGGACGCAGCCGAAACATTGCGCGAAGCCACCGAATGGCTGGTCGCGCAGGACGACATGAATGAACGGTTTGCGGGCGCCGTGCCATTTTTGCGGGCTTTCGCACGGGTTTTGGGCGCTCATTTCCATCTGAAAACAGCCATGGCCGAAGGCGGCACAGGCCCCCGCAGTCATTTGGCGCGCTTCTATATCAAACGCCTGTTGCCCGAACATGCCGCCCTGTTGATCCACGCAAAATCCGGGGCTGAGGGGTTGTATGCCATCTCTGTTGAGGATTTATTCGCATGATGGATCAACATGTCGCAAGAATTCGCTACCCGTTTGAGGATTTGCCCGCCGAGGGTGAGGCCATTGAAGTCGCCGATGGTGTGCTGTGGATGCGGCTGCCGCTGCCGATGGCGCTGGATCACGTCAATATTTATGCCTTGGACGAGGGCGACAGCTGGACCGTGATCGACACGGGGTTTGCCTCAAAACGCAGCAAGGAAATTTGGGGTAAACTGTTGGGCGGCCCCTTGGCAGGCAAACCCGTTGGCCGTGTGATTGTCACCCACCACCATCCGGATCACGTAGGTTTGGCTGGCTGGTTTCAATCCGAGCATGGCGCCGAATTATGGACCACCCGCACTGCTTGGTTGTTTTCGCGGATGTTGTTGCTGGACGTGCAGGATGCGCCGTCGCCTGAAACGCTGGCGTTTTGGCGATCCGGTGGCATGGACGCCGAGATTTACACAAAACGTGCCACTGAGCGCCCGTTCAATTTTGCCGATGTTGTTGCGCCAATGCCCTTGGGCTTCAAACGCATCCAACAGGATGATGTGATCCGGATTGGTGGGCGTGATTGGGACGTGCATATGGGCAATGGCCACGCGCCAGAGCACGCAACATTCTGGAGCAAGGACGACAACCTGGTGCTGGGCGGCGATCAATTGCTGCCCTCTATTTCGCCCAACGTCGGTGTCTATGCGACCGAGCCAGAAGCCGATCCGCTGGGCGATTGGCTCGAGGCGTGCGAACGGTTGTCGCAATACGCACGTGAAGATCAACTGGTTTTGGGTGGCCACAAATTGCCCTTCATCGGCCTGCCCACGCGGATGCGCCAATTGATTGACAATCACCACGGTGGCCTAAAACGGCTGACCGAACATCTGGAAACGCCACGCGTCGCGTCGGATTGTTTCACGCCTCTGTTCAAGCGTAAAATTGGCGAAGATGTCTATGGCCTCGCCTTGGTTGAGGCGATGGCGCACCTCAATCACATGTATGAATTGGGGCAGGTCACCCGAACCCGTCGCGATGATGATGCTTGGATTTGGGCGTTGAGAGGCTAGGGCATGGCAAAGAAACCAAAAGCAAAGCCTGCCAAGGCCAAAGCCGCCAAAGCGAAGCCTGCCAAAACCAAAAAGCCTTGCGTTGAACCGCGTGCACATGCCGTCCACGCAGATCCAAAAGCTGCAGCCGCGGCCGAAGGAAAACCTTTGCCTGTGAGCGTGTCAGATACGCCTTTAGCCGAAAAAAGCCCCGCCGAATGGGCCTATGAAAGGCTGGTGATCTACATCCAAAACTTTGAAGAACAGCTGGATGCCGAGCATGAAATTGCAGTTGGCTTTGTTGGGGGCGACGCTGGTGTGCTGCGCATCGAGGGGCTGGGCTTTTTCGATCCGGACATCGTGACCTTTTATGGCACCGATGCGGACGGCACAAAAACTCAACTGATCCAGCACGTTACACAACTAAGCGTTATGTTGCGGGCGATCCCTAAGAAAAGCCCCGAAGTCGCTGCCAATCGGATCGGCTTTCGCTTGGTTGCTGATCTCGAGGCTGAATGAGACATGAATTTGGTTTGTTATGTTCGTGACAGATCAAA
The DNA here is from genome assembly GCA_033851955.1 of Marinosulfonomonas sp. Classification (GTDB taxonomy): domain Bacteria; phylum Pseudomonadota; class Alphaproteobacteria; order Rhodobacterales; family Rhodobacteraceae; genus Profundibacter. The sequence goes on from JAWSVK010000009.1 coordinate 217,883, forward strand.
CCAAATCGTTTAATTGGACAAAACGGAATTAACAAAGGGACGCGTAACATGGCTGATTTTGAACATGGCTCGATGGAAACCAAAGAGCAAGAAACAACTTTCAACGGATTTTTGAAGTTCGCTGGATACGGCATGCTTGGATCACTTGTCTTTTTGTTTTTGCTGTATCTCGTCAACGGCTAATACCCAAAACGAGAGATTGTGAAATTGGGCGATGGGGCGAAAAATGCGTAATTTGTTGTTGGGCTTGATGTTGCCCGTTTTTCTGGCGGCTTGTGGTGCTGAATCTAGATGGGCGGCGGATGAAGACGTGCAACGGGTCGCGTATCATCACAATGGCCCAACCTCTCTGACCCTGTTCACTGTGATTTCGAACCGTTCAAACGGCGGTGCGCATGCTGGTCTGATGATCAACGGATCGCAACGCATCCTGTTTGATCCGGCTGGCACATGGTGGAGCCCAAGCATCCCCGAGCGTAACGATGTGCATTACGGCATCAACCCGCGCGTACTGAGCTATTACATCGATTATCACACCCGCGAGACCTATCGCACAGTGATGCAAACAGTTGAGGTGTCACCCGAAGTGGCCGAAGCCGCGATCCGTGCCGTTCAAGCCCATGGTGCAGCGCCAAAGGCCTATTGCACCCAAAGCATCACAACGATCCTAAAAGGGTTGCCAGGCTTTGAGGGGATCAAAACGACGTTCTATCCGCTGAAAGCCATGAAGCAGTTCAGCCAGATTCCGGGCGTTGAAGGGCATACAGTTTATGACGATGATGCGGACGACAACTCTGGATTGTTGCGTGACCAGCAGAAAAATCTTTATTAGGTCCTAGCTCAGCAAAGCCAACATCACGAACAATGTGGTCGCGCCGCCAAAAATGGCGAGAAACATGTTTTTGAACACCACACCTAGGAAAATTGTCACTGCCGCTGCCGTCAGTCGCGGGGCATCATAAGCGCCCCCCGTGGCGTCAGGCCACAGCACCAGAGGCGCAACCAACCCAGGCAGCACGGCCACAGGTGTATAGCGCAAATGGCGCAACACCCATTCAGGCAATTCGCGATCGCCGATCAGCCCGATAAAGGAAAACCGGATCAGATAGGTGCCAAGCGCCACCAGAACAATAATGACCCAGATTTCAGCCGTTGAATAATTCATACCGCACGCCCTTTGACCATCAGTTCTACTTGCGCGCCCACGATCATCGCAGCGATGGCAGCAATAATCAGCCCCAAATCATAGGGCACAAACCCCAGCAACAAGGCCATCACGATCGACGTTAACGCGGCCATCACATGGGCCGCGGATTTGAGCATCGGGCCGACCAGAGCCAAAAAGGTGATCGGCACCGCGAAATCCAGCGCATACTCCGGCGGAATGCGTGATCCAACCAAGGCGCCGACCAATGTGCCGCAATACCAAAGTGGCATGTTAATCGCCATGGATCCGGTGAAATAGGCGACCCGTTCAGCGGGCGTCATGTCGGGTTCGGCCTCGAACTTGGCCAAGCCAAGCGCGTAGTTTTGATCGACCAAAATATACGACATCGCAGCGCGTTTCCAAAATGAAACCCCGCGCAGATAGGGCGCAATTGAGGCCGAGTACATTGCCATCCGCAAATTCACCGCAAGCGCCGTTGCGACGACGATTAAAACAGGCGCATTGTCAGCCATCAGCTGGATGGCCGCAAACTGTGCGGCTCCCGCGATGACCGCGATGCTGAAAATGAACGTTTGAATGGTGCTTAGTCCAGTTTCTGTGGCGACCACGCCAAACAACATGGCGAAAGGAAATACCACCAGAATAAAAGGCATCCCATCACGTATGCCGCGGATAAAAGCGTGTTTTGTGGTGGTCATTTTCTGTCCATTCGCTAGTCTTACATATTGGCATTAGGGGCAATCACGGGGAATTGTAAATGGCGAATAACGATCATCTGGCCGACTATCTGATCGCGCCCAGCCCCGAAGCCGCAGGTTTAACACGGGTGGTTGAGGCCGTGGATCATTTGGGCGAGACACAAAGCCTTGCAGTGATCGAGGAACGCCCCCTGACGATTTATCTGAACAAGCGCGAAATCGTCACCGCGATGACAATCGGCGACTACCCCGAGTTTTTGGCGCTGGGGTTCTTGCGCAATCAGGGCATGCTGTCACTGGACGAGGAAATCACCTCGGTCGACTATGATGAAGAATTGCAGGTCGTGGTGGTGCGCACCGCGATTGAAACCGACTATGAAGATAAACTTGCCCGCAAAACACGCACATCGGGCTGCGCTGTGGGCACGGTGTTTGGCGACATGATGGAAGGGCTGGCCGGTGTGTCTCTTCCAAAAGCTGAGCTGCGCACATCATGGCTTTATGCCTTGGCCGATAAGATCAACCGCACCCCCAGCCTGTATCTAACGGCGGGCGCTTTACATGGCACAGTGCTGTGCCAAAAGGGTCGCCCATTGGTCTATATGGAAGACGTAGGTCGCCACAATGCGGTCGATAAAGTGGCCGGGTGGATGCTGTCAGAGGGCGTCAACGGGGCGGATAAAATTCTGTATACGACTGGGCGTTTGACCAGCGAGATGGTGATCAAAACCGCGATGATGGGCATCCCTGTTTTGGCGTCGCGATCCGGCTTTACTGCATGGGGCGTTGAGATCGCCAATCAGGTCGGATTGACGCTGATTGGTCGAATGCGTGGGCGCAGGTTTCAGTGTCTGTCAGGGGCCGACCGGTTGCATCGCGACGCGGACCCAGAGATAGTGGCCGATGAATCCAAAAAGCATGGACGCAAGGGAGCAGGCGCATGATGCAGGCTCCTTTGGGTGTGATATTGGCGGGCGGATTGGCCACGCGCATGGGCGGCGGCGACAAGGGATTGTTGCTGTTGGAAGGCAAGACGCTGATGTCACGTGTGATTGACCGTTTGGAGCCGCAAGTGGCGGGCATGGCGATCAATGCCAACGGTAACGCAGCGCGATTTTCTGAGTTCGGCATACCTGTGTTACCCGACAGCGTCGACGGGTTCGCAGGGCCGCTGGCTGGCGTTTTGGCAGGGCTGGACTGGGCCGCGACCAAAGGCGCGGATCACATCATAACAGCCGCCGCAGACACGCCGTTTTTTCCGGCAGATTTGGTCCCACGTTTGTTGATGGCATCCGAAGACGCGGAGCTAGCCATAGCTTTGGCCGCGTCGCCTCATCCAACGCGCGGCCTGTTGCGACAACCAACCTTTGGGCTGTGGCCCGTTGCTCTGCGCGAAGATTTACGGACCGCATTGCAAGACGGGGTTCGCAAGGTGGTGCAATGGACCGACCGCCATGGTGCGGCACTTGCACCTTTTTCGGCAGATGGGTTTGATCCGTTCTTTAACGTCAACACGCCAGAGGATATGAAGACCGCGCAGTCGTTATTGTCTGGAGGATCGGAATGAAAATATTCGGAGTGGTTGGCTGGAAAAATTCGGGTAAAACCGGACTGGTTGAACGGCTGGTCACCGAGATCACAGGGCGCGGTTTTTCAGTGGCGACGCTAAAGCACGCGCACCATAGTTTCGATGTTGATCACCAAGGCAAAGACAGCTTTCGCCACCGCGAAGCCGGCGCGACTGAAGTGCTGTTGGCTTCGCGCCAACGTTGGGCCTTGATGCATGAGTTGCGTGACGAAGACGAGCCAAGCTTAGCGCAATTGCTGACCCATTTGTCACCAAATGATCTGGTGTTGATTGAGGGCTATAAACGCGATGATCACCAAAAGATCGAGGCCAATCGTGCCGCCACGGGTCAGCCGCTGATCGCACTTACCGATGATACCATTGTAGGTGTGGCCAGTGACCACGAACCCGAGGGATTGAAGGTCTCGAAATTTGATCTGAACGATACGGTGTCGATTGCCGACTTCGTATTGCAACAAGTTGGACTGGTGACGGGAAAACCGACGCCGGATCTGACCCCACCCGTCATGCGCAATGATTGTTTTGCTTTGCCGGAAGGTGTGAACTGGATGCCTGTCGAGGATGCCTTGGCGCATCTTGAGGCGCGTTTAGAAACCGTCGTGGGCGAGCAAACCCTAGCGGTGACCGATGCCGCAGGCCGCGTTTTGGCGCAGCCGCAAATGGCGTTACGCTCGAATCCGCCAGGCGCAAATTCAGCGATGGATGGTTACGGGTTTGCGGCAGCGACCATAGGCAAAAGGCCATATGTGTTGCCACTGGTTGAAGGGCGAGCAGCGGCGGGCGCGCCCTATAAGGGTACGGTCCCGAACGGCCACGCGATCCGTATTTTGACAGGGGCCTTGGTGCCGGACGGCGTCGATACGGTGGTGATGGAAGAGGACGTAAATTGCACCGATACCCACATCGCCTTTCAAGGGCCGATCAAGGCGGGATCTAACACTCGCAAAGCTGGTGAAGACGTAGAGGCGGGGCAGTTGGCCTTGCCCGTGGGTCACAAAATGCGCAGCCCAGATTTGGCGTTGCTGACGGGTTTGGGGGTCGAAAAGGTCGCTGTGCACCGACAGTTGCGGGTTGGCGTGCTGTCCACCGGTGATGAAATTATTGCGGCAGATGGTGGCCTGTCGGGCGCAGATAAAACCTATGACGCGAACCGACCAATGTTGCTGTCACTGGCCACGCGCTGGGGGTTTTCGGCGCATGATTTGGGTCACGTGAATGACGACCGTGCGCTGCTAAAATCCAGCCTAAATGCCGCCATCGATAAGGTCGATGTAATCATGACAACTGGCGGAGCATCTGCTGGCGACGAGGATCATGTCTCGGCCCTGTTGCGCGACGAAGGCGCGTTGGAAGCATGGCGGATCGCGCTAAAACCAGGTCGCCCGCTTGCACTGGGAATGTGGCAGGGCGTGCCAATATTTGGGTTGCCGGGCAACCCAGTTGCCGCGTTCGTCTGTGCGGTGATTTTCGCCCGCCCGTCGCTGTCGGCGCTGTCGGGTGCAGGCTGGATTAAGCCGCAAGGGTTTATGGTTCCAGCCGCATTTGCGAAATCCAAAAAGGCTGGCCGCCGCGAATATCTACGTGCGCGGCTGTTGTCGGATGGCAGTGTTGACGTTTACAAATCCGAAGGCTCTGGCCGGATATCGGGCCTGTCATGGGCTGACGGACTGGTGGAATTAGCGGACGCTGCTCAAGACATCAAAATAGGCGATCTGGTGCGCTATATTCCTTACGGAAGTTTTGAAATTTAGGCACGAGCCCGATCATTGGGCGCGAGCCTAATCAAACGTGCCTGTCACACGTCCAAGCAGCATAAAGGCCCGCGCGGTTCTGGTGTCGGACAAGGCGACAATTTCCTGATCGGTTGCCTCGGCCTCAAACTCGGAAAATGTTTTGTCGAACTGGCGCAAAAAGTGATGCACGGCGTCGCGAAAAATCGGATCTTGGCGCATCCGACCCGAAGTCAGGGCAAGGCTAGAGCGATCCCGAACACCGCCAAGTGCCGCAATCGCACGCCCACGTTCGCCTTGGGCAAATTTGCGCCAAAATTCGGGGCGTGATCGATCAGGCGTCAGGTCATCCATATAGATCCCTTCTTGGCTAAGAAGGGTTAGAACATCTTGGGCCGCCTGAATAAGGCGGGCCACGGTCCGGTCCTGAAGCGCGCGACGTAGCGCAGCAAAGCCAACCTTGTCATCAGCGGTTTCGGGAAAGTTCAGGGCCCGCACGAAATCGGCCACACCGATACGTGGTGCGATGTCTTCTGCGGTGGTGCCCAATTCAAGGCTTGTTTGCTCATCCGCCCCATTCGAAATGGTCGCCGGACTGGGCGCGGCAGCTTGGGGTGCCACGCGCGGACGGGTTGAACTGAAAGTGGCGATCGCGGTTTCAGTTTGTTTTTGCGCCGCCGCGATTTCATCCAGCTTTTTCTCAACCGAAGGTTTCATCCCTGTCGCGTCATTTTGAGACTGGGTGATATAGGTGTGGCGCATGGCATCAACCGCCGCCTGAAGCCGCGCGGATTCGATGCGCATAATGCGTGCAGATCGTGCCGCTGCCGCGCCGACCCAGATCACTGCAATCGGCAGGAAAATCGCCATCAGCTTCATCACGAACACGATCGGATCAAGCGAGACATCGCCGTCGCCAGTTGGCGCGAATGTGAAAAACAAGACCACGCCAAGGATCCATATTGCGCTTAGCGCAATCGCAATAATTTCGGCCGCAGTTATCCCGCTGCTGCTGCCACGCCCATAGATGCCAAGATCAATCGGCCTATCAGCTTTGTTCGCGTTTGTCGGTTCAGACATGGTTTTTGTGACCCGTCACTTGTATTCGATCGTCAGGATTTCATAAGATTTTACGCCGCCCGGGGTTTTCACCTCGATGCTGTCGCCCTCTTCTTTGCCGATCAAGGAGCGTGCCAAGGGGGAGCGCAAATTGAGCAAACCCTTTTCGATATTTGCTTCTGGCTCGCCAACGATTTGATAGGTTTTTTCTTCATCCGTATCTTCGTCCACAAGTGTGACGGTCGCACCAAATTTGATGGTGCCAGACATGGTCGAAGGGTCGATTACATCGGCCAGCGACAGGATCGCCTCAAGCTCTTTGACACGTCCCTCAATAAAACTCTGCTTTTCGCGGGCAGCGTGGTACTCGGCATTCTCCGACAAATCACCATGCTCACGCGCCTCGGCAATCGCACGGATCACGGCGGGGCGTTCCTCGGACTTGAGGATTTTCAGTTCTTTTTCGAGCACGGTATGTCCCGTGCGGGTCAGCGGTATTTTTTCCATAATTCTCTTCAGTTTTTAGGGATGCGACCAGCAACAATGCTAAGCGCGAATAACTGTTTATCCAGACAAACCGACAAGTGGCATGATTGCAAGGGAAATGCACCAATCCTTTTCTGTGTCGGCGGAGAATTGACGCAAGCAAAGCGGTGCGCTACGCCGATGTTAGTGACCAAAAGATAGCCTTTGGAGCGCGCGGTGAGAACATTTTTTTATTTTTCAGTCGGTTATATTGTCTTTGCCCTAATTTTTGCGGCGATCTTTATGGACGGCAATATGACGGGGTTGGCGGCTCTGGCGATCTCGGCCAAATCCCTGGTCAGTATTGGCAAAATTTTCCTAATCGGCATAGCTGCGGGGTTGCTTATCCTCGTTCTTCTGGTTGACCCGAAGACGTTAAAGCAGCGTATTTTGCCAACCTTTTATGCTTTGGTTGCGACTGTGTTTGTCCAGTCAGGGTTCACACTGCTCAAAAATACGATGCCATTCGTCACCTCATATTTTTCTGATCCGTTCTTTGCCGGCCTTGACCGTGCATTGCATTTCGGCGTCGATCCATGGGCGATAGCGCATCAGTTGGCCGCCTACCTGCCAACGGAAATCATGCTCAACAGTTACCTTGCTGTTTGGGGTCTGCCAGCTTTGGCGTTGCCTGTGATTGTGGCGATTTCGGATGGGGATCGCACCCGCTCGATGCGCACGTTGGTTCTCTATGTGGTTGGCTGGCTCTTCGTTGGCAACGTGCTGGCGTTCGCCGGATTGTCGGTGGGGCCGGTATATTATGACAGGCTGCATGGCGGTGAACGGTTTGCTGAATTGACGCAAGCCTTGCAAAGCAGTGGCGTTACAGGTTCAATCATTGGGCAGGTACAACAATCATTGTGGGACATATATAACGGCCAATCCGCCAGCATCGGGTCGGGGATATCGGCCTTTCCCAGCGTGCATGTCGCGATGGCAACGGTCACGGCGATTTACATGGTGGAGCGCAGCAAGTGGTTGTTGCCGCTGGCCATTGTATTTTTATCGTCCATCATTTTTGTGTCAGTTTTCACCGGCTACCATTACGCGGTTGACGGTTACGCATCGATTATTATCATTTTTGGCCTTTGGTGGGCGCTTAGACGACGTAATAACGTGGTGTAGCGATTGACCCGCTGGGGCGGTTTCCGTTACGAACGAGGTAACAATTTTCCCGCGCAATAATCTTGCGCGACTGACAAAGAGCGAGAATGAATATGGCCGAGATAGAACGCGAAGCAATGGATTACGACGTGGTGATTGTGGGTGCGGGGCCAGCCGGGCTTTCGGCTGCGATCCGGTTAAAACAATTGGACGCTGATATTCAGGTTGTTGTGCTGGAAAAAGGGTCCGAAGTCGGCGCGCATATCTTGTCTGGCGCAGTGTTGGACCCATCTGGTCTGAACGCGTTGATTCCGGATTGGAAAGACAAGGGCGCACCGATCAACGTGCCTGTGAAGGCAGACAATTTCTATATGCTCGGCGAGGCGGGCAAGCTGCGTATCCCAACCACGCCGATGCCACCATTAATGAGCAACCACGGCTGCTACATCGTTTCCATGGCCAACGTCTGTCGTTGGATGGCGGAGCAGGCCGAAGAGCTGGGCGTTGAAATTTTTCCAGGCATGGCGTGTTCCGAATTGGTGTACGGCGACGACGGCCAAGTGACCGGCGTGGTCGCGGGCGAATTTGGCAAAAACGCGGACGGCAGCCCGTCGGATGCATACGAGCCTGGCATGATCCTGAGCGGGAAATATGTGTTCCTTTCAGAGGGCGTGCGCGGCAGCCTGTCCAAAGAAGTGATAAGTAAATACGATCTGGGTGCTGATGCCGATGTGGCCAAGTTCGGGCTGGGCATGAAGGAAATCTGGGAGATCGACCCAGATAAGCACCGTGAAGGCACTGTGACCCACACGATGGGTTGGCCGTTGGGCAGCAATGCTGGTGGCGGATCTTTCATCTATCACATTGATAACAATCAGGTTTATGTCGGATTTGTGGTGCATCTGAACTACAAAAATCCATATCTGTCGCCTTACCAAGAATTCCAACGCTTCAAGCATCACCCGATGGTTGCTGAGCTGCTAAAAGGCGGCAAACGTGTTGCTTATGGCGCACGCGCGATCACCGAGGGTGGATGGCAGTCCGTGCCCAAAGTCGTCTTCCCGGGTGGCGCTCTGCTGGGCTGTTCCGCCGGATTGGTGAACGTGCCGCGGATCAAGGGCAATCATAACGCTATGCTGTCGGGCATGGCCGCCGCCGAAGCCGCAATTACAGCCATCAAAGACGGGCGATCGGGCGACGAACTGACAGCATATGAGACAGATCTAAAGTCCGGCCCCGTTGCCAAAGACCTAAAGCGCGTGCGCAATGTAAAGCCGATCTGGTCCAAGCTTGGGATGCTGCCGTCGCTGATTTTGGGCGGGTTCGATATGTGGGTCGCCAACGTGACAGGCTGGAACCCGCTGGGCACATGGAAGCACGGCAAATCCGATGCTTTGGCCACGGGCGAGGCGGCGAACTTCAAACCAATTGATTACCCCAAACCAGACGGCACCCTGTCGTTTGACCGCCTCACAAGCGTTAGCTTTTCTGCCACCAACCATGAAGAAAGCCAGCCTTGCCACCTGCAACTGGCTGACCCCAGTCTGCCAATCTCGGTGAACTTACCTAAATTCGCCGAACCAGCGCAGCGCTATTGTCCCGCAGGCGTTTACGAAGTGATCGAGGAAGAAGGCAGCGCCCCCCGCTTCCAGATCAATTTTCAAAACTGCGTGCATTGCAAAACTTGCGATATCAAAGACCCAAGCCAGAACATCACATGGAAAACACCGCAAGGCGGTGACGGGCCGAATTATCCAAATATGTAACGGATTTTCAAAACGGGGCGCTCAATTGGGCGCCCCTCATTGATTTGGTGCCAATGAACGACTAGGTTTCAAGGACATACAGGTTCAATCATAAGGTCTGATCATCCGTGCCCATATCTGCTCGCGCCTCAATCGCCGCCCTCGCCTTGGGCTTTGCATTCACATTGCCAGCTTCGCTTGCCACAGCTGATGGACTATCAGGGTCTTATCTGGCGGCGCGCCATGCCAGCTATTATAGCGACTATAAAGCAGGTGCAGAGTATTACACCAAAGCCCTGATCCGCGACCCATCAAACATATCCTTAATGGAAAATGCGGTGGTGTCTTTTGTTGGTCTGGGCGCGTTGAACCGCGCCGTACCCGTGGCGCGTAAAATGGCGGCGGATGGGGCTGTCAGTCAGATTTCGCGCATCGTTCTTTTAGCCGACCTGGCGCAAAAGAACGACTATGATGGCATGATCAAAATGCTTGAAAGCGGAGACGCGATTGGGCCGTTGGTGGACGGGTTGGCGATGGCTTGGGCCGAGGTCGGGCGCGGCAATATGGATGCCAGCCTTGCGCATTTTGACGAAGTCGCCAACGCCAAAGGTACCCGTGGGTTTGGACTATATCACAAAGCATTGGCGCTGGCCTCGGTTGGAGACTTTGAAGCCGCCCAAGCAGTTTTTGCCGGTGATAAGAGCGGCCCCTTACGTGTTACGGTTGGTGGCGTGTTGGCCCATGTCGAGGTGTTGAGCCAACTTGACCGCAATGTGGACGCGCTTGAGCTGATGGTCGATGTTTTTGGAGAAGAGCTTGACCCGCGGATCATGCAAATACGCGCAGATCTTGAGGCTGGCAAAAAGCTGCCTTTCAGCACGGCATTAAACCCATCCCAAGGGCTGGCCGAAGTGTTCTATTCGGTTGCCAATGCTCTAAGAGGTGAAACCGATAGCGGTTATGCACTGGTTTACACGCGGGTGGCTGAGTATTTGAATCCATCCCACATAGATGCAATTTTGATGAGCGCCGGATTGCTCGAAGAGTTGGAGCAATATGATCTGGCAACTCTGGCCTATAACAAGGTTTCGCGGGACGATCCTTCGTTCCACGCCGCAGAATTGGGCCGCGCCGCAGCTTTGCGCAAAGCTGGCAAAGAAGAGGCCGCGATTGAGGTTTTGGAACAGCTCACCAAAAGTCACGGCCACCTGCCAAGCGTGCAATCAGCATTGGGCAACGCGCTACGCCAACTTGAGCGGTACGCCGAGGCTGTAGATGCTTATAGCCATGCTTTAGAATTATCAGGCGATCCGGAGGCTGGCGATTGGTTCCTGTTTTACGCCCGTGGAATCAGCCACGAGCGCACCGACAACTGGGAAAAAGCAGACGCTGATTTTCGGATGGCGCTAAAACTGAACCCGAACCAGCCACAGGTTTTGAACTATCTTGGTTATTCGCTGTTGGAAAAAAATATCAAGCTGGACGAAGCACTTGATATGATCGAGCAAGCCGTTTCGGCTGTGCCCAATGATGGCTATATCACAGATTCATTGGGTTGGGCACTCTATCGTTTGCGTCGCTTTGAAGAGGCCGTGACCTATATGGAACGCGCTGCCGAACTGACGCCAGTCGACCCCATCGTGTCGGATCATTTGGGCGACACGTTGTGGGCGGTGGGCCGCAAAATCGAGGCCGAGTTTCAATGGCGTCGCGCCATGTCGTTTGAGCCCGAAGAAGTGGACGCGATCCGCATTCGCCGCAAACTCGAAGTCGGCTTGGATACGGTGCTAAAAGAAGAAGGTGCGGCCCCGTTGCCCGTGTTGGCGAATGGCGGTTAGGGTTTTCGCGCCTGCCAAGATCAACCTTACCCTACATGTGACTGGTCAGCGTAACGACGGGTATCATTTGCTCGACAGTCTGGTTGTGTTTGCCGATATTGGTGATCACGTGACGGTGGCCGATGGTCGGGGGCGCAGGCTGGATATTTCTGGCCCAGAGGCAGCGGGGGTTCCGGTGAAGAGCAATTCCATTTTGCAAGCGGCACAATTTATGGAATGCGATGGTCTGACTTTTGATTTGGAAAAGAACCTGCCAACCGCCGCAGGGATTGGTGGTGGTACTGCCGATGCAGCAGCGGCATTGCGCGGCATTGCTCAAATGCGCGGCCTAAAGGTACCCCAAGATGTGGCTGCTTTGGGGGCCGATGTTCCGGTATGCATGCGGGGACGGGCAACGCGCATGTCCGGCATTGGGGACGTGTTAAAAGAGGTGCCCGATTTGCCAAAGCTTTGGGCCGTGTTGGTAAACCCAAGGGTGGCAGTGCCAACACCAGTGGTTTTTAAGGCCTTAGAATGCCGTGTGAATCCCGCAATGCCCGTGGATATTCCCAAGTTTGAGACGGCCAGCGATATGGCCGCATGGATGGCCAAACAGCGCAATGATTTGCAGCCCGCCGCAATCAAAATTCAGCCGATCATTACTGAGGTTCTGGCGCGTTTACGGGCAGCGCAGGGTCAATTATTGGTGCGGATGTCGGGTTCCGGCGCGACGTGTTTTGCACTGTTTGACAATCCAGAAGCTGCGCGAATTGCCGCAAACGATATTGCTACAAAGCGATCCGATTGGTGGGTTAAAAGCACTGCCCTTAGTTGATCCGCGCGACAACGTAGTCGGCAATATCAATCAGCATTTTGCGGATCGGATCATCCGGCAACACGCTAAGCGCCGCCTTGGCCTTTTCCGCCCAGTCCAGTGCAATCCGCCGAGTGTCTGTCAGGGCGCCGTGTTTGTCCAGCAACGCCAACGCGTGCTCCAAATCACCGTCGACCTGCTTGCCCTTTTCGATGGTCCGCACCCAAAAAGCGCGTTCCTCATCGTCGGCCTTGGCGATTGCCTTGATCAAAGGCAGCGTCAGTTTGCGCTCGCGAAAATCATCACCAATGTTTTTACCAATCGCATCGCCGCCGGTCAGATCCAATAGATCATCAACAATTTGAAAACTGATCCCTAAGGCATCACCAAAGGAATAGAGCGCTTCGATCTGCTCTTTCGGAGCATCTGCGATCACCCCACCAACCTCGCAGGCTGCGGCGAAAAGTGCGGCGGTCTTGCCGCGCACCACTTGCAAGTAGACATCCTCAGATGTGGCCAAATCTTGGGCAGCGGTTAATTGCAGCACTTCGCCCTCGGCGATGGTGGCCGAAGCATTGGCAAGGATGTCGAGAACCTTCAGCGAGCCGGTTTCGACCATCAACTGGAAGCTGCGTGAAAACAGGTAGTCACCAACCAACACGCTGGATTTATTATCCCATAACAGGTTCGCAGTCGGACGGCCACGTCGCTGGCCGCTTTCATCAACCACGTCGTCATGCAGCAATGTGGCGGTGTGAATAAATTCAACCGTGGCGGCCAGGTGAATGTGATAGGGGCCTGTATAGCCACAAAGGCGCGCGGTCGCCAAGGTCAGCATTGGGCGCAAACGCTTGCCGCCAGCCTCGACCAAATGCGCCGTGACTTCGGGGATGCGTGGCGCGTGTTCAGACGCCATGCGATCACGGATCAACACGTTCACCTGGGCCAGTTCCGTCGTCAAATGGGCGCTCAGGCGCTCGTGTGGCTTCACTTGTGAATTATCTAGTCCCATCAATCTCTCGTCACGCGGCTCGACAAACCTGCCAGTTTTCCATTATGTCATTTTCTATGAAAGAACTCCTACGCACCAATGACATTACGGTCATAGCTTTTGCCAAAGCGCTCCTCCATGGCGAGGGTATAGACTGCTTTGAAATGGACGTAAATATGAGTGTGCTTGAGGGTGGCATCGGAATTTTTCCGCGACGGTTGCTGGTGCGCGAAAAGGAACTGTTTTTAGCGCGTGCGATTTTGCGCGACAATGATGTCCCGTTTGAAGAGCCTCGTTGATGAAGTTTTCGTCTGACGAACTAAGCTGCGATTTGTTCCTGAACGGGGCGTTGGAAATCTTGCAACCCGTCGCCGGATACAGGGCTGGAGTTGATCCCGTATTGCTAGCGGCCGCGGTGCCTGTCTTTGCTGGCGATAATGTGCTGGAATTAGGTTGTGGTGGCGGTGTGGCCAGCCTCTGTTTGGCGGCGCGGGTGCAGGGCGTGGACCTGACCGGCGTTGAATTGCAGCCAGAATACGCCGATTTGGCGCGACGAAATGCGGAGTTGAACGGGCATAAGATGGAGGTGCATTGCGCCGATCTGCGGCATCTGCCGGATGTAATTTTGCAACAGAGCTTTAGCCATGTCATCGCAAATCCGCCCTATTATTTGCGACAAAACGGCACATCTGCCACGGACGTTGGGCGCGAGACGGCCCTTGCCGAAGACACCCCCCTTGCAGATTGGATTGCGGTGGCGACGCGGCGTTTGAAGCCAAAGGGGTATCTGACCGTTATCCAAGATGCAGAGCGATTGCCGGAGGTGCTGGCGGCGATGGATGCCCGCTTGGGTGGGCTTAAAATTCAACCCTTGTCGCCGCGGTTTGGACGCCCCGCGCATTTGGTAATCGTGCAAGCCCGCAAAGGCGCGCGCGCTGCGCCACAACTGCTGGCCCCCATCGTGATGCATGAAGGTGCTGCACATGAAGGGGATCGGGAAAGCTACACGCCACAAATTCGCGCGGCTTTGCGCGACGGGGCAGCACTGTCCTTGGAGCGCGTTAACAGAAAATAAAGTTTTCCAGTGTTTTCTAGGACCATCCGTCGCACCACGTTTGTTTTTCGTGACAGGATGCACAATCTGTGGTCGACTGGGTTTACGGAAATCAAAATAAGGGAGAACAACTTATGACCATGAGTTCACACCTAAATGAACTTCGCAAAAAACACCAAAATCTATCGGATATGGTTGAGCAAGAGCAGCGCAACGCCGGCAGCGACGACCTGCATATTGTCGATCTCAAAAAACAAAAACTGCGATTAAAGGAAGAGATCTCGCGTCTCTCGGCCTAAGCCGATTTGCCCAGCCTATTCCTTTGAAATGACGGCACTGGCACGCGCTGCCAGTGCTGCGCCCAACGTAATTAGTAAGGCCGCAACCAACAGCGCCCATGTAGCCTCGGCGATGCCCGCCGCTATTAACACAAATGTCGACAGCAATGGGGCCGCATAGGATGCCACGCCCAGCAGTTGGATGTTGCCGTGCTTCACCCCGATATCCCAAACGTAAAACGCCAGACCTACAGGGCCAAGTCCAAGCGCGGTGATCGAGGCCCAGCCGATTGTGGTTTGTGGCCAGACTGTCGTTTCAAGCGCCAAATGTGCGATAGCCGACAATGCCGCTGTGGCCAGACAAAAGATCGCCACGCTATCGGTTGGAACATCGCCCAAACGCCGCGACAAGACCGAATACCCGGCCCAAGTCAGAGCGCACAGCAGCGCCAGGCCATAGCCCGCCATCGCATCAGCTTGAAACCCTTCGCCGCCACTCAACACAATAATAGCCGCGCCCGCAAAACTGATAAGAGCCCCAATGATGTGGCCCCGCTTCAGGGTTTCGTTTGGCAAGAAGCCGGAAAACAGCACAATCAACAGTGGCCAAAGGTAAGCGATCAGCCCTGCTTCGGCAGCAGGGGCGCTGCGCAGAGCGGAAAAGTACAGAAAATGGTAGCCAAACAGACCTATGGTACCAAAAACATAGACCCGCCAATTCACCCGCCTCAACCGACCAAAATCACCGTAAATCCCTGTCCAGATTAGCCCGATCACCCCGCCAATGGAAAAACAAAGCGCCGTCAATTGCAGCGGTGGAACGGGGCTGGTTCCGACTGTGAACAATGCCAACAAGGACCACAGCAGGACTGCGATGAACCCTATTAACGTGGCGCGATCGGTCATGACTTGATGTCTTTTTGCGAGACAAAACGGCGATCCGCGGTGCATGTGTACATATTGTCGACCTCTTTTTGAACCCAATCAATGAACGCTTTGATTTGCGGGCGGCTCTCGGACCCCTCTGGGCAAACAATACGGTAACGTGCGGTCACTGCGATTGCCAGCTTGAACGGGGCAACCAGTTGTTTGTCGCGCAGCGCACGCTCGGCCAGCGAATATCGCCCCAGCACAACGCCGGTCCCGGCGATGGCTGAATCGAGAGCGTGATCGGCTTGCGAAAATCTTGGACCACCTTCGGGAGGCGGGCCCAATCTTTGTTCGCCAAACCAAGTGCCCCAATTCGACGTTTGCTTGATAAAGGTAAAGTCGTCCTGATGCAGCAGTGTCGCGTTGCGCAGATCATCGGGGGTCTGGATCGTTCGGGCCATTTCGGGCGACATCATGGGGCTCATCCATTCATTGATCAGACCTTTGCTGAACAACCCGTCATCCGGCCCTTCACCAAAACGGATTGCGACATCCACGTCGTCACGCTCAAAATCGACCAGCCGCAAGGAGGCCGCGAAACGCAGTTCGACGTCGGGATAAGATTGGGCAAAATCAAACATGCGCGGGGCCAACCATTTGGCGGTAAAGGCGGGGCCCGCGGTGATAGTCAGGGTGTGGGAATCGGACTGACGCTGTGCATTGCGCCAGGCTGCATTGAGGCTGGCAAAGCCTTGGGATGTGGCAGGAGCCAGCAATTGACCTATTTTGGTCAACTCCACAGCGCGGTTTAGGCGACGGAAAACGGGTTGTCCCAGATGATCCTCCAGCGCCTTGATTTGGAAACTCAGCGCGGCTGGTGTGACGTTCAGCTCGGCAGCGGCCATAGCAAAGCTCATATGGCGCGCGGCGGCTTCAAAAGCACGAAGAGCGGTGAGAGGTGGGAGGCGTGTGTTCATGTCAGTTAAGTATAACTTATCTGAATGAAAGGAAAGTCTCGTTTGTCAGTGATTCCAATAACTCCCATATTACTCATAGTTAAATAACACTGATGAGTGAGGAATCGGATATGTTAATGATTACGTCAGATCCAGCGATAAAAACACTACTTGAAAACGGGCGTGCACAGCGCAGTGGTGCCTTCTTTGGGGTTCTAAAACGTCTTTGGTCCAGTGCGCCGTCAAAGGCTGATTTGGAACTGGCCAAGCGGGCAGCCCCCAAACGGTGCTGCCCGAGTTAGTCATTTACGTAAGATATTGCCCGCCATTCGCAGTAAGTGTCGAGCCGGTGATAAACCCAGAATCGTCTGACGCCAAAAAAGTCACGCAATGGGCGATTTCTTCGGCTTCGCCAAGGCGCCCAACTGGAATTTGCGCAATAATGCTGTCACGTACTTTTTCCGGCACGGCCATCACCATTTCGGTGCCAATGTAGCCCGGACAAATGGTGTTCACGGTGATGCCTTTGAAGGCACCTTCTTGGGCCAGTGCTTTGGCAAAGCCGATGTCTCCGGCTTTGGCGGCCGAATAATTGGCCTGCCCCATTTGCCCCTTTTGTCCGTTAATCGACGAGATGTTGATCACGCGTCCAAAGCCGCGGCTGCGCATGCCGTTCCAAAGCGGATGGGTCATGTTGAAAACGCCGTTCAGGTTGGTGTCCATCACTTCTTGCCATTGTTCGCGTGTCATTTTGTGGAACATGCAGTCGCGAGTGATGCCCGCGTTGTTGACCAAAATGTCTACAGGCCCAAGATCAGCTTCGACTTGAGCGATGCCTGCGGCGCAAGCATCGTAATCGGCGACCGACCATTTATAGGTCGCTATGCCAGTGTCTTTGGTGAATTGGGCGGCGGCAGTGTCGTTGCCAGCATAGGTGGCGGCGACGGTGTAGCCTTTCGCGGCAAGTGCTTTGGAAATGGCTGCGCCGATTCCGCGCGTGCCTCCGGTGACTAGGGCAATTCTGGTCATATTTAACTCCAATCGAGCGCGTAATGAAATTACGCTGGGTTGATCCGTCACGCAATATTATTGCGTGACGGATTTTTTCTACCCGCGTTCGACGCAGAGCGCAACACCCATTCCGCCACCAATGCATAAAGTTGCCAAACCTTTTTTGGCGTCACGGCGGACCATTTCAAAAAGCAGGGTATTCAGGATGCGACAGCCTGAGGCCCCGATTGGATGGCCAATCGCAATTGCGCCGCCGTTAACGTTCACCACAGCAGGGTCCCAGCCCATATCTTTGTTGACAGCACAGGCTTGCGCGGCAAAGGCCTCGTTTGCTTCAACAAGATCGAGATCTTCTGGCTTCCAGCCGGCGATTTCAAGCGCTTTGCGGCTGGCTCCGATCGGGCCAACACCCATGATAGATGGGTCCAAACCAACAGTGGCGTAGGATGCAATGCGCGCCATCGGCGTAATGCTGCGGGCCGCGGCGTTATCGGCTGACATCAACAGAACGCCCGCTGCGCCATCATTAAGGCCACTGGCATTTGCTGCCGTGACGCTCCCATTTTCCCGTACAAACGCTGGGCGCAATTTCTGCATGTTTTCAATGGTGGCACCGTGGCGGATGTACTCATCCGTGTCGACAACTGTCTCACCACGGCGGGTTTTTACAGTGAAAGGTGTGATCTCGTCAGCAAATTTTCCAGCCTTTTGCGCGGCCTCGGCTTTGTTTTGGCTGGCGACAGCGAATTCGTCCTGCATTTCACGGCTGATGTCCCACTGATTGGCGACGTTCTCAGCGGTTTGGCCCATGTGGTAGCCGTTGAACGCATCCCACAAACCATCGCGGATCATCGAATCGATGTATTTCACATCACCCATTTTGTGCCCTGCACGCAAATGGGCAACATGAGGGGACAGCGACATGTTTTCTTGACCGCCAGCGGCCACGATATCAGCGTCACCCAACTTAATATGTTGTGCAGCCAGAGCAACTGCGCGCAGGCCTGATCCACAAACCTGATTGATCGACCATGCCGCAGATTCTACGGGCAACCCGGCATTAATATGGGCCTGCCGGGCGGGGTTTTGTCCTTGGCCCGCTGTTAGAACCTGCCCAAGAATTGTTTCAGAGACCTCTGATTTATCGATACCAGCTCGTGCAACGATTGCCTCCAGCACTGTTGTGCCCAAATCATGTGCAGGTGTGTTTGCAAATGATCCAAGGAAGCTGCCTACGGCGGTGCGGGCAGCAGATGCTATTACGATATCGGTCATTAGTGATGTCCTTTGTGTTGATAATACGAAGGACAGATATCGCCCTCCCTGCATGTGGTCCTTAGCCTAGAAGGTTTGTGCAGGTGCGGCAAGTGAGGGTTAAGCGTGCCGTTTTTTAGTCGGTGTGCGCCATGGAGGCACCGTTGTTGGGGCGCCGAAATAGTAACCTTGCATGCAATCAATACCAATCGATTCGAGGAAATTGGCGTCGGCTTCAGTTTCGACGCATTCGGCGACTGTGAACATTTCAAACTGCTCTGCGATAGAAATAAGCGCCTTTGACAACACTTGATTGTCGGGATCAGCGTGAATGTTGCGAATGAACTGCCCGTCTATTTTAACGATGTCAAAGTAGAAATCTTTAAGAAACCGAAATGCCGTAAACCCCGCCCCGAAATCGTCCAATGCGAATGAAACGCCAAACTTTTGCAACTCCGACATGAATGATGTGACGAGTTCTGGCATCGACATGGCCGAGGATTCAGTGATTTCCAATATCAGGCGCTCGCCAGCTGTCGGGTCAATCTGCAGGCCATGCGAGAGGGTTTCCATCCAGCGTTTATACCCGATGGAGCGTGCGGACATGTTGATCGAAAGTCGCAACCCAGGCTCTTCGGTAAGGGCTTGCAAGCCCATTTCAAGCGCAAGACAATCGATGATCCGACCCATTTCGTCGGTCTCGACCACCTCTATGAAATCACGCGCCGGAATGATACGACCAGTGTCGTCCAACACACGAATCAATCCTTCGTAAAATGCGGGACGGTGCAAACGATCTGCCCGAACGATTGGTTGATAGGCAAGCATCACTTGCTTGCGCCTTAGCGCGTCACGAACCATTTCCATAGTGTTTTTGTCGCGCGAACGGACTGCAAAATCCAAAGGATTATCCATCACGGGGGACAATTCCGGTGTTGAAAAGATTTGGTTCGCAGCCATTTTATCCTCCGTGACATGTTGGGTCACATTGTGGCCATGACCCTTAAGAACAGGTAAATGTTCCCATTTAGTTCTAATTTTGCTAAAAGAACGTCTAATTGTATAACATAATGAAAGTAGGACGTTTTATGGGAGATAGCTGTACATGGGTCGGAAGCGAGCCAATATATATTTCATATCACGATGAGGAATGGGGCGTGCCGGAATACGACAGTCGCACATTGTGGGAGAAACTGATTCTGGACGGATTCCAAGCGGGTTTGAGTTGGATCACCATTCTTAAAAAGCGCGACAACTTTCGAAATGCCTTTGCCGGCTTCGATCCTGATGTAATAGCTGACTGGGGCGAGACGGATGTTGAGCGGTTGCTGCAAGATGCGGGCATTGTGCGGCATCGCGGAAAGATCGAGGCGACGATTGGCAATGCCAAGGCGTGGCAAGTGATCGAGGCACGTGAGGGGTTTGACAATTTTTTGTGGAATTACATGGGCGGCAAACCGTTGCAAAATCGGTTTGAAAGCATGGATCAAGTTCCTGCGCAGACTCCGCTGTCTGTTCAGATATCCAAGGACTTAAAGAAAGAAGGTTTTAAATTCTGCGGCCCGACCATTGTATACGCGTTCATGGAGGCCGTTGGCATGGTGAATGACCATATGGTCGGGTGCCCCTGTCATGACAGGGTGGCCAAATTGGCACGGTAGCTGCTCATCAAGCCTGACGGCTTTCCTCGCGACAGCGAAGAACGCCTAGGGCGTGATGAGCGTTTTGATGATGGCTAGCGCGCTGTTGCTGTCCCATTCCGCATCCCCACGCAGACGGGCAAGTTCACGGCCTTCTGGGTTAAGGATTACGGTGATCGGTAGACCAAGTACCCCCATGTTGCGGGCCAACTTTTGTTTCGGGTCCAGCAGGATCGGAAGATGTGTCACTTCGGCCTTTTCAAAAAACCTGGTGATCCCCGGCAATGTGTTGCGTCCTGTGGCGATGGTGACCACCTCGAAATTATCGCCACCCAGTTCCGCTTGTAGGCGATCAAGAGACGGCATTTCCTTGCGACATGGTGCACACCACGTGGCCCAAAAATTCACCAGAATATACTTGCCTTCATAGTCCGTCAGGTTGTGAATGCCGCCATCCGGATCAGTAAATGGCGTATCCGACACAGGTTTTGGCTCCGCGTGGAACACCAGCTTCTTCATCAATCCGCTGCGCAGCGCCTCAAGAGCGGCGGTATCTGCGACCGCGCTGTTTGCACCAACCGCAAGGGCCGCGTATAGGACCATAGAACGAAAGATTCCCATTTTATTCCTCTCAAGGCCATACACATGACCAACAATTCAAAAGACACCAGCAACGCCAACACCATGTGGGGCGGACGGTTCGCCGCCGGACCCGATGCGATCATGGAGGCCATAAACGCCTCGATCGGATTTGACCAGCGAATGGCCGCACAAGACATCCAAGGCTCGCGCGCCCATGCCGCTATGTTGGCGGCCACAGGCATCATCACTGATAAAGATGCTGAGGCCATAGGGGAAGGCCTGCTCACGGTGTTGTCAGAAATTGAGGCCGGAAAGTTTGAATTTTCCACGGCCCTCGAAGATATTCACATGAATGTTGAATCCCGCCTGAAGGATTTGATCGGCGAGCCAGCAGGGCGTTTGCACACGGCGCGTTCGCGCAATGATCAAGTGGCGTTGGATTTTCGCATGTGGGTGCGGGGTCAGACTGATGCGGCGATTGATGGGTTGCAAGCCTTGATGCAGGCCTTGTTGGCGCAGGCCGAGGCCGGTGCCGATTGGGTTATGCCAGGTTTTACTCATTTGCAGGTCGCCCAACCCGTGACATGGGGCCACCACATGATGGCCTATGTCGAAATGTTTGGCCGCGACATGTCGCGCTTTCAAGATGCGCGTAAACGGATGAACCAATCCCCCTTGGGCGCGGCGGCCCTTGCGGGCACCTCGTTCCCGATTGATCGGCACATGACCGCCGAGGCGCTGGGCTTTGATGCGCCTGCCGCCAATTCGCTGGACGCGGTGGCGGATCGCGATTTCGCGCTGGAATTCTTGGCGGCCAGCACGATCTGCGCCATGCACCTGTCGCGTTTCGCCGAAGAGCTGGTGATCTGGTCCTCCGCCCAGTTTCGCTTTGTCGCCCTGTCGGATCGGTTCTCGACCGGATCGTCGATCATGCCGCAAAAGAAAAACCCTGATGCTGCCGAGCTGATCCGTGCCAAAATCGGTCGGATCATGGGCGCGATGGTCGGGTTGTTTACTGTGATGAAGGGGTTGCCGCTGACCTATTCCAAGGACATGCAAGAAGACAAAGAACAAGTGTTCGACGCCGCCGACAGCCTGATGCTGGCGCTGGCCGCGATGACGGGTATGGTCGCTGACATGAACGCCAATGTTGACGAGTTAGAGCGCGCCGCCGCCACAGGGTTCTCGACCGCTACCGATTTGGCAGATTGGCTGGTCCGCGAGTTGGGCATGCCGTTTCGCGATGCGCACCACGTCACCGGCACGCTGGTGGGTATGGCCGAAAGCAAGGGTTGTGATTTGCCCGAACTGACCATTGAGGATATGCAATCGGTACATAGCGCGATCAATACGGGTGTGTTTGACGTGTTGGGTGTGCATAATTCAGTCGCCAGCCGGATGTCTTATGGTGGCACGGCCCCGGCCCAAGTGCGCAAACAAGTCGCCCGTTGGAAGGAAGAATTGGGATGAGAACATTTACTGCATTAGCATTGCTCGTCGTTTTGGCCGCTTGCGGGGCTAATGGCGAGCCAACCCGCCCCTCAATGAATGCTGGCTTGTCAGTGTCTCCAAACGGGGTGACCCCATCTCTGTCGATCGGCACACATGTTGGCCCTGTTTGGTTAAGCCTCGGACTATAACACCCAGCGAAACGCGCGCTTCAACTCGATAATCGCGTCTTTGTCATACCAACGGCCATGCGCCAGAATGATCCGCTCCGGCCCCCAGTCGATCATTCGCTCAACCGCTGCACGCAGTTTGCGACGGCCCTTTGAGAACGTCATCTGCATGTCGCGGGGCATTTTGCCGTCAGGGTCTTGGATACCACCCAGACGGGTCAAAATCCGCATCAGCCGGGACAGGTTGCGCGGCTCAAAATTTTCGATCAGATCGGTCAGGATTAAAGTGCGTGAAGCATCATGAAAAAACACCGCCTCGCGGTGGACCTTGCTGCCCTCCACAATCATCTGCTGGATCTGCCCTGCCCAAGCGTCAGGCTCGTCTTGGCTCAACCTCTCATCAAACCGCATGTTCATGCCGTGCTTTTTGGCGCGTTCCACCACCCCTGGTGCTGAATAGGCGCTGGCTTTGGGAAAGGCGGCTTGCCATTCAGTGACATAGGCATAGTGAATCCAGTTGGGCGCTATCAAATGACACACCGGACCAAGGGCGGCGATTTCAGCCTTCAGCGCCTCGCTGATCTTGGTCGGGGAGTGCAGCCAAACGTCGCCATTTTGTAGGCGCACCACGGTCATACGGGTTGAAAACGGCACGCCGTAAAACCGGATGGATGGCCCATCAACAACCCAGATATTGTCGCCTACTGGTTTCAGTGTGTTCAGCGGATCATATCCAGCCATTAGATGTGCCCCATGCCTCGGTGACACAGTGCTATCACATAGGTCGCAAACAGTGCATCCAGAATTTCAATCAGCCCCAACAGCATGGGGATCAGGCTGGGTGTGCTGGGAAACACATGGCCAAGATCAAGCATGCCGACAAAAATATACCCCCAGCCCGCGGTGACGGCACCAATGGCCGCAGTTCTGTTGTTACCCATCGGTAGACGTTTGAGCGTACGAGCCAAGGTTATCGCGAGATGATGGATGCCACCTTGATGATGGCGCCGCGCGGGTTACAGCATTCAGCAGCGGATGAAATATGTCAGCTGCTGCTGCCGCCGGCTCAACACCACGTGCCCTCCTTTGGGCCTGTTGGCCCTTGCCATTCCCAGCATTTTCTTTATCCGTTTTGCACTAAGGAACACTGCCAATAGGACGCGCCAATGGACCATTTTCTATACCAAAACGGAATTCTGCACGCCGAAGATGTCGCCGTGCCTGAAATCGCGACCAAGGTCGGCACGCCGTTTTACCTCTACTCTGCCGCCACTCTGCGCCGTCATTACCAATTATTTGATGATGCGCTGGCGGGCATGGACCATTTGGTGTGCTACGCAATGAAGGCAAATTCCAATCAGGCTGTGCTAAAGCTGATCGGGGATATGGGCGCTGGCATGGATGTGGTTTCGGGTGGTGAATATGCCCGGGCGCGTGCCGCAGGCGTGCCGGGTGAACGGATTGTGTTCTCGGGCATTGGCAAAACCCGCGATGAAATGCACGCGGCGCTCACGGGTGGTATTCGCCAATTTAACGTCGAGTCCGAACCCGAGATGGAAGCCCTGAACGAAGTCGCTTTGTCACTAGGAGTGGTTGCGCCGATCACCGTGCGGGTGAACCCCGATGTAGACGCCAAAACCCACGCCAAAATCGCCACGGGAAAATCCGAAAACAAGTTTGGCATCCCGATCTCGCGCGCCAGCGAAGTCTACGCGATGGCCGCTGCGATGAAGGGTCTGGATGTGATCGGTATCGATGTGCACATCGGCAGCCAATTAACTGATCTTGCCCCCTATGCTGCGGCCTACAAAAAGGTGGCTGAACTGACCAAACAGTTGCGCGCCGAGGGTCACACCATCAAGCGTCTTGATCTGGGCGGCGGATTGGGCATCCCCTATGAACGCTCAAACGAGGCCCCGCCATTGCCGGTGGAATACGGGCAAATGGTCAGGGAAACATTGGGCGATCTGGGTTGCGAGATCGAAATTGAACCGGGTCGTTTGATCGCGGGTAATGCGGGCATTTTGGTGTCGCAGGTGATCTATGTGAAACAGGGCGAGGACCGTCAGTTCTTGATCTTGGACGCGGCGATGAACGATTTGATCCGCCCTGCAATGTATGAAGCGCACCACGATATTATCCCCGTGATCGAGGCCGAGGCTGGCATCGAGCAAACCCCCTATGACATCGTTGGCCCTGTGTGCGAGTCCGGCGACACATTCGCCAAACACCGCGATTTGGTGCCCATGAACGCGGGCGAATTGGTCGCGTTTCGTTCGGCAGGGGCTTACGGCGCTGTGATGGCGTCGGAGTATAATTCCCGCCCGATGATCCCCGAAGTGCTGGTTGATGGGCATCAATTCGCTGTTATTCGCGCACGTCCAACCTTGGAAGATATGATAAATCGCGATACCATACCTGAATGGCTCTGATCCTAACGGGCCGGAAAGCCGTGGTATGACCGAACAAAACCAGCCTAAAACGGACGCCCTTAAAGGCTTGGCAGTGCCGCTGCGCCTGACCCGTCTTGGCATGGTTGCGGAACGCGCGACGCAAGCATTTTGGCCACTTTGGTCTGTGGTGATGTTGGCTGCTGCGCTTGTGATGCTGGGCGTACAGGACTTCATTTCGTCCCGCATGGCGATCAGTGTGATGGCGGTGTTTGGCGTCGCTGCTCTTTGGACGCTGATTTACGGTGTGCGGCTGTTTCGCTGGCCCTTGGCCAATGAAACATTAGAGCGGTTGGACAACACTCTGCCCGGGCATCCAATCACACAGTTAAAGGACACGCAGGCCATTGGTGCGCAAGACCCAGCCTCTAAAGCCGTCTGGAACGCACATCTGGCGCAAATGGCAGCACGGGTGCAGAACGCAAAAGCAGTTCCTGCGGATTTGCGGGTGGCTAAAAAAGATCCCTATGCATTGCGGCTCATAGCCGCGCTGGCCTTGTTGGTCGCGCTGCTGTTTGGGTCGGTTGCAAAGGTCGCGACAGTTGGCGATATTGCTACGGGGCAAAGCGGCAGCGCGCTTGCCGCCGGCCCCAGCTGGGAGGGTTGGATTGAGCCACCCGCCTACACCGGCAAACCCAGTCTCTATCTGAATGACCTGCCCGAGGGCGCCATCAATGTGACCAAAGGCACACGGATCACAGTGCGGCTCTATGGCGAAGTCGGTGCGCTGTCGGTGCAGGAAACCATATCGGGAGCTGAGACCGCAATCGATCCAACAGCCATCACCCAAGAATTGATCGTGACGCAGAATGGCACCTTAAGCATTGACGGTCAGGGCGGCGCTGAGTGGGCGATTGCTATCCTGACCGACATGCCGCCTGAGGTGCGTTTCGACGGCGAGCTGACCCGCGAAGCCCAAGGCGTGATGCACCAACCTTTTGCCGCCAGCGATGACTATGGCGTTGTGCGTGGCATCGCTGAAATTCAACTGGATTTGGAAATGATCCAACGCCGTTATGGGTTGGCGACCACGCCCGAACTACGTGAATCGATTGTACTGGATCTGCCCATGCCCATCACCGGCGATCGTAGCGATTTCGCCGAAGAACTGGTGGATAACTTGTCCAAGCACCCGTGGGTCGGGTTGCCCGTAACATTGACTCTTAAGGTCGAGGATGCCTCGGGGCTGACAGGCCAAGCGGTCCCCATGCAGTTGGAGCTGCCGGGGCGGCGCTTTTTCGCGCCGCTTGCCCGTGCGGTGATTGAACAACGTCGTGACCTGCTGTGGTCACGCCAAAACGGTGCGCGGGTGTCGCAGGTTCTGCGTGCTGTCACCCACCGCCCCGAAGGCTTTGTGCGCAACAACGGGGCCTATCTGATGCTGCGGGTCGCCTTGACGCGACTTGAGGCGGCGGTGGCCTTTGACATGACGACTGAGGTCCGTGACGAAATTGCGCAGGCGCTGTGGGAAATCGCGCTGGTGTTCGAAGATGGTGCTTTGTCGGATGCCAAAGAGCGCCTGCACCGTGCGCAGGAACGGCTGGCGGAGGCGATGAAAAACGGCGCCAGCAAGGATGAGATCGCCGAGTTGATGCAAGAATTGCGCGACGCGACCAAGGACTACATGCGTCAATTGGCCGAGCAACAGCGCCAAAACGGCGACCAAGACCAGCAGCAAGCCGAGAGCGGTGAGCGGTTCGAGTTCTCGCAAGCAGAGTTGCAAGCCTTGATGGATCGCATCCAAGAACTGATGGAAGAGGGTCGCATGGAAGAAGCGGCCGAACTGATGCAGCGCATGAACGAAATGATGGAAGATCTGCAAATGGCTGAGGGCGGTGAGGGCGGCGAAAAAAGCCCCGGCGCGCAATCCATGGAGGATTTGCAAGACACCCTGCGCGATCAACAAGGCTTGTCTGATCAGGCGTTCCGCGACCTACAGGAACAGTTCAACCCCAACGCCAATCGCGGCGAAAGCGGCCAGAACCGCGGTGAAGCGGGCGGGCAGGGGGAAGGGCGCAGCCATGATGGCCAAGGCGACCAAGGTCAGGGTGAGAACGGTCGCGAATCTGGTCAACAAGGCAGTGGAAAAACTGGTGAAGGCCAAGAGGGTCTGGCAGATCGTCAACAAGCCTTGCGGGATGAATTACAACGCCAAAAAGACGGATTGCTCGGGGCCGGAACGCCCGAGGGTGACGCGGCACGGGATGCGCTGGATCGGGCAGAGACCGCTATGAAAGGTGCAGAAGATGCGCTACGCGGTGACCGCTTGGCCGAAGCCTTGGACAATCAAGCCGAAGCAATGGAAGCCCTGCGCGAAGGCATGCGCAATCTGGGTGAAGCAATCGCCAAGAATGAACAGCAACAGCAAAGCCCCGGCCAACAGGGCGAAGCGCAAGGGTCCGACAACGCCAACGCCCGTGACCCACTGGGGCGTGACAACAATGGCAGCGGCAGGATTGGTCCTGACGGTGAATTGCTGAAAGGCGGTGATGTCTATCGTCGTGCTGGTGAGTTGCTGGATGAACTCCGCCGCCGTTCGGGCGATCAAGACCGCCCTGAATTGGAATTGGAATATCTAGAACGGCTGCTCGACAGATTTTAGCAGCGGGATTGATTGCAGCTATTTCCAGACATCATTGCCCGCCTGCAATTGGGCCAGTATTTCGGTGCTGTGCTGACCACGTTCCGGCGCTGGATTGATGCCAACCGTATAGTTTGAAAATCTTGGCGCGGCGGCGGCCTGAAGTGCCCCGTTGGCGGTCTGCCAAATTTCGCGTGCCTGCATATGTGGGTCTATTGCGGCCTGTTGTGGTGATAACACGGGGGCGACACAAGCATCGCTGCCCTCAAACAACGCGGCCCAGTGGCCTTGCGGTTTGGCCGCGAAAATTGCCTCAAGGCTGGCGGTTTGATCCGGCCAAACCGCCTTATCAAACTGGACCTTGAAAACCGGGTCATCCTGCAAACCCATTTTTTCAAGAAACTGCGCGTAGAATTTTGGCTCCAGACATTGAACGCTTAAATAACCACCGTCTGCGCAGCGATATGTGCGGCTCCAATGTGGGCCATCCAACAGGCTTTGGCCGCGGGTTTCAGACAAATCGCCGTTTTGCCCAATTGCCATCAACAGGTTCATCATATGAGCCGAACCATCCACAATCGCGGCATCAACCACACAGCCTTTGCCCGTTTTGCGTGCCTTAAGGATCGCCGACAGCAACCCAATCGCCAGATACAAAGCACCACCACCAATGTCGCCCAATAACGTCGCAGGCGTCACAGGCGCTGCATCCGGGTCGGACGCGTAATATAATGCGCCGCTGGTGGCGATGTAATTCAGATCATGACCCGCTGTTTGGGCGCGCGGGCCATCCTGCCCCCATCCGGTCATCCGCCCATAGGCCAGCGCCGGATTAAACGCGTGACACAGATCAGGTCCCAAGCCCAAACGCTCCATCACGCCGGGACGAAACCCTTCAATCAAGCCGTCAGCGCCTTTGATCAAGTCTTTGGCAATTTCCAAATCATCGGCGTCTTTCAAGTCCAGCGAGATTGAGCGTTTGCCTCGGTCCAGCAGGCTTTTGTCATCGGTAACAGATGGCCCAGATCCCGCGCGATGGATGACGATCACATCCGCCCCAAGGTCTGCCAACAGCATTCCGGCAAATGGCCCGGGCCCTAGCCCCTCTATTTCGACAATCTTGATCCCAGCCAACATAGGTGTTGCGCTCCGTTTATAGATGCAATTTCAGGTGTCCGATACTGAGTAAAGTCACCGCCATAACGACGAATTTTACACGCACAGCAGGTTTAGGACTCAGCTGTGCCGCCCGACATTTTTGCGGTCGCGGATTGCATCAACTGATCCAGCCAATGCCGTAAACCGTCCACTGTCTCGACATAGCTGGTCATGATCGCTTCTACAGATGGCACCTTTGCAATGATCTGTGGCGCATAGACATAGGCCAAGAACAAAAGGGTCGCCAAAATGATGATCAACCCAAATCCAAGCCGAAACCCGCTGCGTCCGCGTTTGGCTTGGGCAATTGTTTCGGGAGCATCCATCCCGGATTCATTTTGAAGCGAGGAGTTGATTTCTTCGATGTCGGGCAGCATGCCGCCGCGTGATGCGCTGGGGTCGGCTTCAGGCTCAATACCACGCAAACGGGCTGTGCGTTGGCCGACAGATGCGCCAAGGCTGGCTTCGGCTTCATCTGCTTGGTCAAGGCCAAGATCGGGTTGAGTTTCCAAACCGCCTTGGGATTCATCATGCCGAGCCTCGACCTCAAGCGCTGCTTCTTGACGTAAAACATCTAATACAGCTTCGTCAGGCTTGCGTGGGTCGAGATCTAGCTCATGCTCGAGATCTGGTTCAATCTCGCTTGCGGATTCTGACTTTGGCTCGGCCTCGTGTTCCGCTACAGCTTCGGCATCCTGTTGCTCGGCGGCCTCTTCGAGCATTGTGCCCTGCCTATGGTCAGTCTGTTTGGCTTCTTCGAGTTGAGAAGCCGATTTCTGAAACCAAGTTTGCCCACAGCTAGAGCATTGCACATCGCGCCCGTCTTTGGGTATGACGCTGTCATCTACCTCGTATTGTGCATCGCAATTCGGGCATAGTAACCGCATAATTTTCCCTGTCTAAGCCACGTTCTGTGGCTAACTTTCTCTGTTAACTATTTACGTTGTAACAAGCGATGGGCGAAGATCAATCCTTTTGAGTGTTCTTTATATTGAAACATTGAACAATCTTAGGCACAACTGTCCACAAGTAGGGCAAGAAAGGGCGCAATGTGATCGAGCTGCAAAATGTCGCCTATAGCTATGGCGGTGGGGAACTATTATCGGATATTTCGTTAAAATTGGCACCAGGATCGTTTCATTTTTTAACCGGACCATCGGGTGCTGGTAAGACCACTTTTCTAAAGCTGTGTTATATGGAGTTGTTGGCCTCGTCGGGGCAGGTGCAGGTTTTTGGCAATGATACGCGGTCAATGGACCGAAACGAAATCGCCCGTAATCGGCAACGCATCGGTGTGGTGCACCAAGATTGCCAATTTTTGGACCATTTGCCGCTCTCGGCCAATGTTGCGCTACCTTTGATGGCTGCAGGCCGAGAGGTGGGCCAGGAGACCGAAAACTTGAATGATTTGCTGTCTTGGGTTGGCCTGACGCACCGCGCGGATGCACTGCCAGACGAATTGTCAGGGGGTGAGCGCCAACGCGCTGCCTTGGCACGCGCTGTGATCATGTCACCGGATGTGGTGCTGGCGGACGAGCCGACCGGAAATGTCGATTGGGAAATGTCAAAACGGTTACTGAACCTATTGGTTGAGCTAAACCGGATGGGCAAAACAATCATGATCGCTACCCACGATCTAAACTTGATCCGTGCTGCCAAATCGCAAGTGAATGCACGGGTGCTGCGGATCAATAATCGGCGATTGCAATTGGCCGGAGCGGATTTGTGAAGTTGGATATGGAACAGGTCATTGCGTTGTTAAAAGGCGACACACAATCGGCCCAAGTCGTGCCGCCCAGCGGTTACACGGCCACGTTGACATTGTTCACGTCAGCCGCGATGGCGTTTTTGGTGGTGTTCGCGCTGGCCTTGTCGCTAGCCACAGGGCGGCTGGCTGACAGATGGTCCAGTGAATTAGCACGCTCATCCACGGTGCGTATTTCGGCGCCGGCGGGCCAGATGGACGCGCAAACTCGTGCCGCAGCCGAAGTGCTGCGCACCACCCCGGGCGTCGCCCAAGCACGGGTGTTGAGCAGTGACGAGCAAAAGGCATTGCTGGCGCCTTGGTTTGGGCCGGATTTGCCAATCGACAGCCTGCCGATTCCGCAGCTGATCGAGGTGATCGAAGACGGGAATGGGTACGATGTGGAAGGGCTGCGTTTGCGCCTGTCCGCCGAAGCCCCGGGTGCGGTTTTGGATGATCACACCCGCTGGCGCAAACCCTTGGTCAAGGCTGCGGACCGGTTACGCACGCTTGGACTGTTCTCGATCCTGTTGATCGCAATGGCGACGGGAGCGATGATCACGCTGGCCGCGAATGCGGCATTGGCAGCAAACAAACAAGTGATCCGCGTGCTGAGATTGGTAGGTGCCCAAGACACCTATATCGCGCAAGCCTTCGTGCGTCGCTTTACCCTGCGTGCCTTAACGGGGGCAGCGGCGGGGTCGGTGTTGGGGATGCTGGCAATACTATTGTTGCCAAGCGCATCGACGGCAGGCGGGTTCTTGACGGGGCTTGGATTTCAAGGCTGGCATTGGCTATGGCCCATTGTCATACCACCATTGGCAGCTGGGGTGGCATTTTGGGCAACCCGCGCAGCCGCCCTTCGCAGTTTACGGGAGCAGACCTGATGGGATACGCAATTCAATGGCTCCGCAGCCTGATTTTCGCCATTCAAATGTATTTGATGATGCCGCTTATGGGATTGGTCTTTGTGCCGATAGCTCTGTTCGACCGTACCAAAGTCTATACCTTTGTCAAAACCTATGCCCGCTATTGTCGCTGGTCCCTCGCGTGGATCGCGGGGGTGAAAACTGAGGTGCGCGGCGAGGTGCCGACAGACGCCTGCTTGATCGCCTCAAAACACCAATCATTTCTGGACGTCATCCTGCTGATTTCGGTCGCGTGGCAACCCCGTGTGATTATCAAACGCGAACTGCATTACCTACCCGTGTTTCGATTTTTCGGCTCTCGCATGGGCAATGTCCCAGTCAATCGTGGCACCCGCGGCAAAGCGATTATCAAAATGAAGGCCGACGTGGACAGTGGTAAAAACCTGCCTGGGCAATTGTTGATCTACCCACAAGGCACGCGCGTTGCGCCGGGTGTGAAAGCGCCATATAAAATAGGCACTGGATTGCTGTATGAACAAACTGAGATGGACTGTGTTCCAGCCGCAACCAATGTCGGGGTGTTTTGGCCCAAACGCGGGGTTTATCGCAAACAGGGCACGGCCGTATTGGAGTTTTTGCCCCGTATCAAAGCGGGCAAGCCACGGGCCGAGTTTATGGCCGAAATGGAACAAGTGATCGAAACGGCTTCGGATCGGTTGATGGCAGAGGCGGGGTTCAAGGGCTGATGGAATATCTGGATACGATTGAGGCCCTCGAAGCGATTTATGGTACGCCGGCCAAGGCGTCCGTGATCAAAGTCGTGGATCACCTGACGCCAATGTACCGCGCATGGATCGAACGCAGCCGATTTTGCGTGATTTCTACCGTTGGGCCGGATGGCACTGACAGCTCACCTCGCGGCGATGTCGGGCCAGTGGTGATCACACTGGATCAGCATACGTTGGCACTGCCCGATTGGCATGGCAACAACCGCATGGACACCCTGCGCAACATCATTGATGACGGACGAATTTCGCTGATGTTCATGGTGGCCGGATCGAACAGCGTGATGCGCGTGAATGGCCGCGCGAAAATTACCACCGACGTCGATATGCTGGCGCGGTTTGAGGTTGAAGGCAAGCAGCCGCGTTCGGTGATTATCATTAAAATCAACGAGGTCTATTTTCAATGTGCGCGCGCTGTGATGAGGGCGGGCTTGTGGACAGATGGTGATTTGTCAGGCGGGTTGCCAACTGTCGGCGAGATTTTAAAGGAAATAACCTCGGGCGAATTTGACGGCGAAAGCTATGATTTGACGTGGGGTGCTCGGGCAAAGGAAACGATGTGGTAGAACTGACGTTAATCCGCCACGGCCAAGCCCAGACAGGGGCCAAGGATGAAGCCAGCTATGACAGCCTGTCCGATCTGGGCCACCAACAAGCCCGTTGGTTGGGGGAAAGCCTGCGTGATGTGCAGCCCTTTGATCAGGTCATATCTGGGGCGATGACGCGCCAAATTGAAACGGCGCAGTCCATGTCGCTGGCGCGGGTTCCGCACAGCACCGATGCACGGTTGAATGAGCTGGATTATTTTGGATTGGCCGAGAGTTTACGCATAAATCAGGGCATAGAAATTCCGCGCTCTATGCAGGCTTTCGCGTTGCATGTGCCGCAGCTTTTGGATGCTTGGCGTGAAAAGAATGTTGATGATGGATTGGAAACTTACGAAGCGTTTTGCAGTCGCATCATGGGCGCGCTGCATAACGCGGCAGGTCAGGACGGGCGCATTGCGTTGGTCAGCTCGACAGGTGTGATCGCAACCTTGTCAGCCATTGCGTTGGGTTTGGATATGGTAAAAAAGACCAAACTGTTTTTACGGGTGATGAACACGTCCGTTCACAAGTTTGAACTGGTTGGCGATGATCTGCATCTGCTCCAGTTTGGCGCGATCCCGCATCTGGAACATCCCGACCGCGCCCACGCCCGCACCTATGGCTAGGGGCGCGATTGCGGGCCGCTCATCAAACCTGACAGTTTTCTTCGCTAGGCGGCCAGCCCTTTGGAGCCGATTGACAGGAACTTTTCACGCCGGTCCTTGACCAAAGCCGCTGGCTTTTTCTTGGACAGTTGTTTCAGGCTTGCGTTTAGCGCTTTACCGACGCTTGCGATGGCGGCCTGTTTGTCACGTTGCGCACCGCCGGCTGGTTCTTTGATGATCACATCCGCAACGCCCAACTGTTTCAAATCCTGCGCGGTTAGACGCAAGGCCTCGGCAGCTTCACGCATCTTTTCGGCGTCCTTCCAGAGGATCGAGGCACAACCCTCGGGGGTGATCACCGAGTAGACGGAATGTTCCAACATCAGCAACCGGTTCGCCGTGGCAAAGGCCACAGCCCCGCCGGAACCACCTTCACCAATGATCACTGAAATCAGCGGTACTTTGACCTGCAAGCATTTCTCGGTGGAACGTGCAATCGCCTCGGACTGGCCGCGCTCTTCGGCACCTTTACCGGGGTATGCACCGGGGGTGTCGACCAGCGTGATGATCGGCAGCCCAAATTTGTCAGCCAACTCCATCAAGCGGATGGCTTTGCGATAACCTTCGGGCCGCGCCATGCCGAAATTGCGCTCAATGCGCGATTTGGTATCATGACCCTTTTCCAACCCAATCACCATAACAGGTGTGTCGCCCAACCGCGCCAACCCGCCCATCACGGCGTGATCGTCGGCAAAGTTCCGATCCCCCGCCAAGGGCGTGAACTCGTTGAACAGAGCCTCAATATAGTCCTTGCAATGTGGGCGATCCGGATGACGCGCAACTTGGCATTTGCGCCAAGGGGTCAGATCCTTGTAAAGCTCGATCAACATGTCAGCGGCTTTTTTATCAAGCGCCGCGGCCTCGGCCTCAACATCTGTTTCCTCGCTCGCACGTGCCATCGCACGCAGCTCTTCAGCTTTGCTTTCAATTTCCGCCAGCGGTTTTTCAAATTCGAGGTAATTGGCCATGTGGTTCTCCGAAATACTGTTGCACTGATATATGACTGTGTGAAGATAGATTTGCAACGGGGACAGTTTAGCAAGATTTGTCAAAAGCGGGTGTGGTTGGATGGATTTGGGACCGGTTTGGAGTGATGATGCCAAAATCATATGAAAAACGCCTGATGCGGGTGCTGGAATACATCCACGCCAATCCGGCAGGCGACCTATCTTTGGATGCTTTGGCAGACGTGGCCGCGATGTCACGGTTTCATTGGCATCGGGTGTTTCAGGCGATGACAGGCGAAACCTGTGCCAATGCCACGCGGCGGATACGTCTATATAGAGCCGCCTGTTGGTTGATCGAAACGGATGATCCGGTGGCGAAGGTGGCAAAGCGCTGTGGATACCCCAACGTTCAGAGTTTTAGCCGTGCCTTTCAAACGGCATTTGGCAAGCCGCCTGTTCAGTTCCGTAACCGAGGCGATTTGACGTCACCCTATTTGCAGATAAAAAAAGGAGAATACCCGATGTTTCCAGTAGAAGTTTTGAACGCACCTTCACGGCGCATCGCAGCCAAATCGCACCTCGGGCCTTACCCCGAAATTGGTTCGGCGTTTCAACAGTTGGCTGCAGTATTTTCTGCGCGCAATCTGTGGGGGCAAGCGGCGGGTATGTTGGCGATTTGCTATGATGACCCTGACGCTGTCGCACCAGAAAACCTGAGGAGTCACGCGGGGGTGATTGTGAACGCGGAATTTGAAATGCCCGAAGGGTTGGAATCCGTTGACGTGCCAGACGGGAAAATGGCCGTCATGCATTATAGAGGTCCCTATGCAGGATTAAAGGCCGCCTATGACTACTTGTATAGTGATTGGTTGAACGGCTCTGACGAAGAATTGCGCGATGCGCCGAGTTATGAGGTTTATCTGAATGACCCTATGGACACCAAACCGGATGACCTGTTGACGGATATATATGTACCGCTGTGTGAGAAAGGGGCTTTGGGGTGATCAAAACGGATTTTAAGAAAGTGGATAAGGCGCTTTACTCGGGCAAGGTTGGCCGGTTTGACGTGATTGAGGTGCGGCAGCAGTCATACTTGACGATTGATGGTGCCGGAAATCCTGGCACGACCCCAGCCTATGGCCGTGCCCTCGCTGCGCTCTATGGATTGAGTTACGGGTTGAAATTTCATGGTAAACTGCGAGGGGTGGACCATGTGGTTGGGCCGCTGGAAGGGCTGTGGTGGGCTGACGATATGAGCAGTTTTGCGTCCCGCGAAAAAGATAAATGGCAATGGACCATGATGATCCGGCAACCTGATTGGGTGACGGCAGCGGATCTGGTGCAGGTGTTGGAAAGCGTGGTTGCTAAGACCGCCAAGAAACGCGATGCGGCGACGGATGAGTCGACCTTGCGGCAGATTCGGTTGGGGGCTTTGGTTGAGGGGCTGGTGGTGCAAGTGCTGCATGTCGGATCGTATGATGAAGAGGGGCCGGTGTTGGCGGAAATGCACAATCGGTTTATACCCGAAAACGGATTGGCAATGCGAGGGTTGCACCACGAAATCTATCTGGGGGACCCGCGAAAAGTCACCCCAGATAAATTAAAAACCGTCCTGCGCCAGCCGGTGACCCGAACTTAGCGGAGCCGCTGCGCGGCGCTGATTTTTTAGATGCCTCCGGCGGAGGTATTTTAGGCAAGAAGAAGGGCTAGTTGCCGCTGATCATTTCAGATTGACGCACGATGACTTCGGCTTGTTTGATGCTGGCGATGTCGACCAAACGGCCTTTGTAGACAGTTGCGCCTTCGCCGTTGGCTTTGGCCTGTTCCATCGCGGCAATGATTTCACGGGCCTCTGTGACTTGTTCATCTGACGGGGTGAATACCTCGTTTGCCAGTGCGATTTGCTTCGGGTGGATCGCCCATTTCCCGACCATGCCAAGGGTGGCGGAGCGACGTGCTTGGGCGCGAAAACCCTCATCATCGGAGAAATCCCCAAAGGGGCCATCTACGGGCAACACCCCGTGGGTGCGACAAGCTGCAACGATCGCGGTTTGGGCCCAGTGCCACGGATCAGACCAATATTTTGCGCCTTCATGTGTCATGTAGTAGTTTTCTTGCGTGCCACCAATGCCAGTGGTTTGCATGCCCATAGAGGCGGCGAAATCGGCTGCGCCGAGTGACATGGCTTGCAAGCGTGGGGAGGCTGCAGCGATTTCTTCGACATGTGAAATGCCGGCAGCGCTTTCGATGATCACCTCAAAGCTGATCGGCTTTGTGCGGCCTTTGGCAGTTTCGATGGCGGTGACAAGCGCGTCGACGGCATAGATGTCGGCGGCGCAGCCAACTTTGGGGATCATGATCTGGTCTAGTCGGTCGCCCGCAAGTTCCAGCAGATCAACCACATCACGATACCAATAAGGCGTGTCCAAGCCGTTGATCCGCACGCTGAGAACCTTGTTGCCCCAATCGATATCATTGATTGCGTCGATCACATTGGCGCGGGCGCTGTCCTTGTCGGACGGTGCGACACTGTCCTCTAGATCGATGTTGATCACATCCGCCGCCGAGGTTGCCATTTTGGCGAATAATTCAACGCGGGACCCCGGGCCAAACAGCTGGCAGCGGTTTGGACGGGCAGGGGCAGTGGGTTGGAGGCGAAAGCTCATGAGTGTACCTGTGAGTAATTATGTTTCGGAATGGGTTTCGAATTGGATATTATAGTGCGCGGCTGTTCGCAAGATGCGAAAATGGGACGCTTCGTTACCCAAAGCATGCAGCCATGGAATCTATTGAAAAAATTCCATCCAACGCAAGATAATTCGATGGCTTGGTCGTTTTGGCGTCATATTTTCGCCAATTCATACATTCAAGCACGAAATTTACAAAGCAATGCGCAGGGCGATTGCGCATTATCGCGCTGAATAATTTGAGGACAGAATCATGATCGAGACACCATACTTGTTATTTCTCGGCGATGCGCCGGACCAATTGGCTGTAAAAGTGGCCCAAGGCATCAAAGATTGGCGACCTGAAAATTCGGTTGGGCAATTCCGGATGACGGGTTGTGGCGCTGACCTTGGATTGATGGATATGACATTGGCCGAGGCCAAAGCGGCGGGTGCGAAGACCTTGGTGATTGGCGTGGCCAACCGTGGTGGGGTGATCTCGCAAGCGTGGCGCGACGTGATGGTGCAGGCGCTGGAGATGGGCTTTGATATTGCCAGCGGGTTACACAACCTGTTGCGTGATGAAGGCCCCGTGATGGCCGCTGCGCAAACCTTTGGCGGCACTTTGCACGATGTGCGGGTGCCCTCGGTTGGTTACCCAATCGCGAATGGTGTGAAACGAACGGGTAAGCGGGTTTTGGCCGTGGGCACCGATTGCTCGGTTGGTAAGATGTATACTGCGTTGGCGATGGACGCGGAAATGAACAAACGCGGCATGAAATCGACGTTTCGAGCCACAGGCCAGACCGGAATTTTGGTGACTGGCCACGGGGTTCCGCTGGATGCTGTCGTGGCCGATTTTATGGCAGGTGCGATTGAATATCTGACGCCGGATAACGACGCCGATCACTGGGATCACATCGAGGGGCAGGGCAGCCTGTTTCACGCCTCGTATTCCGGTGTGACAATGGCGTTGATCCACGGTGGACAACCAGATGCGTTGATCTTGGCGCACGAACCGACACGCACCCACATGCGCGGCTTGCCGGATTATTCCCTGCCGTCATTGGAGCGGTTGCGCGATACGGCTTTGCCGCTTGCGCAGATTGTGAATCCAGCCTGTCAAGTTGCGGGCATTTCGGTCAATACGCAACATTTTGACGAGGATCAGGCACTGACCTATTTAGCTGAAGTCGAGGCGCGTATGGGTTTGCCTGCGGTTGATCCGTTCCGTCAAGGTGCTGGGCGTCTGGTGGATGCGCTGGCCATAATTTAGGGCTGGCGCTCGGCAAGCCTTTGGGCTTTTCTCGCTCGGGACAATCGGAGAAGTTTATATGACAATATCTGTAACTGCAGATGTGTTTAAATTGGCGCAAGTGTTCACCATTTCTCGCGGCTCTCGGACCGAGGCCAAGGTGCTGACTGCTCGGGTCGAGCGCGATGGTTTAACAGGCTGGGGCGAATGCGTGCCCTATGCGCGGTATGGCGAAACGCTTGGCTCCGTCACAGCCGAGATCGAAGGCCTACCTGCCGACATCACCCGTCAGGATTTGCAGGATGCTTTGCCCGCAGGGGCAGCCCGAAATGCGGTCGATTGCGCCTTGTGGGATCTGGAGGCCAAGCAAACTGGTAAACGGGTGTGGGAGTTGGCAGGGTTGCCAAAACCTGGCCCTGAAATTACAGCCTATACCTTGTCGCTCGCCACACCTGAGGTGATGCAAGTACAGGCGGAGAAAAACGCATTTCGCCCGTTGTTAAAGATCAAGCTGGGCACGCCGGATGACATGGCACGCCTTGAGGCGGTCCGCCGTGGTGCACCAAAATCAGCCATTATTGTCGATGCCAACGAGGGGTGGTCCGCCGAGGTCTACACCGATCTGGCCCCACATTTGCTGCGCCTTGGCGTTCAGCTGGTAGAGCAACCTTTGCCCGCATCTGAAGACGAAGCTCTGACCGGAATGAAACGTCCCGTGCCGGTTTGCGCCGATGAAAGCTGCCATGACTGCAGCAGCCTGCCGCACCTGACTGGCAAGTATGACATCGTCAATATCAAGCTGGATAAAACCGGCGGATTGACCGAAGCGATCAAGCTGCGTGCCAAAGCCGAGGCCCAAGGCTACGGCGTTATGGTTGGCTGCATGGTTGGCTCATCCCTCGCAATGGCACCTGCGACCTTGATTGCGCAGGGCGTGGCCTATACAGACCTAGACGGGCCGTTGCTGTTGGCAGAGGACCGTGACGAGCCATTGAAATTTGACGACGCCGGCGTGTACCCGCCAAGCGCCGCCCTCTGGGGCTAACAGGAGATAGACCATGAGCAGAACAGTTTACGTGAACGGCGCATATTTGCCCGAAGAACAGGCCACCGTTTCAATCTTTGACCGCGGGTTTTTGATGGCTGATGGCATCTACGAGGTCACCTCGGTGCTGGACGGAAAACTGATAGATTTTGCCGGCCACGCCGCGCGGTTGCAGCGCTCGATGAGTGAGCTGGACATGGCCAGCCCGATTGAAATGGACGACCTTTTGGAGGTGCACCGCGAGTTGGTGCGTGTGAATGAAATTAACGAGGGGATGATCTATTTGCAGATCACCCGTGGCTCGGCAGGAGATCGTGATTTCATGTTTCCGGACCCGGAAAAAGTACCCTCTACCATCGTGTTGTTCACCCAGAATGTGCCAAATCTAGCAGACTCAGCTGCGTCCAAACGCGGCAACAAAGTGATCTCGGTTGAAGATATCCGCTGGCATCGCCGCGACATCAAAACAGTGCAATTGCTGTACCCGTCGATGGCCAAAATGATGGCCAAAAAGGCGGGGTGCGATGATGCATGGCTGGTTGAAGACGGCATGGTGACCGAGGGCACATCCAACAACGCCTATATCGTCAAGGGCGACAAGATCATCACCCGCAAATTGTCCAACGACATCCTGCACG
The DNA here is from genome assembly GCA_033851955.1 of Marinosulfonomonas sp. Classification (GTDB taxonomy): domain Bacteria; phylum Pseudomonadota; class Alphaproteobacteria; order Rhodobacterales; family Rhodobacteraceae; genus Profundibacter. Next base: position 257,776 of record JAWSVK010000009.1, read on the forward strand.
GCATCACCCGCGCTGCCGTGATCCGCTTTGCCAAAGAGGCGCAGATGGAGGTCGAGGAACGCAGTTTTTCGATTGAAGAAGCCCAAGGCGCTGACGAAGCCTTCACCACATCCGCCAGCGCGTTCGTGATGCCCGTGGTCGAGATTGACGGCGCACAAATGGGCGACGGCAAACCGGGTCCGGTCGCCAAGCGTTTGCGCGAAATCTATCTGGATGAAAGCCGCAAAGCGGCCGTGTAAATCGCCAGAAATTAGCTATCGGACTCTGCATATAGGCGAGGGCTGTGTGGCCCCGATTTGTCCAGACAGACTGCTTGTGTTGCCACACCGCGCATGGACCTCAGAGTGGGTGCGAAGCGCCCTCCCCGTGGGGGAAGTCCGGGCGCTGCCGTTGCTGTGCTAAGGCAATAGAAATGGTAGGTAGGCGTTGCGGATAAAGATGCTACTGCTCTGGTGAAGTTGTCAACGTCACCTTCCTGCAAAAATCTCCTTCATTGCGCCGCCCATTTCCATCGCCAAACCTTTTGGGCTTTGACCGAATTCAGAAAGGAAATGGCAGCTTGCGCCCGAATTTAGAATTGCCTTTACTGCTTGAAGGCTCTGCTGTCTTACTGCGACATGAAGAGGCGTTTCAGACATGTCGCCAACCGCATTAACATCAGCGCCTGCTTCAACCAAAAGATGAACTATGTCCGTCCTGCCTTGCCAAAGTGCAACGTGGAGCGGTGTGTCTCCATCACAGCCCACGCTCCTGATTGTTATCTCACTTTCGTCAATTAGTAACACGTAAGCGCAGGAGGCTAAGAATTCCGACAGAGGGTTGGTATTCATCCTAGACCCTGCCCTTCGTCTACTAACCCCACAACAATTACTTCACAGCCCGCGCCTTGCGCCATTGTTCCCACTGGCTCTTTGTGCCGTTGAAACAGTTTAAATCGACCTCTTTTTCAACACCGTCCAAAACGCCCGTCGCGGTATATTGCCAGAACTGCCACCCCTGCCTGCCATAGCGTTTTTCAACGTGTTTGGCGGTGGAGCGCAGCCAGAATTCGCGTTTCAGGCGGGCGATGTCGCTGTGTTTCCACATGTCGGGGGCAGTGTAGATGACGACTTTGGTCTGGTAGTGACGCTCAACAATTTTAATAAACCGGTTGGCCAACGCGCGGACTTCAGCAGCTGGTGGGCGCAAGGTGCAGGTGGGGGAAAACGGGTTCCATTCCAGATCCAGGACAGGCGGCAACCCGCCCTTTAGACGCGGCACGTTTTTGATAAACCATTTGGCCTGTGTTTCGGGTTCTGTGCAGAAATAATAAAAATGGTAGGCGCCGACGGGGACGCGGGCGCGTTTGGCGGCCCGCCAGTTGGCCTTGAATTCAGGATCAATCAGATCACCGCCCTCTGTGGCTTTGAGCCAAGCGAATTTAACGCCTTGCCGTTTGACCTTGCGCCAATTCATTTGGCCCTGAAAACGTGCTGCATCAATGCCGTGGACCGCAAAAGAGGATGGACCACGGCGGCCAAAATCAACCGGATCAAGGTCTTTGAACTTTGTTCGTGCCAAAAGCAAAGACGGCGCTGACAGAAACGGCAGGCTGGCAAGACCAGTTAGAGCGGTGCGGCGAGACAGGGTCATAAATTTACTCCAGTTTACGAATGCACGGATTGGGGTAATTCTATCCTAACTTCTGGGATCGTCAATCAACGGAGTGGGCTTTGCCAACCGGTGCAAGTCATCCGGCTGAGTGATTCGCACGGTTTGCCCGTCGATGATCACCCCGTATGGGCGCAGAGATTTGATGGCGCGGGACAGGTTTTCTGGGGTCATGCCCAGAACCGAAGCCAACCGCCGTTTTTCAATCGTTAAGGTGAAAGTGTCGTTGCCGCCGGTTTTGACCTGCCATTTCAGCAGATAATTCGCCAACCGCTCAATCGAGGTGCGCAGTTTTAGCCCCTTTACGCTTTTGATGACACCGCGATAGCAATGGGCCAGCTCCATCACCACAGCGCGGGCAAAAGCTGGGTCGGTTTGAAACACTTGTCGTACGTCTTGGGCAGGCAGCATGATCACGCGGGTGCGCTCTAATGTGCGGGCCGACATCAAATTGGCACCATCTCGAATAGCGGCCGCCAGAATGAACGTGGCATCCGCGCGTAAAATCGTCATCGTCGTTTCGCGACCGCCCCAACCGCCCAGCAGCTCGACACTGCCATCCACAACGATGTGCAAGAAATCGCATGGGTCGCCTTCGGTGATCAATTCCATACCCTGCGGAAAGCTTTGAACATAGGCGCCGCGCACCAATTCGGCAAAGGCGTCGTCGGTCATGTCCTTGAATAAGGGCAATCCACGGATGGCTGGTATGTCGGCGCTACGCATTCGGAGACCCTCTAACTGGCAATTGATATATATCAATCAAGATGGTCTAATTTGTCAAGGCACGGGGTGCGCTATGTATTGCCTGCAAAGGAAATTTAGCGGCACTGTTTTTGATATTTGTTGGTAACCTGCTAAAAACAAAGAATAAATATCTAAATTGATCCAGATCAACGGAGCAAAGCCCAAGTGTCTCTATCAAATGGCCCAGAAGGGACTCGGCTTGCGTTCGGCGCAAATAGCATTCGGTCCCTGCCAGAAGGGGACAGAAAATGGAATTACAAAACAAAGCCACAAGCCTTTGGGGAAACTTTTTCAAAGTGAACATGGTGCAGATCAGGACATTCCACATGACGTGGTTTGCCTTCTTCGCGTGCTTCTTTGCTTGGTTCGGCATCGCGCCGATGATGATCATTGTGCGCGAAGAACTCGGCCTAACCAAATCACAGGTCGGTTGGACCATCATCGCATCCGTTGCGGTGACGATCTTTGCGCGATTGTTTATCGGCTGGCTGTGCGACCGGATCGGTCCGCGCCTCGCCTATACTTGGCTGCTGATTCTGGGTTCGATCCCTGTTGCGGGCATTGGGCTGGCGGATGACTTCACATCGTTCCTGTTGTTTCGTCTGGCCATCGGGGTGATTGGCGCGTCCTTTGTGATTACACAGTATCACACATCGGTCATGTTCGCGCCCAACGTGGTGGGCACAGCGAATGCGACATCTGCGGGCTGGGGTAACCTTGGTGGGGGTGTGACGCAGATTGTGATGCCGCTGATCTTCACGGGCTTCATTGTCGGGTTCAGCTTTACCGACGCGCAAGCCTGGCGCGCCTCAATGGTTCTGGTTGGGGTCATCACATTCGTGATCGGGATCGCCTACTATTACCTGACGCAGGACGCGCCCGACGGCAATTACAAAGAGCTGCGCGCAAAAGGTTTGTTGCCCCCCAAAGACAAGGTGACGGGTGCCTATTTTCAGGCCATGGCCGATTACCGTGTGTGGCTGATGTTCGTCATCTATGGTGCCTGTTTTGGCATCGAGTTGTTGGTGAACGGATCTATCGCGCTGTATTTCGTCGACTACTTTGGCTACTTTGAAGGCATGCCACTGGCTGAAGCCGCTGTGACCGCGGGTTTGATCGCGTCGCTGTTTGGCCTGATGAACATCTTTGCCCGTACGTTGGGTGGCATTTTTGGCGATAACTTTGCATCACTTTGGGGTCTGAAAGGCCGTACAACATGGTTGTTCATCGTGTTGCTTGGCGAAGGCCTAGCGCTGATGTTGTTCAGTCAAATGCCAATCCTGATGCTGGCCATTCCGACATTGATCATCTTCTCACTGTTCACCCAGATGTCCGAAGGGGCGACCTATTCGGTGGTGCCGTTTGTGAATAAAAAGGCGCTGGGTGCGGTGGCCGGTGTGGTCGGCGCTGGTGGCAACGCGGGTGCCGTGCTGGGCGGGTTCTTGTTGAAAAGCGAAGCCTACAACAGCCGCTGGGATGAGGCCTATTTCACCATTGGCATGATCGTCACAGGTGTTGCGTTCTTGGCGCTGTTCATCCGGTTCTCGCCTGAAAAAGAGGCCGAGGAAAAGGCACTGTTTGAGTCCGCCAACATGGACATTTTGCAAGCCCGTGCGGACGAGGCCAATGCGGCCCTGCTGCACTCGGTTCAGGTGGTGGACGAATACAACCGCACCCATGGCCAAAACATCAGAAGCAAAACCTAACCGAAAACAAATGGCGGGTCGTGATTGGCCCGCCGCAATGCTTACCCAAGGAGGATATCGTGGGACAAGACATTAGAAATTGGGACATCGAGGACGAGGGCTATTGGGCCTCGACCGGGAAGTCCATCGCGACGCGCAATTTGTGGATTTCGATCCCCAGCTTGTTGGTCGGATTCGCCGTTTGGCTTTATTGGGGCATCATCACCGTTCAGATGATCAACCTTGGTTTTGCCTTTGAAAAATCACAACTGTTTACCCTAGGTGCGATTGCGGGTTTGACTGGCGCGACCCTGCGTATTCCATCGACCTTCTTTATTCGAATAGCGGGCGGTCGAAACACGATCTTTTTCACCACCGCCCTGTTGATGATCCCTGCCATTGGCGCAGGTTACGCGTTGCAAGACCCCAATACACCACTTTGGAAATTCCAAATACTGGCGTTCTTATCGGGCATCGGCGGCGGTAACTTCTCGTCCTCCATGTCCAACATCAGCTTTTTCTATCCTAAAAAAGTGCAAGGCTATGCACTGGGTATGAACGCGGGCTTGGGCAACTTTGGTGTGACCACGATGCAGATCGTTATCCCATTGGTGATGACGTTTGGTCTGTTTGGTGGCGCGTCGCGCACATTGGTGAACACATCTGGCACCTTGATTGGGAAAATTCCTGCGGGCACAGAAACCTACATCCATAATGCCGGGTTTGTGTGGCTGATCGCGCTGGTGCCTCTGGCGATTTTGGGCTGGTTCGGGATGAACAATATCCGAGATGAACATGTCTCGCCCAACATTCCAAACCCGATTGGTTCGTTCGTAACCATCACCGGAATGCTGATGGTTGGCTTCGTGACTGCGGCCTTTGGTCTGTGGTTGATGTTGCCCCAAACATCCGGTGGTTTGCCTGTGTCAGGCATGGGCGTGTCCAAATGGATTGTTCTGCCGATCGTCATCGTTTTGACAGTTGTCTTGTTAAAAATGATCCCGGGCGCCGTTGGGCAAAACCTGTCGCGCCAGTATAAAATCTTTGGCAACAAACACACATGGGCCATGACCGTGATCTACACCATGACCTTTGGTTCCTTCATCGGTTATGCGGCGGCGTTCGGTTTGACCATCAAAGTTGTGTTTGGTTTTCAACACCTGTTGGTTGACGGCGTGATGACCCACAACACCGTAAACGCGGATGGGCCTTCTGCCTTGATGTATGCGTGGATGGGGCCTTTCATCGGTGCGTTGATCCGACCAATTGGCGGTATGATTGCCGACAAAATGGGCGGCGCAAAAGTGACCATGTTGGTTTCGATTGTTATGGTCGCCTCTGCGTTTGGTGTCGCCTACTACATCCAACAAGCCTATGTTTCGGCCACGCCACAAGACGTGTTTGTGCCCTTCATGATCTTGTTCCTGATCTTGTTCGCTGCCACCGGTATCGGAAACGGCTCGACTTTCCGCACCATCGCGGTTGTGTTCGACAAAGAGCAGGCTGGCCCCGCGTTGGGTTGGACAGCGGCTGTCGCGGCCTACGGCGCCTTCATCATCCCCAAAGTGTTTGGTGAACAGCTAAAGGCAGGCCACCCAGAATATGCGCTCTACGGTTTCGCAGTATTCTACGCGGTTTGCATCGTGATCAACTGGTGGTTCTACCTGCGCCCCGGCGCATACGTGAAAAACCCATAAACTAATTTTTACCCGCCCCGACAATGGTTGGGGCGGGTTCCCTTAGAACAGGAGAGACCCCAATGAGCCATCTGCTCGACCGCCTGAATTTCTTCCAGTCGAAAAAACTGGATACGTTTTCCAACGGCCATGGTGAAACCACCAATGAAAGCCGCGAATGGGAAGACGTCTATCGCGACCGCTGGCGTCACGACAAAGTTGTCCGTTCGACCCATGGTGTGAATTGCACCGGTTCGTGTAGCTGGAAAATCTACGTTAAATCCGGCATCGTAACCTGGGAAACCCAGCAAACCGATTATCCGCGCACACGGCCCGATATGCCCAACCACGAACCGCGTGGTTGCCAGCGTGGCGCGTCTTACAGCTGGTATTTGTATTCCGCCAATCGCGTGAAAAACCCGCTGATCCGAGGCGCCTTGATGCGCGGCTACCGCAAGCTGCGCGCCACCATGAGTGCGACAGCCGCTTGGAAAGCCCTGCAAGAGGATCCGATCCTGCGCGCCTCATACGTCAAGACCCGTGGCAAAGGCGGCTTTGTGCGCGCCACATGGGACGAGGCCAACGAAATTATCGCTGCTGCCAACGCCTACACCGCCAAAACCTATGGCCCCGACCGCATCTTTGGCTTCTCGCCTATTCCTGCGATGTCGATGGTGTCCTATGCGGCTGGCTCACGTTACCTATCTTTGATGGGCGGCGTTTGCATGTCATTCTATGACTGGTACTGCGATTTACCACCGGCAAGCCCAATGACATGGGGCGAGCAAACCGACGTGCCGGAATCGGCTGATTGGTACAACGCTGGCTACCTGCTGCTCTGGGGCTCAAACGTGCCGCAAACACGGACGCCTGACGCGCACTTCTACACCGAGGTTCGCTATAAAGGTACCAAATCCGCTGTCATCAGCCCCGACTATTCCGAGGCTGCAAAATTTGGCGACATCTGGCTGGCACCAAAAGCCGGCACCGATGCCGCGCTGTCGATGGCGATGGGTCACGTGATCTTGCGGGAATTCCATCTGGATCGTCAGGTCGAATACTTTGAAGATTACACCCGCAAATATTCCGATTTCCCGATGCTGGTTCGTCTGGACGAAAAAGACGGCAAGCTGATTGCGGGCCGCTTCCTGCGGGCAGACGATCTGCAAGGTAAGTTGGGCGAGAAAAACAATCCAGAATGGAAGACCGTTGCATGGGATGGCAAAGCCAACGCGCTTTGTTCACCCAACGGCACCATCGGGTATCGCTGGGGCGAAGACGGCGAATGGAACCTAGAAGAACGCGCTAAGGGTAAAGACACCGAACTGATGAACTCGTTCATTCAGGAAGAAGACCGCGACGATGTTGTCGGTGTTGATTTCCCATACTTCGGTGGCCAAGCAACAGACAACTTTGTCAAATGTGAACACCCCGATGTGATGACCAAAAACGTTCCTGTCAAGAAAATCAAAGTCGGCAAAGAAACCATTTTGGTTGCCACCGTGTTTGATTTGTTCTGCGCCAACTACGGTCTGGACCGTGGCTTGGGTGGCGATTGGGTTACCGATGATTATGCCGTCGATGTGCCCTACACCCCTGCATGGGCCGAGAAGATCACCGGCGTTCCGGCTGACAAAATCGAAGTGGTGGCGCGTGAATTCGCAACCAACGCCGAGAAAACCAACGGTAAGTCGATGGTCATTCTGGGGGCTGGTTTGAACCACTGGTACCACATGGATATGAACTATCGCGGTATTATCAATATGCTGGTGATGTGTGGTTGTGTTGGTCAATCGGGCGGCGGTTGGAGCCACTATGTGGGCCAAGAGAAATTGCGTCCACAAACCGGTTGGACCCCACTGGCGTTCGCGCTGGACTGGGTGCGCCCACCACGGCACATGAACTCGACCTCGGCATGGTATGCGCACTCCGATCAGTATCGGTATGAGCAGATCGGCGTTGAAGAAATCCTGTCGCCAACAGCACCCGAGGGCGATTGGGACGCGAGCCTGATCGACTATAACGTCCGCGCTGAACGCATGGGCTGGTTGCCATCTGCACCGCAGTTGAAAACCAACCCATTCGAAGTTAGCAAAGCCGCGAAAAAGGCTGGCAAGCCGATCGTCGAATATGTGGTTGAACAGCTGAAATCAGGCAAATTGGAAATGTCCTGCGAAGACCCGGATGCAGAGGAGAACTGGCCGCGCAATCTGTTCGTATGGCGCTCCAACTTGCTTGGCGCTTCGGGTAAGGGCCACGAATACTTCATCCGACATTTACTGGGTACTGACCATGGCGTGCTGGGCAAAGATCTGGGCCAAGAAGGCGGCCGGATGCCCAAAGAGGTCAAATGGCATGAGGACGCCCCAGAGGGCAAACTCGACCTATTGGTGACGATCGACTTCCGCATGTCCACCACATGTGTTTACTCCGACATCGTTTTGCCGACTGCCAGTTGGTATGAAAAAGACGATATGAACACCTCGGACATGCACCCGTTCATTCACCCGCTGCAAGCGGCGGTTGATCCGGCTTATGAAAGCCGCTCTGACTGGGAAATCTTCAAAGGCCTTGCCAAAAAGGTCAGCGAAATCGCTCCTGAAATTCTGGGCGTTGAAACTGATATTGTTCAACTGCCCTTGTTGCATGATACTGCAATGGAATTGGCCCAGGATACTGTAAAGGATTGGAAAAAAGGCGAATGTGACCTGATCCCTGGTGTGACCGCGCCGAAATACATCGAAGTCGAGCGGGATTATTCCCAAATCTACAAAAAGTTCACATCTGTCGGGCCGCTTTTGGACAAAATCGGCAATGGTGGCAAAGGCATCGACTGGGATACCAAGGTCGAAGTTCAACACCTGCGTGATCTAAACGGTGTGGTTCTAGAAGAGGGCATTTCCAAAGGCATGCCTAAGCTGGAAACAGCGATTGATGCCTGCGAAATGATCCTGATGCTGGCACCAGAAACCAACGGTGAAGTGGCCGTGAAAGCCTGGCACGAATTGGAGAAAGCCACGGGGCGCGAGCACGCGCATTTGGCCTTGCCCAAAGAGGATGAGAAAATCCGCTTCCGTGATATTGCGGCCCAACCTCGCAAGATTATCTCGTCGCCAACATGGTCAGGTATCGAGAGCGAACACGTCAGCTATAACGCCGGCTATACCAACGTTCACGAGCTGATCCCGTGGCGCACACTGACAGGTCGTCAGCAGCTTTACCAAGATCACCTCTGGATGCTGGCCTTCGGTGAAGGCTTCTGCACCTACCGGCCTCCAGTCGATCTGAAAACGGTTAACCCCGAGATCAGCATTGATGAAGGCGAACCACACGTGGTGCTGAACTTTATCACGCCGCACCAAAAATGGGGCATCCACTCGACCTATTCAGACAACCTGACAATGCTGACGCTAAACCGCGGTGGCCCTGTTGTGTGGCTGTCCGAGGAAGACGCCAAAACCGCAGGTCTGATCGATAATGATTGGGTCGAGGTTTACAACGCCAACGGTGCGCTAACTGCGCGGGTTGTTGTCAGCCAGCGGATGAAAACCGGCACCATCTATATGTACCACGCTCAAGAAAAGATCGTGAACACACCCGGCGCTGAAACCACAGGTCTTAGGGGCGGTATCCACAATTCTGTGACCCGCACCACGGTCAAGCCAACCCATATGATTGGCGGTTACGCCCAGCAATCTTACGGGTTCAATTACTACGGCACGGTCGGCTCAAACCGCGATGAATTCGTGATTGTCCGCAAGATGAGGAAAGTCGACTGGCTCGACACTCCCGCCAGCAAAACGGAGGCAGCGGAATGAAAATTCGTGCACAAATAGGTATGGTGTTGAACCTTGATAAATGTATCGGGTGCCACACATGTTCGGTGACGTGTAAAAACGTCTGGACCAGCCGTGAAGGCGTTGAATACGCTTGGTTCAATAACGTCGAAACCAAACCCGGCATTGGTTATCCTAAAGATTGGGAAAATCAGGCCAAGTGGAATGGCGGCTGGGAACGCTCAAAGCGCGGCAAACTACACCCCAAACAGGGTGGCAAATGGCGCATCCTGTCCAACATTTTTGGCAACCCAGACCTGCCTGAAATCGACGACTATTATGAGCCGTTCACCTTTGACTACGACCACCTGAAATCAGCGCCCGATATGACGGCGTTCCCAACCGCGCGGCCACGGTCTGTGATCACCGGCGAACGGATGGAAAAGATTGAAGGCGGTCCAAACTGGGAAGAAATCCTAGGTGGCGAATTTTCAAAGCGTAGCAAGGACTACAACTTTGAAGGCATCCAAAAGGAAATCTATGGCGAGTACGAAAATACATTCATGATGTATTTGCCACGGCTTTGCGAACATTGTTTGAACCCCACTTGTGTTGCGTCCTGTCCTTCCGGTGCGATCTACAAACGCGAAGAAGACGGCATCGTTTTGATCGACCAAGAAAAGTGTCGCGGCTGGCGGATGTGTGTGTCTGGCTGCCCCTACAAAAAGGTTTACTACAACTGGGAAAGCGGCAAATCCGAGAAATGCACATTCTGTTATCCGCGCATTGAATCGGGCATGCCGACCGTTTGTTCGGAAACCTGTGTCGGCCGCATCCGCTATTTGGGTGTGATGTTGTACGACGCCGACATGATCGAAAATGCGGCCAACACACCTGATGAAAAAGACCTGTTCCAAGAGCAGCTCGATGTGTTCCTCAATCCGCATGATCCAGCTGTTCAGGCGCAAGCCTTGGCCGATGGTGTTCCACAGGAATGGATCAATTCAGCCATCAAATCGCCAGTCTATAAAATGGCGATGGATTGGAAAATTGCGTTCCCGCTGCACCCAGAATACCGCACCTTGCCGATGGTTTGGTATATCCCGCCATTGTCTCCAATCCAGAACGCTGCCGAAGCCGGTGCCATCGGGATTGACCGCGATATGCCGGATGTAAAATCTCTGCGCATCCCTGTGCGGTATTTGGCGAATATGCTGACGGCTGGCGACGAGGCCCCTGTGGTTTCCGCGCTAGAACGGATGCTGGCCATGCGCGCCTATATGCGCAGCAAAACCATTGATGGCGTGATTGACGCAGGCATTGCTGAACGTGTCGGCATGACTCCTGAGTTGATCGAAGACATGTATCACATCATGGCGATTGCCAACTACGAGGACCGTTTTGTGGTGCCAACAACGCACCGCGAGACCGTCGAGGATGGCATGGATATCCGCACGGGTTGTGGATTTACGGATGGTAATGGTTGCTCCACCGGCAGTGGTGGCGGCAGCCTGTTTGGTGGCAAGAAAAAGGACAAAGGCTTTTCTATCCCGCCGATGCCCGCCGCCGCGAAAGGAGGCCTATAATGCATATGCCCTTAAAAGCGATATCGGCTCTGCTGAGCTATCCGACAATAGAGCTACAAGGCGCCAAAGCCGAATTGGTTGAAGCATTGCGGCAGGGTGACCTGCTGAGCGCTGACACCGTTCAAGAGATCAGCGTCCTGATTGACACTCTCGCAGCTGGCGACATCTACGAGCTTCAGGAAACTTACGTTGGCTTGTTTGATCGCTCGCGTACACTCAGCTTGAACCTGTTTGAACACGTCCACGGCGAAAGCCGTGATCGCGGTGGCGCGATGGTCAATCTGGTGGAAAACTATCGGGCCGCAGGGTTCGAGCCTGCCTCATCCGAATTGCCAGATCACATCCCTGTTCTATTGGAATTCCTCGCCATGCGTCCCCTTGGCGAGGCGCGGGAGGTGCTGGCAGATGCCGCGCATATAATGGAGGTGCTTCAAACACGGCTCACACGTCGTGAAAGCATATATGCACCGGTATTTGCCGCCCTTTTGCAAATTTCGCAGACCAAAGCCGATCAGGTTGCAGTCGCGGAATTGCTGGCGGTCGAGGATGACGATCCGGATGATCTGGAAGCGCTCGACGAGGTTTGGGAAGAATCTGAGGTCACCTTTGCCCCCGATCCAAACGCAGGCTGTCCACAAGTGCGCGACATGCTCGCCGGAATGGATACCCCACGCAACGCCCCGCCAACCACACCGCCCACAGCGGCTGAATAGGAGACCAAGACATGCATAATTTTTTGTTCGGGATCTATCCCTACATTGCACTGACAATCCTGTTTTGGGGCTCAGTCATTCGATTTGAACGCGACCCGTTCACATGGAAATCATCGTCCAGTCAACTGTTGCGACGCAAACAATTGATCATGGGATCCGTGTTGTTTCACATTGGTATCTTGGTCATTTTCGGCGGCCACTTGGTCGGCCTCCTAACACCAATCGCGCTGTTTGATGCCTTGGGCATCAGTCACGGTGCCAAACAAATTTTGGCGATTGTTGCAGGTGGTTTCGCCGGCATCCTGATGCTGATTGGCGGAACGATGTTGCTACACCGTCGCCTGACAGACCCACGCATCCGGATGAACTCCAGCTTTGCCGACACGGGCATTCTGGTGTTGTTGATGGTGCAGCTGTTGCTGGGCCTCTCAACGATCTTCTTGTCATTGGGGCATTTGGACGGCCATGAGATGACCAAGTTCATGAGCTGGGCACAGGGTATCTTTTTCTTTGACAGCGGTGCTGCGGGCTACATTGCAGATGTGCACATCATCTTCAAAACCCACCTGCTGTTAGGCCTGACGATCTTCGTTCTGTTTCCCTTCACTCGGCTGGTTCACATGTTGTCGGTGCCAATCCGTTACATCACACCATTCCGTTCGGGATATCAGATCGTGCGTTCGCGCCGGAAGGGTACAAAATGAGCAAGCCATTTTTCCCTGCCGTTTCGGTGAACGGACAAGAAATCTCTGCCGCAAGCATCGCGGCAGAGGCACAAAACCACAACGCGCCCAAAGGCAAACCCGGTTGGGCGTGGCGGGCTGGCGCGCGGGCCTTGGTAATCCGCGAGTTGTTGCTGCAAGAGGCGCGCAAGCGTGATCTGCAACCGCATCCAATGGAGCTGGAAGCTGGCAAGTTCGAAACCGAGGACGAGTCCCTGATCCGCGATGTGTTGGATTTAGCGATGTCACCAAAGGTGCCAACGGCCGATGAAATCGAGGCCGTGTACATGGCCAAGCCGGATATGTTCCGCGCCCCAACTTTGTATGAACCTTCGCATATCTTGTTCGCGGCCGATCCATCCGACACCGATGCACGGCAAGAGGCCAACACCAAAGCCTTGGCCGCATTGGCCACGCTAAAATCCTCGCCCCGTGATTTTGCTCATCTGGCAAAAGAGCTGAGCGATTGCCCGTCCCGCGATATGGGCGGCCAGTTGGGGCAGTTGGTTTCAGGCGACACAGTGCCGGAATTCGAGTCCGCAATGGATACCCTAACGCCGGGCGAAACCAGCGCTGATCCGGTGCCAACCCGTTACGGCATGCACATCCTGCGGCTGGACGCGATCGCGGTTGGCGATGTTTTGCCACTAGACCGAGTACAAGAGCAAATCAGCGAAATGCTGGAAAAGGCAAGCTGGGCCGAGGCGGCAAACGACTTTGTGCAAACCTTGGTTTCAGGGGCTGAAATTTCGGGCATCGATATGGCCGCACCGCTTTAGAACGACACCACTCACGGTGACAAAATGCGACTGGCGGATTTGAAATCCCGCCAGTTGCGTTGGGTTTAAGCCAAGCCCAGATATGGCGCCCGTTTGGGCCGTCATCGGGTTAACTTACATTGTGCTTTGATTTGTCCGATAGCTTTTTCCAGCCCCAAACAAGCAGTGGGATCAGAACGATCCAAAACTTTTCGAATATAACCAGCAACCCCAACAACAACAAATTTTTTGCAATCACCTTACCAACGATCAAACCACCAATGCCAATGGCCGCGACTTTATCAAGCGACGGATCAAAATCTGAATATTTGTTGCCTGCATTGAATGTCGACATCTCCAGCACGGCAGGCACTGCAGTCTTAATCTGATCTAGCGCGCCAAATGGCGCGACAAAAATCATGTTCAGAACTCCTTTTCGCCCCAAAGCATGAATGAAGTAATTCAAGTTCATGCTACGTGTGATATCGACACCATGCTCTTGTAAGTCACCATAATACAGCATTTGACCCCAGTATAATTTTCGACTGGGCTGGTCGTAATGGGGGGCTCGGCCCAGCCCATCAATCTAACCGCACTGTGTCCTTCAGCGACACGCAACTTGCTCTCTTCGGCAATGTCGCGGCGCATTTTATTCAGCAATTTGTTACTATCGTAGTCATTGGCGTCTTCATCAGAAACATAGCCAATGTTGTCAAAGGTGATGATAATTCCCCAATTTTGCCGCTGAAAGGGCGTCATTTCGGCAGGGAATATCATCCCCAATGGGGCAGGTCCGGCAGGGTTTTGCCAAAATTCCGTTAGCACTATTTGGGCGTCGGAAGGGTCGAGGAAATAGAATCATCATTGACGTTAAATGTCGCGACGCCGTCACCAACAACAATCTCGCCTTGCTTGTAATCCAACCGTTCAAGATCGGCCTTCAAACCGGCCTCGATCTCGAACAGCTGAGGGAACATCGTGGCAAAGTCTTTTGCCGCCAAGGGAGTCGCAAAAGCGAAGATAAGCAAAGCCCAAGATATAAAACGCATTACTGAATCACCATTTCAATTTACCACTCACAATAGAATGAGTACTGAGGCTTAGGCAGTCAAGTGGCTCGCCTAGCTAAAGGCTCGCCTCCAACGCTGCAATCACCGCGTCACCCATTTCGCTGGTTGTGGCAGGCACCGCGTCGCCAGCCTGCATCAGGTCCGCCGTGCGCACACCGTCGGCCAGCACTTTTTCAACAGCTGATTCCAAGCGGTCGGCTTCAGCGCCTTGGTCATAGGAATAACGCAGTGCCATCGCAAAGCTTAGGATACAGGCACAAGGGTTTGCCTTGGCTTGGCCGGTAATGTCAGGTGCGGAGCCGTGCACGGGCTCATACATCGCCTTAGGGCGACCGTTGGCCATGGGCACGCCCAAGCTGGCCGAGGGCAACATGCCCAAGGAACCGGTCAGCATTGCCGCCACGTCCGACAGCATATCGCCAAACAGGTTGTCGGTGACAATCACGTCGAACTGTTTTGGCGCGCGCACCAATTGCATGCCACCGTTGTCTGCGTACATATGTGTCAGCTCGACTTCGGGGTATTCGTTGTCGTGCACCCACTGGACTTCTTCGCGCCACAGGATGCCGCTCTCCATCACGTTGGCTTTTTCCATCGAACAAACGCGGTTGTCACGTTTCTTGGCCAGCTCGAACGCGGAACGCGCCACGCGGCGGATTTCGTCAGTGGTGTAGCGCTGGGTGTTCACGCCAACACGGCCACCCTCGTTGTCGTCCTGAATGCCACGAGGCTCGCCGAAATATACACCCGAAGTCAGCTCGCGCACGATCATGATATCGAGACCAGAAACGATTTCCTTTTTCAACGACGAGAAATCAGCCAGCGCGTCAAAACATTGCGCAGGGCGCAGGTTGGCGTAGAGGTCCATTTCCTTGCGAAGACGCAGCAATCCGCGTTCAGGCTTCACCGAGAAATCCAGGTCATCATAGGCCGGACCGCCAACAGCGCCCAGCAGAACGGCGTCGACTTCTTGGGCGTGGGCCATGGTTTCGTCTGTCAAAGGCACGCCGTGTTTGTCATAGGCAGCACCACCAACGAGGTCTTCGGTTACGTTGATTTTCAGGTCGCGTTTCGCGCCAAACCAGTCAATGATTTTTCTGACTTCGACCATAACTTCGGGGCCAATGCCGTCGCCAGCAAGAATAAGTAAAGAAGGGGTGCTCATGTGATATGCGTCCTTGATCAAATTGGGTTGATACCCCGTATCCTTTTGGTGACCTATGGTCAAGAAACGAAGGCCGGAATTTCACTGGCCAGCATGTCCCAAACCCGCCGGATACGCGGCGTTTGCTGCATAGCTTGATGGGCTGTCAGCCAAACGGGCAGGGGCGGGATTGATGCGTCCGGCAGGACTTGTTCAACGCTTGGGTCTTTGAGGCCGACATGGGTTTGGGAAAACCCGATCCCACATCCCATGCGCACCAATTCCCAGTACGCCACTGGTTCGTCACAGCGGGTTTGAAACCAGTCGCGTTTTGCCTCTACGCCGATCTGGTGCATGCCGTGTAAAATCCGTTCATCCCGATCGTAGCCGACCAAATCATGGCCGTTGAAAATGTCGGTGATGTCTTTTGGTCGCCCTTTGCGGTCTAGATAGTCGACCGAGGCAAACATCCCAAGCGGCAGATCACACAGGTGCCGGGTGATCACATCCAATTGGGTTGGGCGGTACATGCGCAGTGCGATGTCGGCTTCTCGGAACAGCAGATTGTCGCTGGCGTCATTTGGGATCAGATCAATGCTGATTTCTGGATGAGCCAGTCGCAAATTAGCGATGATAGGCGGCAAAATAAAGTTGGCAACGAATATGCTGGCAGTGATGCGCACCGTTCCCGCGGTGTTTTGTTCCCGCCCCGCTGCCGCGAGCGACACCTGCATTGCGGCTTCTCGCATCGCCCGCGCGGGGACCAGCAGTTCCGCCCCAATATCTGTCAGCGCAAACCCGCGTGGTTGGCGGTGGAACAGTGTAACACCGAGTTGCGCTTCGATCTGTTTGATCTGGCGGCCAAGGGTGGGCTGGCTCGCCCCCAATTTACGGGCGGCCCCTGAAAGTGAGCCTTCATCAACCACCGCAAGGAAGGATTGCAACAGAGACCAGTCAAGGGAGGTGAGGTTTTTATCCATTCAATAATGAATACACGATCTTTGAATTTAGGCAATTTATATAAATTTTCGTTTGGGCCATGATAGGGCAACTGTTAACCTTTAGGAGTTTGAAAATGCCGAAGACTGTATTGATACTGGGCGCAACGGGCCGCTTTGGCCGCCACGCAAGCGCCGCCTTTAACGCCGCTGGCTGGACTGTCCGTAACTTTGATCGCGCCAGTGAGAACCTGCAAGATGCCGCAACGGGTGCGGATGTGATCGTCAACGCATGGAACCCGACCTATCCTGAATGGGCCGCGCAGGTGCCAAAGCTAACGGCGCGGGTGATCGAAGCGGCCAAGATCAGCGGTGCGACTGTGATCATCCCAGGCAACGTCTATAACTATGGTATTGATGCGCCCGCGACGTTTGGAGCCACTACCCCGCATGGTGCACAAAATCCGTTGGGAAAAATACGCATTGAAATGGAGGCCGCATACCGCGCCTCGAACGTGCGCACGATCGTTCTGCGGTCAGGCGACTACATCGATACCCAAGCCTCGGGCAATTGGTTCGACATGATGATGATCCCCAAATTGAACAAAGGTCAGTTCACCTATCCCGGAAACCCTGACATCCCACACGCATGGGCGTGGTTGCCCGACTTGACCAAGGCCGCGGTCGATTTGGCAGAAATTCGGGCTGATCTGCCCGCGTTTGTTGATGTTCCATTCGCAGGGTTTACTTTGACAGGCCACGAACTAAGCGCAGCGATTGCCAGCTGTTTGGGCTGTCCGATCCGCCTGAAGAAAATGAACTGGCTGCCATTGCAGCTTGCCCGTCCTTTCTGGCCACTGGCACGGCATCTTATTGAAATGCGGTATCTGTGGAACAAACCGCATCAAATTGATGGCGAAACACTTGCCACGCTGCTGCCCGAGTTCAATCAGGCCGCACTGGTCGAAATCCTACCCCTAGCGTTGGGGGATCACATCGATCCAGACAAGGTGGTGACGCGAAGCCAGCGTGCCGTCAACGCTTAGCAGCTCAGCATCCGCTGTGCCCGCCTCGGGCCAGAAAACACCCGAGGCGGTAATTTTCAATTCAACGGACGGCAGAGCATAATCCACCCGCATGTTGCCCGCGCCGGTTTCATCATCCCAGTCGGCAGTGTCCAGCGCTGGGTCACCTTTGTGAGATGCATTGACACCGCCCTGAGCCCGCGCGGCCATAGCAGCCCCACGGCTAGCGGGGGCCACGTCCTGTACGCGTGGGTGGGTCAGCAAATCCCGCATTGCCTGACCCCTGCCATCCCCATCAAACGGGTCCAGATTGGCGTCGCCCAGTATCACAAACGGCGCGTCATCGGGTTTCACTTCTAGCGCGCCGTCCAAATAGACAGACCAGAACCGTACCTCGTCATGATTGCGTTTTCCGTTGCGATCTTCGTCGCCGTCAAAAACTGGTGGTGTGGCGTGAAAACCCATCAGGTTGATCGGGCCGGTTTCGGTGATAACAGGCACCACCCAATGGCCTGTGGTGGACAAGCGCTGGGCGGATTGAGCGTCTGGTGAAGGGAAGGGTTTACCGCCAATCTGTGGCAACATGGCTTGTGGAAAATCGACCCAACGCAGGGCAGAAAAATCCTGCACGTCAGTCTCAGATATTGGCAGGCGCGACAAGATCGCCATGCCTCCTTGGCCGCTAAACCGCCCATAGCCTTGTGCATCGCGCGGGCCGCCGGTCTGCCCATCGCCATCCATGTCTAGCCCCGTGTCCATGCCCGTGTTCGGGCGCAGCGCAAAGCGATACGGGTAGGGGGTTGTGGATTGGGACAATTGGTCAGCAAAGGCATTCAGCGCGGCATTGCCATAGTCATAGTCAAACCCGTTCAAAAACACGACGTCGGGCGAGATATGCACAATGATGCCAACGACGGCCTGAACCTGTTCGTCTTTGCCCGACAGAATGTCACGCAACAACAGGCCTGGCCCGCGACGGTCTAATTCAGTGTGATAACTGGCAATGCGGATCGGGCTGGTGGTGTCGGATTGCGCAGTCCCGCCCAGCAGGATCCCGAAAATTAAGCTGGCATAAGCCCATTTTGTTCGGCGATCGCGCAGGAATGCTTGCGCTTTGCCGCGATCATCGACGCGATCCGGCCCATTGCGATGCCGCGCATAAACAGACTTGAAGGTAAAAATGCCCATGCTGCCATTGTCCACACCATCGTCTGCGGAGAATCAAGCGTAATCGGATTAAACACGGTTGCGCCAGCCTTGATGATGGCAGGTGAAACAAACGGCAACAAGAAGCCAAGAGCAATGTTTAAACGTGCGTCTCGGTACAGGCGCTCAACCACATCGCCGCCAGCGGTCGGGTCAAAAGTTGGTAAGTTCACCCAAACATTGAATGGTTTGCTGTGCGATGGCCAGCCCTGAAGGCGCAGCAAGATAACGAAGACAGCCAATCCGATCAGCGAAACCAAATAGCTGATTCCAGCGGTTGTGCGTACCAAAATTAGAGTTTGAACGTTCGCATCTTCGGGCAGCATCAGCACCACCAGCTGAACGGGGCTATAAGGGAAATCAATGGCTTTGCCGATCACAGATCCGGTTGCTTCGACAAATTGTGTCAGGGTCGTCGGCTCTGTTTGACCGCGAAACACCACGGACAAAAAGAAAACGGTCAAAAATAAAGAGACATATCGGACGCGGTTAAACGGTGGGGCGTCGCGAAACTCAACCAGGCTCGGATAGATTGAATAGTATTCAACGAACGTCAAGAAGCCGCCGAATATGGCAATCAGAGAGACAATTTGAATGGAATCGGGGTTTAACCCAGGCAACATCAATGCCGGCGTTGCCACCAACACCACAATCAACATTGCGCGAACAAACGCGCCTATAAGCCGTGCAATCACTGCTCTGTTACCCTTAATTCGGTCGGATGCGATGCTATGCCGCTTCCTTTTCCCAAACATTTTCCGCACATTATGGCGGCTTGCCTCAATCTTGCCCAATTTTTGCCTTCTTTCACTTTCCAGCACAAGTCATGGTTAACAATATGTAAATGTTTATGGCGTTTTCGTGGAGAAACTGGTGCGACTTTGCATCAAATTGGCAGCAAAAAAGGGTCCGACCAACGCCGGACCCTATATGTAGTGGATATTGTTTTTCAGACAGCTAGATTTTCAAGCTAACCTATACCCAAGGACGGCTTGTCGCCGCCATTGTTTCGAATTTGGCAATAGAATCTGATTTTTGCAGTGTCAGGTCGATATCATCCAACCCTTCCAACAAGCACTGTTTTTTGAATGCATCCACATCAAAGGCGATCACGTCGCCATCCGAAGTGGTGATTTCCTGTGCCTCAAGGTCAATCGCCATACGGGCGTTTGCACCTTTTTCGGCGTCTTTCATCAGCTTGTCTACCTGTTCTTGGGGCAAGACAATTGGCAGAATGCCATTTTTAAAGCAGTTGCTGAAAAAGATGTCTGCAAAGCTGGTCGAGATCACGCAAGTGATGCCGAAATCTTTGATCGCCCAAGGTGCGTGTTCACGTGATGAGCCACAACCAAAGTTGTCACCCGCCACCAATATCGCTGTATCGCGATAGGCTGGTTTGTTTAAGACGAAGTTAGGGTTTTCGCTACCGTCTTCGTTAAACCGCATTTCGTCAAACAAGTTTTTACCAAGGCCGGAGCGCTTGATCGTTTTCAAAAATAGTTTGGGGATGATCATATCGGTGTCGATATTGACCAAAGGCATCGGGGCGGCGATGCCCGTCAGTTTGTTGAATTTATCCATCTTGGTGTCCTTTCTCGAACCGCTCATTGAGCCTTACGGCTCTCTTCGCTCGTCACGAAGAAAGCCCGTAAGGGATTGATGAGTGGCCCCTAAATCATATCCCGAACATCGGTCAGATGTCCGGTTATTGCAGCGGCCGCAGCCATCGCGGGCGACACCAGGTGGGTGCGGCTTTCGCGCCCTTGGCGGCCCTCAAAGTTCCGGTTGCTGGTTGATGCACTGCGCTCACCCGGCTCCAGCTTGTCTGGGTTCATTGCCAAACACATGGAACAACCCGCCAGCCGCCATTCAAACCCGGCGTCCAAAAACACCTTGTCCAGACCCTCGGCCTCGGCCTGCAAACGCACCAGACCAGAGCCCGGCACAACCATCGCCCGCATCCCGTCTTTGATTTTCTTACCGCGCAGGATATCGGCAGCGGCACGGAAATCCTCGATCCGGCCATTGGTACAGGACCCGATAAACACCGTATCAATCTGGATGTCGGTCAGTTTCATACCCGCCTCAAGGCCCATGTACTCCAACGAACGCTTTGCGGCATCGACTTTGCCGCCCGCAAAATCGGATGGGAACGGCACAGTTGCCGTAATAGGCAATGCGTCTTCGGGCGATGTGCCCCACGTCACAGTCGGAACGATGTCTTCGCCCTTTAGCACCAGCACTTGGTCGAAATGCGCGCCTTCATCAGTGAACAGCGTCTTCCACCATTCCAGCGCCATATCCCACTCGTCGCCCTTTGGCGCATGTGGACGGCCTTTGACATACTTATAGGTGGTTTCGTCCGGCGCAATCAGACCCGCGCGCGCGCCGCCCTCAATTGCCATGTTGCAAACCGTCATCCGGCCTTCCATCGACATATCGCGGATCACTTGGCCGCAATATTCAATCACATGGCTGGTGCCACCTGCAGTGCCCGTTTTGGCGATCACCGCCATGGTCACGTCTTTTGGCGTTACACCGGGCATCAACTTGCCGGTGATCTCGACCTTCATGTTTTTGCTCTTGGCTTGGATCAGTGTTTGCGTCGCCAATACATGTTCAACCTCAGAGGTGCCGATGCCATGCGCAAGCGAGCCAAAGGCCCCGTGCGTGGCCGTGTGGCTGTCGCCGCAAACCACGGTCATGCCGGGCAGGGTCCAGCCTTGCTCTGGACCAACGATATGCACAACACCTTGGCGCACGTCATCGACGGGGTAATAATGCACGCCGAAATCGCGCGCGTTCTTGTCCAGCGCTTCCAGCTGGATACGGCTTTCCTCGTTTTCGACTTCGCCTTCGGTGCGGTCCAACGTGGTCGGCACGTTGTGATCCGGCACAGCAATGGTTTTATCCGGCGAATGCACCTTGCGGCCCGACATGCGCAGCCCTTCAAAGGCTTGCGGGCTGGTGACTTCGTGGACCAAGTGGCGATCAATATACAAAAGACAGGTGCCGTCGTCGTCCTGATGGGCAACATGGGCATCCCAGATTTTATCATAGAGTGTTTTGGGGGCGGTCATGGTTTTTCCTTTCCCGCAATATGAATTTGGCTTGTGATTGGCTGAAGCGAGGCGGCTGACCCTAAAGGCCAGCTGCGAGGGTCAGGCCCTGACCATGAAACCTCCACGGCAGGAAGGAATGGTCATCTACTTCGAAAATACGTTTCATATCTAGCGCAATACATGGCGCAGCACACGCGGGCAAGGGGTGTAGGCATTGTCATAGGCATAATAACTGTGCCACCTTGGCCTTATGGAGCAAGAAGTCGAAGAAGTAGCGATTGATTTAGGCACACAGTTGCAAATCATGATTGAAAAGTTGGTGACCTTTGCCAACACCCTTTTGCTGCCCTCGCGGCTGACCCAAATGGGCATCATGATTGGGCTGCTGGTGGTGGCCTATCTGTTCAAATTGTACTTCGGACCAAAGTACCACAATTGGATGCGCGGCCTTGAGGGGCGTCCAAAATGGCAGCTGAGGGTCTTGTTGATGATCTACCGGCGCATGCAGCTCGTGGTTTTCGTGATCTTGATCTGGGTTGCTATTGCCATAATGCGCGAAGTGTTAAACCTGTTTCCATCGCGCACCTATTTGATGGCGATTGTCGGCACGATTGGACTGGCTTGGGTGCTGGTGGTGATCGCTGCGCGTTCTATCCACAATCCACTGCTGCGGCGCACCACCACATGGGGGGCCTGGATTTATGCGGCGCTGTATTTCCTTGGCTTGGTTCAGTCAACGGAACAATTGTTGGATCAAATTGCCATCAACCTTGGGGATTTCCACCTGTCAGCTTTGTTGATCATCAAGGTGTTGATTGTCACAGTGGTGCTGCTTGCACTGGCACGGGGGATATCATCCTCGACCTCCAAACGTATCAGGCAGAATGACGAAATATCGCCGTCCATGCAGGTGTTGATGGTCAAGTTCTTGCAGGTGATCCTGTATGGTTTTGCCTTTTTCATCGGTCTAAAAGCCACTGGATTTGACCTGACTGGTCTTGCTGTTCTCTCGGGGGCCATCGGTATCGGTCTTGGGTTTGGTCTGCAAAAGGTGGTGTCGAACCTTGTGTCGGGCATCATCATCCTGCTGGATAAATCCATCAAACCGGGCGACGTGATTTCTTTGGGCGATACCTTTGGCTGGATCAACACGCTGGGCGCACGCTATGCGTCCGTGGTGACGCGAGACGGTAAAGAATACCTGATCCCGAATGAGGATTTGATCACCAACCAAGTGGTCAACTGGTCACACACAAATGATTTCGTGCGGCTCGATATCTTCTTTGGAACCGCCTATACCGACGACCCCCATAAAGTACGCGCCTTGGCCCGCGAGGCCGCAGGCAGCGTGGCGCGTGTGCTCTCAACCCGCCCGCCAGTTTGTCACATCGTAGGATTTGGCGACAGCTCGGTCGACTACATCCTGCGGTTCTGGATTATCGATCCAACCGACGGGCTGACCAATATTCGGGGCAATGTCTATTTGGCACTTTGGGACGCTTTCAAAGAGAACGACATCTCGATTCCATTCCCACAACGTGAAGTCAAAATTCTGGAAGACCCGAAATGAAAGACGCCACCAGTTTGATTGCCGATTTGCGATCCAGCAAACTGTTAGCGCAGGATTTGATGCGCGAGACCCTCGCCAACATCAACACTTGGAATCCCGCCGTGAATGCCATCGTCGGGATGCGGCCGGTTGATGACATTATGGCCGACGCCAAAGCGGCCGACGAGACCCGGCCTAAAGGTCCGCTGCACGGATTGCCCATCGCGATCAAAGACCTTGCCGAGACCAAAGGCATTCGAACCACCTTTGGGTCACCAATCTGGGCCGACAATATCCCAACAGTGGACTGTCT
The DNA here is from genome assembly GCA_033851955.1 of Marinosulfonomonas sp. Lineage (GTDB taxonomy): Bacteria > Pseudomonadota > Alphaproteobacteria > Rhodobacterales > Rhodobacteraceae > Profundibacter. The sequence continues at coordinate 281,396 of JAWSVK010000009.1, forward strand.
GATGGTGCAGCGCATTCGGGATGCGGGCGCGATCATCATTGGTAAAACCAACACGCCGGAATATGGCCTTGGCTCGCACAGCTATAACCCCGTCTACGGCGTGACGCGCAATCCTTATGACACTTCTGTGTCCGCTGGCGGCTCGAGTGGTGGCGCGGCGGTGGCGCTGGCCACAGGGATGCTGCCGCTAGCCGATGGCTCCGACATGATGGGTTCCCTGCGCAATCCGGCGGCATGGAACAACGTCTACGGGTTCCGCCCAAGCTATGGCTTGGTACCGGACGACCCTGTGGGTGACAGCTTTTTGCACCAGCTTTCAACCAACGGCCCGATGGCCCGCAGTATTCGCGATCTTGTGCTGCTGTTGCAAGTGATCGGCACCCCTGACGCGCGGCTGCCCCACAGCATGGCCCCGTTCGAACCACTGCCGGATGTGTCTGATCTAAAGGGGCTGACCATCGGCTGGGTCGCAGATTGGGACGGCTATTATCCGATGGACCCCGAAGTCCTGCAGCTTTGTGAAAACGGCCTTGAACAAATGCAAGCGCTGGGCGCAACGGTTAAACCCTTTACACCCCCGATCGCCCCGGATCAGCTTTGGCACGCTTGGATCACCCTGCGCAGCTGGGCCATCGCCGCCAAAATGGCACCGCTCTTTCATGACCCTAAAACCCGCGACTTGCTAAAACCCGAAATGATCTGGGAGGTCGAGCGCGGGCTGGCCATGTCCGCCGTTGAGGTCCACGAGGCCAGCGTGATCCGCTCCAATTGGTTCGCAGCCTTCGCGGCCCAAACTGACGCCGACATCATGGCACTGCCCTCCGCACAAATATTCCCGTTCAACGCCGACCTGTCTTGGCCCAAAACCGTGATGGGCCGCGGCATGGACAGCTATCATCGCTGGATGGAAGTGGTCGTGCCCGCCTCGCTCACCGGATTGCCTGCGCTAAACGTGCCTGTTGGGTTCAGCGCAACAGGTTTGCCGATGGGTCTGCAACTGATCGGTCAACGCGGCACTGACGCGCGTATCCTGCAAATTGGTCAAGTCTATCATGACGCCACCGACTGGCCTGCCCAGCATCCGCCGCAAATGAAAAAGAACTGTTAATCACCGATTATCTCGCAAAACGATTCAAGCCGAGCTCGCTTTAACTCTTGTCGCCAGCTGATGGGGAGGTTTTGCGGCTACCAAAAACCATATCGTCAGTGAGTTCGTCCAGATTATTTGTGGAGCGGAAATTATCTTCTGGCATTGGCATCTTCCCAAGCACTGAAAAACGGATTGTCAAAAATGGTTCGTCCGGTGAAATGAAAACGTCTTGTTCCGTTTCGTTTGAAACAGTTACCGTTAGGTGTCCATTGAATCCCGGATCAATAATCGGGCCATTTAGGATGTTCAGGGATTTTTTGGCTATCGTTGATGGAGCGTGAATTTCAGCTTCCATCCACTCGGGTAGATCAAAGCATTCTCTTGTCCGAATCCTTAACGCTTTCGCCTTTGGAATTTTCAACGGCTCAAAGATCAGCTTATTGTCGCCGCCTTCTTTTGTTCCCAAGTATCCAATTCGAGTGTCGTATGAGGTCAACTTAATCCGTCTCGGGTCAAAATCTTCTATTCCATAGGTGACCCCATTTCGCTTGGTCCAAAAGAGATCATATATTTGCTCATTTACAAGTCGGCTCATCGCGGTGAAATTAGAACCCTTCATATCCTCAGTTGGCGTTAGTCTTAAAGTTTCCGAAAGAAATTCTTCAGGAGTTTTGTCTGTGCCGTTGCTGATATCGTCCTCGATCTGAAGCCATATTAACTTGGTCCCGCCGACAGCCGCAGCCAGTTCTTCCGCGAAGTGCGGCGTAAACGTGCGCCCGCCGCTCCCCACTAGACTTATTGCACCCTGAGTGAAATCCATCCGGAGCGAAAGTTGCTTTTGAGTTAGGCCACATGCCTTGCGTGCGGCTGTTATAACGTCGCCTAACGTTGTTTTTTTTATATCTGACATAACTTACGGCCAATCGCGGTTTAGTAGAAATCTCATAATACGGACAATTGACCCCATAGTTCGGATGGCTAAAGCAGCAAGTCCTGCGGCCCAGATCAGATTGTTGAGAATTCTACGCCACGCTGGCGGCCCCCCTGGATTTGGTAGTTTCTTCATCGTCGCCTCCACTTAGCAAATTGTGAAAATTGCCTGCAGCTTCAAGTGGATCAATTTCGATTTGATTCTTGTCCTTGCGTTTATTACACACTGATATAATATATATTACAAGAGGAAAATCTAAGAAGTAAGGCGACTCAATTGGGGAAAATTATTTCTCCCAGTAATATCAATGCGGTGCGCTGGATCGACTTTGGTTACTATTTTCCAAGTAATTGCTCTTGAACCCATCCCGCAGCCCCCCCATAAGCACACATTGAGATTTAACGATTCCAATGTTAAACATAGAAAAACCCGCGCAGATAAGGAACGAACGTTTGTCCAGCACCGCAAAACAGGTTTCAAGCAAAGACTTGCTTGACCGCATCCTGACCTCTCTTGAGGAAAGCAAAGCCGAAGATGTGATTTCGATTGACCTCAAGGGCAAAAGCGAGATCGCCGATCACATGGTGATCTGCACTGGCCGCTCCACGCGTCAAGTCACAGCGATGGCGGAAATTCTGGCGGATCAGCTCAAGCATGAATTTTTGGTTTTCCCGAAAATCGAGGGTAAAGACCAAGGCGATTGGGTTCTGCTGGATGCAGGCGACGTGATCGTGCATGTGTTCCGCCCCGAAGTGCGCGAATTCTACCAGCTTGAAAAACTGTGGCAGGGCATCCGTCCCACAGAAGCATCGCACCCCACGCAGGGGGCGCACTCCACGTTAAAGTCGGACCCCATCGACACCATCTGATGCGGGTGCATATTTGCGCCGTTGGCCGCCTGCGGGCCGGACCCGAGCGCGAATTGCTGGACGACTACCTCACACGATTTGACCGCACTGGTCGCGCGCTGGGCCTTGGCCCCGCCGTGGTGCATGAGGTCGAGGACAAAAAAGGCGGCGGGCAAGATGCCGAAGCCATTTTGCTGGAACGCGCCATCCCCAAAGGGGCGGTGATCTGCGCCTTGGATGAACGTGGCCGCGTGCTGCCCTCGCCTGAATTTGCCACCAAACTCGGCAATTGGCGCGACCAAGGCTGCTCTGATCTTGCGTTCATCATCGGCGGCGCCGACGGCATCGCCAAACCCCTACGCGCCCGCATCGATTTCAAACTATCCTTCGGCGCCATGGTCTGGCCCCACATGCTAGCCCGCGTGATGCTCAGCGAACAGCTGTACCGTGCCTCAACAATCTTGGCAGGTGGGCCGTATCATCGGGTTTGAGGCTCTCAGCAAAACGGTCTAACAGCCTCCGCAGGTAAAAACCTTATCCCGCTAAAACCACCCGTCATTTTGCAAAAATGGCAGCGCCCGACCGCCCCACGGCGGGCGCTTTTGCAGCCTCAAGTCTGGGGGCGACGCCGCACTTCATACACAGCACGGAGCCAACCGAACACACAGCACCATGCGCCCACCCGGTCGGGCGCTGCCATTTTTGCAAAACGTCTAGGCGACCGCCTGTTGCCCTCGCATCCTAGGACGCGTAAAACGTCGTCAACCGCATCAGGAGCCTCCCATGACCACACCCAAACCCGTCGTTTTGTGCATCCTTGATGGCTGGGGCATCCGCGAGGCTGATGACGCCAACGCCCCAACGCTGGCCAACACCCCGAATTTCGACGCGATCCTGCGCGATTGCCCATCCTCAGAACTGATCACTCACGGCCCTGATGTAGGCCTGCCGACAGGTCAGATGGGCAACTCTGAGGTCGGGCACACCAATATTGGCGCTGGCCGTGTGGTCCCGATGGACTTGGGGATGATTGATCTGGCGATTGAGGATGGCACGTTTAACCAGAACGCCCCGTTGCAAGGCTTCATCAACAATGTGAAAGCCGCCAAAGGCACCGCCCATCTTATGGCGCTGGTGTCGGACGGTGGGGTGCATGGCCATATTGACCACGTGGTTGCCGCCGCCAAGGTGATGGTCGAGGCAGGCCTACCCGTGATGGTCCATGCGATCACCGATGGTCGCGATGTGCCGCCACAATCGGCGGCTACATTCATCGCCGACCTGATCGAACGCTTGCCCGAAGGCGCCAAAGTCGCCACCGTGATTGGGCGTTACTACGCGCTGGACCGTGACAACCGGTGGGAACGGGTCGGACTGGCATTTGACGCTATAATCAATGGCAAAGGCCTAAGTGCGAGCACAGCAACGGACGCCGTTGCGCAGTCCTATGCGAACGATGTGACTGACGAATTTATCAAACCCACCAGCATTGCCGGATACACTGGTGTGCAGGACGGCGACGGTATTTTCTGCTTGAACTTCCGCGCAGACCGCGCCCGCGAGATACTTGCCGCCATTGGGCAGCCAGACTTTGACGGCTTTAAAACAGGCAAGCGTCCGGCTTTGTCAGCTTTGCTCGGGATGGTGCAATATTCCGACGCCCACAACACATATATGACCACGGTTTTCCCCAAACGCGCGCTGGTGAATACGCTGGGCGAATGGGTTGCGAAACAGGGGCTGCGTCAGTTCCGCCTGGCCGAAACCGAGAAATACCCGCATGTGACGTTCTTTTTGAACGGCGGCAAAGAAGTACCGGAAATCGGCGAAGACCGCTACATGGCCCAAAGCCCCAAAGTCGCGACGTATGATCTGCAACCAGAAATGTCAGCCGCCGAAGTGGCCGAGCATTTCGTGGGCGCGATTGAAGACGGCTATGACCTGATCGTCACCAATTTCGCCAACCCCGATATGGTCGGCCACACTGGCAACATCCCCGCAGCCGTGAAGGCTTGCGAGGCAGTGGACCAAGGTTTGGGGCTGGTACTGGCAGCGCTGAAATCCGCGGGTGGCGCGATGATCGTCACGGCGGACCACGGCAATTGCGAAACCATGATTGACCCTGAAACCGGAGGGCCACACACCGCCCACACCATCAATCCTGTGCCTGTCATTTTGGTCGGGGCACCAGACGGTACCACGCTGTATCAAGGCCGTTTGTCAGATCTAGCACCAACCCTGTTGGACCTGATGAACCTGCCTCTGCCGGATGAGATGACCGGCGAAAGCCTGATTGATAAATGAGTTGGCGCGGCCTAATTTTGGTAGCGGCGCTGTCGCTGACAGCCAGCATTGCGGGTGCTGACACCGATCCGTCCCATCTGGCCAAACGTGCAGCACAACAGTTGAACGTGGCAGCGATTGCTTTGCGGGATGCGGATCAGGCCAGTGACCGCGTGGCGGCGCTGACCCAGACCATTCAGGCCTATGAGGCGGGGCTGGTGGCGATGCGTGAAGGCATCAGGCGGGCCTCGATCGCAGAACACGCACTACAGTTGGAATTTGACGCCAAAAGCGAAGATGTTTCACGTCTGCTCGGCGTGTTGCAAAGCATGCAGGCCACGTCAGCGCCGCTGTTGTTGCTGCACCCTTCAGGGCCAATCGGAACCGCGCGTTCTGGCATGATTTTGGCCGAAGTCACCCCTGCCATTCAGGCCCAAGCGCAAGAGTTGCGCAGCCAACTGGAAGAGGTCGCGCTGCTGCACAGCCTGCAAGAAAGCTCAGCCCAAATCCTGCTCGACGGGCTACACGGCGCCCAAGAGGCCCGCACAGAACTGTCCCAAGCCATCTCGGATCGGGTCGATTTGCCAAGGCGCTTTACCGAAGACCCCGTCAAAACCGCGATCCTGCTCGACAGCAGCGAAACCCTTGAGGGATTCGCCAGCGGTTTGGCCAACATCGCCGAAGACGCCGAGTTGCAAATCAGCCTGCCCGACTTTGAGGACGCCAAAGGCACCCTGCCATTGCCCGCCAACGGCACCCTTTTGCGCCTTTATAACGAGCCCGACGCAGCTGGCGTGCGCCGCCCTGGCCTGCTGCTGGCCACGCGCCCAAAATCCATCGTCACCACCCCGTGGCCCGCGACAATCCGTTACCGTGGGCCATTGTTGGAATACGGAAATGTGATGATACTAGAGCCATCTAGCGGTTATTTATTGGTGCTGACTGGGTTAAATACGGTCTATGGAAAAATAGGCGAGGTCTTGCCAGCGGGCGCGCCTGTGGGGCTGATGGGGGGCAAACCCGCGCAAAATGACGATTTTTTATCACTATCTGGTCAACAGGGTGGTTCCGAACGCACAGAAACGCTCTATATAGAGTTGAGACACGACAAAGAAACGATAGACCCCGAGCAATGGTTCGCGCAGAAATTGCAGTGAAATTGCAGTGAAATCGGACGAACAAGGAATAAGATGTTATGAAGAAATTCGTTATGGCGGCGCTTGGCGGTACATTGGCCGGAGTGGTTGCAACCACCCAAATCGCCGGACCTTTGATTGCCCAAGAAAATGCCAACAACACGTCGGTCTATCAACAGCTTGATTTGTTTGGCGACGTGTTTGAGCGCATCCGCGCCCAATACGTCAGCGAAGTCGATGAGGCCGATTTGATTGAAGCTGCGATCAAGGGGATGATGACATCGCTTGATCCGCACTCTAGCTATCTGCCGCCACGCGACTTTGACGATATGCAGGTGCAAACCCGTGGCGAATTCGGCGGGCTGGGCATCGAAGTGACCCAAGAAGACGGCTTTGTGAAGGTCGTCTCGCCAATGGACGGCACCCCTGCGGATGCGGCGGGCGTCGAGGCTGGCGATTTCATCACCCATGTCGATGGCGACAGCCTGCTTGGGTTGGATTTGAACGAAGCGGTTGAATTGATGCGCGGGCCGATTGGCTCGGAAATCATCATCACCGTGGTGCGTGAAGGTCTGGAAGAGCCGATTGAAATCTCGATTATCCGTGACACCATTAAACTAACGGCTGTGCGCGCCCGTACCGAAGGTGAAACTGTTGTTTTGCGGATCACCACTTTTAACGATCAAACCTATCCCAACCTGAAGAGCGGTCTGGAAAAAGCCGTCGAAGAAGCTGGCGGCATGGACAAGGTCAACGGCTTTGTCATCGATCTGCGCAACAATCCAGGTGGTCTGCTGAACCAAGCGATCCGCGTTTCGGATGCGTTTTTGGAATCCGGCGAGATCGTTTCCACCCGTGGACGCAGCCCCGAGGACGGTGATCGTTTCAACGCCACCCCGGGCGATTTGGCGATGGGAAAACCGGTCGTGGTTTTGATCAATGGCGGCTCGGCTTCGGCCTCTGAAATCGTTGCCGGAGCCTTAAAGGATCACCGCCGCGCGGTTGTTGTTGGCACAAAAAGCTTTGGCAAAGGCTCGGTTCAAACCATCATGCCGGTTAAAGGCGACGGCGCGATGCGCCTGACCACGGCGCGGTATTACACGCCATCGGGTCGCTCAATTCAGGGCCTTGGCGTTTCACCTGACATCATTGTGGAACAGCCGCGCCGCGAACCCGAGGAAGATGTGGGCGAGACCAAGCGACCATCGGCACGCTCCGAGGCCGATCTGCGCGATTCCATTAGCAATGACAGCTATACCGAAGAAGAACGCCGCCAGATCGAAGAAGATCGCGAACTCGCCGAAGACGCCGCCAAACTGCGCGAAAGCGATGCGCAGCTGGCCTATGCGATTGACGTTCTAAAAGGTCTGTCAGCCCTTTCACCGCAAAACTAGTCAACAGGGGGCGGGCCATTGTGTCCGCCCGTATTTTATTATGACCCCAGAAAAGACAGCTGCCCTTCCGTATCGCTCGAACGCTGGCATAGTGCTGGCAAACGCAGCTGGGCTGGTGTTTGCCGGCCAGCGGATTGACAGCAAAAATGACGCTTGGCAAATGCCCCAAGGTGGGATTGATGCGGGCGAAACCCCGCGTGACGCGGCCCTGCGCGAATTGACCGAAGAGACCGGCGTCTCGGCTGATTTGGTGACCATTGAGGCCGAAACCGACGGTTGGATCACCTATGATCTGCCACCTGACCTGCTGCACAAGCTGTGGAAAGGGCGCTACCGCGGCCAGCAGCAAAAATGGTTTTTGATGCGCTTTTCGGGGCGTGATGATCAGGTGAATATTGCACTGGATCACGCGGAGTTTTCGCAATGGAAATGGATGACGCCAGACGAATTGCTCGGCAACATCGTGCCCTTCAAACTGGATGTCTACCAATCAGTGTTTCATCACTTCAGAGACGTTTTATGAAGCACCTGCTGACAGCAATTTTTCTAATATCTCTGTCTGCAAGTCAAACGTTTGCTCTGTCCTGCATGCCCAACCAAATTGAGAATGCCTACCTCCAACATAGCCAAGCCAAAGAGTCTTATATCCTTGTCTCCGGCATACTGACCAACAAACGTAACGCCATTCTTGGGCCATTGACCCAAGGCGTTGGGGCACGTAGTGAAAATTTTACCGCGACCTTTGTCGGCCATCAGGCCAACCGTGCCGGATTTGACAGGCCCCTCAAGGTTTCAGTGGCTGTCAGCGCCGAATGTGGCGGCCCGTGGTGTGGCTCGGTCACGGTGGACACACCTATGATGACCTTTCTTGAAATCACGCCCTACGGCCATGATTTGGTGGTTGGACCCTGCGGTGGCAACGTGTTTTATAACCCAACAAAAGATCAAATCGAACGGGCATTGCAATGCCTGCGCGGCGGCCAGTGCGAGCCGCAAATCAGATAATCCTTTCCATATCACGCGCCATTCGCTAACCCGTTTGAATGAGAGAAAAAATAGACACCCGCGCAATCGGCCTTGATGTTGGCTTGTCCTTTACCAAATGGCTGACGGGGGCTGAAAACCTGCATTACGGTCTGTGGGACGGGCTGGATGTCACTGCCGGCAATCTGCACGCTGCCCAAGCGGCCTACACCAGTAAGCTGTTCAAATTGCTGCCAAAAGGCAAACTGCGGATCCTCGACATTGGTGGCGGCGCCGGTGAAACCGCGCGTAAATTGATCGCACAGGGGCACACAGTGGACATTGTTGTGCCAAGCGCCTTTTTGGCCAGCCGCTGCCGTGAAAACGCGCCAGAGGCTTTGGTGCATGAATGCATGTTTGAGGATTTGCAAACCGACAAGAAATTTGATCTGTGCCTATTTTCCGAAAGTTTCCAATACATCCCCGTCGACATTGCTTTGACCAAGGCCGCCGACTATCTGGACGAGGGCGGCGAAATAGTCGTTTCCGATTGTTTTCGATCCGAGGGTTTTCAGCGCCACGCGGTTGGGGCAACCGTGGGCGGCGGTCACCGAATTGCGGCCTTTCGCGAGGTGCTGGCGGGCCTGCCGCTCAAAATCATATCCGAGGAAGACATCACAGCTTCGGTGGCACCATCTGTCGATTTGGAGCAAGGGTTTTTCAACGTTATCGGCCACGCCGTGACGCGAATTGACGAAGAGTTAGGACAGAAAAAACGTAAAACCCGCTGGTTTATTCAGCGCGCCCTGATGACGCTGATGAGCAAACGCAAACGCTACCGGTTGAACCAACGCCTGAACGAGCAGACCCGCACAGCGGCGCATTTCACAGCCAACAATATCTATTTGATGATCAAACTAAAGCCCGAATAGAGAAGGCATTTAGCTCGTCTTTTTAGGCGGGTGAAGCTGTGGTTTATGCTACATATTTATGCCGCAGCTTTTTCTACCCCCCAGCGCAACTTTTTTCATTTGGCGCAAGAGTTTAGCTTTTGAAATGCCCAGATCCATCATCTGATCCATTCTGGATTCTTCATAATATAGGGCTTCTCTCCATAGTTTGGCGAGGCGTGGGTCCAAATGCTTCTCGCCCTGTTTCATTAAACAGAGACATTGGGACATGTTCATTGGGCTCCCATTCCCTTGTGCAATTACCTGTTTGCACGTTTCGTCTCCGGTTACTGCAGCAGCCATGCTCGGGGCCGTAAGAAGGCATAGTATCAAAACGATAATGCGGTTCACTATATATTCCCTATCTCGGTCGGCGTGTTTGGTTGAATTGGGCGTGTAACTTATCGCCCTCGCAACAATTTCAACAATTTTTGCGAGGGAAACCCATCCGGCGTCGCGCCGACACTGGTTTGAAACGCGCGGATTTGGTTGACCGTGTTGGGACCGATAATCCCGTCTATCTTTTCCAACGCAAAGCCTTTGCGTTTTAGCCGACGCTGCATTTCTTTCTTTTCCTTGAACGAAAGTGGCGCATAGCCACGTGGCCAACTGGCCTTGATCGGTGGCCCACCCGCCAAAAGGTCAGATAGATGCCCAACCCCGATCACATAGGCGTCAGCTTTGTTATACCGCTCAATAACCGCAAAGTTGTTGAAAATCATAAACGCCGCGCCGGCCGATCCTGCAGGCAACAAGATTGAGGCGGAACCGTGATTGGGCACCTTGCCACCACTGGCTGCACGCACGCCCAATCCAGCCCAATCGCCAGGGTTTTTCAAAATCTTGCGGCTGGCCAGACCAAAGTTGAACCCCTTTGGTAGGATGACTTCGACTCCCCAAGGCTGCCCCTTGCGCCACCCGAACCGCGCCAGATAGGCTGCAGTCGAGGCCAAGGCATCGGTTGGGTCATCAGACCAAATGTCACGTTTTCCATCGCCGTTAAAATCTTGGGCCAAGGCCAAATAACTGGTTGGAATAAACTGTGTGTGCCCCATAGCACCGGCCCATGATCCCTTCATCGCGCGCGGGTTCACATCGCCCGACTGCAAGATTTTCAGGGCGGCAATCAACTGTGCCTCAAAGAATTTTCCGCGTCGCCCGTCAAAGGCCAGCGTCGCCATGGCTTCGATCACATCAATGTCACCACGTCGCGTACCATAGGTGCTTTCAAGCCCCCAAATGGCGGCGACCACTTCTTTTTCCACCCCGTAATGGGCTTCGATTTGCTCAAGGGTTTTCTTATATTTCCGCAGTGCTTTGATACCGTTTTCAACCCGTACAGGTGATGCTGCACTGTCCAGATAATCCCAAATCTGCTTGGTAAATTCCGACTGGTTGCGGTCCTTGGCGATGATGGCCTTGTCATATTTCACACCGCGAAAAGCACGGTCAAAAACGCTCGCTTTGATGCCCTTAGAAATGGCGCGGCCACGAAAGGCTTTGATCCAGTTTGAAAACCGACTGTTAGAAGTCGAGATACGAAGATCCACAGTTTGTGTCGGCAAGACCCGCACGGCTGGGCGAATAGATTCGGTTGGCGGCACAGGGTTGGCCACAGCATAGCTTGTCCATAATCCGGCAATAAGTCCGAGAGAAATAGTAATAATACGCACTGAAACACCTGCTCGTTTTTTATATCTGGAACAAATGTAACCTGATAATCGCCATTGGCAAAGCTGTGATTATTTCCGTGAGCAATTCATGGCCAACGGATCAGCCATTTTCGCGCAACACAGCCCCCGCCAGATAAAGCGAGCCGCAAATCAGGATGCGGGCATCTGGGTCGGCCTTGGTGATGCTCTGGATGGCGGCGAGTACGTTTTCGGCCTTATGTGCGACCATGCCAACCTCAGTTGCGGCTTTGGCAGTGACCGCGGCGGGCAGGGTGTTGACCTCATCCGGGATTGAAACAGCGTGCAGGGATTTGGTGATTGTTGCCATCGGTCGCAGATAACCGGTGATGTCTTTGGTGTTCAACATACCGCAAATCAGGTGCAGCGGGCGGTTACTTAGTCGGGTTAGGGCCTCGGCCAGCGCAGATCCTGCGGCGGGATTGTGGCCGCCATCAAGCCAGAGTTCGGCAGCTCCGGCCGCCTCGATCAGTGGGCCGTGCTGCAAGCGTTGCAAGCGGGCGGGCCATGTGGCGTTTGTGACGGCAGCCTCGCAGGCGGTATCGTCAAATCCGAGGTGACGCAGCGCGGTCAGCGCGATGCCTGCATTCTGGACTTGGTGGGCGCCGATCAGATTGGGCAGCGGTAAATCAAGCAGGCCCGTTTCGTCCTGATAAATCAGCCGTCCGCGTTCTTCCCAGACGTGCCAGTGTTGACCATAGGCGAGTAGCGGAGCGCCGAGCCGCTGCGCTGTGGTCTCGATCACCTCCATGGCTTCATCAGGTTGCGGACCAACCACGCAGGGCACGCCGCGTTTGATGATCCCAGCTTTTTCCCGCGCGATTTCGGGCAGTGTTTCGCCTAAAAACTGGGTGTGATCGATGGACACGGGAGTGATCACAGTCAATTCCGGCCTGTCGACGACATTGGTTGCGTCCAACAAACCGCCCAAGCCAACTTCAAGCAGCGTGTAGTCGGCCTGAACCTCCGAAAATGCGAGGATTCCCGCAATCGTTGTGATCTCAAAATAGGTGATGGTCGCGCCGTCATTTGCGACATAGCAGCGATCCAAAAGGTCTGTCAGAGCGGGCTCAGAAATCAGGTCTCCTGCCAGCAAGATACGCTCATGGAACCGCGCCAGATGCGGCGATGTATAGGCGTGGACGGCTTTGCCGCCCCCCTCAAGCCCCGCGCGGATCATGGCTTGGGTCGAGCCTTTTCCATTGGTGCCTGCAATGTGAATGACCGGCGGCAGCTTGCGTTCGGGGTGGTCCAAGGCTGCCAGCAAAGACCAGACACGGTCCAGCGTCAGGTCGATGATTTTGGGGTGCAGTGACATCATCCGCTCAAGGATGACGTCGGAGGTTGCTGCAGTCACTTTTCAGTCGCTTCTGTGGCAGCTGGCTCATCAGGCTTTTCAGCCTTCTTCGCCACGGGTTCTTCTGGCGCGGGCAGATCGCCCATCACTACAGGTGTCATCCCCATCAACATGCGCACAATGGTAATCAGCTCGCCGCGCATATCCTTACGGTGGGTCACGCGGTCCAGCATGCCGTGGTCCAGCAGATACTCGGAACGCTGAAACCCCTCGGGCAGTTTTTCCCCGATGGTTTGTTCTATCACGCGGCTACCAGCAAACCCGATCAGCGCATTAGGTTCGGCAATTTGCACATCGCCCAACATGGCATAAGACGCCGTAACACCGCCCGTTGTCGGGTGTGTCAGTACAACGATGTAAGGCAGACCTGCTTCCTTGAGCATTTGCACAGCCACCGTGGTGCGTGGCATTTGCATCAACGATAGAATACCTTCTTGCATCCGCGCGCCGCCAGCTGCCGAAAACAGCACAAACGGACGTTTCAATTTCACAGCCCGCTCTGCCGCCGCAATAATCGCATTGCCAACAAACATCCCCATCGAGCCGCCCATAAACGAGAAATCCTGCGCAGCGGCAACAATTGGCGTGCGGCCAATCTCGCCCTCAACGACCAAAATAGCGTCTTTTTCGCCGGTGTTCTTTTGAGCGATCTTCATCCGTTCAGGATATTTTTTCTGATCACGGAATGACAGCGGATCAAGCGGCACATCAGGCACATCGATTTCAGCAAAAATGCCGCCATCAAACAGCGTTGAGAACCGTTCGCGGGGCGTGATGCGCATGTGGTGGTTGCATTCGTTGCAGACATTCATGTGCTCGACCAATTCGCGGTGAAACAACATGGTGCCGCACTCGGGGCATTTGGTCCACAGATTGTCCGGCGTTTCACGACGCGAGAAAATCGAATTGATCGTTGGGCGGACGTAGTTGGAAATCCAGTTCATCGCATTAACACCTTAAGCATTTTGGTTAGTATCCGAGATAAGTCGCGTTTGGTCAAATAGCAATCAGCGGTCAAGCGCAATGCGCAGTAATCGCCAGATCACCAGTAACAAAATCAGATCAATCGCCAACACCAGCGGCATTTCTGCGGTGTCGGCCTTGGTGAACGGCGTGACAAACAGCGCCAGCCCCGTGATGGTATCCTGCATCGAGATAAACAGCAGCGCGAAAAGGTTGTTGGCAAAGTGCAGGCCCATCGCCGCGCCAAGGCTGCCGGTTTTTTCGGTCAAGTCCGCGGCAATCAATGCCATGCAAAACGTAACGCCAATCACCAACCAGGCATTGCTGCCCATCTCAGGGTCCCAATGCATCGCCGCAAACAACATGGACGGCAGGATCATCCATGCGAAACGCGACTTGAACCGCGCCGCGAGCTGTTGTTGCAGATAGCCGCGAAAGACCAGTTCTTCGGCGCTGGTCTGGATTAGGATCAGCGGGACAGCATAGGGCAATAGCCACAGCCAGTCGTTGAACGGTAGATTGGCCAGCGGCGGGGTCAGGAAAAAGCTCAAAATGCTCACGATGCCAAAGATCAACAGCACGATGCCCGTTGCGGTGAAAAAACCGCGCAATGTATCCCCAAACGGCCCAAACAACGTGCCTGGCCCACGCATGTGACAAGCCGGCGCCGCAATGATCGGCCCCAGCGCCATGCCGGCAAAGGTGAACAGCATGATCAGGGTCGGCACTGCCCCCTGAATGGTCAACACGCCGTTGGCCCAGCTGAGAAACCCAAACGGGGTCGCATAGGCAAATCCGGCCCAAAACACCAAACCGACAAAACCCGCATAGATGAACACGATCAACACGATCCCCAACAACAGCCGCCAGATTTGCGGATACAGGCGGGCGGGCGCGACATAGGCATTGAACTCGGGACTAAACATGGGCCGAACATTCAGCAATGTTAGGGCTTGTGCAAGTGGGAAATGTGGTCACTATCGCAGGAGCAATTTGCACACAGATGAATCAGATTTCCCGCCGAACGCGTGTGTTTCACACAAGCTGCCTCGACGGAAAATCTGATGCTTTGTTTCAATGGAAGTGCAAAACGCACGAAAAGGAGACCCATTTTGCTTATAAAAGAATCCTTCCCAATCGCCCAAATCCGCGTCCCTGTTAAGCGCCTCAAAACGCTGGAACAGGCCAAAGTTCAGGACCTCGCCGAAAGCATATTGGAAGAGGGGCAGACCACCCCGATTAAAGTGCGCAAAAGCAAAGACGGCTTTGTTTTGATCGAAGGGCTGCACCGGCTTGAGGCGCTAAGGGCGCTGGGCGAGGAAACCATCGAAGGCTATTTGGTGCGGGCGGTGCTGCATTAGGGGGGCGAAAGAATATGATGAATAAATACACTGGAAAATGCCTTTGCGGCGCGGTCACATACACTACCAATCAGCAGCCCATCGTTGTCGCTCAATGCCATTGCGAAGAGTGTCGCCGATTGAGTGGAACAGGTCACACCGTGGGTGCCATGTTCGCTTCGGATGCGGTGGTCGTGAGCGGAAAACTGAATGAATTCAGGTATTCTTCCGACAAGAATTCAGTAGTTACCAAAGCCTTTTGCGCGAACTGTGGCAGTCCAATTTATGGGAAAAACACACGAATACCCGATCACCTGACACTATCGCTTGGCACCATGGACGACGCCAGTGGATTGAACGTTGAAGTCGTCATATTTGAGCGTGACAAACCTCATTGGGACCGGCTCGGAGATAAGGTCGTTGCCTTCGCGACGCAGCCAGATTGGAAGCCCGAAACCTAAGCCGCGCCCCATGCAGATCAGGCCGCCCGGATCAGTTTACGTATCAATAAAACATGCAGAATTAGAGAGATTGGCACGATCAACAATGGGATGACCGGAAACGGAAAATAGCCAACAATGACAGTTGGCAGATCAAACGATGTTGTCTGCAATGGGCCTGGTGCCGAGTTGATGGCCTTATATAAAACCAACAACAAATCACCAATCCCAACGACGCACCATGCCAGCCCCACAAGCCGAAAAGCCTTGGCATCTTTCCAAAGCAGATATCCGACAACCGGGGCCGTGACCCCGACCAAAATATCGCCCCACGCCGTGCTGTTTGCAAAATACGCGGGCAACAAACCGTCTGCCTGCAATAGTAAAAATACCACGCCAATGATGCGATAGATTTGGATTGTTGCCAACAGATGGGCAGGTGTCGCACGCAGAACAGCATCAGCGCTTTTGCTTTTGAATAATAAAATGGTGCCAAGGAAGGTTGGGCCAAAAATAAACACGGCCAACAACGGGAGATTTTGATCCTGCCGAGGCACCAAAATGTTCGTGTAGGCGATACACAGCACAGCCGTTACCCAAATGATACCATAGGCTGATATCCTGAACGCGAATTTTCGGGCGGCTTGGGCGTCCAATTGCGCGCGCCATAACCCGTTGACCACTAGGGCTGTAAGGCTGGCAGTGACGAAAATTGACATCAGTAAAATGAAAAAAGTGGCATAATCAGGGACTGTCATAAAGTACTCCATGCAAAGTTACTACAATTACTGTAGTTAATAGCATTGCGGTTGTCAATGCGGCCGCGCCGCTCTAATGTTCGCCCATGGAAATTAACACACGCAAGAACTGCCCAGTGGCCCGAGGCGGCGATCTTATATGGGATAAATGGAGCCTGCTGATCCTTCGAAACCTTAATCTGGACGGGCCGCATCGGTTTCAAGATTTTGCAAACGCACTCGAAGGGGTTAGCCCCACAACCTTGTCAGCGCGCTTAAAAGCCTTGCAAGAAAACGGCTTGATCCAGCGGACAGTAACAGACGCACATCCGCCCGGAACCCTATATGAGCTGACAGATTTAGGCCGAACTACAAAGCCGATCATCCAAGCGTTGGCCCGTTTCGGAAGCCCGCTTCCTAAAAAGGCATAAACGACAGTATCGGCCGCAATCACAAGCAAAATACGCCCTGCCAACTTAGGTATACTGGATTAAATCCCACAGATTACCATACAGATCCTTGAACACGGCCACCATTCCATATGGCGCCTTGACAGGCGGTCTGACAAATTCCACGCTGCGGGCTTTATACGCCTCATAATCTCGCCAAAAATCATCGGTTTGCAGGAACAAAAACACCCGCCCACCGGCCTGATCCCCTATGAACGTTTCTTGGGTCGCAGTCGATGCCTGCGCCAACAACACTGAAGTATGCCCGTCACCCTTGGGACGTACCACAACCCAGCGCTTGTCTTGTTCCGGCTGGTAAGTGTCGTCAACCAGCTCAAACCCCAATGTATCGACATAAAACCGGATGGCTTCGTCGTAGTCGCGCACCACCACAGCGATGAGGGAAATTGATTGTGTCATGAGTGGCCTTTCGGTTTTAGAATGTATGCCATCACGTCTATTTTTCTTTAGGGGTGTCAGTGGCGCAAATCAAAGGCAATCGTGCAAGGCTGCGTGATCGCCCAAACTTTCGACCCGAATACCGCCAATTACTTGTTCGCATTTTTGCAATCCTCACAACCCGTGGCGAATGCTCCCCGATCAATATGCCCAGCTCCAAGTCATCGGCGGAATAAATGCGCTGTGCGTTTAGGTAGCCATAGTCATAAGATGTTGTCTGAATGAGGCAAGTGCTTGAGAGATCAATTTCACGGATGGTCGCATAAAGCGGGGCGGATAAGATGGAGTATGTGGCAGGTGGAACAACCAAAACCGCCAACGCGGTCGCGACCCCAAATGACTTCATCCACTTGGCGTTTTGAGCCACGATCAGAACAGCACAGATAAGCCCTATGTATGGCGCTCCACCAAAACCATAGTTTCCATATCTCCCACCAGTCCCAGGAAAGGAACTGATTACGGCCCCGAAAAACGTCAGAACTATCAGAACCGACAAGACAATATTTGCAATGAAAAACTTAGCCGAGTGATGGGCCAGTGCCGAAACAAACCCGACCAAGTTGAGACCGCTTGCCAAAAAGAACCCCGTATCAAGCGGGGCACTTGCCCATATGTGGCCGTTGGTTCCCATCAGAATATAAATGATGATCGCGACAGCAAAAGTAACCGGAAGAAATACCACGACAGAGGCAATAGAAATGGGTCGAGATCTGAGCATGTTTGGACTCGCAGAAGATTAATCTGGTTAGCATTCTATGATGATAGTGAAAAACCGCCAAGACGTTAGTGCCTCCTTTTTTAACACAATATCGCCCATTGGCCCCCATCCCCACTTGATGAACCGGCACCCATCCCCTATCAAAAACCCAAGTCAAAATTCAGGGGATCATCATGAAAAACACCAGGTTCGATAAATCACGTCTTCCCAGTCGCCACGTCACCGAAGGGCCGGAGCGCGCGCCGCACCGCTCGTACCTTTACGCGATGGGTCTCACGGACGAGGAAATCCACCAGCCCTTGGTTGGTGTCGCAACCTGCTGGAACGAGGCCGCGCCCTGTAACATCGCCCTGAACCGTCAGGCGCAAGTCGTCAAAATGGGCGTTAAAGCCGCATCCGGCACGCCCCGTGAATTCACCACCATCACCGTCACCGACGGCATCGCCATGGGCCACGAAGGTATGCGCTCGTCGCTGGCCAGCCGCGAAGCCATCGCGGACAGCGTCGAGTTGACCATGCGCGGTCACTGTTATGACGCGCTGGTTGGTCTGGCGGGCTGTGATAAATCCCTGCCGGGCATGATGATGGCTATGATCCGCTTGAATGTGCCCTCCGTGTTCATCTACGGCGGCTCGATCTTGCCGGGTCGTTTTGAAGGCAAAGACGTCACCGTTCAGGACGTGTTTGAGGCCGTGGGTCAACACCAAGCCGGCAACATGTCCGACGCCGATCTTGAAGCACTAGAAGCCGTGGCTTGCCCATCGGCCGGTGCCTGTGGCGGCCAGTTCACCGCCAACACAATGGCATGTGTGAGTGAGGCGATCGGCCTTGCCCTGCCAAATTCGGCAGGCGCACCGGCCCCCTACGAAAGCCGCGATCAATATAGCGAGGCTTCAGGCCGTGCCGTGATGAACTTGCTCGAAAAGAACATCCGCGCCCGTGACATTGTCACCCGCGAGGCCCTGATAAATGCCGCCCGCATCGTGGCCTGCACCGGCGGCTCCACCAACGCGGGCCTGCACCTGCCCGCGATGGCACACGAGGCTGGGATCGACTTTGATCTGGCGGATGTTTGCGACATTTTCCGTGAAACGCCCTATTTCGTCGACCTGAAACCGGGTGGGCAATATGTGGCCAAAGACCTTTATGAGGTAGGCGGCGTTCCAGTGATCATGAAGGAATTGGACAAAGCTGGCTTGATACATCGTGATTGCATGACGGCCACAGGGCGCAGCATCGGCGAAGAAATCGACATTGTCACTCGCGAAGCCGACGGCAAAGTGATCTACCCCGTCGCAACGCCCCTGTCGAAAACTGGCGGTGTTGTTGGCCTAAAGGGCAACGTGGCACCTGATGGCGCGATTGTAAAAGTCGCAGGCATGACGGCCCAAGAACAGCGGTTCTCCGGTCCGGCACGGGTATTTGAGTGCGAAGAAGACGCCTTTGCCGCCGTGCAAAAGCGCGACTATAAAGAAGGCGAAGTATTGGTCATCCGCAACGAAGGCCCATCCGGCGGACCTGGCATGCGTGAAATGTTGGCCACCACGGCAGCGCTGTCGGGCCAAGGCATGGGCAAAAAAGTTGCGCTCATCACAGATGGGCGTTTTTCCGGCGCCACCCGCGGGTTCTGTGTGGGCCATGTTGGGCCAGAGGCCGCGCATGGTGGCCCGATCGCCTTCATTCAAAATGGCGACATCATCACAATGGATGCGATCAAGGGCGCGCTGTCGATTGATGTGTCAGACGATGAAATGGCCAAGCGTCGCGAGGCATGGGCGGGACCACGCGAAACGATCTATGCGTCAGGTGCTTTGTGGAAATATGCCCAACTGGTCGGCGCAACCAAACTTGGTGCTGTCACCCATCCCGGGGCCAAGGCCGAGCGCCATATCTATATGGATCTGTAATTGTGAAACCCATCCAACTGACCGGCCTCGCCGCCCTCGTGGCGTTGGGCGGTTGCAATGTGCCAAACTTGGGCGACGGTAAACTCGGCACTGCCGCGCCCGTAGTGGCACCTAAACACATAACTGTGTCCAGCAAACAGGTGACGATCGTCGGGCCGCACGGGTTTTGCATTGATCCAACCCAAACCAAAGACAAAGCCAAAAGCGCGTTTGTTGTGTTGGGCAGCTGCGCGGCAATTTCCAACGCAGCCCACCTGCCAGAACCCGCAATTCCTGCGATCTTGATGGCGACAGTGTCGGGCAAAACCGACGGCGCACCGATCGCCAACTCGACCGAAGCCCTGAGCCGCTTTTTCAAATCCGAAACCGGACGCGCGGCGCTAAGTCGTGATGGCAAAGCCCAAACCGTCAAGGTGATCGAAACGCTGAGCAGAAACGGTGTGTTTTACATTCACGCCCATGATAGCAGCACAGATACCTTGGCCGGGGCGGGCGATGAATATTGGCGAGCACTATTCAATGTGAAGGGTCGGATGGTGTCGGCATCGGTTGTCGCACTAGAAGAATTTCCGATATCAAAATCCGAAGGTTTTAACACTCTTGGCGCCTTTGCCGGTCAGATTAAAACGGCGAATGTTGTGACATCTGTTGAGCCGCAAGAACAAAAACCAACCCTTCCTTTTCTAAAGCGATTGTTTAATAAAGACCCTATATAAGATATCAGTGTTATTAAGAGTATGAATATGCAGGTGTGGGCGTAGATATGGCGAACCGGATAAAATCCATCATCGGGCAAATTGCTCAACGGCGTGCATTACGCCGATGGGCACGCCTTGCCAAAGACGCCCAAAACCTGGACATCGAAACTCTGCGTGTTACGCGGGGCCGCGCCCGCACCATGATGCGCCCGTTGGAACAAATGATCCACGTGGCCGACAGCCGATTGATGCTGCCGTTGATTGGCAGCAACGCGATTCAGCAACCGCTTAATTCAGATTGGATTTACCGCCCTGAAATCTGGCGTGGGCCGGTGACACCACGCGGAATTTCTGCGGCCAAAAACAAAGCGAAAGTCGGCAAAGAAACAACCATCTTTCATGATTGCAACATCTCTGAGCTGACCCTGCGCCAAATTCGCAATACCCGAGAAGAAGACTTGGCCCCGTTTGGTTTGCAAATGGATGTGTTCCGATTTGACGGCAGTTTTCTGTCGCTTGTTTTGAACCTGCCTGACGACGCCGTGCATGGGTTAAAGAAAAAGCATCTGTTGCGGATGGACGCCATCGTCGAGATGGAAAAGCCGCTGGAAATCTTTGCACGTCTAAACATCAAACACGGCCCCAACACCGAACAAATCGTTCGCGAACTGCCGCTGCACGAGGACGAGGTGATGGTGGAATTTGATCTGGCCTATACAAAACTGAATGAAAAACGGGTTGAACGGATCTGGATCGATTTGATTTTTGAAGGCCCGCAAATGAACCAAGTCATTTTGCGCGACATCACCTTTAGTCGCCGTCCTCGCGCCGAATTATAACGAACCCTGCCGTAAGAAAGAACCGATATGAGCAACCTGACATTAACCGCGACACGTCTGTTTGAGGGCGTTTGGGAAGGTGTTCTTATCGCGCCGGACGCCGACAGAAATTTCCAACCTGAAATTCAAGTGACCCATCTGGGCAAGCAGGTTGAAGGCGTTTCTATCACCGAGGACAGCACCAAAGGTTATTGGGCCGTGCGTGTGCCAGTGCCTGTTGAAACGCTCATGGACGGGGTGCAAACCTTTTTGATCACCGATCAACGCAGCGGTGAAACACTGACCAGTTTCGCCGTCATCGCAGGCGAGGCCCTAAGCGACGACATCCGTATCGAGATTGATCTGCTGCGCGCCGAACTCGACATGCTGAAAAAGGCGTTTCGGCGTCACTGCGTTGAAACAACTTAAAACGGTGACGCGGCGTTTATAATGACAGGCCACAGTGTCTAGCGCATTTTGCATTTATTGTGAGACACAAAGCACCAGACTTCATTCACCTTTAGGAAGGTTTCTGGTTCAAGCGATTTTAAATTGCTATGATGCGGCGTGTTTTGATTAACCAAGGATGCATCATGACCCAATTCCCCAAACTGCTGGCCCCACTTGATCTTGGCTTTACCACGCTGAAAAACCGCGTGCTTATGGGCTCGATGCACACCGGCCTTGAGGAGACCAAAGACTGGGCGCGCGTCGCCGAGTTTTACGCCGCCCGCGCCCGTGGTGATGTTGGGCTGATCGTCACAGGTGGCATGGCACCCAACCGCGAAGGTGGCGTGTTCCCGGGCGCGGCAGGCCTGTTCAATGACCAAGACATCGCCAACCACCGTATTATCACCGACCGCGTGCATGAAAACGGCGGCAAAATCGCCATGCAAATCTTGCACGCAGGGCGCTATGCCTATGGGCCTGAATGTGTGGCCCCAAGCCCTGTGAAATCGCCAATCTCGCCGTTCCCACCCATCGAGTTGGACGAAGACGGGATCGAAAAGCAGATCAGTGACATCGCCACAGCCGCCGCCAATGCAAAAATAGCTGGCTATGACGGGGTCGAGGTGATGGGCTCGGAGGGCTACTTCCTGAACCAGTTTTTGGTCACCCACACCAACAAACGCACCGACCGTTGGGGCGGCAGCTATGAAAACCGGATGCGCCTTCCCATCGAGGTGGTCAAACGTGTACGCAAAGCCGTCGGCCCGGATTTCATCGTAATCTACCGCTTGTCGATGATCGACCTGATCCCCAATGGCTCGACCTTTGACGAAGTGATCGAACTGGCCCAAAAGGTTGAAGAAGCAGGCGCCACGATCATCAACACCGGCATCGGCTGGCACGAGGCCCGTATTCCCACCATCGCCACCTCGGTGCCGCGCCGTGCCTTTAGCTGGGTGACCAAAAAACTGATGGGCAAGGTGGGCATTCCGGTGATCACCTCAAACCGCATCAACACGCCTGACGTGGCCGAATCCGTTTTGGCGGATGGCTGCGCCGATATGGTTTCCATGGCGCGCCCGTTCTTGGCGGATGCCGAATTCGTTGCCAAGGCCGCCGATGGCCGCGCCGACGAAATCGCGCCCTGCATCGCCTGCAACCAAGCCTGTCTTGATCACACGTTTTCTGGCAAAATATCATCCTGCCTGGTGAACCCACGGGCCTGTTATGAAACCGAACTGGTGGTCGGCAAGGCCGACGTGGCCAAATCCATTGCCGTTGTTGGTGCCGGTCCGGCAGGATTGTCCGCCGCCCTTACAGCCGCTGAGCGCGGCCACTCTGTGACGCTGTTTGATGCGGCCGACAAATTGGGCGGCCAGTTGAACATGGCCAAACAGGTGCCGGGCAAAGAAGAGTTCTTTGGCCTTGTCGATTGGTACGCAACCATGGTGGCGCGCGCAGGCATAGATCTGCGCTTGGGTCAAAAGGCTGATGTAGCGGCCTTAAGCGGTTTTGACGAGGTGATCATTGCCACCGGCGTATTGCCACGTGATCCACAGATCGACGGCCAAGACGGCGACAACGTGCTCGATTACATCGACGTGCTGCGTCACAAAGCGCCGGTTGGCAAACGCGTTGCGATTGTCGGGGCAGGGGGCATCGGTTTTGATGTGGCCGAATTTTTGGCCCATGGACCCGAGCCGCTGAGCGAAGATCTGGAAGCATGGAAGCGCAACTGGGGCGTGTCAGACCCCGAGATTGAGCGCGGCGGCATTGCGCCCGCAGGCCCGCAACCCGAAGCACCTGCGCGGGCCGCGTATCTGTTGCAACGCAAAGCCGAAAAAGCCGGCAAACGGCTGGGCAAAACCACGGGCTGGATCCACCGCGCTGACCTTAAGATGAAAGGCGTGAAAACCATGACCGGCGTTAACTATGAACGGATCGACGCGCGTGGATTGCATATTTCGTTTGGCGAGGCCCGTGAAAACCCCCAATTGATCGAGGTCGACACCGTTGTTTTATGCGCCGGACAAATACCTGAACGCGGGCTGGCAGATGCGTTGATTTCAACCGGGATCACACCGCATGTCATCGGCGGCGCTGACGTCGCAGGTGAACTTGACGCAAAACGTGCGATCGATCAGGGCACGCGACTGGCAGCTGCAATTTAGGGTTGAGCCACTTAAAGCCAACCGGTTTATTCCAATTTTACCTGTTTCCACATTGGGAACGATAGGGGCAAATACCGCAGTATTGTCCGGCCATCACCCCATTTCTGCCCAATTTCGGAACGATAAGAACATCAATCCGAAACAAAAAGAGCAGGTTAAAAAATGGATAGACTAACTGAGATGGAGGCCTTTGCGACTGTTGTTGATCAAGGTGGTTTCACCGACGCAGCACGCAAAATGGGCATTTCCAAATCAGCCGTATCAAAGCACGTCTCATCACTCGAGGCGCGCTTGGGGGCGCGGTTGCTGAATAGAACAACGCGACGTGTTAGCCCGACGGAAATTGGTCTGGCCTATTACGACCGTGCCCGCCGTGTTTTGAATGATGCAGGCGAGGCGGATGCCTTGGTCACATCAATGCAATCAGCTCCGTCCGGCCTGTTACGCATATCTGTCGCGACCGATTTCGGCGTGAACCACCTGTCCCCAGTGCTGGGCGAATTCTTGCAGGAATTTCCCGACATCACAGTGAACATGGTTTTGAACAACCGTTTTGTTGAACTGATTTCCGAAGGCTTTGATCTGGCCGTGCGCATTGGCGAGCTGGAAGACAGCACCCTGCGGGCCCGAAAATTGACCGAAACCACCAAACGCATGGTTGGTTCGCCGGAATATTTTGAAAAATACGGACGTCCCGAAAAGATTGACGATTTGAACGAACATAAACTGCTGCACTATTCAAACCAATCCAATGGCAGCGTCTGGAAATTGACAGCGCCATCCGGTGAAAAACGCCAAGTGCGCACCGCGGGTTGGCTTTCGGTCAATGACGGGCAATCCCTGTTGAATGCCGCAATCTCGGGTCTCGGCATCGCCTACCTGCCCAGCTTTCTTTATGCTGAAGCGATGGAACAAGGTTTGGTCGAAGAAGCAATGCCAGAACTGCCCGGCGAAACCCAAGGCATCTATGCAGTCTATCCTCCAGGCCGCTTTACCCAGCCAAAAGTACGTGCCTTTATCGATTTTTTGGCACAAACTTATGCCAGCAAAGGGCCTGATACCTGGTGATCAACGCGGCCTGACAGATCGTATGAACCAACTATTGGGTCGAGGTGACAATCACTTCGACCCTTCTGTTTTGCGCCCGCCCGCCGTCGGTCTGATTTGACGAACGCGGTGACAAGAATCCGTTCCCTTCGGCGCGAATTTGGGTCTTATCAACCCCCAGTTCCGACACCAACCGCTGCATCACCGAATTGGCCCGTTTTTTGGACAGAGCGATGTTGGCATCAAGGGAGCCCACAGCATCGGTATGCCCGACAACGGCCACTGTGTGGGTCGGGTTTATCTTCAGGTAATCCGCAAGCGCCGAAAGCGAGCTAAAATCACCGCTCCCAAGATCAGATGATCCAGTTTCGAACCGTAAATCTTCAAGGATAAAGTATCCGGTTTCGTCCAAGGCACGGTCCAGCGGCAAATCCTGTTCGGATACAGCTTCCACGGCCTCGTCCACTGTCGTTAAGGCTGGGTTTTTAGTCGAAGTCACCAGTATGCCCGTCTCGGTCGGCTCACCCACCCGCGTCAATTGGATGTAGCCTGCATTCTGACTGCGGCTGACCAAAAGGCTGATGTATTCTGGTTGCCCGTCCGCCATTCGTTTTGCGGCCAAATATCTGAAATCACCCAGATCAACATGCATGACTGGCTCCGGCATGACATCGGTTTCAAACCGAAAATCAAAGCCGCCGCAGGCTTGGGTTTCGCACTCGAATACCAGCTCAAAACCAGCATCCGCCAGTTGCAGTTTCAGCGGATCAAGTATCTGCAAAGACGTCAGGCCCGACGCCGAGATTTTCCAGGCCTGCTGGATCACTTCCCCCTCAGCCAAGATCGTTTCGACCCGCGCGCCATCCCATGCGCCGACCGGCATTTGATAACTGCCCAGCCCGACAGTTTGCCCGCCCGCAAGCGATGCATTCCTTGGGAAATCCAACTGCATAGACGCGGCTGCCATCGGCAGAACCATGGTCAAAACGCTGGCAAATATGGCGGCGATTTTTCTCATCGGTGGGCTGAGTGGTAGGCCTCGTTTGGCCGCATATCGGATGCCGAAGCAACGCGGTTTGTCATGTTAAAGAATGCCGCAACCGACCCAATGTCCCAGATATCGCGGTCGCTAAACCCGACATCCCGCAAGGCTTGGCGATCAACTTCTTCAATCGTGTCGCAGCGCTCAGTCAGCTTCGCGGCAAAATCCAGCATCGCCTTTTGGCGTGCGTCCAATTCGGCAGCGCGGTAATTCATAACCATCATTTCGCCCAGTATCGGATCATTCGACAACTCACGCACAGCCGCTCCATGCGCCGCAAGACAGTAAAAACATTTGTTGATCGACGACACCACCACAGCGATCATTTCGCGCTCCAGTTTGGTGATCCCGCTGTCGCCCAACATCAGGTCGTTATAAAGCGCCGTGAAGGTGTTTAGCTTTTCGATGTCAAAGGCATAGGCCTGCAACACATTCGGGATCATCCCCAGCTTGTCCTCGCAGATGTCGAAATATTTCTGCGTGGGTTCTGGCAATGGGTCAACCATGGGCAAATCGAGTGCGATGGGTCGTTTGGTATCTTTGGTCATGCCTGTGTAGCCCTTTTTGGGTCATTTATTCGATAATGATAGTGTCCCACATTTTCCATATTCAGGGAAGCGTAGAGCGCATTGGCCCCGGTGTTTTCGCCCACACATATGACACTAAAGTCCGTAGCGCCGTTATTTTGTGCCCAAACCGCGGCCACCCCCATAATGTTGTTGGCGACACCTTGCCGACGCTGGTCCAAAACCACCTCAAGCGCGTGTAACATGGCCACCGAATTGTGGACAGCAACATAGGCAGCCCCAGCCACGCGGTCATTTTGGCGGGCAAGGATGGCGGTCTTTGGCCCCTGCGCACGGTGCATCACGGCTTGGCGCTCAGGGCCGATACCTTGGTCTGTCCAGATTTCGCTGATGATCGCCAAGGGCGGCCAAATCGCAAACCCGGCCATCCGCGCTGGCGCGAGCCGTGTTAGATTTTCAATCGGGCAAGTGTAAATGTTCACAGGGTCTTTGATGCGATACCCCTTGTCCGCAAGCAGGCCATCCAAGGCCTCTTCGCCCGCGCGCACCATGAACAAAGCGTTTTGCCCCAAAGCCGCCAGCGCGGCCTCTGCGACTTCGATGTCATTGGAATTGACCGGCCCGAGGGCGGTGGCCGAAGAAACGCGCTGCCCGCCGCCAGCGCCTTTGCGGATGGTCCAATTGCCGATGGTCTGAAACTCGGCAGCGGGCCATGTGGCGTCAATGGTCTGATAGAGCGTTTGCAGCGGGATCATTAGCGCCTCGTTGGAAAGATGTCGGCAAGTTCGGCCATCGCCGTCTCCAGCATCGCAGCGTCTTGGCCACGCCCGACGACATTGGTGCCATATGTGCCGTCTGTATAAAACGGGTAAGAGCCAAATGACAACTCGGGAAACCGCGCAGCCAAATCCCCCAACGGCTTGGCAATAACACCCTCACCTTGCATCAGGCGCAGGGACTGGCTCAGCAGTGGTTTTCCACCCGACAGGCTCGGCAGCAACGACGCAACCATGGCCTTGAATATCATCGGAACCCCCGCCATCACATGCACATTTTTCAAGCTAAATCCGGGTGCGGCCGAAATTGGATTTTCAATCAGGTCGGCCCCATCAGGGATGCGTGCCATCCGCAATCGGGCCTCATTTATTTCGGCACCCGTGGTGGCGTAATGCGCCTCCAACAAGGCACGCGCATCTGCACGCACACCGATAGACACGCCAAACGCCGCCGCGACGGCATCAGCGGTGATATCGTCATGGGTCGGCCCGATGCCGCCGGAGGTGAACAGATGGGTGTGAACATTCGACAGTTTTTGCACAGCAGCGATGATCGCGCCGGTGTCATCTGGCACCACGCGGACTTCTAGCAGATCAATCCCATGCGCGGTCAACTCGCCCGCGATATGGTGCGTGTTGGTGTCTTGGGTGCGGCCCGACAGTATCTCGTCGCCGATCACCAGCATGGCGGCAGTTGGGTTTATCATATCAAATTCCTTGTCGGGCCTTGTCGGGCTTACCCCATCCGATATAACCCTCCTTGCATGCGCTTTCAAACCCCCCTGATCCCCGCCACCCTGATCCGCCGTTATAAACGGTTTTTGGCCGACGTGCGGCTGGCGGATGGTCGCGAGGTGGTGGCCCATTGCCCCAACCCAGGTTCGATGCTGGGCATGAAGAACGAAGGCCTAAAGGTCTGGCTGGAACCCAATGATGACCCCAAGAAAAAGCTGAAGTACGGCTGGCGCTTGGCCGAACTGCCCGACGGCCACATGATCGGCGTGGACACTGCCGTGCCCAACCGCGCCGTGCGTGCCGCCCTTGAGGCGGGCGAGGTGGAGCCACTCGCTTTATATAAAACCGTGCGCCCCGAAGTTAAATACGGCGAGGCCAGCCGGATTGATTTCCTGCTGCAAGGCGCGGAACTGCCCGATGCCTATGTCGAGGTTAAAAGCGTCACCCTGATGCGACAACAAGGGTTGGCCGAGTTCCCCGACAGCGTCACCGCGCGCGGCACCAAACACCTCGCCGAGCTGACCCAAATGGTCGCCCAAGGACATCGCGCCGTGATGCTCTATCTGGTGCAACGCACAGATTGCGACCGTTTCACACTGGCCAATGACATCGATCCTGCCTACGCGGCGGCCTATAAAACGGCAACGAATGCGGGCGTCGAAGTGCTCTGCATCGGCACCAAAATCACACCTGACGGTGTTTGGCTTGACCAAGCTATGGATGTTTGCGTTTAGCTGCATTATCTAGACGGCAACAGCTAGGAGAATTGCTTTGACAGATGGCAAAGGTCGCGTGACCAAAGACGGTATCAGAATTTATCCAGCGTCAGATTTTGACGGTATGTTTGCAGCCGGTAAATTGGCCGCCGAGATTTTGGACGAGGTCGCGCCATTGGTGGTACCAGGTGTCTCGACCCATGATCTGGACCAATACATCACCGACCGCGTCACTTCGGCGGGGGCGGTTTCAGCCACCATCGGCTATAAGGGCTATAAACACGCCAGCTGCATCTCTGTGAACCATGTGGTCTGCCACGGCATCCCGGGCGACAAACGGCTCAAGGACGGCGACATCATCAATATCGACGTCACCGTGATCGTCGATGGCTGGTTTGGCGACACCAGCCGCATGTATGTCGCGGGCAAATTGGGTCGCAAGGCTGAACGCCTGATCGAGGTCACCCATGATGCGCTGATGTTGGGTATCGACGCCGTGAAGCCGGGCAACACCTTTGGTGATATCGGCCACGCGATCCAAACCTATGTCGAGGCCCAACGCATGTCGGTGGTCCGCGATTTCTGCGGCCACGGTCTGGGCCGCGTGTTCCACGCCCCGCCCAATGTTTTGCACTACGGCCGCGCCGGAACTGGACCGATGTTAGAAGAAGGCATGATCTTTACCATCGAACCCATGGTCAATCTGGGCCGCCCCGAAACCAAAGTTCTGGCCGACGACTGGACCGCCGTAACCCGCGACAAATCCCTGTCAGCGCAGTTCGAGCATTCCATCGGGGTGACGGCGAAGGGTTGCGAGATTTTCACCCTGTCACCACAGGGCAAATTCCACCCCACTTACGGATAGTATAGGAATAAACGCCTATACTCCAAGGAGCGGCGGTAGTTCAGCCATTGACCTGATCACCGTTGCGCCAGTCGCGGCGAGTGTTTCCTCATCGCTGCGTTCCGCAAATCCAATACAAGGTATCCCAGCATTGGCCGCGCCCATGCAGCCGGATGGGCTGTCATCCACAAATATACAATCGATAGGCGCAACGCCGAACTTTTGGGCTGCAATCAATAACAATTCAGGATCAGGCTTGGCCACACCATAGGTATGTGCTGAAAACACAGCGTTGTGAAATCTGTCCCAAAGTGCAGTTTGCCCCAAAGTGATTTCCATCTTTTCGTCCGAACCGTTTGACACGACGCAGTATGGAATCCCTGCAGCTTCGATAAGGTCAAGAACTTCTAGAACCCCGTTCACCAACGGCACCCCAGTTTGTTTCAGGCGCGCGAAAAAGCGGGTGTAGAAACCTGTGGTCCATTCTTTTGGTAAATCAGCGCCCATTCCGCGGGCTGTTGTTGCAACTTTTTGTATTGTCCCGCCAAAAAAATGCGCTTCGCAATCGGCCTGTGTGAGGTTCAATCCATACGAAGACAGCTCTTGCAAAAGAGAGGAATTCATCAGCGGTTCGCTATCGACCAGAACGCCGTCGCAATCGAACATAATGAGCTTTGGCTGAGTCAATTGTTGACCTCCAATATCGAGATCCAAGTGTCGCCATACTTGCGCTGATCGTGCAACGTGTAACCATCGGGCGCGTGTTGTGGGGAGCTTTCTTCCCAGACGATCAGCGCGTCCTCGGTCAACCAACCCCCATCACAGGCGGCCTTAAGCGCCACTTCACCCAGCCCTTTGTCATAGGGCGGGTCCATGAACCCCAATGAACACGCCGCGCCTTTGTTGGGCGGCAGTTTGTTGACATCAAAGCGCAGCAGGGCCGTCGTGGCCCCATCGCGCCGCGTTAATTTTATGTTCTCGCGGATCAAGGATTGCGCCTTGCGTCCATCGTCCACAAAGCTCGCATGCGCCGCGCCGCGCGACAGAGCTTCAAGCCCAAGCGCCCCCGTGCCCGCAAACAAATCCAACACATGCGCACCCGCAATCGGGTTTCCATAAGCCCCGCCCATCAACACGCTAAACAGGCTTTCGCGGACCCGATCCGACGTGGGCCGTAGATGCGCCGCCGCGTCGCCATCGCCAACCGTGGCCAGCGTCAGACCGCGATGCGAACCGGCGATGATCCTCATTTCAGCAGGGCTTTTAAATCCGTGTCAGGTGACGAAACCACGTCAGCCGCAGGCGATTTTCCGGCCTCGATCAACCGCTTGCCAATCATATAGGCGCGGGCATCATTCATCGCATCAACCGCCAACAGCTTGTCGCCCTGATAATACCAATGCGACTGCGCACCGTCTTTGTCACCAGCTCGCGTGACCACATTGTCATAGCCAGTGTTCAGCCCAGCGATCTGAAGTTTCACATCATATTGATCTGACCAAAACCACGGCTTGGCACCGTAGTCCTTGCCCGCCCCCAGCATGTTTTCAGCCACCACTTCGGCCTGTTCAATCGCGTTTGGCACGCTTTCCAAGCGGATGCGATCCCCCGCATAAGGGAACGACGCACAATCCCCCGCCGCCCATACATTCGATACAGACGTGCGGCCTTGGGCGTCGGTTTTGACCCCATTGTCGATCGCGACGCCAATCGTTTCGGCCAGTTCAGTCGTCGGTTTAATGCCAACACCCGTGATGACAAAATCTACCGGCAGCACATCGCCGTTGGTCAGGGTTGCCTCGCGCACACGGCCGTCCCCCGACAGATGATCCAACCCAACACCTTCAACGATGTTCACACCATGCCCGCCATGCAACGCGCGGAAATAATCCGAGGTTTCAGGCGCCGCAACCCGCTGCAAAATCCGGTCAGCCATTTCCACCAAAGTCACGTTCAGCTCCAGCTTGGCTGCAACCGCCGCGGCCTCGAGACCGATGTAACCACCGCCAACGATCAACACGTTCTTGCCAGCAACAAACTCAGGCTCCATCGCGTCAATATCGGCAAGCGTGCGCACAACATGCACCCCCTGCAACGTCCCGCCAATGGCGGCTGGCAGGTGATGAGGCGTGGAGCCAGTGGTCAACGCAAGGTCGTCATAAGCAAGCACATCATCGCCAAGAGTCACGGTTTTTGCCACCGGATCAACCGACGTGACTTTGGTATCCAACCGAACAGTGATGTTTTGTTTTTCATAGAATTCTTCGGGCCGCAGGAACAACCGTTCGCGTGTCATATCGCCCAGCAAATAGCCTTTGGACAACGGCGGCCTTTGGTAGGGCAGCGCTGGTTCCTCACCAATCAGGGTGATATCGCCCTCATATCCAAGGTTGCGCAATTTGGCAGTGAGCGAGGCGCCAGCCTGACCAGCTCCGATGACAATAATATGGGGCATAGGGTGTTTTCCGATATGTAAATGTTGCCTAGAACTTACCGTGATAAAGGCACGAAATGCAATTGAGAAAGCAGCCAACTATCCCCGTTTGAACGGCCCATAAGAGGTCATCACTTCAATGTCCTCGTCAATGGCCGCGCGTTCATGCTGCAAAAATTCGGCGACTGCGCCTCGAAACCCCTCGTCACCAATCCAGTGCAACGAATGGGTGGTGACGGGCATATAGCCTCGTGCCAGTTTGTGACCACCCTGTGCGCCGGCTTCGACCCGTCCAATGCCATGCGTGATTGCATAGTCGATGGCACGGTAATAACAGACCTCAAAATGCAGCGCGGGATGGTCCTCGACACAGCCCCAATACCGCCCAAACAAAGTATCGGCCCCGATGAAATTCAATGCACCAGCGACCCATTTTCCGTCCCGTTCGGCCATCACCAACAGCATGTCATCGCGCAAAGTATCATGTGCAATGTCGAAAAATGCGCGCGTCAAATAGGGCGTTCCCCATTTGCGCTCACCTGTGTCTTGGTAAAAATGCCAAAAAGCTGCGAGGTGATCCGCGGTGATCTGATCGCCCGTTAGCGTGTGGATGGTGCCGCCAAAGTCTTGGGCTTGGGCACGTTCACGGCGTAGGTTTTTGCGTTTGCGTGACGACAGCGAGACCAGAAAATCGTCAAAGGTTTTGTAACCCTCATTGACCCAGTGAAACTGTTGCCCAAGTCGGTGCATCAGCCCGATTCGCGTGCCAAACTCGGCCTCTTCAGCCGTGCAAAACGTGATGTGCAGGGACGACAACTGGTTCTCGGCGGCCAGTTGCACGGCCCCCTGCGCCAAAGCTGATCGCCCCACATCTTCAAACCCCGAACGGGTCAAAAAACGCCGCCCAGTGGCCGGGGTAAAAGGCACGGTGATTTGCAGTTTTGGGTAGTACCGCCCACCCGCCCGCCCGTAAGCATCTGCCCAGCTATGATCGAACACATATTCACCTTGGGAATGGGATTTGGCATAGGCGGGGGCGGCGGCGATCAACTGATCATTCGCATAGGCCGTTATGTGACGCGGCATCCAGCCGGTGCCTGAACCAACCGAGCCGCTGGCCTCAAGTGCCGTCAAAAACCTGTGTGTGGTGAAAGGATCAATCGGACGACCCGTTTCAGGGCAGGCACAGGCATCCCATTCATCGCAAGGGATGTCGGCAAGGTTGGGTAAGATGCGAATTTCGATCTGATCGGACATAGGGTGAGTGTGGCGCTTATGGCTGTTGGGTCAAGAGGGCGCCACGGCGGCATAACCCTCAAACGTCACGTTTTCGGCAATTTCACGTGCGGCAATCTCGTCCTGAAAAGTGCGAATGGTCCAGCACAGGATATGCGCACCAGCGGCTTTTAATTCGGCAATGCGTGGATTGGACAGATCATCAAAGCGGTGACTGACAAAATTTGCGCCAGCGCGCTCATAGTCCGCGATTTTTCGCAGGCGGCTACGGGTTGCTTCGTTCAACAGTTGCCAATGTTCAGCCGCGAATTGACTGGTGACAATTCCACGTGCCACGTCTGGTGCAAATTCGGCCAGCGCCACAACCGAGTGCGGATTGAAACTCATCACCGCCACGGGACCTTCGTAGTCTGTGAGTGCAGCAGCAACCGATTGCTCCAGCGGACCTACGTCGGGTCCCATCGCGCCGTCTTGGTCTTTGGTCTCGATCAACACCGGAACACGGCCGGCAATGAGTGCCAAAACTTCGGGCAATGTCGGGATCAACTCGTCACAACCTTTGAGGCCGATTTGGATCAGCTCATCACGGGTGCGGGTGCGGATCGCGCCGGATTGATCTGTCAGCCGTGACATTTCGTAATCATGAAAGACCATGGCGTGACCGTCCGCCGAAAGTTGCACATCCAGCTCGATTGCATAGCCCGCATCAATCGCGGCGACAAAAGCCGCACGCGAATTTTCAATGATGCCGGACCCCGCATCGTGATAACCACGGTGCGCAATCGGCTGGGTTAGGAAACTGTCAGCAAGCATGGTCATTTGATCTGAAAGATGCCTTCGATCTCAACCGCAACGCCTAAGGGCAGGGCGACGGCACTGACAGCGGCGCGGGCATGGCGGCCGGCATCGCCCAGCAGTTCAACCAGAAAATCAGACGCCCCGTTGATGACCTTGGGCTGATCTGTGAAATCGGGTGTGGAGTTCACAAAGCCACCCAGTTTGACCACTCGAACAAGGCGCGTCAAATCACCATCACAGGCGGCTTTTAGCTGTGCAATCAGGCCTAATGCGCAGGTTTTGGCGGCGGCGGCACCGGTGTCTACATCCATGTTTTCACCCAGTTTGCCGATGATCAAACCGCCAGGGCCGTTTGAGATTTGGCCAGACACATAGACCAGATCACCCGCAATCACATAGGGCACATAATTGGCGGCAGGGGCGGGGGCGTCGGGCAGAGTGATGCCCAATTCGGTCAGGCGGGCTTCGATTGCATTGCTCATCTGGAAAACTCCTTTGGATGCTTTTGGGGAACGCTAACTGTGATTGCCGGGCAGGAAAACAACTAATTTATTTTTCGCGAAATGCCTTGGCAAAATAGTCGGACAACGGTTTGACCAAATAGGCCAGCGGCGTGCGGTCATTGGTCCGGATAAAGGCCTGCACGGGCATACCAGGGATCAAATTCGCATCCTCGGGTAACTTGTCGATCTCGCCCTCAAGCAAGGCCATTTCCGAACGATAAAAACTGGCTTGCGTGCGCTCGTCCGTAAAGGCATCGGCGGATATTTTCGTCACGCGGCCCTTTAGTTCGGGGGTGGTGCGCGCATCAAATGCCGGAAAGCGCAGCGTCACTTCTTGGCCGATAAATATCTGGTCAATGTTGTTTGGTTGCACCTTGGCCGCAATCACCAATGCGCGATCTTGAGGCACCAGATAGAGCACCGGATCAGCCGGCCGGACCACGGAACGCGGCGCGAAAAACTGCATCGCATAGACGATGCCGGACAGCGGTGCGCGAATGTCGAGGCGTGACAGTTTATCGGTCAAAGCGCGGCGTTGTTCTTGCAACTCCAACTCGCGAAATTGCAGATCGCGCAGGCGACTAATCGCCTCTTCACGGCGCTTGGTGCCGAACTTGAGAACCTCGATTTCGATCTCGGTGATTTTGCCCTCGGCTTGGGCTTTGCTGGCGGCCAGCTCTCCCATGACGCCGCGTAAACGGGCCTCTTCGCGTTGCAGGCTCAACACGCGCGACACTTGCGCAAGGCCACGATCCAGCAAGGTTTGCTGGCTGACAAGTTCCTGTGTGATCAGCTCCAACTGAGTGACCAATGCGGTTTGCTGCGCGGTTATTCCAACGATCTGATCGGCTATCTGGGCGCGGCGCTTTTGCATTTGCGCGACTTCTTGGTCCAGCGAATCCAGACGTGCCACAAACAGGCGTTTTTGCCCTTGCATCAAGGTCTCTGCGCTGGCTGAATCTGCTTGCGCCGCTTTCATCAATTCAGGATCATAAGTGATGCTTTCGCTGCCATCGCGCTCGGCCTCAAGCCTGCCGCGTCGCGCGACAATTTCAAACAATTGCCCCTCAACAACCACAAGTTCTGAAGTCAGGTTGTCGGCATCAAGCCGCAGCAAAATATCATCGGTTTCGACCATATCACCGTCCTGCACGAGGATTTCAGAAATGACGCCGCCATCGGGATGTTGCACCACTTGCCGGTTTTGTGCGACTTCGATTTGGCCGGGCGCGATCACGGCGCCGGAAATATTGGCCACAACTGACCATGTGCCAAACCCGCCGATCAAAATCAAAATGGCCAAGAAACCCACCGTCAGAGGTGCACGAGCGGACCAACCGTTTACAGATTTGGTGCTCATGTGACGCTCCCTTTCGTGGTGGTTTTGCTGATCTCTTCGTGGTTTTTAACCATCTCACGCAGCACATCGTCCTTTGGCCCAAAGGCCTTCACGGCCCCGCCCTCAAGCACGATCAACAGCTCACATTCCTGAATGGCCGCGGGACGGTGCGCCATAATCATCACCGCACCCCCATCAGATTTCATCTGCCGAATGGCCATGTTCAGGGCTTGCGAGCCGACATTATCAAGGTTCGAATTTGGCTCGTCCAACACCAAAATCACAGGGTCACCATACATCGCGCGCGCCAGCCCAATGCGCTGCAATTGCCCCCCTGAAAGCCGCCCACCGTTGGCCGTCACGCGGGTGTCATACCCTTCTGGAAAGCCCAGTATCATTTCGTGGGCAGCGGCCTTTTTGGCGGCCTTGACGATGGCCGCATCGTCGGGTTGCATCGACATGCGCGCGATGTTTTCGGCAATGGTGCCGTCAAACAACTGCACCCGCTGCGGCAAGTAGCCAATGTATTGCCCAAGAACGTCAGGATCATATTGATCCAGCGCCGCCCCATCCAGCCGGATTTTGCCACCCGCCGCCCGCCAAACACCAGTAACGGCACGCGCAAGCGTGGATTTCCCCGCCCCGGACGAGCCAATAACCCCCAGCGCTTGGCCGGGTTTCAGGGTAAAGCTGGCCATCCGCAAAGAGGCCTGTTGCTGGCCCGGTGGCACGACGGTCACTTGATTGGCGACCAGAATTGCTTTGGGTTTTGGAAGGGCAGTGCGCTCGACCTCGACCGGCACGTTGCTGAGCAAATCAACCAGATTGCTCCAACCTTTGGACGCGGCCTGCACCAAGGCCCACTGTCCGATTGACTGCTCGATCGGAGCCAGCGCGCGGCCCATCAAGATTGAACCGGCGATCATTGCGCCTGCCGACAATTCGTTTTGCAAAACCAGATAGGCGCCAAGGCCCAGCATCGCGGATTGCAGGAACATCCGGAACGTTTTGGTCAAAATGGTGAACTTGCCAGAACCGTCCGACGCGCCGATGCTCGCCACCAATGCCTTTTCACGGGCGGCATTCCAGCGGCCAAAAACCGCGCCTTGCATGCCCAAACTTTGCACCAACTCAGACTCGGTACGCAATTGTTCAGCCATCTGGTTGGCCGCATGTGTTGACCTGTTTGCATCCAACACCGGCGTGCGGGTCAGCCATTGGTTTAACACCGTGATCAGGATCAAAAAGCTGCCCCCCGATATGGCCAAATACCCAAGCCATGGGTGAAACAGAAAAATGCCGCCTAAAAACACGGGGGTCCAGGGTATGTCAAAGATTGCCGTCAGCACAGGCGAGGTCAGCAATCGTTGCACCGATTCGAGATCGCGCAATCCACTGTTGGTGGCCTCTGACCCCTGTCCACGTGCATTGGCCCGCAATACCGCCGAAAATACCCGCTGGTCCAAACCCGATTGAAACCGTGCCCCGACCCGTGCCAAAATCCGGCCACGTGCGTAATCCAAAAAGCCCATCATCGCAAACAGGAAGGCCACCAAAACCGACAGCGCCAACAGGGTTTCTTTGGACCCGCTGCCAATCACCCGATCATAGATCTGCAGCATATAAAGCGGGCCAGTGAGCATCAGCAGATTGACAAAAACGCTGAAAATGCCGACCGCCCAAAACAGCCCACGATTTTTACGCCGCGCTGCTCTGAGTTCGTCCAACCCGTTACCACGTTCTCTGTGTTGCATTCTGCTTCGCCCAATCAATTCGCGCATGCTGCATCTTCGCGGAAATCAGTCGATGCAAGAAATACTTGTGTCCTATCTATCACAGGCTTAAAGCTAGCCTTCATTCAAAGATGGCCATTACCGTTCCAATACCTATGTAGTACGTAACTACGAATAAGCAGTTGAGATTACCATTGTTAGTTTTGAAAAGCATACAAAATTTGAAAGCGCGGTCAGTTTTGGCTGTGGTGATGCTTGTCTTTTTGCAGGCCTGCACCGCACCCGCACCCAAGGCCATTAATGACCCGCATGAGGCCAGCAACCGCCGCACCCATGAGGCCAATCGCAAGGTTGATACCGCTCTGATCCGCCCTGCCGCAGGGGCTTATGGCTCGGTTCTGCCAGCGCCTGTGCGCCAAGGGGTTGGCAATTTTGCTTCGAACCTGAACCTGCCCGGCGTCATTGTGAACAACCTGTTGCAATTGAACATTGACGGCGCTGTCAAAAACTCTTGGCGTTTTGTGATCAACACCACCATCGGCCTTGGCGGGGTTTTCGATCCATCGTCGTCCATTGAGCTGTATGAAGACAGCAGTGACTTTGGCGAAACCCTGCATGTTTGGGGTGTCGGCGAGGGCGAATATGTCGAATTGCCATTTATTGGCCCTTCAACCCAGCGCGACACCGTGGGCATGGTTGTTGACGTGTTCACCAACCCGTTGACCTTTGGTGCGCCTTCGCCAGAAAAATTTATGGGTCCTGTTGCCAAAGGCCTATCAAAACTTGGTGATCGCTACACATATTCCAGCACGGTTGATGCAATCTTGTATGATAGTGCCGACAGCTACGCCCAAGCCCGCCTGCTGTATCTACAAAGCCGCCGGTTCCAACTGGGGCAAGAACAGACAAACGAAGACCAAGGAGACGATGGTTATGACGATTATTACGCAGATTAAACTGAGCCGCCGCAATGTCCTGCTTGGCGGTGGTGCGACTTTAGCAATTTCCCCATTCGCATCTCCGGCCTTGGCACTAAGCACTGATCAGGGCTCAAGCCACGTTGATAAGGTTGTGGCCGCGATCAACAAAGTGATTGCATCAGGGAAACCTGAGGCGCGTATGATCAAAGACTTTGAGAAGATTTTTCTCAAATATTCCGACGTCAATTATTTGGCCAGTTATGCGTTGGGTGTCGAAGGACGTCGCGCCACAGCGAGCCAAAAACGCGCCTTTGCCAAGAATTTCCAAGGTTACATTGCCCGCAAATACGGCAAGCAATTCCGCGCCTTCATTGGCGGCAAACTTTTGGTGAAAAGCAGCAAGACGGTGAAAAACCATGTCGAAGTGAAAACCATTGCGCATCTAAAGGGCCAAGCGCCGTTTGATGTGACGTTCTTTGTGTCGGATAAAACCGGCAAGGTTTTGTTTTACAACATGTTCATTGAGGGCATCAGCCTGCTGTTGACCGAACGCACCGAAATCGGCTCGATGCTGGATCGGCGCAAAGGCAATTTGGATGCC
The DNA here is from genome assembly GCA_033851955.1 of Marinosulfonomonas sp. Lineage (GTDB taxonomy): Bacteria > Pseudomonadota > Alphaproteobacteria > Rhodobacterales > Rhodobacteraceae > Profundibacter. The sequence goes on from JAWSVK010000009.1 coordinate 320,440, forward strand.
TTGATCAAGGATATGAAAGCTGCGGGCTAAAGCCTGCGTTTATCCCCCTTGCCGTAACTCTGACGACAGGGACAGTGGCGGGGTTTTGCCCGACAGACGTGCGCGGTATACTGGTAGAGATTCAGCGACCCGCATCACATAGTTTCGGGTTTCACGAAACGGGATATGTTCTATCCAATCCACCACATCCACACCGGCAGACCGTGGATCACCAAAGGCTGTGATCCAGGAGCGCGCTCGACTGGGGCCAGCATTATAGCCCACCGAAATCAGGATGGGGGACGCGCCAAAAGCGTCTTGTAAGCGCGCCAGATAGGTGCTGCCAAGACGGGCGTTGTAGCGCCAATCCGTCAACAACCGCTCGACCTTGAACTCGACCTCCAATTCCTCAGCGACAGACTGCGCAGTGCGGGGCATCAATTGCATCAACCCTTTGGCCCCAACACCGCTTTCCACGCCGGGATTAAACTCGCTTTCGCGCCGCGCAATCGCCAAGGCCAGCTCGGTGTTCACGGGCAATTCTTCCCGCGCCAAATCATGCAGCGGGTAATAGGCGCGGGGCAAAACCAAGCCGCGCCGCGCCGCTTGCTTGGCGATCATCAACGCAATATGCGGCTCATTCAAGGACAGGGTTAAATCCGTCAATTGGCCCAATTCGGTACGGTTTAGCCCCTCAGCGAGCTTTAGAAAGAACCGCTTGGAAAGTGCTTTTTGGTCAGCGTTCAGCAACAGCAACGCCGCTTCTAGAACCTTTGACGACATAAACATCGCCGCTTTCCAATCTGGAAACGCCTCGGACCCTGTCAGGGCCGCGTCCATGCTAAAGCCAGCCTTTTCAGCGGCCAACAGACCGTAAAAACTGGTCTGGTATTCAGCCCCAAACGCATAGGACGCCTGCGCAGATCCCGTGTCGCCCATGGCCTCATAGGCGCGGCCTTCCCAATATCCGGCACGCCCTAGGCTGATCGGGCTTTTAACCGCCACCCGAAAGCTCTGAAAATGGGCCAGCGCAATTTTGGGCGCATTCAAATAGCGCAACGCCAGATAGCCTGACAACCATTCAAGGTCGGCAAAATTCGAGCCCTCGGAAAGATGGTGCGAGGCGGCAACGCGGTAGGCCGTGACCCCATCGCCTTCGCGCATCAATTGACGCGCCAGCTGTCGCCTCCGGTTGGCCCAATGCTCCGGCTCACCCAATGTTTGTGCCGATCCGCTGCGCTCCAGCAACAACTCAATCGCCCCCGCCGCATGCCCTTTTTTCGCCCGCCACAAGAACCGCTCATAGGCCAGCCCAGGGTCGGCTTGCAGCGCCTTTGGCACGGCTTTGATCAAGGTGTCGACATTGCCAGCCTTGCGCCGCAGCGCGATCCGAGCCTCGGACAGGGCCTGCCAGTCTTCACTGACCAGTGGATACATCCGGCGCGCATCACCAAACCGCCCCCGCCACAACAGCATGTCCAGCCGTGCCAAATGATGCGGTGCCAACAAGTCTTTGTAGCCAGCCAAAAACGCGTTGTGTTCTAACTTGGTCAGCGCGAATGTACGCCACGACAACACGATAGCCGCCGCCGCGTCACCAGCACTATCGCCAGCGGCGTAGGCACGAGCCAGTTGCAAAACACCATGCCCGCTGTCGGGAAATTGACCTTCGAAATAGGCAATGACCTTGTCAGGTGCGGTCGCAGCCGAAATCGCAGCTTCACCCTTTCGGCTGACCTGCGCCAACCCCGGCCAATCTGCGTGATCCGCGATAAACGCAAGATAATCATCAAGCGTGCCACCGCCAGCGCTGAGCCGAACCCATTCGACGATGTCTTGACCCGTTTGCCCTGTCGGCGCGGCGTGCTGCCGTGCTTTGGGCCAATCGGCCTCGGATATGGACACAAATGCAGCCTCCAAACCCACCGCCGCAGGCCGTTCTTGCGCCACTAAAGGTGCCGCAAACATCATAGTGGCGGCGAGAATAAGGAGAGCAAAGCGCATAATAGGCAGAAATCCTTTGAATTTGGGGCAATGTTACCACAAAGTTTAATCAGTTGGGCGCTGTCAACAACACACAATCTTGGCAATCCCTCAAACAGCGGCTAGTTTCCGCCGCTCAAGCCTCGGGTGACTCGTTTATCACAGGTCATCCTAAATCAAATAAACTTAAGGAGTCGTATCATGTTCAAAGGGTCTTTCCCCGCACTGGTTACGCCGTTCAAAAACGGCAAACTGGACATTGATGCGCTCAAACATTTGGTTGAATGGCACATTGAACAAGGCAGCAACGGATTGGTGCCGATGGGCACAACCGGCGAAAGCCCCACCGTGTCCCACGCTGAGCACGAACAGGTCATTGAGATCGTCGTCAAAGCTGCGGCGGGCCGGGTGCCGGTGATCGCCGGTGCCGGCTCTAACAACACCACTGAGGCCGAGCGCTACATGGCGTTCGCCCAAAAGATCGGTGCCGATGCCGCGCTGGTGGTGACGCCCTATTATAACCGCCCGACGCAGGCTGGTATGATCGCGCATTTCACCGCCCTGCATGACAAGCACGATCTGCCAATTTTCATCTACAATATTCCGGCCCGCTCCGCCGTGGATATGACGACTGAAACCATGGCAGAACTGGCCAAACTACCGCGCATCGTCGGGGTCAAAGACGCCACCGCCGATATGGTGCGGGTGTCCGAACAACGCGAATTCTGTGGGCCGGATTTCATCCAGTTCTCAGCCGAAGACGCCTCTGCGCTGGGCTTTAACGCTCACGGCGGCATTGGCTGCATTTCGGTGACGGCCAATGTTGCACCGCGCCTGTGCAGCGAATTTCAGGCGGCTATGCTTGCCGGTGATTACGCCACGGCGCTGCAATATCAGGACCGCTTGATGCCGCTGCACCAAGCGATCTTTACAGAACCGGGCCTGGTCGGGGTGAAATATGCGCTTTCAAAATTGGGCCTGTGCTCAGAAGAAGTACGCTTGCCGCTGGTGCCGCTGACCGAGGCGACCAAAGCCAAGGTCGACGCTGCCATGATCCGCGCCGGATTGTTGGACTAAACAGTTGGGAAATACCGCTCGCATCCACCTCATCTGCGGGGCCACGGGTGCGGGCAAAACAACCTACAGCGTGGGTTTGGCGACGGACATCCGCGGGGTTCGGTTTTCCATTGATGAATGGATGCAGCAACTGCACAATGACGACAGACCTGATGAGCTGCGGTTTGAGTGGTTCTTTGAACGCGTGCAGCGCAACTGCGCTCAGATGCGATCAATGGCTGAACAGCTATGTGAAATCGACGTGCCCGCGGTGTTTGACTGCGGGTTTACCAATGCGACTGAGCGCGCGACCTTTGCCGATTGGGCCGAGGAAATGGGATATTCCGTGCAACTGCATTTCGTCGACGTGCCCTCTGACATTCGCTGGACCCGCGTGCAACAACGCAACCGTGAGCAGGCTGAAACCTTTCAATTCGAAGTCACCCGCGAGATGTTCGATTTTATCGAGAGCATTTGGGAGCCGCCAACAGACGCCGAAATGCGCCGCATGTCGGGCGCTGTCATCAACACCTAAGGGTTACTTGATCGCCTGTCCCCAAGTGTCATTCACACGGTAACCTTCGGGCCATGGATCATCTGGGTCCAGCATGTGTTGGTGGGTGCCAGTGATCCAGCCACGCCCCGATATTTCGGGGATGATCGCGGGCTGACCGCCAACCTTGCACGTTTTGGCAATCCGCCCCGTAAATTGTGATTCGATGATCGAGGTCGCGGTCAGGACCTGACCAACCTCCATTTCTCCACGCGCCGCCATCACGGCCATGCGGGCAGATAGGGCGGTTCCAGTTGGCGAGCGATCAATCTTGCCCGGCTGGATTGTCACAGCGGATCGTGCCGTGAAACCATCTGCGTCCTTGCCAAGCGGCCCCGCGAACAGGCAAAACGAGATGTGTTTCCAGTCAGGGTTGTCGGGGTGGTGAAAACCAAGCTGTTGATTGGCCGCCTCAATAATCCGAACCCCCGTGCTGGCCATTTCAGCTGCCTCATCCGGCACGATCTGAAACCCAAGCGCGGTGGCGTCCACAATCACAAAACTGTCGCCTCCAAAGGCCGTGTCGACCGTCAGGCTGCCCAACCCGTCGACCAGTAACGACACGTCTAATTGTGCCGCAAATGACGGCACATTTTGCACCGTGATCCGCTTGGCCTTGCCATCTTTGCAATCAGCGCGAACACGCACCAACCCGCCCGGCGCTTCCAGCACCATATGGGTCACAGGCTCGACCATTTCTATGATGCCGCTGTCCAGCAACACCGTTGCCACACAGATCGAGTTAGAGCCGGACATCGGCGGCGTGTCCTCTGGCTCCATGATGATGAACGCTGCATCCGCCTCTGGATGTTTGGGCGGCACCAATAGGTTCACATGGCGAAACACCCCGCCGCGCGGCTCGTTCAATACGAAATTGCGCAGACGTTGATCGGCGGCGATATAACGGCTCTGCGCCCATATCGTGTCGCCAGGTGGGGGCTTCACACCGCCCGTAATCACATCACCAACCTCGCCCTCGGCATGGCAGGAAACCACATGAATAACCTTGTTGCTGCGCATTTATGTGTCCCTAATTCAATGGTAAACGCCGAAAGCGACCCGGATTGGCGGGGTCTTCAAAGTGGTGGATCGGGCCGTTGTCTTCAAAATGCTTGGCCCAACGTGCCATCGCGGCGGGGTCCAATTCCACCCCCAACCCGACACCTTCGGGCACCGACACACAATCATTGGCCTGACGGAACGGGCCGTCTTTGATCACATCGCCGATTTGCCAGCGAAACAGCGATTGTGACGCTTCGGTGATATGCGGGGTCGCGGCGCTGACGTGCAGATAAGCCGCTGTCATGATGCCCAGATCGTTGGAATAACACCAAAACCCTTTGCCCATTTCCTCGCAGGCGGCGATGAATTTCAGGGTTTTGGACAGCCCGCCGAGGGCCGCGAAATTGCAAACGAAATAGTCCGGCGCCCCCAGTGCCACAGCGCGTTTCAGATCGGGCACATGGGTGGAAAACGGAATGATCGAATGTTGACGCAGGGCGGCCATTTCTTCAAATGTTGCGACCGGATCTTCGTAGTTGCGGATGTTGAACGGCTCCAATTCGCGCAGCAGCCAACGGGCGGTTGTCAGGGAATACTGCATGTTGGAATCCAGCTTGATTTGTGCGGCCTCGCCCAAGGCTTCGCGCAACATCTGCACGGTTTTGATTTCAAGCTGCGGATCGCCCAAAATCAGTTTGCCCTCAAAAATTGTCGAGCCATGCTCTGCCTGCATCTTTAGGCAATATTCAACGATGGCCTCTGGTGACATTTCGCCACCAGCCCCGCCATTTTTGGGCCGGAACGAGAAGTATTCGGAAAACTTGATATCCTTGCGCACAGCCCCGCCCAGCAATTGGTAAAGTGGCATGTCAAAAGCCTTGGCGCGGATGTCCCACAGCGCGATCTCCACCGCGCCATAGGCCACGCTGGCGGCGTTTTCACCCGTGTTTGCGGTGATCTGATAAGGCGGCACACAGCGGCTTTCGCAGTCTGCCAAATCTAGAGGGTCCGCCCCGATCAGAGCCGGGGCAATGTCGGATTTGATCACCTCGCCAAAATGCCACCACGGCGCTTCGCCTAAACCAACCAACCCCGCGTCAGTTTCGACCTCGATGATCGATTTGGACGCCCCCGCATAGAGGCCGGCTGTCCACCAAAACGGCGCGTCAAATGGCACGTTTACATGGGTGACTTTGATATTGGTTATCTTCATAACTTCACTCCGTTCTAGGGGCAGGTGGTTTTAGTACCAAGCATCCTCCATCGAGGATTTTTTGCGTGCCATGAAGTCCTTCAACGCGTCGTCCTTGGCCACATCCAAAGGCGGCGCTTCATAGCTGGCCAGCGATTCTTTCCAACGCGTATTGGCGCGGGTGGCCGCATCAATGCTGCCCTCTTCATCCCAAGTCTCCCACGGCTGATCATCGTTCATCGCCGTGTCCCAATAGGCGGTTTTGTAGTGGCGCATCGTGTGGTCGGTGCCGAACAAATGCTCTCCCGGGCCGTTCTGCGCCAAGGCCTCAAACCCCAACGTGTCCTCATTCACATCAACCCCCGCTGCATAGGCGTGCAATGCCCCGCAAACATCGGAATCCATCATGAATTTTTCATAGGACATCGACAGCAACCCATCCAGATAGCCCGCCGAGTGCATGTTGAAATTCACCCCGCTTTGCAGGGCCGACATCATCGACATCATGCTTTGTTGCATGGCCTGAGCGTCCGGTAGTTTCGAGGTGGTGAAACTGCCCGCCCCGCGAAATGGCAGGTTCAAGCGGCGTGACAATTGTCCCATCACCAAGGTGCCAAGCGCGGGTTCTGGCGTGCCAAATGTCGGCGAGCCGGAGCGCATGTTCAGTGACACCAAAAACGATGCCAAAATCGTCGGCGCACCGGGGCGCACCAATTGGGTGATGGCGCAGCTGACCATGCTTTCGGCCAATGAATGCGCGGCCTGACCGGCCATCGTCAGGGGCGACACCGCCCCGCCCAGCAAGAACGGCAAGTGAATTGATCCTTGATTGGCCGCCGCATAGGCCCGAATGCCTGCGGTGGTTTCACCATCAATCACCAACGGGGACGTCGTGTTGAAATTGCCCATGACGACGCAATTCTGATCAACAAAATCTGCACCAAACAAAATGCGGCTCATCTCGATGCTGTCATCAACGCGGGACGGCGCGGTGATAGAGCCCAAAAACGGCCGATCAGAATAGCGCATATGGGCATAGACCATATCAAGATGGCGTTTGTTGACAGGAATGTCCGTTGGTTCGCAAATGGTGCCGCCGGAATGGTGCATCCACGGCGACGACTGCGCCAACTTCACGAAATTCTCAAAATCCTCAATGGTGCCGTAACGCCGGCCTTTGTCCAAATCCATCACGAAGGGCGACCCATATGAGGGCACGAACACCGTCGCATCCCCGCCGATCTGAACGCTTTTGGCAGGGTTGCGCGCATGTTGGGTGAAAATCGCCGGCGCCGTTTTTAGAATGTCACGGATCATGCCGGGCTCGAACTTTATGTTCCAGCGGTTTTCAGGCAGATCGGTCACCGTGGCGCCCGCAGCGCGGAACAACCGTACGACCTCCTCATCATCGCGAAACTCAATGCCGATCTCGGCCAATATCCGGTCGGTGGTCGCCTCGATCTGGATCAGGCTTTCCTCGGACAGGATGTCATAGGTCGGAATGCGCCGCGTGATGTAGGGCACATACATATGCGGGTTTTGTCCCGGTGCGCCATCGCGTGATTTACGGTTTCGGCTGCGACGCGTCGGCTTGGTAGTGGTGGATGTCATGCGAGTGTCCTTTGTCAAAATTTATAGAACTGTGCTATTTCGGATGTTGCAGGTGCGACGGTCTAGCTTGTTAGCGACCTGCCAATGAATTGTTGCCCAGCCCCTAGACAGCCTGCCTGCCATCTTTTAAGCCACCTTATGGCCAAGAAATCTGACCCCAACTACAAAGTGATCGCTGAAAACCGCCGCGCGCGGTATGATTACGCGATCGAGGACGACATCGAATGCGGCATCATGCTGCAAGGTTCTGAAGTCAAATCCATGCGCGAGGGCCAGACCAACATCGCCGAAAGCTATGCCAGCTTAGAGGAGGGCGAGCTGTGGCTGATCAATTCCTACGTCGCCCCCTATAAACAAGCCAAAACATGGGGCCACGAAGAACGCCGCAAACGCAAATTGCTGGTGTCCAAAAAAGAGCTGTCCAAGCTGTGGCAGGCAACGGGGCGCAAGGGCATGACGCTGGTGCCGCTGGTTATGTATTTCAACCACAAGGGTTTTGTGAAAATCAAACTCGGCATCGCCAAGGGCAAACAAAACCACGACAAGCGCGCCAACGAAGCCAAGCGTGACTGGGGTCGTCAAAAGGCTCGCCTGTTGCGCGAAAGCGGCTGACCTTACGGCATCTGTTAACCATTTGTTGAAAACTGCTCATTTTAGGCTAGAATTCGCACAACGTAACCAATTGGGGCATGTTACGTGTGTAAATTATGGCCTCTTCAGGAAGGAATGCGTAAAATGGAACTACTTATTGGTCTGATCTCAGGCGCAGTTGGCGGCAATGCTGCTGGCGGAATTATGAAAAATCTTAGCCTTGGCACACTTGGCAACACGATTGCTGGTGTGGTTGGCGGTGGCCTTGGCGGTCAAATCCTAAGCATGGTAACTGGCGGCGGCATGGCTGACATGGCGGCTGGTGCAACCGAAATGGCCGGCGGCATGGATGTAGGTTCAATCATCGGTCAGGTCGCTTCTGGCGGCGTTGGCGGCGGTGTTCTGCTGGCGGTTGTTGGCATGGTCAAGAAAATGATGGCCAAATAGGCAATTAATTTGCGGGTGCCCATGGTGTTGGGCGCCCGCACTCTTGCCAGCGTGTTCCCCTCGCGCTAGGCCATATAAAGACGGTTAACAAAGGGGCTATTCATGTTTCAAGACGATCCAAAAACACTGGTGTCAACCAAATGGTTGGCAGACCACCTTACTAGTCCTGACATCCGAATTTTCGATGCGTCCTGGTTTTTGGACGGGGACGAGCGCGATGCGCGTGCCGAATATGAGGCAGTCCACATCCCCAATGCACGGTATTTCGACATTGATGATGTGGCCGATCACCGCTCTGATTTGCCGCATATGGCCCCGCCGATTGAGAAATTCATGTCGCGGATGCGCAGCCAGGGCGTTGGCGACGGGCACCAAGTTGTGGTCTACGACAGCGCTGGGTTGTTTTCAGCGGCGCGGGTTTGGTGGTTGTTCCGATTGATGGGCAAAAATGACATTGCCGTGCTGGACGGTGGCTTGCCGAAATGGATCGCCGATGGTTATCCAGTTGAAGACATGGCGCCGATCATTCGCGACCGCCACATGACGGTCAGCCGTCAGGCGCATCTGGTCAAGGATGTCACCCAAGTTGCGGCGGCCTCTAAGCTGGGGGATTATGAAATTGTCGATGCTCGTTCGCCTGATCGGTTTTACGGTCGCGAAGCCGAGGCCCGTGCGGAGTTGCGGTCCGGCCACATTCCGAATTCCAAGAACGTATATTACGCCAGCCTGCTGAACGGCGACGGCACAATGAAAGACAACGTTAAGCTGGGGGCTGTATTCAAGGCGGCAGGGGTCGACCTGACCAAGCCAGCGATCGCCACTTGTGGCTCGGGTGTGACGGCCAATATCGTGACCCTTGCAATGGCGCGGCTGGGCCACAACAACCATTCGATCTATGATGGTTCATGGTCTGAATGGGGCATGCCCAGCGATTTGAAAATTGAAACGGAGTAAGCATATGCTGACGAACCTCACCGCCCAACCCGCGGACAACATTTTGAAACTGATGCAAATGTTCCGAGAGGATCCGCGCAGTGACAAGATCGATCTTGGGGTTGGCATCTATAAGGACGCCAGCGGCAACACGCCTGTTATGCGTGCGATCAAAGCCGCAGAAAAGCAGCTGTGGGAGGCCGAAACCACCAAGAAGTACACAGGTCTTATTGGCGAGCCCGCCTATGGTGACGCAATGGTCAATCTGGTGTTGGGCGATTGCGTACCCCGCGACCGTGTTGCGGCAGCCGCCACCCCGGGTGGTACCGGCGCGATCCGCCAAGCCGTTGAACTGATAAAAATGGCCAGCCCGGACGCCACAATCTGGATATCCAACCCAACATGGCCAAACCACCCGTCGATCATCAAATATGTCGGCATGAAAATGGCCGAGTACCGTTATTTCGACGCCGAAACGCGCGGCGTTGATTTCGACGGGATGATGGCTGATCTGGCGGGTGTGAAGGCCGGAGATGTGGTGTTGCTGCACGGGTGCTGCCACAACCCAACTGGCGCGAACCTGAACTTGGCTCAATGGGCCGAGGTGATCGCCAGCCTGCAAGACACAGGCGCAGTCCCCTTTGTTGACATCGCCTATCAAGGCTTTGGCGACGGGCTTGAGGAAGATGCGGCAGGGGTGCGGATGGTGGCCTCCACCATGCCTGAAACCATCATCGCGGCCAGTTGTTCCAAGAACTTCGGCATCTACCGCGAGCGCACAGGCATCTTGATGACCGTGTCGCAAGAGGCTGAAAATCAACCGCTGGCGCAGGGCACATTGGCCTATCTGAACCGGCAAAACTTCTCGTTCCCGCCGGACCACGGCGCGCGACTGGTGACGATGATCTTGGAGGATGACGCGCTGCGCAGCGATTGGATGGCCGAGCTGGAAAGCGTGCGTTTGGGCATGCTGGATTTGCGCGAAAACCTGGCGGCGGAGTTGCAGCGCTTGTCAGGCTCTGACCGGTTTGGCTTTTTGGCCCAACACCGCGGCATGTTCTCGCGGCTTGGCGCGACACCAGAACAGGTGGAAACGCTGCGCATCAAATACGGGATTTACATGATCGGAGACAGTCGCATGAACATCGCTGGGCTGAATGAAGCAACGATCCCCGTGCTTGCCAAAGCCATCATCGAGACCGGCATTTAGCAGCCAAACGCTCATCAGTCCCTGCGGGCCTTCTTTGCGAAGAGAGCCCCGTCAGGGGCCGATGAGCACCCAGAAACACAAAAAAGGCCGGTAGGAATATCCTACCGGCCTTTTTAATTCTTACTGTGGTTCTCTGGTTAGCCTTTGGTGAACTCTGGATAAGCATCCATGCCCAGTTCAGCAGCATCCAGCCCAGCAATCTCGGCTTCTTCCGATACACGGATGCCAACGATTGATTTCAGTAGCAACCAAAGTACCGCAGAGGCAACAACAACGAAGGCCCCAACAATCACGATGCTTTCCAGCTGAATGAACATCTGCGCCATCATCGACCGAGTGACTTCTTCACCAGCTTCATTCTCAAATGTCGACTGCGTGTTGAAAGCAACGGCCAGCGTGCCCCAGATACCTGCAAACAGGTGAACCGGAATGGCGCCAACAACGTCATCAATCTTCAACTTGTCGAGGAACGGAACCGCAAAGACCACGATCACACCACCGACAGCACCGATCAATGTCGCCGCTCCCAAGCTGGGTGTCAAAGGCTCAGCCGTAATCGCAACCAGACCAGCAAGTGCGCCGTTCAGGATCATCGTCAGGTCAGGCTTTTTGTAAAACAACTGCGTCAGGATCAGTGCCGCAACCGCACCACCGGCAGCCGCCGCGTTGGTGTTTGACAAAATCCGGCTGATGTCAGCGACATTGGCAGCGGTATCCATATAAAGTTGTGATCCACCGTTAAAGCCGAACCAACCCATCCACAGAATGAATGTGCCCAAAGTTGCCAATGGCAGGTTCGAGCCCATCATCGGAATGGTTCTGCCGTCTTTGTATTTCCCGATGCGTGGCCCAAGAATAAGCGCGCCCACAAGAGCCGCCCAACCGCCAACCGAGTGCACAACGGTGGAACCCGCGAAGTCTTGGAAACCCATTTGGTCCAAGAAACCGCCGCCCCATTTCCAGCTGGCCTGAATTGGGTAAATGAACGCCGTCAACACGACAACAAACACCAGGAATGGCCACAGTTTGATCCGCTCAGCCAAAGCACCCGATACGATCGACGCCGTCGCCGCACAGAACATCAACTGAAAGAAGAAATCAGATCCGACAGACGCATAAGTCAAATCAGGCTCAACGCCATCCAACCCGACTGGCTCTAACGCGGTAGGAGAGAAAGCGCCCAGAATATTGGAGATCGTCCAGCCATCGCCTGGGTACATCAGGTTATAGCCAACCAGATAGTAAGCAATCGCGGCCAATGAAAACAGCGCCATGTTCTTGGTCAACTGCATGGTCACGTTCTTGCTGCGGACCAGTCCAGCTTCAAGCATGGTAAATCCGGCGGCCATCCAAAAGACCAAAACGCCAGTCACCAAGAACATGAACGTGGTAAAGATAAAGCCGATTTCGGCGTTGGTGGGGGTCGTATCGACCTCCTGTGCAAATCCCACTGTCGGCACCAAAGCGGCGGCGGCAATCATGGGTATGTAAGTGGTGGGTTTCATATCAAATATCCTATCTATCCGGGTCGACCTAAATCGCGTCCTCGTTGGTTTCGCCTGTCCGCACACGGACGATTTGCTCAACATCGAGCACGAAAATTTTGCCATCACCGATTTTGTCGGTCTTGGCTGTTGTCATGATGGTTTCAACCACCTGATCAACCACATCCGCCGCCACCACGATCTCGAGCATGACTTTGGGCACGAAGTTGACGGTGTATTCAGCGCCACGGTAAATTTCGGTGTGACCGGATTGTGCGCCAAAGCCCTTGACCTCGGACACGGTCATGCCGCGAACGCCGATTTCGGTCAGCGCTTCACGAACCTCCTCCAGCTTGAATGGCTTGAGTATTGCCTTGATGAGTTTCACAGTGTTTCCCCTCTGTTTGGTATATATTCAGCAAATTTCCCTGTATCTAAGGCGTTTCAGGGCCCATAAACTCAAGCAAACCTGGCGATTAAATTGGAGGGAATCCGCAATAGCGCACAATTTATACGCATATTGCGCTATGTGATTAAAAATTGGGCAGAATTATATTTGAAACATCCCATGCTACCCCCTCTACATTCCAAGACGGGATGTGTAAGTTGTGAAAAAGCAGGCAAGCACCAGATAAGGTGATATATGAGTGGTTCAGGTAAAAAGCGCGGTCGTTTAGTGGCCGATAGACGGTATCCTTCGGTGAAGCTGTCAAAGAACAAAAAGAATGTGACCAAAGCGGTCGCACGCAAACCCGCAGCGAAAAAACCTGCCAAGCGCCGTGCCGCAAAAGCCGCCGCCAGAAAGCCGTTCTTTCGATTGCCGTTGCTGTCTTGGCCGTTCAAACGAAAAGCCAAGCCAAAGAAAAAACCTGCCGCTCGTAAAACAGCCCGCAAACCCGCCACCAAGAAACCCTCAAGCCGGGGATTTTTGCGCCGGATATTTGGCTGGTTCTTTGGCCTAATGTGGCGCATTGGCTGGCGTGTTACGGCGGTGATCGGCGTGCTGATCGGCATTGGCGTTGCTTATGATTATACCACCTTGCCGCCTGTTTCAGAACTGGTTGACGGGCGTGCCCGTGGCTCGGTGATCTTGCTGGATCGTGACAATCACAGGTTCGCCTCGCGCGGTGATCTGTTTGGCGGCATGGTCACGGCCTCATCGGTTTCACGGCACTTGAAAAACGCTGTAATCGCCACCGAAGACAAACGGTTTTATAGCCATCTTGGCGTTAGCCCGCGGGGTGTTGCCAGTGCGGTCAGCATCAACCTAAAGGCCGGACGCGGCCCATTGTCAGGCAACGGTGGTTCGACCCTGACCCAACAAACCGCCAAGCTGTTGTGCTTGGGTAAACCGTTCGACCCAACGACAGGGATCAGTGAAAAAGACTATGAGGCAGACTGTCGCCGCGGCTCATTAACCCGCAAAATCAAAGAAGCTATTTACGCAATGGCGCTTGAGGTGAAATACTCAAAAGACGATATTCTGACGATCTATTTGAACCGCGTTTTCCTTGGCTCTGGCGCCCGAGGTTTTGAGGCCGCCAGCCAGCGCTATTTTGGCAAACACGCCAGCGATATCAATCCAGCCGAGGCCGCAATGCTGGCCGGATTGCTCAAGGCACCGACACGCTATGCGCCGACAAATAACTTGCAGCGCTCCCAAGATCGCGCGCTGACCGTTTTGAAACTGATGACCCAACAAGACTATCTGACCTCAGCAGAAGCCGCCCAAGCGCGGGAAAATCCAGCCGTGCTGTCAAAGTCAGCAAAAGCCCGCGCCGGCGGGTATTTCGCCGATTGGGTGATGAGCAGCGGGCCGTCCTTTTTGACCCGCGACACCACCGAGGACGTGACCATCCGCACCACGCTGGACGCCCGCATTCAACGCGCTGCCGAACAGGCACTGGCGCATATTTTTGAAACCAAGGTTTCGCCCACGTCCAAGGCCCAAGCCGCGATCATTGTGATGTCGGCGGATGGTGCCGTACGGGCCATGGTCGGCGGGCGTGAAACCAAAGTATCGGGTGCTTTCAACCGCGCCACGCAGGCTTTGCGTCAAACCGGATCGACCTTCAAACCTTTCGTTTTTGCCGCCGCCCTTGATTTGGGCTACAACCCGAATGATTTTGTCTTGGATGGGCCGTTGACCATCGACATTCCGGGCTCTGGCCCTTGGTCGCCAACCAACTACAAAAAATACTACGGCAAGGTCACACTAACCGAGGCGCTGATGCGCTCGCTGAACACCGCCACTGTGCGGGTTTCTGAGAGCGTCGGGGCGGACAACGTGCGCAAAATCGCCACCGATTTCGGTATCCGCAATGATCTGGCCGCGGGCCCCGCCGTGGCACTCGGGGCGTCCGAATCTACCCTGATCGAGATGACCGGCGCCTATGCTGGCATCTTGAACGGGGGGCGCAGCGTGACCCCTTACGGGCTGATAGAGCTGAGCCTGCAGGGCGACACGGAACCACTGATGCGCCAAGACGGCGGATTGGGCGAACGGGTGATCACCAAAACTGCCGCAGCAAATTTGATCTATATGATGCACCAAGTTGTCGAAAACGGCACGGGGCGGCGCGCCAAATTGACGGATCGCCAAGTCGCTGGCAAAACCGGCACCACACAAAAAGCCCGTGACGCTTGGTTCATCGGTTTTTCCGGCGATTACGTTACCGGTGTTTGGATGGGTTATGACGACAACACGCCCCTTAAGGGCGTCACAGGCGGCGGGTTGCCAGCCGATATTTGGCACGAAACCATGGTGCGGGTGCATGAAGGAGTGTCGCCCAAACCGCTGCCGATGCTGGTTCCGCGAGGCGTGGGCCAAAGCAACGATCAAACAGTGCCGCCGTTGCTCGACACTCAAGCGCCAACCCGGCCACGAAAACCCAAAGCGCAGATGGATGAGGACGATCTGGAAGAACTAATGCGCGAAGTGCAAAACGGGATGACCCTGAGATGAGGGCGGACAAGTAAACAGGGCGCTAGCTCGAATAGCGAGAGCCTTCCTCGTCAAGAATTGCCTTTAGCTCGGCCAGATGGCGGACGTCTTGCTCTGGGTATTCTTCCAACTCCCGCGCGGTCTTTTCGGCCACATCATCGGGCAGAACGCGTAGGGGCTGACCGGTTTGCAGCGCCCGAATATAGGTCTCGGCGGCGCGTTCAAAATAGAACAAACGGTTAAAGGTCTCGGCGACCGTATCGCCAATGATCATCACCCCGTGGTTGCCCATGATCATCACCTTCTTTTTCGGGTCGGTCAGCAGGCTGGCACAGCGCTTGCCCTCTTCCTCAAATGCCAAGCCGCCATAGCCCTCGTCGATCACATAGCGGTTGAAAAATGTCGCGCAATTTTGGTCGATCGGCGGCAGGTTTGAATCCGCCAAGGATGCCAAAACCGTGGCGTGGATCGAATGCACATGCATCGCGCAACGGGCGTGCGCGCAATGCCGATGCAAGCCCCCATGCAAGCCCCAAGCCGTCGGGTCCGGCGCGTTTGGGCCTTGCAGGGTTTCGGGGTCATTGGCGTCCACCACCAACATATCAGACGCCTTGATCCGGCTGAAATGCATCTGGTTCGGGTTCATCAAAAACTTGGTGCCGTCGTCATTGATGGCCAATGAAAAATGGTTGGCCACGCCTTCGTGCATGTTCAACCGCGCGGTCCAGCGAAACGCGGCGGCAAGGTCAACGCGCTCTTGCCAATGATCGATATTGGAATGGGTCATGATGGCGGCTCCGATGAAAATTTAAAGGCGTTCAGTGTTGTAACAAATATGTCGTATTTGCGCGGTAATAGACAAGCAAAATAGAACCGCCATTGCGCAATTCTGAGAACACAGTTCGGTCGTGTGTTTGTACATATCCGCCCAGCGGTTTTCAGGGCTTGCATCATCCGCGAAACTCATGACAATAGGTAAATGGAAAACACAACTCTCAAAACATGGGCTGAATGCGCCGCCAATCTGATCGCTGTTGCGGCAGGGCGTGCACCTGCCGACATGGTTATCACTGGCGGCAAATGGGTGAATGTCCAAACCCGCGAAGTGCTCGAAAATCACGACATCGCTATCAAAGACGGGCGCTTTGCCTTTTGCGGGGCTGACGCCAGCCACTGCATTGGCGAAGGCACCGAGGTGATCGAGGCCAATGGCCGCTTCATGATCCCCGGCCTGTGCGACGGCCATATGCATATCGAGTCAGGCATGTTGATCCCCGCCGAATTCGCCCGCGCCGTGATCCCGCATGGCACCACATCGATGTTCACGGATCCGCATGAAATCGCTAATGTTCTGGGCCTGCGCGGTGTGCGCTTGATGCATGACGAGGCGATGATGCAGCCGATCAACATCTTCACCCAGATGCCATCCTGCGCGCCCTCTGCCCCCGGCCTGGAAACCACCGGATATGAAATTTCCCCTGAGGACGTGGCCGAGGCCATGACTTGGCCTGGCATCATCGGCCTTGGCGAAATGATGAACTTTCCCGGTGTCATCAATGCCGATCCCAAAATGCTGGCAGAAATCGCCGCGACCCAGAATGCAGGCAAAACCGTCGGTGGCCATTACGCCAGCCCCGACCTTGGCCCCGCTTTCCACGCCTATGTGGCCGGTGGTCCGGCGGATGAACATGAGGGCACCTGCGAGGCCGACGCCATCGCGCGAGTGCGCCAAGGGATGCGCTCGATGATGCGGCTTGGCTCGGCGTGGTACGACATCGAAACCCAGATCACCGCCGTCACCGAAAAAGGTCTAGACCCGCGCAACTTTATCCTTTGCACCGACGACAGCCATTCCGGCACCTTGGTCAATGACGGTCACATGAATCGCGTCGTGCGCCATGCCATCGACTGCGGCTGTGATCCGCTGATCGCCCTGCAAATGGCCACCATCAACACCGCCACCCACTTTGGGCTGGAACGCGAGCTGGGGTCCATCGCTCCGGGCCGTCGTGCCGATATGATCCTAACGTCTGACCTGACAACCCTGCCGATTGAGGTCGTGATCGCGCGTGGCGTGATCGTGGCCGAAGACGGCGACATCAAAGTCGACTGCCCACATCTGGATTGGCCCGACGACGCCAAAGGCACTGTGCATCTTGGCAAACACCTTGAGGCCGTGGATTTTGAAATCCATGCTCCAACCGGCGCCAACGCGGTCAAAGCAAAAGTGATCGGGGTTGTCGAAAACCAAGCCCCAACCAAAGCGCTAACAGCCGAGTTGACCGTCCAAGACGGGCTGGTCTTGACGGACGAACCTAACGACGTCTGCCAAATCGCACTGGTTGAACGCCACCGCGCAACGGGCGACGTGGTCAACGGCTTTGTGTCGGGCTTTGGTTATAAGGGCAACATGGCGATGGCCTCCTCCGTGGCCCACGACAGCCACCACATGATCGTGGTCGGCACCTCGCGCGCTGACATGGCGCTGGCGGCCAACCGCTTGGGCGAAGTCGGCGGCGGCGTCACCGTCTGGCAAGACGGACGCGAACTTGCCTTGGTGCAATTGCCCATCGCTGGTCTGATGTCAGACGCGCCCGCCAAAGACGTGGCCGCATCGGCGCAGAAAATGGTCGACGCGATGGCGGCCTGCGGCTGCACCGTCAACAACGCCTATATGCAACATTCCCTGCTCGCGCTGGTGGTGATCCCCGAATTGCGGATCTCCGACCTTGGGCTGGTGGATGTCACCAAATTTGAGCTGACCGAATTGTTTGAGGAAAATAAATGAGTACACCTGTTACCGACGCCGAAACATTAACCCCGCCAACGGTAGGCACCGAAACATTCACCGACGCGAAGGCCGCTGTTGATCGCCTGATCGAGCTTTACACCACCGCGACCGATTTTCTGTGCCAGCATTTTTCCGACACAGTCGGCGGCGCACGGCCAAAGGGGCGCATCAGGGCATTTTATCCCGAAATTCGCCTGACCACGACCAGCTACGCCAAGATCGACACCCGCCTTAGCTATGGCCACGTGCATGAACCGGGCAGCTACGCCACCACTGTCACCCGCCCCGATCTTTTTCGCAGCTATCTGGAAATGCAAATCGGCCTGCTGATGGAAAATCACGATGTGCCCGTCACCATTGGTCTGTCGCAAACGCCAATGCCTGTGCATTTCGCCGTCGCAAGCGATTCCAACGTGACAGTGCCCCAAGACGGTTCACTCGATTTCCCGCTGCGAGACGTGTTCGATGTGCCAGACCTGTCCACCACCAATGACGACATCGTCAATGGGTTCGGATTTGAAAACCCCGACGGCTCTTCCCCGCTGGCGCCTTTCACAGCACAACGCGTGGACTATTCACTGGCCCGTTTGGCGCATTACACAGCCACCAAACCCGAGCATTTCCAAAACCACATTCTGTTCACCAACTACCAATTCTACTTCGAAGAATTTGAGGCCTACGCCCGCGCACAACTGGCTGATCCAAACAGCGGCTACACCAGTTTTGTTGGCACCGGTAATATCGAGATCACGGACGCCGACGCGCCCATGCCCTTGCCCGCCAAGCAACCGCAAATGCCGACCTTCCATTTGAAACGCAAAGGCGGCGGCGGCATCACTTTGGTCAACATCGGGGTTGGCCCCAGCAACGCCAAAACCGCCACCGATCACATCGCGGTTTTGCGCCCCCATGCTTGGATCATGGTTGGCCATTGCGCGGGTCTGCGCAATTCCCAAAGCTTGGGTGATTTCGTGCTGGCACATGCGTATCTGCGCGAAGATCACGTGTTGGACGACGACTTACCAGTCTGGGTCCCTGTGCCGGCGCTGGCCGAAATCCAGATCGCACTGGAACAGGCAGTGGCAGGGGTGACCAAACTCGAAGGTTTCGATCTAAAACGCATCATGCGCACCGGCACCGTCGCGTCACTGGACAACCGAAATTGGGAATTGCGTGACCAATCCGGCCCCGTGCAACGCCTGTCGCAATCGCGCGCCATCGCGCTGGATATGGAGAGCGCCACCATCGCCGCCAACGGATTTCGCTTTCGCGTGCCCTACGGCACCTTGCTTTGCGTCAGCGACAAACCCCTGCATGGCGAGCTGAAATTGCCCGGTATGGCCAGTGATTTTTACACCACACAGGTCGCCCGACATCTGCATATTGGAATCTCGGCTATGGAATCTCTGCGCGAAATGCCACTCGAACGCATCCATTCTCGTAAATTACGAAGCTTTGAAGAGACCGCATTCCTCTAAATGGGCGAAAATATCAATAAAATGAGCGAAAAACAGCAAAATCGTGCTACTAATCGTTGTGTCCGACCTCAACATTCAGTTAAATACGATACATGAGGCCCAAGATGACGCGGGCAGAACAATGGAGAGCTGAAAATGGCGACGAAACCAATGACAAAAACCCAACTTGTGGCTGCACTGGCTGAAGAAATGGGCGCAGACAAGAAATCCGCATCCGGCGCGCTGGATTCGATCATCGCGATCATCACACGCGAAGTTTCCGGCGGCGGCGCAGTTACTCTGCCAGGCGTTGGCAAAATCTATTGCCGCGAGCGTCCAGCACGCATGGTTCGCAACCCTGCCACTGGCGAGCAAATCGCTAAAGATGCAGACAAAGTTGTCAAAATGACAATCGCCAAAGCGCTTAAAGACAGCGTAAACGGCTAGAGCGCATCCAATCTAGTCAGCATATGTAGACCTCCGCCATACCGAGGCAGCGTTTGTTTTTACAAATGCGTTCGGGATGGCGGTGGACTTCAATCTGATTGGATTTGCTCTCTTCCTTCCGGCCTTGCGCCTGAATGGAATTTCGATAGGGTCGCCTCAAAGGGCGGCCCTTTTTCGTGGCCGCTGCTCTTTTCGAATAGGACAATTCAAATGGATGTGCGCGCAATACTGATGGGGCTGACCTTCGCTTTTATCTGGTCCTCGGCCTTTACTTCTGCGCGGATTATCGTCGCGGATGCGCCCCCGCTTGCCTCGCTCTCAGTGCGGTTTCTTATGTCCGGTATTATTGGCGTCATTTTAGCCCGATTGATGGGCCAAACATGGAACCTGACCCGTGATCAATGGCGCGCCACATTTATCTTTGGCCTGTGCCAAAATGCGCTCTATCTGGGCCTGAATTTCGTGGCGATGCAAACCATCGAGGCGTCACTGGCATCAATCATCGCATCCGTGATGCCGCTGATGGTGGCCTTTGCGGGCTGGGTGATTTTTCGTGACAGATTGCCGCCGATTGCGGTGGCCGGATTGATCGCCGGCGTGATCGGCGTTGCGATCATTATGGGCGCGCGCCTGAATGAGGGGGTGGATGCATATGGCATCATCCTCTGCGGCATCGGCGCGGTGGCCTTGACCGTTGCAACCCTATCGATGCGCGGCGCGTCAAGTGGCGGTAACCTGATGATGGTGGTCGGATTGCAAATGCTGGTTGGTGCGGCCGCTTTGGGTGTGACCTCGGCGGCAACCGAAGTGATCACCGTCAATTGGACGTGGCAATTGGGCGTTGCGATGGCCTACACCACGCTTGCCCCCGGCTTGCTGGCAACGTGGATTTGGTTCGCCTTGGTGGCGCGGATTGGGGCTGTGCGCGCGGCGACTTTCCACTTCTTAAACCCGTTTTTTGGCGTGGCGATTGCCGCCGTTCTGCTGGGCGAAACTTTGGGCGTATTTGATCTGGTCGGCGTGGCGATCATCATGATCGGTATCCTAGCTGTGCAATTGTCCAAACCCAAACCGACACAAACCTAACCGGATTGTGATGCCGCGTCAGGTGACAACCGCACCATTCTACGCCAACAAGACGGCATGGAATTGCTTCTTGGATATGCTGCGGGCCTGTTGACCCTGATTAACCCCTGCGTTTTGCCGGTGCTGCCAATCGTGTTGGCCACCGCGCTGCAGGCCGACAGGCGCGGCCCCATTGCTTTGGCCGCTGGCATGAGCCTCGCTTTCGTGGTGCTAGGATTGGGCGTCGCCACGCTTGGCCATACGCTCGGTATCCGCGAAGAAACCGTCTCCCGCGCCGCCGCGATCCTGATGATAGGTTTCGGCCTGATCCTGCTTGTGCCGCGTTTCAGCGCCGGATTTGCCACGGCCACCGCTGGAGTCTCAACCCGCGCTGACAGTCAAATGGATGACCTCGACAACTCTGGTCTAAAGGGCCAGTTCCTTGGCGGCATGTTACTGGGCGCGGTCTGGTCGCCCTGCGTCGGGCCAACCCTTGGCGGTGCCATTGGCCTCGCCTTCAAAGGCGAAAGCCTGTGGTTGGCGGGTGGCATCATGTTCGCCTTTGCCATGGGCATTTCCACCATCATTTTGGCACTCGGTTATGGCGCGCGATCTGTGATCATGAAACGCCAAGCCATGATGCGTAAAGTCGCCGAAAAATCCCGCCCTATTATGGGGCTTGTGTTTATCGCCATCGGGGTCGTGATCCTGACTGATTTTATCCGGGTGATCGAAGGCTGGTTGGTGCAAAACCTACCCGCTTGGCTGATCGACCTATCTGTAACGATCTAACAAAGGAAACTGATATGAACCGTCGAGATTTTATCGCCCTGACCACAGCCGCAACGCTGACACCGCTCGCGCTGTCAGCCAATGTCGTCGATTACACCCCCGGCATGGTGAAAAAAGCACTGGCCAACGGCAAAACCGTGTTCATCGACTTTAGCGCAACATGGTGCAGCACCTGCGCCGCCCAAGACCGTGTGATCAACGCCCTGCGCGATGAAAACCCCACCTATGATGCCAACATCATGTTCGTCAAAGTGGACTGGGACAATTTCGGCGATGGCAAACTGTCAAACGCCCTGAAAATCCCGCGCCGCTCGACGCTGGTGGTGCTGAAAGGCGACCAAGAATTGGGCCGCATCGTTGCCGGCACTGCGCGCAAACAAATCAAGCAATTGATGGACACGGCTTTGACAGCGGCGATGGCCTAAATCGAGCCCCCATAAGCGCGCGTTTCCAACCATTGGGCCGTGCGCTTAGCTAAGCAAGAGAAGGTCTGTAGCTTCGGGATAGGCCCCAGCGGCCGTCAGCATACAGTGAACCTGCCCCCTATGATGTGTTTGGTGATTGAACAGACTCGCGATGCACAATGCGCGAGGCTTACTTATCCGTTGTGGGCTACTCGCCGGGTGCCAGAAAACTTGACCTTCTATTGTCTCTTGTTTCAGCTCCAGCGACCAATGCTCTAGCTCAATGTCCCGCTTTCTCCGTAGATTTTTGTACGCCCCCCAATCCGATGGCTCCCCTAATGATGGTGATAAATATTCCTCTGGGCGCTCATTTCCTGCAAGCCTTTCAAGCCACAATGTATCACCCCAGTAGATGTGATTTAGCGTAGCTGCAATTGACCCAAAGAACGCGCCACGATGTTCCCAACGTTGCTGACTGTTTAGGGTATCCGCGGCCACCAAAAGAGAGTTATTCTGCCAAGTGTTGTAGCGTGCCATTAATTGGCAATAGCCCAACGTAATCATGTGTACTTTCCTTGTTTGAATGGAGGGGAGGAAGAAGATCAGGGCGTATAAACACAGCGAAGTTAACGTCGGCGTTATCTTGTGCCGCCGCCATTGTTCAAACTGGAATAGCTTCTGTACCTTCTTGAGGTTTAGTATAGCAAACGAACTTTCCTATGTCACTCCCTCAAGGCCTTTGGGGTTTTACATGAGCGCTTGAAGCCAAATCCTTGATGTGCGAAAATTTACCCTGAAACGAAAAGGGATGTCGCAATGCCAGGGTTTGAGCTGATCGGTCAAGAAGAGCGCGACGCGCTGAACGCGTTGATGGACGAGGGCGGCGTGTTTTTCGCTCATGGCTTTGACGCCAAACGCAAACGGTTCCACGTCCGTGAATTGGAAGCAGATTTCCGCAGCTATCTGGGCTGTGACGATGCCCTGTGCGTGTCGTCCGGCACCGCTGCAATCAAGGTGGCGCTCAAGGCTATCGGTGTTGGTTTCGGCGACGAGGTCATCACCCAAAGCTTCAATTTCATTGCGGACGTTGAGGCCATCATCGACTGCGGCGCGACCCCCGTGATTGCAGGATCTGACGACACACTAAATATGGACCCCGCTCAACTTGAGGCGCTTATCACCCCGAGAACCAAGGCCATTTTGCCCGTCCACATGCTGGGCGTTCCAGCCCGTCTGGACGAAATATTCGAGATCGCCAAACGTCACGGGATCCCCGTTGTCGAAGACGCCTGCGAAGCCGTCGGCGCCAAGTACAATGGCCAATATTGTGGCACCCTTGGACAGGCTGGCGTGTTCAGTTTTGACTACGGCAAAGCCATCACCACGGGCGAGGGCGGCTTGGTCATTTTGAACGACGCCGACATCGCCATCAAGGCCCGTCAATACCACGACCACGGCCACATCAACCTGCCCGGCATTGGCCGCGGATTGGACCGCGCTGGCATGACCGGATTTAACTACCGGATGAGCGAATTGAACGCTGTCGTCGGCAAAGTGCAGTTGAAAAAGCTGGATTTCATCACGGCCGAGTCAGGCAAGCGCTATGATGCTTTGGACCAAGGCATCACCGCCTCCGCCTATAAAAAACGCGCCATTCCAGCGCAGGCAACCCCCGCCTTTGACACCTATATTGTCGAGGTGAACGACGCCCAAATCCGCGAGCATGCGATCCAAAAACTGGGTGAATTGGGCTTTGGCACCAAAAACCTGCCCGACGCGATGAACTGGCATTGCAGTGTGTTTTGGGACCACATGGGTTTCGACACCCGCACCCCCGCGCAGCTTGAAACGCTCGCCTTGCTAGAACGCCAAATCGCGATCCCCGTGACGCTGGGCAAATCCGTTGACGAATTTGCGGCGCTCGCAAATGCACTCAACGAATTGTCCGTGTAACCCATGCTAATCATCGTGCCCGCCCGCAAAGGCTCCAAGGGGATTGCCGGTAAAAACACCAAACACTTTCGCGGGCACGCACTGATTGAGTGGAGCTTTGCCGCCGCTCGAATGATCGCCGCCGATCTGGGTGCGCGCATCATTTGCACCACGGATGATCCCGACATCGCCGCGCTGGTTAACGCTTCATACGACGGCGTGCTGCTGCACAATCGCGCAGCGGATTTGGCCAATGATACAGCCGGAATGGCCGAGGTGGTTCTTGACGTCTGTGACGCTCAAAACGCCACCCGCTACGTGCTGCTGCAACCGACCACGCCACTGCGTTTAACGACTGACCTGACACAGCTAACGCGGGCAACTTTAGCCCATGAAACGGTCGTGTCTTGCACCGATCCGGTTGAGCATCCCGAGGACCTGATCACACTGGAGAGCCACACTGGGCACCCTGCGATCAAGGCCCGGAAAACCAACCGCCGTCAGGACCGCGCGGCGCAATATCGCTTTATCGACGGCAGCTATTATTCCGGTGCCGTGGAAACCCTGCGCAATCAAAACGCCTTCCTGCCCGTCGACACATTTTACCAAACGCTCGACGCTCCTGCAGGCGTCGATATCGACACGCCGTTTGATTGGGCAATGGCCGAGGCACAGCATGACTGGTTGACCGCCGAGGGGGTTGATTTTGTCCAACCAGACCGCTGACATTGTCATAATCGGAGCAGGGTCCGCTGGGCTGGAACTGGCCCGTATGGCCTCTATTTCTGGGCAAAAAGTAGTCCTGATCGAGCAGGGCGCTCCCAACGGGCGACATATTTTCCAGCGCATTCCGCTGATGGTCGGCAAAATTATCGGTAATCGGCGCTTCGTTGATGCTGCACAGTCGGTGCCGCAAATCGGGGCCGCAAATCGCCAACTTCCGGTCCTGACAGGGCGCGGTTTGGGTGGTTCATCGCGGGTCAATGGTAACGTGGCTTACGCGGGCGCGACTGCACGCTATGCCCATGTGTTCGACCCGCTCGGGTTGGATTTTACCGACATTCTAAGCACCATGAACACGGACACCTTCGCCCCGCGCCCACTCAGCTGGAACGATGCCCTTAGCGGTAAATTCTTAAACGCTGCCCAATCGCTGGGCACCCCGCGCGTCGATGATCCAGACCAGCACCTGAGCGGCGGTTCGGTCTTGCACGTGAATACCAAACATGGGCTGCGTAACAACCATCTGGAACATTACCGCGCCAGTGCCACGAACGTCGAAATCATCCGCGCCGAGGCTTTGTCTATCACATTCGACGGCAAGCGTGCCACAGGCGTGACCTATCAATACGACGGCACGACCCAGCATATTTCGGCGGGCGAAGTTATCCTCTGTGCAGGAGCCATCGGCTCGCCTCTGGCGCTGATGCGCAGCGGTGTCGGTGACGCGGATATGCTGGCCACTGCGGGCATGTCCGCCATCCACAACCGGCCTCAAGTTGGCAAGCACCTAAAAGATCACGCAAATCTGCGGCTGCCATTTTCCTGCGACGGACATGACACATTAAACCAAAAAACCCGTGGTTTCAGGGCCGTTTGGGAAGGCCTCAAATTCATCACCGGACGCAAGGACACGATCCTGCGCGGCCCCGGTGCTTCGGCTGGTGTGAACATCGCAACGGCGGGCGACATCGTCCAAGACAGCTACCGCATCCAATTGGTTCATTTCACCCAAGACCGCTCCAAAGTCTCGCAATCCGGCATCGTGTTTGAGAAACAGCAAAAGGCCTCGTTGGGGATATACGCCCTGTGGCCCCGGTCCGAAGGGTCTGTTCAGATCGGGACAGGCGGCGTGGAAATCGACACCGGATTTTTGTCCGATCCCGCTGACGTCAAAACCACGCTCAAAGGCATGGAACACGCCCGCGCCATCATCGCGGAAATGGGCTTTGAACCCGATCCACAAAACGACACGGACGAAGACATCATTCGCGGCGGCGTCTATTCAGGCTACCACCTGATCGGCTCAAACCGCATGTCCGTGGACGCGGCGGATGGCGTCGTTGGACCAGACTTTGCCGTGCATGGATTGTCCGGCCTGTCGATTTGTGATGCCTCGGTTTTGCCAGACCACTTGTCATCACACAGCTACCTGCCGGTGATCGCAATGGCGCGCATGTTTGCCCAAATTCGCGGGTGGTCTTGATGGGGTATCCCAAACGTCTGATCGACCGTTTGGCGCTGCTGGCTTGGGATGTGCTTTGGCTGATCTGCCTGCCGCTGGTCCTGCTTTATCTCTGGCACCGTGGCCGCAAAGAACCGCTGTATCGCCAAAACCTGCGCGAACGCTTTGGCTTTGGCCCCACGGTGCCCGCAGGCGCGATCTGGGTGCATGCAGTATCGCTTGGCGAGATGCGCGCAGCACGCCCCCTGATTGACGCGCTTTTGTTGCGTGGTGAGCAGATATTGATCACCAACATCACCGCCGCAGGCCGCGCCGAAACTCACGCCCTGTTTGCGGATGCGATTGCAGCGGGGCATTTGCATGTCCGTTGGTGTCCAGCCGAATACATCTGGGCAACACGGCGGTTTTTCAAACGCAACCAGCCGAAGTTCGGCATGATTATGGAGATTGAACTCTGGCCCCGCCTGATCGCTTCAGCCAATTTCGCAGGCGTGCCGATGGTGCTGGCCCAAGCCCAATACCCTGACAAAAGTTTTTCCCGCGATCAACGGGGCCTGCGTTTGCGGGCGCAATTGGTCCACGGGTTCACTTTGATTTTGGCCAAATCTGAACACCACGCCGAAAGGTTTCACCACTTTGGCGCGACGAATGTGCAAGTCATGGGCGAGCTGCGTTTCGAGCAACCGATCCCGCCCGCACACCTTAAGGCCGCAGCAAAATTGCGCGCGGGCATCGACCCCAAGCGCCCGGTCTTTTGTCTCGCCAGCACCGGCCCTCTGGAAGACCCCATGCTGATCCCCGTGGTGGCCCGCCTGCGTGACGCGGCAAAATTGGCGGACAAGCCGTTGCCGTTTTTCGTCTATGTCCCGCGTCACCCAAAGAACTTTTCGGACACGTTTAAGCAGCTACAAGCCGCCGGATTAAAGATGCTGCAACGCTCAACCGATCTGAACGCGGACCTGCATTTGAACACCGACATGCCGAATGATCTGGACGGCTTGTTTGGGGACTCACTGGGTGAAATCAATTTCTATTTCGCGCTGGCGGATCATGTTTTCATCGGCGACAGCTTCAATGACGAAGGTTCGCACAACATTATAGAACCGCTGAGCGTCGGCAAACCCGTCGTGGTCGGCCCCAGCATTTGGGGCATAGAATATCCGGCCATTGAGGCGTTAGATGCTGGTGTTTTGACAAAGGTTCAGACACCGGAGGAGCTGTTTGAATTCTGGAACATGCTGACCATCACCAATGAAAACCCAACGATCCGCGACTTCCTAGATCAGCATGGCGGGACCACGGCCAAAGCGGTGGAACATCTGCGAAACGCAGAGCTGTTGGGCTAAGGCCAAGACGATGTTGAATCAGATGACGGCTTTGTGTCCGTTGCAAACAGCATTGCGATGAAATAGCCATCATTAGATGGACATTAAAAAATACATCCCAGAAAACAAGTTTGATACTGCAGCGGTAGAACAGGCGAGCGCGATTGGCTTCCCTAGGCTTAATCCGATACTCCCAAATTTGCTTCTTTGGGTGCAGGACGCGAACTGGCCGGTTGCAGCCGACACAGCCTCGCTCCTATCAAATGCTGGCCCTGAAATAGTTCCTCATATCAAAGACGTACTGAATTCAGAGGACGGAATGTGGAAGTATTGGGTGATAGAGCTTGTGGTGAAAAATCTCGTATCCGATGTTCGTAACGAACTTAGAATTGATCTGGTTCGGCTAGCAACTGCCCCAGCACCAGACGATGTATGTTGCGACGTCGATAAGGCAGCTAAAGATCTTCTTTAGCAATATGAGATCCAAAGCATAATCGAAATCTGACGTTTCCAACGGCAGATTTGTCCACAAAGCGCATCACTGCGTTGATTGTTTCTTTCAGTATTGCCTGCGGTATCGCTCAGCCAATCCGCCCACCACCATCGCCAATCTGCCCACGATGTAACAACACATGATCCAGCAAAACGCAGGCCATCATTGCCTCACCAACTGGAACCGCACGGATGCCGACGCAGGGATCGTGGCGGCCTTTGGTGATGATCTCGACCTCTTCGCCTGATTTGGTGATGGTCTTGCGCGGGGTCAGGATGGAGGATGTTGGCTTGACTGAAAACCGCACAACCACATCTTGGCCCGTCGATATCCCACCTAGGATTCCGCCCGCATGGTTTGACGAATAGATCGGCCCATCCGGCCCCATGCGGATTTCGTCAGCATTCGCTTCGCCGGTTAAAAACGCGGCATTCATACCTTCGCCGATTTCGACACCTTTGACGGCATTGATCGACATCATCGCGGCGGCCAGATCGGTGTCCAGCTTGCCATAAACCGGCGCGCCCACACCCGCCGGAAGGCCGCGTGCGACCACTTCGACCACGGCCCCAACCGAGGAGCCGGATTTGCGCAACCCATCCAAATAGTCAGCCCAAGTTTGGGCAGCACCCGCGTCAGGTGTCCAAAACGGATTGTTGGAAATCTCATCCCAATCGAACGCCGTACGGTCAATCGAATGTTCGCCCATTTGTACCATATAGCCGGTGATTTGTACGTTTGGTACCAAACTGTTCAGCGCCGCCCGCGCCAATCCACCCGCCGCAACCCGCGACGCGGTTTCGCGGGCCGAAGACCGCCCACCACCGCGATAATCGCGGATGCCGTATTTTTGCCAATAGGTGATATCGGCGTGACCGGGGCGAAATTTTTCGGCGATGTCGCCGTAATCTTTGGAGCGCTGATCGGTGTTTTCGATCATCAGCTGAACCGGCGTTCCGGTGGTCTTGCCCTCAAACACACCGGACAGTATTCGCACCTTATCCGCTTCTTGGCGTTGGGTCGTATATTTGTTCTGACCGGGTTTGCGCATATCCAGCCAGTGCTGCAACATGTCCGCATCAACGGGCACATTGGCCGGACAGCCGTCAACGGTTGCACCAATCGCAGGCCCGTGGCTCTCGCCCCAAGTGGTGACGCGGAAAAGATGGCCAAAACTGTTGATCGACATGGGCAATGCTCCTTTGTCCTATGCGTTTAGCCCCGCCAGCGCGGCGGCTCAAGGCATTTTGGCTTGTCACGCGCGATTGCTGCGCATAGAGGTAGCAATACCTCGGGGGGCCAGTTTGGCTGAGATGCAATGATGCGGACCCGTAGAACCTGAACCGGTTAACACCGGCGGAGGGAAGGTTTTGGATCATGTCCACCTTTGCCCTTTCGCCGCAAATGGAGGATGAACCATGAAATATCCACTACTTGCTGCGGGACTTTGTGTAATTGCCAGCAGTGCAATTGCCGAAACTCCCGTCCTTACAGTCTACACCTATGACAGCTTTGTCTCTGATTGGGGCCCAGGCCCGGCGATCGAAGCGGCGTTTGAGGAAACTTGCGGCTGTGATTTGAAATTCGTCGGCGCTGGCGATGGGGCGGCGTTATTGGCGCGGGTGCGTCTGGAAGGCGAGCATATCAAGGCCGATGTGGTCTTGGGTTTGGACACCAATCTGACCCAGGCAGCGCGTGAAACAGAACTGTTTGCGCCCCATGGTGTATCAGCCGAATTGAACTTGCCAATGGCATGGGGGGACGATCTGTTCTTGCCATATGACTGGGGTTATTTCGCGTTTGTTTATAAGCGTGATGGGCTGACGGATGTGCCAAGCAACTTTAAGGAGCTGGCGGCGTCCGATCTAAAGATCGTCATCCAAGATCCGCGCTCCTCGACCCCCGGTTTGGGTCTGCTGATGTGGGTCAAAGCGGCCTATGGCGACGAGGCTCCAGCAATCTGGAACGATCTGTCTGACAACATCGTTACGGTCACCAAGGGCTGGTCCGAATCTTACGGCATGTTCTTGGAGGGTGAGGCCGATATGGCGCTGTCCTACACGACGTCGCCCGCCTATCACTTGATTGCCGAAGAGGACGCGGGCAAGGTTGCGGCACCTTTCTCTGAGGGGCATTATTTGCAAGTCGAAGTGGCAGGTAAAATTGCGAGCACAGATCAGCCGGAATTGGCGGATGCATTCCTGAATTTTATGGTGTCGGAGAAATTCCAGACCATCATCCCGACCACCAACTGGATGTACCCAGCTGTAACACCAGCAGGCGGTTTGCCCGAGGGGTTTGAAACGTTGGTAACACCTGAGAAATCCTTGATGGTGGAGAGCGACAAGGCGATCGCGGTACGCGAAGAGGCATTGGCTGAATGGCTGAGCGCGCTTTCAAAATAACACCTATTATTGCGGCGGGGGCAGGGGCAACCCTGCTCTTGCTTGCAATGATAATTGGACCCCTTGGGGCGCTGTTATGGCGCGCCGAGGGGGCTGCTGCACTGGCCGATTCCGACTGGTCAGCGGTGCGGTTTACGTTGTTACAAGCAACGCTATCGGCGGCAATCAGCGTGGCCTTGGCAGTGCCTGTTGCGCGGGCTTTGGCACGTAGACAATTCTTTGGACGCGCGGTTTTGATCACCCTATTGGGTGCGCCGTTTATCCTGCCTGTGATGGTGGCTGTGATGGGGTTGCTTGCCGTGTTTGGTCGTGGTGGCATCCTTAGTGCGTTGCTGGGCTGGGTCAGTTTACCACCCATCCACATATACGGGCTGCATGGCGTGGTTTTGGCGCATGTGTTTTTCAACCTTCCATTGGCCACACGATTGATTTTGCAAGGCTGGCTGATGATCCCCTCCGAGCGGTTTCGCTTGGCCGCTTCACTCGATATCACGGGCCGCGATTTCGGCCGCATTCTGGAACGCCCGATGTTGCGCGACGTGTTGCCGGGGGCGTTCATGGTGGTGTTTATGATCTGCCTGACCAGCTTTGCGGTGGCCTTGGCATTGGGCGGTGGGCCAAAGGCCACGACAGTGGAATTGGCGATTTATCAGGCGTTTCGCTTTGATTTTGATCTGGGCCGCGCCGCATTGTTGGCGATGGTGCAATTTGGCATGGGCGCAGTGGCCGCCATAGTGATGCTGTGGGTTGCGGTGCCGACAATGATGGGGGCTGGATTGGGCCGCACGGTCGAGCGATTGGATGCGCCCGCGCCGTGGTGGGATGGCGCCTTGCTGAGCGTCATGACGTTGTTCTTGGTCACGCCATTGGTGATGATCCTTATTGATGGGCTGCCCAATTTGCTTTCCCTTCCTAAGAGCGTTTATCTGGCAGCGGGACGTTCATTGGGGGTGGCATTGTTGTCGATGTTGATCGCCATATCCTTGGCGTTGACCATCGCGTTGATGGTGGTCCGGCTAAAGCGCGGGGCCGTGGTGGTGGAGAGCATTGGCTATCTGGTGCTTGCGGCTTCGCCATTGGTGATCGGGGCTGGGTTGTTCATTGTTTTGTTCCCAGTGGTTGATCCGGTGGCTTTGGCCCTGCCGATCACCGCCTTGGTGAATGCGATGATGAGCTTGCCATTCGCGCTGCGCACTTTGGTACCCGCAGTGCGCGATATTGAGGTGTCTTACGGTCCGCTGGCGGACAGCTTGCAAATGACGGGCTGGGTGCGGTTGCGGTTGGTGCTGTGGCCACGTTTGCGGCGCCCGCTTGGATTTTCGACGGGCTTGGCGGCGGCGTTGTCGATGGGAGATTTGGGCGTGATTGCGTTGTTTTCCGATCCGGACAGCGCAACATTGCCGTTGCAGATGTTTCGCTTGATGTCAGCCTACCGCATGGATGCGGCGGCGGGGGCGGCGGTTTTGCTGCTGGGGCTTTCATTGCTATTGTTCTGGATTTTTGATCGAGGAGGACGCGCTGATGTTGACGCTTGAGGGGGTGGAATACACCCGAGATGAATTTTCGCTGCAAGCCGATTTTGCGATTGAGACCGGCGCGCGGGTGGCGGTGATTGGGCCGTCTGGTGGCGGCAAGTCAACGCTGCTAAATCTGGTGGCGGGGTTTTTGACGCCCGCAAAGGGCCGCGTTTTATGGGATGGTATCGATATGGCTGCCGCGCCCCCGGGGGCGCGGCCAATCAGCATCCTGTTTCAAGACAACAACCTGTTCCCACATCTGACAGTGGCGCAGAATGTTGGGCTGGGGCTGCGGCCGGATTTGCGGCTGACGCAGGCGCAAAAAGCGCAGGTTGAGGCTGTATTGACACGGGTTGATCTGGCGGGCTACGGCGGGCGCAAACCGGCGGCGTTGTCCGGTGGGCAGATGAGCCGTGTGGCGCTGGCGCGGATGCTGTTGCGGGCCAAGCCGCTGTTGTTGCTGGACGAGCCATTCGCGGCCTTGGGGCCAGCGCTGCGGGACGAGATGTTGGATTTGGTCGCGGATTTGGTGGCGGAAACCGGCGCGACGTTATTGATGATCAGTCACAACCCCGAGGACGCGAAACGGATCGCGCAATCGGTGGTTTTGGTTGGCGATGGGCAGGCCCATGCACCTGTCGAAACCGGTGAGATATTTGCAAATCCACCAGAGGCGTTGCGGGATTACTTGGGCTGAAAGAATGGAGACCCTGCGGGTCGCTCTATTTTTAGGGAGCCTGCGGCGCAGGTATTTTTGGCAAGAAGAAGACAAAGAAAAAGCCCCGCTGTGCTGAGCGGGGCTTTTGTAATTTTGGTATGCCGAAAGACTTAGCTGTTTTCAGTTTCGTCTTTGGCACGTTGTTTCACAGGTGCCCAGATTTTCTTGGTCGTGGCATAAAGCAGGACCGAAAGTAGGGTCAACATAAGCACCCCGATGAAGCCTGCACGTTTGCGGGCCATCATTTTGGGCTCAGCGGCCCACATCAGGAAGGCGGCTGTGTCTTCGGCTTCTTGGCGCAAATCATTGCTGTGACCATCCGCGTAATCCACATCCTCGCCATAAAGCGGTGGTGGCATTGCGATCCAGCCGCCCGGGAAGGCTGTGTTTTCATAGAAGGTTGTGCCAGCTTCTTCTTTTTCTTCACCGGTGTAGCCGTTGAGGATTGAAAGAATATACTCTGGACCACCCATGCCGTTCACCAATTGGCTCAGACCAAGGCCGTAGGGGCCGTGGTAGCCAGCGCGTGACTTGGCCATCAAGGACAGGTCAGGTGCTTTTGGGTCATTGGATTTTGGGAAGTGATCCGTTGGAACCGCTTCGCGTGTGTCGCCAAGTTCGGCGCCATCGCTGGTGTCGGCGGCTTCAAATTGAGTGGCGTATTCGCGCACGGCGTCGGCGGACATAGCTGGCCCGCCTGCGTCACCCAAAGAGCGGATCGGCACGTATTGCAAGCCATGGCAAGAAGCGCAGACTTCGGTGTAAACCTGAAGGCCGCGCTGCAGCTGAGCTTCGTCATAAGTGCCAAACGGGCTCTCAAAGGAGAAATCCGTATCTTGAATGTGGCTTTCACCGCCACTGGATACAGCACTGGTCACCGACAAAGTCAGGGCGGTCAGGGCTGTGAGTGTGAGTTTTTTGATCG
This sequence comes from Marinosulfonomonas sp., assembly GCA_033851955.1. Lineage (GTDB taxonomy): Bacteria > Pseudomonadota > Alphaproteobacteria > Rhodobacterales > Rhodobacteraceae > Profundibacter. Next base: position 353,881 of record JAWSVK010000009.1, read on the forward strand.
ACATTTTTTGATCCTTTCTCACTTGGCGTCTGCGTCGGAGGACGCATGGCCATAATGGGCGTTAAAGTCGTCTTCGATTGTCGCGGGGGTTTGGTCTGGTTTCTCAATGACACCCAGCAGCGGTAGGATGATCAAGAAGTAAGCGAACCAATAGACCGACGCGATCAGTGAAATCCAGTCATGTGGGAATTCAGTATCACGCGCACCAACCCACATCAGAACGATGAAGTCGATGACCAGCAAGGTGAAGAACATTTTGAACATTGGGCGGAAACGACCGGAACGAACCGATGAAGTGTCCAACCAAGGCACAAGCGCCATAACCGCAATCGAGCCGAACATTGCCAACACACCAAAGAACTTGGCATCAACCACACCAAAGGTGATCCAGTTGACAAATTGCACAGCCCAGACATCGGCCGTAAAGGCGCGCAGGATGGCGTAGAATGGCAAGAAGAACCATTCCGGCACAATGTGTGCAGGTGTCGCCAGCGGGTTCGCTTCGATGTAGTTATCAGGGTGGCCCAAGTAGTTTGGCATGAACCCGATGACCGCAAAGAAGACAGCCAAGATAACCATCAGCGCGAACAGATCCTTAATCACGAAGTAGGGCCAGAATGGCAGTGTGTCTTTCTCGGCTTCGGCTTTTGAACCACGGCGCACTTCAACCCCAGTTGGGTTTGAATTGCCTGTCGTGTGGAACGCCCAGATGTGGATCGCAACAAGGGCAGCAATCACAAATGGCAGCAGGTAGTGCAGCGAGAAGAAGCGGTTCAGCGTGGCATTTTCCACAGCAGGTCCGCCCAGCAGCCAGCCTTGGATGCTTTCACCAACAACAGGGATCGCGCCAAACAGGCCAGTGATCACAGTCGCACCCCAAAAGGACATTTGCCCCCATGGTAGAACGTAGCCCATGAACGCGGTGGCCATCATGGCAAGATAGATCAACATACCGATGATCCATGTCACTTCGCGTGGGGCCTTGTAGGACCCGTAGTAAAGACCGCGAAAGATGTGCATGTAGACGGCAAAGAAGAACAATGCGGCACCGTTGGCGTGCATATAGCGGATCATATGGCCGCCGAACACATTGCGCATAATGTGCTCGATGCTGGAAAACGCCAGATCGACATGCGGTGTATAGTGCATGGCCAAAACGATGCCGGTGACGATTTGCATCACCAGACAGAATGCCAACACGATGCCCCAAATCCACATCCAGTTAAGATTTTTAGGCGTTGGTATCATCAGTGTGTCATAAAGCAGCCCAACAATGGGCAGCCGAACGTGTAGCCATTTCTCAAAGCCCGATTTGGGCTCGTAATGATCGTGAGGAATTCCAGACATTACTCTCTCCCTTTAACCGAGTTTAATTGTGTTATCGTCGATGAACATATTTTCCGGAACCGGCAGGTTCTCGGGTGCTGGACCTTTACGGATGCGGCCGGAAATGTCGTAGTGCGAACCGTGGCAGGGGCAGAACCAGCCCTCAAAGTCGCCAGAGTTGCCGCCCAAAGGCACACAGCCAAGGTGGGTACAAACGCCCATCATCACCAGCCATTCGCCAGCTTCGTCCAAGGTGCGGTTTTCGTCAGAAGCATCCGCTTGGGGGTTTTTAACGTTGCGGCTCAACTGGTCTGGCAAATCGGCCAAAGGCGTTGTGCGGGCACGTTCAATATCTTCGGGGGTGCGGCGACGGATAAAGACCGGCTTGCCGCGCCATTTAACAGTCAGCTGGGTGCCAACCTCGACATCTGATACATCAACAAAGATGGAGGCGAGTGCGCGCACATCGGCGGAGGCATTCATCTGGTTAACAAGCGGCCAAACGGCGGCACCTGCGGTCACTGCACCAGCACCTGCGGTGGCATAGTACAGGAAATCCCGTCGTGTTTCTGATTGGTCTTCTGCGTGGGACACTGGAATCCCTCCTCTGTTGATATTTGTCCGTATCAGCCAAAACTATAGACATAGCCGCAGCTGAAAACAGCGCTCCTTGGGCGGGTGTTTAACTTTGTAATCGGGGCACGTCTAGCGCTACAGTGTTAGGTGGCCGTTAAAACCTACGAAAAAATGCTTTTTTTGCATATTAGGGGTAAATTTGCGCAGAAACATTTGCCTAAATCGCCGATTTAGATCAAAGTTATTTCTGACAAAAAAAGTCAGATAAGGACGCTGCTAAAGGGTCGTTTAGGGCCGCGTTGCCTGCATACTGGGCCGTTCCGCAAACGCGGCAAACCAATCGTCCAATGCATCGCGCCCTGTGCGCCAACTGCGGTCATCATGGCGAAAGTCGAGGTAACCCAGCGCACATGCGATCGCAATATGGCTCATGTCCAAGGGGCCGGCGAGGTGGCTCATCCAACGGGTGGTGACCGCATCCAAGGCGCGCCCAACTTTACCCCATTGCGCGTCCACCCAATCAGCTGATTGCAGGTTTTCGGGGCGGCAGCGCGCCTCATAGACCATCAAAACCGCGGCCTCCATGATGCCGTCTGCCGTGGCCTCGAGCGTCAGCACGTCCCAGAGGCTGCGGTCGGGGTACAGACCCGCCTTGGCGCGATCATCCAGATAGCGGCAAATCACGCGGCTGTCGTAGAGCGCAGGGCCGTCAGGGCGAGTCAGGGCAGGGATTTTGCCCAGTGGATTGTGGGCGATTGGCATGCTGCCCGCGTCCAGCGGGGTGCCGCCAGCATCGACCAGTTCGACATCCCCCACCTGTCCGGTTTCGTGCAGGGTGACCAAGGCTTTGCGTACAAACGGCGAGGCGGCGGCATAGAAAAGTTGCATTTAGAGTTTCCTTAGTTTGATGCGACCAAGCGCAGTAATATCAATTTCCACGCCGGGGCCATTTTTACCCAGACGGATTTTGCGCCTGAAACGGGCTGTGCTGTTGGCCTGTCCCGCCTCGCGACGCAGGCTGAGACCTTCATCAAGATCATCCAACGCATCCTCGGCGCGTTGATCGCGGCGGCCATGCGACAGGCTGCGCGTCACAGCATATGTGGCCAGCGCAACGCCACCATAGCGCAGCGCAATTCCGGCAATCGGGGCAAGGGGTAGGGGCATTTTGTATCCTCCCATGACACTGGATATAATGTAGGTGCGCGCGTAGCGAATGTCCACTTAGTCGCCCATAGGGGCTTTCATCAACGCGGCCAACAGCTTGGTTTCTTGGCCAACACCATAGGCCTGCAGGTGATTGGCCGCAGAGGTGCGGGCGGCGTTGGGTTTGTTTTGGCCCAGCTTCCAAGTGCCATCAACCGTATCGACATCAAAGCGGAACGGCACAATCATCCGCATCATCTTGGCCAGCGCTTCGGGTGGCATTTTATCATTGGTCCACGGAGCTTTGGGCAGCAAGCGTTCCTCGAAATGGGCGGCGAGCCGATCGATGCTGGCCCGCAATGTATCGGCAGGCATTTGCGTTAGGGTACCGCGCAGATGCACGGCGACGTAATTCCATGTGGGCACCTGATCATCAACACCGTACCAATCAGGCGAAATGTAGCTGTCTGGGCCTGACACAGCGAGAACTGCCCGCACGGGCTGGCCGAGCGCGCGGGTGATCGGGTTGGAACGGACCAAATGCAGGTCAGCGTATTTCCCATCGGCGGACAACACAAACGGGATGTGCGCGTTCAATGGGCCATCTTCCCCATTCACTGAAAGGGTTCCAAAACCACGCTCGCGGGCAAACCCGAGGTTGTTGTCATCGGATGATTTACGAAAGGCGGGATTGGGGTGCATTGGGCTGCCTAGGTTTTGGGCGGGAACAGGGTGACGGGATCACCGGCCTGCCATTTCGGGTATTTCTGCATAATGTTGGTAAAACGATCGGATGCAATGAAATTCTCTAACCAATCGGACAGGTTTGGCCAAGGTTGCGCGTCAAACCACGGCTTGTCGACAAAGGCGAACTGGCGCACGAAGGTCAGGATTGCCATGTCAGCCAGTGTCGCCGTTTGGCCAAACAAATAGGGTTGGCCGTCAAGCCTCTGCTCAAGACTGTGCAAAAAACCTGCCGCGGTGCTGCGATCATCGTCGCTGCGTTTATATTTATATGCATCCAGCGCAGGCTTGAAATGAGTGTCTGATTGTTCGATCAGCGCGTGGCCGTCGGCGGGCATATCGAGCCAACCTTCGGGGTCATTCTGGGTTAATGCCCAAAGCATTATATCAAGGCTTTCATCGATCACCCTGTCGCTCACCAATACTGGCACAGTGGCCTTTGGCGAGGCGGCGATCAATTCCGGTGCTTTGTCACGCAACAGGATTTCACGCAGTTCCGTGACAACGCCTGCACTGGCCAAAGCAAGGCGGGCGCGCATCGCGTAAGGGCAGCGGCGAAAGGAATAGAGGATAGGTTGCAAAATCAATCGTCTCGGTTTCGGAGGGTTTCAAGATGTTGTTTTTGCATTTCGGCTTTCTTGTGCTTCATCACATCATTGTATTCCATTTTGGCCTGCTGAATGACCATCCCCGCCTGCAACAACCAAACATAGGCCGCAAGCGCCGCCACGGAAAAGCCGATCATCGCCCACATTGGCCAACCAAACCCAATGAACAACATCATCGGGTCCGACAGGATCAGACCAATCGACAAAAAACTGCCAAACAGTGCCCAGACCAACCCCGCCTCATTGCTGGCACTCCTGCGTGCTTTGCGAGCGAGCTTCTTTTCTTCATCGCGCATATTGAGGCCCTCTAATTTGGGCTGGCGACCAATTGTTTGCCGTTTTGCCCGTTGATTGTCGCCCTGATAATATGCCCTTCTATTTGGTCTGTGTCAAAAACCACTTCGGTGAATTGTTCGGTGCGGCCCATGCGCGGGCTTTCCATCAGAACGCTGTGGACCTGACCAATTTGAGCGGCCAAGTGCTTGGCAACTTGAGCCTCTCCAGCGGCGCGTAGGGTGGCAGCGCGGGCTTTGATGATAGACCCATTCACTGCAGGCATCCGCGCGGCAGGGGTGCCTTGGCGGGCGGAATAGGGAAAGACGTGCAGCCACGTCAGATCGCAATCATGCACCAACGCCCGCGAGTTTTCAAACATCGCATCCGTTTCGGTGGGGAAACCGGCGATGATATCGGCCCCAAAGGTAATGTCAGGCCGCAGGGCGCGGGCGGTTTGGGTAAATTCGATTGCGTCTTCGCGACTGTGCCGGCGTTTCATGCGCTTTAGGATCATGTTGTCGCCCGCTTGCAAGGACAGATGCAGGTGTGGCATCAAGCGCTGCTCGGTGGCGATGGCCTGCATCAAGGCGTCATCAGCTTCGATGCTGTCGATACTGGAAATCCGCAAGCGCGGCAGGTCTGGCACCAGTTTCAAGATGCGCATCACCAGATCGCCAAAACGCGGCGCGGCGGGCAGATCGGCGCCCCAGCTGGTCAGATCAACGCCGGTTAGAACCACTTCGTTATATCCGGTGTCGACCAGTCGCTTGATCTGATCTACCACAACCCCGGCCGGAACCGAGCGAGAATTGCCCCGCCCATAGGGGATGATGCAAAAGGTGCAGCGATGGTCGCAGCCGTTTTGCACCTGAACATAGGCACGCGAACGGGTGCCAAACCCATCTATCAAATGGCCAGCGGTTTGGGTGACCGACATGATGTCATCAACCTGAATGCGTTCGCTGTCACCAATGAAGTCGGGACCCAGCTTGGCCCAAGTATCGGCCTGCATTTTCTCGGTGTTGCCGACGACCAAATCAACCTCGCCCATATTGGCGAATGTTTCGGGCTCTGTCTGTGCGGCGCAGCCTGTGACGATCAGCTTGGCGTCGGGATGGGCGCGCCGCAATTTGCGGATTTCCTGACGGGCTTTGCGCACGGCTTCAGCTGTGACGGCGCAGGTGTTGACCACGACGGCGTTTTCCACGCCCGCCGATTTGGCCAAATCCTTCATGGCTTCGGTTTCATAGGAATTCAAACGGCAGCCAAGGGTGGCGAAGACGGGCGCGTCAGCCATGATCAAACCGCCTTTAGGAAATCGGAGGTCAAAGTGCCGCTAAGAACATGCATCGTCGGTCCGGTCATCCAGACACCATCGTCGCGCCAATCGATCTGTAGCGTGCCACCATCCAAATCAATCTGCACGTTGCGACCGGTCAGCCCGCGACGGGCAGCGGCCACCGCCGTGGCGCAACTGGACGAGCCGGAGGCCAGCGTGACGCCAACGCCGCGCTCCCACACTCGCATACGAATGTGGTCGGCGCCGATGATACTGGCAACCTGAACGTTGGTGCGTTCAGGGTAGAGCGGGTGGTGTTCATGAGCCGCACCAAATTCAGTCAAATCAACGGCCATCGCATCGGCGACAAAGAACGTGCAATGCGGGTTTCCCATACCGGTGGCGGTGGGGCCGCCGTCGATTGGCAATTCCAACGTGTCCATCTCACGAGCCAACGGGACTTCGTTCCAGAGCAGCTGCGGCTGGCCCATATTAACAGACGTCAGCCCATTGCCCGCATCGATAGCATGCAGATCACCACGCGCTGTGGTTAGATGCAGCTTGGACTGCCCGGTTTCATCCATGATGTGGCGGGCAATACAGCGGGTGGCGTTGCCGCAGGTGGCCGACAAAGAGCCGTCGGAATTGTAAAACGTCAAATGCGCGTCAGCTAGGCCATCGGTGATCACGGCCAACTGATCAAATCCGACGCCCGTACGGCGATTCCCTACCGCGCGAGCCAGATTCGGCGTGACAATATCCTGCACATCCCGTGAATCACCACGGGCATCAACGACAACAAAGTCATTGCCCAACCCGTGCATCTTCATGAACGGCAGGGCGACAGGGTTATTTTTCATGCTCATACGCGCCATATAACGGGGGTTTTGATATTATTCCAGTAAGGGATGATAAAAGGTGGCGCAAAGGGGTTGACCCCGTGGTGTTAGCTTCCTAATTAGGCGCTCTGTGTGGGCCGGTAGCTCAGTTGGTAGAGCAACTGACTTTTAATCAGTAGGTCTCGGGTTCGGATCCCGACCGGCTCACCAGTTTTTTAAATAAAAACAACACGTTGTGAGGCTATCGAGCTGCGTCACTCTTGAGATACCAATGCTGGCTTTCACCGGGCTTTCACCACAGTAAGCTGTCTGCGATTCTGGCGATATAGGAAAGTATGCTGGATTTTCAGGTTTTTAGCGATGTTCACACAGATCTCTGGAACTTTGTGAAGCCCGACGCGTTTTCGGTGGCGTCTATTTTTCGCGGCCGTTCTTCTAAATTTGGATTTCTAAGTGTCTTTGACAAAAGCGGTGGCCATCAACTCAATCGTGATAGAACCATTCGCTACGTTCCAGACGTTGCTGCGAGAAGTGCCTGTGCAAGCTAGCCTCAATGCCGTCCCATCTCGTACCAGTTATGGACGACCAGATGGTAACACCTCTGCCTCTGCTGCCTTGATGAAACACCTTCGTAAAGTAGTGACGGAGCGAAAGAAAACCATTCACTCACTACGTCACAGGAAGGCTGATCAGTTACGGGCTGTTGAGTGTCCAGAGGAAATCAGAAAAGCCTTACTTGGTCATAGTAATAGGGAAGTTGCTGCACGCTATGGTGACGGTCACAGCTTGGAAATTTTGAAAAAAAGGCTATCAAAAACTTGGGGTTAGTCGTAAAGGTTGCAAGCGGAAAAAGGTCATCAAAAATGGTAAAACAGGGAGCCAACCGAAGGTTGGACGTGTCACGTTTTAATGCCTTGGGTATCGTATGTCAGTAAAGGGGGGTAAAGCTGCCGTTCGAATACTCCCGCGCTACTTCTGCTTACGGCCCAAAGCTGCCAATCATCTCTTGGTTTTTTTGCAATGCAGCGTTGTTGAATCCCTCAAAGCTGACACACAAGTGTTGGCGTCCGATAGTTAGGGCAAGACAGAAGTGGGCAGATCTATTTTCTGAGACATGATGCTTGATCATTCATCTGTATTCAACTAATTTCAATCCATATACCCTATAGAGGACATATCGGCCGTGCCCAATGATGACATAATGACCGTGAAAGAACTCGCCAATTACCTCAAAATCGCGGAGAAAACAGCCTATAGGTTTGCATCTGAGCGCAAGGTTCCGGGCTTTAAAGTGGGAAGCGCATGGCGGTTTCGCAAAAGCGAAATCGATCGCTGGATTGCTGAACAAGAACAAAAAAACGACGGAGAACAAAAATGACTGGTCAGCAACAGCGCGACGAATTGCACCGCAAGATTTGGCAAATCGCCAATGATGTGAGGGGTGCAGTCGACGGTTGGGACTTTAAGCAATTTGTCCTCGGTGCTCTATTTTACCGTTTTATCAGTGAAAATTTCGCCAGCTATATCGAGGCGGATGACGAAAGCATCAATTATGCAAAGCTATCTGATGAGTTAATCACGCCAGAGATTAAAGAAGATGCGGTTAAAACCAAGGGTTACTTCATCTACCCCAGTCAGCTGTTTTCGAACGTGGTCGCTGCTGCCAATACCAATGAAAGCCTGAACACCGATCTTGCCGCCATCTTCACCGCGATCGAGGCCTCTGCCAGCGGCTACCCGTCTGAGGAAGACATCAAAGGCCTGTTTGCCGATTTCGATACAACCAGCAATCGCCTGGGCAATACTGTCAAAGACAAGAATGCCCGTTTGGCCGCGGTGATCAAAGGCGTGGCAGGCCTGCCTTTGGTTTTTGATGATACCGAAGAAGACATGTTTGGCCATGCCTATGAATTCCTGATCTCGAACTACGCTGCCAATGCGGGCAAATCGGGGGGCGAGTTCTTTACACCAACCCATGTGTCCAAACTGATCGCGCAGATTGCCCTGCACGGCCAAACCACCGTCAACAAAATTTACGATCCTGCCTGTGGGTCTGGCTCTTTGCTGCTGCAAGCTAAACGTCACTTTGATGCCCATATCGTCGAAGACGGCTTCTTTGGGCAAGAGATCAATCACACCACCTATAACCTCGCGCGCATGAACATGTTCCTGCACAACATCAACTACGACAAGTTCAACATCCAGCTAGGCAACACGCTGATCGATCCGCATTTCGGCGATGACAAACCCTTTGATGCCATCGTGTCGAACCCGCCTTACTCGGTCAAATGGGTGGGTGCGGATGATCCAACCCTAATCAATGATGAACGCTTTGCACCTGCTGGCGTGCTGGCCCCGAAATCCAAGGCCGACTTTGCCTTTGTTCTGCATGCGCTCAGCTATCTGTCTGCCAAGGGGCGCGCGGCGATTGTGTGCTTTCCGGGTATTTTCTACCGTGGCGGGGCGGAGCAAAAGATCCGCAAATACCTGGTGGATAACAATTATGTTGAAACCGTGATCGCGCTTGCGCCGAACCTGTTTTACGGCACCACGATTGCGGTGAATATTCTGGTGTTGGCCAAGAACAAAACCGACACCGCCGTGCAGTTCATTGATGCAACGGGTGAGGATTACTTTGCCAAGAAAACCAACAATAACGTCATGGATGATGATCACATCAAAGCGATCATCAAGATGTTCGACAACAAGGAACGCGTCGAATACGTCGCCGAAACCGTTCCGTTCGAGAAGATTGTGGAGAGCGAATATAGCCTGTCGGTTAGTGCCTATGTGGAGCCCAAAGATACCCGCGAAGTGATTGATATTGATGTGGTCAATGCTGAGCTGAAAATCACAGTCGCCAAGATCGACCACCTGCGCACGGACATTGACGTCATCGTTGCGGAGATCGAGGCATGAGCGATCGGGGCTTTCTTGAAAAGCTGTTGGATGGGGCTTCGGTGAAATGGAAGCCATTGGCCGATATCGCGCAGTATTCAAAGACGCGTATCAGTTCCGAGCAGCTCGATAAGTCAAACTATGTCGGTGTAGACAACCTTTTGCAAAACCGAGCGGGGAGGGTTGATTCAAGCTACGTGCCCACTTCGGGAAATTTAACCGAGTATCGAGATGGCGACATCCTAATCGGCAATATTCGCCCCTACCTTAAGAAAATCTGGCTTGCCGACCGAACAGGCGGAACCAACGGGGACGTTCTGGTCATTCATCTAACAGACGACGTAGTGAATCCGCGTTACCTATATCAGGTCCTAACTGACGAAAAATTCTTTGAGTACAATATTCAGCACTCCAAAGGGGCAAAAATGCCTCGCGGAAGTAAGCCGCAGATTCTTCAATATCCGGTGCCCATCCCATGCCCTGAGGATCCAAAGAAGTCGCTGGTGATTCAGGCGGAGATTGTTCGGATTTTGGACGCTTTCACCGAGCTGACCGCCGAGCTGACCGCCGAGCTTAAGGCCCGCAAAAAACAATACAACCACTACCGCGACCAACTTCTGAGCTTTGAAGATGGTGAAGTGGATCATCGACCAATGGGCGACGAACGTATTGGGCGTTTCATACGTGGCGGTGGATTGCAGAAGAAGGATTTTGTTGAAGCTGGGGTAGGCTGCATTCACTACGGTCAGATTTACACTCACTACGGAACCTTTGCCCAAACGACCAAGACTTTTGTTTCTGAAGAGTTTGCAAAGAAAGCGCGCATGGCAAAGACGGGCGATGTGGTTATTGCAACAACAAGCGAAACCGATGAGGATGTGTGTAAAGCCGTCGCATGGCTGGGGGAGGACAATATCGCCGTCAGCAGCGATGCATGCTTCTATTCTCATAAGTTGAACCCAAAATTTGTTTCTTACTTTTTCCAAACAGGGCAATTTCAAAAACAAAAGATGGCTTACATAACGGGTGCAAAGGTTAGACGCGTCAATGCCGACGCTTTAGCAAAGATCCTGATTCCAGTCCCCTCATCAAAAGAACAAGCCCGCATTGTCGCCATCCTCGACAAGTTCGACACGCTGACCACCTCGCTCAGCGAAGGCCTGCCGCGTGAGATCAAGTTGCGCCAGCAGCAATATGAATACTACCGCGACCTGCTCTTGAGCTTCCCTAAACCAGAGGAGGTCGCATAAATGACAGAACCAGCCGAAATCCAAGAGACGCAAGAAGACAAGCTCAAGGCGGTAGCCCAGCAGCTCGTCGACGCTAATAAAAAAGTGCAACTGATCTACGCCTTTAACGGGGTCGGCAAAACCCGCCTGTCCCGTGCGGTGAAGGATTTGGTCGCGCCCAAACCCGAAGATGGTGAAGACGAGGAACCTACGCGGCGCAAGATCCTCTATTACAGCGCCTTTACCGAAGACCTGTTCGTTTGGGACAACGATAGAGATAACGACGAAGTCCGGAAGATTGACATCCAGCCGAACTCATTTACCGATTGGGTATTGCGAGATCGTGGGCAGGATCAAAACATCATCACCAACTTTCAGCGCTATACTAGCAGAAGTATCACGCCAAGTTTTCCTCTTAAATCCAGAATAGACTTTAGGGATGGTGCGAAAAAAATTGACACCTTTCCAGAGATCCGATTTGCCTACACTGGGGGCGATAACATTAAGAATGATATCAAGATTTCAAAGGGTGAAGAAAGCAATCTGATTTGGAGCTTCTTCTATACGTTGTTGCAGGAAGTCGTTGAACTTTTGAAAGAGCCTGACCCAAAAAAACGCGATGATGATGAATATGATGACCTGAAATATGTGTTCATTGACGATCCGGTAAGCTCGCTTGATGACAGCCATTTGATTGAGTTGGCGGTTGATTTGGCTGGACTGATTAAGTCGACAGAGGCGGATCTTAAGTTTGTCATTACGACGCATAACCCCTTATTTTACAACGTTCTTTTCAATGAATTTCATAATAAGAAATATAAAGACGTAGAAAAAGTGAAGGCATCGCTACAGGCAATTATTGCTAACGATGGCGATGTGGTTGAGCTTGTCGATACTATTGTGGCTCCCGATGACAAAAACGCTGTGGTTGCCGCCATTCAAGCTGGTGACAGCGATGCGGCAGTCGCTGCTGTTACTCGGCCAAAGCTGATCTATAAGTCAAATCACTCCGCCAAATACAGATTGAGCAAGAAGGCGGATGGTTCGTTTGCGCTGGACGAGCAAGGCAATGACTCGCCTTTTTCATACCACCTCCTTTTATTGTCCGAGCTAAAGAAAGCAGTCGATGCAGGCAATGTTCAAAAATACCATTTCAATTACTTGAGGAACATCCTCGAAAAAACGGCCGCCTTTTTGGGACATAAAAAATGGGGTGATCTATTGCCAAAGATTGATGGTAATCCTGACCCTTTTGCCGCCAGAATAGTCAATCTCGCAAGCCACTCAGCGCATTCAGGCGAAGAGGTTGCCGAGCTTGAGGGTAACGATAAAGAAAAGCTGGGCGAACTCGTGAATTATTTATTTAATCAATACCGATTTTCAAAACAGGACGAACAAAATGCCTGAGCGGACAACACCGATTGCCGAAACACCGAATTACATTGTTCTCGATAAATACACCAAAGAGTGGGACGTCTCTGAGCAGTATCAAAGCGAAGATGATTTGGAGCGCGAGCTTGTTCGGGATTTACAGAACCAAGGCTATGAGTTCCTGCCAGCCCTGACCAAGCCCGCCGCCATGTTGGCCAATGTGCGGGTGCAGATGGAAGCGCTGAACGATGTCACGTTCTCAGATGATGAATGGCAGCGTTTCAATGACACCTATTTGGACAGGCCCAGCGACAGTATCGTCGATAAGGCCCGCAAGATCCACGATGACTACATCCATGATTTCGTTTTTGACGACGGGCACATCCAGAACATCTATCTGGTCGATAAAAAGAACATGGCGCGCAACAAACTGCAGGTGATCAAGCAGTTTGAACAGGCAGGCACCCATGCCAACCGCTATGATGTGACGATCCTGGTCAATGGTTTGCCCCTGGTGCAGATCGAGCTGAAGAAACGCGGCGTGGCCATTCGCGAGGCCTTCAACCAGATCCACCGCTACAGCAAAGAAAGCTTCAACAGCGAAAATTCCCTCTACAAATATCTGCAGATTTTTGTCATTTCGAACGGCACAGACAGCCGATATTTCCCCAACACCACGAAGCGCAATAAGAACAGTTTCGACTTCACCATGAATTGGGCGAAGTCTGACAACAGTCTGATCAAAGACCTGAAAGATTTCACGGCGACGTTTTTTCAGAAGCGCACGTTGCTAAATGTTTTACTGCAGTATTCGGTGTTTGATGTCAGCGACACCTTGTTGGTGATGCGCCCCTATCAAATCGCCGCGACCGAGCGCGTTTTATGGAAGATCAAAAGCTCTTTTGAGGCCAAGAGCTGGAGCAAGCCAGAAAGCGGCGGGTTTATCTGGCACACCACAGGATCAGGTAAAACGCTGACGAGTTTCAAAGCGGCACGTTTGGCCACCGAGCGCGATTTTATCGACAAGGTGTTTTTTGTCGTGGATCGGAAGGACCTCGATTATCAGACGATGAAGGAATATCAGCGATTTTCGCCTGATAGCGTCAATGGTTCCGACAGCACCGCAGGGCTTAAGCGCAATCTAGACAAAGACGACAACAAGATCATCGTTACCACGATCCAGAAGCTGAACAATCTGATGAAAGGTGAAGGGGACCTTCCTGTGTACAACAAGCAGGTAGTTTTTATTTTTGATGAATGTCACCGCAGCCAGTTTGGTGAAGCTCAGAAAAACTTGAAGAAGAAGTTTAAACGGTTTTATCAATTTGGCTTCACTGGCACGCCAATTTTTCCGGAGAACGCTTTGGGAGCGAACACAACCGCTAGCGTGTTTGGTCGCGAGATGCATTCCTATGTGATTACTGACGCCATTCGCGATGAAAAAGTGCTGAAATTCAAAGTGGATTACAACGATGTACGTCCACAGTTTAAGGCTATCGAAAGCGAGCAGGATGAGAAGAAGCTCAGTGCTGCGGAAAACAAACAAGCCTTGTTGCATCCTGAGCGTATCCGGGAAGTTTCCCAGTATATCCTAAATAATTTCCGCCAGAAAACCCATCGCATGAATGCAGGTAGCAACGGCTTCAATGCCATGTTTGCAGTTAGCAGTGTGGATGCCGCTAAGCTGTATTATGAAACACTGAATTCGTTGCAGACGGATAGCGATAAGCCTTTGAAAATCGCGACTATCTTTTCGTTTGCCGCAAATGAGGAGCAGGATGCAGTTGGCGACATTCAAGATGAAAGCTTTGATGTGTCGGCCATGAACAACAGCGCGAAAGAGTTTTTGAGTGCGGCAATCGATGACTACAACGCATACTTTAAAACGAACTTTAGCGTAGATAGCAACGGCTTCCAAAATTACTATCGCGATTTGGCCAGCCGGGTGAAATCAAAGGACATTGACCTGTTGATTGTGGTCGGTATGTTCCTCACGGGTTTTGATGCTCCGACGCTCAACACCTTATTTGTTGATAAGAACTTGCGTTACCACGGCTTGATGCAGGCGTTTTCCCGCACTAACCGTATTTTTGACGCCACGAAAACTTTCGGTAATATTGTTGCTTTCCGTGATTTGGAAAAGGCTACCATCGATGCCATTACTCTTTTCGGTGATAAAAACACCAAAAACGTGGTGCTGGAGAAAAGCTATAAGGAATACATGGAAGGCTTTGCTGATGTTATCACCGGCCAAGCTAGGCGCGGCTTTATGGACGTGGTGACTGAGTTGGAGCAACGCTTCCCCGATCCGGACAACATTGTCAAAGAAACTGACAAGAAAGATTTTGCCAAATTGTTTGGCGAATATTTGCGAGCAGAAAATGTGCTGCAAAACTACGATGAATTTGCGAGTTTGAAGGCCCTACAGAGTGTTGATCTGAACGACGCAGAGGCAGTAGAGGCTTTCAAAATAACGCATTACTTAAGTGATGACGATCTGGTCGAACTGCAAACTATTAAGCTACCCGCCGAAAGACAAATCCAAGATTATCGATCCACTTATAACGATATTCGTGACTGGCTACGGCGCGAGAAATCCGACGCTGAAAAAGAGCAGTCCACCGTCGAATGGGACGATGTAGTGTTTGAGGTGGACCTGCTTAAATCCCAAGAGATCAATCTGGATTACATTTTGGAACTTTTATTTGAAAAACATGGAAAGGTGAAAGATAAAACAGAACTGATCAAAGATGCACGCCGGGCAATTCGTGCCAGCCTCGGCAACCGTGCCAAAGAAAGCCTTCTAGTGGATTTCATCAATCAAACCGATCTTGACCAGATTTCTGATAAAGCCGGTGTGATCAATGCATTTTTCACCTATGCACAAGAAGAGCAACGGCGAGAAGCTGAGGAACTGATCAATACTGAAAACCTGAATACAGAAGCTGCAAAGCGTTATATTACCACTTCGATCAAACGCGAATTTGCCAGCGACAATGGCACAGAGTTAAATTCTATTCTGCCAAAAATGAGTTCGCTAAACCCACTTTATTTGACCAAAAAACAGAGTGTTTTTGAAAAGATGTCAGCATTTGTGGAGAAATTTAAAGGTGTCGGAGGTCAAATTTAATTGCAATGCTCGGAAGTTGGTGATGAATTCATCCTGACCCAAAACGTTTCTTTCGTTTGCTCATAGCGGTCTGATTATCCATGACATTGAGGCGTTTGAGGAAAGGGCCGCCATCATGGAATGCGATGGGGGTTGTTCCCGCGAGCTGGCTGAAGGCGGCGCGGCGCGGTTCAAGGATGTCCCCCACTACTTGCAATGGCTGGCTACGTGGTGGCCGGAAGGATGCCCTAAAGAAAACCCTCGGCGGCCTCAAAGGTCGGCGGGAAACAACCACTTTGCTTATTTATCTTGCTGCGGCGGCTTAGACGTTTACAGTCTGACATCAGCGCCTATGGGTCCAAATAATTGATACAATTTCTGGAAATGGCCTTACTCGCTTGTTATCGTACCACCATTGATTTCTTTAAGGTTTTCCCGTGCAGCCAACTTACATCCCGATTTCCCAAGTCTTTAGCCACGATCAGAGATTTACAGTTCCTTTGTTCCAGCGGCCATACGTTTGGTCTCAGCAAGATCAGTGGGAACCTCTTTGGGATGACTTGCTTGGTGTGCTCCACCGCCTCAAGCGAAGAGAGGGCAGTGCCAATGTCGCAAGCCATTTTCTTGGAACAGTGGTCCTTGAGCAAAAGCCAAACATTACAGGAAGTCTCCCTTGTCGTGAAATTATTGATGGTCAACAACGTTTGACTACCCTCCAAATACTTCTCAAAGCTACTGAACACTCATTGAGCGATTGTTTGGAAACCGTCGAGGAAGATGGCCGCAGTCAAATTGAAGTAGCTCAGAGGCAAATTGCCCGACTTACCGCCAACGAAGCGACCTCTGAGGAGATTCACAAAGTCTGGCCAACTAACGAGGATAGGGCACCATTTGCGTTTGTAATGAACAGTAGTTGGTCTGAAGGGGTCGGAGATACCTCGACCAAAATGTCCGACGCGTATAGATATTTTCGAACCGTGGTTTCCGAATATTTGAATGAAGGAGATGCCGTTGAACAGGCAAAGCTGATTGCTGACGCTCTTAGAAACTACCTGAAATTGATTGTGTTGGACTTGGATTCTTCAGATGAACCTCAGGCGATTTTCGAAACGCTAAACGCTCACGGCACTCCTTTGCTTCCAGCAGACCTAATCAAGAACTGGCTCTTGTGGGAGGCGGACAAACAGAAATTGGAAGCACTACCCCTATACGAGAATCATTGGAGGTCTTTCGATCAAAATCATGAGTATTGGCGGGCCAAAGTTGGGACCGGCCATGCAGCTCGCGCAAGAGTGGATACGTTCCTTCAAAACTGGCTCACGAAAGAGACGGCAGAAATAGTTCCTTCGAAGCATCTTTACGATCGATTTCTGAGGTTTACAGAAGCAACACACGATAAAGCGACTTCGCCGGTAAGTGTAGAAGCGTTGATGTCAGGTATTCGTGCGGATGCACTGAGATTTGAGAGAATTGACAGAGCGTCAGGTGAAAATCGCTTCGACATATTTCTTGAGCGGCTAAGGAGGCTCGGGATCTTGGTGTTCCATCCGCTTTTACTTGAAGTAATGCAATCATCTGAAAGTATTCCAAATGAACTTGATAGATTTGGTGAAATTCTGGAGAGTTATTTAGTTCGTCGAACGGTTTGTGGAAAGCAAACTAGGGGGTATGGCACTCTTGCTCTGAAACTCTTGAAATCTGTTAGGGAGCAGAGTGACAAACCTCCCCATGAAGTCCTTAGCGATGAATTGAGAGGCCTTGAAGGCTCAGACGTCTGGCCTTCAGATGAGGATTTTCAATACGCTTGGGTCAATCGTAAGTTTTATGGGTTTTTGCGCAGGGATCGTGTATTGATGATCCTCCAGGCATTGGAGACCTGGTACCAGTCAAGCAATTCCAAAACAGAACCTTTGATGGCATTTGATTGGTCACAGCTTCAAATTGAACACATCATGCCTCAGTCTTGGGAAGCACATTGGCCTCTACCAGATGCTTTGTCCGCAGAAGAGCGTAAGGAAAACATTCAAAAAATCGGCAACCTCACTCTTGTAAGTAAGAAACTCAATCCATCTCTTTCGAACGCGCCATGGATTGCTGTGCAAAGCGGGAAAGGAAAGAAAGATGGGCTGCACACTCATACAATTTTGTATCTCAATCGAATGCTTGTAGATGATAACCCGCACGATTGGTCCGACGTTTCAATAGAACAACGAGCAAATTCCTTGTTTGAGGTCGCTAAGTCTATTTGGTCCAAATAAGTTTAATTGGAATGCGAACTTTCACTGCAGGTTCGAGGAGAAAAATTGGCCGTGGATTATCGGTCTTGCGGGCTACCTGATGGCCAGAATGCCCCAACAATCTCCCGATCAGGCACGGGATCAAACCAGGGCGATTGGTCTTGCATTCAGGCGCTCAAATGCGAGCGTGATCGGGCTGCATCGCAGCATTTGAGATGGTCTGAAGTAACGGCTTGCCCACGCCCCGCAGGATGATTTCGACCGTCAGGTTGAAAGGATTGCGCCAGTGCTCCGGTTCGTTTCTGGACTAAGTCCAGAGCCGGTGCCAAGATAGGATGCGGAAGTGAGCACAAAACCAAGGAGTTCGACCGGTGACGAGGATTAATCATAACTCAGACACACTTCGAATGATTGACGATAAAAAAAATTGATCAACAAGGTGACTACGTCGGCCGCGCGCTTACTAAGCTTCTGCACTCCAAAACAAAAAAAACGACCGGGTGGCACAACCCCTGTATAAAGCAATACTTATCCATTATTTGCCGCCAATTTGTCTCTGGGATATACTTACATTTGCTTCCAACTACTGGCCAAGTTAGTGGATAATTGACTTCGGCAAATCTCGTGATTGCCTCCAACTTATCGCCGCCGCGAAGGAAAAATATCGGGCATGCAAGAGTCGAAATCTGCTAACTGAACCCGTGACGTTTTCTTAGCATCTCAAGTTCGGCTTTAAGGTCTTCAGAATTTACTTCATCTTCCCTTTTCGAACAGGAGCTCTCACTGTCCGTTTCGGGAATACACGACCAACGGGTGGGGAAGTTGGCTTGGATGTTGCGTGGATTATAACCCCAAGTATCAGGAAATCTCTTTTTGAGAATTTCCATTAATAGCTTTGTGTTTTGAGCTCCACCACGGGCCGCTTCGACTGTTTGCTGCGTCCAAAACGCGGTAAGATACACCCAGGCGAGCTGGCAGGCCTCGTCAAATTCGACATAGCGATTTGCCCAGTTGTACATAGTACTCATTGCAATACCGATCTTGGCGCACCATTGCTCTGGGAATTCGCCATTTCGCGCCATCGATTTCACTAATCGGCAATGCTCCTCGCCAAGGTATTTCAGTGCGTTCCTTGCTCTGGGGTCAGCCGTCAATGGAACGATATTCGAGCGCTTTCGAGCTTGGGACATTTTGCAGACCTCCTTTTTCGATCGGTTCGCCAAACTCAATTGACGAAAATGGGCTAGCTCCGGTTTTGGTTCTGATACTTACGTCGAATTCATGGGCGCGCGTTCAATCTGCCATCCACGTTCGAGTAAGTCGAAACCGAGGGCGACAAGGAAGAGAGTGCGTGGTTGGAGCTTCCCATGTGGTTGTTCAAGGCGGCCGCGAAAGACAGGGATTTACGAGTGATGACCAATTGCCGATCAGTTTTTTGTCTCCCTACGGGCCTAATGCGCAGACCTCGCGCAGAACTTGGCCGCGTCCCATTAGTGACACTTACCGTGTTGCTTTGCGGATAAGCGTCACGTGCGTCACATGCGTCTCGGGCATTGATTTCATTGCGCTTTTCGTGACGCTTTGTGACGCATATGCTGATCGTGACACTTGTGACGGTTTTTTCGAGGGTCCTCACGAGACATACCTCCCGACAGCATCCTTCAGATCGCCCAGAACATAGAAACGCGAAGTGCGGTCCCGTTCTGGCTTCACACCATAGGGCTTAAGCAAGCTGGCCACCATCCGCGCCGTTATCGGATCGCCACCTTTCCAGACCGCCCAAGGACCATCCTCGATTGCAACGAGTTCCGCGACCAAATCCATGCTCAAGATCCGGTTTCCGCTCCATCGATTTAGGATTTCGGCAATGTCGAGCAATAGCATTACGCCTTTGGATTGGGGCACATCGTCAATCTGGGCTTTGGCCAGCCCCACCAGTGCCTCGCGGATACGCTGGGGCCAGTCGCCACCGGCCACATCCGCTATGGCGCAGAGGCAGCGAGCGTTGTCTTGTGCCCTGTCGTTCAGATCATCCGGGATGTCCGGTTCCTGCGCGGCGAGGCTGATCCGATTATCAACTGCCCAACGAGCCAGCTTCCGCCGTACCTGCAACAATTCAGCATCGCGGCTGGCCTTGAACCGTTCGACGGTCTCCCCCACGTCCTTACGCTTGAGTGGAACCACCAACGCACGATCTTCTAGGGTGTCCGGCAGATTACCGATCATCGCGACGGCCTTGGGTGACCAGACCCAGAACTGCGTCGGCTCGTGATCCTCACCCACTGAGCGCCAGACATAGGCGTTGAGGCGATTGTGGCCACCGTTGATCATGCCCCGCATTTCCACACGGTCTTCGAGAAAGGTGTCGGCCTCGTCGATTAAAATGGTTGGCTTGTATTTCTCGATGACGCGGAACAGAACCGATGCGGAGATGTTAACTGCGGGCATGGCACGCGGTGTCAGAGCAGACACAACCGACAATGCGGTTGACTTTCCGCAGCGCTTTTCCGGCGACGTAAAAGCCAACACTGGGCTAATGTCAAAAGCATCATGCGTCCATGCGTGGATTATCCAGCCGGCAATAATGGGGGCGCTGTGATCGGGCAGGACACAAAAGCGCTCCACCGAATGTTGCAGGGTATCCAGAAGATCGGTACCGGACACTGACTCATCCCAGGGCAGAACGTCATTGAATGGGGAGCGTTCGTCGGCATCGCCAACATGGACTTCACGCTTCTTTTGCACCTCCGCATCCAGTGTCGACAATCGAACACCATGCTCTTTGGCAAAACCATCTCGCAGCTGATCATATTCGAGCGGCGACAGTTTGGCCAATACTGCAATCTGTTCGTCAAGCGTCGGTTCAATCTTGAACTCGGCGTAATCGTCATGTCCATCAAAGAATGGATCGCGATACTGGTCTTGCATCAGCTCTCCTCCGATCTGGCACGGCTATTGAGAGCTTCATCGGCCACCATAACCGCTTCGTCATAGTCTAATGCGTTCAGTGCCATGAAAGCCAACGCGGCCCGTTCTTTGGACGTCAATATTATGCTAATCAGCGCTGCGAACATCCACCACGTTGCCCCGTTTCCAAGGGTCAATGCATACCCCAGTAATCGCGCTGCACGCTTGTGCGCAGGCTTCGCATATTTGCTCATTGCGGATTTGTTGAGCTGCGGTGGCTTCGTAAACTTGGTCTGCTGATGTCCCATTAACACATCCCCCAGATCAACGTCGCTATTGCATTCGCTTGCGCCTCGTTTAGGCTATGTAGGCGTGTTACGCGCAGCGCTTGAAGGAGGATATCGGATGTCTTTTTTTCGGTCTTCATGCTCTATTCCCTCGTCTTGAAGGATCGGGCTAATTGCGGTAGAGTCGATGCATAGCTGCAATCGAATTGCCCCAATCTGGCCCGTCCGGTTGGTGCTTTTCTATGTGGCCTCGATTTAGACCGAGGTGCTGTTGACAGTTCGCGCAGTCAGCCAATCCTCGAAGACCCCGCGTTGATACCGCACCATTTTGGCGCTGATGCGAACCATTGGCGGGCCTTTGCCGCTCAGTGCAGCTAACTCCAGCCAACGTTTGGAAAGCCCGTACTCGGCTTGGATGTCATCACGAGATAGCAGCTCTTGGCGCCGTTGTTTTTCATATGCGGCATTCACTAGATTTGCCGCGTCAATTTCGCTTTGGGTAGGAGACATGTGTCCCTCCGAGCCATCTGCTCGCACACGATGCACAGAGCTTCTAGCTCTTTCGTAACGCAGCGGGGATCACCCGCCGATAAGGCAGGTTAAATTCGAGAACGGCCCGTTATACCCCTTTATCACGTATTCGCTTGATAACTTCTCCCAAAGTTTCGGCGCCATCTTTCCGTGCCCTCGCAAATGCTGCCCTGATCTGGTGAGGCGTATGCTCGGTCCCAAGAATCGCGTTCACGAACACACGAAATCCCTTCGACTGAGGACCCACGGAAATTCCCCAACGCTTGAATTCATAGGCGTCGGGCGTATTAAAGTTTTGTGTCGACGACCTTGACTGCCCCTTCTTCGCTCCCGAGAGGACGCTCTCAATAAATTTCTCCAGCGGCGCACTTTCAGGTGATCGTTGCGTTTCTTCTGGTTCAAAATATGCTTCCTGCTCCAGACACAGTTTTATTTTTTGAGCTGCAGTATAAAGTTTGTCAATTTCCCTATGAAAATCGTTTTCTCCGTTCCCGAACATCATGGAGAGTGCATCAAGTGCCGTCCCCTGATTTCTTATTGGTGGGTCTTTTTTTGGTTTGAGATATTTCTCTAGAGCTTCACAGAGATCATTTGTGCAATTCGCAATAATGTTGCGCAAATCATCTATATCTTTAGATATTACACCACCGGATTGCCAGCTCAGTTCCTTAGAATAGACCTCAGTACAAAGGAATATTTCTTCCCGATCGGAGCTCGAGAACAAGGGATCGGGGGCAGCCCCCCCCTTCTTCCAGCTCCTGAAATCTGTTTCGATGTCATTCCAAGGCATCGATTCGACATCTTCGTACAGAGGCTTGATGGTTGCGCTAGATAGTGCCCGCTTTTTTGTTTTAGCCACGTTCCAAGTCTCCTATTGCATCTACGATTTTCCAGCCATTGCGTCAGTAATTACCCGCCCGATCAAATCCGCAGCTGCGCGCCTTGGGGCGTCTGACAAGTGCGCATATCGGGCGGTCGTGGCTGTCTCTCGGTGACCGAGCAAAGCACCGATAATCGGCAGTGACATTCCTGCACCCACGCCAACACTAGCGAACGAATGGCGCAGGTCATGAAGCCGTACGTCTTCCAATCCCGCTTCTTTTCGAATGGCGGCCCAAGAGTCCTTGATATTGACGAGATGCGCGCCGCGTCTTCGGCCAACTATGACAAATGGATTGCTCTTCTTGCGCGGGATACTCGAAAGAATTTGCAGCGCTGCAGGTGGCAGGAATACTTCTTTCGCTCCGGTCTTGCTGTCCGAGAGTTCGACGCAGCCGCGCTCAAAATTCACAGCATCCCAACGAAGCGAGAGAATTTCGCCGTGACGAGCGCCAGTCATGACCAACAACCGAAACATGGCGGTGGCATACAGTGATACTGCCCTTTCGAGTTCTCCTGTCTCCGCCTTCACCAGCGCCTTGCCGAGCCGTACAATTTCGACCTGCGACAGATACCGCTTTCTCTTTTTTTCCTCAAACCGCTTGATGCCCTTTACTGGGTGGTCTCCGCGCCCGATCCATTCCAAATCATCGGCTGCAACACTGAATATCTTGGACAGCAATGCCAATTGCCGGTTTGCCTCGTAGGGCGTGCTCTCAAGGCTGGAATGGAATGCCCTGATCTGCTGCCTTGTGACGACGCTCACGCGCTTGTTCCCGAACAGTGGCCGGAGCCTCTTTTCGATCATGCGAACGTCATTTCGAAGACTCGACGGTTTTTTGTGTTTCTTGGCGTAGTCGGTCAAATACCGGTCAAAAAGGTCCGACATTGTTGGCGCATCCCGCAATAAATGCCGATCTGCCGAAGGGTCGCCTCCCTGTCGAACTTGCGCGCCCCAATCTTTTGCGATGTTGCGGGCCTGATCAGCGGTCATCGGGCCGAAATCACCGATGCGAGGCTCGCGGATCAGTGCGCCACGGCCGCCGCCGACACGGTACCGAAAAAAGAATGCCTTCCGACCCTTGGGGTACACTCGAAGGGAGAAGCCAGGAATTTCGGAATCCCGGACCGTATACATCATCTCGCGAAGCACGAGTTTGTCGATGGTGCTCTTATTTAGTTTTTTTCGCTCAGGCATTCTGGCTTCCACATAGCTTTCACGTAAAACGAAACTACACGAAACTCAATGATATTGGAAGATGCTCTATAAGTATTAAAAACAATATGGTATACGAAAAATAGAAACTAGACGAAACACGCAGAAACCCAAAACCTTGAGACTTTTAATCAGTAGGTCTCGGGTTCGGATCCCGACCGGCTCACCAGTTTATCTTTTATATCAGTACGTTATGGGTTAAGTGAAGCTCTCCTAAATCTCGCCGGAAAATCCGGAAGCATATCGGAAGCAGAAAAATTGTGGTTTTCCCGTGGTGTTGCCGCAACATACGCGATTCGATTGAAATTAGGGTTTTGAGCCTTTGGGTGCAGCCCTCTGAAAGTTTTTTGGCTAACGACCCTTACTACCGTCAGTTGTTCGCGCGCTATAGGTCGCTCCCAGCCCCAAGGTTGCCATTGATTGCAAGCCAAATACTCCTCAGCCACTGAGGCCTAGGTGTCGTATCGTTGAAGGTGTTAGGGTCTTTGTGTGGGACAAATTACCGTCCCACTCAAAGACCGCTCAACAGCATAGCCTATACGAATAAAAACTCCGTCTCGACAAAATCGGCAACGAGCGCACCAGCAACGGTTACCTGATCCCCAGTTCCATATTCGATCAGAACATCGCTGCCAGTTTGAGTGATTGTCAGATCGATAAAGCTAATGCCAGTAAACTCCAACGCATCATTTGCCGCTTCATAATCAGTGATTAGATCAACCCCGTCACCAGCAGTAAAGGCAAACGTATCACTGCCACCTACACCGCTAAGTGTGTCATTGCCTGCTCCGCCAGTGATGACCTCACTTTGATAGGAACCAGTTATCACGTCATTGCCGGAACTTACCTGATCTGCAATTGCACGAGCGGCAATCCCCGCCTCATCCAATGTGCCATCAGAGAAAACAATACTCTCGATATTCAGACGAGCATCGCCAAGTTCGTTGCGCACTTGATAATCCAATTCGATGGTCCCGTTGGGTGTATCAATGAATACGTCATGCTGGACGATCCGAAAGCTCACTTGATCTGCGGTATATTGGCTCAAATCAAGCGTGTCAGTGCCATAGTTGTAGCCTGTGTTATTGCCAATGATCACATCGTCGCCGGACGTGTAGATGATCGTATCATCGCCGGAATCGGCATAGATAGTATCGTTGCCCGCACCAGAAGAAATAGTATCAGCTTGATAGCTGCCGGTTACAATATCATCCCCCGCACTGGTTTGATCCGCGATTGCACGATCCCGAATTGCCGCATCATCCAATGTGCCGTCAGAGAAAACTATGTTTTCAATGTTTGTGCGTGTGTGCCCGATTGCATATCGGACTTGATAATCCAACTCGATGGTTCCATCCGGTGTGTCGATAAACACGTCATGGTCGACAATGCGAAAGCTCACTTGATCGGCGGTATATTGGCTCAAATCAAGCGTGTCGTTGCCGTAGTTTGATTTATGCCCCCTGATAACATCGTCACCCGAAACATAGTTGATAACATCATCACCACTACCTGCGATGATCAGATCATCTCCAGCGCCAGACACAAACGTTTCGTCCTGTGATGTTCCGGTGAGGGTCTCCCCTGCTGCGCTGCCGAAGAGCTGTGTTGCGGCTGCGGCCTGCCATTCAGTTAGGGTAACATTCTCCAAAATAACAACATCACCACCGCCGAAGTCCACCTGCACATTTGCGCCAGCTTGTGCCAAAGTGTACCCGCCAGAGCTGTTTGTCGGATCAATGGCTGCGCCGTCAAAGGTAATAAAACTGGTTTGCGTTGAGAACGTCGAAACGGTTGTCGTTCCTGATCCCGAAGAAGTATTCGTCGTATTGGAGTTTGTCCCTGTGCCGCCACCGCCACCCGTTCCAGTGCTTCCGCTCGTAAGGCTAGTGAGCCAGTTAGTGACGGAGAACCCTGTACTATCTTCGGGCATTGTTACGCTGATTGAGCCATTGGAAGTCAGCGTTGTACCGCTGAAACTCCCACCTGCAACAAACCATCGGCCATCTAGGTACTCTAAGTCATCAACAAGAGCTCCATTTAGCCATTCAATTACGGAATAATAACTGCGATGTGATATTTCATAATCCACGTCATCGTTCTCATCAAGAAAAGTAGTCGTAGATGTTACGACAGCAACGAGTTCGGATGGTCGGTACCAAGTCGGTGGCAATTGATCAGGGTAGGGATCACCATTTTCGTCTAGCTCCACCCCCCATACTCTGTCAAAAATCTGTGACAACCCTTGAACAGTTTCAATGCCCCCACCAAGGAATGAAACATCGTACTGATCAACAACATACTGTTCATCAACAAGGTCAGAAATGTATGAAACAGAACGGATTAAAATTTCAGGGGGTTCCGAGAATGGAACCGGCTCAAATGGAACCGTTTCATTAACCACATCATAAATGCGAAGCACGTTTGTACCCGTGCCAATCCGGTGCCCGTCCACGTAGTACTCATCACTACTATCAGGATTCACAACAACCATATCGATTGCATCCCAATTGAAGTCTTCGCCAAGGCCAAGCATACTGAGGTCAAATTCAGAAAAGTTCTCAGCCGTCAAACCGTCTATATTTATGGTGAGGATACCATGTGCGAACTCGGCTTGAGGGTTATCATCATTGCCAGTTTCACCTGATGGGCCATTGATATTAAAAACATCAGCACCAGCGCCGCCCCAAACCACAACTGGTCCGCTCGCACTAGGATCGTTGCCTGTGCTGCTGACTGTGAACGTGTCGGCACCAGCGCCACCGGCGACCATTTGTACTGTGCCGCCCAGAGCACTCAACGCGAAAGTGTCGTCCCCAGCGCCGCCAACCACAACCTCAAGCCCTGTTGCAGTCAGATCAACCGTTACCCCAGCCTCACCCGAAACAATCCCAACATCGCGGCCTTCACCACCGTCGACCAGCGTATCCTCAGCGTCGAAAATGATGATGTCATCACCGGCACCACCTGAAAGACTATCTGCGCCGCCGCCGCCGTAAATGATGTTGTTTTCTGAGTTGCCGGTGATGGTGTCGCCGGAGTTGCTGCCGACGACGTTTTCAATGCCATCAACTTGCAGGCTTCCGGCAGCCCCCGAGCTATCATTAACAAGCGTAAAATCATGATCGTCAAATGTGACATATACACCTTGGCTCCCTGTGATCCCGCTGAAATCCAAAGTGTCCCCAGATGATCCATTCCCGCCGCCATATAAGTAGGAAAAATTACTGATCGCTCCCGACAAGTTCCCCTCAAATGAAAATGTGTCATCAAAGTCAGTTCCTTCGATGTTTTCTATTGAGATCAACGTATCAATCCCATCAATGCCGTCGTGAACAATAATTGTATCAGGACTTGAAACTAGGTGTATCCCAGAAGAATGGACACTTGCATCGGGGTCCGCCGCAGCGGAGTAGTCAGCCCAGTCATTACCTTCACCACCATTCAGTAAATCGTTGCCGGCACCACCGATAAGGATGTCACTTGCATCACCAGCATGAAGCTGATCATCCCCGCCACCGCCGCGTAGAGTGTCTTCGCCAAGGCCAGTGAATATAACATCCCCATTATCGCCGCCTTGTAGGGTGAAATCTATGGCGGTGTCGCTCAATGCATCGTAGTCGTCCCCCGGAAACCCACCAATAGCATCCAAACTATTTTCGAGATCAACGGCATAGCCAAGATGGGACATCCCCATCATTTGCATGATCGTTGCTATGTATGAATTGGAATTTGAGTATAGACTGTAGTGGATGCTGGCCTGTGCCGCAAACTGTTCATGAATTTGCTCCCATAGGTCCCAAACGTCTTCAGTGGTTCGATCAGAGCCACCGAATGATATATCAATTGCAACCGCCCCATAATATTCACTTGGGCCTGAGGTATAGTAGTTTGTGTTTGTAGTATCACTATGTATTCGCGGGCTGTCAGGGTTTGAGATGGGAAATTGCCATGTTCCACGTATATACGCCTCGATTGGGCCTGCATAAAGAGTTGCAGCCAATCAAAAGTCGGTTGGTGCTTGTACCTCGATCTCTTGGTCGCCCATAACAAGCTGTAGATGACCATACCCAACATCTGGAATGCCAATTCCATCAGGATCGTTTACAAATATGTCTGTTAAATCAATATAGTTTGCCGCTAGATAGATCGTAGCCATTACCATTTCCCATTACTATTTACAGTGATGATGCTTCATATTGAGTTGCGTAGATTGTTCCATCCTCAGCCCAAATTACTGCGAACGTCTCTCCGTAGACTAAGAACTTTTTGAGGAACGACCGGATGCCCGCAGAAGGGACAAATACTTTTCCAGACCTGTCGGGCCTATTAAAAGAGATAACCCGTATCAAACGTTGAGACCGCCCTTCATAGTTACGCTGCCTCACGTCTTGCAATCCTTGCTGCTCAAACCAAATTGATGCTTTCACTGGGGTTTCGTAACTGGAAAAGATCCTAAACATGCAGACTTCGATATCTGCCTTGTTTCGCATTCGCGGCCAATCAAAGTTCTGTAATTCAGGGATCCCTTTCGTTTTCTCAGAGGACGCCAGGCAAGACACGGCGCTCGGCCATCTCTTAGCAGCCCGAATATCTTCCACGGCAGTTGGAGGATTGCCAAAGATAACATAAGGCTCACTTTCCTCATCTGATAGATGGACATAGAGGATTGGTGGGGCTGTTATCTCGGCTTTTGCCGCTTCAAACCAAGATAGACCAGCCAGCACTGCGATTGGTAAAAATGACCGGCTCACCCATCGCAAGCTATCCAATTGCCGCTGCCTACTGACCATACTACCACTCCTTAAGTTATAGTAATTATGCACACCAACAATAGATAGTAAGGAATTCCTTACCTTCTGCTTTAAGCTGCTCGTCAGTACCTTGCATTTTCAATCACAACACATTGATGATTTCCGAAACATCTCCCAATGAAAGTAGGCTAATTATTCAGTTATATGCCTCTTCGGATGATCCAGGCTGTGCGTCAAAGAACTCCAAGTTTACGATAGCGGCCGTCACAAATGTGTTGGATGACAGCATGGAAACCCACGCCGCTTGTTTCTCCTCAAAGGTATCAAAACTGTTCAGATAGAAACTCGGTGTCCAGGCATCGGCGGAAACGCCTGCGACCCTGTCAAACAGAGGTGGTCGCAAGATTTC
>JAWSVK010000010.1:0-296003 GCA_033851955.1 Marinosulfonomonas sp.
GCAATGCGCACCCCATCACGCCAAAACTCGTCTGTGTATCTCTTTGCCATTCGTTCTCTCCTTCATAGCAAACATTGCTCGAAAGAGACCGGAACTAAACCGTGACAAGACCAGACACTGGGTGGCGCCGTGATGCACCTGCCCAACTCCATGAGTGTTGGTGATACAAATCGGCCCGACAAAATACCCCGCATCATTGATCCAATGTGTGCCCGTCATCTCGCCATTGCCGTTGAGCGCATATTGCGCGGCCCAGACCGGACTGGGCATGCCTGCGTCCTGACGCGGCACGATCGCAGTCACCCCTGTACGCATCTGCTTGGTCGCGTCCGTCAGGGTGGTGAACCCCACAGCCGCACCCGCCACATCCGTGATCGCATTATGTGGACCGGTCCGGCCTTGAAATGGCAGGCCCAGATCACGACCTCGGGGTTTTGGTTTATCCATATCAGCCACTCGTTTGAACGACCCCTTAGACAGAGCCAAGCGCCGTTAACCCAACATGATCAAAATCTTGAAGGTGTCAAATTGCCGCCTGACGTTTTCCTGAAATTATCCAGTAGACCTTTGCCCCGAACCACGGGCATAAACAAAGCACCCAACAAAGGCTTCTGATATGAAAATCGCAAACCGCATCATTTCCCCCGACCACCCCCCCCTGGTGATTGCCGAAATCGGCATCAATCATGGCGGCAGCCTTGAGGTGGCCAAGGAAATGGCGCGGCTGGCGGCGGCATCCGGTTGCGAGATGGTCAAACACCAGACCCATATCGTAGAAGACGAAATGACGGATGAGGCCAAATCCATCTTCCCCCCCAACGCGGATGTTTCAATCTGGGAAGTGATGCAACGTTGCGCGCTGTCCAAAGACGACGAAATCGCTCTAAAGGATTACGTCGAATCTCTTGGCATGATTTTCATCTCGACCCCGTTTTCCCGCGCCGCTGCGGATTTTTTGAACGAACTTGACGTACCTGCCTATAAGATCGGATCAGGCGAGGCTGACAATCTGCCGCTAATCCGCCACATCGCCAGCTTTGGCAAACCTGTGATCATGTCCACAGGCATGCAAACCATTGAAACCATGCGCGCTTCTGTGAAGATTCTTGAGGATGCAGGTGTTGAATACGCCTTGTTAGAATGCACAAACCTTTACCCCTCACCGCCCGAAATCGTGTCCCTTAAGGGCGTCACGGACCTGAAAAATGCCTTTCCAAATGCCGTCGTTGGTTTTTCAGATCACAGCATTGGGCCGGAAATGGCGCTGGCCTCTGTGGCGCTGGGGGCGTGCATTTTGGAGCGCCACTACACCGACAGCCGCTACCGCATTGGCCCCGATATCATCTGCTCGATGGACCCTGCCGAGCTGCGCCTGCTGATCGACCGCTCGCGCGAAATTCACACCGCTCTGCACAACGACAAACAACGCACTGGACCTGAGGAAGACGTCTATGCCTTCGCCCGCGCCTCGGTCGTGGCGGACGCTGATCTGCCCGCGGGCCATGTGATTACCGAGGCCGACATCTGGGCACGCCGCCCCGGATCGGGCGACATTGCGGGGTATGATTTTGACAAGGTGGTTGGCAAAACACTGGCCCATGCGGTAAAATTCAACCAACAACTTAAGTGGGACGACTTTACCAGTTGATCGCCGCCAACCAACCACAGAAATAAACGGACCGATATGAGCAAATCCATCCTCTTTGTCACCGGAACGCGCGCCGATTTTGGCAAACTAGAGCCATTGGCACTGGCCGCCCGTGACGCCGGTTTTGACGTCAGTTTCTACGTCACCGGCATGCATATGATGCAACGCTACGGCATGACCAAAATCGAAGTCCACCGCATGGATGACGTGGCTGTCCACGAGTTCGAAAACCAGAACGAGGATGACCCGCAAGACTTGGTTCTGGCCAACACGATCACCGGTTTCTCCAGCTTCATCCGCGCCCATAAACCCGATCTGGTTGTCGTGCATGGCGACCGCGTCGAGGCCTTAGCCTGCGCATTGGTCTGCGCCACCAACTACCTGCGCTGCGCCCATATCGAAGGCGGCGAAGTGTCTGGTACCATTGACGAGATTTTCCGCCATTGTAACACCAAATTATCGTCCGATCATTTCGTCAGTTCTGACACCGCCAAATCGCGCGTTATGGCACTGGGCGAAGTCCCCGATAGCATTTATGTGATCGGCTCGCCCGAACTGGACACCCACGCCGCACCCTCTGGCGTGAGTATCGATGAAGTGCGTGATTACTACGATATTGGCTTTGCGGATTATGGCGTTGTCACCTTTCATCCTGTAACCAGCGAACAGGACACAATCGGCGCTCAAGCCCTTGCTTTGTTTGATAAATTGGCAGACTCGGGGCTTAATTTTGTGGTGATCCTGCCCAACAATGATCCGGGTTCAAACGACATCATGGCGGCGATCAACGCCCTGCCAGATGACCGTTTTCGCACGCTTCCTTCTATGCGCTTTGCTTATTTTTCGGAATTGTTGAAAAACGCCGCGGCCCATATCGGCAACTCAAGCGTTGGCGTTCGAGAAGCCCCGTTCATCGGCCTGTCCAGCCTTGATATCGGCACTCGGCAAAACAACCGCTCAGACGCCAAATCCATCACCAGTTGCACGGCTTTTGAAGGCACTGTGATCGACAGATTTTTGACCCAGAACTGGGGCAAACGGCTGGCTTCTGACAATGGCTTTGGCGCGGGCAGTTCTGCCACGCGCTTCATCACGGTTTTGCAGGACGACAGGTTCTGGGCGCGGCCCTTGCAAAAAGAATTCCAAGACCTTGGGTAACCCGCCCAAATCAGCGCTGCTCTGGGCTTACCTAAAGCTTAGCCCGTTGATCCGGCTGTTTGCGCGGCGGCACTTGGAACGGCGCATCATCAAGGGCAAGGAATACGCCGCCCGTTACCGTGAAAAGCTTGGACTAACAGAGGTGCAGCGTCCCGACGGCACTCTGATCTGGATGCATGCGGTCGGGGTTGGCGAAGTGCTCGCCCTGCCCGCGTTGATCCGCGAAATGCGCGCCCTTGATCCGACACTGAACGTGTTGCTGACCTCCTCAACGCGCACCTCGGCCGAGGCAATTGAACACAACCTGCCGCCCCGCACGATCCATCAGTTCCTGCCGCTCGACAGCCCGCATTACGTGAAACGGTTTTTGGACCATTGGCAGCCGCAACTGTCGATCTGGGCCGAACGTGACATCTGGCCCGCCTTCCTTAGCGAGCTGGAGCAACGCCAAATTCCGATGGCTTTGGTCAATGGCCGGATGAGCCAAAGCTCCGGCGACAGCAAGCAAAAAGCTAAATCGTTTTTCAACGCACTTTATGCCAAATTCCAGTTCATATCCGTGCAGGACCAAATCAGCGCCGCACAATTCGCCCGTCTCGGGGTTGATCCTGCCAAAATCAGCGTCACCGCCCCGCTCAAAGCAGGGGCCGATCCGCTGGCTGATCAACCAGAGGCACGCCAAGCCATTCAGTCAGCTTTGCATGGCCGCCCGCTTTGGCTCGCGGCCTCCACCCATCCCGAAGATGAGATCGAAGTTTTTAAAGCCCATACAAAGGTCGTTGAACAACACCCCGACACCCTGTTGGTCATTGCCCCGCGCGACCCAGACCGCGCCAAACGGATCAAAAAACACGCCGATGATCTGGGGTTTAAGGCGGGGATCGTGGCCGAACCGAATATCGATCTGGCAGACCTGCAAATCGTCATCCTTGATCGCATCGGCCAGATGGGGATCTGGTATCGGCTGGCGGATCGTTGCTTTGTTGGCGGCTCAATCGCTGCGGTCGGCGGTCACAACCCCTACGAGCCCGCCTTGCTGGATTGCGCCATCAGCCATGGCCCCAACCTGCAAAACTTCGCCGAATGTTATGCAGAATTCCACACCGAAAGTGCCGCCGTTTTGGTCCTTGACGCCGACGCATTGGCCAAAACACTGCTGGACCCCGCATTTCTCGCCAGGCGGCCCAAAGCCAAGACCGTCGCCAAACATGGCAAGTCCGCAGTCTCCGCCACAGCCAAACGGCTTTATGCGCTTGCGTTCAATTCGAAAACTTAGGTGTTTTCAGTTGTTGACCTAAAAGCGGGCGCGCCCCATCGCGCCAATTTCAGGCCCAGAACTGCGCATTGGGGCCCAAAAACCCCTAAATGTTGTAAAATTCTCGTGTAAACCTTTCAAATTGAATAAAACTTGCCTATTTTAAGAAATAGGAAATCAAAACACGCTAACAACAGCGGGTAACAGGTATAAAACGGCGGCAAATTGACGTGACTGTGGTTAAATCCAAACTCAAGCCCCAGCGGCTCGACGTGTCTCATAAACACGATGTGCGCACCCAATTCGGGGCGCTTTGTTACCGGGTGCGTGACGACAAAGTGCAAATCTTGCTGATAACCAGCCGTGGCACAGGGCGTTGGATCATTCCAAAAGGCTGGCCTGTGGATGGCGAAACGCCAGCCGGTGCCGCAGCCACCGAAGCGTTCGAGGAAGCGGGTGTTGAAGGCAAGCCGTCGGATGAATGTCTGGGGATTTATTCCTACACCAAAACCGTTCCCAAAGGTGACAATCTGCCGATCGTGGTCGCGGTGTTCCCCTTTAAGGTCAAGCGCGAGCTGAAAGATTTTCCCGAGGCTGGGCAGCGTAAACGCAAATGGTTTAGCCTGAAAAAGGCAGCCGCAATGATTTCAGAGCCGGAATTGGCCCCGTTGATCCGCAGCTTTGACGTGAAACATCTAAAACGCTGAATGCAATCATTTGATTTTAACCCGATTGGCGTTACCATCGGATTGCACAATAAAGGGCAGCCGCAATGATAAGCTACACATTGAAATGCGAAAACGATCACCGGTTTGACAGCTGGTTTCAATCGTCTGATGCCTTTGAAAAAGTGCTGACCGTTGGCATGGTGACCTGCCCGACCTGCGCAAGTGCCTGCGTTGAAAAAGCTATCATGGCCCCGCGCGTGCGGACTGCACGCAAAGCCGCTGCCAGCCCAGAAGAAAACTCCCAGCCAACGCCAGACGCGCCACTGACGACCCCCGCCAATGACGAAGAACGCGCGATTGCCGAGTTGAAAGCCAAGGTCGAAGCCAATTCAGAATACGTTGGCATGGAATTTGCCACCCAAGCCCGAGCAATCCACGCAGGCGACGCCGTTGAACGGCCAATTTACGGCGAGGCCGCCCCCGAAGAGGCTATAAAACTGCTGCAAGAAGGCGTGCCCGTCGCGCCGCTGCCCTTCACCCCCAAACGCAATACCAATTAGCGTTTAGCCGCTTTGCCCGTGGCATTGCCCTTGCCCTAACCCGCGCGGCACCGTAAACAACCCACGTTATTCAGACCAATGCGAAAAAGGGCAGATATGCCAACCTTAGTGATGAAATTTGGTGGCACCTCGGTGGCCACACTTGACCGCATCAAACGCGCCGCCAAACGGGTCGGCGTCGAAGTGGCCAAAGGCTATGACGTGATCGTCATTGTTTCGGCGATGTCAGGTAAAACCAATGAGCTGGTCGGCTGGGTCGAAGAAGTCTCGCCGATGTGTGACGCCCGCGAATACGATGCCATTGTGTCATCCGGCGAAAACGTCACCGCGGGCCTGATGGCGCTGACCTTGCAGGAAATGGAAGTGCCCGCACGCAGTTGGCAAGGCTGGCAAGTGCCACTGCTGACCACCTCGGCACATTCTGCCGCGCGTATCAACGAAATCCCGACGGACAACATTAACGCCAAATTTGGCGAAGGCATGCGCGTCGCCGTTGTGGCCGGCTTTCAGGGCATCAGCCCAGAAGGGCGCATCACGACGCTTGGCCGTGGCGGATCTGATACCACTGCCGTGGCCTTTGCGGCTGCATTTGGCGCGGAACGCTGCGACATCTATACCGATGTGGACGGAGTCTATACCACCGACCCCCGGATCGAAGCCAAGGCCCGCAAACTGGACCGGATCGCTTTTGAGGAAATGCTGGAGCTGGCCTCCCTTGGCGCCAAAGTTTTGCAGACCCGCTCGGTCGAGTTGGCGATGCGTTTCAAAGTCAAGCTGCGGGTGCTTTCAAGCTTTGACGAACAGGATGAAAATTCGGGCACACTGGTTTGTGCCGAGGAGGAAATAGTGGAAAAGAACGTAGTTGCAGGTGTCGCCTCTCAGCGCGACGAGGCCAAAATGACCTTAGTGTCGGTTGCCGACCGTCCCGGCATTGCCGCCGCGATTTTCGTGCCGTTGTCCGAGGCTGGCGTAAACGTCGACATGATCGTGCAAAACATCTCGGAAGATGGGCGCACGGACATGACGTTTTCCTGCCCCGTTGAACAAGTCGCCCGTGCCGAAAAAGCCATGGCCGAAGCCAAATCAAGCGGCGAGATCAACTTTCACGATCTGATCGCCGACACGGATGTTGCCAAAGTGTCCGTCGTTGGCATCGGCATGCGCAGCCATGCGGGTGTGGCCGCCAAAATGTTTGATGTGCTGTCCAAAGAGGGCATCAACATCAAGGTCATTACAACCTCCGAGATAAAAATATCTGTGCTGGTCGACCGGAAATATATGGAACTTGCGGTCCAAGCCCTGCATGATGCATTTGAGCTGCATAAGGCTTCTTAATCACCCTTAGGGGGGAACATGTCGCAAAGCACTGACAGTCAAAGCCGCGCCCTTTTGGGCCGTTTGCGTGAATCTCTGGCCGTCGAGGGCGCCGGCCAAGAGCGGCTGGACCGCATCACGCATATCATCGCAGATTCGATGGGCTGCGAGGTTTGCTCGATCTATCTGTTTCGCGACGATGACACGCTTGAGTTGTGCGCCACCGAAGGGCTGAACGCCGACGCGGTTCACAAAACCCGTATGCGCTTGGGTGAAGGGTTGGTTGGTCGCGTTGCCAAAACATCAACCACTATCAACACCGACGACGCCCCCTCGACCAAGGGGTTTCGGTTTATGCCCGAAACCGGCGAGGAAATTTACTCGGCCTTTTTAGGTGTGCCGATCCAACGTCTGGGCGAACGTCTGGGCGTGCTGGTGGTGCAATCCAAAGCCGTGCGTAAATTCACCGAAGACGAGGTTTACGCGCTTGAAGTTGTGGCGATGGTGGTCGCCGAAATGACCGAACTTGGGGCCTTTGTTGGCGAGGGGGCCGCACTTTCGGCCCGCCACCAGCAACCGGTATTGTTTCGCGGTGGCGTTGGCCAAGAGGGTGCTGCCGAAGGCCACGTATATTTGCACGAACCCCGCGTGGTGGTCACCAACCCGATTGCGGATGATCCCGTCGCCGAAACCGCACGCCTGCAGGACGCCGTAGATCAGCTGCGTGTGTCAGTTGACGACATGCTGGCCAGTGCCGACAACGGCACAGGGGCCGAACACAAAGAACAAATGCAGGTGTTGGAAACTTACCGCATGTTCGCCAATTCCAAAGGCTGGATGCGCCGGATGGAAGAAGATATTTCACGCGGTCTGTCCGCCGAAGCCGCCGTGGAAAAAGAGCAATCCACCGCCCGTACCCGTATGGGTCAAGTGCCGGACGCCTACCTGCGTGAACGCCTGCACGATTTGGACGATCTGTCCAACCGTTTGCTGCGCATTCTGACGGGACAGGGTGCTGCCACCGGCGCTGAAATGCCGCTTGATCCAATTTTGGTGGCCCGCAATATCGGCCCGGGTGAATTGCTGGACTATGGCCGCAAGCTGCGCGGGATTGTGTTGGAAGAGGGCTCGGTCGGCAGCCACGCCGCCATCGTTGCCCGCGCGCTGGCCATTCCTTTGGTGATCAACGCCCGCCGCGTCACCACCGAAGCGCTGAACGGCGATCACATCATGGTCGATGGCGAACAAGGCGTCGTGCATCTGCGCCCCGACGACTCTGTCGTGCAAGCGTTCAAAGACAAAATTGCGATGCTTGCCAAGGACCAAGAACGCTATACCTCGATCCGCGAAAAGCCTGCCGAAACACTGGACGGTGAATTGCTGACCCTGTCGATGAACGCGGGGTTGATGGCAGACTTGCCGTCGCTCGAAAGTTCAGGCGCCCAAGGCGTTGGTCTGTTCCGCACCGAACTGCAATTCCTTGTGCGCAACAAAATGCCCAAACGCGCCGAATTGGCAGCACTTTACAGCCGCGTTCTTGAGGCGGCCAACGGTCAACGTGTGGTGTTTCGCACCCTTGATATTGGCTCGGACAAAGTACTGCCCTACATGAAGCCCCAAGACGAGCCAAACCCTGCCATGGGCTGGCGGGCGATCCGCGTTGGGCTGGACAAACCCGGCGTTATGCGCATGCAATTACAGGCTTTGATCCGCGCCAGCGCTGGCCGTCCAATGACAATCATGTTCCCGTTCATTGCTCAATCCGAGGAATTCTACACGGCCCGTGATTACCTGCAAAAAGAGCTGAAAAGCGAGGCCCGCCAAGGTCATACCGTCCCTGAAAAGGTCGAAATCGGTGCGATGTTGGAAACACCATCGCTCGCATTTGCGCCGCGCAAATTCTTTGAGGATGTAGATTTCATATCCATCGGCGGCAACGATCTGAAACAGTTTTTCTTTGCAGCTGATCGCGAAAACGAATTGGTGCGCCGACGCTATGACACCCTGAATGTCAGCTTCCTGAGCCTGATCGAGCAAATCGTCAACCGCTGCAACGAAACTGGAACACCCGTATCGTTCTGCGGCGAAGATGCGGGCCGCCCCGTCGAGGCCCTGTGTTTTGCCGCAATGGGCCTGCGCACCTTGTCAATGCGACCAGCCTCTATTGGTCCGGTCAAAAGCCTGTTGCGCCGCACCAATCTGGCCGAAGTCAAAGCGGTGATCGAAGACGCCCGCGCCCGTGGCGATCAATCCGTGCGCCCTGCAATCATGGAATGGCTGCGGAACAGATAACGCTCCTGTCATTCCGCAATACGGAGATAGCCTAAGCTTCGGGTGTTGCCCAAGCCGTAACATCGCCTCGCACCCCGTCCCAAGCACCATCCACCAACCCGCGCACCAAAATACGCGCTGGGTCCGTGGGCGGCGGCATCACCACACCGTCCACCTGATCAAACCCAAAGCGCCCGTAATAGGGCGCATCACCTATTAGCAATACCCGCTGCCAACCCGCCTTAACCGCTATCGTCAAACTCTCTCGGATCAAAAAGCCGCCCAACCCTTCGCCTTGGCGCGTAGGGTGAACAGCAACGGGGCCGAGCAGTAAAACCTCAAATCCGCCGACCAAAACTGGCCAATACCGGATCGCTCCACCGACAATTTCAGCCTCATCACGTGCCACCAAAGACAGCTCCGCCACAGGCTCAACCCCGTCGCGCAAACGATAGGACGACAACGCCTCACGACCGGGCGCAAAGCACAGATCATACAGCGCCTCGACCTCCCACCAGTCGTCCGTTGTCTCTTGTTTTAGCCCAATCACGCCGCTTGCCTCATCCTTTGTTGCTAACGGCCCTAGCATAGCCCAATCGCAGGATCAAACATCTCTGACCTGTTGACGTTTGCCACAACCAATGCGATGCAACAAATCGCAAACAGACCTAGGAAACACGCGCAATGTTTTATCAACCCAAAGACGGGCACTCCCTGCCCCACAACCCGTTTTCAGCGATCGTTTCGCCGCGCCCCATTGGTTGGGTTTCAACACGCGGCGCGGACGGCGTCGATAACCTTGCGCCCTATTCGTTTTTCAACGCCATCGCCTATGAGCCGCCGCAGGTGATGTTCGCCTCGACCGCACAAAAACCCGGCCGCCACATGGGCAAAGACAGCGTTGCCAATATTGATGAAACCAGCGTGTTTTGCATCAACATCGTTGAATATGCCATGCGTGACGCGATGAATGCTACATCTGCCAGCAACCCGCCCGGCGAGGACGAGTTCAGTCACGCCAATCTGACCCGTGTTGAATGCGAGACCATCGCCTGCGCACGGGTCGCCCACGCGCCCGCCGCACTTGAATGCAAAGTGACGCAGATCATTACATTGGCGGGCGAGCAAAACTTCATGGTGATCGGCGAAGTCACTGGCGTACATCTGCGCGACGACTGCGTGGTAGATGGCATTTACGATGTGACCAAGGCAAAGCATTTGGCTCGACTTGGGTACCGCGATTATGTCCATGTGAAGGACGTGTTCAGCCTAACGCGGCCAGAATAGCTCCTCTATCGCAACACACAAGGTTAATGCAAAAACTAATGCATACTGCACAAAGCCGTTCTACGAAACAATGTAACTAGAAGTTGATTGCTGGAGGGAAATCGAGCCCATCTAGATTTGAAACTGGGCCCTCCAAATGCATTCCTTGATTGCAATTGAAAAAAGTCACCACTACGCTCCCACCACATTTAGTAACATTTTAAATTGGAAAGATCGTTATGAGTGAAAAGAAAAAAATACTTGGGGTTTCTCAGGGAATTATCGTTTTAGTCGGTGGTATCGTTTTCATACTGATAGGCTTAACCTTGATCTTAATTTTTCCTCCTAAGACACTGCTCTGGAAAATCTTATTTGGGGGTATTACAGAGATTGGCTTTGCGGGAGTTATTGCTTGGTGCGTTGCCTTCATTATTGAAAAATCCGCTCGCGAAGATTATGACCGATATACCCAAGAGAAAGCCCGCCTAATTAGCAAAAATGTTTTTGGGTTTCTATACGGCGTTCATCTACCCAAGAAAGTTTTTGCAGTACTAGAGACGCACCTATTTAAACCAAAGGTAAGTAAAACATCACAAAAGTTGGAATACGAGCTACAACTACCAGACGAAATAAATAGTGAATGGCTGAAAATGCGTTGTGAGTATGATTACGTTCTCCAAAACCTATCTGATGAGCTTATCAAAAACCATCCAGTTAAATTTTATGTATCCGACCCAACAGATAGTAGCGCACCCGAGATGGAGGGATTAGGCCTCCAAAGCCTTACTATTGGAGACGAAAATGTCGATAAATCTGATTTTGATGACTTGGACAAGGCCGCAGCCAATGGAGACGGTACCCGTCAATATGAGAAGCTCGTTGATATTTTGCCTAATGGATCGGTTCGCGTTCGGGTAACTTTTTTTCAAGCAAAGCGGATCATGGATAATGACCTGTACCAGACGAGTTGCATAACTGAAGATTTTGAATTGAAGCTTCGATACGACCCCGCTGCTTTTGATGTGTACATAGAGCCAGTACATGCTGTATCTAAGTTCAATCGAGATATACCTGCACATGATGGGAGCCATTGTCGTACTGTTTCTATAGATACGACTTTACTACCTGGAAATGGTGTGTTCATGTGGTGGAAGTACAAACTTTCTGGGAAATCCAAGGAAATCGAGCCTTAACTATCCCGTTAACCTAACTTTCAACTTTCCGTGCTATCCCTTGCAAATACCCAAGAAAGCGCATAAATCTAACTCAAGTAAGCTTATACTACCCTACTAAAGAGAGGCAAAAATATGAAAAATCTTCGTATGTTCAGCACAGGCGGCGGAACTGGCTGCTAATTTCTGACAACAATATTCTTATATGTAGGCGGCCTATTGGCCGCCTACTATGCTCTCATGGGACAAATTTATCCGGTAAGCCAGCCTCACTTAAGGCAATAGAAATGCCCACCAAGCACTGGAGTGAATATCTTATTAGCATCCCAGATGTAAAAGTCAGGGTTTTGCTCGCGTCTTCCTTTAAGCATGATACCCCCGACATCATTAGGAGACCATCATGACAGACACAGTAATCGGCATCATTGGCGGCTCGGGCGTTTACGACATCGAGGGATTGACGGATGCTAAATGGCAAAGCGTCGACAGCCCTTGGGGCATGCCATCAGACGACATTCTGACGGGCACACTCGACGGGGTTAAAATGGCGTTCCTGCCACGCCACGGACGCGGCCATGTGCATTCCCCCTCCACGGTGCCTTACCGCGCCAACATTGATGCGCTCAAACGGCTTGGCGTCACGGATGTGATCTCGGTCTCGGCTTGCGGGTCGTTCCGCGAAGAAATGGCACCGGGTGATTTTGTCATCGTTGATCAGTTCATTGACCGCACCATCGCGCGGGAGAAATCGTTCTTTGGCACCGGTTGCGTGGCGCATGTTTCGGTCGCGCACCCAACCTGCCCTAGGCTGTCAGATGCCTGCGAGACAGCCGCCAAGGCCGCTGATATCACCGTGCATCGTGGCGGCACCTATCTGGCGATGGAAGGCCCACAATTCTCCACGCTGGCCGAAAGCAAACTGTATCGCGAGGTCTGGAATTGCGACGTCATTGGCATGACCAACATGCCCGAAGCCAAGCTGGCTCGCGAGGCCGAGCTTTGCTACGCCTCAGTTGCGATGATCACGGATTATGACAGCTGGCACCCGGATCACGGCGAAGTCGACGTCACCGAAATTATCAAAACCTTGATGGGCAACGCCGACAAGGCCCGCAATCTGGTCGCCCGCCTGCCCGCGCTTTTGGGCAAGGAACGCGCGCCATGCACACACGGATGCGACCGCGCGCTGGAATACGCCATCCTCACAGCCCCCGAAGCCCGAGATCCGACGCTCATGGCCAAATTGGATGCTGTTGCGGGGCGTGTGTTGGCGTGAACCGCACGGGTTAAATTCACAAGGGGTGGCGCATCCAAATCCTTTCAGATAGGCCAGTCCTTATGACCCGTTTCAACGCCATTCCCGCGCAAACCCGTGGCATCTTGCTGATGATCGCCGCGATCTTTGCCTTTTCCTTGCTGGACCTCACGGCCAAGGTCCTGACCGAACGTGTCGGGCTGATCCAAACCCTATGGGCACGCTATGCGGGGCAAACCCTGTTTGTGTTGGTCATCATCGCACCGCGCCTAAAGTCCAGATTGCGCACGGCCTATCCCAAACTACAGCTGCTGCGCGCGTTTTTCATGCTGGGGGCCACCACCTGCTTTTTCACCGGTCTGTCGTTCCTTGGCTTGGCCGAAATCACCGCCATCATGGATATCAGCCCCGTGCTGATCACGCTTGGCGCAGCCCTGTTTTTGGGCGAACGGTTCGGTCTGCGCCGCGCCTTTGGGGTCGCCGCCGCACTAGTCGGCGCGATGATCATCATCCGTCCAGGGTCTGGTGTACTGTCACTCTACGCCCTGCTGCCAGTAGGCGCTGCGATCTGCTATTCCGGTTTTGCCTTAGCCACCCGATTTGTTGGCTCTGGCGAAAACGTCTGGACCTCATTGTTTTACGGAGCAGCACTGGGGGGCGTTGTGTTCAGCCTGATCATTCCATTTTATTGGCAAACCCCCGACGCAACTTCAATCATGTTGATGATCTTTGCCGGACTGATCTCGACCTTGCCGCATTTCCTGTTGATCAAATCTCTGACCTTGGCAGAAGCCAGTGTGGTCGCGCCATTTGGCTATATCGGACTGCTGTTCGCCACTATTTGGGGGATGATCTTTTTCGACGCTTATCCTGATGCGCTGACCTACCTGGGGGCCTTTGTGATTGTCGCGGCGGGTGTTTATGTTTGGTACCGTGAGAACCGCCGCTAACGTTGCGGGCTGGCGGTTGGCACCTCAACCGCGAATATTTTCCACCCCACAATGCGTTTTTCAGATGAACTTCATTGTATGCGGCCCTTTGGTTGCGTATCAAACGACGGGGGCCGCTAAAGACCCTGATGCGCATGATCACCAAAGGGCAAATCAAAATGAAATCCGTCAAAGACTATATCCGCACGATCCCTAACTTTCCGCACGAGGGTATCATGTTTCGTGATGTCACCACCCTGTTCGCCGCCCCGCGCGGTTTTCGCATGGCGGTTGACCAGATGCTGCACCCCTATGCGGGTATGCAAATCGACAAGGTGGTCGGGCTTGAGGCCCGGGGGTTCATCCTTGGCGGCGCCATCGCGCACCAGTTGACCGTCGGCTTTGTGCCGATCCGCAAAAAAGGCAAACTGCCTGGCGCGGTGATTTCCGAGGCCTACACGCTGGAATACGGCGAAGCGGTGATGGAAATGCATGATGACTCGATCAAAGCCGGCGAACGCATTCTGGTGGTCGACGATCTTCTGGCCACAGGCGGCACCGCAGCGGCGGGCATCAAGCTGATTGAACGCCTGGGCGGCGATATCGTCTCGGCCTCGTTCATCATTGATCTGCCGGAATTGGGCGGGCGCAAGGTGCTTGAGAGCATGGGTATAGACGTTCAAGTCCTTTGTGAATTTGAGGGAGAGTAGCGCGATCTACATTTAGCAGCAAAAAGAGCACCTTACTTCACCCGCTCTTGGGGTGAAGTAAGGTTCCGCATAATATAAATTGCGCCGCTCTAAATTCGTTTCAGTCGCGGCCTTAGGTTCATGGCACTTCCATGTGCCAAACACAGGTTGCTTACGTAAACTCAATCTTAATCAGAATCGCACTAAATTGAACTTGTCTGCTAGGGAGCAGACTCTGTTTGCAAAACAAAGAAGAGCGCTCCGTCACCCCCGACGGGGCGTTCACTTTTTTGTAGGGTTCATGCTGGCATGTGAGAACTGACAGCGATCCGGTTCCACAGATTGATCATACCAATGGCGACGGACAGTTGCGCGATTTCCTGTTCTGAAAACTCATTGCTGATATCTCTAAAATCACTGTCCGAAACGCCTTTACCTGCAATTGTGGTTAAGCGTTCAGCCCATGCCAAGGCGGCTCTTTCTCGCGCGCTGAACTTGCTCGATTCTTGCCAAACCGACAAAAGATGCAGAAGGCTCTCTTCGATCCCGTCTGCAATGCCCTCTTTGACATGCATCGCGACACAATATGCACAGCCGTTTATCTGAGACGCCCTGATTTTGACAAGATGGATGAGCCGTGGATCAAAACCGCAGTCACTGATGGCGGCGTTCAGCGACATCAACGCCTCATAAAGCTTGGGGGTGTCGGTGGCGACGTTAAAACGCATGGTCGTTGGGGTGGTCATTGGGCTGGTTCCTTATGTGTGATGTTGCGTTCGAATCATGGATAATATATATCTATGATTAAAGTAGTGCA
This sequence comes from Marinosulfonomonas sp., assembly GCA_033851955.1. Lineage (GTDB taxonomy): Bacteria > Pseudomonadota > Alphaproteobacteria > Rhodobacterales > Rhodobacteraceae > Profundibacter. The sequence goes on from JAWSVK010000010.1 coordinate 15,003, forward strand.
GCTTTTATGCAAAGCCAAAACGCAAAAGGACATCACATGAGACGGTTGGGAGACGGCGTAGAGGCTGCCCTACATTGCGCAGTGGTTTTGGCAGCCTTACCAAAAGGCAAAGTCCTGCCAGCAAAAGATCTTGCCGCGTTACACGGCAGTTCCGAAAGCTACCTACTGAAACATCTCAGGTCCCTAACAGCCGCATCAATAACTGTGGCCGTTCCGGGCCCAAAGGGCGGGTATCGCCTCGCCCGTTCCGCAAACGAGATTTCCATGCTGGATGTGGTTGAGGCAATTGACGGCCCGGGTCCGGCCTTTGTTTGCCGCGAGATTCGCAGGAAAGGTGACATCACAACGAATGATCCATGCGCATACAAAAACGAGTGTTTTATCAAACGCCGAATGCTTGCTGCTGAAAAAATGTGGCGTGATGCGCTGTCTGCTCAAACGCTTGGGGATTTACTGAATGACGGTGAAACCGAAATCGGAGCGGGCAACAAAACTGCGGTAAACAGCTTTCTGGTTGAAAAGCAGCGTTAGGAATGCAGGCTGAGTGGCGCCACATTCATGGCCGATCCTGTCTGATGCCTCCCGCAGACCCTCGCCAAAATGTGATTGCATTTGCGACCCCACCGCGTTCCAATCCTAGACATCTTGTCCCATTAACGTTACCCAATTCAAAATCTGTTTTGTAGCGCGTTGACTGGAGCAATGATGTTTGAAAAAGCCGCAAGCCTGTTGTCCGTATTGGCCTTCTTAATCGTCTCAGGATGCGCCGGCGCACCAGCCGACGGCCCGCCACGAGCCTCTCTAGCCCAGATAAACGAATTGGCCCAAGCCATTCAAACGCTTGGATCAAACGTGGACCCAGCCGAGGCCGCCCGCGCCGCCGATATTGCCTTTAATTATCCGCTGCAATTGGCCCGCGAGTACCAGATCACCGACTCTCCGTTGATCCACAATATCAAAGTCAATCGCGGCAAGCGTCCGCGCGGGCTGTGTTGGCATTGGGCCCAAGATATGGAAACGCGTTTGGCACAAGAACAGTTCGTAACGCTTGATCTGCATCGCGCCATTGGCAATTCCGAAGTTGCCCTGCGAATTGACCACAGCACGGTCATTGTCAGCGCCAAAGGCGACGGCATGAATGATGGTTTGGTGCTGGATCCGTGGCGCAATGGGGGCCGTTTGTTTTGGGGTAACCCTGTGGAGGACACCAAATATGATTGGATTTCACGGGCCCAAGTCTTCGCGCTCAAATCCGCGCGTGGCGATAATTAGGCCCTAAATAGAACGCCCGGATTCATTATCCCGACAGGATCAAACGCGCCCTTAACGCGCTTCATCATCGCCAGTTTGGCAGGCGAGCCGTAGCGCGCCAGATCGTTCACCTTCATGCGACCAATCCCGTGTTCCGCACTGAATGATCCGCCCAGCTCAGCCACCAGATCATGCACCACTTCGGTGATTTTTGCGCGTAAGTCGCTATAGGCGTCGCGGTTCAACCCAACGTTGGGAAACATGTTGTAATGCAGGTTCCCATCGCCCAGATGTCCAAAACAATTTATCCTGAAATCACCCACTGCTGCTAATAACTCGCCGCCCCGTGCGATAAATTCGGGCACCACGGATAGCGGCAACGAAACATCATGGGACGCGATCCCGCCGATCCGTTTATTGGCCTCGGGGATGGTCTCGCGCACGGTCCAAAACTGCGCCCGTTGCGCGGCATTTTGCGCCACCAACCCGTCCAAAACCAATCCACGTTCAAAGGCATCGGCGAACAGTGCTTCAAGCATCGCGTCGGCATCTTGCCCGTGCGCCACGCCCAGATCAACCAACACCATCCATTCAGGGACGTCCGCGAACGGCAACCGCACGTCCGGCATGGTTTGTGCCAAAAATTGCAACCCCATGCTGTTGATCAGCTCAAACGCCGAAACAGCTTCGCCGCAATGATCCTGCGCCAAGCCAAGCAACGCCAATGCCGCCGCTGGATCAGGCACCACCATCAGTGCTGCGCCCTCGGCGGCTGGCTGCGAAAACAACCGCATTGATGCAGCCGTGATCACCCCCAAAGTGCCCTCGGATCCGATCAGCAAATCGCGCAAATCATAGCCAGTGTTGTCTTTGCGCAGCCGCTTTAACCCGTGCCAAATCTCGCCACTTGGCAATACTGCTTCCAGCCCCAAACAAAGGTTCCGCGTATTGCCATATCGCAGCACATTCACGCCGCCGGCATTGGTCGCCAGATTGCCACCGATCTGGCACGATCCCTGCGACGCTAACGACAGCGGAAACAACCGCCCAACCCCGTCAGCTGCGTCTTGAACGTCCTGCAAAATCGTCCCTGCTTCGGCTACCAACACGTTCTCATTGGCCCAAACATTGCGCACTGCATTCATGCGTTCCAATGACAAAATCACCGGTGCTGGCCCTTCAGGCATCACCTGTCCGCCGACCAACCCCGTGCCGCCGCCATAAGGCACTATACCCACAAGCGCCGCCGCACAGGCTCGCACAATCGTGGCAACCTCTTCGGCATTTGCAGGGGTCAGCAAAAGACCAGGCACACCAGCATACCGCCCTCGCGGTTCTTCCAAATATTTGGCCGTTAACGGGCGAAACGTCGCCTCAGGTAACGCTTCACGCAGCACTGCTTCAAATTCATCCGTTACAGCATTTAGCATCAGCGTCCTCACGTGTTATTGACCAAACCAATATTTGCACTTTGTCGTTTGCCTTGCAATGTGCACATGGCAATACTTGTTTGTAGATATCGAACAAACAACAATTGAAATTCGGTTGCGTTAAGCCCGTCGGAAACCAAACCATTATGCCTCCCTCCTACAAAAACTTCATCACTGACGCATTTGGCAGATTTTCCCAATCCGATTCTGCCAAAACGCGCTGGGAAACAGCCAACAACCTGATCCTGATGATCGACGACAATCATTATACAATCCGTGCTGACGGCACGTTCGATGGCCAGTTCGGCGGCAAGCCGATGACCGGACATGGAAATGGAAGCGCAAGTTTTGGTGTCGACAACTTACGACACATTCCAAGAACTATGATTGCCAAGTTTGGTTGGCCGATGGCAATAAATTCACGATCATAAGAGAAAAAGGCAAAGGTAAAACGGCTGCTCTCACAACCAATTGATCCCAGCAACAATCCAAAACCGGCGCCTTAACCGACGTCGGTTTTACCACGCCGGTCACTGCGCAAATTGGCATAGAGAACGTGATTGCGCCAACGCCCATCGATTTGCAAATAGGATTGCGCCACGCCCTCATATTTGAAGCCTGACTTTTCCAGCACGCCCCGCGAGGGTTTGTTTTCCGGCAGACATGCCGCTTCAATCCGGCTCAAATCCAACGTGGTGAACGCGTAATGTGCCAGCGCTGCAATCGCCTCGGACATGAACCCTTCACGGGCAAACGGAGCACCAACCCAGTAACCCATCGTGCCCGCCTGCGCAGGACCACGACGAATATTGTCGAGCGTGATCGCCCCCAGCAACGCGCCATCCATGCGCCGCTCCAGAAACACCGGTACGGCTGATCCAGCTTTCAAGGAACGATGCGACCAATAGACCCGATTACTAAACCCCTTGCGCGACAAATGATCTTTGCTCCATGTCGGCTCCCACGGGGTCAAAAACCCCTGACTGGTTTTGCGCAAAGCAACCCAGCTGCGGAAATCAGAATGGTGCGGTGCGCGCAAAATCATCCGCTCGGTTTGGATCCGGATTTTGCGCTGCCGGTTCAGCATCACGCCACCAGACGCGCTTTTAAATCGGCCAAGCTGGGCGCATCTTGCACCGGACCATAGAGCGCCATGGCAGCACTGGCATCCGTCAGTCCGCCTGCAAAATCACGCACCTTACGGGTGTCCACAGCGTCAATCAGCGCCACGGTTTCCGCAAGTGGTGGAACTCGGTCCCAGATTGCCACCAATCGCGCCAGCCGTTCGGCACGGTTAGCAGGGCTTTCCAGCCCCATCAACAATCCAGCCTTCATTTGGGCCCGCGCCCGCTCGACTTCGGCGTCTGACATATCATCGCTGGCGCGTTTGATTTCGTCCACAGTCAAGGTCGCCAATTCACCCATTTGATCACCGCTGGTGCCTGCATAAATCGTCATCATACCGCTGTCGGCAAAGGCACCCACTTGGGAAAAGATCGAATAACACAGCCCGCGTTTTTCACGCACTTCTTGGAACAGCCGCGAAGACATGCCGCCACCAAAGGCCGAGGCAAAAATCTGCGCGGTATAGATTTCGGGGTCACGATAATCCGGCCCCTCCAGCGCCAATGTGAAATGCGCCTGTTCAAGGTCTTTGACCTCGCGTCGCTCACCACCGGTAAACCGAGCAACATCCACGGGCGCGCTGACACGCGGAGCCAGATGGCCAAACAGCCGCTCGGCCTCGCGAACAATCGCATCATGGTCTACAGCACCGGCTGCGGACAAGATCATTTCCGACGGGCCATAACGTTCTGCCACAAACCCTTGTAGATCGGATCGGTTGAAGGATTTAACCCGTTCATCCGGCCCAAGGATCGAGCGGCCAATGGATTGATCCTGATAAGAGGCCTCTTGCAGCCAATCGAAAACCACATCATCTGGCGTGTCGAGCGACTGGCCGATCTCTTGCAAAATCACGCCGCGCTCGACTTCGATTTCCTTTGGGTCAAACACTGGGTTCAACAGGATGTCCGAAATCACGTCCAGCCCAAGACCCACATCTTGACCCAGAACCCGCACGTAATAGGCCGTCATTTCGCGGCTGGTATAGGCGTTGATAAAGCCGCCAACGTCTTCAATAGCTTCAGCAATTTGCAGACTACTGCGGGTTTTGGTCCCCTTGAACGCCATATGCTCCAGAAAATGTGCAATGCCGTTTTGTTCGAGCCGTTCGTGCCGACCGCCCGCTGTGACCCAAATCCCCAGTGACGCCGATTGCAAGCTGGGCATGTTTTCCGTGACGATGCGAAAGCCATTGCTCAGCGTGTGAAATTGAACACTCACGGTTTTATACGCTCGCGGATCAGGGTGGTCAGTTCACTCAAATCATTGCCCACTTCTGTAAAACGTTCTGGCCGCTCAAACAGGCCCTGCATACGGGCCGGTAACTGCGGGTGGATGCCACAAGCGGCCTCCACAGCGGCGGGGAATTTGGCGGGGTGTGCGGTGGCCAAGGTGATCATCGGCTCGTCTCCTAAATGCTCTTGCGCAACCTTCACTCCGACAGCCGAATGCGGGCATAAAACTTCGCCCGTGCGCTCCAACATATTCTTAATGGTGGCCGCGGTTTCTGCCTCGGATGCCCGGCCCGATACAAAAGTTTCCCGCAGCACATCAATCGCCCCTTGGGAAACTTTGAATGTGCCGCTTTCTTTCAATTCATCCATGATTTGGGTGACAGCGCCGCCATCGCGCCCATAGGCGTCAAACAACACCCGCTCAAAATTCGACGAGACCTGAATGTCCATCGACGGGCTGATGCTGGGCGTCACGCCCTTGGTGCTGTAGGCCCCTGTTTGCAGGGTCCGGTGCAGGATGTCGTTTTGGTTGGTGGCGATCACCAGCTTGTCAATCGGCAGGCCCATTTTGCGAGCGATGTAGCCCGCAAAGATGTCGCCAAAGTTGCCCGTTGGTACGGTGAAACTAACGCTGCGATGTGGCGCACCAAGCGCTGTGGCGGCACTAAAATAATAAACCACCTGGGCCAAAACGCGGCCCCAGTTGATCGAGTTCACGCCCGCCAACCGCACCCCGTCGCGAAAGTCAAAATCGTTGAACATGTCTTTGAGGCGGGCTTGGCAATCATCAAAATCGCCGTGGACTGCCAGCGCGTGGATATTGGCCTCGGTCGGCGTGGTCATCTGGCGACGCTGCACTTCGGACACACGGCCATGCGGGTACATGATAAACATCTCCACCGCGTCCAAACCTGCAAATGCCTCAATCGCCGCCGACCCGGTATCACCCGAGGTCGCGCCAACAATCGTCACCCGTTCGCCGCGTTTTTTCAAAGCCGCTTCGAACAGCTGCCCGATCATCTGCATCGCGAAATCTTTGAACGCCAGTGTCGGACCGTGGAACAGCTCCAGCAGGAAATGGTTCGGACCCAGTTGCACCATAGGCGCGCGCGCGTCATGGCCAAACCCGTCGTAAGCGCGGTCAATGATCTGCGCAAACTCGCTGTCGCCAAAGCTGTCCTCAACGAAAGGGCGCATCACACGATATGCGATTTCCTCATAGGGCAGCCCCGCCAGTGCAGCGATATCGGCTTGCGACATCACCGGGACCTCGGCGGGTACATACAACCCCCCATCGCGCGCCAACCCCGTCAGCATCGCCTCTTCAAAGCTTAGGTCAGGGGCTTGCCCACGGGTCGAAATATATCGCATGTCACATAACCTTTGTTGTTCGTTCTCGCCTGATACGCCAGATCAGATACGCTGTCATCCCCAACCATACAAGCGCCAGTCCAAACCATGTCACCACATATTCCAGATGGCGGTTGGGAATGCCACTGCTGGTCACCGCAAATGGGCTGCTCACCAACGCCGTTTCGCTGCTTTCACGCTGCACGATCAACACGGGTTCCGCCCCCAATGCGTCAGCCATCGCCGGAATATCGCGCGCGAACCAAATCTCGGCGCCCAAATCAGGCACAGGTGTTGAGCTGTTGATTTCGTCGGGCCAGTGCAAATTGCCGATAATCTCGGCGGCCACTTCAGGACGCGGTGCCGCCTTGGCAGCAATCGCCACAAACCCACGATCCAGCATCACCCGCCGCCCGTCTTGCCCGACAAACACCGAGACAATCCGAAATCCGGCCCCCATCTTTTTCACAGAGGCCAACACATGGATTTCCTCGGGTAATATCCGCCCCTTCATGTGAACCGGTAAAAACTGATGCGTCGCCTCGTTTGCTTGCAAAGGCACCGCCACAGGGGCCGCTCCAATGCGCGCCTCGATCTGCGCCAACATGCCAGCTTTCCACTGCATCCGGCCCAATTGCCACGTCCCAAGCCCAGCCAAAATGCCAGCCCCGATCAGCCCAAACAACAGCGCTATGATGATACGTTTTCTCAAACCAACTCTTTCAAAAGCATAAAGCGCGAGACACCCGCCCCGCGCTTCATTTTTGTTCTATAAATATCCCCGCGCGGAGCGCATGAAACCTTTATTTAACCACCCCAGATGTAGACAGCGCAAAACAGGAACAGCCATACAACATCAACAAAGTGCCAGTACCACGCAGCCGCCTCAAATCCGACATGCTGCTCAGGCGTAAAGTGACCCTTTTTCACCCGGATCAAACAGATTGCCAAAAAGATCGTCCCGACAATCACGTGAAAACCGTGAAACCCAGTCGCCATGAAAAAGGTCGATGGATAAATACCATCAGTAAACCCGAACGCCGCGTGGCTATATTCATAAGCCTGAAACACGGTGAAAATCGCACCCAAAGCAATCGCAATCGCTAGGCCTGTGACCATGTCTTTGCGGTTGTTTTCATGCGCTAAAGCGTGGTGTGCCCATGTGGCCGCGGCACCGGACAACAGCAAGATCAGCGTGTTGATCAGCGGCAGGTGCCAAGGGTCAAACGTCTCGATGCCAACAGGTGGCCAGACGCCATCAATCTTGGGTGAATCTGGGCCCATCGGATAAAGCGCCGATTTGAAGAACGCCCAGAACCATGCCGCAAAGAACATGATTTCCGACATGATGAACAAAACAAACGCATAGCGCAGCCCGATCCGCACGACGGGTGTGTGATCGCCGGTTTGGCCTTCATGGACCACTTCAGTCCACCAGCCATACATGACGTAAAGCACGCCAATAAATCCGCCAAAGAAGAACCAAGGGCCACCGTCGGCAAGGTAATAAACCGCACCACCCAGCATAACGACCGCAGACAATGCGCCCAGCAATGGCCAAATGGATGGTTCCAAAATGTGATAGTCGTGGTTCTTTTCATGTGCCATTTGGCGTCCCCTTGTTTTCGGGTTAGTTACTATTGGCCTAGGGTCTCGGGCGTCAAACGCGCCTCGACTTTTGGCAGTTCAGTTTCGTGGAATGTATAAGACAGCGTGATGTGGCGAATGTATTTCGCATCGCGGTCGTCAACAATTTCGGGATCGACATAAAACGTTACGGGCATTTGCACCCGCTCGCCAGGTTGTAGGACCTGTTCTTCAAAACAAAAGCAGTCGATTTTCGTAAAATAGCCACCGGCATCATAGGGCACAACATTATAGCTGGCTGTACCTGCGACGGGACGGTCGGTGGGATTATAGGCCTCGTAAAACGCCAGACCGGTTTCGCCGATCTTTAGGTCCATCTCGCGCACCATGGGCTTAAATTCCCAAGGCATGCCGCGATCCTTTGAGGCGTCAAAGCGGATCGTCATGCTGCGTTCCAACACAGTTTCAGACCCGGCATCGGCAACGGCAGTGGTGCCGCCAAATCCGGTGACGCTGCAAAACCAGTTGTAAAACGGCACAGACGCCCAAGCTAGGCTGCCCATCACCACAACCACGGCCACGGTTTGCAAAACGGTTTTCTTATTGCCGCTCATATTGCTCATTCAGATGGCTCCGCAGGCGTAACACTAACACGCGGCGAATGGTCATTGGCTTCCATCATGTCACCCGTTTGCATTTTGGCCACCGTCAACCCGTAAACCAGCGCCACAAACGCCAGCAACGTCAGACCAACGCCCATGTTCCGGCTGAAACGGCGTTTGTGCAATTCATGTTCTTTCACAATCGCCATGTTACCAGCCTCCTAGGCCAAAATTTCGCAGCACGGCCTCGGCCAGCAATGCACCAAAATGCAGGAATAGATACAGCAACGAAACGCGGAAAAACTTGCGCTCGGCGCTGTATTTATCGGCAATCGCGGCGTCTTCATTGCGACGCCAGATTTTCACAGCGCCCGTGATAAACCAAAGGTTCAACACCACAGCAGCGACCAGATAGACAGGACCACCAATTGAGGTGAAGGCGGCACCCACAGCCACCGGCGCCAACAGCAATGTATAGACCAGAATGTGCACCCGAGTAGAACGGCGTCCTCGCACCACTGGCAACATCGGAATGCCCGCCTTGGTGTAATCATCGTTCATAAATAGGGCCAGCGCCCAGAAGTGCGGCGGCGTCCACATGAAGATGATCGAGAACATCAACACGCTTTCAATCGAAATACCGCCAGTCGCCACAGCCCAGCCGATCATTGGCGGGAAAGCACCCGCCGCACCACCAATAACGATGTTCTGCGGTGTGACACGCTTCAGCCCCATGGTGTAGACCACCACATAGAAAAAGATCGTAAACGCCAGAATGCCCGCCGCAACCAGGTTCGCAGCCAGCCCCAGCATCACCACGGCCATAACCGCCAAGGTGATGCCAAACGCCTTTGCCTCGCCTGCTGTGACCTTGCCTGCAGGAATCGGACGGTTTTGGGTGCGCTTCATCACCGCATCAACATCCGCCTCCCACCACATGTTCAACGCCCCTGAGGCACCGCCGCCAATGGCGATGAACAGGATCGAAGCAAACCCGACAAAGGGATGCACAGAGGTGGGCGCAACCAACAGACCGACAAAAGCCGTAAACACCACGAGCGACATCACCCGTGGTTTGAGCAGCGCAAAGAAATCGCCAAAGCTGGCGTCATTGCTAAAATCCTGCGTGTTTAGGCTTGCGTCGCTCATCTGATCTTAGTTCGATGCAACGTTGAGCGGTTGGGTGACATTGGCGAATTCTTCTTTCGCGCCCACCAGCCATGCGTCGTATTTTTCTTGGCTCACGGCTTTGACCGTGATCGGCATATAAGCGTGGTCCTTGCCGCACAGCTCTGAACACTGACCAAAGTAAACACCTTCTTTGTCAACGTTGAACCATAGTTCCGCCAAACGGCCCGGTACGGCATCTTGCTTGACACCAAAGGCTGGCATTGCCCAAGCGTGGATCACATCAGACCCAGTGATCTGCATCACAACGATTTTGCCAACTGGCACAACAACAGCCGTATCCGTCGCCAACAAGTATTCGTCGTCATTGTAGCCATATTCAGCCAGCTCATCACGTTCCAACATCAGGCTGTCGAACTCCAGCTCGTCATCTACATACTCATAGGTCCAGAACCACTGGTTGCCAGTCACCTTGATGGTCAAATCAGCTTCGGGAATTTCTTGGCTGTTGAACAGAACCGGCAGAGAGAACGCCCCGATGAACACCAGAATAATGATTGGCACAACGGTCCAAGCAATTTCGATCGGCGAGTTGTGCGTGAAACGCGCCGGTGTCGGGTTGGCCTTGCGGTTATAACGAAAGATCACGATCAACAGCAGGATCGTTACGAAAATACTAATCACAGTGATGATCCACAGCACCATCGTGTCCAGCCAGACCAAATCTTTCATGATCGATGTGCTGGCAGGTTGGAAATTCAATCCCTTGGGAATCGGTTTACCAACAACTTCAAGCCCTTGAAGGGCGTCCTGTGCCGACGCGGCAAAACCCGTGAGTGCAACGAAAGCTGCGGTCCAAAGGCCTGATAGCATTGTAAAAAAGCGCATGTTCTGTCCCTGTTAGATCGGCTATGATTGGCCACAGCCTAGTATATCATTCTCACATCTTGATTTACGTCAAACCAGTGCAGACATAAATCACATTGTTTCTCCTGTTCCTAAGACCATATTAAACCTATCAAGATCAAGACCACACAGGCTACATTCCACAGCTTTTATGTAGTTTTTGCAAAATAAGGACACCTTCAATGCCCAATTCCGGATTTCGCCCGCTCGAAAACAAACTTGATATGGATCAAACGCTGGTTTTGCTGCGCGATGTGACAACAGGCGCGGATGACGGCGAACTTTACCTCGAACGTCGCCGCTCCGAGGTGATCGCGTTCGACGACGGCGTCGTGAAAACGGCCAGCTATGACGCATCCGAAGGTTTCGGGCTGCGCGCCGTCAAAGGTGAAACCGCTGGCTACGCACACAGCTCCGAGGTTTCCGAGGCCGCCATCAAACGTGCCGCCCAAACCGTGCGCCTCGCAATTGGCGATGGCGGCGGCACTTGGGCTGAACCACCAACGCCAACCAACCAACGCCTTTACACCGATAAAAACCCGATGGACGACGCCACCTTCCCCGTCAAAATTGACACCCTGCGCGAAATTGACGCTTTCGCGCGAGCGCTCGACAAACGCGTGATCCAAGTTTCCGCCACCATCGCTGCCAGTATCCAAGAAATCGAAATCCTGCGGCCCGAGGGCGGTATCACCCGCGACGTGCGCCCAATGGCCCGCGTCAATATCTCGGTGATCGTCGAAGAAAACGGCCGTCGTGAGAGCGGCGGCATGGGCGGCGGCGGTCGCGCTGGCTTGACCATGCTGATTGACCGCACCCACTGGGAACCCGTCGCGCGCGAGGCTCTGCGCATCGCTCTGGTGAACTTGCAGGCTGTGCCCGCCCCCGCCGGCCAGATGGACATCGTGCTGGGCAACGGCTGGCCCGGCATCCTGCTGCATGAGGCCGTCGGCCACGGGTTGGAGGGCGACTTTAACCGCAAAGGCACCTCGGCGTTTTCCGGTCTGGTCGGCACCCAAGTCGCCACCAAAGGCGTCACTGTGATTGACGATGGCACCATCCCCGACCGTCGCGGCTCCATCAGCTTTGATGACGAAGGCACACCATCCAGCAAAAACACCCTGATCGAGGACGGCATTCTGGTCGGCTATATGCAAGATCGCCAAAACGCCCGCCTGATGGGGGTTGATCCCACCGGCAACGGCCGTCGCGAAAGCTATGCCCACGCCCCCATGCCGCGTATGACCAACACCATCATGATGGGCGGCGACGCGGACCCAGCCGACATTGTGGCAGACCTAAAGGACGGGATTTACGCGGTTGGCTTTGGCGGCGGTCAGGTCGACATCACCAATGGTAAGTTCGTGTTTTCCTGCACCGAAGCATATCGCGTGCAAAACGGCAAGGTCGGCGCTCCGGTCAAGGGCGCAACCCTGATCGGCGACGGCCCCGCCGCCATGAAACAAATCCGAGCGATCGGCAATGACATGGCGCTCGACCCCGGCATCGGCAACTGCGGTAAAGCGGGCCAATGGGTGCCTGTCGGCGTCGGCCAACCCACCCTAATGATCGGCGGACTGACGGTGGGCGGCGCAGGCTAACCTCGCAAACACACCCCTCGTCATTTCGCAAAAATGTCAGCGCCCGATCCGAGGGTTGGCGTCGACACAATTGTTAGGCAGGCTGACATCCCCAATCCCACAACATCTTACTAATTTGAAACGCAGCAAAAGCGCCCGCCCGTGGGGGCGGATCGGGCGCTGACATTTTTGCAAAATGCCAAACCTCGCAGCTACCGCAACCGAAACCGATTCCGCAGCCCAAGCCCAAGAAGAAACAGCAACACAAATCCCAAAACCGTCTGTACCCCGCTGGTTACTTGTAACAACGCGGGTAATTCCTTTGCCTCTTCAAAAAACAAACCTCGAAATCCAAAGAACGAAAACAGATTGGCGAAACTCCACCCCATCGCAGGCCCAATCGTCCAAAGATCAGCCAATACGCCGCCCTTAACCATGCCCAGCTTGGCAATCACCCCCGACAGCCAAACAACAGATAACCACCCCGCTGGCCGTGCCACTGAGTTGCCAAAATCCGACAACAACTCAAACAACGCATACAACGGCTTGTGCCCCCAACCTGCCAACTGCCACTTGCACCGCATTTCCATACGGTGAAAAAACTGCTCCTCATCAATTTGCAAGGACCTGTTCATAAACAGCCGCAACCTGTTATAGGCGCGTTTCTGTTTTTTAGCTTCCATCACCCCTTCGCCCTTTAGCGGCGGCCAGTTTCCCAAATCACGATCGCGGGCCGCAAACACCGTATCATCATATAATTCGGCCGCATGGAATTCCGGCACATGGGTCAGGAATTGCACATTGGTAAACCGCGTGGTGGATTTGAACTTGGCCGAATTGAAATCAGCCGATTTGAAAAACCTTACAGGATGCTCGGCTTTTTCCTCGTGTGTGTTCTGATCCCAACTAAAATAGGCAGAACCCATGAACGTCGCGGAGCGGAAACCGGCATCACCCGTGAACGTCGCGGAACGGAAATAGGCATAACCCGTGAACGTCGCGGAAACGAAATCGGCAGAACCCGTGAACGTCGCGGAAACGAAATCGGCAGAACCCGTGAACGTCGCGGAACCGAAATAGGCATAACCCATGAACGTCGCGGAACCGAAATAGGCATCACCCATGAACGTCGCGGAACCGAAATAGGCAGAACCCATGAACGTCGCGGAAACGAAATCGGCAGAACCCGTGAACGTCGCGGAAACGAAATCGGCATAACCCGTGAACGTCGCGGAAACGAAATCGGCAGCACCCGTGAATACGGATTCGCCAAAAACGCATTTTTTTTCAAAGACAAAATTTTCAAAATTCAAATATTTTGAAAAGTGTACTTGTGAAAAAACAATGTTTTGCGCGGGGTCAGGGGGTGTTGTTTTTTGGGCCTTGGCATTTTTTAGTCGTTTGATGACTTCTTTACGGATTAAGGCCAGCTTTTTCTTAATCGCCAACTCATCGCGTTTACCATCTTTAAATGGCACCAAATCCTCGGGCGTCAATCCAACCTTTTGCGCACGATCCAGTAGGTCCTCATCATCCAGTTCATGGCAATACCATAGGTTCCAAGCCTCCCGATTTTTCGCGGCCTTGTCTGCATCGTAATTCAACCTATGCGCATCTTCCGCCTGCTCGCCATGCACCGTTGCCAGCACATACCACGGGTTTTGTTTGGCATCCTGCAACGGCATTCCGTCATTGCGCAGCGGGCTGCCGTCCTCGCGCGTGCCAATAATCGCATGCGCCTGCTGGTCTGGGTCGCTTAACGTCTCACTCATCACATCACCCTTTCACAATCACAATGCAGTGCGACCGCCCAGTTTTCAAGCCACCCCAAACCTAATTTCTTTTTGCGAACCACTCGCAATTACCAAGGCACCCCCTATATACAGTTCATGAACAGACGCCAATTCACCTCCCGCCTCGCCGCGTTATTCGCAGCTCCCGCCCTGCCCGCCAATGCGCTCGCGGCGGCCACTGCCGCCCCCGTTGCCGCCCCCATCGCGATCTCGACGGGTGCCACGTCTTGGGCCAATTACCTGATGGCGATGCACGACACTTGCACCCCAACCATGTTGAAATCCGTGCTGAATATCAACGCGGACTCCGCCAGTGCTATTCACAGCCAGATGGTGAAAAATGGTGTCTTAAGTGATGGAAACCGCGTCATTCGTGATGTAAAACAGCGCATAAAATCACATCTTGAGGCCCCTGACATGCCAGACACCCGCCCCGCCACGCCTGACGATCTAGATGCTCTAACCGACATCTGGCATGACGGCTGGCACGAAGCGCACGCTGAACATGTTCCCAACGAACTCATAGATTTACGTGACCATGCCAGCCTGCGCATCCGCATGGAAGCCATGTTGAAAAGCACGGACGTGGTTGGCCCAATCGGCGCTCCAATCGGGTTTTGCACCGTGATGGATGACGAAATCTATCAATTCTACGTCGCCCCCGCTGGTCGTGGGGCGGGAACGGCCAACGCCTTGCTCAAAGCCGGTGAGGCCCGCATCAAAGCAGCGGGGTTCGCTACGGCCAAGCTTTATGTCCTGCCTGAAAACCCGCGCGCGCAGGCATTTTACCGGCGCAACGGCTGGGACGGCGACATCGTCGAAGAGGTCCCATTGCAGACTCTTACCGAGCCCTACATGCTCCCCTGCCTCATCCTAACGAAACAACTTACTTAAGAAACTTATTGTTGGTTAATCTCCCGTTAACCATCTCTGCGTCATAGTGATCCTGCAAATAGACGGAGTCACGATGGCCGAAGATTTATTCTCTTCTCACCCCACCCTCACCCCACCCGAGACGAATGAAGAACGGGTGTTGTGGCTTCGTCTATTGCGCTCTCGAAGGGTTGGCATTTCGACATTTTTTCGCCTGATGGGTGAGCACGGCAATGCCCGTACTGCGCTAGAGTCTTTGCCCGAAATCGCCCGCGCGGCTTGCGTTCAAGATTACTCAACTTGCCCCGAAGGCGTGGCGCTTGCCGAAATCAAAGCGGCCCATGCGGCTGGTGCACAGATGATCTGCTATAACGACGAAAACTATCCGACAGCATTGGCAGATATTCCGGACCCGCCGCCGATCCTCTGGGCGATTGGCGACACCTCTCTTATGGCACGCCCTATGGTGGCCATGGTGGGGGCGCGCAACGCATCGTCTTTGGGCACCCGAATGGCACGCAAACTGGCCGGGGAATTGGCCGAGGCCGGATATGTCGTGGTGTCGGGATTGGCGCGAGGCATCGACACAGCGGCCCATCTGGCAGCGCTTGAAGGTGGCACAATCGCTGTGCAAGCTGGTGGCGTTGACGTTGTATATCCCAAAGAAAATGCCAAATTGACCGACGACATCGGCAAGTCAGGACTGCGCTTGTCTGAAATCGCGATGGGCACCCAGCCCCAAGCCCGCCACTTCCCCTGCCGCAACCGGATCATATCGGGTCTTGCCAAAGCCGTGATTGTTGTCGAGGCCGCCGCGCGGTCCGGCAGTTTGATCACCGCCAAGGATGCGTTGGATCAGGGCCGCGACGTGCTGGCCGTGCCGGGCCATCCGTTTGACGCGCGCGCATTTGGCTGCAACGCCTTGATCCGCGACGGGGCTACATTGGTTCGGTCCGCTGCCGACGTGATTGAGGCCATCGGCGTTGAACAACCCGCCCCGGAACCTGCAACCGCCCCCACTGAGCCCGAACGTCCGACCCGTACATTGCGCGACACCTCAAACCTGCACAGTGAAATTCTAACGCGTCTTGGTCCCAGCCCCGTTGCCGAAGATCAGCTGATCCGCGACTTGGATATCCCCAGTCAGCAAGTCACTCCAGAACTGCTCAATCTGGAGCTGGAAGGCAAAATTAAACGGGCCGCAGGCGGGCTTTTGTCGCTGGCTCATTAAACCTGTTCACTTTGACCCATTGACATTTCATCCGATCACCTCTCTTTTGCGCCGCCATTAGTTACGTTTGCATTTGAGAGGAATTTCATGCCTGTAGTTGTCGTCGAATCCCCAGCCAAAGCCAAAACTATCAATAAATATCTAGGGGATAACTATACTGTACTGGCCTCATATGGCCACGTACGCGACCTGCCGCCAAAGAACGGATCGGTCGACACCGACGACGATTTCGCCATGAAATGGGAGATAGGGTATGATTCTCGCAAACACGTCAAAGCCATTGCCGACGCGTTAAAAGACGATAACGAACTGATCCTCGCGACCGACCCTGACCGCGAGGGAGAGGCGATCAGTTGGCATTTGGAAGAGGCGTTGCGCAAACGCAAGTCGATCAAAAAAGACACCCCCGTCAGCCGTGTCGTGTTCAACGCGATCACCAAATCCGCCGTCACCGAAGCGATGAAAAATCCACGTCAAGTCGACATGCCATTGGTCGAGGCCTATCTGGCCCGCCGCGCGCTGGACTATTTGGTGGGGTTCAACCTGTCGCCCGTTTTGTGGCGCAAATTGCCTGGCGCAAAATCGGCGGGCCGCGTGCAATCGGTTTGCTTACGTCTGATCGTTGAGCGTGAGATGGAAATCGAGGCTTTTAACGCCCGCGAATATTGGAGCGTCAAAGCCGCGCTGACCACACCGCGCGGTCAATCCTTTGAGGCCCGCCTGACCCACTTGGCAGGCAACAAGCTGGACAAGTTTGATCTGGAAAATTCCACCGCCGCTGAATTGGCTGTTCAAGCCGTCAACAGCCGCGATCTGACGGTGCTAAAAGTCGAGGCAAAACCGGCCAATCGCAACCCATCCGCCCCGTTCATGACGTCGACCCTGCAACAAGAAGCATCGCGCAAATTCAGCTTTGGCGCCCGCCAAACCATGAGCACTGCGCAACGCCTGTATGAAGCTGGTTACATCACCTACATGCGGACCGACGGCATCGACATGGCCCCCGAGGCGGTGACCGCCGCGCGCGAAGAAATCGAGACCCGCTATGGCAAGGATTATGTGCCCGCCAGCCCACGGGTCTACAAAAACAAAGCCAAGAACGCCCAAGAAGCGCACGAATGTATCCGCCCAACAGATATGTCCGTGGACGCGGCCAGCCTGTCACGGTTGGAAGCAGACCAGCGCAAGCTGTATGATTTGATCTGGAAGCGTACGCTGGCCAGCCAAATGGAACAGGCCCGCATGGAACGTACCAGCGTTGATGTTGGCAGTGATGATGGCCAGATCGTTATGCGCGCAACAGGCCAAGTCGTTTTGTTTGACGGTTTCATGAAGGTCTATGAAGAAGGCCGCGATGACAGCGTTGTGGACGACGACGACAAGCGCTTGCCGCAGGTTGCCGAGGGCGACGCCACTGGCAAAGACAGCGTCACACCAGAGCAGCATTTCACCCAACCACCGCCCCGTTTTACCGAGGCGACATTGGTCAAACGCATGGAAGAATTGGGCATCGGCCGCCCATCGACATATGCATCGGTGATCACCACAATCCAAGACCGCGAATACGTGCGCAAAGACAAGAACCGTCTGTTCCCCGAAGATAAGGGCCGGATGGTCACGATCTTCTTGCTGAACTTTTTCCGCAAATACGTGGGCTATGAATTCACCGCCAATCTCGAAGAAGAGCTGGACGATGTTTCAGCTGGCGAGCGCAATTACAAAAACGTGCTGGAACGGTTCTGGAAAGACTTCAATGTCGCCATTTCCGAAACCAGCGAATTGCGGATTTCCGAGGTATTGGATGTGCTGGACGACGTGCTCGCTCCATCCCTGTACCCACCACGCGAAGATGGAACCGACCCACGGGTTTGTCCGTTGTGTGGAAACGGTCAGCTGCATTTGAAAACGTCCAAATCCGGTGGTTTTGTCGGCTGTGGCAACTACCCCGAATGCCGCTACACCCGCCCAATTGGCGGTGACAATGACGCCAACGCTGATCGTGTTCTAGGCGAGGATGATGGCGACGAAATTAGCCTGCGTTCTGGTCGGTTTGGACCCTACGTGCAACGCGGCGAGCCCACCGAAGAAGTGAAAAAGCCGCCGCGCGCCAGCCTGCCAAAAGGTTGGCAGCAAGAAGATATGACACTGGAAAAAGCACTAACGTTGTTAAGCCTGCCACGCTTTATCGGCGACCATCCAGATGGCGGTCCGGTGCACACGAACTTGGGGCGCTACGGCCCATATGTGATGCACACCACCACCGACGATGATGGCAAAGAGCAAAAACTATACGCCAACATTCCCGATGTGGAAGAAGTGTTCACAATGGGCATGAACCGCGCCGTCGAAGCGATTGCCGAGAAACGCGCCAAAGGCGGCGGACGTGGCCGCACCGTCGCCGCAGCCTTGAAAGAATTGGGCGAACACCCCTCAGAAGGTGGCCCTGTCAATGTGATGGACGGGCGCTATGGTCCTTATGTGAAATGGGCCAAAGTGAATGCGACCCTGCCAAAGGACGTGGAACCGGCTGATGTGACCATGGACATGGCGGTTGAGCTGATCACCGCGAAAGCGGCCAAAGGCGGACGCAAAAAGGCGGCCCCAAAAAAGAAAGCTGCCGCAAAAAAACCTGCCACCAAGAAAAAAGCCGCAGCAAAAAAGAAGCCTGCTGCCAAGAAAACCTAGGCGCTATCGGTGACGAAAATTCAGTTTAAACAAGCTTTTGGCCAAATTCCAAACGGCCAAAAGCGGAATCATAGCTGCAACGACAATCATCATCAGGACAACTGTACCGATATACCCGACGAACAGGCCGGCACTTACTGAGGTCAGGACTTCAATCAAATTCACCCCATAACCTCTGGGA
This sequence comes from Marinosulfonomonas sp., assembly GCA_033851955.1. Classification (GTDB taxonomy): domain Bacteria; phylum Pseudomonadota; class Alphaproteobacteria; order Rhodobacterales; family Rhodobacteraceae; genus Profundibacter. Next base: position 33,960 of record JAWSVK010000010.1, read on the forward strand.
AAGAACACACTTTTTATCAATCCAATTACAGCGAAGGCGGCTGACCCATAAAACGGGAGGCGATCGTACACATTCAAATCCTTTTCAATACGCAATGGCTCAGAGGATACCCCCCCCCTAATACGTCGCACAACACTGAATTTGGGCTACCTCAAAAGCACTCTATACTGCGACGGTGATCACACTAAACAGCAGCTTGATATTGACACCTTCCGCATGCCCCGTCACATAACAGGTTAAATGACACAACGACGAGGGCCCCACATGAATAAAGTTTTTAACTCTGCCGCTGAAGCGCTGGATGGATTGCTGGTTGATGGCATGTTCATTGCTGCTGGCGGCTTTGGATTGTGCGGCATTCCTGAATTGCTGCTGGAGGCCATCAAAGAGGCCGGCACCAAGGATCTGACATTCGCGTCCAACAACGCGGGTGTCGATGACTTTGGCATCGGCATCCTGTTGCAAACCAAACAGGTCAAAAAGATGATCTCATCCTATGTGGGCGAAAACGCTGAATTCATGCGTCAATACTTGTCGGGTGAGTTGGAACTTGAGTTCAACCCACAAGGCACTTTAGCCGAACGCATGCGTGCAGGCGGCGCGGGCATTCCCGGATTTTACACCAAAACCGGCGTTGGCACCGTGATAGCCGAGGGCAAAGACCACAAGGATTTCGACGGCGAAACCTACATCATGGAGCGCGGCATCGTCGCTGATCTGGCCATTGTGAAGGCTTGGAAAGCTGACGAGACTGGCAACCTGATGTTCCGCAAAACCGCACGCAACTTTAACCCGCCTGCCGCCATGTGTGGCAAGGTCTGCGTTGTTGAGGTTGAGGAAATCGTGCCGGTTGGCACGCTGGACCCCGACGCGATCCACCTGCCGGGCATTTATGTGCACCGAATCATTCAGGGTGATCACGAAAAACGTATTGAACAACGCACAGTGTCGAAGGGATAAGCCATGTGGGATCGCAATCAAATGGCCGAACGGGCCGCGCAAGAACTGCAAGACGGCTGGTATGTGAATTTGGGCATCGGCATCCCGACGCTGGTGTCGAACTACATTCCTGAGGGGGTGAACGTGACGCTTCAATCAGAAAACGGCATGCTGGGCATGGGTCCGTTTCCGACTGAAGAAAACATTGACCCTGATTTGATCAATGCGGGCAAACAAACCATCACCGAACTGCCGCAAACCGCTTATTTTGACAGTTCTGAATCCTTTGCAATGATCCGTGGCGGCAAAATCGCTATGGCCATTTTGGGTGCGATGGAAGTTGCGCAAAACGGTGATTTGGCCAACTGGATGATCCCGGGCAAACTGGTCAAAGGCATGGGCGGCGCGATGGATTTGGTAGCTGGTGTTGGCCGCGTTGTTGTGGTGATGGATCACACCAACAAACACGGCGACAGCAAAATCTTGCCGGAATGCACCCTACCGTTGACCGGTAAATCCGTGGTCGACCGGATCATCACCAATCTGGGCGTGCTGGACGTGGTTGAGGGTGGTTTGAAAGTGGTAGAATTGGCCGATGGTGTCACCGCCGAACAAATGGCGGAAGCGACCAAAGCCACGTTGGTTTAAACCCAACATTCCGCAATCCACCCCGCGCATGGACCTCGGGGTGGGTGCAAAGCGCCCTCCCCATCGGGGAGGTCCGGGCGCTGCCTTTGCAGAGCAAAGGCAGTTGGGTCTTGGAAGTCAACAATGCGGACTTTTCTGCCGTTGACGACTAAGTGGCACACCAACATATTTTAGTAATATCACCTATCTTATTTTGGCCAGAAACAGCTAGTATAACGAGCAGACAAAGGGATCTATATATGGCGCATTGGCACAAGGAAATCACAGATCGCCTAGAAAAGCATTCAGATTATGAAGCCCAAATTGAGGCAGAGAGTATTAGTGTCGCATGTAATAATCCCGAGAGCTTTATGGTATCAATCCAAAGTTATGCTGATGATTTTCAAGTAAGTTTCGATGGGTGGCATGAGCATTTTCAGAATGCAAACGCAGCGCTGAATTGTTTTGCGTTTGGTCTTTCCGATGAGTGTCGGCTGAAGGTGACGCTGCGCGGCAACATGGAATGCGCTTGGACGGTGCAATCTCAGGAGGAAGGGACATGGACGGATGATTCGGCTACTGGATTGATCTTAATCCCATTTTGGCACACGAAGCGCATAAAGTTTCGTCAAAACATACTGCCTCTAAAGAGGTAGCTATGGGCTCAAAGCCGTCATCTGACGGTTTCAGTTTGGCTTTGCCGGTATATACTGGCCTGAAGGGCGGCTGAGCGGACTTTGCTGCCGTTGCGCTTGAATGAAAAGATTGGATTCGATACCATCTGCTTGTATGGATCAGCTCGCAGTAAAAATACGTCAATCATTTGGTTCTGGAACGCCACCGCCGTTCCCTGATTTCGGCCCCAACTGGAAGTTCAGCGAAGCCTTCGAAGAAACTGGCTATTTTGTAGGCAAGGCATGGGATGCCCTCTCGGTCTCGGATTTTGAGACCTACACTTGCTGCCATTCGTTCTTCCCCGACAATGCTGCATCATACTATTTTGGTGCAAATATGTATGTCGAATGCGTTTCCAAAAAATATTGGTCTTACGCTATGAGCCAGCTGTTCATGGATTTAGATTGGCGATTTTCTCCTAAAAAGAGAGTTTTTGGCTTGTCTTCAAGGTTAGGAGTTCTTTGGAAGCAGATGACTGAACCTCAAAAATCCACCGTGTTGGAATACCTTGATCTGGCTATCATGGAAGGGCCAAAAATGGAAATCGAGGGTATTCGAGATGCTCTTGCTAAGGTTACTCATGCGTCTTGGGGAAGCGGTCAATAAGGGCTCTAAGCGAAATTTCAACCCGTTAACAAGCTTGCATCATCTCCACCACTATTTAATTTGGAATATGCCGCAACCGCGTCCTCACACCGAAAAAACCCACCAACATTGTTTCCTTTTCATCAACAGCTTCATATTATCGCCCCAATTGACCCCTAAACGACGGGTAATGAATATGAGCAGTGCACAAAGCCAAAATGGGCCCCTCCCAACCCCACGCCCCTCAAGGCGCGGGCGCGATATGCTATTTTTGGGCGGGTTGTTTGCGCTGATGCTGATCGGGTTGGCCAGCCTTGCCGCCGCCACTGGCTGGGAAGAAACCAAAATCCAGCTGGCCAAACTGACCTTTGCCAATATCACCATTTTGCTTGCCCTGTCGCTGGCCAACTACCTGCTGCGCGGATTGCGCTGGCATTTGTTTGCACGTCGTTTGGGCCTGCCCACAACCTTGATGCAAGATCTGCGCCACTTCCTTGGCGGTTTTGCCATGAGCGTCACACCGGGGCGCGTCGGTGAATTGATCCGCATGCGCTGGTTGAAACGCGAAGCCGGATGGGTGGTCGAGCGCACAGCCCCGTTGGTGCTGATGGATCGGGCCGCAGACTTAACCGCAATCGCCATCATTTTGGGCGTGTCGGTGTCGTTGACAGCAACTGGTATTTCAGGCGCGCTGCCCGTGACACTAATCGCTATCGGGTTGGCCGTGGTCGCCACCCGCCCCGCTCTTTTGGCCTCAATCGTAACATTTACACACAAGATAATTGGCCGTTGGCCACGCCTGTTTGGTCGTATCCGTGTGGCGGCGCGTTCCCTAAAACAATTTTCAGGCGCAACGGTAATGTTGCCTGCACTTGCACTTGGCCTGTTGGGTTGGCTGGCCGAAGGCTATGCGTTTTATCTGTTGCTGGCTTGGCTCGGGGCTGACATCGGCTTGGCCATGGCCATTGCTGTGTTTGTATTTTCAACCCTCGCGGGCGGGTTAACAGGCGCGCCCGGTGGGGTTGGCGGGGCCGAGGCCGCGATGATCGCCATACTTGGCATGGAGGGTGTGCCGCTGGAAATCAGCCTGCCCGCAACCGCAATCATCAGGATCACCACGCTTTGGTTTGCTATCGCAATCGGGCTGGCTGTGTTCCCATTCGCTGAACGAATTTCATTAAGGAAACAAAATGCGCTGGAAAACCGCTGACTATTCCGGCTGGGGCCGGGTTCATACTGCGACGAGTGAGGTCGCGCGTCCAGAACGGGTCTCAGCACTTGAGGCCATCTTGGATGACACGCCCGCGCCCGCCATTGGCATGTGCCGCTCTTACGGCGACGCATCGCTAAATGACGGTGGCCGCGCCATTGATATGACGCGCATGAACCGCGTGTTGGGCTTTGATGAGGCCACGGGCGTTCTGGACGTCGAAGGCGGCTGCCAAATCGGCGAGCTGGCGCGGATATTCGCGCCACGCGGCTGGCTGCCCGCTGTGATGCCTGGCACAGGGTTTGCGACAGTCGCGGGTTGCATTGCCAATGATGTGCATGGCAAAAATCACCACGGGATTGGCTCATTCGGCGAACATGTGATCAGCATGACCTTACTGAATGGGACCGCGAAACACGTGATCGGCCCCAAACGCAACGCTGGCCTGTTCAAGGCCACAGTCGGCGGGTTGGGGCAAACCGGCGTGATTTCCTCGGCGAAAATTCAGATGATCCCCTGCAAGGGCGATGTGATGATGGTCACTGAACGCCGGATTGAGGGTTGGGATGATTTTTTGGAGGCGCTGGACACATCTAAGGCCACGTATTCCGTCGGCTGGATCGATGCGACCGCCCAAGGGAATGCGCTGGGACGTGGCATTCTGGAAGAAGGCGAAACCGGCGCAGGGCTGATCCCCAAGCCAAAGAAATCAAAATCCGTACCGTTTAACGCGCCATCTTTCGCGCTGTCCAAACCCATCGTGCGCCTGTTCAATAAGTTGTATTACGGGCGGGTGCCAAAATCTGGCCGCACCTCGGTCAAGCCAATCAGCGATTTTTTCTTTCCATTGGACGCGATCCACAATTGGAACCGCCTTTACGGCAAACGCGGCTTTCACCAGTTTCAATGTGTGGTGCCGATTGAGCAAGCAGATGCGCTGCGTGACATGTTGGTAAAAATCGCGAATTCCGGCTTGGCGTCGCCGCTGGCAGTTTTGAAACGGATGGGGGCTGGCCGCGCAGGCTACATGTCTTTCCCGATGGAAGGCTACACTTTAGCGGTCGATTTCCCCAACCGAGCCGGAGCTGAAGCCCTGATCAATATGCTCGAAGAAATGACACTGCACGCGGGCGGACGGTTGTATTTGGCCAAGGACGCGCTGGCGACGGGGCGTCGATTGAAGCCTATGTATAGTGAACATGCAAAATATGTGGCCGAGATGGCCAAGGTTGATCCCGATGGGCATTTCACCACCGACATCATCCGCCGACTGGATTTGAGGAGCGAGGCATGACTGAAACTTGGATCATATTGGGCGCGACATCGTCGATGGCCAAAGCCTTTGCGCGGGCAGTGTCCGAGCAGGGCCACAGCGTTTTGTTGACAGGTCGTGACACGGTCGACCTGAAACGATCTGCTGCCGATTGCGTGGCGTATGGCGCACGGGTTGGCGAGGCGATGAAGTTTGACGCGCGAAAGCGTGAAAGCTTTGCTGCGATCATAAAACGGGCCAAAGCCGAGGACGGCTTGATCAATGTCGCTGTCTTTGTAGGCTCGATGCCGCCCCAAGACGAGATTGATGCTGATCCGAGCCTGATTGGAGGCACCGTGACGGACAGTTTCACTGGGCCTGCCGAGTTCTTGCAGGGCATAGCGCCTGAAATGGAAGCGCGCGGCGGGGGCAGTGTTGTTGGGGTTTGTTCGGTCGCGGGCGATCGTGGACGCATTGGCAACTATGTGTATGGCGCTGCCAAGGCTGGCTTTGCCACCTATTTGTCGGGCCTGCGCAACCGATTGACCCGTGCCGGTGGGCATGTGGTGACAGTGAAACCCGGTTTTGTTGATACGGGCATGACATGGGGCATCGAAGGAATGTTTTTGGTGGCACCCCCTGAAAAGGTGGCTCAGGACATTCTTAAGGCTGTGCGCAAAAAGAAAAATGTTATCTACACGCCCTTTTTCTGGCGCTACATTATGCTGATCATCCGGTCTATCCCTGAGTTCATCTTTAAGAAAATGTCGATTTGAGCAACCGCTCGGCACGCGCTAACGCTGCGTTTCTCGCTCCTCGCGAAGAAAGCCGTCAGGCTTGATGAGCGGCGGGTTAAATAACGCCTTCTTTCTTGAGCTGTACAAGATCGCTTTCTGACAAGCCCAGCAAACCGCCGTAGATCTCGGCATTCGATGCGCCCAGGTGCGGGCCAAGCGTTTTCAACTGCCCTGGCGTTTCAGACAGGCGCGGTAAGGGCGATGGGAATGGCAGCGGGCCAACGCCCTCAACCATCATATCGGTCAGTGTTTTTCGCGCCGCATAATGAGGGTCCGTGGCAATATCCTCGATCGACATCACCGCCCCGCAGGGCACCTCGCCCGTATTGCAAGCCGTTTGAACTTCGGCTTGCGTCAACGCCCCTGCCCATTTTTGGACAATACCGTTCACTGTATCCTCGTCGTCAATTCGCGACTTTACAGTTTGGTACCAATTGGCGGTTGCCAGATCGGGCTGCCCCATCGCCACACTTAAGCGGGCAAACATTTTGTCATTGGTACAAGCAATCGCCACCCACTTTCCGTCCGCGCAATTAAAATGCCCATGTGGGCAAGCGTTAATAGTGTGAATGCCTTGACGCCCGCGCACCTTGCCCTTCATAGCAAAAGCTGGTGCGATTTCATCCAAAGCCCGAAACACCGATTCATATAATGCCACATCAACCATCTGGCCAAGCCCCGTCGCATCTCGACTGCGCAACGCCATCATAATACCGATCACCCCGTAGAGTGCCGACATATAGTCGGCAAGTGACGTCGATCCAGGTGTCAAAGGTGCGCCGCCAACTTCGCCCGTTAAATGGCTCAGCCCGCTCACCGCATGGGCAATACGCGCAAAACCTGGCAGGTCGCGGTACGGCCCATTCTGGCCATACCCCGACACCTTAAGCATGATCAAACCTTTGTTGGCGGCCCGCAGGGTTTCAAACGACAAACCCCATTTGTCAAACGTGCCGGGGCGGAAGTTTTCAATCACCACGTCTGATTTCGCCGCCAAATCGCGAAACATCTCAGCGCCGCGCTCTGATTTCAGGTTCAACGTGACGGACCGCTTGTTACGCCCCTCGTTCAGCCACAAAAGCGAGCCAGCCCCCGTGCCGCTGTCAGTGCCAAGCGCCCTTAGCGGATCACCCCCAACGGGATGCTCAACCTTGATCACGTCAGCGCCAAATTCGGCCAGTGTCGCGGCGCATGACGGCCCCGCAATAAAGGTCGAAACATCCAGAACGCGGACACCTTTTAAAGGAAGGTCGGACGTATTGCTCAAAACCCAAACCACATCTGCCACAGACCTGCGGAGTAGAAAATTAACGACAGCATGATCAACAATATGCCAATGCCGCGTTTGTCGCTCATTGCAAAGACGATCGGGTCGTAGTCCTGTTTGCCCAAATACCCAAGCCGAACCATGCGGATTAGCCACCATGCCAGTGGTGCCAGCGCGGCCCAAAGCAACCAGCGTGTGGGGTAAAGCTCCGTGGCCTGTTCACTAAAGCTATAAAGAAAGAACACAAGCAACGCGCCAACAACGCCCAGTCCTGCGACATTCAGCAAATCATCACGGTCAGGTCGGCCATATCCACGCCCGGGTAAACGCGCGTCCGAGGTCGCCAATGTCAGCTCAGTTAACCGTTTCACACAACCAAGCGCGATGAACACCGGAAAAATGAAAACCAACATAAAGCCCGAGGCAACCACGCCCGTGGCCGCCGCCCCCGCCACCACGCGCAATGTATAAAGACTGGCCAAAGTGGCAATATCAACCCAACGCATCCGTTTGAGCCGTAAGGAATAGGCTAACGACAGTATCATATACACGACAACAACCAACAAGAACGCACTGCCTAGATAAGCGCCAACGCCCAAAGCGATCGCTCCCAGCGCAAGGCTGGTTAACATGCCAATCCCTATCGGCACTGTTCCCGCCGCAAACGGGCGAAAACGCTTTTTGGGGTGCAACCGGTCCGCCTCAAGATCAAGCAAATCATTCACTATATATATAGCCGACGCTGCAGCACTAAAGGCGACCATGCCCAGCAACGCCATAAACAACGTATTCAGGCCAAAGTCATGAGCCGCAATCATCGGCAACACCAACAGAATATTTTTGACCCATTGATGTGGGCGCAAAGCACGCAGCAAATTGCGGGCCTTCCACCCAGATGGGTAATGGGCCACCTGTTTGCCCGCGGTCGTCAAGTCCCGCGCAATCTTCGAATGTTTACCAACAATCAACGCGCCATCCGCGTGATCCCAAACGGCCCGATCAACGGCCGAATCCCCTGCATAATGAAATCCTGCCTCGCCATAGGTCTGCACCAAGGCCTCAGCCTTGGCAGCACCTTTAAGGTTAACAACGCCGTCCGAGCCAAATACCTGTTCGCTGAACCCGTGGTCCTTTGCCACCCGCGCCACCAATGCCTGATCCGAGGCCGAAGCCAGCACCACGTCACGCCCTGCCGCAATGGTTTCATCCGCCAAGGCCTTGATCTCGGCGTTCACAGGCAGAAGGTCAGTGCGCAACTCAACCACGTTAACCAGTTCTTGCTTAAGACGCGCTCGATCACCAATGTGGCTAAATGTAGCCTTCAGGGTCGTAACAGGATCTTGGCCTAGCCCAGCCCAAAAGCACTCATACAACATATCGGTATTCAGCAGGGTGCCATCGACATCCAGCACCAGCGGTTTATTATCAGTCATTAGAAGCCAGCCCTCGCACAGCAAATACACATCCATCCGTCACCAGTTCAGGTGGCGTTAAGCACAATCCGCGCGCTACCGTCCAAGCGGCCAAAACTTTGGGCACGTAGGCACGGGTCTCGGCGAACGGCGGAACACCCTCATGTTTTTGAACCGCGCCCTCGCCAGCATTGTAGCTGGCCAGCACCATGACAGGGTCGCGATCAAATTTTTTCATTAACCAATCCAAATAGGCCACGCCGCCCTTAATGTTCTCGGCGGCAATGGTGGAGTCTGTGACCCCAAACCGTTTGGCCGTCTCGGGCATCAGCTGCATCAAGCCCATCGCCCCTGCCCCGCTGACAGCATCGGATTTGCCAGCCGATTCAATACCGATCACAGCCAATACCAACGCCGGAGATACGTCCGTGCCGATTGTCGCCACTAAAATGTCAGTGCCGTGCGTTTTGGCAATGTTCTGCAATTGCTGCAACCGCGGCCGTGGAACCGATTTACCCGCGGGGGCTTTTTCCAGATATAAAACGGCGCTTCTCAACCGGCCTGGCCCTGAATCAACCAGTTTTGGGGAAACACCCATCCAGTACCATTCCAGTCCTGTAAGGACAGCTGCTTTGTCAGGGGTGGCAGGATTAGCAGTTTCGGACGCTGAGCTCACGGGGGCCAACTGGTCAGCAGGATCGACCTGTACTTTGATCCGGTTGGTCGATCCCTTATTAGGCACCCCAACACGCTTGAAGGTAAAACTCGGATAGGGCGATGGCGTTTCGGCCATCACCTGAGCCGCAGCAAACACCGCGACAATTGCTACTATGGGTACGAAGCGCCGCTTCATGCGGATTCCTGCTCTGCCTCGGCAATATTAACCATAGCCTTTGTCGCAAATAATTATCCTTAACGCCAGTTTATTGCTGGAAAAGCGGGGCAATTCGCCTGAATTAACCCTGTTTTGACCACTAGAAATAGATAAATTTGGACCTCATTAATCTTTAAATCGTTTATTTTCAGTCTATTAGCGTAGAATTCCGATTTTTCTAACAATAGCTTAAAATTGAACCATATGTGCCCAATTCTCGCCCCATTCAGACAGCTATATATACCCATCCCAACGCGGACAGAGGGCCAACAAGAGGCCGGTCCAATGAAGCCCGCTGCGGAATGTGGAATGAGCAAAACGTAAATTAAGGAATATCAAAATGACCAACATGATCAAAAACTTCGTAAGCAATGAATCTGGTGCCGTGACTGTTGATTGGGTTGTTCTGACAGCCGCAATCGTTGGCCTAGGCCTTGCTGTTATGACTGTTGTTTCTGGCGGTACTGAAACGCTGACTGGCAAAATCAACACTGCTCTGTCTTCGCAAACCATCTCTACAACATTCTAAGTTTCAAAAAACAAACTCTTAAAAGGAATACTAAAATGACTAACATGATCAAAAACTTCGTAAGCAATGAATCTGGTGCCGTAACTGTTGATTGGGTTGTTCTGACAGCCGCAATCGTTGGCCTAGGCCTTGCTGTTATGACTGTTGTTTCTGGCGGTACTGAAACGCTGACTGGCAAAATCAACACTGCTCTGTCTTCGCAAACCATCTCTACAACATTCTAATTTGATTAGACTGAAGTACTAAAGACCGCGCCCCTAATCGGGTGCGGTTTTTTCGTTTTTGCGGTTCAGAGAAACTCGTTCCAAATAATGAGAGTTGGCAGGGATCTAGCCTACATATTTCCCCTGTCCTTCCCCATTCTGAACACAGTCTGTGAATAAATTAACTACACAAACACATTGAATTACTAATAGAAAAAACGGAGACTAAGATGTTAAATAAAATCGTAAAATTTGCAAAGTCCGAAGAAGGTGCGGTCACAGTTGACTGGGTTGTTCTAACGGCTGGCATCGCATTTCTTGGCCTGGCCGTCATCTACTTGATCGGTTCGACCACAACCAGCCAATCTGACAGTATCGGCGCATTTATCGGCGCACGCGAAGTGGTTACTGAATTTTAGAGACTTGGGTTTTCAAAACAATCTATGCCATCTTTGGCAACATTCCTTAGAAAACCCAACTTTTGTTCACTTTTTTGCCGCATTTCAAACGCATGATGGCAAGAGAGTAATAATCAAGCCCCGAGGCAGTCGAGCGCAAAAGGGCTAATGAAACGAAAGGATACATCATGCGAATGGTATTTGGGTTGGTCCTGATTGCGGGGCTGGCATTGGCCGGGTTTGCTGTCTTCATGGCCAAAGGCTTTATCAGCACGTCACAAGCCAAAACAGCTGAACTCCAGGCAATTGCTGACGGCATGGTTGAGACCGTGCAAGTATTTGTTGTAAAACGAAAAATTAAGTACGGCGAGCGCCTTACCAAAGACGACGTGAAATTGGTAATGTGGCCAGTGGATTCAATGCCCGAGGGCATTTACACTCACCCGCCGACTGAAACTGATGAGGGCGAGGCAGGCATTGCCCTGTTCCCCAAAGACAGCGACAAACTTCGCTCCGTTTTACGGACTATGGAATTGGGTGAACCAGTTCTGACGTTAAAAGTGACGGATCCGGGCAAAGATGCTGGCATCACATCACGGCTTTCCGCTGGCATGCGTGCCTTTGCGATCAAAGTTGACGTCAGCAGTGGTGTGTCAGGCTTTCTGCGCCCCGGTGACCAGGTTGATGTTTTCTGGACAGGTTCCTTACCTGGCATCGAGTCGTCCGGCAATATCACCAAGCTTATTGAAACCGCAGTCCGTCTGGTTGCCATTGACCAATCCGCCAATGACGACATCGGCAACACGAAAGTTGCACGTACCGTGACCGTCGAGGCAACCCCGCAACAAGTCGCCGCTCTGGCGCAGGCCCAAGGCTCTGGCCGTCTGTCTTTGGCGCTGGTCGGAACGGGTGACGTCGCTGAGGTTGGCCCGATCGAAATCGATCAAAACCAACTGTTGGGCATCGAAACCCGCGAAGTTGTGAGAGCAGAGCAGCAAGAAGCCTGCACAATCAAAACACGTCGCGGAGCCGAAGTGGTGGTAATTGATATCCCCTGCACCAACTGATCCAACAACAACACTTACGAAAAAGGCGGCCCAACTAATTGGGCCGCCTTTTGCTGTTCAATATCTGGGTAGGTCTATTCGACCCATTCCCATGGGCGCGTAAATTCACCCAGTAAATGCTTCACAGCTTCTTCGTCTACCTTGCCGGTTTTCGTGACTTGCGCCACCAGCCCACGTTTTTTGCTATCCACAACACGGGTCACCTCGGCGGCATGCCCAGCATCACTTAAAGCAGCGTTATATACCCGCGTGATCGCCATTTTACGCAATTGAGGTTTGAACACTTTACCCACCGCGGTTTTTGGCAATTCATCCATTATTTCCAAATGCTTGGGATGGGCCGCGCGTTCGTGGACATGTTTCTTTGCATGCGCCATCAACTCATCAACGCTCACCTCAGCCCCATCAACCAGCTCAACATATACACATGGTAATTCGCCTGCAAAACTATCCGGCTGGCCAATCGCACCTGCAAAGGCAATCGCCGGATGACCCGCCAGTGCTTCTTCAATCTCCGCAGGGTCAATATTATGCCCACCACGAATGATCAGATCCTTGGCGCGCCCTGTAATCCACAGATAGCCGTCCGCATCTAGCCGTCCCAAGTCCCCTGTCCGCAGATATTTTTCATCCGCATAAAGACCCACATTCTTGGGGGCCTCGGTATAGGTATGCCCCGCTAAGACGCCCGGGTTCGACACGCAAATTTCACCAACGACGTCGACCCCGCATTCATTGATCACATTACCAGCCTCGTCGCAGTTTAAAATGCGCACGTCAGTATAGGGGAATGGCAATCCGACCGAGCCGATTCTCTTTTCGCCATCGGCTGGGTTGATCGACACCAGACAGGTTGCCTCGGTCAAACCATAACCCTCAATCAATTTCACGCCAGTGGCTTTTTCAAACCGATTATACAATTCAACCGGCAGCGGAGCAGAGCCGGAAAACGCAGTTTTTAGGCTGGATACATCTGCATCCACAGGCCGTTGCATCAAAGCTGAGATGGCCGTTGGCACGGTGATCACAAAGGTCACTTTATAGCGTTCAACCAACTTCCAGAAATTGTCAAACACACCTTCGCCGCGATACCCTTGCGGGGTCGGGTAGACAACCTGTGCTCCAGCCGCGATCACCGCCATCAATACAACATGCACCGCGAAAACGTGGAACAACGGTAACGGACAAATCAGGACATCGTCCTCGGTAAACAAAAGGTTTTCACCCAGCCAGCCGTTGTAAATCATGCCGGAATATTTGTGCTGCGCCACCTTGGGCATTCCAGTGGTGCCGCCAGTGTGGAAATAGGCCGCAATCCGGTCGCCTTTGGAATCGGCGAAATCAAGGGTGGTGTTTTGGCGCGACATTTCTTTCGTAAAATTCAACACCTGCGCGTTGTGACTCACGGGATTTTTGGGACGGATCATGCTCCCAATCCAGCTTTTCGGCGGCGAGACATAGCGCAGCAAATCCACCTCGATGACAGTTTTGACATTTGGCGCCAAGGCCACTGCTTCAGCCGCCTTTTGGGCGACATCGCTTTTTGGTAGGCTTTTCAATGTCACCAAAACTTTGGCATTGGTTTCTCGCAAAATAGCAGCAATCTGCTCGGCGTCCAACAAAGGATTGATCGGGTTCACAATGCCCGCAATCATACCGCCCAAAAGGGTGAAAATCGTCTCACTTGCGTTGGGCAAAAGATAGGCGACAACGTCGTCCTCGCCAATGCCCAATCCGCGGAACATATTCGCAGCCTGCACCGTTTTGGTGTGCAACCCACGCCATGTCAGGGTCTCGGCCTTATCCGTCGCGCCCGAAGTAAGCTGATAGCTCATCGCTTTGCGGTTGCCGAATTTTTCTGTCGTATTGGTCAGAAATTGGTACATTGTCTTGGGCAAATCGCGATCTTCCCAAGGGCCTTCTTCCTCAATGGCCTGACAATCGGCCAATGTTGCAAAACGTGTCATATAGTCCTCCCCTTTCTTGCACTTTGGCAAGTTGTTTTGACCGAGAGGGTGCGCGTAAATGCGATTATGTGCAAGCGTTTCAATCGTAATATTTTTATTCCGTTGCGTAGCCATCCGTAAATTGCAACTTGGCGAGCCGTGCATATAGGCCACCAGCCGCGACCAATTCGCTGTGGCTTCCGTCTGCAATCACCTGACCGTCTTCAAAAACCAAGATGCGGTCAGCCTTTTTAACCGTGGCCAATCGGTGGGCCACAATCAGCGTGGTTCGATATGCGGCCATCACTTCGACGGCCTGTTGCACAGCGCGTTCGCTCTCTGCGTCCAGCGCCGACGTTGCCTCATCCAACAGCAAGATCGGTGCATCACGCAAAATGGCCCGTGCAATGGCGATGCGTTGTTTTTGCCCACCTGATAACATCACGCCACGCTCACCGACGTAAGTTTCGTATCCGTCAGGCAATGCAGTCAAAAAGTCATGCGCTGCGGCTGCTTTTGCGGATTCTTCTACCTCGGCATCCGTAGCACCGGGGCGACCAAAGCGAATGTTTTCACGTGCCGAAGTCGCAAAGATCACCGGATCCTGCGGGACCACTGAAATATGTTGGCGAAAAGCGTCACGATCCATCTCACGCAGATCAATCCCGTCAATGCTGACGCTGCCCTGTTGTGGGTCAAAATAGCGTAACAACAATTGGATCGTAGTGGATTTACCAGCGCCGGATGGGCCAACCAGTGCCACCGTTTCACCAGCTTTGATCGAAATATTCGTCGACTTAAGCGCGGCTTGACCAGGGCGCGCGGGATAAGAAAATGTGACATCGTCAAATTCTATCGCGCCTGCGGTATTGGCATCCAACATCTTTGGGGCTGCCGGATCAAGCACCGTGTCTTGGGTGTGCAGCAGTTCAACCAACCGTTCCGTCGCCCCTGCCGCGCGTTGCAACTCGCTCCAAATTTCCGACAGCGCCGCAACAGCACCCCCAACCAAAATAGCATAAATCAAGAACTGAACCAGTTGTCCGGCGGTCATCGTTCCTGCCTGCACGTCACGCGCACCGACCCACAGAACCCCGACCACCCCCGAGAAAACAAGGAATATCACGATGACTGTCATCAATGCACGGGTGCCTATCCGTTTACGCGCCGCCGTAAATGCCTTTTCGGTCACATCATCAAAGGCGTCCGTGATTGCCACCTCTTGGGTAAAGGCTTGCACCGTTTGAACTGAGGTCAGTGCCTCGGATGCAGAGCCAGAACTGGCTGCAATCCAGTCTTGGTTTTCACGGCTTAGCTTACGCAACCGGCGCCCCAAAACGATGATCGGTACAATCACAACTGGCACGACCAAAAACACGAGGCCCGTCAATTTGGCGCTGGTAAACAGCATCAACACCATCCCTCCGACAAACAGCAATATATTGCGCAGCGCCACCGATACGGATGAGCCAATCACAGACTGGATCACCGTGGTGTCTGTCGTGATCCGCGATAGGATTTCCCCTGTCATGATACGTTCATAGAATGCGGGGCTTAGGGTGATCACCCGCTCAAACACCGCCTTGCGGATGTCCGCAACCACGCGCTCGCCCAGTCGCGTGACCAGATAGTACCGCAACCCCGTGCCAACCGCCAAAGCCGCCGCAATTCCTATGGCTGCTCCAAAATACTGGTCCAGAAGGGCCGTATTGTCTTCGGAAAACCCATCCACAACGCGGCGCACAGCCAGCGGCAAGATCAGCGATATTGCCGCTGTCAGCACCAGCGCTAACCCCGACAAAATAACCAAATGTTTATATGGTAGCAAAAACGGGATCAGGCCGGATAGCGCCCCAACCTTCTTTGATTTTTCGCGGTCTTCCAATTCGGCTGCATCATGTCCTGCCATTTGGCCCATCCCTATTCGCTCATTTGGTTTGCGTCATACTGGTTTGGGCCGCCCTCAACAAGCGGTGTGATGGTCACAGCAGAAGGATTGATACGGGAAAACGTGTTTTAGACCTATATACGGGCTGGCGGCCATCAATATTAGGGCTGTGACGCGCCTCACCGTTCGCCTGATACTTAACGTCGATCAAATGGTTATAGGCTCAAACGAACCACAACAATTATCCGGCTGGATAAGACAATGCTCACAAACTAAAAAGCCGAACGAGCGGGGATCACACCAGGATCGCCCACCATCGTGTATATCAAACAAGCCAAGGCCCTGCCGTTTACGCTAGGCTTTGGTCACGTTTTCACTCGAGCTGCCGATGATGTTGCCGATTTTTGCATGGGTGAACGAAATCTTGCAACCCGATGAACCCCTGATGTGTCGTCAGTTCCAACAACAAATCGCCATCAACAGAGACGGCGTGAAAGTCGGCAGCGGTTTGATGGATGTTGGCAAAAAGCTTGATGCTTTGGTCATCACCACAGCCCATTTCTTGATTAGGCCAACTAAGATAGCTTTGTTTAGCTACCACCAGACCTTGATCTTGACGCTGCTAGACAATCACCCTGTATTGCCGACAAAGGTGACATTAGCTTTGCCAGAGCACGCATTTGGCTCAGCTACAAATAGGGCGGCATCTATCCATCCCAACAGAATGGTAGGCGCTGCCTGAGCAATCGACGGCATAGAGTGAGCATATGCCCACTTCAAATAACTTCACAACCT
This sequence comes from Marinosulfonomonas sp., assembly GCA_033851955.1. Lineage (GTDB taxonomy): Bacteria > Pseudomonadota > Alphaproteobacteria > Rhodobacterales > Rhodobacteraceae > Profundibacter. The sequence goes on from JAWSVK010000010.1 coordinate 50,424, forward strand.
CATGCGACAGTCCTTTTCACTGTCGATTTTGCCACGTCGATCCCATGTTACGTCGAGCGATATCCTCGAAGCCGAAACGCTATCTGCAAGCGCCCGAACTGGCGCCAGAATTAAAATGCTCAGAATTGAAACGGCCAGTGCGATCATGATGGTTTTGCTAGACATTGACTTGATCTTTGGGTTGCGACGAACATGTTGCCCGCCGTTGGATAAAACCTAATTGAGCCTACACGCCCAACCTGTGACGCGCGTCACAGAAAAATCAAACCGGCAATTTTGGGAAAGGGCTTTGGAGCGGGTAGCGGGAATCGAACCCGCGCCTTAAGTTTGGAAAACTCGTATGATACCATTTCACCATACCCGCCAAAGCCAGTGTGTGTCTATGACAATGCTTTCAGATCGTCAAGGAACGCAAATGCAAAAATAGCCGCAAACAGGGCACAATTTCCCCGTGCCCTGAAATCATTCTTCAACAGGTTCGATCAACGCAGGCCCTGACGCGCGGTTCGAATTCACCTGCACGCCGACCCGATGAAATCGCAACGCATTATCTGGGGCTGGTACCATCAAGGCAGCCGCACCTTTGCCTGTCTCCCCCAACCACAAAGGCCAATCCTGCGGTGCCAAAACCACCGGCATCCGGTGATGTATGCCCGAAATCGCACTATTCGCTGCCGTGGTGACAATTGCACAACTGCTCACCGGTGCGTCGCCCTTATCCCAGCGCTGCCAAATTCCAGCAAAAACCACAGGCGTTTGGTCATTGCGCTCAAAATACCAAGGCAACCGTGCCCCCTCTGCCGTCTTGCTCCACTCGTAAAACCCGGTGGCAGGGATCAAACACCTCCGCATCCGACAGGCCTCTCGAAACGCCGGCTTTTCAGCAACACTTTCCGCGCGCGCATTTATCAATAACGGCCCTTCATTGACGGACTTATACCACTGCGGCACAAACCCCCAACGCATCGAAACCAGCCGCCGCCCCTCATCATTGATCACAACCGCCAGATCATCCGTAGGGCAAATGTTGTAATTCGGTGAAAACGGCAAATTATTGGAGGGCAACGCCGAAAACAACTGTGCCATCGCTTCAATCGGCAACAACGTCGCGATACGTCCACACATTCCTGCCCCCTTCTTCTTGCCATAAATACCTGCGCCGCAGGCAAATCCGAGACCCCGATCAGGGGTCGAGATACCAAGCGGCCCCGTCAAGGGGCCTCCGTTCAACACCAGCAACAAAAAAGGCGCGACCTCTCAGACACGCCTTTTCCAAACTCATACTAATAGATCTACTTCTGCGTGATACGGCCATCCATATAAGCCGTATAACCGCCTTTGGCCGCCATATACTCCGCCATAACATCTGCCAAATCAGGGCCAAAATCATAGGCGTTCATGCCATCAGTCGAGAACATCTTATATCCGTCGCCACCGCCACGCACATAGTTGTTGGTTACAACTCCGTAAGTCTTGGCAGCATCAATCGCGACCCAACCATCACCGTCGGCAACCATCACCTCGACGATCCGGCCCTCGTTGGGCGCGACAGAAGCGTCCCAAGTAAACTTGATACCAGCAACCTGTGGGAACCGGCCCTTGACCTCTTCCACTTGCGATACCCCGTTTTCAAGCGCAGCAATCACGCCAGCCCCTGAAATCTCAAAGGTCGACAACGTATTTTGAAACGGCAACACACCCAGAACTTCGCCCATCGTCACTTCGCCCGCATCAATCGAGGTCCGTATCCCGCCGGAATTCGCGATGGCAATACTGACCCCTTGATCCTTGACGCGATCCAACATCGCATCCGCTACCAGATTACCCATCTCACATTCTTTGGTGCGGCAATTGTCGCGATTGCCGTCAATCGAAGTCGCTGAATTGGCAACCACTTGCTGACGGATTTCTTCCAATGGAACGGCCAATTCGCCAATCCGCATTTTGGTGTCTCCATCCTCGGCCACTTGCGCATCCATTGAGATTGGCTCGCCAACGGCCTCGGTGATATTGCCTGCGTCATCAAAGGTCACATTCAGCTCGCCCAGAAATTTGCCATAAGCATAGGCCTGCACGATCGCAGTTTCGCCAACCATGGTCGGATATGGGCCCTTGGCGCGATCTGACGTGTTGGACAAAAACGTATTCGAATGCCCGCCAACAATCACATCCACACCCGTGGTTTCTGCGGCAACCTTTTGGTCAACCACATAGCCCGAGTGCGACAAAACGATGATCTTGTTCACGCCCTGCGCAGTCAACTTGTCAACTTCGCCTTGAACCGCGCCAACTGGATCGGTGAAAATCACGTTCGCACCAGGGCTTGCCAGCTCATCCGTGTCTTGCGGCGTCAGTCCGATCAGGCCCAGCTTTTCGCCGCCCCGCTCAATCACCGTCGACTTGGTCAATTTGCCTGCCAACAACTCTTCGCCGGAATAGTCAGCATTGGACATCAACACAGGAAAATTCAGCGCATCCATAAAGCCGCGCAATACTTCTGGACCATCGTCAAACTCGTGGTTGCCCACCGTCATCGCGTCATAGCCCATCTTGTTCATCATTTCGGCGGCAACTTTACCCTTATAATAAGTGTAAAACAGCGAGCCTTGGAATTGGTCACCGCCATCCACCAAAATGCTGTTGTTGCTGCGCGCACGGGCGGCCGCAACGGCCGTCACCAAACGCGCGGAGCCACCAAAACATTTGCCTTCGACATTCTTTTCTTCGGAGCAGCCCGAATCATATTTGCTAACGGGTTCAAACCGCGAGTGAAAATCATTGGTGTGCAAAATGGTCAGCGAATAATCCGCCATGGCCACGCCTGCACCAAATGTTAAGGCTGCGGCGGCTGCGGTTGTTTTCAAAATCATACGTGTAAGCATCGAAAATCCCCCTGTTGGATCAAATGAATCATGTCGCATCGTGGCAATGTAACAGCCAAGAGTCAAAGCCTTGACGATTACGTTGCGACACGGCATGTCACTAGCCATGCAAATTTACAAAATATTCCTAGGCTCTGAATGGGCCGAGCTTGACGCCAACGGGCAAACCCGAGGCGCGCCGATTGATTTGGCCGATGGCTACATCCATTTTTCAACCGCTGCACAGGCCGCTGAAACCGCCGCTAAATATTTTGCTGCAGTGGATGGGTTGATGCTGGTCGCCTTTGAGGCCAATCAATTGGGGGACACAATCAAATGGGAACCCTCACGCGGCGGCGATCTATTTCCACATCTTTACCGCACACTTTTGCGCTCCGAAATGCTCTGGGCCAAACCCCTACCTTTTGAAAATGGTGCCCATGTTTTTCCACCCGAAATGACATGAACTTGCTAGAACGCCTTGGGGTCGCTGCCCTGCATCGCTTTGACCCTGAACGCGCCCATGGCCTGTCGCTAAGGGCTCTGAACAGCGGACTTGTGCCTCTTTCAGGCACTTACACCACACCACGTTTGCAGACCAAAATCGCGGGGTTGGCGCTGCCAAATCCCGTCGGGCTGGCCGCCGGATACGATAAAAACGCCACGTCTTTATCTCCACTGGCCCGCGCCGGATTTGGGTTCCTTGAAGTCGGCGCCGCTACCCCGCGCCCCCAAGCTGGCAACGCCAAACCGCGACTGTTTCGCTTGACGCAAGACGCGGCCGTGATCAACCGCTTTGGTTTCAATAACGACGGCATGGAAACAATTGCTGCGCGGCTGGCAACTCGCCCAAAAAACGCGGTGATCGGCTTGAACCTTGGGGCCAACAAAGACAGCATAGATCGCGCCGCTGATTTTGCCACCGTGCTTGCCCATTGCGCTCCGCATCTAGATTTCGCCACCGTGAATGTGTCGTCACCAAACACCGAAAAACTGCGTGACCTGCAAGGCAAAGATGCCCTGACAGCGCTTCTGAACGGCGTGATGCAAACCCGAGACAAGCTCGAACGTCCGATCCCTGTATTCTTAAAAATCGCCCCCGATTTGACTGAAACAGAAGTCGAAGAAATCGCCCAAGTCGCCCGCGCCACCAAGATCGACGCCATCATCGCCACCAACACCACGCTGTCCCGTGACGGGCTGACCAGCGCGCACCGTGATGAAATGGGCGGGTTATCAGGCGCGCCGCTGTTCGAAAAATCAACCCGTGTGCTTGCCCAACTCAGCGCTTTAACCAAAGGCGATATCCCCCTGATCGGGGTTGGCGGTGTTGGATCAGCTGAACAAGCCTACGCAAAAATATGCGCCGGCGCCTCCGCCGTGCAGCTCTACTCGGCGATGGTCTATCAAGGGCAGTCCTTGGTCACTGACATTGCCCGTGGCCTTGATGAATTACTGGCCCGCGACGGGCACGCCAACATCAAAGACGCCGTTGGCACCAAACGAAAGGACTGGCTATGACAACGATCTGGCACAACCCCCGCTGCTCAAAATCTCGCAGCACGCTTAAATTGATCAAAGACGCTGGCGTCACCCCAGTGATCCGCTTGTACCAAGACGACGCCCCCACAGCGGACGAAATTCGCGCCGCTTTGGCCTTGTTGAACATACCGGCTACGGCACTAATCCGCACAGGCGAAGCGATCTATAAAGAGCTTGGCCTGAAGACCGCCGATGAGGAGACGTTAATCAACGCCATGGCCGCGCATCCCAAACTGATCGAACGCCCCGTGGTCATCAACAACGATAAAGCAGCGCTTGGCCGCCCACCAGAATCTGTGCTTGAAATCCTTTAGCGCATCTCGGACGGATTTTGCCTTGGGCTTCTTCTTGCCCCAAATACCTGCCCGCGCGGCAGCGCATAAAATCTCTTATTCCGCCTGCACCTCCAACGCCGGATAGCGCCACGCCAATGTCACGCCCCGCGCCACAAACGAGATCAGCAGCGCCATCCACAGCCCGTGGTTGCCAAATAGCGGCACCAACGCCGCAATCGCCACCGCGTAAACCACAAAAGACACCACCATCATATTGCGCATGTCCTTTGATCTGGTCGCGCCAATAAAAATCCCGTCCAACATCCAAGACGCCAGACCAAGAAGTGGTGCGATGATCATATAGATCAAATATATCCGCGTCTCGACCCGCACCTCATCCGACGTGGTCATCACGTCAATGATCACCTCGCCAAATAGCCAAAACACCAATGACAAACCAATCACACAAATCAGCCCCCAAAAACTAGCCAACAATGCAACCCGCCGCAAGGCGCCCCGATTGCGCGCGCCCAGCGCTTGGCCAACCAGCGCTTCGGCGGCAAAGGCAAATCCGTCCAGTGCATTCGCCGTGACTGACAAAAATTGAACCAATATTTGATTGGCGGCTAAGGTTACATCGCCAAAATCCGCCCCAAAAAACAAGAACGAGATAAAGATCGCCTGCAACAGTAGCGAACGGATCATGATGTCGCCATTTACAACCGCCATCGCCTTTAGCCGTGCGCGGTCAAACACCACCGCCCAGTTGCGCCACATCCGCCCAACAAACGCAGGCCGGCACAACCATATGCCCAGCGCCAAGCCGCTCCATTCGGCCATAAACGTCGCCAATGCGACGCCTTGAACGCCCCAGCCCAGCCCCAGTACGAACCATAGATCCAAACCGACGTTCAACGCGTTCATCCACAGTTGCAACACCAGCACAGCGCGGGTACGTTCCTGCGCAATCAGCCAGCCACTGACACCGTATAAAGCGATGGTCGCGGGTGCCGACCAAATCCGAATGCGCATATAGTCGCGCGCCAGCCCTTCAACCTCACCGGAGGCTGGCGACACTTGAAACGCCGTCCAAAACAGCGGGGTTTGCAACAGCACAAAAGCAACGCCCACACCAAAACCAATCATCAAAGCCCGTATCAATAGTGCGACGACTTCGCCCTGATCGCCAGCCCCCTTGGCCTGCGCCACCATTCCCGTGGTGCCCATCCGCAGGAACCCGAACAACCAGTAAAACCCAGTCAGTATGATTGCCCCGATGCCAACCGCTCCAATAGGCGCGGCCAATCCCATTTGGCCGACCACACCCGTATCAACCAACCCCAAAATGGGCACGGTTGCGTTGGAGATCACAATCGGTAAGGCAATTTTCAGAACGCGTGAATGGGTCAGAGCCGCCGCAGTATCAGTCACCGCGTTGCGGCATCAAAAAATGCCCCGTTGCTTGGGCGAACAGACGTTGGCGATTGTCCTGCCATGCCTCGACATGCACCGAGGCATAACGCCGCCCCGAACGGTTCACCCGCGCCCGCGCATAGGCGTCGCGTGGCAGGCCAGAGCGTAGGTAATCAACTGTGAAATCAATGGTTTTGGGCAGCCGTGGCAGGACCATATCGGCCGGCATGTCACCGCTTTCGATATCGTTCCACAACATCTGCCAGCTCAAACCAATCACCGCAGTTATTTCCAAAAATGCCGCGGTTACACCGCCATGGATCGCAGGCAGCATCTGGTTACCGATCAGTTTTTCGTCAAAAGGCAATATCGCCGTCAACTCGTCGCCGCGGCGGTCAAATTGCACCCCGAGAAAGCTGATATAAGGTATACCCGTGACCAAAGACGTGAGAGCTGCATCGCGGCGTTGTTTGATAACTTGTACAGGTTCAGGTGATGTGCTCATTTTGAGGCTCCTTTTTCGCGCTGTACGGTAAAGGTGCCGGTTGCCGTTGCCACGGGGCGCGCCGCGTCTTCATCCGTCGCCGTGGCCCGCACAAAGGCGACCGAACGTGTAACATGATAACATTCAGCCCGCGCCGTGATCCGCTGGCCCGGTGTGGCTGGGCGCATATAATCAATGCGCAGATCCAACGTTGCGGTGCCCATGCTGCCTGTAGGGTGGCACATTACCGCCGCCCCGCTGGTGGTGTCCATCAGGGCCGAAACCGCACCGCCTGAAATCACACCGGTTTCTGGGTCGCCAATGAAACGCTCATCATATGCCATGGAAATTTCGGCTTTGCCGTCACCCACGTCGACCAATTCCATGCCCAGGGCCTGAAAATGCGGCATAGAAGAAAAGACCTGTTTGATCTGTGCATTTCGTGAGTTTGGCATCTGTGGTTTTCCGATCCTGAGTTCGCAACTTGTTGGGAAAGGTTATTGGCCCTTGCCAAAGGTGCCGCAAGTGCTATTTACTGCAATTGAGAATAATTCGCAATTGCAAGGCAGCCCGATGAACACCGCACAAGCAACGCCAGTACAACAGCCATCCCCTTTTGTGGCCAAAGACAAGTTCGGCCCGTTTCGCCTAAAACGGTTGGTCGTCATGGTGATCTATATCGCTCTGGCCATCGCGCCTGGCGCCCTAGGAGAGCTGACCCGAAGCCTGATGGTTGACGCATATGTACAGGTTGCGTCCTTTGTGGCAGCCACGTTGCTGTTGTTTTACGGAGCTGAGCGGGTATTCAATTTCGACATCGGCGAGTCATTGCAAAAGGCCAAAGGTTATCAAGTTCCGCTGGCGGCCCTGTTAGGCTCGACCCCGGGGTGCGGCGGCGCTGTTGTTGTGGTAGCGGCATATTCGTCTGGCAATGTCGGCTTTGGTGCCGTGGTTGCGGCCCTGACCGCCACGATGGGGGATGCCGCATTTTTACTGATCGCCACGCGGCCCGATGCAGCGTTGGTGGTGCTGCCCCTGTCGTTTGCAGCGGGCATCGTAACGGGTTGGATCATTGACGTGCTGAAAATAGGCGGCCATGTGGATCAATCCTCGGGCCAGTGTGAACTGGCCCCGCGGATCGGACGCACCCGCATCAAGGATTATATCTATCTGGCCATCGCAGCCCCCGGTCTGATGATTGGCATTTCGCAATTGGCCCAAATGGATCTTGAGGCCGTATACGGCGACTTTATGACGTGGGTTGGGCTGGCGGGCATTCTGGTCGGCCTACTGATCTGGTCGACCTCGAATTTGCAAGCCATGACCAATGCCAAAGACTCGCCCTTGACCCGCACAGCCGAAGAAACCAGCTTTATCACGGTCTGGGTGATCGGTGCATATCTGGCGTTTGACTATATCGTTGCCTATGCGGGGCTTGATCTAAAAGCGATGTTCGACTCAATCGGCATTCTGTTGCCAATGATCGGCATCATCATTGGGTTCATTCCGGGCTGCGGGCCACAGGTGCTGGTCTCGACATTTTATATCAATGGGCTGATCCCGTTCTCGGCCCTGATGGGCAATGCGATCTCTAATGACGGTGATGCGCTGTTCCCGGCCATTGCCCTAAATCCAAAGGTCGCAATGATGGCCACAGTGTATTCAGCTATTCCAGCGATCCTGCTGGCATATATGTTCCATATATTTGCGCCGGGGTTCATGAACTAGGCACATAAGAAACTTTGCCTCCTCTCGTTGTTTTTGACCCGACGCGGATTGCATCACCCCTGTGCATTGGTTACCCTTCACCATCAGGAGCCGATCACGATGCCAGACAGCAAATCCACCTTCAAAGAGATGTGCGCGCGTTTTGACGTAACGCCGCGTACGCTGCGGTATTACGAATATATCGAATTGCTCAGCCCTGAAAAAGACGGGCGCACTCGCAGCTATGGGCCCCGCGAAGTGGCGCGTATGGTGCTGATCTTGCGCGGGCGCCGTTTTGGCTTTTCGCTCGAAGAAATCCGCCAATGGCTCGAAATGTACGAACAAAACGGCACCACCACACAGATGGAGACCTGGGTGGAAAACGCCGACCGACAATTGGACGCATTGGCAGAGCAGCGCAAACAGCTCGACGAATCGATCTCGGAACTCCAACAGTTGCGAGATGAAGCCGCGGATGGGCTAAGGCCCACAAAATAGGGTAAGGAATACCTTACCCAACATGAAATCTGAAAATCCCCCATTATAATTTTCTTGCGTCTGACCCTGCGTCAACTTTCCTGACGTTTCGTCAGTTCACTTTTGACGCCACGTTACATTTACGTTTGCGTCAAGCTAGGTTGTAAGGTGGCCCAACGCACCGCATGTGCTCTTTTGTAACGAGTAAACGAGTACATTTTTTTTGGAGCGTGCTATGAAAGAAGACGAAACAATGACCATTCGGGAAATGTGTGAGGCCTTTGATGTGACCCCACGCACATTGCGATTTTACGAAACAAAAGAGCTTCTTTCGCCCAACCGCGAGGGGCAGAAACGGCTATATTCCAATCGTGAGCGCGCCAGACTGAAATTGATCCTACGCGGCAAAAGGTTTGGTTTTGATCTGGAAAAAATTCGCCAGATTTTGAACCTCTACGATATGGGTGATGCGGGACACACGCAAATGGCCCATTCTCTAAATGCTGCCAAAGAACGCATTGTCGAGATGGCAACACAACGCGATGAGCTGAACGTGGCTTTGAAAGAACTCGCTGAACTGATCAAATGGGGCGAGCGCGAAGTCCAATCAGTCGCCGCCAAAAACACAGACGCCGCCTAACCAACACCCAATCCGGAGAACACCACATGCCAAGCTATACCGCCCCCGTTAAAGACCTCCAATTTGTGCTGCATGAACTGCTGGACGTCAGCAAAAGCGACATCCCAGGATATGACGAACTGGAAGCCGATTTTACAGGCGCCGTTCTGGAAGAAGCGGGCAAGCTGGCGAGCGATGTGTTGGCACCGATCAACGCCTCGGGCGATGTTGAAGGCTGCACATTGGCCAACGGCAAAGTGACAACGCCAAAAGGGTTCAAAGAAGCCTTTGAAGCAATGAAAGAAGGCGGCTGGACGGGGCTGGATTGTGACCCGGAATACGGCGGTCAAAACATGCCTTACGTGTTGGGCGTCGCGGTTGGTGAATTGTTCTCGAGCGCCAATCAGGCGTTTGTGATGTATCAGGGCCTGACCCACGGGGCCTATTCGGCGATCCACGCGCATGGCACGGCCGAACAAAAGGCCAAGTTTCTGCCCAAAATGGTGTCTTGTGAATGGACCGGCACTATGAACTTGACGGAGTCTCATTGCGGCACCGATCTGGGCCTGATGCGCACCAAGGCCGATCCGCAATCCGACGGCAGCTACAAAATCACCGGCGAAAAAATATTCATTTCTGCGGGTGATCATGACCTGTCAGACAACACCATTCATTTGGTGCTGGCTAAAATCGCTGGCGGACCAGATGGCATCAAAGGCGTGTCGCTGTTCATCGTGCCAAAATATATCGTCAAAGATGACGGCTCCCTTGGCGATGCCAACGGTGTATCCGTGGGCAACATCGAAGAAAAGATGGGGATCCATGGTAACGCAACCTGTGTGATGGTCTATAATGAATCGGTTGGGTATCTGCTCGGGGATGAGCACAAAGGCATGCGCGCCATGTTCACCATGATGAATGAAGCCCGCATCGGCGTTGGCATGCAAGGGCTCGCCCAAGCCGAAGCCGCCTACCAAAACGCCGTGATCTACGCCAAGGACCGCCTGCAAGGGCGAGATATCACAGGGATAAAAAACCCGGATGGGCCAGCCGACCCGATCATCGTGCACCCAGATGTGCGGCGCAGCCTGATGGACCAGAAAAGCTTTGTTGAAGGCGGCCGCGCGTTTTTGCTCTGGAGCGCCAACCTTAGCGACCAGATCCACCGTTTGGACGACAAAGACGCCGATGGGTTGCTTTCCTTGATGACGCCTGTCGTGAAAGGCTTCCTGACGGACAAGGGCTTTGATATGACAGTTCAAGCCCAACAAATATTCGGCGGCCACGGCTATATCGAAGAACACGGCATGAGCCAATTTGTGCGCGACGCCCGTATCACCCAAATTTATGAAGGTGCCAACGGGGTTCAGGCTTTGGATCTGGTCGGTCGCAAACTGGCGCAAGACGGCGGCAAACACGTGATGGCCTTCTTTGAGCTGATCAAAACCTTCATCAAAGAAAACGACGGGGATGAGGCGTTGAAGAACGACTTCCTAGAGCCGCTCAAACAGGCAAGCAAGGATTTACAAGCGGCAGGCATGTACTTCATGCAAAACGGCATGAGCAACCCGAACCACGCGCTGGCGGGATCCAACGACTTTATGCACCTGTTCGGCCATACTTGTTTGGGACTGATGTGGGCCCGCATGGCCAAAGCCTCGAACGCCGCTCTGGCATCCGGTGCTTCTGACACCGCATTTTACGAAACCAAGCTGACCACAGGGCGCTATTACATGGCCCGCCATCTGCCCGCCACGGGAATGCACCTTGCGCGGATACAATCAGGGGCAGACACAGTGATGGCGCTGGATGCCGAAGACTTCTAGACTGCGAACAATTGCTCCAAGGGAGGAGCACTCACGGTTGGCGGCTTTCGCTCTTTCAACGCGAAAGCCGCCACAGCGATCTTAAGGGAGAAACAATGCCCAAACGCCTGCGCTTGACCCGCCGATTTCCGGTTGCAATGACCGAAGACGGCTACCGCCGCCTGAAAAGCTTCTCAAAAGAAGCTGGCCTTGATGAAGGTGAAGCCCTCTCTTTTTTGTTTGAAAACTTCACAAGCGTGATCAACGAGGACAACCTCACCCACCGCCTGCGCCTGTTCAATTCCGAACTGGAGGCACGTAAACGGTGACGGAATTCCTGGGGGAAATACCGGATTGCCTTCGGCGAAGGTATTTTGGGCAAGAAGAAAGGGCAAAAACATCAGCCCCGCGTCGACCGGTCAATAAGACGGGGCGCTACGGGGCCTTCTCCTTGCACGGCCATCGGCTCCTCAGCCTGTACCGTAACACCACGTTAGGCGCATTAATCTTAATACTTCCTTACCTATCCCCTTCTTCTTGCTACAAATACCTTGGGGGTCTGGGGGCAAAGCCCCCAGTTGGGCCGGTAGGGCAAATAACGAAAGGTCTATTATGACAATCCAACTTTATTGTTTTGGCGAAAGCGGCAATTCCTACAAAGCGGCATTGGCTCTTGAATTATCGGGGCTGGATTGGAGCCCGGTCTTTGTCGACTTTTTTGGTGGCGCCGCGCGCAGCCCCGAATTTCAAAGCCTCAACGTTATGGGTGAAGCCCCCGCGATGGTCGATGGCAATCTGACTCTCACTCAATCCGGTGCCATTCAAGACTACGTGGTCGAAAAATCCGGCAAGCTGGGCGGCAAAGACACAACCGAAAACCGCGAAATCCTTCGCTGGATTCTGTGGGATAATCACAAGCTTTCCTCCCCTGCTGGCATGACCCGTTTTCTGATCAATTTCTTGCCCAAAGACAAACAACCCGCAGGCGTGATCCCCTTTATGCAAAGCCGCCTAAAGGCCGCTTACGCGACCTTGAACAATCACCTTGAAGGACGCGACTGGATCGTCGGCGATCAGCTGACCATCGCTGACCTGTCCTGCTGTGGTTACCTCTACTACCCAGAAGAATTCGGCTTTGACCGTTCTGCATGGCCCCACATCGACGCTTGGTTAACCCGCATCAGCGACACACCTGGCTGGAAACACCCCTATGATCTGATGCCCGGCAGCCCCGCTGATCGTGCTTAAAACACGCGCATAACACAAAGGATACCAACATGACCGAAGCCTATATTTACGATGCTGTGCGCAGCCCTCGTGGCAAAGGGCGCCAAGACGGCGCGCTTCACGAAGTCACCTCAGTGCGCCTGTCCGCGCAAATCTTGAACGCGATCAAAAACCGCAACAACCTCGAAGGCCACGCCGTTGAAGATGTGATCTGGGGCAATGTAACCCAAGTCAAAGAACAAGGCGGCTGCTTGGCCCGCACCGCGGTTCTGGCCTCCGAGCTTGACCAATCCATTCCCGGCCTTGCGATCAACCGCTTTTGTGCCTCAGGCATGGAGGCTGTTAATCTGGCCGCCAACCAAATCAAAGGCGGCGCTGGCGACGGTTACATCGCCGGCGGCGTTGAAATGATGGGTCGTGTAGCGATGGGCAGCGACGGCGCAGCGATCGCCGTTGATCCAACTGTGGCGATGGGCACATACTTCGTGCCTCAGGGCATTTCGGCTGACTTGATCGCCACAGAATATGGCTTTACCCGTGACCAAGCCGACGCGCTGGCTGTTGAGAGCCAAATCCGCGCCAAAGCCGCATGGGACGACAACCGTTTCGCCAAATCGATTATTCCAATCGTGGATCAGAACGGCCTGCCCATTTTGGACACCGATGAATACATGCGCCCGGGCACTGATATGCAATCACTTGGCTCGCTCAAAGCCAGCTTCAAAGACATGGGCGAAATGATGCCCGGCTTTGATAAAGTCGCCCTTATGAAATACCCGCATCTGGAACGGATCAACCACATCCACCATGCGGGCAACTCGTCAGGCATCGTTGACGGATCAGCCGCTGTGCTGATCGGCAACAAAGAGTTCGGCATCCGCCACGGCATCAAGCCGCGCGCCCGCATCCGTGCGACCGCCAAAATCGGCACTGAACCGACCATCATGCTGACCGGTCCCGTGCCAGTGACGCAGAAAATCCTCGCCGATCACGGCATGGAAATTTCCGATATCGACCTGTTCGAAGTCAACGAGGCCTTCGCTTCGGTCGTCATGCGCTTCATGCAGGCCTTTGATGTCGATCCATCCGTGGTCAACGTCAACGGCGGCTCCATCGCGATGGGCCACCCGCTGGGTGCAACTGGCGCTATGATCATCGGCACTGTGCTGGATGAGCTTGAGCGTCAAGACAAAGAAGTTGGCCTTGCCACCCTATGCATAGCATCCGGCATGGGCGCAGCCACCATCATCGAGCGTGTCTAATGGGCAAACTTGATCTTGATAAGGCTCCGGTCAAATCGGGCTCGATCTATCCTGATCCCTATGCCGCCGAAATGGCAGGGCGCAGCAGTCTGCGTCTTGGGGATCTGGGCGGATTGACTCAATTTGGCGCCAATATAGTGATCCTTGCCGCGGGGGCGAAATCCTCGTTGCGTCATTGGCATCTGAACGAAGATGAATTCGTGATGATCACCCAAGGCACCTGCATCTTGGTCGATGATGACGGCAACCATGGAATGACCGTAGGCGATTGCGCGGCCTTCCCGGCTGGCGTGCCAAACGGTCACCATTTTATCAACAACACCAATGCCGAGGCCCGTTTTCTGGTGGTCGGCACCAAAGCACCGTCCGAGACCGCCACCTATTCCGACATCGATTTGGTCGTGAACATTGGCGGCGGCGCAGCGGCATTCACCCGCAAAGACGGTACCCCCTATAAAGAGGAACAAAACTCATGAGCGATTTTAATTACGCAGTAGACGCCGATGGCGTCGCCACCATCACATGGGACACCGTTGGTAAATCCATGAATGTAATGAGCATTCAAGGTTTTTACGACCTAGACGGTATGATCGACAAAGCACTGGCCGACGATGCAGTTAAAGGTGTTATCATCACTTCAGGCAAAGAAGGCTCGTTCGCGGGTGGCATGGATTTGAACGTCATTGGCAAGATGAAAACGGATGCCGGCGAAAACCCAGCCAAGGGTCTGTTTGAAGGCATCATGCAAATTCACGGTATCTTGCGCAAAATCGAACGCGCAGGCATGGAGCCTAAGACCAACAAAGGCGGCAAACCGATTGCTGCCGCCCTGCCAGGCACAGCGCTTGGCATTGGTTTAGAATTGCCCCTGTCGTGCCATCGCATCTTTGTCGCCGACAACCCAAAGGCCAAAATCGGTCTGCCTGAAATCATGGTCGGTATTTTTCCGGGCCTTGGCGGCACCACACGATTGGTTCGTAAAATGGGCGCAATGGCCGCATCACCATTTTTGCTGCAAGGCAAGATGAACAACCCTAAAGCTGCTAAAATGGCTGGCATCATTGACGAGATCGTTCCAGCCGAAGATCTGTTGTCCAGCGCCAAAGAATGGGTGCTGAACGCAACAAATGCCGACATGGTGAAACCTTGGGATGCCAAGGGCTACAAAATGCCCGGCGGCGACCCCTATCACCCTGCTGGTTTCATGACATTCGTCGGGGCTTCGGCGATGGTAAATGGCAACACCCAAGGCGTTTACCCCGCCGCCAAAGCATTGATGTCAGCCGTCTATGAAGGCGCTCAGGTGCCGTTTGACACCGCGATCCGCATCGAGGCCCGCTGGTTCACCAACGTGATGATGAACCCCTCATCGGGCGCAATGATCCGCAGCCTTTTCATCAACAAAGAAGCGTTGGAAAAAGGCGCGAACCGTCCTGATGTTCCATCCCAAACAGTCAAAAAAGTCGGCATCATGGGCGCTGGTATGATGGGCGCTGGTATCGCAATTGTATCTGCGATGGCGGGCATCGAAGTCGTGCTGATCGACCAAAAGCAAGAAAGCGCAGACAAGGGCAAAGCCTATGTCGAGAACTACTTGGACCAAGGCATCAAGCGCAAAAAAGCCACTGTTGAAAAGAAAGAGGCCGTACTGGCCCTGATCAACGCGACCACAGATTATAACGCGCTGAAGGACGCCGATATGATCATCGAGGCGGTGTTTGAGGACGTTGGCGTCAAAGCCGAAGTCACCAAAAACGTCGAGGCCGTGGTGCCTGAGGATTGCATCTTTGCAACCAACACCTCGACCCTGCCGATCACTGAATTGGCCAAGGCCAGCAAACGGCCCGAGCAATTCATCGGCATCCACTTCTTCTCGCCTGTCGAGAAAATGATGCTGGTGGAAATCATCAAGGGCAAAGAAACCGGTGATCTGGCCGTCGCCAAGTCACTCGACTACGTGCGTCAAATTCGCAAAACACCGATTGTGGTCAATGACGCACGGTTCTTTTACGCCAACCGCTGCATCATCCCTTACATCAATGAAGGCATCCGCATGGTCGCCGAAGGGGTTGCGCCAGCGCTGATTGAAAATGCTGCCAAATTGGTTGGCATGCCGCTTGGGCCGCTGCAATTGGTGGACGAAACATCAATCGATCTGGGCGTCAAAATCGCCAAGGCGACCAAGATTGCGATGGGCGACGCCTATCCTGACAGCGCCGTGGATGAAGTTGTGTTCTGGATGGCCGACGCGGGCCGTTTGGGGCGTAAATCAGCATCAGGTTTCTACAGCTATGATGAAAAAGGCAAACGCACAGGGTTGTGGGACGGTTTGGCCGCGCAATACCCCGTGTCGGATGAGCAGCCTGATGTGACCGAAGTGCAGCACCGCCTGTTGATGGCGCAAGTGCTGGAAGCGGTCCGTGCGCTGGATGAGGGCGTGTTGGAAGACATCCGTGAAGGCGATGTCGGTGCGATCCTTGGTTGGGGTTTTGCCCCATGGTCCGGTGGGCCATTCAGCTGGTTGGACATCTTAGGGGCTGGCAGAGCGGTCGAGATTTGCGATCACTTGACGGCGACTTATGGCGATCGGTTCAACACACCCGATTTGCTGCGTGACATGGCCAAAAAAGGCGACACGTTTTACGGTCGGTTCGATGTAAAAACCAAAGCTGCCTAAAAAACTGCGCCGCTCATCAAGCCTGACAGCTTTCTTCGCTAGACCCAGCGAGAAGCCCTGTCAGGGGCGCCGAGCGGCGCGTTATTCTTCAGGTTTTAGCCAACCCTGATAATGAATCAACTTGCCGATTATCGGCAGGCTGATTGCCACATCAAAACGCGCATGCCCATCTGCATCCACCTCTTCATATGTCTCGCTTGTCGGAGTCAGCGCCATCGGCCAAGGCAGTCCAAACAAGCGTGCACGCCTGACCGGATATGTCAGCCGGCCATCTGAAACCTTCAGGCCAATTTCAAAATTGAACGGCCCAAACCGTTCCCACACCGTTCCCGCTTGCCCAATCGTCAACACAGAGCGAAACTGTTTGCCATCAAAGTCTCTCACCCACTTCTCGATCGGCCCGTTACGATGCATCGAAACCGTCACCGCAACACCCTGCCCCGCAGGCGGAAACCCTACGATCCTACAAATCAATCGCGCCAACAACCCTCGTCCACGTGTGATCTGGGCACGACCCGTCCAATGACGGCGATAGAGCACGCAATGTAAATCCTGCACCACCGCTGGCAATTCCGCGAACCTCTTGCCCAAAGCGGCTTGGAACACGGGCACCACTGGCCTCTCGAAACGGCCAAAAGCAACCCTCAGATTGCTCATCATACCCTCGGCATCCTGCAGTGAAAATTCGCCAAGGCATGGCCGCGCGCCGACATCTACCTGCCCTGCCAACAACCGCTGGCACATCACCCGTGCAGCCACCGCCGGAATGTGCGGCCCGTCGCCCGCCTCGGCGATCAACGACCATTCGCGCAACACTCCACAGCCATTCGCGAGCCTACCGATCACCCGCACCCGCATGCCACCGCGATCTGATCCAAATGGCTCCAGCCGATCCGCAAACCATTTCAGCAACCCTGCCAATGGTTCTGCCGAACGCAATAATCGCAACCGCACCAAGAATCCAACGACCGCCAGCCCCCAATGCATGATCCACAAATCCAGCCCGGCTCGAAATTCAACACCGCGCGCCTTGTAACGCGTTGGAAACAGCGTCAGGTCAGGCGCTCCAATCAGGCTGGATCTGCGCCTCAAAACCGGTGCTGCACCGTCAATCGACAGAACCTCTTTACGCCCCTCGGACCAACCCCGCACGGCGGTAAAACGGTTGCCGCGCCACAGCAACATTGGTTGGCCAACCTGCGCCAATATCGCGCGCATCACTGACAGGCCGCGCGGGGCACGGTTGCCAGGTAGGATCACGCTCTCGATCAAATGAATGTCGGTCATCCCATCGCACAATCCCTCAACCGCGGCGGATGACATGGCCGGAACGCTTGAAACGCCCGAAAGTGCCACCACATCGGTGGCCCTTGCTAAACTGTCCAAGCTTGATATTCCCGCGGTAAATCCAGCGTCATCCGACAGGTCTAGATAATGCGCGCCACAAGCAATAGCGGCCTTGGCCACACAATAAGATGCTTTGTCATAGCCTTGAAACGGTCCCGCCGCATCAATAACGACATACGGCGATTGACCGGCAATAACACGCGCCAGTTGATCTGAGCGCGTATCAATCTGCAATGCCCGCCCACCATTCTGGGCGCAAAAGACCTGCGCCTTGATCAAAGAGCGCCCCGCCACAACAACGTCAAGCAGCGGATCTTGCGCGAGGGCCAGCGCCAATTTGCCGCCAAAAACCCCATACCCACCGATGATCAGAACCGTTTCAGTCGACAATTCGCCCCCGCAATTCATCAGACGAGATCACACATTTACGCCGCCCAAACACATATCGGTTGCGGGCGATCCCGTCGTAAATCCAATCGGACAAGGGTTGGGGTATGAACCCCAGAACCGCGAACAAGCGCCACGGCCAGCCAAGCGCCGACATGGCAGCACGAAAGGCTGCCATTTTGACATGTGCACTCCCATCTACAATCACAATATTGGTTTGCATCATATCAGGGTCCAGATCATAGGCACGATACAAAGCGCGTCCTGTTTCTGATTGAACTGTGACAAACCTGAACCGATCTTTGCGGTCAAAGCGGGCCATGAAACGCGCAAAGCCTGAACAAAAGATGCAAGTCGCATCAAATACGATTAAATCATGGTCGAGATGTTTCATTCCAACTCCGAACAATCGTCAATTTCGCCACCACGCCCACACTCTACGCGCCCATTTGAACAATGACGAGTCGACGTTAAGCCGCAGGCGAATACTGGGCCATGTCAGACGTGCAGGGAGCCGCAGCTTCCTGTGCCATACGATCGACCAACATGGTGGCGGTCGTCATTGGCAAGGCCTGATAGATTGGGTCAGAAGCACCGGCACTCAACAAATCTCCTAGATCGTCAGAGGGGCAATGAAACAACGCGCTGCTGCAAGAAAAAACCACTTGTTCTTGATCAAAATGCAGCGTGTAAACCACGATTTTTTCATATGGTTTTACCCGAGTAATACCGCGAAAACCGATTAAAGCCACGGCTGGCATCAGCGCAAAGGGGTCGCCAAAACAATCCTCAGCGGCGTCCGATTCCAGCATCACGATTTGCTCGGGCAACACCTGCAATTCCTGTTGATTGCCCAACGCTCCGACGGGCACGTTCAAAGGCCATAAATGTTCAGGGCAGTTGCGGGGTGAACTCCATAAAACACTGCGGGTGATACGGCGCACCACCTGCATGCCGCCATCAAATGTCAGCGCATGATCACCAGGTGCAATCGCCTCAATGGCCCGCCAGCCGATATTTGTGGCGATCCGTGTTCCCGCCATCAAACCCGAGGCCATTCCGGCCCCTGTCGCATCAACGCCATCATAAGCGCCGGTTGTTTCGATTGTCTTGAATGTCCTCCCCAGGACGGAACTCTTTAGACCAAACATTTATTTCCCCAAGTGTTGTTGGAAGCGGGTTAGCAGACCGCGCTTCGTTAGCAGTAGGGTCACTTGGGCTGATTCCATTGACGGGACATGGGCGTGTTTCCGTCCAAAGTAAGGCATCGTTTCGGGTTTATGGACAATGTATTAATTTACAAAGAATTTGGCTATATTTTTCTGCATTCCGACATTTCAGGCTCGAATATCGGTGCCAAGTCACAACCTGCGCTGGAAATTCTACAGCGCAGGTTTGTAGGGCGTCTAAGATTAGGCGACGTTCAGCAATGTTGGCTCACAGTCATTCAATGTGGCAATGGCTTGGTCAAGAACGGTACGTTTTTTACCCATCAAATATGCCAGCGCTTTGCCTTGCCCATGGTCTAACGTGGTGAAAAAATCGGATTTGGGTGTGCCCGCTGCGCAATGCGCCAGCATCCCCGAGTTGGCAAACACCACTTCTTCGTCATCAAACCCCAGCGTAATGGCCTCGATCAAGCCCTGTGGTTGCTGCCGCGTGATGCCGCTAAATCCCTCTAGTGCCGAAGCTGGCATCAAAACGGCAAGCGTCCCCAACAATTCAGCCGCAACCTGACTTTCGATCATCAGCATTTGTTCTGGCATCACGAACATCGCCTCGCAATTGTCCAGAGCACCGCCCGGCACATGCAAAACCCGATCCAAGCTGTAACCGCCATTTTCGGCCCCGTAATATGCCCGCTCAACGCGGCGCAACTGCCGCAAGCCGCCATCATATGTATGTACGCGGTCGCCGACCCGCAGCAATTCAACACTGCGCCAGCCAGCGGCAGTTTCAACCATGGTGCCCGCAATAAGACCAGCGTCGCGTTGCGGTTTTGCATCAACCGCCGTGCTGATCATATTGGTAGCAGTCGCTGTGTTAACTTCGGTATTCGTGGCTGTGTTTTGTGTTTCAATAAGCATTTTCAATCTCCGGTGTTGGGTTACATTTCAGGTTGCCTTGAAAGGCGATGGAACAAGAAACGCCCAACAATTTGCCGTATTTTCGTCATATATGAGGCAAACAAAAGGCACCGTTTCGCTGGCCGATGCAATCGACACAGTTCTGCCATTTTCATAAACGGCCTGATAACAATCGTTAATATTTTGGAAACTATGATCGCTCTGGGGCGATGATTTCACCCGAGTCCGCGCCAATCCGATTCGTCCGCAACGGTGTCAAAACGAATAACCGAACCGTGCGATATCCTCCGCACAGACCTCAGCCAAGCATGCGGCATCCTTATCAGAGTAATAGACACGGTAATCAGCATCACGCACGCTTTCGTTGGCGATGGGCACCTCATTCAAGGAAAACCCAAGGTGATCCTCAAGTGGTGCGAGATCTTGCGTCAAATGCTCCAACCGGACAAACAAATTGCAGCGCTCAACCCCGTCGCGATCTTTGACGTACTGCCCATAGGGCGCGGCTCGCATCACAGCCTGTGTGTGTTCATTATTCAAAAATCCGCTGAAATCCAACTGCTGCGCCAATGTCACCGCGGTATGCTCGAAACTTTGCGCACGCAGCCAGTGATAATAGCTGACCATCATATCCCAAGGGTTGCGCACCAAAGTAAAGATAAAGAACTGCTCGATCTCGTCTTGTGTCACCAATCCGTAGATGTCGGTCAGGCGCGAGTGTTTCCACAATCGGCCCGAGCTTTGCAGGCTTTTCAGTCGGGCACGCCGCTTCACAGCCTTGGGCGTGTCACCGATCAAAATATCGTCCTTCATTGCGCGCGCTTCCAACGCCAACGTCAAAGCAGTGCCGCCGGTCTTGGGAATATGGGGGAAAATATATTTGCGTCCGCGCGAAATGATCATGGGTCAAGGGTAAACCATATCACCACCGCATGCACACAAAAATACTGCCTCATCTGAATATCCATTGCATTTCTAACCTGCGCCCGCATTATCGCCAAAACAACGAACGGGAGAGATCGATGGGCTGGCTATCTGACGAGACAGGACTGGATAAATGCGAGGCTAACTATGTGCCTCTGACACCGCTCACACACTTGCGCCGCGCCGCCCAAGTCTACCCCGACTTTGAAGCACTGGTTTATGGCGACATTCGCCATACCTATAAACAATACCACAGGCGCATTTCGAAATTTGCTTCGGCGCTCACCAAACTTGGGGTGCAATCGGGTGATGTGGTCTCGACCCTGCTGCCAAACATCCCCGCCCAAGCCGAAGCACATTTTGCCGTGCCTGCAACCGGTGCCGTCCTGAACACCATCAACATGCGGTTGGACCCAACCACAGTTACATACATTTTCGAACATGGCGGCGCCAAAGTCGTATTGGTCGACACCCAATTCCTCCCCCTGGCCGAAGACGCCATCGCCAAAATGCAAACACCGCCCCAGATTGTTGAGGTCGCAGACCCGCAAGCAGGCTACCCCGCAACAGGGCGTTATCCTGAATATGAGGATTTGCTGGCCAATGGCGACGCTGATTTTGAATGGGTGATGCCAAAGGACGAATGGGAAAGCATCGCGCTGAACTACACCTCAGGCACCACCGGACAGCCCAAAGGCGTGGTCTATCACCACCGTGGTGCGTATTTGCTCGTCATGAGCACCGTGGTCAGCTGGAAACTGGTCCTCCACCCGCGCCTGCTCGCCATTGTGCCGTTGTTCCACTGTAACGGTTGGTGTCACACATGGATGATGCCTCTGGTCGGCGGCGCCGTGCATTGCACCCGTGACATCACCGCCAAAGCCATATTTGAGGCGATCAGCGTTGAAAAAATAACCCATTTTGGCGGCGCACCTATAGTTCTGAACATGATCGTTAATTCCCCCCAAGAGGACCGCTTGCCGTTTGGTCACCGCGTCAGCGTGCTGACAGCAGGCGCCCCCCCCGCCCCTGCCACACTTACCAAGATCGAGGACTGCGGCTTTGACGTGATGCATGTCTACGGATTGACCGAGACCTACGGCCATGTTTCGGAATGCTATTGGAACCAATCCGCTTGGGGCACCTTGCCCGAGGACGACAAAATGGCCATCAAAGCCCGCCAAGGCGTCGCATCACCCGTGATGGACGAGATCACCGTGATGGACGCCGACATGCGACAAATCCCGATGGATGGCGTAACGCAGGGAGAAATCATGCTACGGGGCAATGCGGTGATGAAGGGATACCTGAAGAACCCCGGCGCCACCGCCGAGGCTTTTGAGGGCGGGTATTTTCACTCGGGCGATATTGCTGTGCAACACCCTGACACTTATTTCCAAATTGCCGATCGCGCCAAAGACATCATCATTTCGGGCGGTGAGAATATCTCATCGGTCGAGGTTGAAGCCGCGATCATGCAGCATGATGCCGTCAACCTATGTGCTGTTGTCGCCAAGCCAGACGATAAATGGGGCGAAGTCCCCTGTGCGTTCGTTGAGCTGAAAGAAGGCGCATCCGCAGACGAGGAAGAAATCATCAAATTCGTGCGGGCGCGACTGGCCGGGTTCAAAACCCCAAAACAAGTGGTATTCCTAGAATTACCCAAAACCGCCACCGGCAAAATCCAGAAGTTCGAGCTGCGAGAGATGGCGAAAGCTAACTAACGCCTTTTCACGCACAAACTGTTCACTTCCCCATAACAAATGGCCTTACCGTAAATGTGCAAAGCAGGTTTTCAGTCGCCCCGCCCAATGGACAGCTATCAGCCCACATCCCCGCTCCTGTGCAAAGCATCAACGGCGGCTAAGCGCAGGGAGGGTACTTTGCAAAGTCGAACCAACGGCCTTGAATCGCAATTTGTGACGATCACAAATGCTGTGATGCAGCCCGCCATTGCGGACATTGGTGCGTTGACTAGCGTCAACAACCGCTTACAATAACTGTTGTTTGTGATGATGAAGCAGACAAGGTCATAATTGTGTGTGAGAGAATCTCATTGGTTTCTATTGCTTTTTATTGCTTTTTATTGCAAGATAATGATCATGATTAAAACACTTGATGCATTCAAGATGTGGAATGCGCTAATAATTTTTCGAAGTAAAATCATCCTAAATTCCAGCTAATTAAATTTTTATTCTGAGGTTGTATGAATGGACGCTTTTCTTTTTCTTCTCAATAAATATTCGATACTCATCACGCTTTCCCTTTCACTGCTGAGCACGGTTATCTTGCTGCTCGGAACTTTCTTGTACTTGAGGGAGAGGGAGAGGTTACAGTTCCTATCATTTGCTGAACCATTTGCTCGTCGATGGCAGAACATCCTAACACTTCAAGAAAACTACCCTGGAAAAAGGTATCCCTCATATATTCCGGAGGGTGAACAAGCTGAGCAGGATTTCTATGCTGAGTTTTCAAAAGTCCTCTCTAATGCGAAAGTGGAAATTTTTAATAGTGGAGATGGATTTAACATGACTTCCCCGTCAGATGGTGGAGGGAAATGGACTAGTCGCCAAAAGGCCGACAAACTTGACCGTGCAATAGTTAGGTCTATGGTCGAAAATCCTTCGCTGGTCTACACTAGGTTTCAAATTCTTGCGGCTTGTAATATCAATTGGGTAAGTCGCATGATTTTTCTAAAGCAAAAATTTGGCGACAAATTTCGTGTATATGTGAATCGCGACTTTGACCATATGGGTTGCTTTTGTGTAGTCGACCCAGATAGCAAAAACTGTGTATTTGAATGGCAACTTGTCAGTGGTCGGAGCAGAGCCAGAGGTACTATTTCTAAAGGGTTTGGATTCGTCTACAAGAACAAAGAAATTTGCAGAGTAGTGAAGACAATGTTCAGGGATATCAGGAAGGCTTACGCCACAAACCTCCTATCAAACGACCCGGACAAAAGGGATGGCTTATCAGTTGAAAGTCTTGGCATTCTTCAGAAAGAACTTTGGGATCATGATATTAAAATGGTTTTTCAAAATCCGAATTATACAATAATCGATGATGAGATTACTCAAGCATTCATTAATCGCGGTTTGGATAAGAATAAGTTTAAACTTGCCGATATGGATTTCCGATCTGAGGAATTCCCTCCGATTTCACTTGGGTAATGATCTAGAATGGAGAACGATATGAACAGCGAACACTATTTTTCTTTCGGTTCCAACATGGACCGCACTCAAATGAAAAAGCGAACTCCTTTGGCCGAGTATGTCGGAGTCGGATACGTTCCAAATCATGATTTGGTTTTTAACAGAAAAGGCTCTTACAGGCCTGGTGGAGTGGCAAGCATAGCACGGTTTGAAGGTAGGAATGCGTATGGAGTGATTTGGGCAATCAGTTCAGAAGAACTTGAAGAAATGGATAGGATTGAAGATCCCAACGCCTACGAGCGCGTCGAAATGAATGTGGTTGTTGCGAGTGGGGACTCATTGCCATGTCATGTATATGTTGCTTTCCCTGAGGGGGAACTGATCGCCGATCAGCCCTACCTTGAAATTATAATCTCTGCAGCAAAATCAGCAAAGTTACCTAAGGATTGGATCGAGCGAATTGAGCAGTATCGTGTTTAGCCTTTACCCACTTTGAAAATGTCTACTGAAGAAGCACTTCGCTGCAACTCAACATTTTGAAGCCCGGGCTTAAAGCAGTTATGAACAGATAATTTCTACATTGATGGTTCGAACGGCGGCTATGGGGAAATTCAGCCTGATAGTTTGCGTTCGCAGCATGGCCCACATTCTGTTCCCACGTGTCGGTTAGACGAGTCCGCTTTGGGCTGGCAGCGGACAAAGACACCATTGATACCGATAACCGCTTTGCCCCGCAGCCTTCCCATTTGGTTGTAAATTCCCCTTGGCTCCTAGGCTATTCAACCAAGACTGCACACCGCCACCACTCCATTTTCTTAACACACCCCCAGCGTGGGCTGCGTTAACGGGGCGGATTGCTGCGTTCATATGTATAGAACCGATACGTAATCCATAGGCTTTCCATATCCCGAAATTGGCGCAAAACACCTTGTTTACCAATTGATTCTCGCTGTTTTCGTTGCCGCACCCCGCGCCCCGCGAACACCCCGTTTGTAACCCGATTGGCACATAGCCAAAGATGCGTTATTATCGCTGCAATAATCCGAGGCAATTGAGCAGGCCCAAACCAAAAATGACCGCCCTATCCGAATATGAACGACTTGAATCCTCTGGCCTGTGGCGCGCGCCACCCGAGGACCACAACCCCGATGCCGACGACAAACGGCGCGAGGTGATTGTCTCGTTTGGCAATGCCACCATCGTGCTGTCTGACCGCAACGACAAACCACTTGCCCATTGGGCGATGTCAGCGATCCAGCGGCAAAACGCAGGCACCCGCCCAGCCATTTACAGCCCCGACAAAGACGCGGTTGAAACGCTGGAAATTACCGACGATGACATGATCGACGCAATCGAGAAAATCCGTGCCGTCATCGCCCGCAATCGCCCAAAACCCGGCCGCCTACGCTGGTGGATTTTGGGCAGTATTGCCACGGCCGCAGTCGCACTCGCGGTGTTCTGGCTGCCGGATGCCTTGCTGCGCCACACTGTGTCGGTGTTGCCCGACGCCAAGCGGTTGGAAATCGGACAATCCTTGGTGGCCAACATCAAACGCGTGTCGGGCCAAGCCTGCACCACACCCAACGGCACCCGCGCCCTTGATGCGTTGGCGGCCCGATTGTCAGATGGCAAGAAACCGCGATTGATCGTTTTGCCTTCGGGCGTCACTGGCGCAACCCACCTGCCCGGCGGCTACATTCTTTTGAACCATGAACTGTTTGAAGACTATGAAGAACCTGACGTGGCGGCCGGCTATATCATAGCCGAGCAATTGCGCAGTCATACCACCGATCCGGTTGAGCCGCTGCTGCGTGCTTCTGGCCTACGGGCGACGTTCACGTTGTTGACAACCGGCACCATCTCGGACGCGGCCTTGAGCAGCTATGCTGAGCATCTTTTGACAACAGCACCCGCCGCGATCGACACCCAAGACTTGCTCGCAAGGTTTCTTGCCGCGAACACCCGCGCAACACCCTATGCCTACGGCGTCGACCCAACCGGCGAAACCACCGTCGATTTAATCGAAGCCGACCCCTTTGCTGTGACCCCCGCCACACCGCTGTTGACGGACGGGCAATGGATCAACCTACAGAGCGTCTGCGGCGAATAGCAAAAAGGCCCCGCAATCAATGCAGGGCCTTTCGTTTTCGCTATCCCTCGCGAAAAATTTTCACCCAACTAGCGATCACCGCCCTGAACGCCGGAACGACGCACACGTTTGCTCGATAGGTTGGCTTGCCTGGAAACCATAGCCGTTTGGCTCAGCTCTTTGCGGGGTACACGGATCACGATCCGGCGGCGGGTATCTTGGGATGTCGAGACCGCAACCAACCGGCGCGGCACAGTGTTTGTCCAAACCATTTCCATTTGGGCGCGCCCCTTTGGTGTGCCCCGTCCGCGGGCAAGGTTTTGGCGCCCGTCAGTCCAGGCCGCAACATAACCCTTTGGAGGATGGGTCGGCTGCGCAATCTGGGTAAGCCGTTGTTCCAATCCGGTGTTCCTTGGCGTGGCCGCTGCCGCAATCGCGGCTACCCGTGTTGGCTTGGGTGCCGCAATCCGGCGTGTTTGCGAGCGCGGCACGCGAATTGTTTGGGGTGCATTCACGTAGCCGCCCGTTGGGTCCTCAATCTGTGGGCCACAACGAACAGTCCGCCCGCCGCTATTGGTGATATAGCCCTGATTATACCCAGATGCAGAAGCGCAGGGGTTTGCAACCTGATGCACAATTGGTTTTGGGGCCAGTTGTGGTTCTACTGCAATCGGATTTTGCTGCACGATCACAGGCGTTTTCACGACACTTCGCACCACGCGTTTTGGCGCAGGCGCGAATGTTGGAGCAACAACCGCTGTACGCACCGCTGGTTTCGCGACAGGTGCACGAACCACGCGTTTGGGTGCGGGCTGAGCCACCGGCTTGACGACAGGGGAAACGGTGTCAGCCACTACGGGCGCATTCGGTACAGGCGCCTTAGCGAACGTCGGCCTTTGCCCACAAATTTGCCTGCGGCTGCGCGACACCCGTGGCACCCAAGTGACATTGCCACTGATGCCCGCACGAATGAAAATGCAGCCCTTGCTATCGACATATTGCTTGCCAGTATAGCTGCTTGGCGGAAATTCGGTTGGGACACCCGCATTGCGCAGTGATTTAGCACTGACTGCCCCAACACCAACCGTTGCCATCAACGCGGCCACCGTAAATATTTTGAAAACCTGCATATACGCCCCCACAAGATATTGTGGCACAATGCAAGACAATCCCTAATAAGTAAAGAGATTGTTGGCTTATTTAGTACCAAACATGCGGTCACCCGCATCCCCTAGCCCCGGTACAATATATCCAAGCTCATTTAGCTTTTCATCTACTGCTGCCGTGACAATCGGTACATCTGGATGGGCTTCTTTCATCCTCGCAATGCCTTCTGGGGCGGCCAACAGACACAGAAACCTGATATTTTTCGCACCGGCTTCTTTCAGCAAATCAATCGCCGCAACCGACGAATTGCCTGTCGCCAGCATCGGATCAACCGCGATCACCAGACGCTGATCCAGCTCGGTTGGCACTTTGAAATAGTACTGCACCGGCTGCAGCGTTTCCTCGTCACGATATAGGCCAACAAAGCCCACCCGCGCGGAGGGGATCAAATCATGCACCCCGTCAAGCAACCCATTGCCTGCCCGCAATATTGATATCAACGCCAGCTTCTTGCCCGCCAAAACAGGCGCATCCATTTCTTGGATCGGCGTTTTAATCCGCTTGGTGGTCATGTCCAATTCGCGGGTAACTTCATAGGCCAACAATTGGCTGATCTCGCGCAACAACTGGCGGAAAACGGCTGTTGACGTGGTTTCTTCGCGCATCAACGACAGCTTATGCAAAACCAAAGGGTGGGATACGACGGTCAGATGTTCGGTCATGGTTTACTCCAATTTGGCCAGCAGCGCTTTGCGCGTTTCGTCGTCACAAAAGGCTGCGTTGGCGGCAGTTATGTTAATGTCTTTGAACACATCCTTGTCCCAAACGAAAGCCTGCGCAAGGTTGTTAAATTCATTGTTCATGGTGGTGTGGAAAAACGGCGGATCATCGGTTGAGATCGTCACTTTGACGCCCGCATCACGCAAGCGGGCGATCGGATGCGAGGCCCAATCGGGGTATAGGCCAAGCTGAATATTGGAGCCCGGGCAAACCTCAAGAACAATCTGACGCGCGGCCAATTCTTCAACCAAAGCTGGCTCTTCAATCGCGCGAACGCCATGCCCGATCCGCTCGACATGCAAATCATTCACCGCGTCGCGAACGGATTGCGGCCCGCCAAATTCGCCAGCATGGGCCGTCAGCCGCAAACCGGCCTCGCGCGCCATATCAAACGCATAAGCAAAATCCGCAGGTTTGCCAGCGCCCTCGTCGCCACCGATGCCAAACCCAACGATCCAATCACCAGCAGTTTCCGCCGCGCAAATAGCGGTTTCCTTGGCCTTGTCAGCCCCAAAATGCCGGATCGGCGTGATGATGCCACGCATTGTTATCCCGTGCTTCGTTTCGGCAATGTCAGCCGCTTCTTGCATAGCATGCAGATATTCACGCCATGCACCGACGTCACGCCCGCCGCAAAAATCTGGAGACAGAAACGCTTCAGTGTAGATCACACCGTTGGCGGCAGACTGCTCCAGCACGGCCAAGGTCAACCGGTGAAAGTCCTCAGGCGTTTGCAACACGGCTGTTGCGGCCTCGTACACTCGCAGAAAATCGACGAACCCGTCGTAGGCATAATGCCCCGCACCATCAAAAACGCCCGACACATCGACTTTTTTCTCATGCGCCAACTGGCGGATAAATTCTGGCGGTGCCGCACCCTCCAGATGCAAGTGCAGCTCAACCTTTTGCATGTCATTTAATGTCATAAGAAACTCTTTCCTTTGCCTTGGGGTGCGACGCCCAAATGATGGGCCACGCTGGCCGCCACATCAACAAATCCGTTTAACCCAATTGGATTTAGCCCGCGCCCAAACCCAACCACAGGCACCCGTTCGCGAGTGTGATCGCCACCCACCCAAGTCGGGTCATTTCCGTGATCCGCCGTGAACAAGATCAAATCACCATCGCGCATTTTTCCGAACACTTCGGGCAAACAACTGTCAAACCATTCCAGCGCACTCGCATAGCCCGACACATCGCGCCGGTGGCCAAACAGGCTGTCAAATTCAACGAAATTAGCGAACGTCAGCGACCCGTCCACGGCTTCATCCGCCAAATCCAGCAGATGCAGCATCAAATCCCTGTCCGCACCTGTGCGCACCTCATCAATACCTTGGCGTGAAAAAATATCTCCTATCTTGCCAATGGCATAGACATGCCGCCCTGCATCCTGCACCCAATCGCACAAGGTCTGTGCGGGCGGGGCCATCGCATAGTCATGGCGGTTGGTGGTGCGAATAAACCCGTTTTTTTCAGTACCCGTAAAGGGCCGCGCGATCACTCGCCCGACATTCATTTTGTGCAAACTCGGGGCAAGTTTTTCGCACAGCTCATACAGGCGCTCTAGACCATAGGTTTCCTCATGCGCTGCAATCTGGAAAACACTGTCAGCCGAGGTATAGCAAATCGGCCAACCGCTCTGCACATGCGCCGCCCCCAGCTCATCGATGATGGCCGTGCCCGAAGCGTGGCAGTTGCCCAAAATGCCCTCCACACCTGCGATCCGGCGGACTTCGGCCACCAGTACATCAGGGAATGAATTCTGCGTATCCTTGAAATAATGCCAGTCCCACGGGACCGGAACCCCCGCCAATTCCCAGTGGCCCGACGGGGTGTCTTTGCCCATCGAAATCTCAGAAGCCGCGCCCCATAGACCCGTTGGTGTGGCGTTTAGACCGGCGGCTTCCTCGCCAGAAGCAAGCGTAACCGCTGCCCCCAAACCCAGCCGATCCAGATTGGGCAAATGCAACGGCCCGCTGCGTCCCTCATCAGCGCGGCCCGCTGCGCATTCCCGTGCAATATGTGCCAACGTATTGGCACCCGTATCGGGGACATCGCCGTTGAAAAACTTGTCGGCGTCAGTCGCGCCGCCACAGCCAACACTGTCCATCACCACCAAAAATGCGCGCACCATTACGTGACCCTTTCCAAAACCAGCGGATGTGGCGTTGGTTCCCCCGCGCCCACAGTTATTGCCGCACGGACAGCCTCGGCGGCTCGATCGGCGGCTGCCGGATTGGCTGCATGAACCAACGCCAAGGGAGTGTATTCATCCACCACTTCGCCCAGCCGCACCACACGACTAAGGCCAACTGATGGGTCAATCCGCGTGCCCTCTACCAAACGTCCGCCCCCCAAATGCACCACAGCCAAGCCCAAAGCCTCGCCGTCAATTTCCAACACGCGCCCGCGCTGAACCGGCATGATATCGCGCACCACGGGGGCCGCTGGCAGACGGTCGCGCCAATGGTCAACAAAGTCACTTGGACCACCTTGGGCCGCTATCATCGCGCCAAAAACTTCGGCCGCGCGCCCATCAACAAGGCTCGCAGCAATCATCGCGTCGCCTTCCATGCGGTCAGCCGCAAGGCCGGACAAAACCAAAGCCTCGCTGCCCAAAGCCACCGTGGCCTGCGCCATCGGGCTCTCCACATGGCCCACAGTCATCATTTCAACGGCCGCCATCACCTCGAGTGCATTGCCAAGCGAAGAGGCCAGCGGCTGGTTCATATCTGTGATCAAAGCGCTGGTGTTGCATCCCGCGCCGTTTGCCGTTGTGACCAACGACCGGGCCAAATCTTGGGCATCTTTGAGCGTTTTCATAAATGCCCCGCTGCCGACTTTGACGTCCAGCACCAAATTTTCCAGCCCCGCCGCCAACTTTTTCGACAGGATCGAGGCGGTGATCAGGTCGATGCTTTCAACTGTCCCCGTTACGTCGCGCACAGCATAAAGCCGTTTATCAGCCGGTGCGATCTGCCCTGAAGCGCTGATAATTGCGCAACCCACATCCCCAACAATCTGTCGCATCTCAGCAATTGGGATGTTTGTTTTATAGCCCGGAATCGCCTCAAGCTTATCTAACGTGCCACCTGTGTGGCCCAAGCCGCGCCCCGAAATCATCGGGACAAATGCTCCGCAAGCCACAAGGGCCGGCGCCAGCGGCAAGGACACGGCGTCGCCAATGCCCCCGGTTGAATGCTTGTCGACTACAGGGCCTGGCATTTCCCATTTCAAAACATCGCCGCTATCGCGCATCGCCAGCGTCAGCATCACCTTTTCAGGCTCGGCCAATCCGTTCAATAAGGTCGCCATCGCAAAGGCACCCGCCTGCGCGTCCGTCACCGCCCCCGTGGACAACCCGTTGGCAAACCACGTTATTTCATCCTGCGTCAGAGTCTGCCTGTCGCGCAGGTGAGCAAGAACTGTGCGTGCATCCATCGCTATGCGTCTTTCTTTGGGTCGGCCATATGTTCGGCGGTAAAGACCCCTGGCAACAGCTGCGCGATGGTCAATTCAGCGCTGTTTCCGGCCGTCGTGGTCATGGTCACCTTCACGTCCTGCGCCGCGAATTCGGCCAGCTTTTGACGGCACCCGCCACAGGGGGAGACCGGCATTGGGCTCTCGGCGATTACCAAGGCTTCGACCAATTCAACCTCGCCCGCCGCCACCATCGCAGCAATCGCACCGGCCTCAGCGCAGGTGCCTTCGGGGTAGGCAACATTTTCAACGTTGCACCCTACATAAATCTTGCCAGAAGCGGCGCGTATCGCGGCGCCAACCTTGAAATTGGAATACGGCGCATGTGCATTTTCACGCACGGCCGTCGCGGCTTTTAGTAGGGGCATGTGGCATCCTTTGACTATCTGGTCAGATTTTGCGCCCCACTGGGGTGGGATGCAAGCCTTACTGCGCGTTCGTCTCAAATATTCCGGGCAAGCTCACCTCAAGTATCTCAAGGTTTTCCGACGGGTTGGAATAGCGTGTCTTCATATCTGGCGGGATCACAAAGGCATCCCCCGCCGCCAATTCATATGGCTCTTTTCCTTCGCCTTCGAGAACCATCGTGCCGTCCATCACAAAGCTGAACAGAATATCAGTGTTATGTGTCACCCACGGGGCCGCGCCATTTTTTGGCCGCACCACCTGCACACCAGCCACGCCTTTGGTGTTGTCGGAAATCGTCGTGTCACGGCTCTCGAACCCAGAAATCCGGAACGGCTTCCAGACGGCATCAGCCACCTTGTTAAAGACGAATTTTTGCCCGTTCCACTCGCGATCACGGTTGATAACCCCATTGGGCAGGCTCATTTCGTGGTCAATCTCGGTCACATGTTCGGCCGGCACGCCAATCTCAATCACCTCGATATTGTCACTGGCATACATCACACGGTGACGAATTTCTGGCGGCTGGATAAAGCAATCCCCCGCATGCAAACGGATTTCTTCACCTTGATCCTCGTATAAAACATCGACCCAACCGCGGTAACAAAAGATCAGCTGGAAGCCGACTTTATGATAATGCACCATGTCAGGTACCGGCCCGCCATCGGGAATGCGGATGTGGCTGGCAATGATTGATCCGCCCAGCCGTGATGGGATCAAATCACGGTACTGCATACCCGCACGGCCAATGACCCAAGGCGCCTGATCAGCCAAACGGCGCACCACAAAGGCGTGGTCAGTTTGCGGCATCACCAGCGGTGGGTTCAGCTCGTCAATCTCAATACGAGTGCCGTTGGGGGCGGTCAGGCGACGCTCACCACCTGCGAACTGATCGGGATTATCGGTCAAAATGCGCAACGTCGCGGGGGCCTCCTCGGCCCCCTTTTCCACACGGACCCGCAACCCGTGGCCCGAAAAAACTGCCACCTGCGGGCTGTCCGCAGGATAGATCATATCCAGCCGCATCTTTAACACGCCCGTAAAAAACGGAATGTCGTCACGCAACTCTTTGGTTGCCAGACGGACTTCTGCACGAATTTCGGACATATTGCTCTCCCAGAATGATCTCTCTCACTTTGGCGGCAGACAATTTAATTTGCAAGCGATGCGATTGCGGATAGTTTAGGGGTGGCAAACCGCCACAAGAAAAACTAGTTTAACGCTAAACTAGTTTTCCCACCAAAGGATCCGCCCGTGACAGATTCCTCAAAAAATCGCTTGAAACAAGATGCGCTAGACTATCACGAGCACCCCAAACCCGGCAAATTGGAGATCCGTGCGACCAAGCCTATGGCCAACGGCCAAGACCTTGCGTTGGCCTATTCGCCCGGCGTGGCCGAAGCCTGTTTGGAAATCAAAACCGACCCTTCGGCCGCAAATCGCTACACAGCCAAAGGAAATCTGGTCGCCGTGGTCACCAACGGGTCCGCCGTTTTGGGACTGGGCAATATCGGCGCATTGGCCAGCAAACCGGTGATGGAAGGCAAGGCGGTTTTGTTCAAAAAATTCGCCAATATTGATTGCTTTGATATTGAGCTGAACGAAACTGACCCAAAAAAGCTGGCCGATATCGTCTGCGCGCTAGAGCCAACTTTTGGCGCGATCAACCTAGAAGACATCAAAGCGCCTGACTGCTTTATCGTTGAAAAAATCTGCCGCGAGCGCATGAACATACCGGTATTTCATGACGATCAGCACGGCACAGCGATTGTGGTTGGAGCGGCGGCCACCAATGCGCTGCACGTCACAGGCAAGAATTTTGCGGATATCAAAGTGGTTTCCACCGGCGGCGGGGCAGCGGGCATTGCGTGCCTCAACATGTTGCTAAAGCTGGGTGTGAAACGCGAAAACGTCTGGCTTTGCGACATCAAAGGGCTGGTCTATGAGGGCCGCGTTGAGGAGATGACCCCGCAAAAAGCCGATTACGCCCAATCCTCTGAATTGCGCACATTGGATGACGTTATAGGCGGGGCTGACCTGTTTCTTGGCCTATCCGGCCCCGGCGTTTTGAAACCCGAAATGGTAGCAAAAATGGCCCCAAAACCCATCGTTTTTGCCTTGGCCAACCCAACGCCAGAGATCATGCCAGACGAAGTACGCAAAATCGCCCCCGATGCCATTATCGCCACGGGACGATCTGATTTTCCCAATCAGGTCAACAACGTGCTGTGTTTCCCGTTCATCTTTCGCGGCGCGTTGGATGCTGGCGCCACCGAAATCAACGACGAAATGCAGCTGGCCTGCATCAAAGGTATCGCGGCCCTAGCGCGCGAAACCACCTCTGCCGAAGCCGCGGCCGCCTATAAGGGCGAGCAAATGACATTTGGGGCCGATTATCTGATCCCCAAACCGTTTGACCCCCGCCTGATGGGCGTGGTTGCCAGCGCTGTGGTCAAAGCCGCCAGCCAAACCGGCGTGGCCCGAACGCCGATCACCGATCTTGAGGCCTATAAAGCCAAGCTCGATTCTTCAGTCTTCAAATCCGCCTTGATCATGCGCCCTGTGTTCGAGGCCGCCCGCACCGCCACGCGCCGCATCGTTTTTGCCGAGGGCGAAGACGAACGCGTGCTGCGTGCCGCCCACGCGATGCTGGACGAAACCACCGACAAACCAATTTTGATCGGCCGCCCTGAAGTGATTGAATACCGCAGCCGCGAAGCTGGTTTGCAAATGACCGCTGGGAAAGATTTCGAGTTGGTCAACCCGCAGGACGACCCGCGTTATCGTGACTATTGGGGCAGCTATCAAAAAATCATGGCGCGGCGCGGCATCACCCCAGATTTGGCCAAAGCCATCATGCGCACAAACACCACCGCGATTGGTTCGATCATGGTGCACCGCGGTGATGCTGACAGCCTAATCTGTGGCACTTTTGGTGAATACCTGTGGCACTTGAATTACGTGGACCAGATCCTTGGCACGCCCGACCTGACACCGGTTGGTGCATTGTCTTTGATGATTCTAGAGGATGGCCCGCTGTTCATCGCTGACACGCACGTGAACCCTGAACCAACGCCCGAACAGATTGCAGGCAGTGTGATCGCCGCCGCCCGCCACGTGCGTCGCTTTGGTATAACGCCGAAAATCGCCCTGTGTTCCTATTCGCAATTTGGCAACTTGAATTGTGACACCGGCAACCGGATGCGTGCCGCATTGGCCATTTTGGATGCTGAATCGCGCGATTTCCTATATGAGGGCGAAATGCACATTGATGCAGCGCTTGACGAAGATCTACGTACCCGCATTTTTCCAAATGCCCGTTTCAACGGGGCGGCCAACGTGCTGGTTTTCGCCAACACAGATGCGGCCTCTGGCGTGCGCAATATCCTAAAGGTGCGCGGGCTAGGGCTTGAGGTTGGGCCAACCCTGATGGGCATGGGGAACCGCGCCCATATCGTCACCCCGTCAATCACCGCACGCGGCTTGCTGAACATGTCCGCACTGGCCGGTACCCCCGTGGCGCTTTACGGATAGTTTGCGAATTTGCAATTCGCTACAGGATTGCGCGGATAGGTTTGCAAATATACTGAATGAGGCTTTGCAGCACGGGATTGCGGGGCTAATATACCACCCATCCTAGGGAGGAATATCATGACTTACGCAGATGTATACGACAGCTGGAAATCCGACCCCGAAGCGTTCTGGATGAAAGCCGCTGACAGCATCAGCTGGATAAAACCGCCCTCAAAAGCGCTGTTTGACGACAATGCACCGATTTACGAATGGTTCTCGGATGCCCTGGTCAACACCTGCTACAACGCCATTGATCGCCACGTCGAGGCAGGCCAGGGCAAACGCACGGCGGTCATTTACGACAGCCCTGTCACCAACACCAAGCACAAGATCAGCTACGCCGAATTGCAGGACCGCGTGGCCAGTTTGGCTGGTGCTTTGCGGGCCAAAGGCGTCGGAAAAGGCGACCGCGTTTTGATCTATATGCCGATGGTCCCCGAGGCCATCGAGGCCATGCTGGCCTGCGGTCGTTTGGGCGCTGTGCATTCGGTGGTTTTCGGCGGGTTCGCCGCCAACGAGCTGGCTGTGCGCATTGACGACGCCAAGCCAAAAGCAATCATCGCGGCCTCTTGCGGGATCGAGCCCAATCGCGTGATCCACTACAAACCCCTGCTGGACGGGGCCATAGATTTGGCCAGCTACAAGCCCGATTTTTGCGTTATCTTTCAACGCGAACAAGAAGTTGCAGAGCTGATTGAAGGCCGTGATTTCGATTGGCACGGCTTTCAGTACGGCGTCGCCCCTGCCGAATGTGTGCCGGTTGAGGGCAATCACCCCAGCTACATCCTTTACACCTCGGGCACCACAGGTCAGCCCAAAGGCGTGATCCGTCACACCGCCGGCCACTTGGTCGCGCTAAATTGGACCATGGGATCGATCTATAACATCGATGCTGGGGATGTGTTTTGGGCGGCAAGCGACGTTGGCTGGGTGGTTGGCCACAGCTATATCGCCTATGCCCAATTAATCCGCGGAGCCACCACGCTGGTGTTTGAGGGCAAACCCGTTGGCACCCCCGATGCAGGCACCTTTTGGCGGATCATTTCGGAATATAACGTCAAGGCGCTGTTCACCGCCCCCACCGCATTTCGCGCAATCAAACGCGAAGATCCACACGGCGAGTTGTTGAAAAAATACGATCTGTCAAATTTTGAAACCCTGTTTTTGGCGGGCGAGCGCGCAGATCCCGACACAATCACATGGGCACAGGATAAACTGGGCGTGCCAGTGATTGACCATTGGTGGCAAACCGAAACCGGTTGGGCGATCTGCGCCAACCCAATGGGGATCGAGCCGCTGCCGGTCAAATTGGGCTCTCCTTCAGTGCCTATGCCGGGATACGACGTACAGGTGTTGGATGAGGGCGGCCACCCTGTTGCGGCGGGTGAAATGGGGGCGATCGCGATCAAACTGCCATTGCCACCAGGCACCCTGCCAAACCTTTGGAATGCCGAGGAGCGGTTCAAGTCGGCCTACCTCACCCAATTCCCCGGATACTATGAAACAGGCGATGCTGGCTACAAAGACGAGGACGGCTATCTTTACATCATGGCGCGCACCGATGACGTGATCAACGTTGCAGGTCACCGCCTGTCCACGGGTGGCATGGAAGAGGTCTTGGCCAGCCATCCGGATGTTGCGGAATGCGCCGTAATTGGCGTGGCGGACGCCCTAAAAGGTCAATTGCCATTAGGGTTTTTGTGCCTGAACGCTGGATGCACAAGCGAACATGCCGACATTATCAAAGACGTTGTGACACTTGTGCGTAGCAAGATCGGCCCAGTGGCGGCGTTCAAGCTCTGCGTCGTTGTGGACCGGCTGCCAAAAACACGCTCGGGCAAAATTTTACGCGCTACGATGGTTAAAATCGCTGATGGCGAGGATTATAAAATGCCCGCAACAATTGATGATCCGGCAATTTTGGGCGAAATCAAAGACGCGTTGCAAACCTTGGGATATGCAAAGGGTTAATCCATGTTAAGCGATGGCCAAAACTGGTTGTCGCTTAGCTAAATTGCTCGCGGATCAAGCGTTCTTCCAACCCGTGCCCAGGGTCAAACAATATGCGATGCGAGACCGCAGGTTCGCTGCGAATTTCCACTGAAATCACGTCCCGCACGGGTTGGCTGTCAGCGGCTGCCATGACGGGGCGTTTTTCCGGCTCGACCACATCAAACCGCACCACAGATTTTTTGGGCAATAACGCGCCACGCCAACGGCGTGGCCGAAAGGGTGCCACTGCCGTTAGGGCCAGCACGTCCGAGCCTATCGGCAAAATCGGACCATGTGCGGAATAATTATAAGCAGTCGACCCAGCTGGCGTGCTTATCATCGCCCCGTCGCAGACAAGCTCTTCCAACCGCAATTTTCCATCCACCGAGATGCGCAGTTTTGCCGCCTGCTGTCCGGCACGCAACACAGACACTTCATTGATAGCCAAACCGGTGTGGACTGTTCCATCACTACATTCCACCCGCATCGTCAGCGGGTTGATCACCTCTTCTTCGGCAGCAATCAAACGTTCATCCAACGCTTCTTCGTCATATGCATTCATCAAAAAACCAACAGTGCCACGGTTCATACCGTAAATCGGAACCGCCAAATGTTGCAGTTCATGCATACTGTGCAGCATAAACCCATCACCGCCCAAGGCCACAATCACATCGGCTTGGGCCGGCGCGACGCCCCCGTATCGGGCTGACAAAACGCTCAGCGCCGTTTGTGCAATCTCAACATTACTGGCTACAAAAGCGATTTTCAGCGGCTTGTTCATCGGGCAATCCTTGTATGGATTCCCACTTTGCGCGCACAGGTCAAAAAGGCAAGCCCCCGTTTAGCGTAAACATTGCCGTCATTGGTGGCCGTCACGTCGTTTTGTGGGTTTATAATATACCCCAAACTCGGTTAAAGAAGCCTTGAAACATTCACTGACGCGCCAAGGAGAGCCCAACATGAGCACAACCACAGACGCAGGTTTTTTCACCGAAACCCTATCCACCCGTGACCCTGAACTGTTCAATTCCATCACAGATGAACTGGGGCGCCAACGCGATGAAATCGAACTTATAGCCTCTGAAAACATCGTGTCCGCTGCGGTGATGCAGGCGCAGGGTTCTGTCATGACCAACAAATACGCCGAAGGCTACCCCGGCCGTCGTTATTACGGTGGGTGCCAATACGTGGATGTGGCCGAAAATCTGGCAATCGACCGCGCCAAGCAATTGTTCGGCTGTGACTTTGCCAATGTGCAACCCAACTCTGGTTCGCAAGCCAACCAAGGTGCGTTTCAAGCGTTGATCCAGCCAGGTGACACCATTTTGGGCATGAACCTTGCCTCTGGCGGGCACCTGACACACGGTGCGGCCCCGAACCAATCGGGCAAGTGGTTCAATGCTGTGCAATACGGTGTGAAACAACAAGACAATCGGATCGATTACGACCAAATCGAAGCCCTCGCCAAAGAGCATCAACCAAAACTGATCATCGCTGGTGGCTCTGCCATCCCACGTCAAATTGATTTCGCCAAGTTCCGCGAAATTGCCGATATGGTCGGCGCATATTTGATGGTTGATATGGCGCATTTCGCAGGCTTGGTAGCCGCCGGCGAACACCCCTCGCCATTTCCTTACGCCGATGTGGCAACCACGACCACGCATAAAACCCTGCGCGGCCCACGCGGCGGCATGATCCTAACCAATGACGAAGCCATCGCCAAAAAGGTCAATTCGGCCATCTTCCCCGGCATACAAGGCGGACCGTTGATGCATGTGATCGCTGCCAAAGCTGTGGCTTTTGGCGAGGCCCTGCGCCCCGAGTTCAAAACCTACCAAATCGCTGTGCGCGCCAATGCGGTTGCCCTTGCGGATCAGTTGATCAAGGGGGGCTTGGACATTGTCACAGGCGGCACCGACACCCACGTTATGCTGGTCGATCTGCGTCCTAAAGGTGTCAAAGGCAACGCCACCGAAAAAGCATTGGGCCGCGCCCACATCACTTGCAACAAAAACGGCATTCCGTTTGACCCTGAAAAACCGTTTGTGACATCGGGCATCCGTTTGGGCACTCCGGCGGGCACCACCCGTGGTTTTAACGAGGATGATTTCCGCCTGATCGCTGACTGGATCGTCGAAGTCGTCGACGGGTTGGCCGCCAATGGCGAAGAGGGCAATGCCGCTGTTGAGAACGCTGTGAAAGCCAAAGTTCAAGCGCTTTGCGATGGCTACCCGATGTATCCAAACCTCTAATCCAGTTTAGATGCGCAAACTGAACGCCGCCGCTGGACAAAGCGGCGGCGTTTTCATTTGGTACCCCAATGACCCAACCCATTCATCAAACCCGCAGACTTGAACGCCGCCTTGGCGACTGGATGCGCGATCGTCTGCCTCACGCCATCTCAGAGCTGATCATGTTTGTGCTCAAACAAGGTTGGGCCTGCTTGTTTGGCGCACTGATGCTGGGGGGCATCATCGCGTCCAAACTGATCTGGCAACCGGACTGGGCTTTGGCGCGCTATGACGGGTTGTTCCTCTATGCGCTCAGCCTGCAAATCGGTTTTTTGGTGTTCAAACTCGAGAGCCTACGAGAGGCCCGCGTGATCCTGTTGTTTCACATCATCGGCACTGCGATGGAGATATTCAAGGTGCAAGCCGGATCCTGGGCCTACCCCGAAACAGGGCTGATAAAATTAATGGGCGTGCCACTGTTCTCAGGCTTTATGTATGCCTCTGTTGGCTCCTACATGGCACGGGTGATCCGTATCTTCGATATGCGTTTCACACCCTACCCGCCGTTCTGGATGACTGTCTTGCTGGCCTGCGCGATTTACATCAATTTCTTTGCCCACCATTTCTTGCCTGACATTCGGCTGGGGCTGTTTGTGGCCACCGTCATCTTGTACCTGCGCACCCAAATTTGGTTCAGCATCGGCCATCACCGATACCGAATGCCCCTACCACTTGCCGCCTTGTTCAGCAGCTTTTTCCTGTGGGTTGCGGAAAATGTTGGCACCAACACCGGCACATGGGTCTATGCGGGCCAAAGCAGCGAATTTCACTGGGTCAGCTTTGCCAAACTCGGCTCATGGTACCTGCTGCTCTACGTCAGCTTTGCAACCGTCACGCTGGTTTACCGCGAAGCATTGGGGCCAGACACGCAAAAGGCCCCAGCAAAAACCGGGGCCTGATGTGTACAGATATGTGGGTTATTCGTCCTTCGCATCGCCCACGAATTCTTCCAACAGTTTTTCGTTCTTAGCGTCTTCCAACTGCTGAATCCGGTCATTCGTCATCCGCGCGTCAAATAAGTATTTCACGAAATTCACGAGGCTGATGGTCAACATCAAAACCCCGATGCCCCAAAACCCTTTGGTCGCCAAAGGCACGTCCGTCGATTGGTAAAGCGAAATGATCAGCAGCACATAGGCCGCGATCACGCCACCAGCATTCAGAAGTATAATCAATTTATTGTCAGTGTTTGTGTTGTTCAACATAGGTTTATTCCTTTAAATTTTCAGTCTGCTATTTAGAATTCGCAAGACGCTTCAAAACGTCATCCGCCGTAACTTTGGTTGCTGGACCAAATCCAGCATCCGCCAAACGGTCGCCAATATTTTCTCGGCTCAGGCCTTGATCAATCTCCTTAAGTATTTCACTTTGCTCGAACGGATCGTCTCGCGACAGCACCCGTTCGATCAGCGCCTCGGCCTCACCGATCGGGCTTTGTCCTGCCAGCGTTGTGTTCAGACGTTTTTGGATATTCTGTTCCTGACGTACCGCTTTCGCGGCAATAGCACCCTGCTTTAGATCAATGATCCGCCGATTGGTGGCCTCGACCGACTGACGCAGGCGCAAAATTCGGGTGTCCAACCGCGAAGCCGTCTCACGACGCAAAGTCAGCTCGTTTTCCATTTCAGCCACGGCCCGCGCGGCTTCAGCAGCCAAATCCTCGCGGCCACCCTTTAGGGCCTCTTTGGCGCGGTTGATCATGTCCTTGTGCCGAGCTTCCAGCACCTCAATTTGCCGCATCTCAGCACGACCGCGCTGAATGAGGCTGGCCAGAGTCGCCTTGGCGGCTTGCAATCCGGCCTGCGCCTCTCGAATTTTCTGCTCGATCAATTCGATCGAATAGGTATCGCGGACCTTTTCCTCGGCCCGAGCATTTGCACCCGTTATAAGAGTTTTCAGTGTTCCAAACATTTCTTTCTCCTTTCGTGAACATCGTTCATGAATTGAATATAGAGATTAGTGAACGATGTTCAAGAAATAAAATGAACGTCGTTCAGAAACTATTTGTTTCCTATTTGGAAAAGAACCTGCCGGATCATTTCTTCAACCTGCAAGATTGGCACCGCTGAAATGCGTTTCTCTAACCCCAGCAGGACGATCCCGTGAACGGACGAAAACAACGCCCGCGTCATCAGGTCCAGTTCTGCGGTATCTTTTTCTGGAAAAATATCCGCCAATGGAGCCGCGATAAAGCTGAACAAACGCCCCAACTCCTCCAGATACCACGCTGGCACCCGCGTATCCGTCGACATTTCGATATCAAACAGCGCCCGCCACAAGTTGGCATTCTCTGCTGCGAAATGCAGGTAAGCATTGGACATCAACACCAGACGTTCATTCGGATCAACAGCTGCCGTTCCTTCCTGTGAGGCTGCAACCACCCGTCCCATCCGCGCGAATGTGCGAGCATTTATCGCCATCGCAAGCGACCCTAAATCGTCAAAAACATTGTAGATCGCCCCCAGCGAGCACCCTGCCTCGGCTGCCAGATCACGCGCCTTCATTGACACCAGCCCGCCCGCAATCACCTGCGCCTCGCCAGCATCTATCAATCGTTCACGTAATTTCGCCTGACGTTCCTGAACTTTTCCTGCCAAAGGGATATTCCATTTATTGAACCACGTTCATAGAGTACTCCACCCCTGACACATTGAAAAGCTGTTATAAAAACCCGCGCCACATCAGCACGCTCAAAACCAATACGGTCACAAC
The DNA here is from genome assembly GCA_033851955.1 of Marinosulfonomonas sp. GTDB lineage: Bacteria > Pseudomonadota > Alphaproteobacteria > Rhodobacterales > Rhodobacteraceae > Profundibacter. The sequence continues at coordinate 93,099 of JAWSVK010000010.1, forward strand.
CAACAGCGCCATCGCAAGACTGCCGAGAATACCCAGCACAACGCCCTTGCGCCGATCAGCCACATCCACCGCCTGCAAAAACGTCATGCAGGATTGATAGGCGACCTCTACCCGCTCGTGATCAACCATCCGGCTTAGTTTTGGGTTCTCGGTAAGCGCCGTCGCCTCTGCCAAAATACGTACCTCCTGTTTGATACGCTTAGGCATCATTCGACCGGTATGACGCAGTTTTCCGGCTAAATCTTTGCCGCGAATACCCAGCCGCTCTTTCATCATGTCAGCCACTTCCATGGCCATTTCCTGAACAACTTCTGTCAAAATATATCCCACCCTTAATCCGGTTAGCCTAGCAATCTGAGGCCGCGCACTCAACACCTCTGGCATATTCACGCGGGTTTGGATATGACGAGGCGTATGATACACACGGTTTTGACAGGCACCCCTACCGATCAGCCGCCGCTGCTGATCGTGCATGGACTATATGGTTCGGCCCGCAATTGGGGCGCAATTGCCAAACGGATGTCCGCGAGCCGATTGGTTCTAACCGTTGATCAACGCAACCATGGATCAAGCGATTGGCATAGCAGCCACAGCTATCTGGATATGGCTGCTGATCTGGCAGAAGTGATTGCCGACCACGGCGCACCGATGGATGTGATCGGCCACTCAATGGGAGGCAAAGCAGCGATGGTTCTAGCGTTGCAACACCCTGACTTGGTGCGGCGCTTGATTGTGGCCGACATCGCACCAGTTTCCTACACACACACGCAGATCGGGTTTATTGACGCCATGCGGGGCTTGGATTTTTCCCTAATCGGAAAACGCTCGGACGCCGACCGCCTGTTGGCCACCGAAGTAGAAGACGCGGGCATCCGCGCTTTTTTGCTGCAATCAATTGATATCAAGGCCAAACGCTGGCGCCTAAATCTCGATACGCTCGAGGCCGAAATGCACAAAATCATGAGTTTCCCTGATCTGGACGCACAGTTTGACAACGCAACTCTGTTCCTGTCAGGCGGCGCGTCGGACTACGTACAGCCCGAACATCGCGCCGGTATCAAAACCTTATTCCCCAAAGCCCGTTTCGCCCGCATCCCTGACGCGGGTCATTGGCTTCACGCAGAAAAACCGGTTGAATTTATCCAAACCGCAGAGGCATTTTTCGGGGCCTAGACATGCTCACTAGCGCAGATTTGACAACCTTTTAGCCGCCACCCACGAAATCGGTATTGCAAGTATAAATCCCAAAGCCGCAGCATATATGATTGGCATTTTCGTGCCATATCCAGCAACCAAAACCACAATAATTGCTGTACCAGCAAGTGTCCCCGCAAGGATCGAATACATTAAAAGAGTTAGGCGTAGCATTAGACTACCCTCCAAAAAAGTCATTATTCCCGTAAAGTGTTACGCATTTTTACCGTTATCTGTCTTTGATTTATGTCAGTTATTCGGGCAAGCAAATCTGACCACGCACGATGGCCAACAATGTACGAAACGTCAGCGCCACAATGATAGCGACGAGCACCACCAGCAGGATGACACCAATGACCTCGTGGGCCAGCGAACCTGCCACCGCACCATACCGAAATGATGCGATCGTCAATGAAGCCACGGGGAACGACAGCGCCCAGAACGACATCGCGAATGGCAATGTTACGATACGTGGGATTTGCGTCAGAACAATCAAGGCAAAAACATAGCCCAAATTCAGTAAAATATGTGCAAAAGCATCGATGTCACCGGACATCTGCAAGTAAGAGATAAAGGCAACCGCCGGTGGGGCAATCATAATCACGAGGGTTGGCAGCAGCTTGCCCGGCAATGGAGTATGAAAAATCAAACGGTTCATTACCAACGTCAAAAGGATGATCCAAAACATCAACCCACCCGAAAAGAACAACCAAGAAACCTCATGATATCCCAGCTGAGCGCCTGCAACAGGCACAACAACATTGCCCACCGCGGGAATGAACCAGGCTGGATTTATGTGGCTGTATTCAAACGGTTTATGGCCAATCCATCGGCCGATGATCGCCAAGGTCAAACACCCTTGCAACACCGCGCCTACGATCCAAAGGATGTTGGCGATGCCCTCATTTTCAGGCAGAAATGCAACGGACATCAACAGCAAAGATATTGAAATGGCTGGAAAGAATGTCGCGCGGATCGGGTGGTTCCAATCGGCCTTCAACGCGGCGGGGTGGATGATTGCCTTTGCTGCATAACCCATTGAAATAATCACAAAGGCCGCAACCGACACCCAAAAGACAAAGTCGCCGATCGGCCCAACCCACTCCAACACTCGACTGGCTGCGTGCAAGGCCAAAGTTAGGCCAAACAGACCCATGGTTATGGCGTAAAATGTGATTGGAAAATTCGCCATTCGCGTTTCTGGTTCTGGGGTATGTTCCACTACGTCAACCATGCATATCGTCCATTTTATGAGGGCTTATGCAGCTTTCTAACAGGTTTTTGGCGCTTGTGGATAGAGACTGATTGCCGCGGAAAATGGCGACACTTCACCTAAAGCATTCCAAACGCATCACATTAAGTGATAGACCAAACGTGTCCACGCCCTAATCATCCATCTTCAACGCCGAGATAAACGCCGATTGCGGGATTTCCACACGTCCGAATTGGCGCATTTTCTTCTTCCCTTTTTTCTGCTTCTCCAGCAGTTTCTTTTTACGCGACGCATCACCACCGTAACACTTCGCCGTCACGTCTTTGCGCATCGCAGACAGGGTTTCGCGGGCAATCACCCGGCCACCAATCGCCGCTTGGATCGGGATTTTGAACATGTGGCGCGGGATCAGGTCTTTGAGCTTTTCAACCATTGCGCGGCCACGGGCCTCGGCGCGTTCGGCATGCACCATGGTCGACAGAGCGTCTACAGGTTCTTCGTTGACGAGGATCGACATTTTCACCAAACGGTCCTCGCGATACCCCTCAAGCGCGTAATCAAACGAGGCGTAGCCCTTGGTCACAGATTTCAGGCGGTCGTAAAAATCGAACACAACTTCGTTCAGCGGCAGATCATAAACCACCATTGCACGCGAACCCGCATAGGTCAGGTCCAGCTGCAAACCACGGCGGTCATGGCAAAGTTTCAGCACATCACCGAGATATTCGTCAGGCACCAAAATGGTGGCTTTGATCCGCGGCTCTTCCAGATGATCGACAAGCGACATATCCGGCATGTCGGCGGGGTTGTGCAATTTCTGCATGGTGCCGTCACGCAGATAGATGTGGTAAATCACCGAAGGTGCAGTGGTAATCAAGTCAATGTCATATTCGCGTTCAAGCCGATCGCGGATCACCTCGAGATGCAGCAGGCCAAGGAAGCCGCACCGAAAGCCAAACCCAAGCGCGGCTGAGGTTTCCATTTCGGACGAAAATGAAGCGTCATTCAGCGACAGCTTGCTGATGGCTTCTCGCAGGTCTTCAAATTCGGCGTTATCAACAGGGAACAACCCGCAGAACACCACGGGCTGGGCTGGCTTAAAGCCCGGTAGCGCCTCGGTGCAGCCTTGTTTCTCATGAGTGATGGTGTCGCCGACACGGGTGTCGCGAACCTGCTTAATGCTGGCGGTCAGAAAACCCATTTCACCAGGGCCAAGAGCCTCAATTTGTTCCATTTGCGGGCGGAATACGCCGATCCGGTCAACCGGATAAACGGCGTTGGTGTTCATCATGCGGATGCGATCGCCTTTTTTCAAAATGCCATCAATAATGCGCACCAAAACGATCACGCCAAGATAGGCGTCATACCAACTGTCTACCAGCATAGCCTTGAGTGGTGCGTTTACCTCGCCTGCTGGGGCGGGCAGTTCATTGACAATCGCCTCGAGGGTTTCGTGGATACCTTGACCGGTTTTGGCGCTAACCTGAATGGCGCCCGAAGCATCGATCCCAATCACATCTTCAATTTGTTCGGCGACCCGCTCAGGTTCGGCGGCGGGCAGATCGATCTTGTTCAGGATCGGGACGATTTCGTGGCCCGCGTCAATCGCTTGATAAACATTGGCCAGCGTTTGCGCCTCAACGCCTTGCGACGAATCCACCACCAGCAACGAGCCTTCAACCGCCCGCATGGAGCGCGAGACTTCATAGGCAAAATCCACGTGGCCGGGGGTGTCGATCAGGTTCAACACATAGGTCTCGCCATCATCGGCCTTATAGTCGATGCGCACAGTGTTGGCCTTGATGGTGATACCGCGCTCGCGCTCGATATCCATCGTGTCCAGCAACTGCTGTTGCATATCACGTTCCTTTACCGTGCCCGTTTCCTGAATCAGGCGGTCAGCAAGGGTGGATTTACCGTGGTCAATATGCGCCACGATCGAAAAATTGCGGATTTTGTCTAGATCTGTCATGGAAAGGGATATGAGGGGGTTTTATGGCATGGTCAATGGGCAGTCATAAAACCAACCCGACTTAGACCAATATAAGTGCCAAAACGCCCCTACTGCCTGATAATTTCGGCAATCCGTTTGCCAATTTCACGGCTGGCCTTAAGTGAGGGGTGGATCATATCAAACCCGTGGAAAGATCGATCCCCAAAAGGCACCATTTGCGCCAATGAAAGAAAATAGACGCCAGTATCAGCTTTGGCCATCTGGTCTATGCGGCGCTCCAACTCGTCACCGTCATCTTTACAGCTCTCAATCGGCGAGCCAACACCAGGGCTTCGCAGATACCCGACGTAAATAACCCGCGCACCCGTCCTGCGCAAATTCGACACCAGCCGAGGGATTTCTCCGCCCCTACCATCACCAGAAATCAACCGATTAATCTTGCGTTCGCAGGCGTGACAACCACAGCCAAACCACAAATCATTGCCGCCACCATTCAAAATGACCCAGTCCCATTTTCCGGTTCGATATTGCTTGGCAATTTTCATTCCCATCGCGCCGGTAATTGGCAACCCATAGATGATACGTGCGCCCGCAACAGAGCGATCAGAAACCTTTACGCCAAGCGCCCTGCCAACTGCATGTGACACAGCGCGCTTTGAAATCGAATGCGCAGACAAAAGGGAATCACCCATTGTCAGGATCTTGGGTTTAGTGTCACGCGCCACCGTTTGGCCGCCGCTCACAACGACCAGAACCAACAAGGCAAGCACAAATACGGCTTGTTTATATAGCTTAGAGATTTTCATATCGGTAGATTGCACCAAGAATGTTAAGAATTTATTGCCTAAGAATGTTTGAAAATTGTGGCCGCATCATGACGCCGCCCGTGAAAAAGGCGAACATTTTTCCGGTTCTCAAACATTTTGACGTCCGGTTGCGCTTGCCGAGGCCGAAGAACTGGCGGTCCAATAAAAGCCTACGTCGCATACTGCGGCGGATTTGCACCCACCTCCCTGCCCTATGGTTTGGGGAATTGAATTGAGCACCAGAATCAGCGATACTGTTGCCTGAGCATATCATGATTTGGGTGACACTCGAATAATCGGGGCACCCATTTGGCAAGAGGCAAGCACCATGAAACACATTCTATTGGCGGTATTTATTGCCGCAATGACCCTTCCCGCAACGGCCCCCACCGCCAACGCCGCAGGTAAAATCCAGCGCGCCTGTCTGAAAGCAGACCGCACCGCCGCATCGCGTCCGCTGTGCCGCTGCATTCAAAAGACCGCCAACCGCGTGTTGACCCGCAGCGACCGCACGTTGGCTGCCAAGTTTTTTAAGGACCCGCAAATGGCACAGGACGTGCGCCAATCGGACAACGCCCGCAAAGAAGCCTTTTGGAAGCGCTACAAAGAATTCGGCTCAACGGCCGCCGCAATTTGCGGGAGTTGATTACCGCAGTTTAGCGCCTGATGCGAACTACAGTTTCTCCACATCTTCGGTCTTTTGCAGCCAATCAATCAATCCAGCACTCGCTGCTTCGATCAATTCCAACGCGCCCGCAAAATCGAGGGTGTAATAGGGATCAGGGATGTCACGGGCACCGCCCTTAGGGGCAAAATCGGTGAGCAGTCGGATCGGCGTTGCATTCTCCTTCGGGCGTTTGGATTCCATATCCGCGACGTTGTCCTTGTCCATGCCGATCAGCAGATCAAAATCGTCGAAATCAGCCGCGCCAAATTGACGTGCCCAAAGGTGCGACAGATCATATCCGCGAGCGCGGCCCGCTTCTTGCATTGGGCCATAAGGCGGATTGCCGACGTGGTAACCCGCTGTCCCCGCGCTGTCCAAACGCACGTCTAAACCAGCCTCTCTACTCAACCTACAAAACACCGCCTCGGCAGCGGGCGAGCGGCAGATGTTGCCAAGACAAACGAACAGGATGCGGGTGGTCATAGGGTGCCTCTTTGATGTTACCACCATAGCCTAACCCAAGAAAAAACCCGCGGCCAGTGTGATGGGCGCGGGTTTCCAGCTTATATTGTAACACAAAAAAGCCTAGTCTGTGGCCTTGGGCATCGCATGTTCCATTTTCATCATGCCTTCAGATGGCTTGCGTTCCAAATCGACGGGGATATCAACGGTGATGTTGCCCGCATGCTCAAACGTCAGTGTCAGGGTCACGGCCTCTCCCTGCACCAAGGGACGGTTCAGCCCCATGAACATCACATGATCGCCGCCCCGTTGCAGCATATGCATGCCGCCCGCTTTGACTGCAAAGCCATCTTCGGATTGGCGCATCTGCATCACACCGTCAGCGGATTCAATATGGGTGTGCAGTTCAACCCGTTTGGCAACATCGGACGTGACGCCGATCAGGCGGTCGTCTTGATCCGTGTGGTTCAAAATGCCAAAGAAGGCAGCGCCCGTTTTAGCATTTGGGCTGGCCGAACGGCTGTAAGGTTCTTCGATGGTAATGCCACCTGCAATGGCTGGCATTGCAAGAGCGCAGGCCGCAACGGCAGCCAGAATAGTTTTGGTGAAAGACATATCAGTCTCCTTGGATTTGTGTATTTCGTTTGATTTTGGGTTGGGTTCAAACGACCAAGGGTGGGCCACGCGCTGAAGGTGAAAGGACTTGTTGCCGCTGCAGGTTCAAGGTCTTTGGCACAGGTGCGCGCCATTGCATGGCAAAGCTTTGAGCTGGCATATCTTGTTTCGTTAGGGTCGCCACGAACAGTGACACAGCGTCAGGGCAAATATGGGCGGTTTCAGTCGGTTCGCCATCGGCCCCAATCGTCATGGTGATCATGCCAACGCCCGTGCAGATCACCATATCAGTTCCAACATCAGGGCTTTGGCCACGGGCCACAGCCAAGCTGTAACTGGTCAAAACCAACGTCAGAGATAGGAAAAGAGCGTTCATCATGCGAAACATGTGCCGTAGATAACCAGCCACGTCAGGCGCCACAAGGGGCTGAAAGGTCGCATTCCTTTTGCTGGTGTTCAGGACCTAATAAATGACATTCATTTGCCAGAACCTATCTTCCCGTTAATTGTTTGAGCTACCCCCCGAAATTCGGGCACTGACGTAAGCTACGATTTGTTGTTTGCTGATTTTCACACAAAGGAGATCAGAAATGTCGAAACGAAAACAACATCACCCAGAATTTAAAGCCAAAGTTGCTCTGGAAGCCCTAAAGGGCGAGGAAACGGTATCTGAGCTGGCGACCCGGTTTGGGGTTCATCCAACGATGATCCATCAATGGAAGCGGGCTTTACTTGAGGGTGCATCTGGCGTGTTTGAGCGCGGCGGTCGGAAAGCACCTGAAGTTAACGAAGAGCAGGTCAAAGATCTGCACGCTAAAATCGGGGAGTTGGCCGTCGCCAATGATTTTTTGGCCAGAAAGCTCAAACCCTGGACCGGCAAGTGAGGCGGGATATGATTGAGCCAAACACCCCAAACCTGTCAGTTGGCAAGCAATGCGCATTGCTGTCGATCTCGCGATCTTCATTTTACTATGAACCGAAGGGCGAGAGCGAGATGAACCTTGATCTGATGCGGCTGATTGATAAGCAGTTTCTAGAGACGCCGTTTTATGGTGTCCGCCAGATGGCTTGTGACCTGCGCAACGAGGGCCATTTGGTAAACGAAAAACGCATCCGCCGTTTGATGCGACTTATGGGGTTGATGCCGATCTACCAGAAGCCCAATACGAGCAAGGCGGCGAAGGGCCACAAGATTTGCCCCTACCTGTTGCGAGGGCTGCGCGTGGATCGCCCCAACCAGGTCTGGTGCGCCGACATCACCTATCTGCCGATGCGCCGCGGCTTCCTCTACCTGGTGGCAATCATGGACTGGCACACGCGTAAAGTGCTGGCTTGGCGTATCTCGAATACGCTGGAGGCCGGTTTCTGTGTTGAGGCTCTGAACGAGGCCATCCATCGCTTCGGTGCGCCAGAAATCTTCAACACGGATCAGGGCAGCCAGTTCACGTCCTTTGTTTGGACGGACAGGTTGAAGCGCGCTGGCATCAAAATATCGATGGATGGCAAGGGCCGCTTCCTCGACAATATATTCATCGAGCGGCTTTGGCGGTCAATGAAATACGAGTGTGTCTATTTGCATGCTTGGGACAGTGGCTCAGAAGCAAAAGCTGGGATCAAAAAGTGGATGAAATTCTACAACCACAAACGACCACATTCTGCCCATGGTGGAAAACCACCTGCTGTGGTCTATTGGCAGAGAAATGAAACAACCAAACCTGATCAGCAAATGCAAAGAGTAGCTTAAATCACGCCAGATACTGTCCAATCTTTGGGGAGTAGCTCAGTTACCCAGTAGGTTCAACAACCCACGCTTGGCTTCTTCTTCCACTTTGCGCTTCGCTGCATCCTCCAAGGTTTCGCCGGCCTCAACCTCGACATCCAGAACTTCTTGTGCCCGCTGCAACGCTTGCGCCTTCTCGGACGCCAATCGCGCTTCAAGCTCGGCTTTCTTAGCTTGCAATCGCGCCTCTGCAGCTGCTTTTTCGGCAGCGATTTTCGCCTCTAGCGCTGCTTTTTCGTCTGCCAGGTTTTGGTCAATCAAAGCCTGTAAATCGGGACGGAATTTCGGGTCAGCCCATGTGCCCGATATCAGCACTGGCACCGATATCCCGCCAGTGCCATCCGCCGACGTCAGCGCCACCGGATTGACCCGATATTTCAACGTTTGCGTCCCAATGCCAATGTCGCCAGCGCCCAGCGCCTTGGCCAAAGGTGCGATCAGCGACAAATCTTCATTGTGCAACACGCCATCCTTCATGGTGAAGCTTGCCCCAACAGAGTTGAACACAGTTTTCTGCCCAGAACCACGATAAGAAGCATCCAGATTTCGCAACATCCCCGCCAAATCGAGCCCCAGAATCTCTCCCTGCCCCAGCTTGAATGACCCGTTGCCAGACAGGCTATGCATGATTGCATCCATCGTATTGCCCACACCCAAAAACTTTAGATGCATGTCGCCAACGCCGACCAGACGCTCATAATCTGCCAGATCGCGCAGCAGAGGTGTCATCGCCAGCCCGGTTGCTGTCAAATTGCCGCCCACTGACAACCCACCGCGTCCGTTCACCACGAACTTGCCCTTGATCACGCCCTGATAAGTTTCCACCCTTTTTAGGGCAAACACGAGACGTGAGCGATCCAGCTTGGCATTCACATTGGTCTTTCCCAACTGCACCGTTCCCAGATTGATCGATTTGGCCACCAGCGAGACATCCGCGTCTAGGGCTGACAAACCACTGACATCGATCACATCCGTCGACCATCCTTGGGCCGTTTCGACGCTTTGGCCGCTGTCATCCACGCTGGCGGCCAGTACCGAAAAATCCAACGCATTGGCGCTCAGATTTGCTTTAAGGCGCGGGCGTTCACCGTCCAAAAACACATCCGCTCCGCCCGAAAACTCGTTTTGGTCCAGCTTAATCACGCCGCCGCGCAAATGGGCGGTGCCCTCGGTCGTATAGGTGATCTTACCGGTAATATTTGCTACCCGCCCCATACCTTTTGGCAAATCGGGCGCCGCCATGTTGATGGCCCCAAACAGCGCTGCCATATCGGCAAGATCTGCCACCACATCGCCATCCGCCGCCAAGGGCGAGAACCCGCCTTTGCCATCAAATTTGACTGTGCTGCCGCCAATCTGCACATTGGCTGACAATTTGCTAACCGCGCCGCTTAAAAACCTGTCAAAGGCGGCAACATAGCCAATGGCCGAGATCGCCTGACCGTTCAAACGCGCCGACACAGACATATCGCCGCGGCCCGCAAAGGTAGGCAGCCGCAACTCACCATCCATGTCGTTCAAGATAAACGTCTCTCCGCTGGCGCGATCTACAAAGGTCAATTTGCCACCACGAACCACACCACGTCCCAGCGAAAAAGCGGGTACACCACCCGCATCAGTCTCTGCAGCCCCGCCACTACCAGCACCAGCACTGGTGGCCATGTCCCAGTTGGCGCGACCATCTTTGGTCACCTCCAACAAGATTTTGGGCGCTATCACCTCAACCTTTTTGATTTTCACATCACCGTTCAAAAGCGCCATCAGGTCAACCCCGATGCTCATCCCGTCTGCCTGCAACATCGGCCCTGCGTCAGACCAAGCCGCGTTGGCAATGCTGATCGCCCCCGTGCGCACCCCCAAAATCGGATAGATTGATGTGCGCACATCGCCGCCAATTGTTATGGCGCGCCCCGTCGCGTCTTCGAACTGCTCTTCAGCGAACTGGGCAATCTTATCGCCCGGCATCAACAACAAAGCAGCCACGGCCACAACGACCAACACGAATAAAACGAGGATGAACCGAAGCAGTAAACGCACAATATTTCTCCCGCGTGAAAACAAACCTTGTCTTTACGCTAAAGCAATTTGCATTCCATTTGAATCCCCATTCACCCCGAGACGGCTTGAATTGTTACATTCTGCAATGAAATTCAATTTTCAACCGTCTGGGCCTGCGGCCAGTATCTTATCTGGCGTGGCGCTCAATATGGGTCAGTTGATGTAAAATCCGCTTTTTCACTGGCGGTAGAAAGCTGCCCACCCGCAAAGCCGCGTCCCGCAAAATCCGCGCTGGCACCGAAGTGTCAGTGTATAGCTTCACCAAAGCATTGGTACCATGATAAAGCGGCAACACCACGCGACGGTGTGCGGCCTCGTAGCGTTTCAGACCAGCAGTCGCCCCGATGTCGGTCATATTGCGCTCGGCCTCGATGATCTGATCCGCCAACAGCTTGGCCCCACTTAGTCCCAGATTGAACCCATGCGCCGTCACCGGATGCATCCCAACAGCCGCGTCCCCCACCAGCGCAAACCGCGTGGCAACGAATTGCTTGGCCAGCACCCCTACTAGCGGATAGGGGTGGCGTTTCGTCACCAGCGTCATTTTACCCAATGAACCGCCAAAGCGCTGCGAAATGTCATCGGCAAAGTTCTGTGGATCCATGTTCATCACAGCCTCAGCATCGGCACTGGGCAAGGTTACCACGACGCTCGACTTATTGCCATACATCGGCAGAATCGCCAGCGTTTGGTCAAAATGAAAACACTCGGTCGCGGTGTCGTTGTGGGGCAATTCATGCTCCATTTCACAAACAATCACAACACGGCCAAAATCCAGACTGTTGGCCGGAATGCCCATCTTGCGACGGGTGCCGGAAAATCGACTGTCCGCCGCCACCACAAGAGCCGCTTGCAGCATGGTGCCGTCTTTTAACCCAACCCGCCCTTGCGTGGTGTTGGTCTCGACGCTGGTAACCTCGCTGTCGCAAATCAAGGTGACGTTGGCTTGATCCTTGACCACATTATAGGCGGATTGACGGATCAAATGGTTCGGCACAATGCGGCCCAAATAGTCAGCGCCGCTGCCAGTGCTGTCAAAATGCAGGGCAAAGGGCGATTTACCGTTGACCACTTTGGCGTCCCGGATCGTGCCAATCTGGTCTTGCGGAATATGCGCCCACATCCCCAAATCATGCATCAGCTTTTCCGAGGTATGCGTCAATGCAATATCGCGGCCATCCTCGGGTGGGTTGGCCAGCGTCGCCTCGCCGTGCATCTCAACAATGCCGATTTGTAGGCTGCTGCCAGACAGGCTGCGCGCCAAAGATAGCCCCGCAGGCCCAGCCCCTATTATAACAATATCAAATTGGCTGGTGGCAGTCATGATCGCAAATCCTTGTTCAACCTCGGCACAAACGCGCCGTTACCCGCAAGCATATCAGCGCCCCCGCGCAAACTCCAGATTACAAATTGACGCTGGCAAATCCGGCCTATTCCTTGCGCCCTATAACCCCCGTCAAAGCCGCAGCCCCCACGGCTGTTATGACCCAACCCGCCATCTGCACAACCCAGCGCATATAATAAGCCCACCAGCCCAGCGCCCCCCTATCTTTTGACGGCGCCCAAGCATTCTCCTGCCCCAAAGCATCCAACGGCACAAACAGGTCCAGCGCGTATAGCCCACGATTGAAGGTCTCATAGTCGGTGGCAGTGTCGGTGATGTTCCACAAATGCAAAGGCATATCGCAGCCCGCTTCTTTCACCGTAGAGCAACCCTTTTCCGCCGCATTCAACCACTCAGCCGAAGTCAAAACCACATCCGAATTCGGCGCCATTTGTCCGGCGTTAAAAGCGGCTCCGTAGAGCCAGAAACAAGACAACCAAATCAGGAACACCGCCACAAAGGCCCGCATAGGTCGATGCCCATAACCAAACACCAACCCAAACAGCCCATCAAAAGGTAACTTCAAGGTTGCCTGTATCGAAGGCATGATTGATGATGCATATCCATCCAGCCCTGCTTGCGCCCGCAAATACCCAGCACGCCGCAACCGCTTTTCCCGCTCCATCAACACCCGCCCAGCGCCGCTCACGTTACCCTGCGCCCGTAGGGTTGTAGCCAATTGCGAATAGGGTTGTGGATCAAACTTTTTGTCACCTTGTTTTGACAACCAAGGCAGAGGCTCCCCATCCGTCTGCACAGCCGCGATGATTTGCCGTTCAAATTTACGTCCTAACCATGCCAGCCGTTCGCGTACTGTAACTTCGCTAATAATCCGGTCATAGCGAAACCCATTCAAGACTGGCAATAAACACCTCTGCCAACTCTCCACATCATCCTGCAAAGCCCCAACATAGGCATCGGTTAAATTAATAATCCTTGGGGAGGTCGCCACATCCTGCCAATACATCCCACCGCCAACCTTCATACCTTCACAATCCAGATCACCGTTGAATTCAGCATTCGCACACCGCAAATCTCCCGTGATTTGCGCCCGCATCAAATTCACCCCTCCCGTAGCCGTGAACCCATCATTCATAAAAACATCTGCCCCAACCGTCATCGCATGACATGCCAACGCGATATCGTCCGGTCTATTAAAGAAGCCATCACTACAATCAAGCTGCCCCTTGATACATGCCCCGCCAAATTCACCTGCCCTGCCGCCGTGAACCCATCACTTAGGAAAACATCTGCCCCAACGACCATAGCGTCACAGTTCAACGCAATATATTCCTCTGCGTCAAAGGAGCCATTACTACAGTCAAGCTGCCCCTTGATACTTGCCCCCGTCAAATCCACCTGCCCCGTGGCCGTGAACCCGCCACGCAGAAAAACATCCGCCCCAACCGTCATCGCATCACAGTTCAGCGCCTCACCGCCCGCACCGTCAAATGTGCCGTCACTACAGGACAGCGCCCCGCCAATTTCAGCGGAGATCAGATTCACAGTGCCCTTTGATTTGAACTTTGCACTCAAAAGCACGTCACGTGTCACTTTCAACCGATGTGCATCCAAACCCGGCACTTCACTGCCCGGCAACGTCACCGACCCTAACCGCGCATCTCGTAAATTTGGTCGCTCGCAGATGTGGCAATCCTTTAGAAACAAATCTAACGAGCTCTCGCAAGCCTGCAAATCCAACACATCCGTGACCCAACCGCCCTGTATCTGCACGCCTTTAGCATGCACCTGCACCTTATCACAGCCACCAAGCAGAATGTGCCGGATCAATCCGGCGCGGATGGTGTTTTCATCACGGCCCTCCGTTGGCCGCTCATTGCCAAACCACGCAAACTCCCCCGTTCCACACGCTTCAAGCAAACGCTCTTCCGCCGCGCTCCACGGCACCTTCCCCTCAATCTCTTCCAAACTCGGCCGATACGACTCAATCATAAATAGAATTCCCTCACTCCAACCATGCGTTTTCACCCTGCCCCGCACAAGCCCGCTTCCCCTAAACCACCCCATCCCCTATACAGCGCGATATGAGCCAGAATCCCCCAAACCTCCGCCCCGACTTGGCCCCACGTGCCAAATTCAGCGAGCCATCCCGCGACGGCCAGCCCAAAATCGGCATGGTGTCGCTGGGTTGCCCCAAAGCCTTGGTCGACAGCGAGCGTATCCTGACCCGCCTGCGCGCCGAGGGCTACGCGATTTCGCCCGATTACGCCGGCGCCGATGCGGTGATCGTCAACACCTGCGGGTTTCTGGACTCCGCCAAGGCCGAGAGCTTGGACGCCATCGGCGAAGCCCTAAACGCCAATGGCCGTGTCATCGTCACCGGCTGCCTAGGGGCCGAGCCCGACTACATCCGCGAGCACCACCCGCAAATCCTCGCCGTCACAGGCCCGCATCAATACGAACAAGTGCTGGACGCCGTGCATGAGGCCGTGCCGCCCAGCCCCGACCCGTTCATCGACCTTTTGCCAGCCTCCGGCGTGTCGCTGACCCCGCGCCACTACAGCTATCTAAAAATCTCGGAGGGCTGTAACCACAAGTGCAAATTCTGCATCATCCCCGATATGCGCGGCCGCCTCGCGTCCCGCCCCGCGCACGCGGTGATGCGAGAGGCTGAACGGTTGGTCACAGCAGGCGTCAAAGAACTGCTGGTGATTTCGCAAGACACCTCGGCCTACGGGCTCGACATCAAATACGCCGAAGACAAAGGCCACCGCGCCCATATCACCGATCTGGCACGCGATCTGGGATCATTGGGCGCATGGGTGCGGCTGCACTACGTCTATCCGTATCCGCATGTGCGCGACCTGATCCCGTTGATGGCCGATGGGCTGATCCTGCCCTATCTGGACATCCCGTTTCAACACGCCCACCCTGATGTGATCCGCCGCATGGCGCGGCCCGCCACGGGGGCCAAAACCCTAGACGAAATCGCAGCGTGGCGCGACATCTGCCCCGACATCACCCTGCGCTCGACGTTTATTGTTGGGTATCCGGGTGAAACCGAGGCCGAGTTCCAAACCTTATTGAACTGGATGGACGAGGCGCAGTTGGATCGCATCGGCTGTTTTCAGTATGAGAACGTCGCGGGGGCCCGTTCCAACGCTCTGCCAGACCACGTGCCAGACGAGGTCAAACAAGAGCGCTGGGAACGGTTCATGATCAAAGCGCAGGCAATTTCGGAGGCCAAACTGGCCGCCAAGGTCGGGCGCGTGGTGGACGTGATTGTGGATGAGGTGGATGAGGACGCGGCGACCTGCCGGACCATGGCGGACGCGCCCGAGATCGACGGGAACCTGTTCATTGACGAGGGGTTTGAGGGGGTGTCTGTGGGGGACATCGTGACGGCCGAAGTGGATGAGGCGGGGGAGTATGATTTGTGGGGTAAGCTCCGTTAAGGAAACGATCTGGGGGATCGTTTCTAGGAGCTTACGGGCGAAGCCCTGGGCGGCAAGATCAATTAAACGCCTACCACATTTATGGGCAACATTGTCGGACAACGCTACACCTTGCAACTTCACCAATAATTGGTTAAGTGGGGGTAATACACCCAAGTGAGGATAATAAAATGCGGTCTGCGTTCGGTAAATATAGTGAAGTGCTTCGCGTAAAGCACAGCATTTCTCAGACTACTTTTTCAGAAAGAACTGGAATGTCACTTTCCCGAATTAGCAATATTGAGAACCAACGCTCCAATATTAGCGATGATGTGCTTCGAATATATATCAAAGCGCTCAACTGTTCGGGAGAAGAAGCGCATGAAATTAGAAAACTTGCAACTTTCTCAAATGGATTGAGAAAACGATCCGGTCATGAAAACACTCATCCACCTTTGCAGGTAATGTTTGAACAGTTTGGCCACAAAATATCACCAAAAACCGCAGCGCTTATCCAGCAAATACTAGAACGTGAAACTGGTGAGCGGGTTGAAACTCTATGCTTCTCATCTAACAAGACTAAGGCAAATCAGAAGCGAACACTTAAAACTAGAAAACATAAGCGCCCAAGCCTAACGCCTGAAAGATTTGCAGAGATAGCTATGCAAACGCTAAACCTGCGGCGAACTATATGCCCAGACATTGAGAAGCTAGATGTCGGCAAAGCATTACAAGTGCTGTCAGTAAACGACGAGTTGTTTGACTATATGATATTTGAACAGCTACCAAGCCATCTTAGTGGCGCATTCGCTTGTATTATTGGCGACTCTGACGGGCATACAGTGCTGATGGAAGAAACAAGATTTCAAAATGCCCTAAACGGGGTGCACTTTTTTCGCCACGTAATTTGTCATGAAATCGGCCACCATTTCCTCCACGGCGAACAACTCACATCGGATCAGAAAATTGTATTTGCACCTCAGGAATTGGCTAAAAATGCTTGTGATATGATCGGATCGGACGAACAAATCGAACAAGTGATCGACACGATTGAGGAGGTCGAAGCCGAGTGTTTTGCTACGTTCCTCTTAATTCCGTGGGAAGCATTTATTAAAGGGACCACATCAAATTATCTCGCTGTTGATTTCGGCGAACAAAAAAGGGAAGTCGACAGGTATATTAGATTTTTCAACATCCCAAGTGTATTAAACGCATTCAAATTAGCCTTATGGGACGCAGGACAACGCCAACACCCAATCTTTAAGTAGCTCAGTTCAGGGATGCCGACTGATACTGTAGTGCGTAATTTGGTTCTCAAATCTCTCGTAATTTTGCAAAAATGTCAGCGCCCGACCGGGTGGGCGCAGAGTGCGGCCTCGCCAAACTCGTAACACCCGTTTCTCCACAGACGTCACCACGTATCCAACCCTCGCAAAAGCGCCCGCCATGGGGCGGTCGGGCGCTGTCATTTTTGCAAATTTACGAGGCTGGGTACAACCGCAGCACCCCGTCAAAACTCGTATGCTCTGATCTCCTCCTCACCCAAACGTCAACTGACAACCCAACCCACCATCGCTATGCTAACTGAAACACCATTTCGGGACCGAATATGCGCCTCATCACAGCCCTCATCCTAACCCTGTTCGCCAGCCAAGCCATAGCCGAAAATCGGCTGGCAAATGAATCCTCATTGTATCTGCAACAGCACGCCGACAACCCTGTCGACTGGTACCCGTGGAGCGACGTGGCACTGCAAAAAGCCCGCGATGAGGACAAGATGATTTTCATCTCGATCGGCTATTCCTCCTGCCATTGGTGCCACGTCATGCGCGACGAAAGTTTCATGGATCCCGCCATCGCCACCTTTTTGAACACCCACTTCGTCAACATCAAAATCGACCGCGAGCGCCGCCCTGATCTGGACGAACAATTCAGCATTGTCACCTCGTCCCTAACCGGCGCTTCGGGCTGGCCCAACAGCGTCTTTCTAACCCCCGATGCCGAGCCGTTTTACGCCGGAACCTACTTCCCGCCGGATGCCTTTTTGCAAGCGATAACCGAAATCACCGAGGTTTGGCGCGACAACAACGCGGCCCTGCGCGCCCAAGCCTTTACCACCGCCCAAAACCTGCGCGACTATCTGGACCAAACCGCCCTATTGGGCGAGGTTTCCAGCGCCGATATCAACGCGGCAGCAACCGACATGCTGGCCAATCTGGACCCATTCAACGGAGGCTTTGGCACGGCCCCAAAATTCCCGCGTGAAAACGTGTTGTTGTTCTTGTTAGATCAAGCAACCCGCACGGGAGACAGCAAGCTGTTAGAGGCCGTGACGCTGACTTTGGACGGCATCGTCAAGGGTGGTATGCACGATCATGTCGGCGGCGGATTTCACCGCTATGCCACTGATCCTGAATGGAATATCCCGCATTTTGAAAAAATGCTGTATAATCAAGCGCTGATCGGGCGGGTCTTGTTGCGGGCCTATTCCGCCACCGGAAACCCCGAATACGCCCGCGCTGCCACCCGTACGTTTGACTATGTTTTGCGTGATATGCGCAGTCCAGAAGGCGTGTTTTATGCAGCAGAAGATGCGGATTCTTTGGACGCATCTGGCGCACGGGTTGAGGGGGTGTTTTACGCATGGACCCCCGCGCAAATCAGCAGTGTCTTGGGAGCCAAAGCCGCAACGTTTTCACACGCTTTCAATGTTGTTGAGGACGGTGAATTTGAAGGGTCTAACGTGCTACATCTATCGGGTTTTCCATCCGAACCGGATCAGTTCAACGCGTCGTTAGAAGCTTTGCGGCTGTCGCGTACAAGCCGTAAGACTCCGATCAAAGACACGAAAATAATCGTGGCATGGAATGCAGAAATGATCTCGACATTGGCCGAGGCTTCGATGGTTTTAGGTCGGCCCGATTATGCGCAGGCCGCGACTCAAGCCGCCGCTTTTTTGTCGCGAGAATTACAATCGGACGACGGGTTGAAACGTATTTGGTATGAGGGCCATGCTGATATTGACGCACAGCTGGTCGACTATGCGGCCCTAGGGAGGGCATTGATCGCGATATATGATTACACCGATCATGATGGCCTTGATTGGTTGCAAGAGGCGGATCAACTGGCGAACGATATTCTGCGCCTATTCGCGGACGTTGAGCAAGCGATGCGGATGAACGCGAGCGCCGTTGGTTTGGGGCCATTTCGCCCCTTGAATGACAGTGAAGTCGCATCAGGCAATGCACAGGCCTTGGCGTTGTTGACCCAATTGGATCGACGGTTTGCGCGGGTTGGCGGGGCCGCACCAAAATTGGCTGCAGCTTTAGCAATTGACGCGATCAATTCGCCACAGCAACGTGCAGCAATTTTGACCGCTTTAGAGGCGTTGTGCTGCGGGTCAACTGGGGCGATGCAAGTGTCAAACGGCGGCGCGGTTCGGGTGTTTGCATCAAAAGACGCCAATAGTGGGGAATTGCATCTAACGGTGGATCTGCGCGAGGGATGGCACCTAAACGCGCATAAACCGCTGGAGGAACATCTGATCGGCATGAAATTGACGGTGGCGGGTGTGCCTGTTGATGGGGATGCCTATCCGGTCGCCGAGGTAAAAGAACTGGGGTTTAGCGCGGTTCCGCTGTCACTTTATGAAAAGGCATTTGTGTTGACAGTGCCAATGGGAGAAACAACACCAATGCAGGTACGTCTGACATTGCAGGCGTGCAATGATGAAATCTGTTTGCCACCGGATGATATGGTGTTTTGGTTCTGGTAGACGGGTCCGCTCATCAAGCCTTGCGGCTTTCTTCGCCATAGCGAGAAGCGCCCGTCAGGGAGCGACGAGCACGCCGTCAATTTACAAATAGTCCGTAATCGCGCGGCCACTGACCTGCCCCCAAACCATGCCCTCGTCTCGCAGCATCGTCACCACCATCGCCGCCCCTTGCGCTGGCATCATCGCCATCTCTAAACTCCGCCCGACCCCTGCGGTTTCATACATGTTTGTTGAAATCTTGCCGGGGTAAAAACCCATCACCCGCACACCTTTGGGGGCGCATTCAACCTCAAGGCACCCCGTAAATCCGCGGATCGCCCATTTGCTTGCAGAATAGACGCTGATCATTTTTCGGCAGTAAAGCGCTCCGGTTGAAACCACATTGATCACCGTGCCGCGCCCTTTTGAAATCATACTGGGCAGCACCGCGTGGGTCACTAAAATGGTACCCGTTGTGTTGGTGTCGATCACCGCCTGAATGGCGGCAGGTTCATAACTCTCAAATTCACCCTCGAGCCAAATTCCTGCGTTGTTGATCAGCCCGGCCACCGGCCCGTGATCCACCGAAATCTGCGCCACGACCGCCTCAATCGCGCCCGCGTCCGAAACATCCAACTGATACCCCGCCACGCCCAACTCAGCCGAAGCAACCGCCACTTTATCCGCATTGCGTCCCGTCAGAATGGGTGTGAACCCCGCGGCTTTCAACGCGGGAATCAACGCCAAGCCCAAGCCGCTTGTTGCCCCCGTCACGACGATAACATCACCCATCAATCTTCCTTCCAACGATCCAAATAGTGCCTTACGCAAGTCTGCACATGACGAAACCGATCACCGCCCAAATGCACGCCCCCATACCAACGCGTCACCACGATGATATGGTCCTCAAGCCCTTCGCGCTCCAGATTACGCAAAATCATATTGCCCGCCCCGCTCTCGCCATCATCATTCTTGACGGGGATCAAAACACCCGACGCGTTGCGAAACAACGCCGCCCAAGAATTATGTGTTGCTCGCGCGTATTTCTTCTTGCGTTTGAGCACCCGCAAAAACGCTTTGGCATCGTCTTGATCTGCCACAGGGCCACCGCTGACAGCGTATTTCGACCCCTTATCGGACACAACATTCTCGAACTGATGCACCGTAGCGGCCTACATTTTGGCAACGGTGCGGCGCACGATGGCAATGCGCTTGGCGTTGGGCGGGTGCGAGCCAAGATAGCGATTGCCGGGATCTGGAATTCGGGTGAAATATTTCACGCCGATCAGCGCATCATACCCGGAACGCACTGTGAGAATTGTACCCAAAGCATCCGCTTCTAGCTCAAACTCTTTTGAGTATCGACGCTCGCCAATGAGACGGCCAAGCTTGGTTGCTTTTGCGATATCGGCCGCTCCGGCCCCATGTTCTGCCGCCATAAGACTGCCAATCACAGCCCCCTCAGCAGCACTGTCACGGCCTTTGGGAACATGGCCCTTAATGTGGTGTGCAAACTCGTGACCCAAAACAACCGCCAATTCATGCTGGTTGCGGGCCGCTGTGATCAGGGTTAGCGCAAAGGTAATCACAGGCCGGCCATGTTTGTCCTGAGTTTGGTGGGCGTTCGGGCGCCGATCAGCGCGATTGTCGACCACAATTTTGAAATTGCAATTCGTGGCCGTTGTGCGGGCCCGGCATTCACGTTCAGCAATCGGTTCCATCTGATGAACCACAGCCATGAAACTGCGCTCAGACACACTTTGCACGGTCGGGGGCTTTACCGAGGCCGTGGTGATTTTCTCATGCGCAATTACCTTCGGATCAGTTTCGCTGGGTGTGACACAGCCTGAAAGGGCTAAGACCAAAATTGCCATCACGGTATTACGCATTTAGGTATCCTTGGGTTGTCGTTTTAGAGCATAATTTGGCCCGAACCTATCACCGATCCGGCCAATGAACACCCCCCTAGGGCGCGATGCCAAACACCTTGTCGCGGGATGTGATCCCACGCAGCAATTTCAACCGCGACTTTGGGATACCCAGTGCATGGGCCAGCAGTTTGACCACATCCTTGGTGGCCTTTCCTCCCTCGGGCACTGTGGTGACAAATACGCGTATTTCGCCTTCAAGATAAGTGATACGCATGCGCGATGCCTTGGGCGTCACCCGCACTGTGATTTGCGTTCCTGCAACCGCCAAATTCGAAAGCCCGCCTTTTTCCACGGTAATGATGCTCCTTGTTCTGGTCATACTATGCACATCCCGTCACAAAATATCCATTGTAAATGAGGCTGGATACTGGCCCAACATTTCCCCTATGGTCAGCCTAGCAGAACAAAATGGAGCGCCGCATATGACCACTGGTTTTTTCTGGGACGAAAAGTGTTTTTGGCACACTGGTGGAAATTACGCATCCAGGATGCCGACCGGTGGGTTGGTGCAGCCGATGGTGGCTGGCGGGCTGCCCGAAACCGCCGAGAGCAAACGGCGGCTGAAAAACCTGATGGACGTGACGGGGTTGATCAAGGAAGTGGACGCGACGACCGCACCCGCCGCCACCGATCAAGATTTGGCGCGCGTTCATTCGCAAGAGTACTTGAAACAATTCAAAGAGATGTCAGACAATGGCGGCGGTGAAATCGGGTTGCGCGCGCCTTTTGCGCAGGACGGATACGAGATCGCAGCATTGTCAGCAGGCTTGGCCAAGGGCGCGTTGCAGGCAGTGTTAACGGGGCAATGTGACAACGCCTATGCCCTGTCCCGCCCTCCCGGCCACCATTGCCTGCCAGATTTCCCGAACGGGTTTTGCTTGTTGGCCAATATCGCCATCGCCATCGAGGCCGCACTGGCCGACGGGTTGTGTCAGAAAGTGGCCATTGTGGATTGGGACGTGCACCACGGCAACGGCACCGAAGCCATTTTCTATGATCGCGACGATGTGCTGGCCATCAGCCTGCACCAAGATCGAAACTATCCATTGGACACCGGCGCAATCACGGACCGTGGAGAGGGCGTGGGTGTTGGATGCAACATGAACATCCCTTTACCTGCGGGCGTGGGTCATGCAACCTATCTTGAGGTGATCGACAGACTCGTCACGCCCGCGTTGGCTGCCTTCAACCCTGACGTCATCATCATCGCTTGCGGCTATGATCCGGCGATTGATGACCCGCTGGGCCGGATGCTGTGCACCGCTGATACCTTTCGCCAAATGACGGCGAAAATGATGATAGCAGCGGATGAAATCTGCGATGGTAAACTGGTCATGGTGCATGAAGGCGGTTATTCCGAATCCTACGTGCCATTCTGTGGCCATGCGGTGATTGAGCAGCTTTCGGGCAGCAACATCACCGCCCCAGATCCGCATGCCGAGAGCTATGTGATCCGCCAACCTTCATCACGCCTAACAGCGTTCTTCAGTCAGATCATCGATGAAATGGAGGCTGAATTGCTGTGAGCGAAGCAAAGCTGATCCTGTTCAACAAACCCTTCGATGTTTTGTCACAGTTCACCGATTCTGGTGGCAGCCGCAAAACCCTGTCCGCGTTCATTGAGGTGCCCAAAGTTTATGCGGCGGGCCGGTTGGACAAAGACAGCGAAGGCTTGTTGGTCTTGACGGACAATGGCCGTTTGCAAGCCAAAATCAGCGACCCAAAACACAAGATGGCCAAAACATATTGGGTGCAGGTTGAGGGCGTTCCCGATGCCGTCGCTCTGCAATCCCTGCGCGAAGGGGTACTGCTGAAAGACGGCATGACCCGCCCTGCCAAAGTGGCCATAATGGGCCCGCCCGAAAACCTTTGGGCCCGCACGCCGCCTGTGCGCTATCGTAAATCCGTGCCTGACTCTTGGCTCGAAATCACCATATCTGAAGGCCGCAACCGTCAAGTTCGCCGCATGACCGCCGCGATCGGTCACCCGACATTGCGCCTGATCCGTTACCGGATCGGTGACTGGACGATTGACGGGATCGACAGTGGCACATGGCGTTTTGCTTGATATCCAAGCCCCCTTGCAAGACTCAATCGAAACCCCTAAATACACCCTTGAGAGGTTGGCGCGGGCGAGCGCCTCGCCAACCCGGCCAGGCCCGGAAGGGAGCAACCGTAACGAGATCCGTTTGGGTCGTGTTCAGCCTCTCACCTAACCTTGCTGACCTAGGAGGAATTTTATGATTGTCGCATGTTTTCCTCAGGCAGAGGACTGATCGGGGCCAGCCCCGCCTTTTTGCCTGAACATTCTGCGCCACGCCAGCCTTGTTGCGGTGTGATAACGCCCGTTGTTCCCTGACAGGAAGATTTCAATGATATATTCTCTATCCGACCTTGGTTGGTCGCCCCATTTCATGATGCAACTCTCAATCGAGCAGTTGGAAACCTACACCCCTGCCCGCATCACCTCGGTGCATAAAAACGCCTATAGCGCACTTTGCGAAACCGGCCAGATCCGGCTGATCGCCAAACCAGATGATGCCCAAACCGTCACCGTTGGCGATTGGGTTCTGACCGATGAGACCGGTCTGATCCATGAGCGGTTAGAACGTACCACGGCCCTGTCCCGCCGCGCGTCTGGTGAAGATGCGCGTGAACAAATGATCGCAGCCAATGTGGATGTGTTGTTCATCGTCACATCTTGCAACAGTGACTTCAATTTGGCACGGCTGGAACGTTATTTGGTCTTGGCGAGTGCGGCTGGCTGCCAACCTGTCTGTGTGCTGACCAAACCTGATCTATGCGATGACCCTGCCAAATACCTGCAAAAAGCTCAGTCGCTTGGGGCTGATCTACCCGTCTTGGTTGTTGACGCCCGCGATTCGGCGCAAGCCGCCCAGTTGACAGATTGGTGGCGGCATGGGCAAACGGCTGCCCTGTTGGGATCGTCCGGTGTGGGGAAATCCACGTTAGCGGCCACGTTGACGGGGGAAAGCATTGCCACTCAGGGTATCCGCGATGATGATGCAAAAGGCCGGCACACCACCACCGCTCGGCACCTTTATCAGGCGCAACATGGTGGTTGGTTGCTGGACACCCCCGGGATGCGGGCGCTGCGGTTGACCGACGTTGCGGGTGGGATCGAAGAAGTCTTCAACGACCTCGCCACGCTTGCAGAGCAATGCCGGTTTCGAAACTGTGCCCATGTTTCAGAGCCGGGATGCGCCATTCAGGCTGAAATAACGGCGGGCCAGATTGACCCAGATCGTCTGCGCCGTTGGCAAAAGCTGCTGCACGAAGATGTGCGCAACAGTGAAACATTGGCCCAATCGCGCACCCGCAGCAAAGCCACCACGATGTATCACAATCGGGCGCAAAGCGAGGCTAGGGGGCGCAAAAACCGCTAAGTTTCATAGGCGCTAATTCTCAGCAATCAAACTGGGCCAGATCGCCGCATTTTGCGGCGTGAAGGCGCCAATGTGGCCAATATTCTTTAGCCCATAATCTTGGGGGTGCAGGGTCAATTGCCGTTTGCGCGCTTCGGGATAGTTCTGCATCCCACGCCAAGCCACTGCGGGTGGCACCAATGCGTCATCCGTCATCGCCACCACCTTCATGGCGCCCGAAAACGCCCGCCAATCGGGCACAGGTAGACCGCGCCCAACGTCTCCGAGGTAAAAACCCGGCGTGGTGCACCAACGCCGCCATTGCCAGTAAACACCCGCAGGCAAATCCGCACCAATGCGCAAAGCCTTGGCCGGTAAATACCCCAGCAGCCGCGTCGCCCATGCCCCCGGCCCGTACCAAAACGCGGCTGCCACACCGCGATATGGCCATGGATGATCGCGCAAATGTACGGGCCCGCTCGCGACAGTGATCAAGCGCTTAATCCGGCTTGCACCTTCTTGAAATGGCACCATCAAGCCGCCGAGAGAATGGCCAATGACCCACAGGGCCGCTTCCGGGAATCTGGCTTCGACGTAGGCTTGCGCCGCTGATTGGTCCTGAACACCCCACTCAGCCATCGTCGCCCTTGATCGTTTCAAATGCCCCTGCGCCGAGCCACCAAAGTCGCGGTAATCATAGGTGAGACAAGCATATCCTTGCTCAGCCAACCACGCTGCAAAGTGGCGATAATAACGGTGCGGCACGCCTGTGGCCCCATGCAACACGATAGCGGCCTTCGGTGGGCCAGCGGGTTGGTGCAAAGTGCCTGACAGCTGCGCGCGATCAGCGCGAAACTTAACGGTTTCGACCACCGCCGCAGGGGGCACAATCTGCAAATTATGTATCATCATGCTGCCTTTCATCAATAGACTGATTGGTCTAATAACACGACTAGACCAATCAGTCTAGCCCCGATATAATCGGCCCTATGAAAACCCAATCCACCTCAACCCGCGATCGCCTGATCTCAAATGCCGCCCGTCTATTTCGCCGGACGGGCTATCATGGCACTGGCCTTGCTCAAGTGTTGGCCGATAGCAAATCCCCAAAAGGCTCGCTGTATCATCACTTTCCCGATGGCAAATCCGATTTGGCAATGGCAGCAGCCAGCTGGGTGTCCGCAGGCATGATCCGCATTATTGATGTCTCGTTTAAAGACGCCGATACATTTGCCGACGGCGCCACGACATTTTGTTATAAGCTGGCAAAGCTGTTTGAATCTGGCGACGATTGGCAAGCCTGCCCGATTTCCGCAATGCTGTTTGACGGACCGGGCAACGATAAGTTTCGCGACCATGCCGACCAGCTTTTAACCAGTTGGAGCGCCCAAACGGCAGAACACGGTCGCCGATTGGGGATGGATAGAGCCGAGGCGGATGCGACTTCTGAGTTGCTATTGATGACCATTCAGGGTGCATGGACCCTCGCGCGGGCTCGTAAATCCGCGGATGTGATCCGACGCATTCCCGTTCACTTATTTGGCTGATTGGCCGAGGATACGCCTGTGAAATTCGTACCATTCATCATCGCCCTGACATTTCCTGCCAATGCAGACTCGCTGAATGTGATCCAAGTCGAGGAAAACATATTCGCTATCGTCGGCCCCTTGGGCCAGCGCAGTCCTGACAATTTGGGCAACAACGCCACATTCGGGCTGGTCGTGACAGAGGTGGGCGCGGTTTTGATGGATGCCGGTGGCAGTTACAAAGGGGCTCAAGCCCTACACGCCGTGATCAAGGACATCACCGATCAACCTGTGAAATACGTGGTGAATACCGGCGGCCAAGATCATCGCTGGATCGGCAACAGCTATTGGCAACAACAAGGCGCAAAGGTGATCGCTGCGGAGGCCGCCGTTGCCGATCACATTGATCGCCAGTCAATGCAACTGTCAGGTCTGGCCGCGCTGATCGGAACTGATGCACTGACCAAAACCGAGCCTGCCTACGCCGACATCACATTCGCCAGTGACTATACGCTGACCATGGGTGAAGTCACGCTGCAGCTGCATCACAACGGCCCCGCGCATACGCCGGGCGACAGCTCAGTTTGGTTGGCGGACCGCTCGGTCCTGTTTGCCGGCGACATTGTCTACATGGAGCGTATTCTCGGCATTGGCGGCCAGTCCGACGTGACGCAGTGGCTGGCAAGCTTTGAAAGTTTGGTAGCCCTTGCGCCAACCCACATCGTACCCGGTCACGGTGCCCCCACGGATCTGGCGGGGGCAACACGTGATACCTATGATTACCTGGTCAATATCCGCACCAAAATGGCCGACCACATCGAAAAAGGTGGTGATATCATTGGGTCCG
Source organism: Marinosulfonomonas sp. (assembly GCA_033851955.1). GTDB lineage: Bacteria > Pseudomonadota > Alphaproteobacteria > Rhodobacterales > Rhodobacteraceae > Profundibacter. The sequence continues at coordinate 120,071 of JAWSVK010000010.1, forward strand.
TCAAGGTGGACCAAAGCGCCTTTACCTATTTGAAAAATTTTGAACAACTGGCGGGGCGCAACGCCCAACAAGTATTCACCCAAATGGAGTGGGAATAGCGCCGCCCCAAACGCATTTTGGCACGATTGCAAATTTCCCCACTTGTCGCCGGAATATTTCCATAGTTAAGTAACCTAACCCCAAAAAGGATACGACCGCCATGCGATATGCCGCCCCCACCTCCATTTCCGAAGCAACCCGATTGCTGGCCGCCGAACCTGGCCAGTCCCAGATATTGGCTGGGGGCAGCGATATCCTTGTCCAGCTTAAGGCCGGATTGGCCGAGCCAGATCTGCTGGTTGATATCAAACGCATCGACGGCATTTACGATATCACGTCAGAAGACGGTGGTTACCGGATTGGCGCCGCCGTTTCAGGTGCAGCACTTGGTGAACATGCAGGCGTCAAAGCCCTGTGGCCCGGTGTGGTCGAGGCGCTCGAATTGATCGGCTCGACCCAAGTACAGGGCCGCGCAACAATGGCTGGCAACCTGTGCAACGCCTCGCCCGCCGCCGACTCTGTGCCCGCAATGATCGCCGCCCAAGCGATTGCCCGCATCAATGGGCCAGATGGTGAACGCGATTGCCCCGTGCAGGACATTCCCGTCGCGCCGGGCCGCAATTCATTGGCCAAAGGTGAATTTGTGACGTCGATCTTGTTGCCCGCGCGCCCTGCAAACGCTTCAGACGCCTATTTGAGGTTTATACCGCGTACCGAAATGGACATTGCCGTTGTTTCAGCAGGTGTCTCGCTGGCATTGGATGACAACGGCATCTGCAACGAGGCCCACGTGGCAATCGGCGCTGTAGCCGCCACCGTTTTGGTGGTGGAGGAAGCCGCCAAATGCCTGATCGGCACCAAACTGGACGACGCGGCCATTGATGCGATGGGCGCGGCCTGCAGCGCCGCCGCAACCCCCATCAGCGACAAACGCGGCACAGTTGAGTTTCGCAAAGACGTGGTGGCAGTGCTGGCCAAACGCGTCGCTAAAATCGCCCACACCCGTGCAGGAGCCCCATCATGAGCAATATTCACGTCACCACCACATTGAATGGCGATCAGGTCGAATACCTGTGCGAGCCACAAGAAACTTTGCTGGATGTCATGCGCGACCGATTGGATATGACCGGCGCAAAAGAAGGCTGCGGCAGCGGCGATTGCGGGGCTTGCAGCGTCACGATGAATGGGCGGCTGGTTTGTTCCTGCTTGGTGTTGGCCGCTGAGGCGGAAGGCCAAGAAGTTGAAACCATTGAAGGCATGGCCGACGGAGAGACGCTACACCCGCTGCAACAGAAATTCCTTGATCACGCCGCGTTGCAATGTGGCATTTGCACCCCTGGTTTTTTGGTAGCCGCCAAAGCATTGTTGGCGAAAAACCCCGACCCAACTGAAACGGAAGTCCGGTATTGGTTGGCTGGAAACCTGTGCCGCTGCACGGGCTATGACAAAATCATAAATGCAGTCATGGACGCTGCAGCTGAAATGCGAGGAGCATAAGATGGCTTTGGACAACAAACGCGATTTCAAAATTGTCGGCACACGGGTGCCACGCCCTGATGGCGTCGACAAGGTCACAGGCCGCGCCCAGTTTGGCGCAGACAAAACCGCACCGGGCATGCTGATCGGCCAAATCTTACGCAGCCCGCACGCGCACGCACGGATCATTTCAATTGACACCTCGGCTGCCGAAGCCTTGAACGGCGTCAAAGCCGTCATAACTTCTGCCGATTTCGACAAGGCCAGCAGCGCCGGCAACCAAGATGCGTTGGACAATTGTATGGCGCGTGGCAAAGCGCTTTATGATGGTCACGCGGTGGCTGCTGTGGCCGCGATCAGCGCAACGGTCGCCAAACAGGCACTGAAGTTGATCAAGGTCGACTATGAGGTCCTGCCCCACGTCACCGAAGTTGAGGACGCCATCAAAACGGACGCGCCTATTGTGCAAGAGGGCCGCCAAGCCGCAGACACACCTGCGGGTCTATCACAAAACATCACCCACCAAATGAGCTTTGGCCACGGCGATCTGGACGCAGGTTTTGCCAAGGCCGATCTGGTTATTGAACGCAGCTTCAAAACCGCCGCCACCCATCAGGGTTATATCGAGCCCCACGCCTGTCTGGCCACCATGGGCCCTGACGGAAAAGCCGACCTTTGGTGCTGCACCCAAGGCCAGTATTTCGTGCGCGAACTTTGCGCTGATTTCCTAGGCATGGAGACCAGTCAACTGCGGGTCACGGCCTCGGAAATTGGCGGCGGGTTTGGTGGTAAAACCACGGTGTTCATTGAACCCGTCGCGCTGGCCTTGTCGCGCAAAGCGGGCAAGCCCGTTAAAATCACCATGACCCGTGACGAAGTGTTTAAGGCCACCGGCCCAACCATTTCGTCCTATTCCGACGTCAAAATCGGCATGACCAAAGACGGGCGCATTACGGCTGCCCACGCGTTGCTGCGTTATCAGGGCGGCGCGTTCCCCTGTGGCACCATCGAATTCGGATTGATGAGCGCCTTTGCCGCTTATGATCTGGATGCGGTTCAGGCCGAAGGTTTCAACGTTATGACCAACCGTCCACGTCAGGCTGCCTACCGCGCACCCGGCGCACCGGTTGCTATCTATCCGGTGGAAAGCGTTGTGGATGAGCTGTGCCAACAGCTGGACCTCGACCCACTAGACGTGCGTCTGAAAAACGCCGCACGCAAAGGCACAAAATCATCCTACGGCCCCACCTTTGATGAGATCGGTCTGGTCGCCACATTGGAGGCTGCCAAAGCCCATCCACATTACACAGCCCCACTTGGCCCAAATCAGGGCCGCGGCCTGTCTTGCGGGTTCTGGTTCAACTTCGGCGGCAACACTTGCGTGTCGCTGAACCTGAACGCCGACGGCACCGTGGGCATCATTGAGGGCAACCCCGATATCGGCGGCTCTCGCGCCTCGATCAGCCAAATGGCGGCTGAAGAATTGGGCATTCCCTATGAGCACGTGCGCACGATCATCGCCGACACCAGCTCGCTTGGGTACAACGACATCACCGATGGCAGCCGCGTGACCTTTGCTGTCGGTCTGGCCACCATCAAAGCCGCCCGCGACGCCATCCAAAAGATGTGCGCCCGTGTTGCCAAACTGTGGGACATTGATGAAGACGCGGTTATCTGGGAAGACGGGTTCGCAAAACCTGCAGGTCCAAATGCCGGCGCGTTCGAACCCATGTCGATCGCCGAAATCGCCGCCATTGCCAACAGCACAGGCGGGCCAATCGCTGGCCACCACGAGGTTAACGCCAATGGCGCTGGCGTCAGCTTTGGTGTGCATCTGGTCGATCTGGAAATCGACCCTGAAACCGGTTTCACAACCATCCTGCGTTACACCGTATTTCAGGATGCAGGTAAGGCTGTGAACCCCGATTATGTTGAGGGACAAATGCAAGGCGGCGCCGTCCAGGGCATCGGCTGGGCGCTGAATGAGGAATACATCTACGGCGACGACGGGCTGCTGCAAAATCCAGGATTTCTGGATTACCGCATTCCGGTTGCCTCAGATTTGCCGCCCATCGAGGCCGTGATTTTGGAAATCCCGAACCCCGGCCACCCTTACGGTGTGCGCGGTGTTGGCGAAACGCCAATCGTGCCGCCCTTGGCCGCACTCTCGAATGGGGTGTCGCGGGCCATTGGCAAACGGATGTTCGAATTGCCAATGTCACCGCCCAAAATCCTAAAGACCATAAAGGGGTAGATAAATGGTCCAAGTCGTCGTTTGGGGCTCGCTACGTGCCGCCACAAACGGCGCGGCCACGGTCGAAATAGAGGCCTCAAATTTCAAAGAGGTGCTGGCTCAATTGGAGCACAGATACCCCGGTCTGAAACCCCAATTCGAGCGTGGGGTGTCATTGGCCATAGATGGCACGATCTATCGGGACGCGTGGTTTACGCCGATCAAGCCCGACAGCGAGGTCGTGTTGATGCCGCTGATGGTGGGGGGCTGATTGGCCTAGTTGAACTTGATCGATACTGTCCCGAAGGCACCGTAGTCAGCGCTGATCACACTGCCAGCGGGGCACTCGATGGGCCTAATGAACGATCCCGACAAAACCACTTGCCCCTTTGATAAACCTTGCCCCAATTCAGCCAACCGTTGCACCAACCAAACGATACCCGTCGCCGGATCGTTCAACACGCCAGCGCCAAGACCAGTTTCCTCAACCACGCCGCCCAGTGAAACAATCGCCCCCATCCAGCGCATGTCACTTTCTGGTGGGGTTTTTTGGTCACCCAACACCAGACCAGCATTCGCGGCATTGTCAGATATGGTATCCTGCACCAGTCGCCGCACGCCTGTTTCGGGGTTTTCGCGCAAAATTCGCGTGTCCAAAATCTCGAGCGCTGGGCAGACATAATCGGTCGCGTCAATCACATCTTGGCGCGTCACATCAGCCCCTTGCAGCGGTGTTTTCATCACAAATGCAATCTCCGCCTCGACCCGTGGCTCAATAAACCGTCCCGCTGGAACCACACCGCCATTTTCAAACACCATGTCGTCAAACAACACACCGCTGTCAGGTGTCTCAATCTGCAACGCCTGCTGCATCGCCCGTGACGTCAGGCCGATTTTCCAACCGATCTGCTGTGCCGTCGATGCCTTCAAAGCCACCAAAGCATCCTGAACGGCGTAGGCATCTGCCAGCGTCATCTCTGGATGAGCCTCGCTCAAAATCGCGATCTGTTGCCGGTTTTGTTCGGCTTTAAACAGCGCCTCGGCCGCCGCCTGAATTTGTTCCGGCGTCATTCAATCACCTCGTCTTGGACAGTGTTACTCAGCGTGCCAATACCCTCGGCGCTGACCTCAACCACATCTCCAGGTTTCAACCAAACCGGCGGATCCAGCCGTGCGCCCGCGCCCGTAGGTGTGCCCGTGACAATCACATCTCCCGGCGCCAAAGTGGTGAATGTCGAGATATACTCGACGATTTTGCGAAACGAAAACATCATCCGTGAAGTGCGATCAGATTGGCGCACTTCACCGTTCACGCGGGTCTCCAACTTAACGTCCGCAAGCTGGCTTTCATCCGTATAACGCACCAACCATGGGCCAATTGAGCCCGTTTTATCAAAGTTTTTGCCCTGCGTTACGTTGAATTTTGCATGACGCACCCAATCTCGGATTGTACCTTCATTGCAAAGACTTAGCGCCGCGATATGGTCCAACGCATCATCCTGCGAAATGCGTCGCCCGCCCTTGCCAATCACGATCACAATCTCGCCTTCATAATCCAGTTGCTGGCTTTCAGGAGGACGGATCAACGGGGTATCATGCCCCGTAAATGAGCGCGGAAAGCGCACGAAAAGCGACGGGTTGGGCGGGGCCTCTTGGCCGTCTTTGTATTCAGCATTGCGGTCCGGAAAATTCACCCCGACGCAAAACAATTTTTCCGGCGACGGGATCGGAATATCCCACTGAAAACTGCCATCCACATGGGTTACTTCGCGCCCCACAGCGGCCTGATCGATACTGTCCCATGCACCGGCCTCGATCACCTCGCGCAGGGTTGGGTATTGTGTAAATTCGGGCGAAAGCGCGATCACGCCGCCCTCGGCCACGGCCCCCCAAAGGGCCTGTCCGTCTACGCTAAACTGTGCCAACCGTACCATTATGCTGCCCCTTCAAGGCTAAAGGAAATATTGACCTGACCGGTCCCTGAACTAGGAAAATACGGCGTGTGCGTGGTGATATGCCCTTCATATCCGGCCCCACCCAAAAGGCCGAACAACATCGCTGTGTCGTTCATAGCGCATTCACCGGAACACTTTTCAGCATACTCCGGCAGCATATCCATGAACTCGGGCCAACGGCCCTGCTCCCACAATTCCAGCACACGCAAATCCATCTGGCGATTGAACTCGCCGTTGATCGTATTGACCCCTTCTTGGGAATCGGCGTTTCCCCAGAACGAATGGCTAAGTGAGCCCGACGCCAGCACCGACACCTTGCGCCCAGAGGTCGCTATCGCCTTGCCCAACAGCTTGCCCCACGCGATATTTTCGGCAATCGTGGCAAACTGGTTCACCGCCACAGGTAACACGCGCGCAAATGAATCCTTATTAATGAAATGCATCGGCAACAGCGTGCCGTAATCCAACCCAAGGTTTTTGTCGGTCTGCCCAATTGCCCGTTCACCTGCCGCGCGAAACGTGTCGACGATCGCCTCGGCAAGCTCGGTATCGCCCTCATAATCATAGTCCAGCCCCGCCAGCATATGCGGCAATTCGTGGCTGGTGAACGTGTCGGCATGGCGCGGTTTGGCATTCACATGGTAGCCCTGATTGACGATCCAATGGGTGTCAAAGACGATAAACGTTTCGACCCCCGCCGCCATGGCTTCGGCTCTCAAGAGGTCGTAGCCCTCAAGCGCGCTGGTCCGCAGCCCGTGGTGTTCTGGCATCGTGTGTGACATCCAAATGGTTGGCACATGTGTAATTTTTGCGGCTTGAACAACCTGTCCCATCAACGTATCTCCTAAAAGTTATCCGCCCAGTTTCGGGGTTTTCGCCGGTACTGTCGCGAATGAAACATTGCGCGTTTCCATATAAAAGTCGAATGACCAGTCGCCGCCGTCTCGCCCGATACCCGAGGCTTTGACGCCACCAAACGGCGTTGGCAGGTGGCGTTGATTTTCGGAGTTCACCCAGATCATACCAACTTCCAACTGGTCTGTCAGCCTTAGGGAGCGGGTCAAATCCTCGGTCCACAAATAGGCGGCAAGGCCGTATTCCGTGTCATTGGCGATCTGCAATGCTTCGGCTTCGTCCTCGAACGGAATGGCTGTCAGAACGGGGCCGAAAATCTCTTCGCGTGCGATCGTCATATCGTTGTTAGCATCCGTAAACAGGGTCGGCGCGACGTAGCATCCGGTGTCTCCAACGCGCTTGCCACCCAGCGCGATGGTCGCGCCCTCAGATCGAGCTTTGTCGAAATAAGACAACACCTTAGCTTGATGTTCCTCGGAAATCAGTGGCCCGATCACGGTCGCCGGATCCAGCGGGTGCCCCACTTTGATGGCGCTGGCTTTCTTGACAATCAACGCCGTAAATTCATCGTAAACTGAGGCCTCGATCAACAGGCGCGATGAAGATGTGCAACGCTCGCCATTTAGAGAATAGATCATGAAAATCGCAGCTTCAGCCGCGCGTTCCAAATCCGCGTCGGCAAACACGATGACGGGGTTCTTGCCGCCCAGTTCCAGATGCAATCGTTTCAATGTTGGCGCGCCCTGCGCCATAATAGCCGCCCCGGTCGAGCTTTCACCCACAAACGCAATGGCGCGGATCAACGGATGCTCGCATAACGCTTTGCCAACCTCCTCGCCGAACCCTTGGACGGTGTTCCAAACACCTTTTGGAAGCCCTGCCTCTTCGGCAATCTCCACCAGAATTTTCGCCGTTACAGGTGACAGTTCGGCCGGCTTATGCACCACGGTACAACCCGCTGCCAAAGCTGGTGCGATTTTCCAAGTCGACAGCATGAACGGCGTGTTCCATGGGGTGATCACCCCGACCGGACCAAGCGGAAATCGCGAAGTGACATTCATTTGGCCAGGCGCGTAGATGGATTGGCCGTCGCGCGCCTCGACAGCTTTGTCGCCGTAATACCGGAAATTCGCAGCGCCCCGAATGGCGGCCTTGGCCATAAAGCGAATGGACTGTCCAGTATCCATGCTTTCGATCAGCGCGATTTCTTCGGCGCGCGCCTCGATCCCATCCGCGATGGCGTGCATAATTTTGCACCGCTCCTTGCCCGAAACATCGCGCCATGCAGCAAAGGCAGTGGCTGCCGCCCGCGCCGCCGCATCGATATCAGCAGCCGTGCCGCGGGTGACGTTGCACATATGGCTCAAGTCTACCGGTGTCAGGTTTTCGAACTGTTCGCCACCAGATGCCGGTACCGACTGACCCGCAATATGATTTAGAACACCGTGGTCCTGCCAGCGTTTCAAATAGGTTTTCACGGCAGCTTGGTTGCTTTGAAGTGAGGTCATGAAAGGGTCCGCCCTTTGGTTGCATTAATTAACAAGTTAACTAATGCAACTCCCATCGTCAAGCCGCCTAAATTTCAGCTCGTTCCACCGCTTCTCTCAGTTCAATCAGTAGATCCAGCAACTGATCCATTTTTGCTGCGCCAAACGCTTGTTCTATTTGGCTGTAAATTTCACCCGAGCGTCCAGACATTCCATCAAAACGAGCCTGCCCCTTGGCAGTGATCTTGACCATACGCCGACGCGCGTCACTGTCCTCAACACGCTCGATCAGGCCACGTTCAGTCAAGTTTTTCATGATTCGCGACAGCGATGGAGGCATTAAAACACACATCTCAGACAGGGCGCTGGCGCTCAGCGGTGTGCCTGCTGCCAAGGCGCGGATCACCCGCCATTGCTGCACTGTTAGGCCAATTTTTTCCAATTCTTTTCGAAAGGGGCGCAGGGTGGCCTCGCGGGCTCGTAGCAGCGTAATCGGCAATGCGCGGTCATAATCCTTCATGCCCCACGTTCCTTGATGGCCGCATGGATTGTGCTCCAGCTTTTACGGGATGTGAGGCTGTCGATTTCCGCAATCTCAAAGCTTAGGATAAAGGGGGTATCGCCAACCTGCGGGCGCAAATTAGCCTCCGCAACAGCATAGACTTGATCGGCGATTTCAGCGCGAATAGCGTCCTTGCGCCCAGCGCCCAGCCGCAACACCATATCAAGAAAATGATAAGTCTCGGCGCTGTCCGCAATCGCCTGATGGTCGGCCCGAAACCCGCGCACGCGAATGCCGCCCAACGGACATTGACCCGTATCAACCAGCGCTGTACGCAACGCCGCAGCCAATCCATCCAGATCGGCCAGTTTTTCCAAACCGTTAGAATACTCAAAACGCAAATGTGGCATAAGGCCTCCTTGGGGAGCAACCTTAGCGCCACAACCCAAGGCGTGCAATCAGGGACGCAAAACGGTACCCTCAATCAGCCAATTGTCAAACACTGCCAAGGCACATTCGGCAAATTGACCATCGTTGATGTGACTATCCAGCTCGAGCATAGTCACATTCTCTGGACAATTTTTTCGCAGTTCATCCGCAAACGCTGCCATCCCATCCGCATCGTGCAGCGGTGCGCCTGCGCGGTCCCATTCATTGCATCCCTGTAATGGCAAAATAAACGTCACGGGGCCCTTGGCCTTGGCCAATCGCTCACAAATCGCCAACGCCACTTCGCGCCTATCCTCTGCCCGCAACAGTATCGACGAGAGCAACCGATTATGAGCATGTACCTCATATCCGTCAAAACGCTCTGGCAACGGTTGCCAACCCACCACATCGACCAAATCATAACACCCAGGCGCGACGATCTGCGGTGTGCCGCAGTTGCCAGCGTTGGTCATCCGATCAGGCCCAGCCGAAATGTTAGAGCCCATAATGTGGTTGGTCACTTCTTGCGGCGCAAAATCCATCACGGCCGCGAAAGCGCCCTCGGCTGCCAGACTTTCAAAAGCCCGTCCACCCATGCCCGTTGCATGAAACACAGCCACCTCGAAACCACGCGCTTCGAGGGCAGGTTTCAGATCGACCATATACCGCAACACGGTTTTGCCAAAACTGGTCATACCAATCAAAGGCCGCTCAAACTTCGGCGCCTCAACAGCGCGCGCCGCGCCCAACACCGCGCCCGCGGCTTGTGACAGGGACGCTTTGCAGACGGAATTCAGACCATATAGCCCCCCCGCCCAAAGTATCATCTGGATATCGGCAGCCAGTCGTTCTGGCGGAATCAGCGGCGAAAAGCTGACTGTGGACACCACATATTTCGGCACCCCAAGTGGTAGCGCCTGACACAGATCCAACGCCAAATCCGTGCCCATAGTGCCGCCCAAAACGATCACCCCGTCAAACACGCCGTCACGCCACAGCTTTAACGCCAAAGCCGCTGACCCACGTGCCATGATCTGCATGGCAGCATTCTCGTCGCCTGTCTCAATCGCAACGGCAATGCTGCTGTCCCCCGCCTGCGCCACATCATGTTTGGAATAATCACAGGGTAATTGCGGATCACCCAAAACACTGACATCCATCGTCTGCACATGGCCACCCTGCGCGCAAATACGCTCTGCAAGATAGGTCAGTTCGGCGTCTTTAGTGTCATAGGTGCCGACCACCAAAATGGTTTTATCCGTCATCATTTTGCACCCTTCACAGCTGTATCCATGCGGTCTTTAGATCATAGAATTTGTCCATCGCATGCATGGATTTGTCATGCCCGTTGCCCGATTGTTTGACCCCGCCCAAAGGCACTGTGTTGTCCGCGCCGCCGTAGGTGTTCACATGCACAACGCCAGCCTTCACATCGCGCACCATCCTGTGAGCGCGGCTTAGATTGCTTGTCCAAACACCAGCTGCCAACCCGTAATCGGTGCTGTTGGCCTGCATTACAGCGTCTTGGTCCGTGCTAAAACGGCTCACTGCCAACACGGGTCCGAACACCTCTTTTTGGGCGATCTCGTCACTGGATTTCACCCCTGTCACAATCGTCGGCTCCATGTACCAGCCACCGGTTTCTTGCAAAACCTGCGACCCACCCAGCGCGATATCAGCGCCCTGTTCTTGTGCCTTGGCCACAAACCTCAGATTGCCCTCAAGCTGAGTTAAGTTGTTCACCGCCCCAATCTGGCTGGACAGCTCCAACGGATCACCCACCGTCATGGCAGCCGAATGTCGTGCTAATGCGTCAACGAATTCATCGTGAATGCTGTCCTCAACCAACAGCCGTGATCCCGCGATGCAGACCTGCCCTGCGTTGCGGAAAATTCCCATCGCCGAAACCTTGGCCGCCGCGTCCAAATCAGGTGCGTCGGCGAACACGATGTTGGGGGATTTTCCGCCCAATTCCAAATAGCACCGCTTCAGGTTCGAGCGCGCCGAATATTCCAGCAACCTGCGCCCAGTGCCGCCCGATCCCGTGAACACCATAATGTCCACATCCATTGAAAGCGCCAGCGCCTCTCCCGTCACAGGCCCATCGCCTGTGACCACGTTCAGCACGCCATCCGGCAAGCCAGCCTCGCTGGCCAATTCGGCCAATCGCAACAGTGACAGAGACGCGGTTTCGGCAGGTTTCAGCACCACCGAATTTCCCGCTGCCAAGGCCGGCGCCAACTTCCAAGACCCGATCATCAACGGAAAATTCCACGGCACGATCGCCCCGACCACACCGACCGGTTCACGGTGCACCATCCCCAAAACATTGTCCGCCGTTGGGGCAATTTCGCCGTAAACTTTGTCCAAGGCCTCAGCATAATACCGAAACGTGCCTGCCGCCGATCCGCTCTCGGCCTTGATCGCCATCGCGATTTCAGTGCCGTTATCACGCACTCCCAAAACTGCCAGCTCCAAAGCATCGCGCTCGATCAAATCCGCCAGCTTGTGCAGCACTTTTTTGCGCCCAGCCGGTGCCATCCGTGACCAGCGCCCATCCTCAAACGCCGCCCGCGCCGAGGCCACGGCCTGCCCTACATCATGTGCATTTGCGCGACAGATCGTGGTCAGTTTTTGTCCGTTGATTGGCGAGAGAACGTCGAGCGTTTCGCCCGAACCCTCTTGCCACGCGCCGTCAATAAAGAGTTTCTGCGGCGGTACAGATTGTTGGCGAAGCTCGTTGATGCGTGACTGGTCGACCATTGGTTGGTTTTCTTTCGTTTGTGGTTTTTCCAAACCCGCAGCATGTGCAGGGTCAGGACAAGGAAAATCATAAGGAACAGGATCATGGCAATGGGCCTGTCGATGAAATCATACGGGGTTTTCACGCGGGCCATTGCGGCCCTCAGTTTGACCTCCATAATGCCGCCCAAAACCATACCCAATATGATGGGCACAATTGGTAAGCTTAGACGTTTCAACACGAATCCAAGCACACCAAACCCCGCAGCCAAAGCACAATCGGTGGCCGAGTTGCGCAGAGAATAGACCCCGACAAAACTAAGCACCAAAATGCACATGCCAAGAAAACGGTTGGGGATTTTCACCACTTTGATCAACTGGTTCGTTGCCATCAGTAAAAATACCAACACAAGCACATTCAAAATCAACAACGCGATATACAGCGCCACAACAAAATCCATTTGGTTCTGGAATAACCCCGGCCCCGGGATCACGTTGTGCACATAAAACACGCTCAACATCATCGCTGTCAGCGCCTCGCCGGGGATACCCAAAGCCAACAACGGCACCATGGCGGCGGCGGGCACGGCGTTGTTGGCGGTTTCAGCAGCGATCAACCCTTCGCTTGATCCATGCCCAAAATCCTCGGGCCGTTTGCTGGATTTTTGCGCGTAGCTATAACTCATGAATTGGGCCGTGAATTCACCGACACCGGGCACCATGCCCATCACCACACCAAATGTTGCCGACACGCCAGCCACCCGAGGATGCCGCGCCAACTCTCGAAAGCCCTGAAAGAACGAGCCTCGTAATTTGGTCAGCCGCACTTTTTCATCCTCGCTTTGCAGCAGGATAAACGCCTGTGACAGTGCGAACAGTCCCAGCACCACCACGATCAGGTTCACGCCGCTCGATAGCCAACTTTGGTCAAACGTAAATCGTTTTGTGTACTTCACAGGCTCCAATCCGATTGTGTTCAACCAGATGCCAAAACAGGCCAATGCCGCAGCGATCAAAGTTTGCCCTCGGTGGGCTGTGATCACCAGTATGATGCCCAAAAGAGCGGCTAGAAAAATCTCACGCGAGCCGAACATCGGCGCGATTTTAGCAAGCACGGGCGCGAACAAGATCAAACAGATCACCGAAAAAATTCCGCCAAAGAACGAGCTGGAATAGGCCAAAGAAATGGCGCGACGCGCCTCGCCCCGCGTGGTCATCGGGTAGCCGTCATAGGTGGTCAGCGCGTTCACCGCCGTCCCCGGTGTGTTGATCAGGATCGCAGGAATTGAACCGCCATACATGGACGATCCGTAAATCCCCAACAGCACCGTCAAGCCAACAATCGGGTCCATCGAGAACGTCGCAGGCAGCAAAATAGCAATCGCCACCGCAGGCCCAACCCCGGGGATCGCGCCAATCACGACTCCGCCGACCGAGCCAACCAGTAGTGCCAGCACCACGTCCCAGCGGGCCAAAATATCTAGGCTGGAGAGGATCAGATCCATGCGTTGCTCCTAAAAGTTCAAGATGAAAAGGCTACGCAATCCAGCTGGCAAATACTCGTAGATCAGCCCCCCTGGAATTTTGACCTGCAACATTGATTTGAACAACACCACTACGAACAAAGAAAACACAACAGAAATCCATAGCATTTTGCGGCTGCGGTACCCCAACCGCCACGTCAGCAGCGGCGCAAAAATCAGTGTCGTCGGCAGGTACCCAACAATCGGTACAACCCATACGTATACCAAAAACCACAGTGCGTATTCCACTGATTCAAACCAGATACGCGCCTCACGCAAATCGTAACGGCTAATGCGGTTTCGGTGCAGTGTCTTTAGGTGCAAAGCTCCGAAAACCGCCATGCCGATCACCCCAACAGCAGGCCAGAACCGTGGCTGGGCAAAAAACTTCACCTTGGCCTTCCAAACAGTTTGATCGCCCAGCAAAGCCACCAGCAGAATCGCAATCGCCGTGAACCCAACGGCGAACAGGAACTGTCCAGCTCTGCGGTGGCCATTGCTCTCTTGGGGGTCATCACTCATGGCTGGGCCTCGCGTGTTTCATGGGCCAAGGTAACACACCTCGGCCCATGAAATTACTATTCCAAAATTTTACCGATGCGAGCAACCGTTTCTTTGTCGGTTTCGATGCGGGCTGCACTGTCTTTGGCATCCATCCAGTAGACCAGCGCACCTGTTTCAGCCGCAATTTTCTGTGCGCGATCGCTCATCACAGTCTTGGCAGCGACGGCCGCAATTTTGTCACGTACATCTTGCGGTGTGTCCTTCAGAACAAACAGACCATTCCAAAGCGCGATATCCAATGTCGCGTCCAATTCGCCAATTGCAGGTGCATCTGGGATTAAGGAAATCCGTTGATCCGTTACTGCCACCAAAATCTTGACGCTGTCCAAACATGGCAGGATCAACTGCAATGTGGTGTTGATTACATCCGCGTCGCCAGAAGCCAGCGTGTTGCAATCCAGCGCATCAAACGCGGCGTCTGAGCCCCAGCTGAAACCTGCATTTACCGCAAAGGCTTTGGTTACCTGAGTTGGCGTCAAAACGTCGCCGAAATGACCAAGAGCCACGTCATTTTCTTTGGCGTAGGCGGCCAGTTCGGCCATGCTGGAATATGGCGCATCAGCCGCGGTCGCGATTACAAACGGATAGGTTAGGAAAATCCCGATTGGGTCGAATTTCTCTGGGGCCAATTCATCGATGCCGATCTCGTGACCGATCACCGGAACAGCCGGAACAAATGATCCGATCGTATATCCATCTGCTGGCGCCGTTGCGACGTCGATTGCACCTGGAAATGGCCCGCCACCTCCGCCTGGCTTGTTCACCACGGCCGCCGCAACACCGTATTCGGCTTGAAAGTCTTCGGCGATCATACGTGTCAGCACATCCTCCAAATCGCCCGGTGGCCATGGCACGATGAAGGAAACAGGTTTTTCGGGGTAGTCGGCCAGTGCGGGTCCGGCAATCGCTGCAATCGCAATCGCCAACGCGCCGCCCAATAGGCTGGAATTTTTCATGTCGTTCTCCCTATGCAACAACCGATTCATTGTCGGTTCATTATTTGAACCATTGGTTCTGTTTTAGATTGACAGAGGGCGGGTGATTCCGTCAAGTAAAAACAACGACTCGAAATTTAATGCGGCAGATAGGCTAAACGCTCTTAGCGTCGCGATCCGCAAAACTACAAACGGAAGTCACCATGGGAACCACATCCAAGGCCCTGTCATTGCTTAATTTTTTCTCACGTGCCACACCTGAAATCGGTTTGACTGATATGGCACGGCTCGCTGGAATGAACAAAGCCACGACCTATCGATTACTGACCGACTTGGCCGCGCACGGCTTCGTTGAACAAGCCGGAACAGGACGCGAGTACCGTTTGGGTCCAGCATTTTTGCGGCTTTCTGCCCTGCGTGAAGCTGCCGTTCCAATGCGCGAAGTCGCTGTCGATGTGTTGAAGTCCCTCAGCATAGCCACCGGCGAAACCGCGCATATGTCGCTGCTGCAAGGCGGCCAGTTGTCGACCTTCGCCTTCACCTATTCTGACGCTCACGGCACACAGGTGCGCATGGAAGACGCCGAAGTTTTGACACTGCACGCTACCAGCTCCGGGTTGGCCGTACTCACCTTCAGCCCTGCAGATCTTGTCGATCAAGTCCTTTCACAACCGCTCAAAGCACTCACCCCCGAAACCGTCACCGACGCCGCTCAGATACGCCAACAGCTAGACCAATGTCGTCAACAAGGGTTCGCGGTATCCATCGGCGGGTTTGAGCGCGACGTCCATTCCCACGCCGTGCCGGTTTTTGATTCCCGTTCAAACTGCATCGGTGCCGTCGCCGTCGCCGCACCAGTGACCCGCATGGATGACGCGCTACAAACCTTGATCCAGCAAGAATTGCTGGGCAGCGCCGTACGATTGACCCGCCTGCTCGGCGGTTTCCCACCTGCACATTTTCGGCCGAAGTTATGACCCAGAACACTCAACAGAAAGGTGCCTTTCAATGAAGGACTCCAACTTCCTAAAAGAGAACAACGCCCGCTCAATCTGGCACCCTATGGCGCATCCCGCCGACAGCCGTGCCAACCCTCCTGCTATCATTACAGGGGCCTCGGGGGTACGGATCACCGACATCGACGGGCATGAAGTGGTTGACGCTGTAGGCGGCCTTTGGAACGTGAACCTTGGCTTTTCCTGCCAACCAATCAAAGAAGCCATCGCGGCCCAGCTAGGGGCCCTGCCCTATTACTCCACCTTTCGCGGCACCACCAACGACAAGGTGATCGAGCTGGCCGAAGAGCTGCGCGAATTCTTTGGCCCCGACGGGGTCAGCCGCGCGTTTTTCACCTCGGGTGGTTCCGACAGTGTTGAAACTGCGCTGCGGCTTGCGCGGCAATATCACAAGATCAGGGGCGACATGGGCCGTGTCAAATACCTGTCCTTGAAAAAGGGCTACCACGGTACCCACACGGGCGGCGCATCGGTCAATGGCAACGCTAATTTCCGCACTCAGTATGAGCCACTTTTGCCCGACTGCCACCACATTCCGGCCCCCTACACCTATCGCAACCCGTTCAACGAAACCGACCCCGAGCGCCTTGCCCAACTGTGTTTAGCAGCGCTTGAAGACGAAATCGCCTTCCAAGGTGCCTCAACCATCGCGGCCTTCATCATGGAGCCGATCCTCGGCGCTGGTGGTGTTATCCCACCGCATCACAGTTTCATGCCCGGCGTGCGCGATATCTGCACCCGCAACGGCATCCTGTTGATCGCCGACGAGGTCATCACCGCCTTCGGCCGCACCGGGTCTTGGTCTGGTTCTCGCCATTGGGGGGTGCAGCCCGACATGATGTGCACGGCCAAAGCCATCACCAACGGCTACTTCCCGTTTGGCGCGGTGATGATCGCCGACGCAGTGGCCGAAGTGTTTGAGAACGACAGCACTGGAAAAGCCGCAATCGGACACGGTTACACCTACTCTGGTCACCCCGTCGGGGCCGCGGCTGCCTTGGCCTGTCTGGCTGAAACCAAACGTCTAAAGGTCAATGAAAACGCCGCCGCGCGTGGGGCGGAGCTGTTTGCTGGCCTGCAATCATTGGCCGAGCAGCACGACATCATCGGTGATCTGCGTGGCGGGCATGGCCTGATGTGCGCGATGGAACTCGTTTCGGATCGCGCCACCAAAGCCGGCATCGACAAACCCACAATCGGAACCATCCAAGAGGCCACTTACCGCGCCGGCGCGATGATCCGCATCTCTGGGCCAAACATCATTTTGTCACCGCCCTTGGTGCTGACCAGCAGTGATGTGCAAACCATCCTAAGTGCGCTTTCGGCAGGTTTTAGAGCGGCCTAAACCGCCGGAACTGTCAAAACCAATCCATCCAGATCAGCGTTCATGCTGATCTGGCAGGACAGGCGCGACCCCTCGCGGCGCTCGGCCTCGGTCATGTCTAACATGGCCTCTTCGAAATCGCTGGCCTCACCCGCCGCCGCCGCCCATTCGGACGCGACCACAACATGACAGGTGGCGCAGCTTAACGCCCCGCCGCACTCCCCCAAAACATAGGGTACATCATTGGCCAATGCCGCATCCTTTAGCGTCGAGCCAGCATCGACCTCGGCTACGATGGTGTCGCCGTCCTCAACGTTCCAAGTCACTTTCATCGCCGTTCCTCATACGTAATAGACATAGAAATCTCGCAGCGCGTCGCCTTCCAGATCGCGGGTCTTTTTCACCTCTTTACGCTTCATGAACAGGTGGTTGTCGACCAGCATCCGCCCAACAGCATCACCCAGCTCAACATCCGCTTCCAGATCATCCATCGCGGCTTTCAAATCAACAGCTGTGCCCTGTTTGGCATCCGTACGTTCAAACCCGTCGCCCGTTTCTGCAGGCCCCAGATCATAGCCCTTCTCCAGCCCCAGTCGCGCAGCCTGCAACACCGCAGCTACCGCCGTATAAGGGTTTGACGTCGCGTCTGCCATCCGGTGCTCAAGCCGGGCCTTTGCCCCACCCTCGCCGGAAATCCGCGTGGTCACACAACGATGATCACCGCCCCAGTTTTTCCAATAGCCCGACAGAATTCCCGGCTGCATCCGTTGATAGGAATTCGCCGTCGGGCAAATCAAACCCGCCAATCCAGTGTGATGATGCATCAGCCCCGCCACACATCCCCTTGCCAAATCATTCATATGTTCGGGGCCGCCAACCGGCCCGTTGTCGAGCGCATTGTTACCCTCGCCATCGCGAAACGAGAAATTGATGTGCATGCCCGAACCGCCAGCCTCGGCTATCGGCTTTGGCATAAACGTCAAAACCACGCCGTGTTCCAGCGCAATTTCCCGTGCCATAAGACGGAACAACACGATGTCATCCACAGCCTTAACCGCATCATCAAACGTCAGGGTGAATTCAAACTGCGGACTGTCATATTCCGCTGTGATCATGTCCAAACGAAAACCCAGCTCATCCGCTTTTTCCCAGATCGCATCGGTAAATCGCAACGGGTCCGTAAAGGGGCCTGTGCCGTAAACCACGCCGCCCGGCGCATCATATGGCACCAAGCGGCCCTGTTCATTGCTGACCATCGCAAAGCATTCCAACTCGATCCCGACCATCGGCGACAGGCCGTGTTCGTCCTGCCAGCCCTTGACCGCACGCTTTAACGCCCCACGCGGGCACAGCGCTAATGGCTCCCCCTCATGATCATACAAATCGCCCAAAACAATCTTGGTGGCCCGATCCCAACTGTCGCGAATGTCATCACCCGACCAGCGCAGCTCCATATCCGGCAAGCCCTGCATCATCATCGCGCCCGGCGCGTCCAGCAAATCCTTGTCGTAATGCACCCCAAAGGTCGAGCGGCAGAACCGCGTGTCATCATCACCAATCTTTGAGCTGGGCAAATACTTGCCTCGCATTATGCTTAAGTGGTCACAAAACATGGCGCGCAAACGATCGTTCATTTTAGGTCTTTACCCTCACAATAGTGTCACACGAATAGGCAGAGATTTGATCCCGCCAACGAAGTTCGAGCGCAGGAATTTTTGCTCTCCCGCAGGCTCAACCGATTTCACCCGCTTGGCAAATTCCTCGAACAATACCCGCACCTCAAGCCGTGCGAGATGCATACCCAGACACAGATGCGGGCCACCTTTGCCAAACGACAAATGCTGATTGGCAGGGCGTGTAAGATCGACACGCATCGGGTCGTTTATCACAGCGTCGTCGCGATTTCCGGAAACCCACCACAGTAAAACCTTATCGCCCTCGCGGATAGTTTTACCGTGCATTTCAAAATCCCGCGTGGCGGTCCGCCTAAAGTAAAGCGCCGGACAGGCCCAACGAATAATCTCATCCGCTGCCGTGTCCCAGATGTCACCACCCTTTTGCATCTGCGCCAGCAATTCTGGCTGATGCGCCAACGCTTGCAGGCCCGCCGCGATAGAATAGCGCGTGGTATCATTGCCCGCCGCCACCAGCAGACAAAAGAAATTGCGAAATTCGGTTTCCGAAATCACTTCGCCGTCCTTGTCGGGCTGCAAGATCATGTGCAAAATCCCGTTGGTGTCACCGGTGCGATTTTTTTCGACCATCAGCTCCTTGGCATATTCCCAAAGCTCAGCCCCGGCGGGTGAGTTGAACGGCATCATGCGAAACTCATCGGTCTCCATTTTGTCCAACACATGTTTTGTGAAATCGGGATCGGTGTTGGCAATTAACGCATCGCCCTTTTCCACCAACCACGGCAGATCTTTGTCTGGCGTCCCCAATATCCGCCCCAGCATTCGCATCGGTAGTTGACGGGCAATTTCCTTGGTCGCGTCAAATTCACCTTTGCCCAAAACCTCGTCCAAAATCTCAACGCACAGAGCACGCACTGTTGTTTCAAATTCGGCAATCACCGGCTTTGAAAACGCCTTGGCCACCTTAAT
The DNA here is from genome assembly GCA_033851955.1 of Marinosulfonomonas sp. Lineage (GTDB taxonomy): Bacteria > Pseudomonadota > Alphaproteobacteria > Rhodobacterales > Rhodobacteraceae > Profundibacter. The sequence goes on from JAWSVK010000010.1 coordinate 139,754, forward strand.
GCGGGTTTTCATATGTTCAGGCGGATCGGTTTCCTGAAAGGTACGTCGCGCTAGATATTCCTCATAGGTCTGGTCTTCCATTCGGATGCCCTGAGCCGATGAAACCAGATCATGCTGGCGGTTCAATTCCAGAATATCGGCGTGCCGCGTGATTGACCAAAAGCCCTTGCCCTCGGACCAATCCGACCAATGCACTGGTTCGTCACGCCGCAAACGCGCAAAGGTATTATGCGGCGGGCCAGAGGCAAAAGTGTCATGGCTCGCCAAATCCGCATAGCCGTCATCATTGGATTGCCAAACCGTCATCTCGGTCTCCTTGTCGTGGTTCGTTTTTGGGGTTCCCCCATCCGTGATCATTTTATATAACATGTTAAGTATGTAAAGGGATAAGTCTATGCACATTGCAATTTTGATGACCAACACGGACGAAAGCGACTTTGCCGACCAGCACCCAAAGGATGGCGAAAAGTGGCGTGCGTTGTTGTCGCCCTTAGACACTGATTGCATCCTTAGCGTCTATGCTGTGAAAGACGGCGAATTTCCCGACCGCGCCTTAAGTGATTTCGACGGGTTGATCGTGACGGGCAGTCCGGCGTCCGTATTAGAAGACGCGGCATGGCACCAACAACTGGCCGAGACCATCCGACAAGCCTATGCCGACAAGGTGCCGCTGTTCGGCGCCTGTTATGGGCACCAGGCAATTGCCTTGGCGCTGGGTGGTGAAATTGGCACCAACGCGCAAGGCTGGTCCTTTGGCACAACTGACACAGACGTCCACACGCCACCACCTTGGATGGATGGCTTCACGGGCCCGATCATCGTGCACACCGCCCATGAAGAACAAGTTAGCCTACTGCCGCCAAACGCCCAAACCTACATGGGTCGGAGCGATTGCCCAATTGGCGGCTTTACCATTGGCACCCACGTTTTCACAACGCAGTACCACCCAGAAATAGACACCGATTTCATGACGGCCCTGATTGACGAACTGGACGGGGTAAAACCCGCAGCGGTAATAAAGGCCGCCCGCGCCAGCATGACCCAAACGCCGCAAAATGCGCTGTTCGCAAAATGGATCATGCAGTTTTTCGCACAAATATAAGCCGCATGTGCGCGGGCCCCGCCACTTAAGGGGTCGTCTTGCCGCTTTGGCTTGTATGGTCTACCCGACAAAAAGCTCTCGCCGCGCTTCGCTAGATGAGACAATTTAAAGCCATTCAGCGGCTCGCCCTGTTCAGACGAGTATTGAACAGTTTGAGGTAAAGGCGTCACAACTTTGCCCAACTTCCAGCATAGATTATAGGCAAGCCACAATAAGGAAAAATCCTTTGTACAATACCTTTGCCCGCGCCGCGATCTTTGCCGCCCTGCTTGGCGCCACGCCAGCGGGAGCAAAAGATCTGGTAACACCTGCTGACAGTCTACTGATGAAAGATATGCTCTCAGTCACCTATGGAGCCGAGCCTTTTGAAGCTTCCGTACCAAGGTATCTAGCGATGTTTCGCCAAAATAACTTGGATGGCGAGCCGGGGTATTCAGCACGCGATAGGGAAATGCAAATGCTGGCTTGGCTGGCAAAGGTTCGGGCGGGTCTGTTTGAGGATTTCTTCCTTGAAGATATTGATGGCAATATGGTTATCACAACAGACGAGATGCGCGTGCGCCTGACCTTCGAGGCCTACAACTACACTCATCCCGGATTTAGCAGCCCGCCCACCATTAAAGATGTTGAGCGCTACATTGCGCAAAAAACCAATGCCAAGCTAAGGAACGATCTGGACGGTGATGGCGCCCTCTCTTTTGATGAAATGCGTGTCGTCCACCGCGACCTTGTCGAGAATGCCCGCCCTCGTTTTCGCCCACCCCACATGGCCCCCAGCTTGCAGCATGACACTGACGCCGACGGCATCATCTCAGAGGACGAGCTTTTGCGCCTTGCACGGCGCATCTACGATGCCTTTGATGCTGATGGTAATGAGCGTATTTCTCCCCAAGAACGTGTTGCGGCAGGGCAGATCATAAAGTCCCCGCCGCGCTTCATGCTGTCGCTGCCAAACAAGGAAACGCCGACGTGCGTATTTCCTGATTTTGACCCTGCGTTGGGGTACCACGTCATTGGTGGATATGATGGGGCAGCGATGACCGATGTCTATTTCGACGACACACTCAACCCCGTAGAAATGGTCGCTATTCAAGTGCCAACGGTAGGCGCCTCCTTCAATTTGATTGCAAGCTTTCGAGATCAAACCATCCTGCAAATCGATGATCCTGCTGGGCGCGTTAGAACAATCTACGGCACCCGCGGGTCAATCGGCGTCGTAGGTGCGCCCTCAGCAAAGCTCGTGCAAACCGACATTTCCTGCCACCTGCCGCTTTGGAAGCCAAGCAATTCCAAAAACCCGAACCCCACAGTTTTTTACACGGCAATCCTGAAACGCCCGCCAATTTCGATCATTCGGGATTATACCGTTGGGATTGTTGATCTTGGATTGGGAACAAATGCCGACCGCAAGCGGTTTTCGGATTCCATCGGCATTGACATCATCGGTAAACAAGGCTCGCTTTGGACCCATTTCCTGCGCTTCAACCCTGGGGGTCTGGTTCAACTTGATCCTACAAAGGTCAGTTATTCCGGTACGGTTTCAAAGCACACAATATGGCCTCAGTTCGCGGGTCTCGCCCAGCTTGTAGACTCTGGAGTTCTTCGGGTTCTACCGCGTGATGGGCAAAACAAATGGGTGAAAGGAAATCGGCGAGAAGTCCTCATCGACGGCAAACGGTTTCGACCCAATGGGGGCGACACTGCCATCCTCAGAAACGGCTATCTTTACACCTATGAAATACCTGGCAGATGGATTGGTCGTGTCCAGCTCCAGATGCGGGTTGAAGGCGCGTTTACTTATCCCGCAGGCCTTGCAGGGGCGCATTCTGTAGCGTTCATTTTGCCCACCGACACGCCAGAACCTCAGGGGGACAAAGCCACAAGTGAGCTGTTGCTTGAGGGCGAGCTCAAAGCCGTCACCAAGCCGTGATTACAGCGTCGATCAAACCCCGCCGCCATTCCCAACAGGATATAGCGGCGGAAATTTGTTAGGCCGCAGCCACTGCGCGTTTGGCCATCACACCGATCAGATGCGCGCGATAGTCTGCCGAGCCGTGCAAGTCAGACATGATGCCATCCTCAGACGCCGCCACACCGTCAAGCGCTGCCGCCGACCAACCCGAGGCCAGCGCGGCCTCCATGTCAGACTGGCGGAAAACACCGTCATCCCCAGCCCCTGTGATCGCGACACGCACGCCGCCCGCCCCGTCAGCGACAAACACACCGACCAAAGCAAACAATGACGCTTGTTGAGCGAATTTCGCGTAGGCCGCTTTCCTTGGCGACGTGACTTTGACGGCAGTGATGATCTCACCTTCATCAAGCGCTGTGCCAAACAAGCCGTCAAAGAAATCGTCCGCCGCCATCTCTCGGTTGTTGGTCACGATGGTCGCGTTCAGCGCCAACATCGCCGCCGGATAATCCGCCGCTGGATCATTGTTGGCAATCGAGCCGCCAATGGTTCCGACGTTGCGCACAGCAGGGTCGCCAATGTGCGACGCCAGTTCCGCCAGTGCTGGGCACAGTTTTTTCACATCTGCATTGCCCGCAACATCAGCGTGTGTTGTGGCCGCACCAATGGTCAACACGTTGCCCACCGCAGACACACCAGCCATGCCCTCAATCGAGCGGATATCCACCAGATCGCTGGGCGCTGCCAGATGTTGTTTCATGGTGGCCAGCAATGTCTGCCCGCCCGCCAAAATGGTTGCGTCATCCCCACCCGAAAGAGCGGCCACGGCGTCAGCAATCGAAGTCGCCTTATGATATTTTACCGGATACATATCTAATCCTCCCTTACTCTGCTGCCACAGGTTTAGCGGCTTGAAGTGCGCGCCAAACGGCCTGTGGGGTTGCTGGCATCGCCAGATCATTATTGCCAATCGCGTCCGTGATCGCATTGATCACAGCCGGCGGTGAACCAATCGCGCCAGCCTCACCACAACCCTTAACGCCCAATGGATTGTTCGGGCTTGGCGCATCCTCCATATGGCTGACATCATAGCTTGGAACATCCGCGGCCCGTGGCATGGTGTAGTCCATGTAAGACCCCGTCAACAGTTGGCCGTCATCGTCATAGATCACCTGCTCCAACATCGCTTGACCGATGCCTTGAGTGATGCCGCCGTGAACTTGGCCACCAACGATTAGCGGATTGATGATGGTGCCAAAATCATCGGCCGCCGTGAATTTGATAATCTCGGTGACGCCGGTTTCTGGGTCCACCTCGACTTCGCAAATGAACGCGCCAGATGGGAACGAGAAATTGACCGGATCAAAGAACGCGGTTTCTTTCAGGCCCGGCTCCATTCCATCGGGCAGATTGTGCGCAATGTAGGCGGCCAAGCCAACCTCATGCCAGCCCATTGCTTTGTCGGTGCCTGCGACTTTAACTTCGCCGCCCTCGATGACGATGTCATCCTCAGATGCCTCAAGCGTGTGGGCCGCGATCTTTTTGACCTTGGCCTCTACCTTGTCCATCGCCTTGACGACCGCAGACATGCCTACAGGGGCTGAACGTGAGCCGTAGGTGCCCATGCCGAACTGCACTTTATCGGTGTCGCCATGCACAATACTCACGCTCTCGATCGGGATGTCGAACCGCTCTGCCACGATCTGCGCAAAGGTGGTTTCATGGCCTTGGCCGTGACTGTGACTACCTGTCAAAACCTCGATGCTGCCTACCGGATTGACCCGCACTTCGGCGGATTCCCACAGACCGACGCCCGCACCCAATGACCCAGCAGCTTTAGATGGCGCCAAGCCACAAGCCTCGATAAAGGTCGAGTAACCCATGCCGCGCAATTTGCCACGGCTCGCGGCCTCGGCTTTGCGCGCTGCAAAGCCCGCAACATCAGCCGATTTTTCCGCCATTCCCAGAATTTTCGGGAAATCGCCCGCGTCATAGGCCATCAAAACCGGCGTCTGATGCGGGAAGCTTTGGATAAAGTTGATCCGGCGCAATTCAGCCGGATCCATACCCAACTCGCGCGCCGCCGTTTCCATCATCCGCTCGACCACATAGGTCGCCTCGGGACGACCAGCACCGCGATAAGCATCCACCGGAACCGTGTTGGTATAATAGGCCCGCACGTTGCAGTGGATGTTCTGAATATTATACTGCCCAGACAGCAGCGGCGCATATAAATACGTCGGAACCGAGCTGGAAAACAGCGACATATATGCGCCCAGATTGGCCACCGTGTCGATCTTGAAACCAACGATTTTATTGTTGGCATCAAAGCCCATTTTCGCCGTCGTCACATGGTCACGCCCATGCGCATCCGTGATGAATGCCTCAGCACGGTCCGACGTCCATTTCACCGAACGGTTGGTTTTCATGGAGGCCCACAGACAGGTGATTTCCTCGGGGTAGATATAGATCTTGGCCCCGAACCCGCCACCGACATCCGGCGCGATCACACGCAGCTTGTTTTCTGGCGCAACGTTATAAAACGCCGACAAAACCAGACGCGCGACATGCGGGTTTTGGCTGGTTGTATAGAGCGTGTAATGCTCCTCGGCATCGTCATATGTGGCGACGGCGGAACGTGGCTCCATCGGGTTTGGCGACAAGCGATTGTTCGTCAAATCAAGCGATATGATATGCACAGCCCCGGCAAGCGCCGCGTCCGTCGCGGCCTCGTCTCCAAGCTCCCAATCGTAAATCTGATTGCTCGGCGCATTCTCGTGAATTTGCGCGGCACCATCTGTCATCGCATTCATCACATGCGCAACGACCGGCAGCATTTCATAATCCACCTCAACAGCCTCGGCCGCGATGCGGGCCAGACTTTGCGTTTCAGCAATTACGACCGCCACCGCATCCCCGACATAGCGCACTTTTTCGGTGGCCAGCGCCGACCAAGCACCCATGTTCATCGGACTGCCATCCTTTGAGTTCACGGCCCAGCCGCAAATGATGTTGCCAATGCCATCACCCGTCAGTTGATGGCCGTTTAAAACCTCGATCACCCCGTCCATGGCAAGGGCCGCACTTGCATCAATGCCTTTGACAGTGGCATGGGCATGCGGACTGCGCACAAAGGCCGCATAGGCCTGATTGTCTTTGCGAATATCGTCGGTATATTTGCCTTTACCGGTGGTGAAACGCTTGTCCTCTTTGCGTTTGACCGAGGCTCCAATTCCTGAACTCATCTTCAATCTCCCTGTTGTGGCCGCGTGATCCAAACTGCCCAAAATCATGGGCGTGGTTCACAGCGCGCCAATCACATTTTTGTGGCCGCATCCTCGATGGACTTCACAATATTATGGTAGCCCGTGCAGCGGCAGATATTGCCCTCTAACTCGTCGCGAATAGCGTCAGACGTCAGCGTTTTACCAGCCGCCTTATAGCGCTCGACCATGTCGATGCCGGTCATAATCATACCTGGCGTACAGAACCCGCATTGCAGGCCATGATTGTCGTTGAATGCTTTTTGCATCGGGTGCAGCTCGCCATTAGCAACGCCCTCGATGGTCTTTACATTGGCCCCGTCCAGCGACGCCGCCAAGGTCGAGCAACTCTTTACAGGTTTGCCATTGATATGCACAACACATGCGCCACATTGGCTGGTGTCACAACCGACATGGGTGCCGGTCAAGCGCAGATTTTCGCGCAAAAATTCTGACAATAGCGTCTGATCGGGGACGTCCCCGCTGACCGCCTTGCCGTTTACTGTCATATTAATCGTTGTCATTTGGTCCTCCCTGACCGACGAACCTCCCAGCCCGCACATTGAGTAACGACCCGTTTGGTTAATCCTACTCTGGGTCCTCATCACTTAAATATTCGTGGAAATTATCGAAAAACTTGTTGGCCAATTTCTTGGCCGTTGAATCTATCAAACGACTGCCCAACTGGGCAATTTTACCCCCCACATTGGCATGTGCCGTGAAATTCAAAATGGTGCCTTCGCCATCCTCGGTCAACGCCACATCGGCATGACCTTTGGCAAATCCGGCAATCCCACCGCTGCCTTCACCCTGAATGGTGTAGCCGGCGGGGCCGTCGATGTTGACCAGCTCGACCTCGCCTTTGAATTTAGCCTTTACAGGTCCGATTTTCAAAACAACTTTGGCGTTCATTTCGGTGTCTGACGTTTTCTCCAACTCTTGGCAGCCCGGTATGCAAGCCTTCAACACCTCGGCGTCGTTCAACGCAGCCCAAACCACTTCGCGCGGTGCCGCAATCTGATACTCGCCTGTCATATCCATATAAAATATCCCAATCTTTCAATGTTATGAACACCCATCATACCGCTGCATCGATTCGAAGCAAGCACCTTGGTTTCCAACCTTTTTCCTTCACAGCATGCGCATCAATCGCTCTTTTTCACCTGCTCCGTTCAGGGTTTGCCCCAGTTCAGAGAGCGAGTTCAGCGAGTGACAACCATAGAAGCTGTCGACCTTAGGTAGGATGGCGCGAATGCCTTGCGCCTTGGGACTAAAGGCTTCCCAACGCAGCAACGGATTAAGCCAAATCAGCCTGTGGCAGGACAGTGACAACCGCTCGACTTCGCGCTCCAGTTGCCGTGCATCTCCGCGTTCCAACCCGTCCGTAATCAGCAACACTACCGCACCTTGCCCCAACACACGTCGCGACCAGTCACGGTTAAACCGATGCAACGCCGCGCCGATCCGCGTGCCGCCCTGCCAATCCGGTGCGTCCTGCCCCGCCGCCGCCAACGCTTGATCAACGTCTTTTAGGTGCAACGCCCGTGTGACGTTGCTAAGCTGGGTGCCAAAGGTGAAGCCGTGCACCTTGCCCCAATCAGGGTTCGGCGCCCAAATCAGCGCGTGTAGGAAATGCATCATCATCCGTGAATAGGCCGTCATAGACCCTGAAATATCGCAGATCGTCACAAGGTTTGGCGGCCGCATACGTGGTTTTTTCAGCAGCATCCGGTCGATCTCGCCGCCCTTGCGCATAGACCTGCGCATCACGGCGCGGATATCGGGTTTGCTGCCCTGAACAGCGCTGACATATCGGCGGGTTTTGAGCGGCGCGAGCGGCAGGCGCAATGCTTTGATCGCCGCCACGGCCTGAACCATTTCGGCGGCTGACATCTGCTCAAAATCCATCGCTCGCAACACCTCGTCATCCGAGCCGCTAAACTGCGCATCCAGTTCGACCTCTTCGCGTTCGGGCGCTTGCCGTTCACGCTCTTGATCATCCATCAACGCCTCGGCCGCACGACGCTCGGCGACCTTTGGGTTTTGATCCTCATCGGCCCCGAGTGCCTGCACCAAAGGCAGCATCATTTTCAACATTCGTTCCAAATATTCAGGATCGCGCCAAAAGAAATTGAACACCTGATGATAGGTTTCCAAATGCTCTGGTCGCGTGATCAGCGTAGCCCGCAGCGCGTGATAAAAATCACCCCGTTTGGTGAACCCCGCCCGCTCGACCGCCTCAATTGCGTTTTGCACCTGCGAAGTGCCAACCGTGACGCCAGCCTTGCGCAAAGCCCGCGCAAAATGCACGATATTCTCAACCAACCGCCCGTCCGTTTTAGGTAAGACGACCGCCATGATCAGACCATCTGCGCAATATCAGCCCGCGCATCATCCAAAATACGTGACGCCTCGGAGCCCGCTATTTTGGCAATGTCATCCTGATATTTCAAAACAGCCCCCAAGGTATCTGACACCATTTCGGGCGACAGCGAAACAGCGTCCAGCGCGATCAAACAACGCGCCCAATCCACGGTTTCCGCAACGCCGGGGTTTTTGAACAGGTCCTGCCCACGCAATCGCTGCACAAAGGCGACGATTTCCGAGGATAGGTTGGCGGCGCATTCAGGCACCCTCTGGCGCAAAATTTCCACCTCTCGCTCATGATTTGGGTAATCGACCCAATGATACAGGCAGCGCCGTTTCAGCGCGTCATGCACCTCGCGGGTGCGATTCGATGTCAGAATTACAATCGGTGGCTCTGGTGCCCGAACCGTGCCCAATTCGGGGATCGTGACCTGAAAATCCGACAGCGCCTCCAGTAAAAATGCCTCAAACGGCTCGTCCGTGCGATCCACCTCGTCGATCAACAACACGGGCGGGCCCTCGGTATATGTCTCCATCGCCTCAAGCAACGGACGGCGGATCAGGTACTCCTCGGAAAACAGCTCGTTTTTTAACGCGCTCCGATCCGCCGCCCCTGAGGCCTCGGCGGTGCGAATAGCAATCATCTGCGCGGCAAAGTTCCACTCATAAATTGCTGACGCCGCATCCAACCCTTCGTAGCATTGCAACCGGATCAACTTGCGCCCAAGTGCATTCGCTATGGCTTTGGCAATCTCGGTCTTGCCAACCCCGGCCTCCCCCTCAAGGAACAGCGGTTTGCCAAGGCTCAGCGACAAAAACGCGACTGTTCCTAGCCCACGATTGCAAATGTAGTTCTGCGTCGCAAGCAGGTCGATCGTGTCGTTAATACTGGCTGGTGGCTGGATCATATCGTGTCTGAAACCTTGAATAATGTGTGTTCACGCGTTACCTCAGGTTGTCGATACAGCCCGATATGGTCAAGCCCCTTGCCGATCCATTTCATCCGCCTATGATCAAATTTCCGAATATTTTTTGCGACGGGTTGCCTTGATGAACACTCCAAATCCTGATCCGATCCACGCCCTGCGCATTACCCCTGACGGCGGTGTTTTGGCTGTGATCATTGGCATTGAAGGCCCATCTTACCGCCCACTTGGTGCTACGATGGCGATCTTGGCGGATGGACAACGAGTCGGCACCTTGTCTTCGGGCTGTATTGAAGCCGATATTGAACACCACGCCAGAACCGCACTAAAAAATGGCGCACCAATGCGTATTCTTTATGGCCACGGCTCCAAATTCGCCGATTTGGTCCTGCCCTGCGGTGGCAGCCTTGAAATATTGCTGGTCCCTCGTCCCGACGAACATGCCCTTAAAACCCTTAATGACAATCAGATCGCCCGCCATCCCTGCACGCTAAACATCAACCCTGAAACGGGCAGCCTGCATGTCACCGATACCGGACAAACGGGTACAAAGGGTGGCCAATTTTGCGTCCGTTTTGAACCAGACATCTTCTTTTACGTCTTCGGCAAAGGCCCCGAAGCCTGTACCTTTTCCGCCCTCGTTCAATCAGCGGGATACCCCAACCTGCTGCTGTCTCCTGATGCAGAAACCCTCGACTTTGCCACATCTCACGGCAGTCCGACGCAACACCTGAAACAAGCCAGCTATCCCACCAATCTAAATCCTGACAAGTGGTCCGCGATCCTTTTGTTTTTCCACGACCACGAATGGGAGCCCCCAATCCTGACCGCGGCCCTAAAATCGGAAGCGTTTTACATCGGCGCACAGGGCAGCCAACGCGCCCGCGACGCCCGCCATGCCGAAATCTTGGGCTTGGGCGCGGACGCCAATGACATCGCCCGTCTTAAGGGGCCGATAGGTCTGATCCCCTCCGCTCGCGATGCACGGACCTTATCGGTCAGCGTCTTGGCCGAAGTGCTGCAAAGCGCACAACAACCTTGACCAGATGGTAAAACTTGCACTACCCCCCTATATTATGAGACCGTAGCCAATCACCGACTGGCCGCATGGCGCACCAAGGGAGCCAAAACGTTGCAAACAAAATCAAACCCCACGTTGACACGCACCACAACCGCTGGCCTGCCTCAAGTGCACGAGCCTCGCAATACGGGCATGGATTTGGACATGGACTGGGTGATGGGCACGCAGGCCAACACCTCGGCGATTGAGCGCCGCGCCAAAACCCTGCCTGGCCGGCGCTCCGTGAAGAAGGAATTTCAGGCCGCGTGGATGCTCAAGGCGATCACTATGATCGATCTGACCACCCTGTCGGGCGACGACACCGAGGGCCGCGTGCGCCGCCTTTGCGCCAAAGCCCGCCAACCTGTACGCGCCGATATCTTGGATGCTTTGGGCATGCCCAATATCACCACCGGCGCTATTTGTGTCTACCACGATATGGTCAAAACCGCCGTTGATGCGCTTGCTGGTTCGGGCGTTCCTGTTGCTGCAGTGTCCACCGGATTTCCTGCTGGCCTGTCGCCGTTCCACCTACGGGTCGCCGAAATTGGCGAGAGCGTCAAAGCGGGCGCCTCCGAGATCGACATTGTGATTTCGCGCCGCCACGCACTGACCGGAAACTGGCAAGCGTTGTACGATGAAATGAAAGAATTTCGCGCAGCTTGCGGCGATGCCCACGTCAAGGCCATCTTGGCCACGGGCGAACTTGGCTCGCTTCGTAACGTCGCACGCGCCTCGTTGGTTTGTATGATGGCGGGGGCTGATTTCATCAAAACTTCGACGGGTAAGGAATCTGTGAATGCCACCCTGCCCGTTTCACTGGTGATGATCCGCGCAATCCGCGATTACCATATGAAGACGGGGTTTCGCGTTGGGTATAAACCGGCGGGCGGCATCTCCAAAGCTAAAGACTCCGTGACCTATCTGTCCTTGATCAAGGACGAGCTGGGGGACCGCTGGCTGTCACCCGATATGTTCCGTTTTGGGGCGTCATCCTTACTGGGTGATCTGGAACGCCAACTTGAACATTATGTGACCGGCAATTACTCTGCCTCTTACCGCCACGCGATTGGATAGGACCATGACAGTAAAAGATATTTTCGACACTATGGCCTATGGTCCCGCCCCTGAAAACGCAGGCGAAGCGTTGGCATGGATTGTCAAACATGGCGGCAAACTAGGTCAGTTTATTGATGGCGAAGCCACTCCGCATCACGACGGGTTTGTCAGCAAAAATCCGGCCACGGGTGATGTGTTGGCGATGGTCACACAGGCCAGTGCCGACGACGTCAACTCCGCCGTCTCCGCGGCCACCAAGGCGCAGAAAAAATGGGCTAAGTCTTCGGGGCACGAGCGCGCCAAAGTGCTCTACGCCATCGCGCGTTTGGTGCAAAAACACAGTCGCCTGCTTGCGGTTTTGGAAACGTTGGACAACGGCAAACCGATCCGCGAAAGCCGCGACATCGACATCCCGCAGGTGCAGCGCTATTTCTATTATCACGCAGGCATGGCTCAGTTGATGGAAACCGAATTGCCTGACGCCGAACCGCTGGGTGTTTGCGGCCAAATCATCCCTTGGAACTTCCCGCTGTTAATGCTGGCGTGGAAAATCGCGCCCGCCATTGCGATGGGCAACGCATGCGTTTTGAAACCGGCTGAATTCACCTCGCTGACCGCCCTTTTGTTCGCCGAAATCTGCGTTGAAGCTGGCCTGCCAAAGGGTGTCGTCAACATCGTCACCGGCAACGGGGCCGTCGGCGAAATGATCGTCACCCACCCCGACATCGCCAAAATCGCCTTTACCGGCTCCACCGCGGTTGGCCGCCGCATCCGCGAAGCAACGGCAGGTTCGGGCAAAGCGCTGACCTTGGAGTTGGGCGGTAAATCCCCCTACATCGTGTTCGACGATGCCGACATTGACAGCGCCGTTGAGGGGCTGGTGGACGCGATTTGGTTCAACCAAGGCCAAGTCTGCTGCGCCGGATCGCGCCTGTTGATCCAAGAGGGCATTGCAGATGATTTCTATGCCAAGCTGCGCCTGCGCATGGACGGTTTGCGCATGGGCGACCCGCTGGACAAATGCATCGACATCGGCGCGCTGATCGACCCGTCACAACATGCTATGATCACCGAAATGGTCGCCAAGGGCGGCCCCGATGGCGAGGTCTACCACGCCAAATGCGTCCTGCCGGATCGAGGCTGTTACTACCCGCCGACCTTGATCACAGGCCTGCACTCATCTTCCATGTTGATGCAGGAAGAAATCTTTGGTCCCGTGCTGGCCGCGACCACCTTTCGCACCCCTGCCGAGGCCGTTCAACTGGCCAACAACACCCGCTATGGGCTGGCCGCAAGCGTCTGGAGCGAGAACATCAATCTGGCGCTGGACATCGCGCCAAAACTGGCTGCTGGCGTTGTTTGGATCAATGCTGCCAACCTGTTTGACGCTGCTGCCGGCTTTGGCGGCGTGCGCGAAAGCGGCTTTGGGCGCGAAGGCGGCTGGGAAGGTCTAGCAGCCTACACCAAGCCCAAAACCGACACCAAATCATTGTCAACGATCGTCCCCGTTTCCGCCCCCAAGGACGCAAAAATCACAGAGCTTGATCGCACGGCCAAAATGTATGTCGGCGGCAAACAAGCCCGCCCCGATAGCGGCTATTCCACTGCAATTTGGTCCCCCAAAGGCAAGTTGCTTGGCCACGTTGGCGACGGGTCCCGCAAGGATGTGCGCAACGCAGTTGAGGCCGCGCATGCAGCCAAGTCATGGGGTAAAACCACAGGGCATTTACGGGCGCAAATCCTGTATTATATCGCGGAAAATCTATCAGCGCGCGCTGACGAATTCACCCAGCGCCTGAATGACCTGAGCGGCACATCTGGCGGGCGCAAAGAGGTCGACGCCGCCATTTCACGGCTGTTCACCTATGGCGCATGGGCCGACAAGTATGACGGCCAAGCCCACGGTGTTCCGATCCGCGGCATCGCCTTGGCGATGAAGGAACCTGTCGGCGTCATTGGCGCGCTTTGCCCTGACGAAGCCCCACTGCTGGGCCTGATCTCGGTGATGGCCCCTGCCATCGCGATGGGCAACACCTGCGTTTTGGCCGCCAGCCAAGCCGCGCCCTTGGCCGCGACAGATTTTTATCAGGTGCTGGACACCTCGGACGTGCCTGCTGGAGTGGTCAGCATCCTGACTGGCGCACACGCCGACCTTGGCAAAACCTTGGCCGGTCACATGGATGTGGATGCGCTCTGGTCGTTTTCATCGACCGATTTGTCGGGCGAAATTGAGAAGGCATCTGCCAGCAATCTGAAACGCACATGGGTCAACAATGCCCGCACCCGCGACTGGTTCGGCAATGCAGGCCAAGGTCGTGAGTTCCTGATGCATGCCACCGAGGTTAAAAACATCTGGGTGCCTTACGGAGAATGATCACCCGCAGTTTTCAAAAAGATGACGCCCACTCGACCGCGATCTATTCGGACTGCGAAAAGTATCGCTATTCCCTGACCCGCATCTGGGATCCCGAAGGGCACAAGGTGTTCTTTGTGATGCTGAACCCGTCGACCGCCACCGAAGTGCAAAACGACCCCACCGTCGAGCGCTGCGAACGCCGCGCTCGCACGCTTGGTTTTGGTGCCTTTCGGGTGGCCAATATTTTCGCTTGGCGCGACACCGACCCGCGCAAAATGCGGGCTGCAAAAGAACCGGTTGGTCCCCTGAATGATGCAACAATTTCAGAAGGTTGCGACTGGGCCGACCAAATCATCTGCGCCTGGGGCACCCACGGCGAACACCGCAAACGCGGCCCCCAAGTCGAGACCCTGATGCGGGCGACCAACTTGCCTTTGCATCACCTTGGTCTGTCCAAAGCGGGCCATCCTAAACATCCGCTCTACATTGCCTATGCAGTGCAGCCGGAACTGTGGTAAGTCGATGATATGAGTGAAGAACCAATGGTACAACCACCCGAGACCCTGCCCGAATTGCACGCCGACTTAAAAGCGCTGCAAAAGGAAATTCACCTGTTGAACACCCATCGTTTCGTGCGCATTCACAATTCCCTGTGGCGGTTGATCAGCTTTCAGTTCATCCGTGGGTTGGCCTTTGGGCTGGGCTCGGTGATTGGCGCGACGATCCTTGTGTCACTGCTGGCCTATTCACTTAGAACCATTGATTTCATCCCAATCATTGGTGAATGGGCCAAACAGATCGTCGAGATGATCACTCAAAGCAGCTCGCCCCAGTAAAAACCCTTTCCTTTTGTGTAAAATCGCCCTATACGCGCGCATCTGTCTGATTCAAGATGGATACCCCTCCAAGGGCCCTGCTGGACGACATCCCGGCCTGCGCCATTCACATTCACTCTTAAAGGAGACCCCGATGTCGATTACTGCAGAAGAAAAAACCCGCATCATGAAAGAATTCGCAACCGTTGAAGGTGACACTGGTTCACCCGAAGTTCAGGTTGCTGTTTTGTCATCGCGGATTGCGACCCTAACCGAGCACTTCAAAACCCACAAAAAGGATAACCATTCCCGTCGTGGTCTTTTGCGTCTGGTGGCAACACGCCGCAAGTTGCTCGATTATGCCCGCAGCAAAGACGAAGCACGTTATCAGGATCTGATCAAGCGCCTTGGCCTTCGCCGCTAACAACAACAAGCAGCGCCCCTTTGTGGGCGCTTCTTGCATTCTAAGATGCTGCATTCGTTGGGCCGAACGAACATGCATAGGCAAATATTTTAGGCCACGGGCGTACGGCCCGTATGTAAACGGCAAAGCTGGGGATACGCCCTAAGCTGCCAAATTAGGAAACGATATGTTCAAAGAAACTAGAAAATCCATGCAGTGGGGCGAAGAAACGCTCACACTGGAAACGGGCAAGATTGCCCGCCAAGCAGACGGCTGCGTCATCGCCACTTTGGGCGAAACCAGCGTGCTTTGTGCTGTGACTTATGCCAAGACACAAAAACCAGGTCAGGATTTCTTTCCATTGACCGTTCACTACGGTGAAAAATATTACGCTGCGGGTAAAATCCCGGGTGGCTTTTTCAAACGCGAAGCGCGTCCTACCGAAAAAGAAACACTGACAAGCCGCCTGATCGACCGTCCGATCCGCCCGCTGTTCGTGCCTGGCTTCAAAAACGAAGTTCTGGTGATCTGTACTGTGCTGTCTCACGATCTGGTCAATGATCCAGACATGGTCGCGATGATCGGCGCCTCGGCTGCGTTGACTATTTCAGGTGCTCCATTCATGGGCCCAATCGCGGCTTGTCGTGTTGGCTTTACTGATGGCGAATACATCCTGAACCCAGAAATCGACGACATGCACGATCTGCGCAACAAACCAGAACAACGTCTGGACCTTGTTGTTGCCGGCACCAAAGACGCTGTGATGATGGTTGAATCAGAAGCATACGAGCTGTCTGAGGACGAAATGCTGGGCGCTGTTAAATACGCTCACGAGCAAATCCAGCCGGTTATCGATCTGATCATCGACTTTGCCGAAGATTGCGCCAAAGAGCCAATGGACTTCCAAGCGCCTGATTATTCAGATCTGTCCAAGGCCGTCAAAAAAGCTGGCGACAAAGCCATGCGTAAAGCGTTCAAAATCACTGACAAGCAAGAGCGTACAACCGCGGTTGCTGCTGCCCGTGACTTGATCAAAGAAGCGTTGAACGACGAACAGCTGGCAGACGCCAACCTAGGTTCCGCAATGAAGGGCCTAGAGGCCTCAATCTTGCGCGGCGACGTTGTTAAAACTGGCAAGCGTATTGATGGCCGCGACACAACGACTGTGCGCCCCATCGTTTCGGAAACTGGCATCCTGCCACGGACCCACGGTTCTGCCCTGTTCACACGCGGCGAAACCCAAGGTCTGGTTGTGACCACGCTGGGCACCGGTGATGACGAGCAAATGATCGACGCGCTGCAAGGCATGTATCGCTCCCCGTTCATGCTGCACTATAACTTCCCACCCTATTCGGTTGGCGAAGTTGGCCGCTTTGGTTTCACAGGTCGTCGTGAAATCGGCCACGGTAAATTGGCATGGCGCGCGCTTCAGGCAGTTTTGCCTGCCGCAACCGACTTCCCTTATACCGTTCGTGTTGTTTCAGAGATCACTGAATCCAACGGCTCATCCTCAATGGCTTCCGTCTGTGGCGGTTCCTTGTCGATGATGGACGCTGGTGTGCCTTTGAAAGCGCCAGTTGCTGGTGTTGCTATGGGTCTGATCCTTGAGGAAAGCGGCGACTACGCGATCCTGACCGACATTTTGGGTGACGAAGATCACCTTGGCGATATGGATTTCAAAGTGGCGGGTACCGAAAACGGCATCACGTCTTTGCAAATGGATATCAAAATCGGCGGTATCACACCGGAAATCATGGACAAAGCATTGGCTCAAGCCAAAGACGCGCGTCTGCACATCCTTGGTGAAATGGCCAACGCGATGACCGAAGCTGGTGAATTCTCAGCCCACGCACCGCGCATCGAAACCATGCAGATCCCAACGGACAAAATCCGTGAAGTGATCGGTTCCGGTGGTAAAGTGATCCGTGAAATCGTTGAAATCTCTGGCGCCAAGGTGAACATTGATGATGACGGTGTGATCAAAATCGCTTCCGCCAACGCTGATCAAATCGCCAAAGCCTATGAGATGATCAACGCCATCGTGGCCGAGCCAGAAGAAGGTGTGATCTATCGCGGGACTGTCGTGAAGATCGTCGACTTCGGTGCTTTCGTGAACTTCTTCGGTAAACGCGACGGGTTGGTTCACGTCTCGCAAATCGAAAACCGTCGTTTGAACCATCCGTCGGATGTGCTCAAAGAAGGTCAAGAAGTTTGGGTTAAACTGCTGGGCTTTGACGATCGCGGCAAAGTCCGTTTGGCCATGAAAATGGTTGATCAGGAAACTGGCAAAGAAGTTGCAGAAGAAGCAAAAGAGTAATCTTTTAGCATCTTTGAAGTGAATAGAAGGCCCCGCTGTTTCCAGCGGGGCTTTTTTTTGGAGCCGCTGGCAAACAAGCAACGGGACGTGCCGCCCCCAAGTTGACTATGAACTCAAACAAAAGAGAATGGACCATGCAGACGTCTAAGAAACTTGGGGAACCTCGATGATATCCGATAAAGAGTGGGACAATTATTATGAAGCCGATGAAGTCGCCTTTTACCAACTATTTGCAGGCGCCTTGATAGATGGTGTGCTCGGAGAAGCTCCGTTCAACCATGAGGCAGTTATCGCCAACATTTTGCAAGAATCAGCGCAAATCTCAAGAAGGCGTTTCACTTGTGCAAAACGCCATTTTGTTCTGATGGAAAAAGCCTTTGAGAAAGATAAAATAAGGGAAGAGTTCGATAAAGCCGACCAATTGGGAGTTATGTATAACTTCCCGACAGAAGATTTAATCCGTTGCTTGAGCAGCGGTTTCTCTAGAATTTAGTGTAAGATATTTGAAATTGGAAAAGGCCTCGTGGAAACACTGTAACCTTCTATTTTTGTTGGGGGCTCTTTGCCAGCGACGAAAGCTGTAAGGCTTGATGAGAAATTTGTCGTATGTTTAGGCGGTTTTCTAAATTTTGCTCGCGAACAACAATTTCAAACCTACTTCAAAACCCGCTCCACCGTTTCAATCGCCTCTTCAGCGTCACGGCTCAACACCCGACCACCGCGCCCTGAAACACCGCGGATCATCTGCACCGTATCCGCCATCGCGTGCCGCCCCGCCAGTGCCTTCAACCGCCGCGCCATTCGGCGCACGGCTTCATGCGGGTTGCCGCCCTGATCCGCGATCCAACGTGCAAACACCACCATCTCCTCGGCCTCATCCAACGCGACGTCAAACACCGACTGTGTTTGTTGCACCATGGCGTCCGACATATCCTGATCCCACAAGCTGTCCAGTTGCGCCGTGGCAACCACAATCCCGGCCGCCGCCAAACGCGCGTCGTCCAACGCATCAATCGGATGTACATTTGAGCGCCGTTTGAACCCAAACCGACGCGCCGCCAAACGCACATCATTGGTAGCATCTTTCAGCTCACCCACAGCGTGCCCCGCTTGTTTTATACGATTATACCAGACCAATGCAGCAACCAGCAGGCCTACGATAGCAATAATAGCGGGCATCATTAATCCAATTTTCCATCAATACGAGAACACATCCTACGGAAATTTCACCTCGACGCAACGAAATTCACTGTCACCCCTTGCCCCTTGCTGACAGCAATGACAGGTTACCGAGAAATCTGTCAGGAGACACTTATGAACAACGCTCGCAACTTCTACATCAACGGCCAATGGGTCGCCCCTTCCACCCCAAATGATTTCGACGTGATCAACCCGTCGAATGAGGAGGTCTGCGCAACAATTTCGCTCGGCAGCCAAGCTGACACCGACGCCGCCGTAGCCGCCGCCAGAGCCGCGTTTCCCGCCTGGGCCGCCGTCCCCAAGACCGAAAAGCTCGACCTGATCAAGGCCCTGCTTGCTGAATATAATAACCGCGCAGGCGACATGGCCGACGCCATCTCGCAAGAGATGGGCGCACCGATTGCCCTGTCTAAAACCGCCCAAGTGGGCGCTGGCGCTTGGCACATTTCAAACTTCATCAAAGCCTTTGAGGAGTTCGAATTTGACCACATGCTTTCAGACGCCGCCCCCAATGATCGCATCCTAAAGGAACCCATCGGCGTTTGCGGCATGATCACGCCGTGGAACTGGCCAATGAACCAAGTCACTTTGAAATGCATTCCCGCCATGGCAGTGGGTTGTACCATGGTGCTGAAACCATCCGAAATCTCGCCGCTCTCCTCGATCGTGTTCAGCGAAATCGTCGATGCTGTCGGCTTCCCCAAAGGCGTCTACAACATGGTGAACGGTGACGGGCCGGGCGTTGGCTCGCAACTCTCCGTGCACCCAGACGTCGACATGATCTCGTTCACGGGATCAACCCGCGCTGGCACGCTGATCACACAGGCCGCCGCCCCCACCGTCAAACGCGTCGCGCTTGAGCTGGGCGGCAAAGGCGCCAACATCGTCTATGCAGACGCGGACGATAAGGCCGTCAAACGCGGCGTGCTGCACTGCATGAACAACTCCGGCCAATCCTGTAACGCGCCGACCCGCATGCTGGTCGAACGCTCGATCTACGACGCCGCAGTTGAAACCGCAGCCGAGGTCGCAAACGCAATCGCCGTTGGTCCCGCCGATGTTGATGGCCGCCAAATTGGTCCCGTGGTGTCCGAACTGCAATACGGCAAAATTCAGGACATGATCCAAACCGGCATCGATGAAGGCGCGCGCCTTGTCGCCGGTGGCTTGGGCCGTCCAGATGGTCTGAACCGCGGCTATTTCGTGCGCCCAACAGTGTTTGCCGATGTCACCAATGACATGGCAGTCGCCCAACAGGAAATATTTGGCCCCGTGCTGACAATGATCCCGTTCGACACCGAGGAAGAAGCGCTCGCCATCGCCAATGATACACCTTACGGGTTAACCAACTACGTCCAAACCACTGACCACGCCAAAGCCAACCGCGCGGCCCGCGCCCTGCGCTCTGGCATGGTCGAAATGAACGGAACTTCCCGCGGAGCAGGTGCGCCGTTTGGTGGCTACAAACAGTCCGGCTCGGGCCGCGAAGGCGGCGTCTGGGGGTTGGATGAATTCCTAGAGGTGAAGGCCGTTAGCGGCTGGGTTGAGTGAATAAACCAAGGGCAGCGCCCTCCCAAGAGGCGCGCTGCCCGAGTAACTCAAACTGATCTTGAAACAAGATGCTATTTCGATAGATTTCGAAGCCACTACAACATTCCGAACAAAGAGGGCAATTTGTTTTGAAAAACACCGGGATAATCACGTTAGTCGCCTTTGTTTTGATTTTCATACAAAGCATAGAGGCTTATGCCTGTTCGGTAGCTCCGCAACGGGCGCAAGTAGACAAGCAACTAAGAGAGTTAATTCAAAGCGGTGATTTTGTTTTCATTGGTCAGGTGACTAGGATCACTCGCCGAGCATGGGGGCCAAACGACGACCCCGGCTGGTACGAAAAACGATGGAAAATTCTACAAGAAAAAGGCCGTGAAGTACCTCCCTACATCCAAAATATGATGGAGTTCTCCGACGCAACGGCCCGCCTGACCGTTAAAGTATCCCTACGAGATGATGACTTTGGAACGTCGGGCGGGCATTATCGCCATGGGAAAAAGCTGATCGACATTGATCTTCTGCGCCCGTTTTCACAAGCTGGTCACGGTCCCTGCACCAATTTCCCACGAACTTGTCCATGGGATATTAAAACAGGTGATTTCGTTGTCGTCGCTGTTGAAGAAAAACAAGCCCTACCATTCGCTGCGACGTATTGCCTAAAAATTGACCGGCCTAGCCTTGAAGAAGAAACCAGAGCTGTGGAGTTGCGCGGCAAAATTCCTGCTGAAGAACTCGTATGGGGTTACATTGAAGAAGCGCGTTTGCGATTTAGTTTGATAAGGATGCAAAACGGCAAGCGACCCCCAAAGAGAGAGCCTTAAAAGGCACTTCCTTTTGATCAAAA
The DNA here is from genome assembly GCA_033851955.1 of Marinosulfonomonas sp. Classification (GTDB taxonomy): domain Bacteria; phylum Pseudomonadota; class Alphaproteobacteria; order Rhodobacterales; family Rhodobacteraceae; genus Profundibacter. The sequence goes on from JAWSVK010000010.1 coordinate 160,929, forward strand.
ATGAACCATGTACACCAAATCACGCCTTTTTCACAATCACCGACCCCACAGAATAGCCCGCCCCGAACGAGCAGATAATCCCAACATCGCCAGTCTTAAAATCATCCGAGTATTTTGAAAACGCGATAATCGACCCTGCCGATGACGTGTTGGCGTAGTCCTGCAAAACATTCGGCTGTTCACCCGCCTCCGGCACCCGCCCCAACACCTTTTTGCCAATGAAATCATTCATTGCCTTATTGGCCTGATGCAGCCACATACGGCGTAAATCGTCCGGCGCAACCCCGCTGTCCGTCATATGTCCCAACATGTGTTTGGCCACAATCGGCAGCACCTCTTTGAACACTTTGCGCCCGTTCTGCATGAACTGCATATCGCGCCTGTCTTTCATCCCGTCAGGTCTGCCGCGACGCAAAAATCCGTTGTTATTACGTATATTGTTGGAAAATTGGGTCAGACATCGGGTCGAGATAATATCGAAATGTTCGCCCAAAGCATCCTCTTTGCGTTCCAGCAAAACAGCCGTGCAAACATCGCCAAAAATAAAATGACAATCGCGATCCCGCCATTCGATATGTCCCGTGGTGATTTCAGGGTTCACCACCAGGATCGACCGAGCAGATCCCGACCTAATCATATCCGCCGCCGCCTGAATACCAAAAGTTGCGCTGGAACACGCCACGTTCATATCAAAGCCAAAACCCTGAATACCCATCAAGTCCTGCACCTCAATCGCAATCGCCGGATACCCCCGCTCCATGTTCGAGGCCGCCAAAATCACCGCATCCACATCATTCGCCGTTTTACCTGCTGATTTCAATGCCTTAGAACAGGCATCCACGGCCATTTCGGCCATAATTCCTGGCTCATCATCACTTCGTTGTCGCATCAGCGGATGCATCACCTTCGGGTCCAAAATCCCGTCTTTGACCATAGCATATCGTTGATGAATACCGCTTGCCGCCACGATAAACTCAACGCTGGAATGCGCCTTGGCTTCAATTTCGCCGGCCTCAATCGCGGCTTTGTTTTCCGCATTGAACAGATCAACATATGCATTGAACGCTTCAACCAATTCGGCGTTGGTGATCACATTTGAGGGCGTGAAAATCCCGCTGCCCGAGATAACTGGCTGATACATATTACCGCTCCTATTTCCCTAATAAATAAGGCCCACTACACGTGCGAAGGTCAAGCGAAAACCTTAGAACGGGCACCTGGCCTTGAACGTCAACCCCTTGCCACCATCCGGATGGTTCAACCGTAAACTTTCAGCATGGAGCATCAAACGCGGCGCATCTAACGCCTCACCTCTGGCATAAAATTCATCGCCCAAAATCGGATGCCCAATCTCCAACATGTGAACCCGCAATTGATGACTACGGCCCGTCTGTGGCAACAGTCGAACCCGCGTGGCATGCTCTTCATACTTGATCACTTTCCAGTCCGTCACCGACGGTTTTCCCTTCTCATGATCAACGTGCTGCAAGGGTCGGTTTGGCCAATCCACTATCAGCGGCAAATCTACGGTGCCTTGGCGATCTTCAACCCGTCCAAACACCCGCGCCACATAGGTTTTCTTAACCCGACGCTGCTCAAATTGCAGGTTCAAATGCCGCTGCGCATGTCGCGTCATCGCAAACACCATGATGCCCGATGTGTCACAATCCAACCGATGCACCAGCAACGCGTCCGGAAACACATTTTGCACCCGATCAACCAAGCAATCCGACAGGTTCTCATGCTTGCCCGGCACCGACAACAAACCGCTTGGCTTATCGACCAGCAACAACTCATAATCATGGTGCAAAACGACCAACGGGTCCTGCGGCGGGGAATATGTATCACTAAACATCCGGCTTCATCGCACAGCTTGCATTTTTGTTCCACAAATATCCGCGCCGCAGGCCCTATACTTTTACACGCTCCGATTTCGCATCATACATCGGTCGCAATGACACCTCGGCTCCGACCCGAACCCCTGCCACATCAATCTCGTAATGCGATGCCAAAACCTCCGCCACAGTCTCGCCCTTACACGGTACATACCCTAGCCCAACAGCCGCCCCCAGCGTATGCCCATAAGAGCCCGATGAAAGATAACCAACAATCTCGCCATCCCGCAACACAGGCTCGTTATGGTACAATAACGGCTCCGGCTCCACCAATTTAAATTGGAGCAAACGGGCGTCCAGCCCGTTTTCCTTTTTCTTCAAAACCGCATCCCGACCAATGAACGCGGGCTTATCGACTTTAACAGCAAAGCCCAAACCCGCCTCCAAAACATGATCCTCACATGTGATATCATGGCCAAAATGCCGAAACCCTTTCTCGATCCGGCAACTGTCCATCATATGCATTCCGCACAGTTTCAGTCCCATTTCCTGGCCCGCCGCATGCAGCACTTCATACACATGTGCGGCCACGTCAGATGATACGTATATCTCCCAACCCAACTCGCCGACATAGGTCACGCGGTGCACCCGCGCCAACCCCATGCCAATCTCGATTTCCTGCATAGTGCCAAACGGGTTCACAGCATTGGTGAAATCATTCGGTGACACCATTTGCAGTAATTTACGCGTATTTGGCCCCATCACAGCCAAAACAGCCTCACCCGCCGTCACATCGGTGATCACCACGTTGAAATCACCCAAATGCCGTCGCAACCAAGTCTGATCCGCCAACCGCGTCGCCGCAGGGGTGACCACCAGATAGGCCAATTCGGACAGCCGTGTCACGGTGACGTCCGCTTCAATCCCGCCACGCGGGTTTAAAAACTGCGTGTAAACAATCTTGCCAACCGGCACTGACATATTCGCCCCACAGACATAGTTCAAAAATGCCTCTGCATTACGGCCCTCAACACGAATTTTGCCAAAGGACGACATGTCGTACATCCCGACATTCTCACGCACGGCACGGTGTTCGGCAGCCGAATTATCAAACCAGTTTTGCCGCTTCCATGAGTACTCATAGGCCCGCGCCTGACCTTCATCTGCAAACCAATTGGCCCGCTCCCAGCCTGACAACTCGCCCATCACGGCGCCGCGCTCTAACAGTTGCGCATGAAACGGCGAACGCCGGATACCACGCGCCGTGGCCTTTTGCCGAAACGGAAAATGGTCTGCATAAAGCAGTCCCAAGGTTTCTTTCGAACGCTCAAACAAATAGCTTTTGTTGCCCTGAAAGGGCTGCATTCGAGATATATCGACGTCGCCCAGATCAAACGGTTTTTCGCCACCGTCCATCCACTGCGCCAAGGCCATACCTGCCCCGCCCGCCGACTGAATGCCGACGGAATTGAACCCTGCAGCGACCCAGAAATTATCCAGCTCCGGCACCAGACCCAAATGATAGGTATCATCCGGTGTGAAGCTTTCCGGCCCGTTGAAAAACGTGTGAATGCCCGCCTCGGCCAACATAGGCATCCGGCTTACGGCCTTTTCCAATATCGGCTCAAAGTGGTCAAAATCCTCGGGCAATTGATCAAATTCAAAGTCCGGCGAAATGCCGTTCATTCCCCATGGCTTTGAAACCGGCTCAAACGCGCCCAGCATCATTTTGCCCGCGTCTTCCTTGTAATAGGCGCACTCGTCCGGCACCCGAAGGACCGGCATTTGACTCAAATTTGGAATATTCTCGGACACAATGTAGAAATGCTCACACGCATGCAGCGGCACATTCACACCGGCCATGCGGCCAACCTCATGTCCCCACATACCAGCACAATTCACCACATGATCGCAGGCTATATGCCCTGCTTCTTCGCCGTTTTTCCAATCAACACCTGTTACCCTCGTGCCGTCTTTTTTGATCGCTGTCACGGCCACCCGCTCGACCACAACAGCCCCGTTTTGACGTGCGCCCTTGGCGAGCGCCAGCGCGATATTGCCAGGATCACCTTGGCCATCCTTAGGCAAATAGACTCCCGCCACCACTCCGTCGGTATTCAGATGTTCATAACGCGCCTTAACTTCGTCAGGTGAAATTTCCTCAACCTCAACCCCAAAGGCCCGCGCCATCGCGGCTTGACGAAAAATTTCCTCGCGGCGCTCTTCGGTCAAGGCCACCGTAATTGACCCGCACCGCCGAAACCCCGTCGCCAGACCGGTTTCAGCCTCAAGCGCGCCATATAGTTCCTGCGAATATTTCGCCAATTTGGTCATGTTCGCCGTCGCCCGCAACTGGGCAATCAACCCCGCCGCATGCCAAGTCGTGCCGCTGGTCAGGGACTTACGTTCCAGCAGGACGACGTCGTTCCAGCCCAGTTTTGCCAAATGATAGGCCACCGAACACCCAATGATGCCGCCACCAATGATGACCACACGGGCCTGTTTTGGAATCGTCATTTCACTTTCCAATCATGTTTTACGTGCTGTTGTCGCAAGTGCTCACGCACGTATCCGCGCGTTGTCTGCATCCCAAACCGGTTGATCTGCCTGCACCACCGCTCGACATCTCTCGCCGAATATATCGACTTCAAGTTCGGTGCCAACGGTCGTCAAGTCGGCCCGCACCATGCCCAGCGCTATGCTGGCATTGATGCGGTAGCCCCAGCCGCCCGATGTGGTTTCGCCAACCACTTTGCCCTCATACCAAATCGTTGACATATAGGGCGCGTCGACGTCTCCAGCCTCGACGATCAAGGTGACAAATCGCTTCGCAACGCCGGCTTGCTTCTCGGCCAGCAACGCTGCCTTACCCGGGAACTCCTGCGGCTTGTCCAGCTTCACAAACCGCTCCAAGCCACCTTCAAGCATCGAATAGTCCGTCGACAAATCACCCTTCCATGCACGGTAGCCTTTTTCCAATCGCAAACGATCCAACGCATACATGCCAAACGGTTTTGCACCCTGCGCTGTAACGGCGTCCCAGATCGATGGCGCATCATTGATGTCGCAATGCACTTCCCAACCCAGCTCGCCTGCAAAGGATACCCGCAACAGGTAACAAGGTTTGCCCGCAACCGAAGCCTCTTGGTAGGTCAGCCAGCCCTTGGACAAATCTGCGTCAGAAACAGCGCCCAGAATTTCACGTGCACGCGGTCCTGTGACCAACAGACATTCCTTTTGATCCGAAAGGTCTGTCACGGTGATCCCCTCGGGTGCTTGGAGCGCCAACAGATCACCATCGTGCCACTGCGCTGTCGCCGCTGTGATCAACCAAACCTCGTCGTCGGTGCGCGGCACCACAGACATTTCGGTCACGATCCGCCCACGATTGTCCGCAAAATAGGCCAACCCGACGCGGCCCACTGAAGGCAAGCGTGACGCCGTCACCCCATCCAGCCAATCGCGACTGCCAGTGCCAGTGACGTTCAAACGTGTGAAGCCAGAAATCGCCAACACGCCGCAACCATCTCGCACAGCTTCGCATTCCTCGCGGATGCGGGCCTCCCACGGGCCGTCCCGCAGCCAAGTCTGCGTGGCCTCGTGCGAGGTATCATCACCCGCCTTGGCAAACCAATTGGCCCGCTCCCAGCCGTTATAGGCCCCCATCACAGCACCCGCGTTTAACAAACGGGAGTGCAGTGGCGAGACGCGCTTATCCCGCGCCGCCTCCCATTCATGGTGTGGGAAGTGCATGGCGTATTCATGTCCATAGACTTCCATGCCCTTCTTGATGCAGTAATCCTCATCAGCAAAACCGGTAAAGCGACGCGGATCGACGGACCACATGTCCCATTCGGTTTCCCCACCAGTGATCCATTCAGCCAACACTTTGCCAGCCCCGCCAGCCTGCGCTATGCCAAACGTAAACACGCAAGCCTCAAAGGCGTTTTTCACACCGGGCATTGGGCCAATCAACGGCAAGCCGTCGGGCGTATAGGGGATCGGGCCGTTGATCACTTTGTTGATGCCTGCGGTGCCCAACAGTGGCACCCGCGCCATAGCATCTTCAATATACCACTCCAATCGCTCCAGATCGTCGGGGTACAGCTGGAACGAAAAATCTTCGGGCATCGGATCAGACGGGCTCACCCAATGGGCTTTGCAATTGCGCTCATAGGGGCCCAAGTTCAGTCCGTGTTTTTCTTGGCGCAAATAGTAGGATGAATCCACATCCCGCAGCAAAGGCAGCTTGTCGCCCCCCTCACGGCTCCACGCCTCAAGTTCGGGGATTTCGTCCGTCAGCATATACTGATGGCTCATCACCATCATCGGCACTTGGCGGCCACCATGGGGCCGGAACCACTCGCCGACGCGTTGGGCGTAATATCCGGCGGCGTTCACCACAAATTCGCAGCGGATTTCACCCTTTTCGGTTTCAACCACCCACTCATCACCCTCACGACGCACACCCGTCGCGGGCGTAAAGCGCAAAATCTTGGCCCCCAGGTCACGCGCGCCTTTGGCAAAGGCCTGAGTCATTTGCGAGGGGTCAATATCGCCGTCATAGGGATCATACAGCCCGCCTTCCAGGTCATGAGTCTCAAGGAACGGGTAGCGCGATTTAAGATCGTCCAGCCCCATCATCTCAAGATCCATGCCCTGATATTGCCCCATGCTGCGGGCACGCTCAAATTCTTGCATCCGCTCCTTGGTGTGCGCCAAACGCACGGAGCCGGTGACGTGGTAATTCATCGGATAGTCCACGGCCGCGCCCAACCCGCGATACAGCTCGGTTGAGTAGCGCTGCATGTTCATGATCGACCAAGAGTTGCTGAACGTCGGCACATTGCCCGCCGCGTGCCACGTGCTGCCCGCCGTTAATTCGTTCTTTTCCAAAAGAACGCAATCAGACCAGCCAGCCTTGGCCAGATGATACAAAGACGACGCGCCAACCGCGCCACCACCAATGATAACAACCCGTGCTGTGGTTGGAAAATCTGCCATGTTGCTCATCCCTGCTGCTGCGGCAGATCATCGGAAATCACATAGTAATCCCCTTTGTCCGCAACGAATATGTGTTTCTCTAGAGTGATCCCCGTCGGCCCATTAAGTGAACCCAAACTGAAGGATATGGTATCTTCATGGTTCATTTTCCAAAACAAAAACGCCCCGCAGGTCCCGCAAAACCCGCGCTTGGCCTCTTCACTTGAGGCATACCATTTCAGCCCCTGACCCTGCGTGATTGTCAAATCATCATCAGGCACAAAGGCCGAAGACCAGATATGGCCAGACTGCTTGCGGCATTGACCGCAATGGCACACAGATGGCCCCTGCGGTGTGCCTGTGACCTCATATTGAACCGCCCCGCAATTGCATGATCCCTTTAGCATCAGCTTCTCCTCATATCAGGCACGCTGCTGCTGCCCAAAATCACGCCATAAGTGATGAAGGCGACTGCCATCACGCGGCGAAACACTTTGTTGAAAACCGCGCCCATGGCCGCGCGACCCAGCCCTGCACCAAGGGCTGTGTAGCCGGTATAGCTCAACCCTGTGATCACCAGAGCTGTGGGCACAATCACCTGCATTTGCTGCCAAATCGGCACGTCAGGCTGCACAAACTGGCTGAACGCAGCCAAATATCCAGCGATGCTTTTGATGTTGATCGTGGCGATGGCAAAGGCTTTGGAGTAAACATGGCGCCCTGACACCTGCATGACCGTGACGGGTTTGTTCGACCCCAACCAACTGCGCACGCCAAACAGAACCAACACGCCTGCACCAATCAATTTGACCCAGAAAAATGCTGTGGGCGACGCGATGATCAAGGCTGTTACCCCCATGGCCGAAGCCACCAAAAACAGGCTGGCTTGGGTCAGTATCGCCAACACGCCCCAAAGCGCAGGGCGAAACCCAAGCGCCATGCCGTTGCTTATGCAATTCACTGCGTTTGGCCCTGGCGTGGTGACGAACACCACCCAAAACAATACGAAAATAGACCATGCATCTAGTGACATATTCGTCTCCTCAATAGACTGGCGGCGCGATCACCCAGATCGCAACGGCTGTTTCAGTATATGGGTTGGCCCACGTGAACGGCTCATTTCTGATGCGAAAACTATCGCCGGGATGCACGGTGAACCGCCGCCCACCAATCAACAAATCCAACTTGCCAGAAATTAAATAGCCAACCTCTTGGGTCGGGCGCGTCACGGGTTTGGCTATTTTAGAGTGCGGTTGGAATGTCGAATGGATCATCTCGAAATCATCGGTCAGATCAGGCGATAACAATTCTTCAACCAATCCAGTGATGTTTGCCCCGATCTGACGCCGCGCCCCTGCACGCACTACATAACCCGCTTCATCGACGGGAGCTGCCGCATGAGAAAACAGCATCGACACTGACACCTCTAGCGCTGCCGCGATCAAGCGTAAATCTGTCACTGATGGCTCTGATATGTCGCGCTCGACCTGCGACAGCCAGCCGACCGAGCGCTCCAACGCTTGCGCCAATTCAATCAGCGTCAGCCCGCGCGATTTACGGATGGCACGTAAATCGGCCCCAAGGGATGTGGTTTGCGTGGGCGTGGTGTGTAACATGATATGAAATTATCCGTGAAATTTTCACTGCTAATTTCATTGTTGGCCTGAAAATTGATTCCACACAAGTAAAATCTACGCCTCAGGTCTGGCCAAACACCGCGGCCAAGATCGCCTTTAACGCTTTCGCATCCTGTTCGTCAAAGGCATCCGCTTGGTTACTGTCGATATCAAACACCCCCAACAAAGCGCCGCTCCCGTCGAAAACCGGAAGAACCAGCTCGCTGCGGGTGGACGAGGCACAGGCGATATGCCCCTCAAACGCCTCAACATCCGCAACCAGTTGTGCCTGTCCGGTCCGCGCTGCCGCACCGCAAACTCCACGTGAAAACGGGATCATCAGACAACCATGCCCCCCCTGATAGGGTCCGATTTTCAAAACCTCATTGCCAACATTTCGGTAAAACCCGGTCCAATCAAACCGCGCATCCGAATGATGCACCTCGCAGGCCACAGTCGCCATCAGAGCAACCACATCATCCTCGCCTTCGGTGAGCGAAGCAATGACCTTCGCCATCGCTTCATAATCAACCCGCATCAGGCCACTTCGATCGCGATCGCGGTGCCTTCGCCACCACCAATGCAGATCGCCGCAACACCGCGTTTCAACCCGCGCTTTTCCAGCGCATTCAGCAAGGTCACAATAATCCGTGTACCAGACGCACCAATCGGGTGGCCCAGCGCACAAGCGCCGCCATTCACATTCACAATGTCGCGCGAAATGCCCATTTCATGCATGAACGCCATAGGCACCACGGCAAAGGCCTCGTTGACTTCCCACAGGTCCACATCCGAAACTGACCAGCCGATATTGGCCAGCAGTTTTTGCGCGGCAGGCACCGGTGCTGTGGTGAACCAACCCGGCGCTTGCGCGTGGCTTGCGTGGCCCAAAACGCGGGCCCTCACCGTTAAGCCTTTCGCAGCTGCGGCCTCTTCTGAAGCCATCACCAAAGCAGCCGCCCCGTCCGAAATCGACGATGCGTTGGCAGCCGTTACAGTGCCGTCTTTGCTAAAGGCAGGACGCAACTCAGGGATCTTCTCGGGCCGCGCCTTGGCGGGTTGCTCGTCCGTCGCAACCACGCTCTCGCCACGGCGGGTTTTCAACGTAACGGCAGCGATCTCGCCATCGAACGCCCCTGTTTTTTCAGCAGCCAAAGCATTCGACAAAGATTTCAGCGCAAATTCATCCTGCGCCTCGCGGGTAAACTGGAATTTCTCAGCGCAATCCTCGGCGAAAGTGCCCATCAAACGGCCCTTATCATAGGCATCTTCCAGCCCATCCAAGAACATGCTGTCTTGCACATTCTGGTGGCCAATTCGTGCCCCACCGCGCATTTTTGGCAACAAATAAGGCGCTTGCGTCATGCTCTCCATGCCGCCCGCGACCATAACATCGGTGCTGCCCAAAGCGATCTGATCAAAAGCCACCATCGCTGTTTTCATGCCTGAGCCACACATCTTGTTCATCGTGGTCGCGGGGACTTCGTCCCCCAACCCTGCCGCAAATCCGGCTTGGCGCGCTGGCGCTTGGCCAAGTCCGGCTGGCAGCACGCAGCCCATCAAAACCTCTTCGATTTGCTCAGGTTTTGCGCCAGCACCCTCAATCGCTGCCTTGATCGCAGCACCGCCCAGCACCGGGGCCTCCACTTCCGCAAAAACCCCCTGAAATCCACCCATTGGGGTACGCGCGGCACCTGAGATAACGACGTTTTTCATGGTTTTGTCCTCAAATAATTTGACTTGCATACAGATTGGTAACGATTGCCCGCTACGTTTCCCCTAACGAACTATGTTGGAGTGCAAGATGCAACTAGAAACCACGACACGAAATGACGCACTTGTCGTCACCGCCTTGATGCCGCGTATTGATGCGGCCATCGCCATTCAATTTAAGGATGGCATGCGTGACGCTTGCGATGGCGGGCCTGCCCGCGTTGTGCTTGACTTGGGCAGTGTTGACTTCATCGACAGCAGTGGCCTTGGCGCCATTGTCGCGACCATGAAATTGCTGGCGCCCGATCAAAAGCTCGAGCTGGCAACGCTGAGCGATACTGTAGACAAAGTTTTTCGATTGACCCGTATGGACAGTGTATTTGCCATCCACCTCACTGCTGATGCCGCGTTTTCTGACGCCGCCAAAGCATCCTAATCCGGTAACCCACACAAAACATAGAGCATCGAATTGCCCAATCAAACCCAATCTTACAATCAACCTTTGACCTTTGCCATTCCCAGCACCGAAATGGCTGTGCGAAACGGATTGGCGGCCGCAATTGCGTCTTTGAAGCTGCTAAATTTGCCCGCTGAGGAATACGGCACAATCGAATTGGTGCTGGCCGAAGTCATGAACAACATTGTTGAACACGCATATGCTGATACACAGGATGGGGTCATTGAGTTGTCGATCCAACCCAAAGAGCGCGGCCTTTACTGTACATTCCATGATACAGGCCACCCAATGCCCGACGGCGCTGTACCACTTGGAAACTTATCGTCACCAAGTTGCGAGATTGACGATCTGCCAGAAGGTGGATTCGGTTGGTTTTTGATCCGTGATCTGGCCCGAGACCTCGAGTACATTCGCGAAAACGGCACAAACATACTCACCTTTCGCATTGCAGTTATGTTGCCCAAGCAGACTCTGTCGTAACTTAGCCCAACGCAGACATAGCGAACGCCCGCACATTGCAACAGATTTCGTTTAAGAGGCTTTGAGCCACTTCCGAAAATTTGAAAATGCCCCAGAATCGCCCCAAAGGTTCCTCACCTCGGTCAGATTGCTGAGAGACATTGAAAAGGTAGCTGCATATAGCTTCCCTCGGCGTCGTGTTTCATAGCCCCCACCCAGTTCGCGACGTCGAGGTATACTTTCCCTAAAAATCAAATTGGCATCCCCGTGCAATCAGCCTAGGCTCCTGTTCATGCTTTAAGGGAGACTTCGTATGCGCGATTACCACCTGCCCGGTCGTTCAGCCGTTTATGCCAACAACGCCATGTGTGCCACGTCGCACCCTTTGGCCGCAAAGGTCGCGCTTCAAATGCTCGAAGCCGGCGGCAACGCTGTAGATGCCGCCATCGCAGCCTCGGTCTTGCTGGGTATTTGCGAACCACAAAGCACAGGCATCGGCGGCGATTGCTTTGTTTTGCTCAGCCCTGCTGGGTCAAATGACGTGATTGCCTTGAACGGCTCGGGCCGTGCACCCGCTGGATTGACTGCCGAAAAAATTCGCGCTGATGGTCATGAAACCGTCCCGCTTGGCGGCGTGGAATCTGTCACAATCCCCGGAGCGATTGACGCGTTTTGCCGGCTGTCCAAGGACTGGGGTAAACTGGGCTTAAAAGCCGCCCTTGCTCCCGCCATTCATTACGCCGAAACTGGTGTGCCCGCAGCTCCCCGCGCCGCGTTCGATTGGGCCGCCAACGGCGAACGCCTGCAAGGTGCTGCACGTGAATTCTATCTCAACGGCGGCAAACCTTTGGCCGCGGGCCAATTGTTCCGCTCCCCACAACAAGCCGAAGTGTTGCGCCGCATTGCTATGCAAGGACGCGATGGGTTTTACACAGGCGAAGTTGCCGAAGACATGGTCGCCTCCCTGCAAGCTATGGGCGGTTGCCACACCCTCGACGATTTCGCCACCACTGCTTGCGAATACACCACACCCGTCAGCGGCATCTACAAAGGCTATGAGCTGGTTGAGCACCCACCGAACGGCCAAGGTGCGACCGCCATTTTGATGAACAACATCCTGACCCACTTCGATTTACCATCCATGGAACCTTTCGGCGCCATGCGTGCCCACATTGAAGCCGAGGCATCAAAACTGGCCTATGATACCCGCAACCGTTTCATCGCCGATGCTTCACTGACCACGCGTTTGGACCACATGTTGGCTGATGACACGGCCGCCAAATTGGCCGCTCTGATCGACCCAAAACGCGCAATGGCATCCGCCGAAAAACTGTCCGAAAACACCCACAAAGACACAGTTTATCTGTCCATTGTCGACAAAGACCAAATGGCAGTTTCCATAATATATTCAACTTACTATGCTTTTGGGTCAGGCCTTGCGTCTGACAAGTTTGGTATATTGTTCCAAAACCGTGGTGCCGGGTTTAACCTAACTGATGGGCATCCGAATGTGGCCGCAGGCGGCAAGCGCCCAATGCACACCATTATTCCGGGCATGTTAAAACAAGACGGCAAGGTCATCATGCCATTTGGCGTGATGGGCGGTGCCTACCAACCCAATGGTCACGCACGTTTCCTGACCAACATGGTTGATTTTGGCCTGCACCCCCAAGCGGCAATCGACGCCCCACGCAGTTTTGACTTTGAAGGCGAAATGTCAGTGGAGCGCGGATATTCCGATTCCGTTCGCCAGGAATTGGCAGACATGGGCCACAAAGTGATCGTCCCTGACGGCGCAATCGGTGGAGCCCAAGCGATTAAGATAGACCATGAGCAAGGCGTCTTGATCGGCGCATCTGATCCGCGAAAAGATGGCTGTGCACTGGGGTACTAGCGAAGAAAGCCGTCAGGCTTGATGAGCAGTGGGGCAGAAATAGGGAAGCCTAGTTCAGCTGAAACTGCAACGGGTACTGGCCGTCCTCAAAATCACCGAACAGGTCGGTCAAATCCGGATGGCTGATCGGTTCGCCTGTATAGTCCGCAATAAGGTTTTGTTCGGACACATAAGCCACATAATAACTTTGATCATTCTCCGCCAAAAGGTGGTAAAATGGCTGATCCTTGTTTGGGCGCACCTCTTCGGGAATGGCTTCATACCAGTCCTCGGTATTGGCAAACATTGCATCCACATCAAACACCACACCCCGAAAGGGATGCTTACGATGGCGCACAACTTGCCCCAAGTGGTATTTCGCGTGTGATTTTAACATTGCCATTTGGCCCCCATGTACCGTTATTACTGCCTTAGTCCCTGTGTTGTCCATGTGATTTGACTCAAAATAAGGAAACAGTCTGTGAACCTATTTCTAACAGTCCTTGAAATTGTAGCGCCTGTATTCCTGCTAGGCGCGATCGGATTTGTCTGGGTCAAAATGGGCTTTGAATATCGCGTGCAATTTGTCACCCGGCTTGCAATGACCCTGGCGGTGCCCTGCCTGATCTTTACGTCATTGATGCGCACAGAGATTGACCCTACTGCCCTTGCCACCCTTTCTTTGGCTGCCCTTGCCGCCTATGGCATAGTCTCATTGGCATCATATTTAATACTTAGATTCAATGCATTAGACAACCGCACCTATCTTGCACCTCTCATTTTCGGCAACACCGGAAATCTGGGGCTGCCCTTGGCTTTATTCGCTTTTGGCGATGCCGGACTGGGCTACGCGGTTGTAGTTTTCGCGATCATGGCCGTGCTGTCTTTCACCCTAGGAGTCTGGCTGGTTTCGGGTGGTGGCTCGCCTACGAAAGCGCTAAAAGAGCCGGTGGTCGCCGCTACTTTTCTGGGCGCGCTGTTCATGTGGATGGGTTGGGAAACGCCAAAGCCCTTGACCAACACGTTGGAACTGGTCGGGCAAATGGCGATTCCCATCATGTTGTTGACGCTGGGCGTGGCGGTTGCCCGCCTGAAACCGGGCCGGATGGGACGGGCGATTTGGATGTCACTGACCAAAATGGTGATTGGCATTGGCGTGGCCGTGGGCATCGGGATCTGGATGGCTTTGCCAGCGATCCCGTTTGCGGTTTTGGTGCTGCAAATTTCCACCCCCGTGGCCGTGACATCTTACATGCTGGCTGAAAAATACGGCGCGGATTCGGATGCGGTGGCGGGACTGGTTGTGGCGTCCACCGTGTTGGCCGTCATCACAATTCCGCTGACTTTGGCGTTTCTACTCTAAAAGCACTATTTCACCTTTTACCACAGCCCCAAAACGGGCTATACTGATGCTAATAATATATAAAAAAGAAAAGCGAGAGGCATATGAGCAGACTTCTTCGCGCAACAGTTTTGACGATCCTTGTGGCCTCTTGCGGGGGCGGTGGAAACTATTCCGCGCCGCGCAATCTGGATGACGCTTGCAGTATCCTCAAACAGCGCCCGACCTTCCTAAAAGCAATGCGCAAATCCGAGCGCCGTTGGGGCATTCCGGTGCATGTGCAGATGGCGACCATCTATCAGGAAAGCAAATTCATTGGCAACGCCCGCACCCCGTTCAAATATGTTCTTGGGGTCATTCCGATGGGCCGCCAATCATCGGCATATGGGTATTCTCAGGCACTGGATGCTACGTGGAAAGAATATAAACGCGGCCCCGGCAGCGCCAACGCCAAACGCGACGACATTGGCGATGCGGCTGATTTCATGGGCTGGTATATGTCCCAATCAACCGAACGGCTTGGGATTGGAAAATCCGACGCTCGCAACCAGTATCTGGCCTATCACGACGGGCGCAGCGGTTACGCACGTGGCACCTATAAAGGCAAGCCGTGGTTGGTCAGGATCGCGGGTGAAATAGATCAGCGTTCAGACACTTACCGCGGCCAACTGCAGGCCTGTGGCAAGTCATAAAACAAAGCTTGAAGCCCGTGGCTACAACCCTCGGGCTTCAGCCTCACGATCGATACTGAATATACTCTGGGACAGCGACATGCCTTTTTCCAGCTCATTCAAGATCAGCGTGGTCTCCCCGCCGGTATCATTTACGATCACCCATTGGCGTAATTCCACTGGGTTTGACGTAAACATCATACGGATTTTTCCATATTCTGGGTGCTTTGGATCTTGGGCTACAACGGTCGTGGATGTCCCGTCCGACGTGTGCCCCACCACCATTTTGGCGGCGGCCAAATTGACATTCTTTTTCAAAACAATGCTCAGCGGCGTGCGCCCAAGCGGGTATTGCTCTGGCGCTTGGTTCGATTTGCCGTCAAAAATCGCAACTGTGTTTGCGCTCGCCACAACAACGCTTTTGTCAGGTGGGTTATATTCAAAACGAATACGTCCGGGACGTTTGATATAGATCGTGCCCGTCGAAATGGTCCCGTCCGCATTGATCTGTGTAAACCCACCTTTGGCCGTGGTGAATTTATTCAGATAGCTGGAAATCGCGTTCAGCGACAGCTTCTCAGCGGATACAGGCAGGGCGAGGGCAACCCACAAAAGGGGCATGATCAATACGCGTAAATGTTTCATACGTCCTATTTAACCATCAGTCAGGGGTTTGCCACCCCTAACTCACACCTTCGTGATTGCGATCTTACCCGCCAGCGAATTAATGCTGCTCGGGGATCAAGATTTCGCGTTTTCCAACATGATTGGCCGCACTGACCAGGCCAGAATCTTCCATCTGCTCAACAAGACGCGCTGCCTTGTTATACCCGATCGCCAATTTGCGCTGGATATAGCTGGTTGAGCATTTGCGATCCTTAACCACAATCGCCACCGCCGTATCATAAAGCGCGTCTTCGCCATCCGTGTTGCCACCCAGCCCCAGCACTTGATCGATGCTGCTTTCGCTATCGCTATCGGGCCCGTCAACCACACCGGTAATATACTCAGGCGTGCCAAAGCTCTTCAGATGGTTGACGATTTCTTCAACCTCTTCATCACTTACGAACGGGCCGTGCACACGCGTGATTTTGGCCCCACCAGCCATATACAACATGTCACCCATGCCCAGTAATTGCTCGGCGCCCTGCTCGCCCAAAATGGTGCGACTGTCAATTTTGCTGGTCACTTGGAACGAAATACGGGTTGGGAAATTGGCCTTGATCGTACCGGTGATAACGTCTACCGACGGACGTTGCGTGGCCATAATCAGGTGAATACCCGAAGCCCGCGCCATCTGCGCAAGGCGTTGAATGCAGGCCTCAATTTCTTTACCAGCGACCATCATCAGATCGGCCATCTCGTCCACAACCACCACGATATAGGGGATGGTTTCGGGGGCAAACTCTTCTGTCTCAAAGATCGGATCACCCGTTTCATCATCAAAACCGGTTTGCACTGTGCGGCTGAACATCTCGTTCTCGGCTTGGGCCGCGCGGACACGACTGTTATAACCTTCAATGTTGCGCACACCCATTTTTGACATCTTGCGATAGCGTTCTTCCATCTCGCCGACGGTCCACTTCAGAGCAACAACAGCCTTTTTCGGGTCGGTCACGACAGGCGACAACAGGTGCGGGATGCCGTCATAGACTGACAGCTCCAACATTTTGGGGTCAATCATAATCATCCGGCATTCATCTGGTGTCAGCTTGTAAAGCAGGCTCAAGATCATGGTGTTGATCGCCACCGATTTACCCGATCCAGTGGTCCCCGCAATCAAAAGATGCGGCATTTTGGCTAGGTTTGCCACTACGGGGTCGCCGCCAATGTCTTTGCCCAAAGCCAGCGGCAAGCGCAGATTGCTATCGCCAAAATCTCGCGCCGACAGGATTTCGCGCAGCATTACTTTTTCGCGGTGCTCATTTGGCAGTTCGATCCCGATCACCGTGCGACCTGGCACAGTTGAGACACGCGCCGAAAGCGCCGACATGGAGCGTGCAATATCATCGGCCAAGCCAATGACGCGGCTGGCTTTCAAACCGGGCGCGGGTTCTAGTTCATACATCGTCACGACAGGGCCCGGACGTACGCTGACGATATCGCCTTTGACACCGTAGTCATCCAACACAGTTTCCAACATCCGCGCATTTTGCTCGAGCGATTCATCGGACAATTGGTGCCGCTGGATATCAACGTGATTTTCCAACAGTGACAATGGTGGATGCTCATAAGCTGTCGAGTTTTCCTCAAACTGCAACGCCGGTTGCGCCTCGGCCTTGGCTTGGCGCGACGCAGGCACGGCTTTGCGTGTATTGTGCTGCACCACGGCTTTGGGCGCATCGGCCACTTGCACAACGGGGGCGGGCTTGGTCGATGGCTCGTACATCATCGGGCCTGCGGAATGCTCGACAACAGGTTGCGCAGTCAACGGAGGCTCCACATCCAAAATTAACGGCTGTGGGCTGTTGCGGCGTGTCACTTGTGGCTCGGCTCGCGCTGCAGTCAGCGTAGGCACTTGGCGCACGCGCTGCTTAATCGCGTCTGAAATCCGCGCCTTTATGCGGTCTTCGCCAATTTCCTCGATCACATCGGGGGCCAACTCTTGCTCAACCCACTCTGGTTCTGGATCAGGGCCGCGTTTCATCAATGATGCCAACAGCCCCTGCTTAACAGGCTGTTCTTGTTCAACATATTCCTCATATATTGGTGTACCGCCACCAGCACCAACGGCTGGTTCAGCCCGCACAATCGCCGCTGGGCGCTGCATGGGTTCAGGTACCGCCGCATAGGCAGCGGCTTCGGCAGCGGCCTCCTCGGCCTCGCCGCGCAGACGTTCTTTGCGCACCGCGTGCTTTTCTGCCGCAACCCGCGCCGCAACCGCAGCGCCGCGTGCAGATTTGCCCATCACAGTCATAATGCCAGCATAGGTCATCACAATGCCAACCAACAGGAACCGCGCGAAACGCTTCAACTCTGGCATAGTAAAGCCCAGCACAAACAAAGACATTGATATCATCAAGACACCCATCAACAACGCAACGAATTTCAAGCCAAAGGCTGCACTCACCGGCACCATGCCAAGCACCGCGCCCAAAACCATATCGCCGAACAATCCGCCCAATCCAAAGCTGTGGATCCAGCCCGCCGACGGCACATGGGTCGAAGCATAAACCGACAACAAAGCAATAGAAATCGGTGCGAAAATCAAACGGCCCAGCGCGCGTTCCGTACCGTTATGGGTGGCGAACCGCGCACCCCACACCAATAACGTGATCGCTATCGCCCACGAACCCCAGCCCACAATCACAAACAAAGGCGCCGCAATGGATGCCCCCATCCGGCCCAACCAATTTTGCACAGGCGCTTGAGAGGCGGCCATCCAATTGGGGTCGGACGGCGTATAGGACGCCAGCATCATCGCCACCAGAACGCCCAGTACAACCATGCCGATGCCAATTAATTCCTTGCTGCGCCGCTCAATCGCGGCCTGCAATTTGGAATCCAACAATGGGTCGCGTTGTTTTGCGGTATAAGATGCCATCTTTGCCTCGTCCTTAACTATATAAACAGCGTTTCAGGCGTGTCAGCCCGTGTCGCATTTCTATCTTTGGGGCCACCATCGCCACACGAATGTAACCATGACCCGGATTTTTCCCGTCCACATCACGGCTTAGATAAGCACCAGGCAAAACACGCACGCCCGTCTCTTTCCAAACCTTTAATGCCGCCGCTTCGCCGTCATCGACGGGCAGCCACAGGAAAAACCCTGCCTTAGGGCTGATGTAGCCCTCTACATCGCCGAAAATTTCATCAGCAATGTCAAATTTCTCGCGGTACAGTTCGCGGTTCTTTTCAACATGCGCCTCATCGGCCCAAATCTTTTCGGCCACGCGTTGCAACGGCAAGGGAACAGGTGCGCCGGAAAAATCGCGCAGCTGTTTGATGCGTGCTATCGATTTTGGCCCACCAGCCACAAATCCCGACCGTAATCCGGGCAGGTTTGAACGCTTTGAAAGCGAGTGAAAAATCACCACGCGCTCTGGATCGGCCTTCATATTTCGGGCCACCTCAAGCGCACCAACTGGAGGCTCTTCGCGGTAGATTTCGCTATAACATTCGTCAGCAAATATCTGAAAATCGTGTTTTTCAGCCAGCCCAATCAGCCCGCGCCAATACTCTGCTGACGCAACTGCGCCCTGCGGATTTGAGGGTGAACAGATATAGGCAATCGCGGTACGATCCAGTACATCCTCGGGCAGGCTCGCGTAATCCGGCATAAAGCCTGTGTCGGCCGTCGCGGCCACGTAAACGGGCTCGGCTCCAACTGACAATGCTGCCACAGCATAGACTTGGTAAAACGGGTTGGGTGTTAGAACGATGGGCGTCTGGTCATTTTTAGTCTCGGGACACAGCGCCATCGCAGCATTGTACAGCCCCTCGCGGGTGCCGTTCACAGCAGATATTTCAGTCGCCGCCTCCAACACCACACCAAACCGGCGCTTGATCCACGCCGCTATTGACGACAGCAATTCAGGCGAACCAGCGTTTGGCGGATATTTACGAAACTCGTGATTATGCTTGGCGATGACCTCCAAAATCCAATCTGGAAAGTCATGCTGGGGTTCGCCAATGGTCATATGCACCACATCACCGCCCGCCGCATGAACGTCGAGAAGGCCGCGCAGACGCGGGAATGCGTACTCAGGAAGGTCCGAAAACCGCTCAGGAAAAGTCATATCTGCCTCAAATGTCGGAGTCATTTCGCCCCGTTTGAGTTAAATCTAGACCAGTCGGCGGTGTGGGTCCAGAAAAACAAGCGGTGACAAGGCCTTGGAGATTCCAGCTGTGGCATTTTGGTCCGATGACCAAAACATCCTAGTTCAAACCGATAACTTCGTGACAACTCAATCGATCTTTCATTACGCTGACCGAATGGAAAACAACCCACTTTTCCTGCCGCTCAAAGAAGCTGGCTTTTTTTTGGCAATTAACGTTGGTGCATCCTTATTGTTGCAGTTGGGGCAGCTGATTTGGCCTGAGCTGTTTTTCACTGCCCCTGCATTTCTGATAACAATTGGGACTATGCTGCTGTGCAACATTTACCGAGCTTTTGTCAGTAACCATGCACGGATTGTATATATTTTGATTATACTACTCAATATTTTGACAACAGGCTTGATCGGAAACAGCGGATTTCTGACCTCAATTCGAACAATCTACTTGCTGATATCAAGCCTTATTTAAAAGAAATTCTTGCATCAACATTAAGGGTAAATCCGTGGCCACGCGCTCTAGCTGTTAATGTTCCGTTGAATGGATTTGTTGAGGATTCCCTGATTTCCGAACGTTCCGTCAGTTCATATGAATGTTTGATAGTGGTTGATCCTGGACCCGTAACCCAATTGGTTTGACCGAGCCCTGTAATTTCCACATCAAAAGTGGATATCGGACCATCCCCGCGAAAATTGAATTCTGTTTCAATTATATGTGTAACGGTAAATCCGTCTTCCCCTCGACCCTGCCCGAAATCCACCAAAAAGAATATTTTAACCGATGGTCCCCATCTACCGAAAGGCACCGCAATCAAATTTTCATTTCTAATTTTTGTCGCCGCTACGGGGTCTGCATTTGGAACAGGGTCCTCCCAACAGCGACAGTTATGGTCATCGCCCAGATGCCCGGTTGGGGTGGGTTGTTCCATGAAAAAATCTTGCCAATACTCCCCGCATGACTGGGCCGAACTTTATCATCCAATCTTGAGCATCAGACCTAATCTGTCGCTGTGCCGGCCGTTTTAAGGGACCTCTCAATCGGAGTCCCATTGCACGAATAGTCAGCAAATGCCGTTTGATAGACGGGTTTTGAAACAAACATCCTACACTCCCGTTTGATCGAAGCAGAGCATGAAAATACGTTAAATGTCTGTTAATCATGCGCGGGGCATTCCAGCGATTACCCGAAAGTGCAATGGTTTTCTATTGAACCAGCGCCGCCTCAGCCGCCGCCCCAAGCCGCAATAAACGTTCTTCGGTCATTGGTGGGCTAAGGAACATGATCCCGCAAGATGCTGTGCCCGTTGGCAGCGACAACCCCGCCGAGCCCATCAAGTTACCGATCCGCGTATTACGCAATGCATGCAGATTTTCGGTGATATAATAGTCATGATCGGTCGCCAATCGGTGCTGATTGGGCGGCAATATTTGCGATGTCGGCATGATAACGGCATCATAGCGGGCCACACGGGCGTGATATGCGACGCGCAATTTTCGCAACGTCATCCACCCCTCCACAAACTCAACACCGGTAAAACTGGCGCCGGCTCGAAAACGCTCCAAAATCTCGGAAAACATCTTTTCTGGGGCCGCCTCGATCTCCGTCTGCCACTGCGCATAAGCCTCGGTCGTGAACAACACCGCCGACAGCTCCAGCGCCTCTGTGACTTCCGGTGCGACCCCGTCCTCAACCACAGCTCCTGCGGCTTTCAATTTCTCAACCGCCGCCAAAAACGCCGTCATAGGCTCATCACGCACACCCTGCATCGCCTCGGTTTGCAAGACCATCAACCGCTTGCCTTGCAAGCTGGCCCCCGTCAAATCCGCGGGCTTGCCACCCTCAAGCGCCGCCAACATCAGCGCCGCGTCCTCAACCGTGCGGCACAGTGGACCAACCGTATCAAAGCTCTCGCAAAGTGGCACAACCCCCTTTAACGACAAGCGCCCCGAGGTGGTTTTCAACCCAACCAGATCATTCCATGCCGACGGAATGCGCACCGATCCCCCCGTGTCAGACCCGATCCCGCAAGCGGCCAAATCGAACGCCACCGACGTTGCCGCCCCCGAGGATGAGCCCCCCGAAACCGCCTCCGCGTCATTCACGCTGGGCGGGCTTTCGGTCACGGGATTGTATCCCAACCCCGAAAACGCCAGTTCCGACATGTGTGTCTTGCCCAAACACACCAACCCCGCCTCGGTTGCGTTTTTCAGCACCTCAGCGTCCGCATCCGGCACACGGTCTTTTAACAGTTCACAACCTGCTTCAGTGGCCACACCCGCCGTGTCAAACAGATCTTTCCACGAAATCGGAACCCCGTCCAACAGCCCGCGCCGCTGGCCAGATTTGGCCCGTTTCGCTGCAGCCGTGGCCTCGGCCAACGCCCGCGCCTCGGTCAGTCGCGCGTAAATTCGATGCTGCAACGGGTGCGATTTAATGGCGTCCAAATAGGTCTGCGTCAACGCCACAGGATCAATATCCCCTGCCCCAATCCCACGGCCCAAATCGCCCGCGCTCATTTTCAACCATTGCTGTGACATATCCAAACTCCTTGTCGCTTTTTTGAACGCTAACGCGGAGACACCGCATGGACAATCCCGAAAGCCACGCCATATTACGGGTATGAAATTCGACTCGGACATTTTGATCATTGGCGGCGGGCTGAACGGGCCTGCGCTTGCGCTGGCTTTGGCCGATGGCGGCCTTGCGGTCACGATCATCGACAGCCTGCCCGCCGATACGCGTGAAACTGAAGGCTTTGACGGACGTGGCTATGCGCTTGCGTTGGCCTCGCAACGTTTGCTGTCAGCACTCGGGGTTTGGAGCGACGTGGCCGCCCACAGCCAACCTATCAACGAGGTCAAAATCACCGACGGACGCGCTGGCGAAGGCCCCTCACCATGGATGTTGCACTTTGCCAGTGACGATCTGGTCGAAGGGCCTATGGGCTATATGGTCGAGGACCGCCACCTTTACAGCGCTTTCCAAACGGCCATAAAGCGCCATCCGCTTATCACCCAAATCAACGGTGAAACCGTGGTCAGCCAATCCATCGGTGTTGCCCATGCCAGCATACGAACCGCCAGCGACATGACCCTAACGGGGCGTATTGTGATTGGTTCAGACGGGCGCAATAGCGGTACAGCACAGCGTGCAGGCATTCAACGCCGCGGCCATGACTATAATCAAACCGCGCTGGTCTGCGCGATCGAGCATGACCTGCCCCACAACGGTATCGCGCATCAGTTTTTCATGCCGCCAGGACCGCTTGCTATCCTGCCGCTGACCGGCAACCGCGCCTCAATCGTCTGGAGCGAAGAAACCACCGAGGCCAAGCGGATTGATACCTTACCAGATGATGACTATATCGCCTACCTGCGCCCGCGCTTTGGCAGTTTCCTTGGCAACATTCGGTTGGCGGGCGCGCGTTTCACATACCCGCTGAACCTGACACTGGCCACCAGTTTCACAGCGGAGCGTTTGGCGTTGATTGGTGATGCGGCGCATGGCGTCCATCCGATTGCGGGCCAAGGGCTGAACCTTGGACTGCGCGATGTCGGGGCCTTAGCCGAAGTTTTAATCATGGCCAAAAGACGCGGCGAAGACATTGGTGCTGTTGATGTGTTGGAACGTTATCAAGCATGGCGTGGGTTTGACACGGCCAGCTTGGCTATCGCTACAGATGGATTTAACATGTTGTTTTCAAATGATAATTCAATTTTGCGTGCAGGGCGTGACATTGGGCTTGGTATCGTCAATGCCATGCCACAATTGCGAAAACGCTTTATCCGCGAGGCCGCTGGGCTAACAGGGGATGTGCCAAAACTTCTGCAAGGACAGCAGATTTAGGCCCGCATCAGCGAAGAAAGCTGTCAGGCTTGATGAGCGACTAGCTCACGCTAACTTGCGGGCTTCGTCCACCAACATCACCGGAATACCGTCCCGAATTGGGAACGCCAAATGCGCCGTTTTTGACACCAATTCCTGCGCCTTAGCATCGTAAACCAGACGCGTTTGTGTCACTGGACAAACCATCGCCTCCAGCATTTTGCTATCAAACTGAACACCTTCATTCATTGCATTAACCCTCGTCCATCGCCGTTACGTAGCGCAAATTCCATCAATGTAACCAAAGTTTCCCGCCGCGCCGAAAGCGTTTTGGCTTCCAACAACGCCTGTTTATCCTCGGACGAAAAGGGGGCCAACATGGACAGCGAATTCACCAGCATCTCGGTTTCGGCTTTCTTCAAATTTTCCCAGTCTGTGTCCAGTTCCTCAACCTCAAAAAACCGTTCGAGGAGCGTCAAAAACCCGTCCCTATCAAAACCAGTATCATGCTCGATTCCGCCCAGATCACGCTGGAATTCCTGCCAGTCTATCTTGGCTTGCGCATAGGGCAAAAACCCCTCAACTTTGCTCTGAAACCGAAACCGCGACACACCCGTCAGAGAAATCATATAGCGCCCATCATCAGTTTCCGTAAAGCTAGAAACGCGGCCAGCGCAACCCACTGTGTGCATCTGGCCCTCGGCAGCATTTTCCATAGGTTGGATCATCCCGATCAATCGCTCACGGGTTTTCAAAACATCCTCGAACATCGCCAAATAGCGTGGCTCGAATATATTCAACGGCAACCGTGTGCGTGGCAAAATCATAGCCCCCGATAGCGGAAACAACGGCAGTGTATCTGGTAAGTTTGCAGCAGGGATCATTGCTTCAATCGCTCCTACATAAAGATCATTGAACTCAGTTTACGTCGCCCGTTCAACACCACCGGATCTTCTGGTTTTAATGCATCAAACACAGTGAACAACTGGGTCTTAGCCGCCCCGTCGTTCCACTCCCGATCCCGGCGAAACAGCTCCAACAATTCATTCACCGCGGCCTCAGCCTCGCCCGAGGCATGTAGCGCAGTCGCCAGATCGAGTCTTGCTTGATGATTGTCCGCATCCGCTTCCACAAGGCTGCGCAACTCGGCCACAGGACCCGCATCTGCTGCTTGTTTGGCCAGTTCGATCTGGGCGTGTGCGGTGTCCATCTCCGGTGTGTCTGAAATTTCGGAGGGCGCACCATTCAACGTAGCCTCGGCTTGTTCCAAATCATCCAGCGCCAAATAGGAACGCACCAACCCACCGTAAGCGGCCGCACTCAAAGGATCTTCCTCCAAAATAGCCGCAAAAGTCTCTTTGGCGTCCTCAGCTTCACCGTCCGCCAGCATCCCCTCGGCGGCCTCAATCGCATCAGCCAATCCGCCATCCACTTCTGGCCCCAACAACGAAATCTTATCAACAAAAGCTTTAATCTCAGACGGCGGCACAGCGCCCTGAAATCCATCCACGGGTTTGCCATCAACAAAAGCATAAACCGTCGGGACCGACTGAATTTGTAATTGCGAGGCGATCTGCTGGTTCTCGTCAATATTGACCTTAACCATCTTCACCTTGCCACCCGCCGCTTTCACTTCGGCCTCAAGCGCTGGCCCCAGTGTTTTACACGGCCCGCACCACGGTGCCCAGAAATCAACGATCACCGGCACTTCTTTGCTGGTTTCAACCACGTCGGCCATAAACGTCGCCTCAGAGGTGTCTTTGATTAAATCAGCGGTGGCTGCGGCATCATTGCCTTGTCCCAGTTCAAGCATATTAAAATTCCATCAATTGGTTTGGTTAAGACCTATATGTGGGCTCAGCGTACAAAACCCAAGAGGCATATTACAGATCAAATGTCGCAAAAAGTGGCGCGTGGTCGCTGGGTTTTTCCCATCCACGTGCCTCGCGGACCACACGGCTAGAATGTGCCGAGGCGGCAATATCGGCCGTCGCCCAAACATGGTCCAAACGCCGCCCTTTGTCGGCCTCGTCCCAGTCGCGGGCGCGATATGACCACCAGCTGTAAAGCTTGCCATCGGGAATATCCGCCCGTGTCACATCCACCCAATTGCCCGCATCCTGAACTTCGGCCAAGGCTTCAACTTCGATCGGGGTGTGGGAAACCACCTTCAGCAATTTCTTGTGATCCCAAACGTCATCCTCGCGTGGGGCGATGTTCAAATCCCCAACCAAGATTGATCGCGCGGGTGCGTTGGCGCGAAAATCGTCGCGCATATCAGTTAGATAATCCAGCTTTTGCCCGAATTTTTCATTAATCTCACGGTTTGGTTTATCGCCGCCCGCCGGTACATAATGGTTGTGAATTGTCACCCCGTTGCCCAATTGCGCCGCCACATGACGTGCATGGCCCAGATTGGCGAAATCATGGCGCGCGGTCTCGACAATCGGCAGGCGCGACAGGATCATCACGCCATTATATCCTTTTTGCCCGCTGGCAACGATGTGGGTATACCCAAGCGCCGCAAAACCTTCGGTGGGGATTTTATCAACCGGAGATTTGCACTCCTGCAGACATAAAACATCGGGGGCTTCATCACGCAACAGCTTCAAAACAATGGGTTCACGCAATCGAACCGAATTGATATTCCATGTGCAAAGAGTAAATGACATTTTCAGCGCTCCAGTTTGACTTTGCCCTACAATAGGCAGACGCTGCGCCATTGACCATCCGATAAGAGGCGCAAATTTGATGTTACTGAGGGCAAACCGCAACTACCGACTTTTGTTCACAGCCAGCGCTGTATCAAATCTGGGCGATGGCATTTCGGCGCTCGCGTTTCCGTGGCTGGCCACCTTGATCACCCGTGATCCGATGCTGATCGCACTGGTGGCCGCAGCCACGCGGTTGCCGTGGTTTTTGTTTGCGATCCCTGCGGGTGTGATTACCGACCGTCACAACCGCCAACGCCTGATGGTGCAGGCCGATATGCTGCGCCTTTTGCTGACCGTCGGGGTGGTGGGGTTAATCCTGTCTGGCCCAACGTTGCCCTTGCCCGCAATGGCCGAACAGGCCCATGCCATGATCTTTGGACTATGTGCCGCCGCGTTTTTGCTGGGGTCCGCCGAGGTAATCCGCGACAACGCCGCCCAAACCGCCTTGCCCTCAATTGTGAGCAAGACCGATCTGGAAACCGCCAATGGTCAAATGTGGAGCATCGAGCAAATCATGGGGCAATTCGTCGGCCCGCCGCTGGCCGGCCTTCTCATCGCGCTGTCGGTACCGCTGCCCTTTGCCGTGGATGCTGTGACCTTTGCTTTGGCCGCCTGGTGTGTCTGGTTGATTGCGATGCCACCCCGCACCGCGCCGAAAATGCCCAATGGATTCTGGCCGCAAATGAGGGAAGGGATTGTGTGGATTTATGCCCACAAGCTGATCCTGCGCCTGGCCATAATGCTGGGCCTTTTGAACATGTTAAACATGATCGGCCTGACAGTTCTGGTGCTGTTCAGCCAAGAGGTTCTGGGTTTAGCGGCCGCGGGGCACGGGCTGTTGTTGACGGCAGGTGCCGCGGGCGGTGTGATCGGTGGCTTGATCGCCCCACGCATCATCTCGCGTATAGGGGCGAACGCCAGCGTTAAAATCGCTTTGCTAATTTTCCCCCTGCCCTACCTCGTCATTTCCATGACCTCAAATGTCTTCGTCGTTGCTATCGCCTTATTCGTCGAAATGTTGGCCGCCCTGCTGTGGAATGTGGTCACAGTTTCCCTGCGCCAACGCACAATTCCCGACAAACTGCTGGGCCGCGTCAACAGCATCTACCGGTTCTTTGGTTGGGGCACGATGCCCATTGGTGCGCTGATCGGCGGGGCATTGGTGGCGATATTTGAACCGGATCTTGGACGCGAATCCGCTCTGCGGTTGCCGTTTTTGGTTGGCGGATTGGGGGCTGTGACGCTGCTTATATATGGTCTGGCACGGCTTAAACTAGAAGACCACGTTTAGACATGCGGTTTATTTCCATATGTCTAACTTTCGTCTTGGCGACGACGCAGTCCTTTGCCCGTCCACTTACAACGCATGAATATATAACGCTCAGTGCTGTGGTTGAAAAATACAGCAATGATATGAAAGAACTGAATTTCAGCGCTGTTATCGACACAATGCCGAACAGAATTGCCCATCATCTTTCCGTCAAATTGGAAACAAGCCCAGAGCAGGTCCGCAGAATAATATCGGAGCAAACGCACAAGATAATGAGAAGAACCATTATACAGGTTTTTGAGGCAGATTTGTCCGATTTGGACCTCACCGATGCACGAAACATCGACGGGACCCCTGCTTCTTACACCGTGATACCATACGACATGCTGATGACGATCAACGGGGAAATT
The DNA here is from genome assembly GCA_033851955.1 of Marinosulfonomonas sp. Lineage (GTDB taxonomy): Bacteria > Pseudomonadota > Alphaproteobacteria > Rhodobacterales > Rhodobacteraceae > Profundibacter. The sequence goes on from JAWSVK010000010.1 coordinate 188,873, forward strand.
CACAATGAAATTTCGATCCTTTTGGCTCTTTATGAGGCTAATCAGTGGTGGTTGCTTCGATTCAACCCCGACAATCCAGACCTGCTGCTCGAACTTTACCCATTCCTAAAAAACGCAGAACTTAACGACTGACAAAAAAAGACCCGGCACAAAGGCCGGGCCAGTCCAACAGGGAGGTGTATGTCATTACCCCGACATACAGGGGAACTCGTTTGTCCTGTGTAGCACGCAATGGTTAATTTTGCGTTTCACGCCACCAATCTATAACCCCCAGATTCGGTCACAAGAAGGCGGGCATTTGACGGATCTGGTTCTATTTTTTGACGAAGACGGTAAATATGTGTCTCTAATGTGTGCGTGGTCACCCCCGCATTATAGCCCCAAACCTCGTGCAGCAGCACATCGCGGGCCACCACGCCCTCAGTGGCGCGGTACAGGAACTTGAGGATATTCGTCTCTTTTTCGGTCAGGCGTATTTTACGCTCATCTTCGGTGATTAACATCTTCATTGAGGGTTTGAACGTGTATGGCCCCAGTGTGAAAACTGCATCTTCTGACTGTTCATGTTGACGCAGTTGTGCACGAATGCGGGCCAACAGCACTGGAAACTTGAACGGTTTGGTTACGTAATCATTGGCGCCAGCGTCCAGCCCCAAGATGGTATCAGCATCGCTGTCATGCCCCGTCAACATCAACACAGGGCATTTCACCCCTTGTTTACGCATCAAACGGCACAATTCGCGCCCATCAGTGTCAGGCAGGCCAACATCCAGAATGACCAGATCATACAGCGCTTCTTTGGCGCGCTCCATCGCCTCGGCCCCACTTCCGGCTTCAAAGACGTCAAAATCTTCGGTCATCACCAGTTGCTCAGACAGGGCCTCGCGCAGGTCTTCGTCATCGTCGACCAATAGAATTTTCTTAACACTGTTGTTCATCAATTCGCTCCTTGCGCGTATCACATGACTATATCTGTGCCTGAACATGGCTTTCAACAAGGGGTATGCCCTGTTTCTCACGTATCCGTGTCGTGTCAGGGCGATATGTTTCAAATTCCTACAAAAATAGGTACACAATCCAGATAAAGTGTAACACGAAAGATACCTCATGGCTCCAAACCCCGCCGATCTTGTCCTGACCAAACAGGGTGTCCGGTTTCATAATCGGTTGATCCCTTGCTCCATTGGGCGTGCTGGTATCACATCCGCTAAGCACGAGGGCGACGGGGCGACACCTGTGGGCCGCCATAAAATAATGGGGCTCTATTATCGCCCCGATCGTATGCGCGTGCCAACCTCATGGGCGATGCCGATTTTACCACGGGATTTGTGGTCAGACGATGTGGCAGATTCAGCCTACAACCATCTGGTGAAAGCCCCTCATGCCTATAGTCATGAAAAAATGCGCCGCGCCGATCCTTTGTATGACATGGTTTTGATTACGGATTGGAATTGGCCAATCGCCACACCACACAAAGGCTCGGCCATTTTCTTGCACGTTTGGCGCAAAGCCCGCCACCCCACCGAGGGCTGCGTGGCTTTTTCCAAATCAAACCTTGCATGGATCATTCAACACCTGACGCCGGACAGCCACTTGGTCGTCACGGCCCCCTAGCGAAGAAAGCCGTCAGGCTTGATGAGCGGCGTAGCCGCGTTCGCCAAAAATCGCGGAACCAACCCGCACATGGCTGGCCCCCATCGCGACGGCCCGCTCAAAGTCACTGCTCATGCCCATCGATAGGCCGGCCAGATCATTGCGCTCCGCAATTTTGCGCAGTAGGGCGAAATGCAGGCTGGCTTCCTCATCGGCTGTTGGAATGCACATCAATCCGACAATTGGTAAATCCAGTGCCCAACATTCAGTAATAAACGCATCCGCCTCCGCAGGTAAAACGCCGGCCTTTTGCGGCTCTTCACCCGTGTTCACCTGAACAAACAAATCTGGACAATGCCCAAGCTCCTGTGCCAATCGCGCTAAAGTCTTGGCCAGTTTTGGCCGATCCAACGAATGGATCGCTTCAAACAGCCCCATCGCTTGCCGCGCCTTGTTGGTTTGCAACGGGCCAAGTAAATGCACCGCAACTCCGTCGAATTGTTCGCGAAACGCGGGCCACTTACCAGCAGCTTCCTGCACTTTGTTTTCACCAAACAATCGATGCCCCTCAACCAGCACGGCTTCAACCCGTTCATCTGGTTGAAGCTTGGACACAGCAATCAGACGCGTTGACCCGACATCTCGGCCGACACGGCATTCCTCGTTGTGAATTTTGTCTGTGATCTGTGTTAGGGACATCTGGCATGATCCGTTATCTATCTATCGATAACACCCTTGTCCTAGGGCGTTTCGACTTATATTTGAAACACCTTTCGCTGTCTTTCGCCAAAGCTCAAACGCGAAATCTGTTACACTATGGTAATGATAAATTCGAAACGCAGTAAAAGAAATGGGGGCGCGCAACAGCGCACCCCCAAATAACTTGGTATTTCAAATCAACTTAGAAGCTGAATTTGATACCTGCAGTTGCGCGCTTGATGCCAACTTCTGAGTTGGAATAACCGCCAACCAAAGTAGCGCCGCCCAGATCATATGTTACGCCCAGACCCCAAGGGTTGTCTGTCGCAGCAAGTGAATTCTCGTCACCAACGAATGCTGAAACAGTTGTAGCACCCATTGTGTAAGAACCGTTCAGAACAACTTTATCAGTGCCGTTGTTGTCAGCATATGACAGACCAACACCGAAGTCGCCCAATTTACCTTGAACAGTCACAACAGTTTTGTCGAGAAGAGCAAAGCTGCTGTCTTGAACAGCGATCGCAGCAGTCCAGTCACCAAAGTTGTAAGCCAAGTGGATAGCGCCAACGTTTGGAGTGGAAGTGAACGAGTTCACGGACGCGTATGAAACATGTGCCGAGAAATCACCAACGGAGTATTCTACTTCAACACCGTTCATACCATTGCCGCGTGACGAATAGGCTGACCAGCCCCAGTAACCAGCACCGACAGTGTTTGTTGCCAAACCGGACCAGCCGTTGCCGTCAAGGCCAACGCTTGGTGTGTAAAGGCCAGGCATACACTCGATTGCGCCACAGATGTTACCAACAGTCAGCTTGAAGCCGCCAGATTTCAGGTAAACATTTGCGCCGTTGATCGCAGTGTTTGTTGGGTTGCCGATAGCGGCGATAGGAATGGATCCAAGACCACCTTCATCTGAACGGATACGGATACGTGCGCCCAATTCCAGACCACCGTCTGTTTCAGTTGACGCGTCGATGTTGATCGTTACACGTTTTTCCAGCGAAGTGCTGCTGACGTTAGCAGCTGTGCCGCTTACGTACTTCAGACCAAAACGGGCTGAACCGGTTAGGTTTACTTCGGCAGATGCAACGCCAGTGAAGGCAACCATTGCAGCTGTGGCTAAGAGAACTTTTTTCATTTCGTTTTCCCTATTTGTTAAAAATGCACCCCAATTCAGGGAATCCGAATTGAGTATGATGTTGTTTCGCCGTTTGCGTGGATCAATGCAAGTTCCCCGAAACCGCTTAACTCATTGCACCCGTTCGTGGTGCAGCTTTGCCACAGTATTACCGCACTATGGGCAGAACTTTGCCAAAGCCTGTAACACTATACTTAGAATGTAACCTCAAAAAGCCTTGCTCGCCTTAAATCGGTTGGTTACTAGGGTATAACAAAGAAGTTTGGGGTATCTCGCATGACAATAGGGCAGAAATTCACAGGTTTATTGGCGATTCTCGCTGTTTCTGGGCTGGCGGCTTGTGGCGGCGGATCAACTGGGTCAGTAAGCTCTGGCGGTTTTTCGGCGGGCCGCAGCGGCAAAACCCGCCCAGCGGATGGGTTTCGTTCAGAAATCGACTCGGAACAGCTCCGTGCTGGCGAAAACAAGAATCAGAATGGACTTTTGTCACTGTTCAACAACAATGCCGACCCGAACATCACTGTCGAGGTGAATAAATACATCTGGAACGCTTCACTCGAAGTGCTGAATTTCCTACCGATTCAGGCCGCAGACCCATTTACGGGAATCATTTCAACGGGCTACGGCACCCCACCCGGCGGTGGACGCGCCTATAAGGCCACCATTTATGTGCAGGATCCGGCCCTTGATGCCCGTTCGCTGAATATATCACTGCGCACCCGCAGCGGTGTGGCCAGCGCCGACACTGTGCGCGCTGTTGAGGATGCGATTCTCACCCGGGCGCGTCAGCTGCGTATTCGCGACGGCAAACTCTAACTCTACGGCCTTCCCAACTTACACTATTACGCCGGGCCTCATCGTCCGGCGTTTTCACTTTAAGGATACGATCATTATGTCCGGCTACATCGCGAATGAAATCGAAGCAAAGTGGCAGGCCGCTTGGAACGTGTCCAAAGTCTTCAAAGCCACCCGCGACGAAACCAAGCCGAAATACTATGTGCTCGAGATGTTCCCCTATCCATCGGGCCGTATCCACATGGGTCATGTGCGCAACTACACCATGGGCGACGTGATCGCGCGTTATAAGATGTCGACAGGCCACAACATTCTGCACCCCATGGGTTGGGACGCCTTCGGCATGCCCGCCGAAAACGCCGCCATGGCCATCGGCGGCCACCCCAAAACGTGGACTTATGATAATATCGCGGACATGCGCGCCCAGATGAAGCCGCTGGGCTTGTCCATTGACTGGTCCCGCGAATTCGCCACCTGCGATCCTGAATACTATGGCCAACAACAGGCCATGTTCATTGATATGCTGGGCAAGGATCTGATTTACCGCAAGTTGGCCACCGTGAATTGGGATCCGGTCGATATGACCGTGTTGGCCAACGAGCAAGTGATTGACGGCAAAGGCTGGCGTTCGAATGAACCGGTTGAACGGCGCGAGCTGACCCAATGGTTTTTCAAAATCTCGGATTTCTCTGAGGAATTGCTGGGTGCGCTGGACGGCTTGGAAAACTGGCCCGAAAAAGTCCGCACCATGCAGGCCAACTGGATCGGCAAATCTCGCGGCCTGCAATTTGGCTTTAAGATGACCACGCCAACAGCGGGTTTTGATGAAATCGAGGTGTTCACCACACGACCTGACACCCTGAACGGCGCGAATTTCGTTGGCATTTCGCCAGATCACCCGCTGGCCAAGGCGCTTGAGGCCGATAACGCCGAGGTCGCCGCCTTTGTCGACGAATGCCGCCGCATGGACACCACCGAAGCCGCGATGGAAAAGGCCGAGAAAAAGGGCTTTGATACCGGCCTAACGGTGCAGCACCCTATATACCCTGACCAAACGCTGCCCGTTTGGATCGCCAATTTCATCTTGATGGGCTATGGCACCGGCGCGATTTTCGCTTGCCCCGCCCATGATCAACGCGATCTGGATTTTTCGCGCAAATATGGGCTGCCGGTGGTTGATACCTTCTTTGCGCTGGATAACGACACCGCCGTTGAAAACGTAGCCTTCGTGCCGCCAAAAACCGAACCCGTGAAATGGATCAACCATTTCGCAGGGCTGGACGTGGCCACGGGCCAAGAGGCGATTGATACCACGATTGACTGGTGCGAAGCCAAAGACATCGGCAAAGGCGTCACCCAGTTCCGCCTGCGCGATTGGGGCCTGTCGCGCCAACGCTATTGGGGCTGCCCGATCCCTGTTGTCCACTGCGACGACTGCGGCGTGGTGCCCGAAAAGAAAGAGAACCTGCCGATTGAACTGCCCTTTGATGTCACATTCGACGTCCCTGGCAATCCGCTGGACCGGCACCCGACATGGCGCGACACGCCGTGTCCGTCTTGTGGTAAGCCTGCAAAACGCGAAACCGACACCATGGACACGTTTGTGGATTCGTCATGGTACTTTGCCCGTTTCACATCCCCCCACGCAGACACGCCAACCGAAATGGCGGACGCGGAATATTGGATGAACGTCGATCAATACATCGGCGGGGTCGAGCATGCGATCCTGCACCTGCTCTATTCCCGCTTTTTTGCCCGCGCCATGAACCTTACAGGCCATTTGCCCGAAAAAGCGATTGAGCCCTTCAACGCGCTGTTCACCCAAGGCATGGTGACGCATGAGATTTATCAAACCGCCGATGACAAGGGCCGTCCGGTCTATCACATGCCCGAAGACGTGGATATTGAAAGCCAAACTGTCAAAGCGACAGGTGAGGCGCTGAAGATCATCCCCTCGGCCAAAATGTCGAAATCCAAAAAGAACGTGGTCGATCCCGTGTCAATCATCGACGCTTATGGCGCTGACACCGCGCGCTGGTTCGTGCTGTCAGATTCACCCCCCGAACGCGATGTGGAATGGACCGCCTCCGGCGCCGAGGCCTCGCATAAATTCCTGACCCGAATTTGGGGCCTGTGTGATCGCATCGGCAAGATGCAGGGCGGCAAACCTTCTGAGGACGACGCCCTGATCCGCACCATGCACCACGCGATCACCGATGTAACAGCTGGCATCGAAGGGTTCGCCTTCAACACTTCAATCGCCAAGCTCTATGGCTTTGCCAACGCGATCTCAAAATCGGACGCGAGCCAACCGACGCAAAAGCTGGCCATCAAAACGCTTGCTCAACTGATGTCGCCTTTCACGCCGCACCTGTCCGAAGACATTTGGGCCCACCAAAGCGGCGAAGGTCTGATCACGCTCGCCCCATGGCCCGTCGCCGATCCTGCCATGTTGATCGACGACACAGTGACTTTGCCGATCCAAATCAACGGCAAACGCCGCTCGGAAATCAAAGTGCCCGCCGACATGCCAAAGGAAGAGGTTGAAAAACTCGCCCTCGCAGACCAAGCTGTGATCAAGGCGCTCGACGGTGGGTCGCCCAAAAAGGTAATCGTTGTGCCAGGCCGGATTGTGAATGTTGTCATATAAACGCAGAACCATACTTCTGTCCCTGCTGGCGCTCGGCGCTTGCGGGTTCCAACCCGCCTATGGACCAAACGGTCCTGCCGCCAACCTGCAAGGCAGCATCGAGGTCGACGCTCCAAACACCCGCGATGGCTTTAACCTCGTGCGCCGCCTTGAAGAACGCCTTGGCCAACCCCAATCCGCGTGTTACGCACTCTCTTATACGCTGACCCTGTCCGAAGACGACATCGGCATCACCCCCGCCCAAACCATCACCCGTTATAACGTGTTGGGCGCGATAGATTATGCCCTGCGCGACACCAGCACAGGCAGCGTGGTGCACTCCGGCCAGGTCGACGCCTTCACCAGCTACTCGGCCACCGGCAACACCGTGTCCACCCAAACCGCCAAACGCGCCGCCTATGCCCGCTTGATGATCATCCTCGCCGATCAGATTACCAACCGTCTGATCGCCACATCCGGCAATTGGGCAAAATGAAACTGTCCCCGCGCGACGCCACAGGATATTTCGCCAAACCTGACCCAAAACGCACGGGGCTTTTGATCTACGGCGGCGACGCCATGCGTGTGGCCTTAAAACGCCAACAGGTTATCAAAGCCCTCGTTGGCGAAACCGGCGAAGAAGAAATGCGCCTGACCCGCATTCCCGCTGCCGACCTGCGCTCGGACCCCGCCAAATTGATGGACGCCATCACAGCCCAAGGGTTTTTCCCCGGCCCCCGCGTCGCCTTTGTCGAAGACGCCACCGACGGCTTGGCCAAAGTGATCAGCGCGGCCCTGCAAGACTGGCGCGCGGGTGATGCACAAATCATTGTCACCGCCAAACAACTGACCGCACGCTCCGCCCTGCGCAAAGCGTTTGAAGGCCATAACAACGCCTACGCCGTTGGCATCTACGACGACCCACCGTCAAAGTCCGAGATCGAAGCCGACCTTGCCAAAGGTGGACTGCGCGATGTCCCATCTGACGCGATGGGCGCACTCGTCACCTTGTCCCGTGACATCGGCCCAGGTGATTTTCGCCAAGTCGTTGAAAAAATCAGCCTCTATAAACTGAACGACGCAACACCCTTGACCGTTGAGGACATCACCGCCTGCGCCCCCACATCGACCGAAGCCGCGCTCGATGACGTGCTGAACATCGTCGCTGAAGCCCGCACAGGCGAAATTGGCCCGATCATGCGCAAACTCAAAAGCCAAGGCGTACAACCGGTTGGGCTGTGCATCGGCGCAACCCGCCATTTTCGCACGTTATATGCAGCCGCCAACAACCCCCAAGGCATCGGCGGGTTGCGTCCGCCTGTGTTCGGCGCACGGCGCGATAGGATGCAACGCCAATTGCAACAATGGGGCAGCCGCAAACTGGAAATCGCCCTGACAATGCTGACGGATACAGACCTGCAACTGCGCTCCACCTCCCGCGCCCCTGCCATGGCCCTAATGGAACGCACCTTGGTCCGCCTGACCATGCTTGCCGCGCGCTGACCCCAAAATTCTTTCAAAGAATTTTGCCAAGGATTTTTGAAAAATCCTTTCGCCCCCTCGCCGCATCCGCCACACATTAAGCATGAGTAACAAGTACGACATCGCCCACCCCCTCGCTATTCTTTTGGCAACCGTGGGCGCTCTGGTCGCCCTAGCGCTCACGCTAAATTTGTACCCATGGCTCACACTCACGTTATTCCTGTGGCTGTTTTGGTCCCTAGTGGCCCTGCTTTTTCTAGCCGACACACCCCGCCGCGATTTCATCCAAGGCACCCTGCGCCATTCAAGGTTCACCCAAATCTATGCCGTTCCCACCAAACGGATCGTAGACTGGTTTTGGACCCGCTATTGCGACGAAACCGATAAGGACAGCGGACCGATCCAAACTTTTCGCCACGCCCTGACTTGGCGGCTCTACGACAAGGCCCTGTTGGTCGCGGTTGTCTACCCCATTTTTTTGCTGATGCTTATATGGGCTATCTCAGGCAACAATCAAAATCTCGGTAAATCTATCGTCATGCCCGTTGCGATTTTTTGGCCGGACCGCGCGCTTGTTCTTGGCGCAACTGCAGTTTGGATAGTTAGCCTAGCATACATGAAAATGGCAGCAACCAACCAGCATCTTATCAGAAAATTTGTCCTCTATTTACTGCCAGTTTTGGCATTTGTTTTCGCTTTTGCATTCGCCGGAGGGGGCCAATTCTCATTCGGTTTTTAGTCGCATTCTTAACCGCATTCGTATTCGCACGTAGGTTCTTAATTGCCGGCTCTTATGCAGGCGCAATTTCAGGTGTGTTCGCCTGTTCATTTGTATTCCAAGACGTAAGCACATTCACAACCATTTTTGTAACTTTGACAGTCGCGCTCATTTTCGAAGGTCTCAGCGTAGGCAGAAAACCATTACTCGCAAATTGGCTCATTGCCACACTGTTCCCCATCGGCTGGCTCGCCTTGTGCACCATCCTGCCATGGGCCGACATTTCCCCCGAAAGTCGCGGGCTGTTTCTATTCCTCGGTGTCCTCCCCCTGATCAACGCAGTATTCGATGTGGCCTCTTACGCTGTCACCCTAACCCTGTTGCGGCTTGGGTTGCAGGCACGTCACCCCATCCTCAACGGCCTCGCCGATCTTGCCATCGCCACGGTTTTGTTCCTTGCGCTTGGGGCATGCCTAACCGCCCTGGTCACCGCAATGAACGCGCTGGCGCAAACCGCAATATTTGACCTGAACGCTCTGTTTGACGGCATTCGCGCCGCGCCCAATGATTACTATTGGTTATACCTGATGATGTTCTCGACCCTGCTGCCCACCGCCGCACACGGGACCATCACATTGCTGGGTCTGCAGGGTATAACCCCGCGTTTCATCCGTCGCCGTGTTGCCGACCTAATCAAAGCCAGCCCGACCGGCACATTTGAGGCCACAGCGGCCCCATTGAACGTCGGTGCTGTCTGGTCCGTGCCGTTTTTGATTACAGGATGGGGGCTGTATTTGATCTGGCCCCGTGTTGGCGATTGGGTCACAGAGGTTGGTTGGTTCTACCTAGATACGCTCGACGGTTTGGCTCAGTATTTGCAGCCCTAACCCACCGCCACCGTCCGTGCCATTAAACTACCAAAGCTGGGAATTTGTATGTATAAAACCCATATGTTTTCCACAGGCAATCCGGACACCGAAATCACCGCGAATACCCTTGTTTACTTATCGGTTCGCAAGCCAGCCGCCGCCCGTCCCGCCCAGCGCCCTGTGGCCAAGCATCCTGTGATCAGATAGCCCCCTGTCGGGGCCTCCCAATCCAGCATTTCGCCTGCGCAAAACACCCCAGGTGCGGCCTTCAGTTCCAGCCCCTCGGTCAGGCCCGAAAATGCGACCCCGCCTGCCGTTGAGATCGCCTCGTCCATCGGCCGCGCGCCGCGGTGTTTTATCGGCAAAGCTTTGATCACTTGAGCAAGCTCGGTCGCCTCAACTGGCAAGGGGCGCGCGAATTCTTGGAGCAACGCCAGCTTGACAGCGTCGAGCTTAAGCCCCTTGCGAATGTGGTTCATCACGGTGGTTTTGCCGCGCGATCGGACCAGACGGGCGTGGATCTTTCCCACGCTCCAGTCTGGCATCAAATCAACGGTCAATGCTGCCCCGTCCCGCATCGCTTTGGAGACCGCGTAAATGCCACTGCCTTCAACCCCGCTCGACGAAATCACAAATTCACCACGCACAGATTTCTTATGCGTGATCAATGAGACACTCTTTACGGGCGCGCCAAAATGCTTGTTCATAAACGGCGTCCAGTCCACGCTAAACCCCATATTGGCAGGTTTGAACTCGGACAATTCCACACCCCTATCCGCCAACATGTCAACCCATGTGCCGTCCGAGCCAAGCCGCGCCCAACTGGCCCCGCCCAGCGCCAATACGCAAACCTTGGGCGCCAGAACCTGACCCCCTTCAGGCGTGTCAAATTCGAACCCTTCGCCCCAGCCCGTCCAACGCCAGCGAGTGCGAAATTCAACGCCCAACTCAGCCAATTTGGCCAACCAAGCCCGCAACAAAGGCGAAGTTTTCATCGTTTTTGGAAACACCTGGCCACTGGGGCCTGTGAACACCTCTTGGCCCAGATCACGTGCCCAGTCCTGAACCGCCGCCGCGTCAAAACCTTGCACGATCTCGCGCAGCGGACCTTTGGCGGAGCCATAACGCTCCATAAACGCGTCAAACGGCTCGTCCTTGGTCAGGTTCAGGCCAGATTTCCCCGCCATCAAAAATTTGCGCCCAACTGAAGGTTTTGCATCAACAACAACAACTTTCCGACCAGCCAACGCCAATTCTTGCGCCGCCATCAGCCCCGCTGGGCCCGCCCCAATAACCAGTGCATCAAGCATTCGGTAACCCGCCTTTTATCTCGACCACACGATGTGGATATGGAATTTCAATGCCGTTCTTTTTCAGCGCGTTCCAGATCAGGAACAGCACATCCGACGTGTATTTGTTCTCACCATCATCGATACCGTTGACCCAGAACTCCACCGCGAAATCGATGCCGCTATCACCGAACCCACGCAACTCGCAATCCGGTGGGAAGGGCAGATCCAATATGTCTTTGTGCTTGGCGACTGCCGCCTCAACAATGGCCGGAATCTTGTTGATGTCTGTGTCATAAGACACACTAAACGGTGCTTCATAGCGGTTGGCCGATCCGCTGTCAGAATAGTTGATCACGCGGGTTGTGATGAAGTCTTCATTGGGCACAACAATCCAGCGCCCGTCATAAGATTCCAAAATTGTGGCCCGCGCCGACATCTTGATAATTGTACCAGCCTCGCCGCCATCCAGTTCGACATAGTCGCCAACTGTTGCTTGGCCCTCCAGCAGCAAAATCACACCTGAAATAAAGTTTGAAGCGATCTTTTGCAGACCAAACCCAAGCCCCACACCAATCGCGCCGCCCAAAACCGCAAGCGTGCTCAGGTTGATCCCCATAATGTTCATCAACATCAGGAACGCGACACCGAAAATCATGATCTCAGCAGCTTTGACGGCCAACTGTCGTGTGGCCGGACGCATCTCGCCTTGCTTACCGATATAGGCTGCACTTTGGTCGTTGGACCACCGTCCCAACCAGAACAACAGGCTGCCGGCAATCAAACCCCGCACCATGGCCATAATCGAGAATGAGATATTACCAAGCGTAACTGTCGTCGCCGTCAGATAGGCCACCACACCATCCAATGCGCCGAATGCATAAAGCGCCATGGCAGGGATCAACAGGTATTTCCCAAGTAATTTCAAGAAACTGTCTTTGACAATATCATTCACCAGCGCCCGCGCTGCCAAGAACAAGAACACCCGTTTACCAAAGGCTATGACCGCGCCTGAGCCAAAGATCGACCGCGTGATCTGCTCGCCCAAGCCAGTGAACATATAGGCAAGCAACGGCAACAACAGTGGTAAGAATAGCAACACAAAGCGACGGGCCTGTGCAAGATAGGATGTTTGATCCGACGCCGGCGTTATGCTTTTAATCAATACCGGTGACAGTTTACGGCTGACCATCAAGGCCACAAAAAACGCAGCGATCAATAGACCAAACTGCGACCAAGCAGCTGGGCTTAACAACCACCCTTGGGCCAATTCCCAAGCCTGATTGATATAGCCCATTGTTTTTTGGATGATCTCTGGTTGCCCGTCCATGTCGCGTTCCACCTTTTGTCCTTCAGTCCTCAGGACCACCTATAGCATCGCGGATATTTGGGCAATTCGGTATCCCCTAATGCGGTCGTGTGGATTGATCTTGATCACGGTGGCCGCGGTTTGCCCATCTTATAATGAGCGTAAAGCAACCGTCATATGAAAGGAAATAAAATGACACTGTCATACATTGAATATCCTGAGACCAAGACCGTTGAAATTCAGGTTGAAGGCGATATTACCCGAGAAGAATTCGACACCGTGATCGCCGACATGGACAGGTTCATCCAAGACCACGGCACGGTGAAACTGCTTGAAACGGTCGCCACATTCAATGTCGGTTTGGATATGTATATGCTGTGGGAAGGCATGAAATTTGATATGAAAAACATCCGTCACATCAGTCACTGCGCTGTGGTTTCCGATATCGGCTGGATCAGCCCGATGTCAAAGGCAGCGGGTGCCTTCATGTCGACCAAATTGCGAACCTTCAAAATGGATGAGGTTGAGGCGGCGCGGGCTTGGCTGAAAAAACCCGACGCCAGTGCCTAACGACACATCGCTTTGATGCCGGACAGGTTTTCAGGCGTCGCTGCCAGCACATCGGCAGTAAGCGCTTGAATCTCGTCTGCAAACCTTTCGGCCTCAAGCAGCCGATCCACCAAACCGAAACTCAGCGCCTCTTGGGCCGTGAGTTTTTGCCCTGCCATTAATATCAGCTTGGTGCGGGCCGGTCCGATCAACGCGCGCATCCTTGCAGGGTCAGAAGGTTGTGGCAAAAAACCCAGCTTCATCACAGGATAAAAAAACTTGGCAGTTGGCACCGCGATGCGCAGATCGCACGCCAATGCCATGCCAAATGCACCACCTGCCAAAGTGCCATTCAACGCGGCGATGGTCAGGCAAGGGGCCGCAGCAATTGCAGCTGACAACCGCTCCCAAATCGCATCCGTCGCCAGCCCAGCGCGCGCCTCGTCCAGATCAGCACCAGCACTGAACACCCGGCCCTCGCCAGTGATCACCAACACTTTGGCCGCGACGGCGCTTTCGGCGATCTCGGCCAGTTGCACCAACATCGCTTTGGTCAGTGAATTGGCCTTGCCAGAGCGACGCAATGTCACCGTCCACAGATCGCCGTCTTTGTTCAGATCGATCATGTCGTCAAACCAATCCGCGACCGAATGCCTTCCTCGCGCAGTTTGATTTCTTGACCCAGAAACTCATCCGAGTCCTCTGAGCACATCCACATCATGGCCTTGGCCACCCACTCGGGCGGAATGTGATCCTCCCATTCCATCAGGCTAACGGCATTGATCCCCGATGCTTTGATCTCGCGTTGCATTTCGGTGGCGACCGTACCCGGTGACAGCCCCATCACCCGAAGACCCGCGCCTGCACCTTCAAGGTGGGCGCTTGATGTCAGCATTGCAGCGCCCGCCTTGGAGGCACAATAATGGCTCCACCCTTCAAGCGCATTATGGGCCGCGCCAGAGCTGATGTTGATGATCGTGCCGCCCCCTGCCGCCATCATGATCGGCATCGCAAAACGCATGCCGTAATAAACGCCCTTCAGGTTAATATCGATCGCCTGCCCCCACGCCTCAGGATCAGACGTCGCCAAGGCCGAAATCGGCTCAATCACACCGGCATTGTTGATCACCACATCCAAGCTGCCGAATTTGGCAACGGCCGCGTTCATTGCCGCCTCGACCTCAGTAAAACTGCTGATGTCACAAGCAATCGCCAAGGCGGATGGTCCGATACTCGCCGCCAGCTCATTTATCGCGACAGATGAGCGCGCCACAAGCACCACATTGGCTCCCGACTCGGCAAACTCCCGCGCAGTCGCGGCCCCTATTCCACGGCTTGCACCGGTTATAAATATGGTTTTTCCGGCTATTTTACCCATTTTTAGGTCCTTATTTCAAATAATGTGTGAATCAGCCTTTCCAAAAGGAATGCCACCACCTTACACTTGAATATAGCGCCTTACGCGCCCATTTACACACCAAGAATATTTTTAACTTCGAAGGGTTCGTCATGAAAAACTGGAAACTAATTGCTGGTACCACCACCTTTATTACCTTGATGGGAAGCACGGCATCATTCGCCGATGTGACCGCCACCGAGGTCTGGGCCGACTGGCAGGGATATCTCACCAATTTCGGCTATGAAATCAGTGCGAACGAAACGGCTTCAGGTGATGGCGTCACCATCGATGGCCTGTCGGTCGCGATGGACTTACCCAATGATGGCTCCGTAAAAATCGAATTGGGCACGCTGACCTTCAAAGATCAGGGCGACGGCACCGTGGCGGTTGTTTTCCCCGAACATATGCCAATGGCCATATCCGTCGATGACGAATTCTCCGCAACGTTGAACTATGACACCACAGGCATGGATATGATCGTCAGCGGATCATCTGATGAGATGACATATGCTTATAGCGCCGATCAGGTAGCCCTTAGCATTGCCGACCTGATGATCGAGGGCGACAAACTCGATGACGCGAAAATCGAAATGGTGTTAAGCAACCTATCAGGCAAATCCACCAGCACGATGGGCGATGTGCGTCAGATGACACAGACCGGCACCGCACAATCCGTAAGCTATGATGTTGCAATCACCGAGCCAGGCGGTGGCTCGACTTCGATGACGATGAAGGGTGAGATGGCCGATTTCACGGTGAATTCAGACGCGTTTCTACCAAATGGCGTCGATTTCCAGAATTTGTCTGCAGCCTTGACGGCAGGCTTTGCCGCCAATGGCGCGCTGTCTTGGGGCGCCACTGGGTATAAGTTTACCACGACAGAACGCGGCGATACCGCTACAGGCACCGGAGGCTCTGACTCGGGCAATCTGGAATACGGCATGAACCGCGACAGCCTGCAATATGGCGGCACGGCAAACGGCACTAAGATTTCGGTCAACGTCCCTGATTTACCGTTCCCTGTGGACATCGCATTGGCGGAAAGCGTTTTCAATCTGCTGATGCCGATCAACAAAGCCGACACACCGTCAGATTTTGCACTGACTGTTAAACTGGGTGATTTCACCATCAGCGATGGCATTTGGAACATGGCCGATCCAGGTGGTAACCTGCCCCATGATGCCGCAACCATCTTGTTGGATTTTGCTGGCAAAGCCAATTGGCTGGTTGATATCATGAATCCAGAAGTCGCCGAAAAGATGGGTGACGAAATGCCGGGACAAATCCACGAATTGACCCTGAAATCGCTGCAAGTCAAAGCGGCTGGCGCTGACCTGACCGGCAATGGTGCCTTCACGTTTAACAACGATGATCTGGAAACATTCGACGGCATCCCTGCCCCGACTGGCGCACTGGACCTAAAATTGACAGGCGGCAATGGTCTGATGGACAATCTGGTTAAAATGGGCCTGTTGCCCGAAGATAAAGCCAAGGGCGCCCGTATGATGATGGGCCTGTTCGCGGTTGTTGGCGAAGGCGAAGACACGCTGACCTCCAAGATCGAAGTCACGGGTGATGGCCACATTCTGGCCAATGGTCAGCGCCTGAAATAGGCAGCAGCACCTTACAGCATTGACGGGCCGCGCGGGACATCCCTGCGCGGCCCGTTTTCGTTTCGGCTTGAGTTTTACCGCACTCTGTCCGAAACTGCGTAGGATTTTGAATTTATTGAAAGCCATTTTATGACCCGTTTGATCCAGCTTTATGCCAGCACTGCTCTTGTCACATTCCTAGGAGCGTCCACCGCGATGGCGGATGTCACGGCCCAACAGGTCTGGAATGACTGGCGGGGCCTAATGTCGGCCACGGGCGCACAAATCGGGTTTGAACAGGCCGACAGCGACGGCATCCTGACAATCAACAACCTCAGTTTCACCACGACGGAGCACGCTGGCGACGCGGCCACCGTGTTCAACCTGGGGTCTTTGGTGTTCCAAGAACAGGGTGACGGCACGGTCCTGGTTTTGCTGCCAACAGATGCGCCAATCGTGGTCACCAATGACACCACCAGGATCACCCTAAACCAAAGCCACAAAGACCTGTCACTTGTGGTCAGCGGCGCGCCCAAAGACTTGAGCTACAACTACAAAGCCGATGCGCTGGTGCTGTCACTGGTCGAGATGATCATCGAAGGTGAAACACTCACCGACGCGACCGCTGAATTGACCATAGGCGACTTCAACGGCACAACACATGCCCGCAATGCGTCCCTATTAGAGGTCGAGCATGACGCGCGTATCGGCGCGTTGTCCTACCAGATCGACCTGAACCACGTCAGCGAAGATATTCAAATTTCCACGCAAGGTTCTATGACGGATTTGCGAAACAGCTTTGAAGTGGCGATACCGGAAGATACGGATAACGTCACAATGCGCGAAGCCTTGGATGCGGGTTTCAAAGCCATCGGACATGCCAGCTATGGCGCGATCGACACGCAATTCAAACTGACGCAACAAGGCGATGTCACGACCGGCTCCACGTCATCCAAAACCGGCGCGATGGATATAAAATTCGCCAGAGCCAAGGCTAAACTGGTTGAGATGTCGGCAAACTTCTCGTTCGGTCCCATCATGCATCACACCGACATCGACATTTTTGGCAAAGAAAAAGGAGGATTTTTGGACCTTACCCTTGATCATCTAGGGTTCGGATTCACGGCCAATTTACCTGATGACATTGATCGCAAAGACGGTGTTCAGACACCTTTCAAAGAGGCAATGGAAGCTGGCGCATTCTTATCTGCCAACGTTGAATATGATGGGCTAGTTGCCGACTTCTCTGTTGCTCATGACGCCAAAACTTACACTGGCAATGCTATCTCGGCCACAGCTGGTTTCGACTTATTCATAGATCGAAACCAACTGCGCTACTCCAGTGGAAGTGGCAATACGAATGTGTCATTGACCGTGCCTGAATTACCGATTGGCCCGCTTAAATTTTCCGCGTCCGAAATGCGCTCAAGCGTGAAGGCACCAATGAACGTGTCCAACATCCCTGCCCCGTTTTCCTATTCCGACAGATTTACCGACCTGACGATCAGCGACAACCTGTGGGCAATGTTTGACCCTGACAAATTGTTGCCGCGCGGTGCCGTGACCTATATTTTGGATATTGAGGGCATGGGAAACTGGTTGATTGATCCGTTCAGCGAGGCATTTCAGAATGATAATCTGCCAGCCCCCAAAGGCGAGCTACACAGCCTAACCCTAAACGCGTTACAGCTGTCTGGCGCTGGTGTTGCATTGACCGGCGCTGGCGCGTTCACCTTTAATAACGGTGATCTGGAAACCTTTGATGGTATGCCCGCCCCAACCGGCGCGCTTGATCTAAAAATGGTCGGGCTGAACGCGTTGCTGGACACATTGATCGACCTGGGCCTGTTCACCGTTGCAGGCGATGACCAAGACACGCTCATCTCGCATATCGAAACCACAGACGATGGCCATGTTTTGGCCAACGGCAAACGTTTAAAATAACCTATACTGACCCTAGTAAAAGGCATCAAAATGACCCGTCTAACCACCACAACCGCCCTTCTGACCTTTATAGCAGCCCCCGCAGTTGCCGATGTAACCGCGCCTGATATCTTGAACGGATTTACGGCGTTTTATCAGTCAATGGGCCTAAAGCTCGACGCGAGCCAAACGCAGGACGGGTCGACCACAACGCTCACAGACCTCAAAATTTCAGGTGATTTTCCGTTTGATCTGGGATCCATCAGCATCTCCACCATTGGGCCGGATTTGATTGAAAATAATGACGGCACCCTTACCATTAAATTTCCTGAACATATGCCAATCGCTGTCGCTATGACCCGGCCAGATAATCAGTTTGTCACCGCAAATTTTGACTATAATCTTGAGGGTTATTCGGCCGTGGCGTCAGGTAACCCTGATGATTTTACGATAGTATATTCCGCCGATACGGTGGCTATGACATTGGCTGAACTCAATGGCCCAGACCTGCCAATCAGCAATATTAAAGGGGACTATTCGCTCATTGGCTTTACTGGATCGTCCCGTTTTAGGATCACCGATACGGTCTCGGTCTCACAAGAATACACAGCCCAAAAAATGGAAATAAAAGGCGGTTTTACTGAGACCGAAACCCACAGCATAAATCACATATCCCAAATCTGGAACGAAATGGCGCAGGAGACCAGTTATACCCTGCCCGCCTCAGGCATTGATCTGATGAACTTGCCAGACCAGTTGCGCAACGGTTTTTCGATACAACACAAATCGTCAATCGGCAGCTCCGAGGGGCAATCACTCACCACACGAAATGATGAACTCGTATGGCACGAACTCTCTACGGTTGAAAACTCGGTTACATCTCTTTCTTTATCTCAATTCGGGATTGAACTGGACACGACAACAGAGAATTTCATCCTGGACTATCTGATCGAAGAACTGCCGCTCCCGATCAAGGCGGAAATCGCATCAGCAAATGGCAGCCTAAAAATCCCCCTACTTCAAGCGACAGAAGATCAAGAGTTCGACTATGCGCTGTCTTTAAA
This sequence comes from Marinosulfonomonas sp., assembly GCA_033851955.1. GTDB lineage: Bacteria > Pseudomonadota > Alphaproteobacteria > Rhodobacterales > Rhodobacteraceae > Profundibacter. Next base: position 207,924 of record JAWSVK010000010.1, read on the forward strand.
TAACGTGACGCTGGGCGATGAAATCTGGAACCAGTTCGATCCGGATGGGAAACTGTCCCGTGCACCGGCCAACATGGCGCTTGTTTTTTCAGGCAAGGGTAAACTGTTCGTCGATCTGTTGGATTTTGATGCCATGACCAAAGTGATCGACGAGGGCATCAAGTTTGGCGAGTTAAGCGCCGTGACCGTCAGCAATTTTGATGTGGCCGCCGCCGGAAGCAGCCTGATCAGCAGCGGGGCCTTCACATTTGACAACACCGATCTAAAAACCTTCGGCGGCATTCCCACCCCCAACGGCACAGCCACTATGCATTTCTCCGGCGTAAATGCGGTGATCGACACATTGATCGACATCGGCCTGCTGGACAGCGAAAAGGCCTTGGGTATGCGGATGGGGCTTGGCATGTTCACAGTGCTTGGCGATGGCAAAGACACGCTGGTTTCCGAGATCGAAATCACGCCAAATGGCCATATCAGCGCCAATGGCAAACGCCTGAAATAGCGCCGCGCCCTTGCGAAACCGCTGCGCACCGATTACCTCAACACAACCCAACCGCAGGACGCATTCAATGGCCCAACCGCTCGACACCCTAACCGCTGCCCTTTTGCAGGCCGCCAAATCGGCAGGCGCGGATGCTGCCGATGCAATTGCCGTGGATGGCTCATCCATTTCCATCGACGTGCTGAATGGCAAGCTAGAACATGCTGAACGCTCTGAGGGCACCGACATCGGCTTGCGGGTGATGATCGGCAAACGGCAGGCTTGCGTTTCGGCCTCGGACACGTCGACGGACACCATCGAGACAATCGCGCAGCGCGCGGTTGCAATGGCGCAGGTCGCCCCAGAGGACGACAGCATCACACAAGCCAGCCCTGACCAGTTGGCAACCGATTGGGACTTGAACACGCTCGAGCTGTTTGACCCAAGTCCCGAGCCAGACCCTGCCGAGCTGCAAGAAAACGCCCGCCGTGCCGAAGCTGCCGCCATGGCCAATGAAGGCGTTAGCCAAGTGCAGTCCGCCTCATCGGGCTACGGCCAACGGCGTATCCATTTGGCAACCTCAAACGGGTTTTCTGGCGGATACAGCCGCAGCAGCATCAGCACATCCTGTGTGGCGATCACCGGCAGCGGTGCCGATATGGAGCGTGACTATTACGGCGACGGACGCATCTTTGCCACCGATCTGGAAAGCCCTGAATACATCGGAGATCTGGCTGCCCAGCGCACGGTTGAGCGCGCAAACCCGCGCAAAACCAAATCCGGTGCCTATCCGGTGCTTTATGACGAACGGGTCTCGACCTCTCTCATCGGGCATCTGTTGGCCGCGATCAACGGCACCAGCATTGTACGCGGCTCATCATGGCTGCGCGACGCTATGGGCGAGCAAATTTTGCCCCAATCCATGTCACTGATCGAAGATCCGCTACGCCCGCGCACCTCGGGCTCAAAACCCTTTGATGGCGAAGGCCTACCGTCTATCCAGCGTGCTATCATCAAAGACGGGATGCTCAACAGTTGGACTTTGGACTTATCCACGGCCCAAAAACTCGGCCTGCAAAGCACTGGCAGTGCGTCACGCGGCACCTCTGCTCCACCGTCGCCAAGCGTCGGCAATGTCGCTCTGACCCAAGGCCCCAAATCGCGCAGCGATCTGCTGGCTGATATGGGCACTGGACTGCTGGTCACCTCGATGATCGGCTCGTCCATCAATGCAACCACGGGTGATTATTCTCGTGGAGCTGCCGGCTTTTGGGTCGAAAATGGCGAGATCCAGTATCCGGTGAATGAATGCACCATTGCCGGCAATCTGCGCGACATGCTGGGCAGTTTGATTCCCGCCAATGACGCCCATATGCATCACAGCCGCATCGTGCCATCCTTGCTGGTCGAGGGGTTGATCCTTGCCTGATAACGATGACCTAAAGCTGCTGATCAGCGCAGCCCACGCCAGCGGAGATATTGCACGCAAATTCTGGCAGCAGTCCCCAGAGGTTTGGGACAAAGACGCAGGCGCAGGCCCCGTCACCGAAGCCGATATCGCCATCGATCGGATGTTGCACAATGACCTTCGCGCAGCTCGACCCGACTATGGCTGGCTGTCTGAGGAAACCGAGGACAACGACGTACGCTGCGCCCATGACCATGTCTTTATCATAGATCCAATCGACGGCACCCGCGCCTTTATTGAGGGCTCCAAAACCTTCGCCCATTCCTTGGCAATCGCTCATCACGGCCAGGTTACAGCGGCCGTCGTGTTCTTGCCGATGCTGGACAAACTCTATGTGGCGACCAACACCATGGCCGCCTCACTGAATGGTCGCCCCATAGGGGTCAGTTCCAGTAAGCCAGATCAGACACCAACCGTGCTGGCCAACAAAGCCAACTTTGATGCTAACTTCTGGAAAGGCAGCGCGCCGTCGTTTGATCGCCACTTTCGTTCGTCCCTTGCCTATCGTCTCTGTCTGATCGCCGAAGGACGCTTTGACGCGATGCTGACCCTGCGCCCGACATGGGAATGGGATGTGGCCGCAGGGGCATTGATCGCCCAACGCGCAGGTGCAACGGTGACCGACACGCACGCGAACAACCCGAGCTTTAACAACCAAACTCCGCTGCTTGGCGGCATGATCGCCGCGGCCCCAGCTTTGCACAAAACCATTCACAACCAACTCGCCGCGCCCATTTTTGTTCCATAAATATCCGCGCCGCAGGCATAGAATCTCTTTCTCAGGCCTCGCCAATCCATTACACTGCCGCAAATCGTTTAAACCGTATCGGAGCCTCACATGACCCAGCGCCTACACCTCGTCTTTGGCGGCGAATTGATCGACCCAACCAAAAACGCATTCAAAGACATTGATGACATTGATGTTGTGGGCATGTTCCCCAACTACGAATCCGCTTACAATGCATGGAAAAGCGCGGCGCATCGCACCGTTGATAACGCCCACATGCGCTACTTCATCGCCCACATTCACCGCCTTCGTGACGAAGCAATCGAAGCCTCGCCAACCGAAGAACTGGGCAACTAGACGTCAATGTCACTTGGCCTGCGCCTCTATCTGGCTGCGGCCAGACGCACAGGAGGGGCTCAAGATCGAGGCTTTGCAACCCGCCGCGCGCGTCCCGCCGGAAAGCTGGTGTGGTTTCACATCTCAGGCGCCGGTGACGTCGCATTTGTCCAAGGGCTGATCCAACAACTGGCCGTGGATTTGGCTGAAGTTTCCTTTCTAGTCACATCCCCTGCCAATCTCGCTCTTGAAGCCTCGTTTCAACAGGGCTGCGATCAGCCCTGTCTGCATATTCCGTCCCCCGCCGACACCCCGAATGACGCGGCTGCCTTCATTGATCATTGGCAACCCAGCGTCACTATTTGGACGGGGTCCATTTTGCGACCCGCCCTGCTGTTAGAGACCCATGCCCGTTCCATCCCGCTTTTGATGATGAACGCCCAAAACCCAGCCAGCATCAACGGCGCTCCGCGCATGAGCAAGGGCGTGATCCGTGATATGTTCGACCTGTTCGATCATATCCTCACAAACCACGAAAGCACTCAAAAACAGCTGGTCAGACAGGGGGCAAACCACAACAAAACATTGGTCGGTGAACCCGTCGAGGACACCACCTCGACTTTGTTTTGGGACGACCGTGATCGGGATGACATGGCCCAAACCCTTTCGGCCCGCCCCGTTTGGTTGGCCGCCTACACCAATCACGCCGAGGACGCGTTGATTGCAAACGCGCACCGCACGGCTATGCGTCTTTCGCATCGCTTACTGCTTATTTTGTCGCCAAAAGATGCTGAGCGCGGCGCATCACTGGCTCAGTCTCTTACCGAAGATGGCTGGCTTGTGGCGCGGCGTTCGCTGGATCAAGAACCAGATGAGCACGTTCAAATATTGATCGCTGATACAGAGGATGAAATGGGCCTGTGGTTGCGGCTTGCTCCTGTTTGCTTTCTCGGAAATTCGCTTGGCGATGGGGCGACAGGTTGCGCACCTGGTGCGGCCTCCGCGCTTGGGTCAGCCATCCTTCACGGGCCAAACGTCAGTGATTTCAATTCCCGATACGCCCGACTTGACGCCGCGAACGCTGCCCGGCTTGTGCAGGATGAAACCTCTCTGGCCAGCGCTGTTCAAGACCTGTTGTCCCCCGACAAAGCCGCCGCAATGGCCCATGCTGGATGGGAAATATCCACCAGCGGCGCCGAAGCTATGGAGCGCACAATGGCGCTGATCTATGATGCCCTGAACCAAAGCGAGGCCGCATAATGCAACCACCTCGCTTTTGGTTTCGCCCGCAAACTCACCCCGGGATTAGGGCACGAATACTCGCCCCCTTGGCGGCAATCTATGCCAGTGCAACGGCGCGCCGCGTGGCCAAACCACCCAGTTACACCGCGCCCGTTCCTGTGATCTGCGTTGGCAATATCAATGCTGGCGGCACGGGCAAAACCCCAACAGTCATCGCCCTTGTCCAACATCTGCAAGCCGCAGGGCACAGCCCGCATGTTGTGACCCGCGGCTATGGCGGATCACTGCAAGGGCCAATCCAAGTGAGCGAAACCAGCCATACTGCGGCCCAAACAGGTGATGAACCTTTGCTGCTGGCCGCTTTTGCCCCAACTTGGGTGGCCAAGGACCGCGCAAACGGGGCCAAAGCCGCCGTCACAGCAGGCGCCGATATCATCTTGCTGGATGACGGGTTTCAAAACCCAACCCTGCACAAGGACATCTCGATTGTGGTGGTGGACGGAGTGATCGGGTTTGGCAACGGCCGCGTGCTGCCCGCTGGCCCTTTGCGCGAACCCGTGCAAACCGGTCTGGCACGTGCCGACATTTTGCTGTCAATCGGCGCGCGCAAACAACAAAACTTGTTCATGAAAAACTGGGGGGCGAAAGTATCGCTACCGCATATCACCGGCCGCCTAGCCCCGCTGCAAACCGGCATTGATTGGCAGGATCAACCCGTGCTGGCCTTTGCTGGCATTGGCCACCCTGAAAAATTCTTTGCGACGCTGCGCGCGCTTGGCGCTGATCTGTTGCACTCTGAGGCTCTGAGCGACCATCAGCCGCTTACGGCCGCCCTCATGAAACGTTTATCGTTTGAGGCCAAGGCCTTGGGCGCGATCATGGTCACCACCGAGAAAGACGCCGTGCGCCTGCCAGCCGATTTTCGCGCCGAGGTCGTAACCTTGCCAGTGCGTTTGGAAATCCCCGACTGGAGCGCCTTTGACAAAGCGCTCGCAGCCTTAGATTAGCGGCGATTACTCAGCCAGTTTTTCATCCAAAATAGTCACAAACTCATCATAGCTCACGTTCTTATACTTCTGACCATTGATCAGGAACGAAGGTGTTGAATCCATGTTGTCACGGGTGAAATTCTCTTGATACCACGCCACCAGCTTCTCAACCTGAGCGCTGTCCGCAAAACAAGCGTCCAGCTCTTCGTTGGTGATGCCCGTCGTTAGACCAATGCGGCGCAGGTTCGCAACTACGGTGGTTGGGTCACCTTCACCCAGCCAGGCACCTTGATCCTTCATCAAAATATCAGCGATCCCGAAATAGCGCATTTCACCACCGCAGCGCGCCATCAGGCTAGCCCATAGACCGTATTTGTCAAAATATGCCTCGCGGAAGATAAACCGCACTTTACCCGTTTCGATATAGTTTTTTTCAATTTTCGGCAACACGTCTGTATGGAACCTTGAACAATGCGGGCAAGTGAATGACCCGTATTCAACCATCGTTACGGGCGCATCTGCCGCCCCCATCGTCATATCAATGATGCCACTGGTGTCGATATCATCTGCGGTCTGCGCCATCGCCGCGCCAAAACCCGCTTGGCTGGAACTGCTCACAACCGTATCAGAAGCGTTCAACCAATATGCACCGCCGCCCGCCAATGTGAGCGCGCCTGCACCGATGAATAATCTGCGTTTCATGTCGAATTCCTCTTTCAGTGTTTGGAGTTAGAGATAATATTTTCGCCCAAAGCTTCAAGGGCATCACGCAGCCCCTGATCGGCAATAGGAGCTGCCGCTTTGCTGGCGGCCTGCTTTGTCTCAGGGCTAACCGTCTTGGTTTTGGCCTTTGGGGCTGGCGCGAACTGCGCTTGGCCCTCGGCAAATCCCGTGGCTGCTGTCTGGGTGATCCGGATGCGCGAAATCGCGGTGTGGCCGTAACAAGCATTCACCCGTTCGCGCAGCGTTTCCTTTTGCATTTCCAACATCGGCGCCTGCGCGCCCGTGGTCAACAATGTCAATGTCGCGCCAAAACCCTCACGCCCATATTTCACATCCACGGGTCGTGCGATGCTGGCAGTTTGTTCGCCAACAATTTCAGCCCAATGGGTCAACAATCGGGTCACAGCAAAGCCACGGGTTTCGCCAAGTGCGCGAATACGGTTTTGCAACAGGTTCGACGTGCGTCTAAACCCGCGACTGGTGCGCTTGCGTTGTTTAAAGGCGTCTGTTTGCTTCATCGGGCTTTCCGTTGGCTCGCCGCCATTCTAAACAGGTTGCGGCGGGGTGCCAGAGTAATAACACATTGAGGTTGATAAAGATTGCGTGACTTGAGCCTAAACGACATTTTGCTGGATTGGTATGATGTCCATGCACGCGTTTTGCCTTGGCGAATTGCGCCAGAAAAATCGACTGCCGGCCTGCGTCCTGACCCGTATCACATCTGGATGTCTGAAGTCATGCTGCAGCAAACCACCGTCGCCGCCGTGACTAAATACTTTCACGCCTTTACAACGCGTTGGCCTTCGGTTGAAGCCTTGGCAAATGCCCCGGATGACGACGTGATGGGGGAATGGGCAGGACTTGGCTACTACGCGCGCGCCCGCAATCTGCTTAAATGTGCCCGAACAATTGTGCGCGATTTTGGCGGCAAATTCCCCGACACGCGGGATGAGCTGATCACCCTACCTGGCATCGGGCCCTACACCGCCGCCGCCATCGCCAGCATCGCGTTTGGCCGCAGTGAGGTCGTAGTGGACGGCAATGTCGAACGTGTGATGGCGCGGATGTTTGACGTGGCCACCCCCTTGCCCGCCGCCAAACCGGAACTGACAGCGCTTGCGGCACGCCTAACCCCCGACACTCGTGCCGGAGATTATGCACAAGCCGTGATGGATTTAGGGGCAACGATTTGCACGCCAAAATCCCCAAAATGCGATCGCTGCCCGTGGGTCAGCTCATGTTTGGCAAAGGCTGCTGGGCGGGCGGCAGAGATGCCATATCGCAGTCCCAAACCGGTAAAACCCACGCGTCTCGGCATTATCTACGTAGCGCGGAATCGTGATGGCGCGTGGTTGTTGGAACGCAGACCTGACAAAGGATTGCTGGGCGGCATGCTTGGCTGGCCCGGGGCCGAATGGGGTGATGTGGCGATTGAGAGCCCGCCGTTTTCAGCAAACTGGCAACAGATAGACGGCGAAGTGCGCCACACCTTTACCCACTTTCATTTGCGCCTGTCTGTGCGTGTCACGACCATCAAAAATGTGAACCCAGTCAAAGGGATTTTCATTGCGCACGCAGAGTTTGACCCATCCAATCTGCCAACTGTCATGCGCAAAACCTATGACACTGCGCTTCCTGCGTTTGATAAGGATTGAGTTCTTCCTTCAGCTGTGAATACATGGCGGCGCGCGCATATTGATGGAGATACTGATGATCACTTCAAGCGAGGTCGCCAAACCCAGTTCCGCCTTGCCGTTCTGGCTTACCCTCGGCGCAATTCCACTGGCATTTACCGGCGCAATATACGGCGGCTGGTGGACCATTCTATTGGCCATCTACGGTTGGACCGTTGCCTCGGCCTTAGATGCGCTGCTGGGTTTGAACACGGAAAACCCTGATACGGAAACCGACGAAAAAGACTTGTTCTGGTACAGGTTGATCACGTTGATCTGGTTCCCAATCCAGTTTGCGATGATTTTCGGGATGATCTGGTGGGTGACCGTAAGCGACCACCTATCATTGCTGGAAAAACTTGTCCTGTTTTACGGGGTTGGCTCGGTTTCGGGCGGCACGGGAATTGTCTATTCGCATGAATTGATGCACCAAAAGGGTCGATTGGAACGCTGGTTGGGTGACTTGTTGCTGGCCTCGGTTTTGTACAGCCATTTTCGAACAGAACATTTGCTGGTGCATCACGTCTATGTAGGCACCCCGCGCGATGCGGTGACGGCGCGTTACAATGAGGGGTTCCACAGGTTTTTCCCGCGGGTTTTGCGAGAATGTCCGGCCTCGGCTTGGGACGCAGAAAAAAAGATGCTGGCTCGCAAAGGGTTAGGCGCTTTTGATTTCTCCAACCCGTTCTGGAAATACGGAGTCTTGCAGATCGCTATGCTGAGTTTGGCCTTTGGGCTGGGCGGCTGGGCCGGTGTTGGGTTCTTTGTCTTCCAAGCGGGTTTTGCCATTTGGATGCTGGAGTTGACCAACTATGTGGAGCATTACGGGCTGACCCGCAAACATCTGGGCGATGGTAAATATGAGCATGTGATGCCGCATCATTCGTGGAACGCATCGCACACCGCGTCAAACTGGTTGCTGATCAACCTGCAACGCCATTCGGATCACCACTATAAACCATCACGGCCGTTTCCATTGTTGCAAACCTATTCGAACGCAGAAGCACCCCAATTGCCACGCGGTTATCCGTTGATGACGGCACTTGCGATGATGCCACATTTGTGGCGTCGTCGGATGAACCCAAAGGTGCGTGATTGGCGGGCAACCTATTATCCCGAGATCACCGATTGGGATGCGTATAAAAATGGTACGACGCCGTTGCCGAGGTAGTCGCTCGGCAAGCCTTACGGCTTTTCTCGCTGAACGAAGAGGGCCGTAAGGACCAATGAGTGCCCCGTTTTACGAAAAAACCCCGCCAAATAATTGGCGGGGCAAGTTAGCGCCTGCTGTCAGTTAACAGGCACCGGCGGTATATCGGTTAATGCTGTGGAATGCCCTAGTTAGGACGTTCAGCCATTTCAGCACGAATTTGCTGGCGTAACAAATCAATCGGCACCTGTTTGCCATCGCGCTTAAAGCTCCAGTAAGTCCAGCCGTTGCAGCTCGGTGCGCCCTCAAGCGCCGCCCCGACCTGGTGGATTGACCCCTTCACATCGTGGCCGACGAGCGTACCATCGACACGGACCTTGGCGGTGTAGCGACCATTCAGGCTCATCAATTCTTCGCCCGGCGACAGCATGCCACGTTCAACCAGCTGGCCGAACGGCACCCGTGGTTCGGCGCGTTTAGCGGTGGTGACTTGCAGGCTTTCTTTGTCAAACTTGCGGATTCTCGACAGACGTTTCAGGGCGACCTTGCGGTAGGCCTCTTCACGCTCGATGCCGATAAAATCGCGGCCCAGCTTTTTGGCAACAGCACCCGTGGTACCGGTGCCAAAGAACGGATCAAGAATAACATCGCCGGGGTTGGTGGTGCCAACAATCACGCGGTGCAGCAGGCTTTCGGGTTTTTGCGTTGGATGGGCTTTATCGCCCTCCTCGTTCTTTAGGCGTTCATGACCAGTGCAGATCGGCAACACCCAATCCGAGCGCATTTGAATACCTTCATTCAAAGATTTCAACGCATCATAGTTAAAGGTATATTTGCTGGCCTCTTCTTTAGAGGCCCAAATCATGGTTTCATGGGCATTGGTCAAACGCATGCCGCGGAAATTTGGCATGGGGTTGGATTTGCGCCAAACCACGTCATTCAAAATCCAAAACCCTTGGTTTTGTAACTCGGCTCCGACGCGGAAAATATTGTGATAAGAACCGATCACCCAAATCCCGCCATTGGGTTTTAGCAAACGGCGCGCAGCCTTGAGCCAACCTTTGGTAAACTTGTCATAGGCTTTGAAACTGGCAAACTGATCCCACGCATCATCAACCGCATCAACCTTGGAGTTGTCGGGACGATGCAAGTCACCACGCAATTGCAGATTATAAGGGGGATCCGCAAAAATCATGTCGACGGAGCCCGCTGGCAGGCTGTTCATCATCTCAATGCAATCGCCATCAAGAATTTGGTTCAGAGGCAATTCGCTTGCCACTTTTGTCTTGGTTTTTGTTGTCATTTTCTGCCTCTGCATCTGCGCATTTTCGCGCTTGTTGTTGAGGACTAAGATGATTCATTAGCGAATCGCCGTCAATTTCTTTTTTGAATCAACAGGTTAGAAAATTGTCTTGCTACAACATCTTGTGTACCGGTTTGAAGGAACGCCTATGGTGTGGGGTGACCCCCAGTTCCTGTAGTGCTTTTAAGTGCACAGCTGTGGGGTAACCTGCGTTCTTTTCCCAACCATAGCCCGGATATTGTTGCGCCAAATCCATCATCAGCCGATCACGACATGTTTTTGCCACAATTGAGGCCGCCGCGATCGACAGTGATTTGGCATCCCCCTTGATCACGGCTGTTGCCGGAATGGTCAAACCGCGCGGGATCAAATTACCATCAACCAAAACATGGTCCGGTAGATGTCCCAGCCCCGCAATAGCCCGCTCCATCGCAAGGTGCGATGCGCGCAGGATATTGATTTCGTCAATCTCTTGAACAGAAGCATGGGCAATCGACACCTGGGCGCAGCCCATCAATACGTCATAGAGCGCTTCACGTCGCTTGGCCGTCAGTTTTTTGGAATCGTTCAGACCGTCAGGAATGTTTGACGGGTCCAAAATAACAGCCGCCGCCGTCACAGGGCCGCACAATGGGCCGCGCCCGACTTCGTCCACGCCAGCGACCGTGACGTTCCCTGCCTCAATGGTGGCTTGCTCGAGTGTGAAATCTGGGGCTGTTTTGTTCATAAGGCTGAAAACCCCAAAATGCGCGGTTGTGCAAGGTAAAAGGGCGGGGCGTTCACTCAAGAACGCGCCCGCCCCAAAGGTGTGGGGACGCAACTAATCCACACCTCTGCTCGGTTGTTCGAAAATTCTAGCGGTTGGCAACGTGATAACCGTGCCGGCGCAAACAGCTTGAATGATAGACCTTGCGCAAACCTTCATTGGTCGAAATGCGCGTTCTGCAGTGTTGCGGCAAATTTAGACGCGGCGCATTTTTGGCCACACATTTAGAAGCATAACCACGTACCAAACCGGCCCGCGTGCGAAAGGTCCGGAAACATTTCTGAGGCACCGAAGCACGACGATGTGGTGCAACCCGACGGTCCCGCGGCTGATACCCGCCATGTCGACGTGTTACATGCGGCTGAACTGCCCGCGGTGTATTATCCCGGCTGCCTTCAATCACCCGCCCGATAATATAGAGCGCCGCCAGCCCCTGTAGGACTCTGACGCCTTCGCTTGGCTTGGCCATCGCGGGGGTCGCCCCAAAAGAGGTCAGCGCCATTGTGGCGGCAAGGGCCCCTGCCAGAAATCTCGTTGTACGTTTCTGAGTAGGTTTTTGTGTTTGTTCCATAGTCATGTCGTTTCCTTTCATACTGGGCCAGCACACAGATTGCGTAACTGGTAGCGATAAAACGAATTTGGAGGGAGCGGCTGTGCTAAACAATATCGCCGGATTGTTATCCCATAACATGCCGCAGATCGTTGCTTGTTATTGAATAACGTCAGGTTTTTCGCCATGCTCAAAGGCATGATGAAAAAACTTATCCTGATCTTGGCCCTTATCGCCGCTTCGCCTGCGAGTGCGTCCTGTTTTGCTGACTACAAGGCGAAACAGGACGGCCCCTTGCGCCTGCATTATGGTGTACTAGAATTACCTGAGAGCGCTTGCAGCAAACAGGCCGCAAAAGCGCAAATCAGCCAGCGCATCTCTGCGGATGGCTGGAAATTGTTGCGGGTTTTGTCGATATTCAAAGCCGACGGGCTTAAGGAAAGGAAAAACAGTGCCGGACAATACTTCCTCCGCTACTGAAACCCGGCTCACCGGATCAAAGGTGGTTGCCATCGGCATCACCGCAATTGTACTGATCCTGTTGGTGGCCGCTGTTTTGCTGTTCGTGAACCTGCCTGACGCCAACGCGTTTAATGCGCGGGTCGAGCAGATATTCATCGAGAACAACGACCTAACCAATCACGCCGAGATCAAGCTGTTGGAAATACTGGCCCAATCGGGCACATCGTTTTCCGACACATTGGCATCTTATCGCACAGTGATTTTCGTGCTGCTGATTTTTGCCACCGCGTTGCTGGTGGCTGCACTTGTGTTTTTGGTCACCATCATTACCCTGAACAAACGCATGGGCGAAATCGAGCGCACGGGCATTCAGGTTTCATCGCTTTTGATCAGTCGCGAGGAAAACACAGTTTATCTGAACAACATGGAATTCAAACTGACCGAAGCCGCAATCGAAACCCTATCGGTTTTGGCCGAGGCACGGATGGACGAAGAACTGCTGACAGGTTGCGAGATTGAAGGCACAATATCAGGACGCCCCGCCGCAGATTGTGACGAGGCCGCTGGCGCCACTCGCATCAAACGTTTGCGCGATTCACTGGGCAACCAGATGGTCAGCGAATTGCTGGTAAAAAACATCGCCCGTCGTGGGTATATGCTGGCGATTGATAAAGACGTAATCCGGATGGTTTGATCTGAGTGTTTGGTGGCAATGTAGATTACTGTCGCTGTTACGTTCTAACCTATATTATCAGCCGAAAAGTGAAAGTGCTGAGAACCTGCGCTTTATGGCCACAATTGATAAGCAGATTCTGGAAACCCCTTGGTATGGGCCACGTTAAATGGTGCGTTACATGTAACGGCAGGGGCACGAATGTGGGCTGCACAGAGTGCGGTGTTTGATGCGTTTGCTGCCAATTTGCCAGGCACCTGCGGGAATTGGCAACTATGGATTGGGACAACTGCTGGGTTTTATCCTAGCGTTTGTCAAACGCCATGGAAGCAAGGTTTTTTGCGTTGAAGCCCTAAACGAAACCATCGCAAAATACGGAAAACCACAGTTCATGAATAGTGATCAAATCAATCAATTTACCGGCCTTGAATGGACACAGGCATAAAAAATGCCGATATCAAGTTATCCATGGATGGGCGCAGGCGCGGGATAGATTACCGAATGATCGACGGTTCTGGTGATCTCTGAAATATGGATGCAACTATCTCACTGCGTTTGAAACTGGATCACATGTACGCACTGGCATCGGAAAATGGCTGGGCTAAAATAACGCTGAGCGTCTGCAGTCGACCCTCGGAATATAGGCCCCAGAAGAAGCCAATGAGTTTGGCTGCCTAAATGAAACCCTGATCCATCTTAAACTGTTTGATAACGGGCACGAAATAGTAGGACCACCTACTGACGATTACTATGATAGCGCCGCCGTTGAGACGTTCTTCAAGACCACCGAAGCAGAATTGATCTAGTTTCATTCCTGGGAGACACGGCCGTCGACTGAGAGGGCGATCTTTGAATGCAAAAAAGGCTTCTACAATCCGCGTCGACGGCACCAGGCTGGAAAGGTCCCGTCATTTTGAACCTAGAGTGGCCTAAACGAGTGCTTAGGGCGGTACGAATGGGCTACCGATCTAGCCTTTTGGGATGGTGCCGTTCGTGGATGAATTTGCGTCAAACCATTCAGTTTTGTCAATTTGACAGGCGCGGTCTTGGTGGCCAAGTGTCTGAGAGTTCGTATGTTAGTTGATTATATGAGCACAACGAATAGCTACTCTGGTGAAGCTACCGCAGAGTTAGGGCATTCAGAGAAGGCCCGGAAAGGACCGAATTATTTTTGGCTGTGGTTTCGAGCGCCTGCTCGATAACATCGAAAATCTTGGGTGATTGCATTTGACTGACATTGAAGCGCATGAAATTGTTCATGGATTGCGAGACGCTGAACACGTTTCCAGGCGCGAGTATGATATTGTCGTTTAGCGCAAGGCGCGCCAATTTGGCCGCGTCGGCCCCACCGGGCAATCTGCACCACAGATAGAATCCGCCGCGCGGGTCCAGCCATGGAGTGATTCCTATGGCGTTCAGTTGCGCTGCAGTTTCGCTTCGTGAACGGGTAAGCTTGTTACGCAAAGCCGTCATATGTTTGCGATAGGTGCCGTCATTCAAGACGCCATAGATCAGCTCAGCGGCAACCGGGCTTGGACCGCCAAAGTTTGTGGCCACCTGCAAATCAACCAATGCTTCGATCCACTCAGGGCGGGCTGCTATATAGCCGCAGCGCACCGAGGCCGAGAGAGTTTTGGAAAAACTGCCAATGCGGATCACGCGATCAAGCCCATCTAATAACGCAAGGCGTGGAGAGAGAGCTGGCTCAAACGGCACGAAAATGTCGTCCTCAACGATGGTCAGATCATGGGCGTTTGCCAGCTTCAAAACCTGATGTGCGGCCTGTGCGCTGATCGTCGCGCCGGTTGGATTGTGCAGCGCCGAGTTGGTAAGATAGAGACGCGGTTTGTGTTGTTCCAACGCCTGTTCAAAGCGCGCGATATCGGGACCATCTTTGGTGAACGGCGTGCTGATGATGTTAACATGGTGTGCGCGCAGCAAGGCTTGGAAGTTAAAGTAGCACGGATCGTCCACCAACACGGTATCGCCCGCACGCAGCAATAGCCGACAGATAAGATCGATAGCTTGCGTCCCCGATGACGTCAGCAGGATTTGATCAGGGGTAACGGACAGCCCTTCATCCACGAATTGACGCGCCAATAATCGGCGTAGGTTTAGTGCACCGCGTGTGCTTCCGTAATCTGTCAGAAGCGTGTCATCTGCGCGTGCCAAACCGCGGATGGCGCGGCGCAAGGGGGCCAGCGGCTGCCAATCTGCCGGCAACCAGCCACAGCCTGGCTTCAACGCATCTGGATTTGCGTCCAAAGATTGGCGCGACACCCAGAACGGATCAATTGCGCGTTCAAGGCGAGGGCCGGCTTCTGATATTGCGAAGGGCTGCGTGTTATTGGCAACGTAAAAACCAGACCCACGGCGCGCATAAATTGTGCCTTCGGCGGCAAGGCGGTCATAGGCATCAACAACAGTTGAGGGTGATACTTGCATTGTGGCGGCAAACCCTCTGATCGAAGGGAGCTTTTCTCCAGTAACCAACGCACGGCTTGAGATTTTGCGCTGGATTGCCTCAATTACTTTGTTGGTGCGCGTGCCGCTCATCTAGATTTCCTTTAGGTGTATGGGCCATTTAGACCATACAGTTTGTATTAATTGTATGGCTTTGTGACTGTTGTGGCCAGACCTATTCGCCTAAGACCGAAAGGTAGAAACTAAATTCAGGATGGAACGACGATGCGGGGACCAATGGCCGGATGGGGCAACGGGCTGCTAGGGGTTATTATTTTTAGTGCGTCATTGCCTGCAACACGCATCGCCGTTAGTGGGTTCAGCCCGTTATTCTTGACATCGGCGCGTGCGGTGATTGCGGCAGTGCTCGGCATCGGATTGCTCATTGCACTAAAGCAATCGCGCCCGTCGCGGTCTGACTTCCTATCATTGGTCGCCGTGGCAATTGGTGTTGTGGTTGGATTTCCGTTACTCACAGCACTGGCCTTGCAACATATCACCTCGGCGCATTCGATAGTCTTTATCGGGTTGTTGCCGTTTTCCACTGCCATTTTCGGGGTGCTGCGCGGCGGTGAGCGCCTAAAACCATTGTTCTGGGTATTCTCAAGTCTTGGCGGTTTGACTGTTACCACATTTGCCCTAACCCAAAGCGCCGCGGCATCGTTACAAGGCGATCTGTTGATGGTCGCGGCAATTGTGGTGTGCGGACTTGGCTATGCCGAAGGCGCGGTACTATCGCGCCGGTTGGGCGGTTGGCAGGTTATTTCATGGGCGCTGGTTCTGTCGCTCCCGTTTATGATAGTGCTGGCATTAGTGACCCTGCCCGAAACTTGGACAGGTGTCAGTATTTCCGCGTGGGTTGCACTTGGATATGTGTCTGCTTTTTCTATGCTGATAGGCTTTGTATTCTGGTATCGTGGCTTGGCTATTGGTGGCATCGCCAGCGTCGGTCAATTGCAACTTTTGCAACCGTTTTTCGGCCTCATGCTGGCGGGTTTCTTGTTACGTGAACCGATTGAGGTATCAATGATAGGTGTCACGCTTTTTGTCGTTCTGTGTGTTGCGGGCTCAAAACGGTTTGCGTGAGACTTTCAATGATCGGCTTTGGACCACGATCCGAGTGATATTTGATATCTGAATTGAACAACTAATACCCACTCACCCGTTTTCAAAAAACCCTAGATGATCCTGTTGCCGCCCAAACGTTATAACGCGGAGTTTATTGCGATGGTTGATCCGGTCAACGACGGTTGACAGCTTCTCATTTCGATTCTGCGCGGCGGGTACGAGCGACAGGAACAGCTCACTTGAGCGCTGTGAGAGAGGAAGAACATCACCGATTTTGAGCACTAACAGAGCCTATTATGCGGGGCTGGGTTAGCATCATTTTGCACCACAGGTTTTCAAAGATATTGAGCATAATTTGGGTGTCCTGAGATGCATTCACCGAATGTGATTTCGCCCAATCGCAGTTTGGCGGAATACGGATGTGGAGCGTGAAACGCTGCGCGCAGAATCATCGCGACGCATCCGTTCGGTTGCTTTGTCCGTGAGCCAACGCCCGACCAACCTTGCCTGATCTGAACGCCTAAATTTCGGGGCCAGTACTTTGGAATTCCCATAACCGTTGCCCTGTGTTTCTCCGAGCGGGATGTCCTCGTTCCGCAAGGCGCGGATCGAGCGCATAAAGTGACGGAAAATCCAAAATTATTGCCATGTTCAGGTTGGGTTTAATGCCGCGAGAAATCCCCGATAGATCATCAAGGGGACTGAGACGATCAGGCATATTTGCAAGGGATAGCCATTGCAGCCCACCTGGCTTTTAGATCTTACCTGCAATCTTGGCCAACAATTGAATTGGCCCTATGCCAACCGAGCAGCGCGGCTCTGATCCGACAGGTTCCCGAATGGCCACCTTCATGCGGTGCACGAGATCCATCGCACCTACAAGTTCACCCGTTATGCCGCCATGATCACCGCCAGAGAATGCGGGCGCCGGTGACATTTTCATAAGCCTAAAGCTAACGCGATGACACTCCGCCTGCGTGTAATTGAACCCCACCACTCCCCTTAAGGGGGAATTTTTACTTGCGGCGAATCAGATTCTGGCCCATCCTCAGATGGTTATCTATTTCTGATTTCTTTTTAAGTTGCCTGTTTTTGTGAACATTTTGGCTCTTGGATCATGCCTTTCTCTCCAAGTGATTTTTTTTGCGCCAGAGCGCTAGGGGGTTTTTATGCTTAAGACTTTTCATTTTGATTTACGCCATGGGTCCGACCTAAAAGTTACTCAGGAAACCGAACTCTATTTGTCCATCGCCGGAGCAAAGTTTCCGATCCGTAAGCACACCAAAGAGTCACTGGCCAAAATATCCAACAATGCGGTTTCTTTGATCCACGAAACCACGCCAGAGGCCGTCACCCATTTCTGTGAATTCCCGCATGACGCGGTGCCAGATCGCGACGTAATAATGATGCAGGTGGTTAGTAAAATCAAAGGCGACCCGCTGTATGATCTGCCAGATTTGCATGGGTTTTGGTATCAACTGCCAGAACGCTCGAAGAGCTTATATGCCAAGCGAACTCACAAACGTTTGTTGGCGTTGGCAACGGCCAAGTATCTTATCCATCCGAAGTTGGCTGCCTATAATTGCGATGTAGACACACACTTCAAAAGCCTCAGCTTGGAAAGCTCCGCGCAACTTTTCAGCGAAGCCGACGAATTCAAGACACCTTTTGATACGGCCGTCAGCATATTGTTCCAACACCCCGAAATGGCCAATTCGCGCGGGTACACTGCAAGTATTGTTCAAAATGATCACATCGCTCCGTCTCCCAACATTGATGCGTCACAATACAATCGTGTGATGGATCTGGCGACTGAGATTTCCAAACAAGGCCCCGCTACAGAAACCTCCGGGTGGGCGCGTATCAAGCAGGACAAAACGCCCGAGGGCGAGTTGATGTATGCTGAATTTGATCTGACCGACGAAAATGGTGACATTGTGTATCGCAAAGGCGACCCAATGATGGCCTACCAGATGACCAATGAAACAGAGTCGAAAATCGGCTCTGCTGTGTCAAACGCGCTACGTACATCACGCGACGACTCAAGTCTGCAAAACCAAATCTGGATGGCGCCCCAGGGCTCAACAGCTGAAACCACAATTGTCACGACCGATGCAAAAACACAGTATGCCGCAGCCTATTCAGCCACCTCATCCGCCGCGCTTTTGTCCACCACGTCTGCGACGTTCACCGCGACCAACAGAACACCACATCACGGTTTGGAAATTTTTCCGGAAAGCATCGATTTTGATCCTGAAAACAACAGCTTCGCGATGGATGTGAAAAACCTATACCTGCGCCAACTGGGCAGCTATGTCGAATTCTTTGCCGACACGGAAATGACACAACCAATCAAAGATCCAAAGGTTGACGGGACCTGGCCATTCTACTTTCCCGAAGCCTTAGCAAAAGAATTTGATACTGACACAAAACGCGCACTTGGAACGGTGCCTAATGTAAACTCAATTATGGGCATTCCAATGCCGACCGATCCGACAAATGTCAAAGTGCCGTGGCCCAATGAGGCGCAGGCTCTGAGGCTCATGTTTGGCGGTTTGGGAACTTCCAACTGGGTGGGTCCGGTGCCTTGGCCGGGCGTCATTCTGACAGGGATTTTCAACTATGGTATTCCACTGTTTTTCATGGCAGCAGGTGCTGCGGTGACGAATACGAAATTCTATAAGGATTTCGTGAGCGATGCCGACAAAGTCGTTGCCGCTGCCGGTGTGGGTTTTGCCGTTGTTGGCGGTGGTGTGACCACAGCCGCAGCCCTTGGGAACACCAAAAAAGTCCTGTTTTCATTCGCGTCGACCATCGCTGGGATTTTGGTCAAAAAAGGCATGGAGAAACTTGCCGTCTATATTATCGCGAAGATGGTTGCGGCCAATATGAAATCGGCTGTTCCCGTTGTCGGTATGGCATTTCGGGTTGCTGGTATTGCTCTGAACTTTTCGCAAATCGCCATAACAACTGGCGAATGCCTTTCTTCTCCCGCCGTGCTGGAGGTCGATATCCTTCGCCAGATGCAATTGAACTTCAAGCTCAAGCCGGATCCAGCACACGGCGAACCTGGCCGTCCGGAAACCGCAATTTGGCCCTTGGTGGGCGACAAGGTTGAGGTGATTGTTGAATACAAGAATGGCACCAGATTTATCCACGAACAACGCCTGCCTGCAACCAGCTCGAACAAATCGTTGAATTTCGTATTTCACCCGATCGGATGGGGGGGTGCGTTTCAAATATCGGCCAATGTCTATTCAAAAAATGGGTGGCTTTGTGGGAAATTCGTCTCTGACGAGATAAAGGCGGAACCCGATAACCCGAGCACGGGCATCAAAGAAATCGAGGCCAACATCATTGAACTGTTGGTGCCGTTGACGGGCGACACGCAATATCAACACAAACAGAAATTGGGTTTTGATGTCGACACCGAACAGCACAAATGGATTGCTGGCAAGGCTGCAACGGCTACCTTGGCCGATCTGAACTGCTCCAATGTAGAACCCGGTTTATGCGAGCCGGTTTCGATTACGATGAACCAGGCCGCTTATCAGGCCGGCTATGTTTACCGGGCCAGCAACCAGAATATCCCACTGGAAAAGCCGGACGGTCCGGTGAATTCGGGGCAGATGTATGTGATGCAAAATATCTCTGTTCTGAGCGACGACACTTTGAACGAACGATTGAAATTCCCGAAATTCGGGTTCGCAGTTCAGCCAGCGCTGGCCTATGATACATTTGGCGAAGGTGAAGGCAGCACACCCAGCGAAAAAGTTGTCAGCCCATTGAATTTCGTATTGGACAGCCGCAGTGGTGACTATCATTTGCGTCATGTCGATTTGATGGATTTCAAAAATGATTTTGGCCTGAGTGGCCCAGATTTGAAGAGCTGGGGAAGATTCTATATTCCTCATCTGGATGCTGTTGTCGTTCACCCAAGCGGATATGTTCTGGCCGCCAGCCTGAAAGACGGCAAGTTGCAGGTCTTGAAATTGCCGCCCGAGCCCGTTGCTGACGCCGAAGCGCCAGAGGCGCAGATCGTATCAGGCAAAGGTATTTTGCAAGGTTTGCTTAACGGCCCCATCGCGATGAAAGTTGCGCCGAACGGATCAATCTATGTACTGGAAAGCGTCAATCGTCGCATTCAGGCATTTGATATCAAAGGTAACCCCGTTCCGAATTTCCCCGGCGCCAAACTTTTCCAGATGCCGTCTGGTTTTGCTGCCGAATTAGACGATGGCGCATTCTCACCAGCCCTCCAGCAGTTGTTCATCGAAAACGGTTTGAACTTGTTGGGTGCCTTTGACGACCCCAATTTCAGAACGGTTCTGGACCAAGGTGTCTTGACCACGGGTGTGGTTGATGAATTTGCCGATATAGGCATCTATCTAAACTACACAGAGGACGAAGACGGCAAGATTGATCCCGCATTGAGTACAACGGTAACGGTGGTCGACACAGGATTAGTATGGCATGTCCATGATCCCGATAAAAATTACACTTATATCGTCGATTTCACCTCGGGCGATTTGATCGTATCAGACCTGTTGCAGAATGTGACGGTCACAGTGGTGGGTCAGAGCCAAAAATGGGTTGTCGCAGATTTGGTTTCCGCACGGTCTTACTTGTTGAGCGTGTCACCCCAAGACAGCTCCGTCATCGAATTGTCCGAATATCTATCCTACATGCCATTGGTCAAAGATATCGAAGTAAAATATCTTGATTTGGCCATGGAATCCAAAGGGTACATCTATGTGTTGTCCTACAAGGACACGGATCGAACAAAAGTCGTCAATACCGATTACGTAATAGACATCTATGCGCCCGATGGTTCGTTCCTGGTGCGGACACCGGATCCCAAGCTCTATTCCGATCCGAGCAAAATGGAATTTGTCGCAGCCGCGCGTTTGGCGTTGGATTCATGGCGCAATATGTTCACGCTGAACTATGAGGCGTTTGCCGGTCCGGATGGACGTGTCGAGCCGTCTATCGGCACATGGGTGCCGACAACCCCATTGTTTGACACCGACCCAGACAAAATGGATTTGTTCAAAACACAGAATATCGCAGGGCTTATCACTTTGTTCGGTGAGCACGATATCCCTGTCACCGCGTCTGCGACGATCGAAACAGTCAATGCCGATGGCGATTTCATCCTACATGACAACGACCGTAGTTTTAACGCGATTGTCAGCCTTGATGCCAAGGGGCAGTTAAGGATGTTTGTATACGATATTATTTCTTAATTGTATGATATCAAAAGGAAATTACATGGAATCCGATTATCCGTTTTTGAAGAAATTGGGTTTGAATATATCCAACTTCTCGCATGGTCAAATCTCGCTGACCGTGCAGCAGAATTTGGAAATCCTCAGCGCTCGGCACCCCCAAAAATCTGCGCTGCCTGCTTTGCGGTTCACTCTTACCGATATAGATCAGTTGGCGGCGCTGGTCGCGAACAAGTCAATGCCAGAGGGTGACAAGTTTCAAGATCTCGCTTCATCGGAACTGGGTCTGCCGTGGGACAAGATTGACGCAGGTACGGTCGCAAAATTGCGACAGGGGTTATTCCGGCATGTCGTGAAATTGGGTGATGTTCCGCAATCTCTGAAAACAGAAATAGCGCGCCACTTTATGCCAATGCCGGTTTCGGTCTTTGCGGCTAGCGACATTACAATCAAGTCAGGAACGACATTTGTCATCGGCAAAGACGACCACGATCCAGTGGTCTGTGACTTCGGAACAGTGACGCTTGAAGAAGGTGGTCAGATTTTGATCGAAGCGCCTGCAATGATCAACATTCAAAAATTTACCAAAATACCGGCAGCATAAATCAGCAAAGGAACAAGACTTTGGAAAAATCACTTTACCAACAGAATTTGGAAATTCTCGCAGAATTCGGCATTCATCGGGATGAAATCAGCGCGCTGAAACTGCGTGTGGCGCAGGCAACATCCGGGTCGAACCTGATCAGGGAAACACCAATTGTCATGTCCAACAACGACAAAGAGTCACAAGTCGAACCAAGGTTTATTCTGGTGAATAATGTTGCCGAGCTCAAACGTATCGGTGGCATTCCCGACGCACGCTTTGACGAAGGATGGGAACATGGCGTTACGATGCCGCAACCGGCCAACAAAGCCACACTAGCAACGCGCAACCCATTCCACCCGGATATATGCGCTGCATTGCGTGTGTTTATCTATGGCGACAGCCGAACAGTCAGCGAATACGAAGACGTGATCAACGAGTTGCGGTTTCCCATGGCTGTGGCCAACTTTGTTGGCGACGACATCATTGTAACAAAAGACAGCCCGCTGATTTTTCGCGACGACGAAGGTCAAGGCAATCCGATATCGGTGACTTTTAAAACGGTGACAATTTATCAAGGTGGGCAAATCATTTGGGAAGCACCAGGAAAACTAACCTGTGATTCCATGATCCACAAAAACACCGCGGGCCCGACAACATCTTTTGAAGAGGGAGCTGACAGCAATCTTGTTTATATTGGGTCCCAGGGTGGTAACGGCGGAGATGCCGGAACTACAGCCGATGTCGCCAACGCGGATAATGGCAGCGCTTCAAAGAGCGACAAAAGCAGCTGTAACACTTCCGCTGGTAACGGTGGCAATGCCGGCAGTGCGGCCGACGCAGGTAATGGTGGCGAGGGCGGCAATGGTGGTGACGCAGAAGAAGTTTTTTACGATGCTGGGAATATGGAGGGCGCGTACACAGTGGGCAGCTATGGCGGCAATGGCGGTGATGGCGGCAAGGGTGGCAATGGCGGCAAAGGTGGTAATGGTGGTAATGGTGGTGCGAGCAGTGAAAACTGCGCCGAAGGTAACGGCGGTGATGGCGGAGACGGTGGCAACGGTGGCCGTGGCGGCGATGGCGGCAATGCCGGCAATGGCAGTTCGGTGAACATAACGTTTCAATCCGGCAATCCTACTTTTCAAGTGGTTGCGAACCCAACCAAAGGTGGCAACGCTGGGGCATCTGGAAGTGCTGGCAATATGGGCACGGGTGGTAAGGGCAAAACCAACGGCGCAAATGGCACAAATGGTACCACCCCGGACCCGGCAAAGGCTGGCACAGCGGGAAGCACTGGCAAAATCTTTATCAACGGTAAGGCAATCAATTGACCCAAGAGAGAGCCATGGCAAAGGCAAGCCTCAAGCCAGACATCCAGATTATCGGATCAAACGGTGCAGATGGCAGCTATGGAGCCACTGCGTTGAATGGATCACCAGACGGCAAGAACGGAGCAAACGGCAGTTACTCCAAATTGGACACACCGCATTGCGTTCCTGCCACAAATGGCGATCCGGGTGCAAATTCCGCTGTTAACGGTTGTGATGGGCAATCTGGTGGTGCCGGAGGCACCGCACCCGAAGTCCTGATAACGATTCAGACTTTGGACCTGTCGTCGATACTGACCGTTTCCTCTACAGGCGGCGACGGTGGTACCGGCGGAAATGGCGGTAACGGCGGCAGTGGAGCAAAAGGCGGAAATGGTGGAAATACCGACCCCAAATGCAGCACTGATCCAATCGCCTCGGGCGGCAAAGGTGGCGATGGCAGCAATGGCGGTGACGGCGGATTTGCGGGTGCAGGGGGCGATGGCGGGACGTTGATGATCGAGTTCGGCATCGCAAACTTTACGCACCCTATCATTGCGACTTCGTCGGGCGGCTCAGGTGGTGATGGTGGCGTTGGTGCCACCAACGGAACCGGAGGTGCTGGCGGGTTTAGCGGAAAAGCAGCCGATGCGCCTCAAGTTCAGGCGCCGAGCGGTGCCAACGGACATCCGGGGCAATCGCAGAACGGTGGGAAATCAGGTGAACCTGGTACGGCCACTGTCACGCAGTCGACATCGTGATGGCGCAAGAACAAATATTTGCAGGCAAATTCACCTTTGCAACGCCGCAAGGGCTGAAGTTTACTCTTGGCGCTGATGGCATGGTATCGCTTGCGGCTTCGGTGGCGGATGATCCCATGCAAAGGTTCAACACCTACGGCGATGTAGAGAGTTGGATGCAAGGGTCCAACGGACTGTATCTGGTATACGATAAGGCTTTGCTAACCTATACCGCATCCGCCACGCGTGATGGCGCACCTGGCGTTTTTCGAATAGAAAACAGCGGGTCAGATATCCGAATTGTGGAACTGACTTCGGACACCAAAGAATACTACCTTAGCGCCAATGGATCGGCGCTTGAGCGTCTGCCACTGGTCGGCGCGCCACCAGACAGTACGTTGTTTTCACGCGAAAAAATAACAGTGGGCTTGGACCAGATTAAACCAGGTAGCATGGCCAATGAGTTTGATCTGAGTTATGCATTTTTGGCCAATGCAGATCTGAGCGGCGTTCGGTTCTACTCTGCCAACTTGAACTTTGCCAATATTCAGGGCGCAAACATCATTGGCGCCATTTTTTCCAGTGCGAGTTGTCGCAGCCTTGACGCGTCGGAGTGTGTATTTGAAAACGTGACGTTTTCGAATGTAGACGCATCGAATTGCATACTATTGAATGCGAAATTTGCGCCAAACTCAACATTTTCTGGCACGGTTTTAGACGGAGCGACGCTGACGGGTTTGTATTGTAACGCACTGGTCTCGCTAAACGGTATCTCTGCAAAAGAGGCCAACTTCGACGGCGCTGATCTCCGCCACGTGGCCATGAACAACGCCAAGCTTGAAAAGGCTTCGTTTGTGGGTGTTGATTTTCGAGACGCGCAAGTGTCGTCTACTGACTTTCAGCATGCGATATTGAATCGATGTAATTTTAGCCAGGCACGGGTTCAAAGTTCAAATTTCAATTCAGCTATATTGGTTGGGATTGATTTCGCAGAATCGGAAGTGACAGGGTCAACTTTTGTCAAAGCCGATTTGACCAATGCCGCTTTGGAGCATGCCACCAGTTTGTACAATGTCGATTTTTCGGGCGCGCAACTGATTGGGGCACAACTGAACGATGTGGATTTTGTGGCCCAGGAAATCAAAGTCGACAAGGACACCAATTTTACCCAGACCGCAATGGATGGTGTGAATTTGACAGGTTACAATCTGGATGGCTGCGTTTTTCTCTTTGCTTCGTTAAGGGGAGCGTTATTGGACAAAGTCAGCTTCAAGGAAACGACGCTCACACAGGCCGACCTGAGTTACAGTTCAATCACGGGGAACGTGTTGTTTTATGGCGCTAATTTGTCGAACGCTAAGCTGGAAGGGGCTCATCTAAATGGTGGTCAGTTTGGGCCATTGACCTCTCTCGGCTCGTTATCAACCAAAGAGTTGACCAGCCTAAACGACGGAAGCTACGATTGTTTTTCCAAGGCGTTCAACATCGACGCTAAATCAATGCAGGTGGAAGCACGCGCTGGCAACCGATCCTGGTCAATCAAGGCTGGCAGCCGTTGTTTTCTTGCCTACAGTGAGGCCGATGCGATCAATCTGCACGAGGTGTCATCAGAGCTACAAGGCGCTGTATTTTCCAACGCGTATATGCCCAATGCCATTCTGAAAGAAGCCAACCTATACGCCGTGGATATGACCGGTGTTCAGTGGTATGGCGGATCTGCGGATGCCAGCGGCGCAAATATGGAGCTGGTAAACCTTACCAATTCCAACATCGCAACGATGGACTTCACCCAGGCAAAACTTTACGGCGCTAATTTTTCATTCGCTAATATGATACAAACGAATTTCTTCAAGGCAGAACTGACTGCGACAAGCGGAATGAAGCCGGTTTCCATGGCTTTCTCGTCCCTACAAGGCGCCAACTTTGAAGAGGCCAGCATTTACGACGCCAATTTAACGAATGCGGCAGTTTCCTTGAAAATTGATGATTCCGAAGTGACACTCAACGGCGACCCAGTTTTTAAGCTCGATCCAAGCTTTGGTCAATATTTAGACACTGGTTTTTTGACAGATGCGCTGGTGGCCTTGTTTCTTGAGCAAAAAATCACCGTTTCCAAAGAAGACACGTTAACTGTGCTTTCGTTGGGGTCGGTCTGGGCTTTAGCGCCTTGCGCAACCAACGACTTTGGGCAGTATATTTTGGTGCTGCCAAAGGGTGAAGGAATGATATCCGTTCTCGGCCAATCGGCTGATGGTGCATTCACAACAACCGCGCCAGATATCTTGGCCGTACCGCTTGCAAACATGCCAAAGGATATCGCGCCGGATCTGAATGCAGGCAAGGTAACAGCGAAAATCACCAAAGCTTTTGCAGATTTGGGATACCCGCTGATCGAGACGGCCGGTTTTGTTGTTTTGAAAGACAGCAAGCGTTGGGTTTTTCGAAATATGTATCTTGATAACACCGTAATCCAAAGCGGTTACGGACAGTTCGAAATCCTTAAATCCAGCGGCCCGCAAGGCGAAGAAATCAAACTTTTTGGTGCTGCTCCTTTGATGGTTATGCGTGTAAGCGCGGGTAATACGATTGAACGTGTGCCTGTTCAATTTGGTCAGACATCTTTGTCCCCAGTTAACATGAACAAAACGACCACGACTCCGAGTGGCCTGAAGTTTGGTTTGCTCAGCGAGCAACTGACCTATCAATACCTAATGTCGCCCGGTCTTCCGCCCGCCCCACCGGCTTGTGTTCCCTCTCCAACCAGTTGGTGCCCATAGATATGTCAGGAAAGCTTGCACCAAGTCCGATCGCAATTATCGGGATTGGCTGCCGTTTTCCAGGTGGGGCCCATGGTGCAGACCGGTTCTGGTCAATTCTGGAACGCGGCGAATGCGTCATCAAATCTACCCCCCCAGAGCGCTGGTCGGGTGATCGCCATTTTGATCCAGATCCTAACACAACTCGACGCATGTATGTGCGTGAAGGCGGATATCTAGATGACTCAATAGAGCGATTTGATGCCGCTTCTTTCAATATCTCTCCTCGTGAAGCAGCGGTAATGGACCCCCAACAACGTTTGCTGCTGGAAGTGGCTGCCGAAGCATTGGAAGACGCGCAAATTTCGCGTGCGCAAATCGCGGGCTCCAATACCGGTGTTTATATCGGGGCCATGACACTGGATTATCAAGGGCTGATGTTGCGACCTGAAAATGTTCATCTGGTCAATTCTCATACCGCTGCAGGTATGACGATTGCTGCGATCTCTAATCGGCTGTCACATGTCTTTGATCTGCAGGGCGCGAGTATTAGCATCGACACAGCTTGCTCGTCCTCGCTTGTAGCGATGCATTACGCTTGCAACGACTTGCGCTCTGGGGACGTGACCATGGCGCTGGCAGGCGGCGTTAACATTACACTTTTGCCCGAATTTCTTATCGCATTGTGCAAAGGAGGCTTCGTTTCACCGGAGGCCCGTTCAAAGGCCTTTGACATTGCGGCAAATGGCTACGTGCGTGGCGAAGGCGCCGGGGTCGTGGTGTTGAAACCCCTGCAAACGGCACAAGCCGACGGTGATCCTATTCACGGGGTAATTCATGCCGGTGGCGTTAACCAGGATGGTCGAACCGATGGGATTTCGCGCCCCTGTGCTGCAGCGCAAAAAAAATTGATCACCTCAGTTCATGCTTTGGCCGGGATTACACCTCAAGAATTGTCATTTATGGAAACTCACGGCACCGGAACCCAAATCGGCGATCAGACAGAAGCAAAGGCTATCGGCGAAACCATTGGGCGTGAGCGTGTGAAAGGTGATCCGATCCTTTTGGGCACACTCAAATCCAACATCGGTCATCTTGAGGCCGCGGCCGGGGTTGCATCAGTAATTAAAACCGTTCTGGCCTTGCGACACGGTGTGTTGCCAAAAAATCCTATGTTTCAGACTCCCAACCCAAACATTGATTTCAGAAGTTTGAATCTGCGGGTGCCATATGAAAACGAACCTATTTATCCTCAGGAAGGCGTTCGTTATGCTGGCATCAATGGCTTTGGGTATGGTGGCACCAATGCCCATCTAATTGTGTCATCGTATGATCGTGTCTCACCTTCGCGGGGCTGCGAAACCGATTCCGACGTTTTCTTCTTATCGGCACAATCCGATGTGCAGTTGCGCCAGGATTCGCAATCCATGGCGACACATCTTGCCCAAGGGAAATCGTCAGATCGCGACGTTTGTGCGGCCAGCGCACGGCTTCGTACAATGGGCCCACATCGTATGGCAATTCCCGTGGATGCCGCGATAAATCTGGGTGATGCGCTGCAACAGACCTCAGATGGCGTCGAGAGCCCCAGCATTTTTTCGACACACGATGCCCCGCATTCAGGCGTGGTTTTTGTTTATTCGGGCATGGGCGCACAGTATCCCCAAATGGGAGCATCACTGATGACATCGGAACCCGCTTTTTTAGAAATGGTCGAGCGCGTTGACGGGATATTTCAAAAAAACTGGCAAATCAGCCCACGCAAGATGCTTCTCGCCAGTCAGTTACCCGGTGACCGCGCCGATGTTCCGCAGTGGACCAATTTCATTTTACAGCTGGGAATTAGCGCCATGCTTGCGGATTGGGGCATCCGGCCGACTGGTGTTTTCGGTCACTCTGCCGGCGAAGTCGCTGCCGCTTGGGCAGCGGGTTGTCTCGACTTGGATCAGGCAGTCAGCGTTGCCTACCACCGCGGGGCTGCACTCCAAAAACTATCAGGATCAGGCGGTATGCTCGCGTTGGGCCTTGGATATGAGGAAACCATGCATATTCTGGCTGATGAGCCTGACTTGGATTTGGCCGCGATCAATGGCCCCAAAAGCACGACAGTTTCCGGTCCGCGTAAAAATATCAATCGCCTTGCAAAACGCATGGAAAAATCCAACATTTTTCACCGAGTTTTATCCACAACTGTGGCCTACCACAGCAGGATGATCGAAAAACTCGGTGCCGGAATCTCTGAGGAACTTGTTGATATTGCTCCTAGCGACGCGAAACACCATTGGATTTCCACTGTTTCCCCCGAAGTTCCCCCCATCCCCAACGGCGCGTATTGGCTGCGCAATGCGCGTCAACCCGTCCATTTTGCTGCCGCGACCGAGGCATTTCTGGAGTTGGGCGAAACCTTGTTTTTGGAAATCGGGGCGCATCCTGTGTTGGGTCGCGAAATTATGGGCACTGCAAATGAGATTGGCAGCGCCGTTACCTGCGTGCCAACACTGCGCCGTGACTTGGATGCCAATAGTGCAATGGCCAAAATGAAAGCGCAATTTTTCGTGAGCGGCGGTCAGGCAAACTGGCCTCGAATGACCACGACCGCTGATAGAAAAAACGAAGCACTGCCTTTGCCGAATTGGGCCGACACGCGCTTTTTTTCGGAGTCTCCGATATCAAGAGCGCATCGAACTGGTCCTGCAAATCACCCGCTTTTGGGGCCCAAGCTCGACCTGCCCAATCCAATGTGGAAATCAACGGTTTCACCACAATTTCCGGAATTTTTGGCTGGACACTCAATATTGGGCAAGGTCATTTTCCCAGCAACCGGTTACCTGGAAATGGGCTTGGCTGCCACATTTCATGAGGGCACTGCCTCCCAAGCTATACTGCGAGACATATCGTTCATCGCACCACTTGTGTTACAAGGCGATAAAGAAGTGCTACTATCGTCGCGTCGCTCGACAGACGATCATTTCGTCATCCAATCCAAACAAGACACCGGCGAGGACTGGACCAAACACGCTACTTTTCACATCACTCCGGCCAATGAGATTACTGCGAACCCACGCGACATTCCGGCGCTGATTAAAGCAACAAAAGATCGGATTGAGGCAAGCGAATTTTACGAAACCCTAAATGGTGTTGGCCTTGGATATAGCGGCGAGTTTCGACAAATCAAACGGCTTTGGCGGGGACGGGACACCGCAATAGCTCAATTGAGTTTAAAACCGAATAGCACAATGTTCGTGGACCCCTGTGTCATGGACGGAGCCTTGCAAACAGCGCTGGGACTGCTTCCCGACATGCAGTTGTTATTACCTAAATCGGCCAAGGTCCTGACCTACATCGAGCAACCAAGCGGCACCTGCTACGCATTTGCACGCCGTACCGAAATCACAGATGATCTGGTGACCGTGGACATAGAACTTTTAGGAGAGGATGGCCGGCTTTTCGTCGCCATACAGGGCCTCGTTTGCGCAGGGCTCGCTAGCTCTCCAACTTCGGGCACAATGAACTGGCTGTACCATTCCAAATGGACGCAACTCCCCCCTGTTCGCGAGTTTGTGTTTTCAAATAGCACCCTAATATTGAACGATAATAGCCCAGATGAGTGGCAGGATGTCTTGGCCTGCGATGGCGTTACTTATCAGGAATTAACAGCGCTGCCCAAATGCCAATTGGCAGACGAACATCAAGATGTAATTTACGTTTGCCCCCTAGATCACGCAAATTGGCCCGACGCCTATAATGATTTGGCAAGCTTTATCAAAAATCATCCTGCAAGCGCCCGCAATCAAATCATCGTAGTGACCCAAGATTGCCAAAGCGCCGTTTCTGGCGATACCGCAGGAAACCCGTTCCATGCCGGTTTTTGGGGCGTCGCAAGATCAATGCAATTGGATTTCGCCAATCTAAACATTCGTCTAATTGATATGCCGCCCCAAAAGACAGTGTCGAATTTCAAAGACCTGATGAAATTCTGCGCTATCGGCGAACATCAAGAAGCTGCTTTACGAAACGGAGGAACATATACCCATACTCTGACCGCGCTGTCTGAACGCGCATTTCAGGAAAACCGCCAAGTCATTCAAAAACCGGAATTACACCAGCCATTGTCTTTGAATTTTGATGGCGGTCAAGCGACTTGGACACAGAACAAGACAGCGCTCCTCGACCCAAATAGCAGCTTCCTGCGGCTTGACTCAGTCACCCCTGCGCCTGAATTTAGTAACCGGTTCGACGCGCTGGCTACGGTCGTCCAGACCTGTGGTTCCAGTTTCGAGCTTGGTCAGAAAATAGCGATTTCGGGTGGACTCGAATTGTTAACCTCTCATTTGAGCGTGGAAAACTGTAACATCGTTTGGGCACCGTGGGACAATGAAAAGCCAGCTGCGCTGACGTTAACTTCTGCGCTCGAGCAAGCCTTTATAGAGATAGAGCCCTTGGATCCGGTCGCGTTCCATTTCGACGATTCACGTAATATTCAAGCGACCCTTGATTGGATGGCAGGGCGTGAAAATCCGATTGCGGTTATAAGTCAGGCAAAAGGCGCCGCTATGTGCGACGGACACACCTTTTTTCACGTGAATAACTTTGAAACCACGCGAGACCTTAAGCGGTTCCTTGGGAAAACGGGTGCTCTTTTGGTTCCAGAAAATGCCAAAAAATCCTCAACCACACACTCCGATCTTGACCTGCGCCGGATCGTATTGAAACCGCCGAGCAGCACGCCGATCGGTGTTACAAAGCCGGTCAGAATGCGAACTGAAACTCGCACTGTAACCTTAACACCAAATCTTTCTGAACTTTACGCCATGCCGGATACTGACCTTCCGCAGATGCGTCCAAATGACCGGCCGGTCCCCGTGTATCTTCGCCCAGTTCTCTTGGCTGATAAGGACGGAGTCGTGTTGGTCACGGGCGGGTTATCCGGTTTTGGCGCTGAACTGGCTGTTAGCCTCGCTGCACAGGGCTGCCATTCTCTGGCGCTTGTTGGCCGTCGTGGGGCAAAAACTCCCGGGATTGAAACCCTGCTGTCGCGCCTGCGTGGCCACGGTGCAAAGGTATGCGTCCTGTCTTTGGATATCTGCGATCGAAACGCGCTTGAAGACACGCTTGACATGCTGCGCAGGAAATTTGGCAAAATCAGTGCTGTTTATCATAGCGCAGGCTTAGTCAGCAGCACAGCTCCTCAGGACCTGACATCCGAAAAATTCAGGGAATCAATGAATGCCAAATGTGTGGGCGCTATGAATTTGGACGCTGGCACACGCGGCGATGACTTGCTTTGTTTTTGTACTATCGGGTCTGTCTCGGGGTTGATCGGCAATCGCAGTCAAGCGCCCTATGCGGCGGCCAATGCATTTTTATCGGCGCTTTCAGCGCAAAGGCGGGCTGCGGGTTGTGCATCTTTCAATGCCATCCTGGGCGCCATTGGATCAGTGGGGCAAGTTGCCCATGATGAGGCTTTGATTGCGCGGTTAAACGTCATGGGGATCAGTATGATGGACTGCGATGCACTGTTGGCGCGCTTACATGATTTGTGCCGGTTGGACGCTTATCCAAGTGCCATGATTGCTGACATGGATTGGGCCATGTGGAAAGGCGTTGGTGATACCAGCCCCATCGCTCAACTGGTGCATGCGGGCGGCGTCTTAAACGGCAAACCCAACAAAACCGGTGATCTTTCGCGGGCGGATCTCTTGACCGTTGTGTTAGCCGCGCTTTCGACATGTCTTGAGACGGATGTTAGCAACATTGCAGACCGAGCCACCATAGATAGCCTCGGATTAGATTCCTTATTGGCGACAGAAGTATCTTTGTTTGTCCAAACGGCTACGGGTTTGATTTTGGATCCGTTGGACGTACTGGGCGCGGCTAACGTGGGCGCATTGACCGATACCTTGGAGGGAGCGAGTCGGGTGCTGTCGTAAAGTTTGCACGAGCATGTCCTAAACTACATTCCCGTTGCGTTTACGCTGTTAAGCTCACGAACTGTACGGATGGCGATGTGTGATCTGACTGAATTAGTTTCTTTCGGATAGCAGTTGCCTTTGAACTCAATGCTCATTTTTGATTTGCCCTGCCAATAGTTT
Organism: Marinosulfonomonas sp.; assembly: GCA_033851955.1. Lineage (GTDB taxonomy): Bacteria > Pseudomonadota > Alphaproteobacteria > Rhodobacterales > Rhodobacteraceae > Profundibacter. The sequence goes on from JAWSVK010000010.1 coordinate 240,704, forward strand.
TTTGCAACGATTTGTGGTAAAATCCGACAAGGACAGGAATAGTATAAAACTTTGCGACAGAGCCGTACCGCAGTCGTCAAAACGACCTTATTGCTTCGCAGCGCATTCCATATATGGTCATTATGTCCATAACGCACAGCCCCTCAAATACTGCCTCTGAAAATGTTTTACATCGTTGTTCTGGTGGGGTAGCGAAAATGGTATCTTGAGGGGGGATCGAATAATTATGCCATTGCCAATCGCAAAATCCACGTATGTTATTGCCCCCATTCCCAAGGCTGGGCAGTTGACGCGTAGGGTTTCGGGGGTTGACCAAAATGGCCAACAGCAACAAATCAATGTCGTTGAGGAACGCCCACTGACGATTTACCTGAACAGCCAAGAGATCGTTACTGCAATGACCATCGGCGATTATCCGGAATATTTGGCAGTTGGGTATTTGCGCAATCAAGGCATGTTATTGCCAAGCGACACCATCACCGGCATCGATTACGATGACGAGGTCGCGGCGGTGATCGTGCGCACAGTGCGCGAGACCAATTACGAGGATAAGTTAAAGAAAAAGACCCGCACATCGGGCTGTGCCGTGGGCACGGTTTTTGGTGATATGATGGAGGGGTTGGAGGAACTCACGCTCCCCGCCACGCCGGTGCGTACAAGCTGGCTTTACGCGCTGGCCCACACCATCAACTCCACCCCCAGCCTCTATCTGGAGGCGGGCGCCATTCACGGATCAGTGCTGTGCCAACAAGATCAGCCGCTGGTCTATATGGAGGATGTGGGGCGTCATAATGCGGTTGATAAAATCGCAGGTTGGATGGTGATGGAACAGGCTGTCGTGAGTGACAAGATCCTTTACACAACAGGTCGGTTGACCTCGGAAATGGTGATTAAGACTGCGCTGATGGGCATTCCGGTTTTGGCGTCGCGCTCGGGTTTTACCGCTTGGGGCGTCGAGATTGCGCAGCAAGTTGGACTAACCCTGATCGGACGGATGCGCGGGCAGCGCTTCATGTGTCTGGCTGGCGAGAAACGGTTGATTTGGGACGCTGATATCAGCAAGATCAAAGCAGAACCAAAGCGCAGTGCGCGGCAGCAGACACCGCTGGAAGGAAAATCTTAGTGCGGATTTTTGGCATCACCGGCTGGAAAAACAGCGGTAAAACCACGCTGATGGAGCGTCTGGTGGCCGAATTTTGCAGCCGTGGCGTTTCAGTCTCTACGATCAAACATGCGCATCACAACGTGGATGTGGACCAGCCGGGCAAGGACAGCCACCGCCATCGGCAAGCCGGCGCGCAAGAGGTCATTTTGGCCTCCTCCGCCCGATGGGCTTTGATGCACGAATTGCGCAACGACCAAGAACCACCGTTGACCGAGCTGCTGGCACATCTCGCGCCGGTCGATTTGGTGTTGATTGAGGGCTACAAAGCCGAAGATCATACCAAGATCGAAGCCGCATTGTCCCCCGCCAAGCAACCGCTGTTGGCCTTGAGTGACCCGCGTATCCTCGCGGTCGCGTCCGACTATGTGCCCTCGGCGCTGGCTGTGCCAACACTGGACATCAACGATATTCCCAGCATCGCTGACTTCATCGCCGCAAAAACCGGATTGCCGTCATGAGCAGCCTTGGACAAGGTTTTTGGGACGCTTGGGTGTTGATCCTGACGTTCGATGCCGATCTTTACGAGATCATCTTTCTGTCGCTTCAGGTGACGGTTTCAGCCGTCATCATTGCCTCGATCATTGGCTTGCCGATGGGGGCATGGTTGGCGGTCAATCGGTTCCGGTTGCGCCGTCATGTGATCGCGGTTTTGAACGCGTTGATGGGCCTTCCGCCGGTGGTGGTCGGGCTGTTCGTTTACATGGCCCTGTCACGCGCGGGACCCTTGGGCGGCTTTGGATTGCTGTTCTCACCAACCGCGATGATCATTGCGCAAGTGATCATTATCACGCCGCTGATTGCTTCGCTCAGCCACCAAACCATTCGCGACCTTTGGGCCGAGTACCACGACTTGCTGATCTCGATGAATACCACCCGTGGGCAGCGGATCATGGCGCTGCTGTGGGATGGCAAGCGTGCCCTTTTGACCGCCATGCTGGCCGGATTTGGGCGGGCCATTGGTGAAGTCGGCGCGATTATGATTGTCGGGGGCAATATCGACCATGCCACCCGGGTTTTGACCACGGCGATTTCGCTGGAAACGGGCAAGGGCAACTTTGCCTTTGCCATGGGGCTTGGGTTGGTATTGATCGTGCTGGCCGTGATCATCAACCTGATGATCCACATCATCGGCAAAACCGAGCGGGCCAGTACATGGTGAGCATCCTCCCCCTGACACTGCGCGCTGCCACCGCCCATATGCGCGGCAAAAAACTGGTGGGACCGGTGGATCTGACGCTCGGGTCTGATGGTTTCACCATTGTCATTGGCCCCAATGGCGCAGGCAAAACCACGCTGTTGCGGTTGATGCACGGACTTCAACGGTGTTCTGGCGGTGCGGTGCATTGGGCCCAGCCAAATGTCGAGGCCCGCAAGCGGCAAGCCTTCGTGTTTCAGGCCCCTATCATGATGCGTCGGCGCGTGGTCGATAGCATTTCCTTTCCATTGCGTCTGCACGGGGTGGGCAAAACAGAGGCATTGGAAAAGGCGTCGCAATATGCGGTCAGATTTGGTTTGGGAGATTTGCAACAAAACTGGGCGCCGATGCTATCTGGTGGCGAGAAACAAAAGCTGTCGCTGGCGAGAGCGTTGATAACCGAGCCTGAAGTGCTGTTTTTGGACGAGCCATGCGCGAATCTTGATGGCCGCGCGACCCGCGAGATTGAAACGCTGTTGTTGGCTGAGCGCGCCAAAGGCACCCGCATTATCATGTCGACCCATAACATGGGTCAAGCCCAACGGTTGGCTGATGACGTGTTGTTCCTACACAAGGGCATGGTGCATGAGCACGGCGCGGCGGCCGCGTTTTTTGCGGCACCTTCAACTGCCGAAGCCAAGGCGTTTATCAACGGAGACATTGTCGAATGAGACTGAACTGGATCGCCATTTTGGCAACGGCCCTCTTCGCCACAACCAGCTCTGCGGAAAGCCTGAAACTGGCCGTGACCACGTCCTTTTACAACTCGGGTCTGTCGGAAATCTTGCTGCCCCAAATAAAGGCTGATATTGACCTTGATGTTGAACTGATCGTGGTCGGCACGGGGCAGGCCTTGCGTCTTGGCGAGGCGGGTGACGTGGATGCCATTCTGGTCCATGCGCGGGCCGCCGAAGAGCAATTTTTGGCCGCAGGTTTCGGCACCCATCGGCGCGAGATCATGTATAATGATTTCGTCTTTATCGGCCCTAAAAACGATCCGGCCCATGTGGCCGAAGCGGGCAACGCTGTAGATGCCATGCAAAGCATCGCGGCGGCCAAAGCCCTCTTTGTCAGCCGTGGCGACGACAGCGGCACCAACAAAAAGGAACTCAGTCTGTGGGCCGAGGCAGGGCTTGACCCAAAAGGGACTTGGTATCGTGCCGTGGGCTCGGGCATGGGGGCAACATTGAACACGGCCAGTGGCATGAACGCCTATGTGTTCGCGGACCGCGCGTCTTGGCTGAATTTCGGCAATAAGGGCGATTTGGCGCTGCTGTTTTCCGGCGATCCGGCGCTGTTCAATCAGTACGCTTTTATTCAGGTCAACCCTGTGCGTTGGTCGCACGTGCAAAATGATTTGGCGTTAGAATTGGAAGATTGGTTGACCAGTGAAAGGGCCGCGCGTTTGATAGATAGCTACACCATCAATGGCGAACATCTGTTCACCTTCAACGCAAACCCCTAGGCCTCCCATTCGCCATGCACGGCCAAAATATCAAGGCTGGCATCAGGGGTTTCGATCACGCGGTAAGCCTCAGAAACACCAGTCTCAGACAGCTCACGCGCCACGCTCAACAGGGTGTTTGGTTCATGACCCTCGCACAGCTCGATCATATGACCCAGCTCATCAACCGCGACAGGCCGCGCGGCCTCTAGCGACGGTGCGCCGTATATGTCAACGAAATGCTGGGCCAGAAGGCCAATCAGTGTTTCATATTCGGCCTCTTCCACTTTGGTCACGGCCACGAATGTAACACGGCCAAAAGTTTCCAATCCCAGCCAGCCGTTTGAAAAGGCTTGGCGGGCCTTACCGGTCAAATCGCCCTGCCCCCAGTTGGAGAATTCAAACCCGCCAGATATGGCCCATTCGCTCGTGCGGGCCGGGTTGTGAAACACCAATGTGTCGCTTTCGTCAAAGTGGATGGCGCGGGCTAGGTTCATGACGGATCTCCGGTTTTCAGGACATGGGACAGCGGGATCAGACGGGTCTTAGCGCCGGTTTTCAACAACATGCCAAATTGTTCATCCACCCCGACGAATGTGCCTTTGACCACCTCAGGGATGGTCAACTCAACATCCTCGCCAATGCCCTTGGCCAGCCCACGCCACATTTCATGCAAAGCACGCGGGCTGTCATTTTCGATGTCGTTTAGCCAAACCAAAGTGTGGCGCGACCAAGCCTCAAGCAGGCGGATCGGGGATACATCTCCGCAACCTTCCATCATCAGGCAGGTTTCGTTTGGGTTCTCACCGGACTCACCGTCGCCTTGTGGCAACAAGTCGATCTCAAGACCGATCACCAGCCAATCCGGCTCTTTTGTAGGATCATCATCCGAAGCGGCCACCCGCAATTGACCAACACGGCCCCCGTTGACATAGATGTCGCCCATCCATCCCAACTGCACACCGACTTCGGGCGGGGCAAGCGCGCCCATCGCATTTTGAAACCCGACGGCGCAGGCAATAAAGGCAATCATCGCCGCCTCTAGCGGGGTTTCGGGCGCGAAAACCACGGCGGCACGAATTTTGTCAGGCGTGATGCTATGTACCAACAACCCCGCGTCACAACCTATCATGGCTTGAGTGCAGGCCTTGGCAAACGGATCGGTGCTGCCGCTGACCGCGTCCCCCGTAAAGAGCGGAGGAAAAGTGGCGGGCATCGGCGCCTCAAAAATGTCGTCGATCATATGGCAACGTCCTTGATCAACTGCTGTGCTAAGCTCCGAAACGCTTGCGCTTGCGGCGTATCAGGTTTGCTGACCACTATTGGCGCGCCGGTGTCCGAGGCAATGCGGATGTCCAGATCCAGCGGCAATTCGGCCAGTAAAGGCACGCCCAGTTTGTCGGCTTCTTTGGCGACACCACCTTGGCCAAACGGATGGCCTTTGTGGCCACAATCTTCGCAAATTTGGTAGGCCATGTTTTCGACCATTCCTAGAATTGGCGTGCCTAGTTTGTTGAACATGTCGATCGCTTTGCGCGCATCAATCAGCGCAATATCTTGCGGGGTCGACACGATGATTGCCCCCGTAACCTCGGCCTTTTGCGCCAAGGTCATCTGCACGTCCCCCGTGCCGGGCGGCAGGTCCACAATCAGCACATCCAATGCGCCCCATTGCACTTGATTTAGCATCTGTTGCAAAGCCCCGATCAGCATCGGACCGCGCCAAACCACAGCCTCGTCGTCATTGGTCATCAACCCGATCGACATCATGGTGACGCCGTGGTTGCGCAGCGGCAGAATGGTTGTGCCATCGGGCGAGGCTGGTCGCCCTGAAACCCCCAACATGCGTGGCTGGGACGGGCCAAACACATCGGCATCCAGCAGGCCAACACGCTTGCCTTCCGCTGCCAAAGCCACCGCCAAATTGACCGACAGGGTTGATTTTCCGACTCCACCTTTGCCCGAAGCAATGGCAATGATCTTTTCAACACCTGGGATTTTCTGCGGGCCTTCCGGCTCGGTTTTGCGGCTTGGCTTCAGGTCAGGCGGCGCAGTTGGTGTGCTGTGGGCGGTCATAATCGCCGATACGCTTGTCACGCCATCCACCGCCTCGGCAGCAGCCTGTGCGGCGGCGCGGGTCGGCTCCAATGCTGTCGCTTGCGCCCCTGGAACTTCCAGCACAAAGCGGACCACACCGTCGCCCACTGTTAGAGCCTTGACCATTCCCGCACTGATAATGTCGTTGCCCGCTGGAGTTTTGATGTTTTTCAGCGCTTCCAGCACCGTATCGCGTGTTGCCATTTACTGTCCTTTGTCTTTCTCAGCGCGCAGGGTGCCGTCGACCACATGCTCCATTTCAAGCCCATCAATGGTCAACACCATTTTGGCCTTAAACTCTTGTCCGTCAGCAGGGCTGGCCTCTCGTAATGCAGCTTCAATGGCCTGTTGCGAGGTCACGCCGACCTGTTTCAAAAACTTACGCATGCTCATGTTGAATGCTTCGCTCATGTATTGGCCTTTCATTTTTATGGGTGAGAGGTGCGAAAATTCGCCCAAGCCACAAATCAATGATCCCGCCGTTTCAGGTAGTCATCCGTGGTTCTAGTACGGGGGCGTGGGCTGGCCTGAAAAGGGCTGGTTTCACTGTGATACTGCGCCTCAATCCGGCAGGAATCACACATCTGAATCAGCTTGCCCTGCTCTGAGGAGGCGAACATTGGATGGACACCAACCAGCTTGTCCATGACCCGATCAATCGTCGATTTCACCCCAAAAAGTGAATTGCAGGAAATGCAGGCAAAGGGTTCTTCCTCATTCAGCACTTTTTGCGACAATGCTGCCTCCGAAAGATCCAACTGCGGCACCAAGGTAATGGCTTTCTCTGGGCAAGCGCTGGTGCAAATGCCGCATTGCAAACAAGCGTCTTCCTGAAACAACAACTGCGGCGCATCTTCGTTGTCCATCAACGCGCCAGTCGGACAAAGCGAGACGCAGGACAGACACAAAGTGCAGGCATCGCGATCGACATTAACGGCGCCATAAGGTGCGCCCTGCGGCAACTCTATGGGTGTTTCGATGCTCGGGCGCAGCGCCTTGGCGGCCAAACGTGTGACCTGACGGCGGTTGCCAATCGGCAAAATCCGGGCAATCGGGGCTGCGATGTCCTGATCATACAACGTATCACTTAACGCATCGGGGTCATTCAAATCCAGCAAACGGATGGCGGCATCACCGCTGATCGCCAAAGCCAAAGCGAGGGCGTTTTCCAACACGGGGCGTTCGGTTTTCGGGCCAATCAAAACGTCCACAGCGGCAAAGCCACAGCCCAATGCGGCCAGTATCTCGGCGTGGCCAAAGTTGCTCAGGCTTTCTACTTCAAATGGAATAACATCCGCTGGCAAACCGCGCCCAAACCGCGCGGTAAGCGAGATCATTTCGCCGCCATGCTCAGCGTCATGCACCAAAATCCGAGGCGCATTACCGCCAGCATCGGCATAGGTTTTTGCCATGGTTTCCATGCGTTGCAAAAGAAAGCCAAAGCCCGGTGTTTCGTATGTAATTGCACCGGACGGGCAGACCGATGCACAGCCGCCACAGCCAGCGCAGATCATTGGATCGATCGACACGCTGTCACCATCTGGCGTGATGGCACCGGCCTCGCAGGCGTTGATACAGTTTGAACAACCGCTGATCCCGGCCCGTGAATGGGCGCAGCTAAGCGCGTCGAGCGACACGTGAAACGGTTTCTCAAAACCACCAATCAATTGGCTGGCCTCGAAAACAGCATTGGCAACCGCATCATTATGCCGTGGATCAGCCCGAAGGTAACCATCGCGCTTGTGATGAAACAGCGACGTCTCGCCGCGCAGATCAAGGATCAGGTCGCACTCGGTGTGCCCGCCGTCACGCGCAGGCGTAAGCTGTGGTGCGCCACGCCCGCCGGGCTCAACCATCTGCAGGCTGTCAATTTTGACCTCAAAACGGCCAAAGCTGCCGGACGCGGACCGAAGTTGACCAACCACCACATCAAAATTGCCGCGAACAGGCAGATCTTCGACCTGTTCTAGCAACACTGTGACGCTCAAAACCTCGCTCAGTTGAGCGGCGGCGGCCAGCGTTATTTTCTCGGGGCCAAGGATCAAGCACTGACCGTTAGACTGAATATCAAACAGTTTGATGGCGGGGGGAAGCAGGCGCGCATCGGCCACCAAAGCAGCCATTTTAGGGGCGGATTCGTCGCCATTTTCCGACCAGCCTGCACGGTCACGCAAATCGACAAAATCGGGGGATTCTACCGCCAATTCTTCGGCCAGTTCTTCAAAAATCTGTCGCTCCTGAAGGCAGGCCACAGTGGCATTCCCCCCCTTAAGCAGAGCCGCAGCATCGCCAAGTTCACGCGTGCACAGTGCCGTGTGAACACGCGAGCATTTAACGCCCGTCGCATTTTCAATCAATTTTTGGTCCAGTTTTTGAGACCCTGAACAATCGCATAAAATCAACATGTTATGTAGGTTTCCCCCCTTGGGTTACGCCTGATTTTTCTGATTTCCGTCTCCACTTAGGCTGCAAACATACGGCGAGTAAAGCCCTTTCACCGCAAGATTTAGCGCTAAAAGCTGTCGCCTGATTCGAATTATCGCGCAAATTATTATTCCGACAAAATTACTAGGATTTATACGAATTCGGACAGATTGTCCCCTGTCTAAATCGGGGTCGATATTTGCGGTCTTATTGTCCACTTTATCGAATAACTCAGCTTATTCCCAATATTTTACTATGAGCAGGGAAAAGAACTGACCATCGTGAATTCCAAGCATAAAAAATATGCACAGAATACGCACTGCGATTGGATAAACGGGGATGCCAGACAGAAAAAAAACTTTGCCGCTTGGCATTGTGATCCGGAAAACACCGGGGGTGACACGTTGGGCCAAATGGGTTTGGCGCGCAGTCGCGGTGTTGCCCGGTGCTGGACCTGCAACATGGCGCGAGCTGCGCCGCGATGGCGAAACTGTTGAGTATCATGCGGCGACGGTGCCGCTGGAGTTGTACCGCACCGACACTGAGGCCTATTTGACCGAGCTGTCGACTGAAACCCCATCGATCTATGTGGTGATGCGCGAATGCGACGGGCCTAAGAATGGTGTGCCTGAGAATGACGGCCCCGAAAGTGGCCTGGATGTTTTGCTGGCGACCGCTTCGCCTTATGACGGACAAGACTATGCTGACAATGGCGAAGACATTGTTGAACAGGTGCCGATGCCGCCCGCGCTAATTGCATGGGTTCATGACTGGGTTGAAAAGCACCACGAGGAAGAAAAATTCATCAAGCGGCGTCGCGACAAGCGGCGTGTTGATCAGGTTGAGGTTGGCATTGGTGATGCACGTATTCGCCAGACCGCCGATGTCTACCGCGCCCCTTCCAAACGTGAGGTTCTGCAATGAGTGCATGGGCAAAACGCAAAGCCGCCGTTCAGGCCGAAGCCGAGGTGTTGGAGCGCAGCCATCAAGAAGCGGTTATCGCCGAGCAACACACGGCCCTTGCGCAAAAATCTGAAGAAGAGGTTCTTGCCGAGCTGGATTTGCCCAACCCCGACGAAATGCAATCCGGTGATGACTTTTCGGCATTCATGAAATCATCGGTCCCAAGCGCTTTGCGTAACCGGGCTTTGCGAAAGCTGTGGGTCAGTGATCCGGTCTTGGCCAACGTCGATTCACTGGTAGATTATGGCGAAGATTTCACAGGTAAAAACGACGTCGCTCGATTGGTGAAGACCATCTACCGCGTCGGCAAAGGCATGTTGCCGGACGACGAGGATGTCGTTGAACCCGAAGCGGCCAGCGTAGAGCCTCAGATCGAGGACGTCAGCGAAGAGATCACGCTAGCGGATGAAGACATCGAGATGGCCGTCGTACCCGAAATTGAAGCGGCCGGAATTGATGCGGCCACCCCTGCCCCTCTGCCACGGCGACGCATGCGGTTTAGTTTTGCAGACGGCACTTCACCAATGAATGCAGAATTGGAAATACAATGAACGCCACAGCCCCCCAAATTGATATCACGCAAGAAGATCAGCTGCGGGCTGATATGTACAACTTTTTGGCTTTGTTATTGGCTGGGCCGCCCAGCAAGGACACATTAAAGCAAACCGCAGCATTGGCGGGCGATGATAGCGCGCTTGGCGAGGCAATCAATGCAATGGCGCGGGTGACAAAATCCATGCGGCCAACGGCAGTCGAAAGCGAGTTCACGGCTCTGTTCATTGGTTTGGGGCGCGGCGAATTATTGCCCTACACCAGCTTCTACCTGACCGGCTTTTTGAATGAAAAACCATTGGCGCAGTTGCGCAAGGCAATGGTTGGTTTGCGGATCACCCGCGCGCCCAACGTGTTTGAGCCCGAAGACAATATCGCCAGCCTATTGGAAATGATGGGCGGCATGATTACCGGTCGCTTTGGCACGGCGACACCGATCGAGACACAGGCGGATTTTTTCAACAAACATCTCGGGTCCTGGGCGGATCACTTTTTCTCGGACTTAGAGGCTGCCAAAGCTTCAGTATTTTACGCCCCCGTCGGCAGCGCGGGCAAAGCTTTTATGGAGATCGAGCGCGAAGCGTTTCGAATGGATGCGGGTTGATCCGTAACAACAAGCCTTTTGGGCTAAAACAGGAAGGAAACCAGATGAGTAAGACTGAAGAAGGCAGCACAAACAGCCGCCGCAACTTTCTCAAATTTGCCGCTGTTTCAGCGCCAGCTGTCGCCGTGGCTGCGGCCACCGGCACTGCGGCACAAGCCGCTCCGGTGACGGAGCTTGACGAGGTCGGCGGTGGGGTGCGCGAAACGCAGCACACCAAAGCCTATTTCGAAACGGCCAAATTTTAAGGGGATGTTGGACAAAGGCCAATGGTTGCGAGACGCCCGCCGGCCTTAAGAAAACAACCCAGCAAAGCTGACGATGTCAGCAGTAGCAAGGGAGAAGACTATGCTGAGGAAAAAAACCAATGGGGTTGCGCGACGCCCCCAGCGGACAAGCCTCTTGTCAAATGTTGCCGAGAAATCGGTCAACCGGCGCAGCTTTTTGCGCGGTTCGGGTTTGGCCGTTGGTGGCTTGGCCTCAATCAGTGCCTTGGGTGGTACGGTAACACAGGCCAAAGCCGATGAAGCGGTGAATGCGGCCATCGAAACCGTCAAATCGGTGTGCTGTAACTGTTCTGTAGGCTGTACCGTTGTGGCCGAAGTGGACAATGGTGTTTGGGTCGGTCAGGAACCTGGTTTTGACAGCCCGTTCAACCTGGGTGGCCACTGTGCCAAAGGCGCATCCGCACGCGATGCCGCCCACGGCGAGCGCCGCCTGAAATACCCGATGAAAAAAGAGAACGGCGAATGGAAGCGTATTTCCTGGGAGCAAGCGATTGATGAGATCGGCGACCAGATGGGCACCATCCGCGAAGAGAGCGGACCGGATTCAGTTTACTGGCTGGGTTCCGCCAAGTTCAACAACGAACAATCCTATTTGTTCCGCAAATTTGCCGCCTATTGGGGCACCAATAACGTAGATCACCAAGCACGGATTTGTCACTCGACAACGGTTGCCGGTGTGGCCAACACATGGGGCTACGGCGCCATGACCAACAGCTACAACGACATTCACAAATCCAAAGTGATGTTGGTGATCGGTGGCAACCCTGCCGAAGCGCACCCTGTTTCGCTGTTGCACCTGATGAAGGCCAAAGAGCAAAACAACGCGCAGCTGATTGTGTGTGATCCTCGCTTTACCCGTACTGCGGCCCACGCCGACGAATATGTTCGTATTCGCCCGGGTTCTGACGTTGCGCTGATCTGGGGATTTTTGTGGCACATCTTTGAAAACGGCTGGGAAGACAAAGAATTCATCCGTACCCGCGTTTACGGCATGGATGAAATCCGCGCCGAGGTCAAAAAATGGACCCCCGAAGAAGTTGAGCGCGTCACAGGCGTTCCGGGTTCGCAAATGGAGCGTGTTGCGCGCACCATGGCCAACAATCGTCCCGGCACTTTGATCTGGTGCATGGGTGGTACACAGCACACGACAGGCAACAACAACACGCGCGCTTACTGCATCTTGCAACTGGCGCTTGGCAACATGGGTGTAGCAGGTGGCGGCACCAATATTTTCCGCGGCCACGACAACGTTCAGGGCGCGACGGATATGTGTATCCTCAGCCACTCACTACCGGGTTACTATGGCCTGTCTGGTGGAGCTTGGGCGCATTGGTCTCGGGTTTGGGGCGAAGATGTTGATTGGCTCAAGGGGCGTTTCGACAACCTAAAAGCCGCGGATGGTTCGGAGAAATCCTTGATGAACCTGAAAGGCATTCCGGTGTCGCGCTGGATTGACGGGGTTCTTGAAGACAAGGACAACATTGATCAGCCCGACAACGTGCGCGCAATGGTTTTGTGGGGCCACTCTCCGAACTCGCAAACCCGTGGCGCGGAAATGAAAACGGCGATGGAAAAGCTGGATATGTTGGTCGTCATTGACCCCTACCCGACTGTTTCGGCTGTTTTGCATGACCGCACCGATGGCGTTTACCTGCTGCCAGCCTCGACCCAATACGAGACCCGCGGCTCGGTGACTGCCTCCAACCGTTCGCTGCAATGGCGTGACAAAGTCATGGAGCCGGTGTTTGAATCCAAACCCGACCACGAGATCATGTCGATGTTCGCAACCAAATTCGGTTTTGCAGATCGTTTGTTCCGCAATATCTCGATGGAAGGCGAACATCAGCCCAACATCGAGGACATCACCCGTGAATTTAACGGTGGCATGTGGACAATCGGTTATACGGGCCAGTCGCCAGAGCGGATCAAACTGCATATGGCAAACCAGCACACATTCGATAAAACCACGTTGCAGGCCGTTGGTGGCCCAGCAGATGGCGAATATTACGGCCTGCCATGGCCGTGCTGGGGAACGGCGGAACAAAAGCACCCGGGCACACCGAACCTATACGATATGTCGATGCCTGTTTCCAAAGGTGGCCTGACATTCCGCGCCCGTTTCGGTGTGGAACGTGACGGGGTGAACCTGTTGGCCGAAGGCGTCTACTCGGAAGGGTCAGACATTCAGGATGGTTATCCTGAATTCACCATGGCGATGCTCAAGGAATTGGGCTGGGATGGTGAACTAACAGCGGAGGAACAAGAAATCATCGCCGCTGGTGCAGGTGACAAGACCAACTGGAAAACCGACCTATCGGGCGGTATTCAGCGGGTCGCCATCAGCCACGAATGTGCGCCATTTGGCAACGCCAAGGCGCGCGCCGTGGTCTGGACTTTCCCTGATCCGGTACCGGTTCACCGCGAGCCACTTTATACCAGCCGCCGCGATCTGGTCGAGGACTATCCAACATATGCGGACAAGCAAGCCTACCGTTTGCCGACCCTGTATGAATCGATCCAGAAGAATGACTTTAGCAAGGATTACCCTTTGATCCTGACCTCTGGTCGTTTGGTGGAATATGAGGGCGGTGGCGATGAAAGTCGCTCCAACCCTTGGTTGGCCGAACTTCAGCAAGATATGTTTGTTGAAATCAACACACGCGACGCCAATGATATCGGTGTTCGTGATGGTCAGCAGGTTTGGCTAGAAGGCCCTGAGGGCAGCGCAATCAAGATCATGGCGCTGGTCACTGAACGGGTTGGCGCAGGCGTTGTCTTTATGCCGTTCCACTTTGGCGGACATTTCCAAGGCAAGGATTTGCGCGATAAATACCCCGAAGGCGCGGCACCGTTTGTGCTGGGTGAATCAGCCAACACGGCGATGACATATGGCTATGACAGCGTCACTCAAATGCAAGAGACTAAGGCGTCGCTTTGCAAAATCACTGCAGCATAAGGAGACCTGAGAAATGGCAAGAGTAAAATTTCTCTGTGATGCGGAACGCTGCATTGAATGCAACGCCTGCGTAACCGCATGTAAAAACGAACACGAAGTACCGTGGGGCATCAACCGGCGCAAAGTCGTCACCATCGGTGACGGCAAGCCCGGCGAGCGCTCGATCTCGGTCGCTTGTATGCATTGCTCGGACGCGCCCTGTATGGCCGTTTGCCCAACCGACTGTTTTTACCAAACAGACGACGGCATCGTCCTGCACTCCAAAGATCTGTGCATTGGTTGTGGCTACTGCTTCTACGCATGTCCGTTTGGCGCGCCGCAGTATCCACAGGCTGGCAACTTTGGTTCGCGTGGCAAGATGGACAAATGTACGTTCTGTGCAGGCGGTCCAGAAGAAGACCACTCGGCCGCCGAGTTCCAGAAATACGGTCGCAACCGTATTGCGGAAGGCAAGCTGCCGATCTGTGCGGAAATGTGTTCGACCAAGGCGCTACTGGCGGGTGACGGGGATGCAGTTTCCTCGATCTACCGCGAACGTATCGTGTCACGTGGCTTTGGTTCCGGCGCTTGGGGTTGGGGCACAGCCTATGACCAGAAAGCCGGCGGTTAATCCAGCCTTCGTTTAAAAACAGTGGCACAGGGGGGACGTCCCTCCTGTGTCTAAAGACGCATCCAAGGAGCACCGATATGTTCGTGCATAAGAAACTCGCCCTCATTTTGATCGCCCTTTGGTTGGCCGTATTCAGCACTCCCGCTTTGACCCAAGACACTTCGGACACACGGGCCCAAACCGGTGGCGCGCAAACCCTAGAAGATATTTTGGCCCGCCAGCGCGACCAATTGGTGGATGACCAATTTCGCCAAGACGCCACTGGCAATCCCGATCAGGCCGCCCCGAGCGCAAACCCGCTCGGCACATTGGGCGGTGTTTCGGACCCCGAATTTTGGCGCGCATTTCGCTACGGCAGCGCCGATGTCACCTCGAGTGACGGCTCCGCGACCGGTAATGTCGTCATACAGGATGGTGGTATGCAGTGGTTGCAATGGCGGGCCGGCCCCGTGCGCACCTATGGTGGATATCTGTTGCTGGGAATGCTTGTCGTCGTGCTGGCGTTTTACCTGTTCCGTGGTAAAATCATGATTGAGGGCGAGAAAACCGGCGAGACGATTATACGTTTCAAATTGATCGAACGGTTTGCCCATTGGGTCATGGCGATCCCTTTCGTTTTGCTGGCGATCACTGGCTTGCTGTTGTTGTTCGGGCGCGTGGCATTGATACCGTTGTTTGGCCACGAAGTTTTCACGCCCATCGCGATTGCCGGAAAATTCATTCACAATTACGGAGCTTGGCCGTTTATGCTCGGCGTGATCCTCAGCTTTACCCTGTGGGTCTGGAAAAACCTGCCGGAGAAAACCGATATCGCTTGGTTGTTAAAAGGCGGCGGATTGTTCACCAAGGGCGTTCACCCGTCTTCGGGCAAATTTAACGCCGGTGAGAAGATCATTTTCTGGTCTGTAATTTCGTTTGGTGTTCTAATCTCGGCAACGGGTCTGAGCCTGTTGTTCCCGTTTCAAATCTCGCTGTTCTCGCCCCTGTTCGAGGCATTGAACTTTACAGGCATACCGCAACTTCTGGGCGCAGGTGAGCTGGATACCACGCTTGCCCCCCAAGAAGAAATGCAATTCGCACAACTGTGGCATATGATCGTGGCGTTCATCTATATCGCCATCGTTATCGCACATATCTATTTGGGCAGTGTTGGTATGGAGGGCGCATTGGATTCCATGACCAAAGGGACAGTCGAAGTGCAATGGGCAAAAGAACATCATGACTTGTGGTATGAGGACGTGGTAAAAGAAAATGCCGATAAGACTCCGGCAGAATAGCTCCAACCCAGGAAAATCAGTCCTTGATCACCAAGCCTCTGAATACCCAAGGCCAATCGCAAAAAACCGGCGTCGATTTTGGGGCCGGTTTGGCGCTGTCATCGGTGCTTATCATTGATGACGAAATGGGAATGCGGAATTTTCTGACCAAAATTTTAACCCCGAGATGTCGACGGGTCGAAAGCGCAAGCAACGTTCAAGAAGCCTCGGAATTACTGGATCACATTCATTTCGATATTGTTATCTTGGACAATATCATGCCGGGCACCACTGGTCTTGAATGGCTGAAAGAGCAGCGAAAGCGCGGGTTTTTTGCCGACACAATCCTGATCACTGCCTTTGCCGATCTAGAAACGGCCATCACGGCTTTGCGCACAGGGGTTGCGGATTTCGTGTTGAAACCGTTTCGCTCCAATCAAATTTTAAACGCCGTTGCCCGTTGTTTTGACCGTCAGGAATTGCGGCGGGAAAATTACCTGCTTAAATATGAATTGGCCTCGGACAAGCTCTGTGCACACGGTCGGCTTTTGGGCCGTTCCGCCGAGATTTCAAGCATTCGTGAGAACTTGGAACGCATCGCCCCACTTTCAACTTCCGTATTGTTCACCGGCGCAAGCGGGACCGGCAAAGAGGTGGTGGCGCGCACGTTGCATGGAATGTCTGACCGCTCTGACCACCCTTTTGTGCCAGTAAACTGCGCCGCCATATCCCCCGAAGCCATCGCAAATGAGCTGTTCGGCTATATTTCCCATGATCCGGTTGAGGGCGACAGCCAAAAGGACGGCCTGCTGTTCCATGCCCGTGGCGGCACCCTTTTCCTGGATGAAATCCTAGAATTGCCGCTGACAGTTCAGGGCATGCTGTTGCGTGTTATCGAAGACATGCGCATTCGCCCCATTGGCTCGTTGCGCGAGGTGCCGCTGGACTTACGGTTTATGTTTGCCACCAATGCCGACCTGGAAACCGCCGTTGCCGAGGGCCGTTTTCGCACAGATCTGTTTCACCGGATCAACGTGTTGAACATTGAGATGCCAAATCTGATCCAGCGCAAGGGTGACCTGATGGAGCTGAGCGCCATGTTCATGCAGCGGATTTCCGATGAATTGGGCGTGCAACCTTTGCCCCTGACCGAGGCGGTTATGCTGAAACTTGCAAGCTATGATTGGCCAGGCAATGTGCGCGAATTGCGCAATCTGATTGAACGCTCGTTGATCCTAGGAGAGTTTCCACCCGAGTTCAGCGATGACACCCAAAGTGACGAATTGGCTGTGGATTCGCTTGCCGCCGTTGAGCGTCGCCACATTCTGAATGTGCTCAGCGATTGCAGCGGCAACCGTGCTGAGGCAGCGCGCCGCTTGGGTGTATCGCGCAAAACTATAGACCGCAAATCCGCCATGTGGGATGCGTAGGCCGCTCCCCCCGTCCGGCATCGCTTGGTACAACTCTGTACGCACCCGATTGCTGATGATTGCGCTGTTGCCAATGCTGTTGCTGATGCCTGTGTTCGGCGCGGTTATTATCGTGAACTGGTCGGCGCGGTTTGACGAGCTGTTGATTGCCAAGGTGAACAGCGAATTGACGATCGCCCACCAACATCTGACCACCCTGAAAGAACGGGCTTTTGAAAATGTTCAGGCGCTCGGCGCTTCGGCCGCTTTTTTGCAGGCCAGCCAGAAAGGCACCTTGCCGAATTTTCTAGAACAGCAACGCCAAAGATACGGTTTCGATTTTCTTTATTATATCCCAGTGAATGAAAGCATCGTTTCAGCCCAAAGCGTGGCTGCCCCTGCCGTGCCGACGGACTGGCCAATCGTTCAAAGCGCCATCCAGGGACATGGCGGAACCGAGGTCGATATTTTTGACGCAGAAGTGTTGGCTGAAATATCGCCAAAGCTGGCAGAACAAGCGACACTGACACTGGTGCCGACCAAAGCCGCGCTGCCAACAACAAGAGAGCAGGAAAGCCGTGGTATGGTGGTGCATAGCGCCGCGCCTGTGGAGGCTGGCTCTGGTGTTTTGGTGGCTGGGGTGCTGTTGAACCGCAACCTTGAGTTCATTGATACGATCAATGCGCTTGTCTACCCCGACGCCAGCCTGACCACAGGCAGCCTAGGCACCACCACACTGTTTTTAGAAGACGTGCGAGTCTCTACCAATGTCCGTCTGTTTGAAAATGTTCGCGCGCTTGGCACCCGTGTGTCCGTCGAGGTTCGGACCACGGTTCTGGATCAGGGACGCACATGGCTGGACCGCGCATTTGTGGTGAATGACTGGTACATTTCCGCGTACGAACCCCTGATAGACAGTTTCGACAACCGAGTTGGGATGCTTTATGTAGGTTTTCTGGACAGCCCGTTTCGCGACGCCAAAGCCCGCGCACTTTGGCTAATCATCGGCGGATTTTTGTTATTGCTGGCGTTGTCCGTGCCTTTGTTCTTGCGCCTTGCCCGCAGCGTTTTCAAACCGCTAGAAGACATAGTCCATACCATCTCCGAAGTTGAAGGCGGCGATCTATCCGCCCGAACCAATTTGCCAAATGGCAACAACGAAGTATCGCGGGTGTCGTCGCATCTAAACACTGTTTTGGCGCAGGTGCAGGAGCGCGATCAGCGGCTGCGTGAATGGGGGGATCAACTTGAAAATCGGGTCAAAAATCGCACCCATGAGCTACAAGAGGCCAACCAACAGTTGGAAATCACCACCAAACAGCTTGTGGTTTCAGAAAAACTAGCCGCGATCGGTGAAATCACGGCAAGCGTCGCCCATGAGATCAACAATCCGGTGGCCGTCATTCAGGGCAGTGTCGATGTAATATATGACGGGTTGGGCGAAAACGCTGAACCACTGAACACCGAATTTACACTGGTTTATCAACAGGTTCACCGCATAAACACGCTGGTCAATAAGTTGCTGCAATTTGCCCGTCCAGAAGAATTTGCCGGATCCGCCAGCACCCATTCACCCAATGACGTGATCAACGACACGCTGCCACTGGTACAGCATTTGTTGAACAAGGGTGAAATTCAACTCGACCTCACATTGGAAAGCACGCGAAAAGTCTCAATAAACCAAACGGAACTGCAGCAGGTTTTGGTAAACTTGATCGTAAACGCCATTCAGGCAATGCCGAGTGGTGGCGACCTGACGATCACGACCAAAGATCATCAATTGGATCAGCAAACTGGTGTGTTGATCACCATTTCTGATACCGGTGTCGGCATGCCCCCCGAGATTGCAAATAGGGTTTTTGACCCATTTTTCACCACAAAGAAAGCCGAGGGAACGGGGTTGGGTCTTTCCATCTCACAGAAACTAATTTCCCGTGCTGGTGGTCAAATCTGGCTAGATAGCGAACGTGGTAAGGGGACACAGTTCACGATTTTCGTTGTTTCAAACCTAGATGGATGACTTGCAAATATTGGGCTTTGTCGCAAAGCTTTCTCAGGCTTGAACTTACGAAATTGTTGGCTGGATTTTGACTGCTAAGCCGTACAAAATTTGGTGATATTCAGCTGAAAACCCTCCAGAAAGATTGACGACAGAACAGACCGTGACCCAGTCACGATAGAGATAAGCCCTAGAGGAAAATACGTGCGATCCAGACCACGCGACAACGATTGTTGCCCAAGCCAAAATGGGAAAACGCCGCCATTTTCCGGCCGTCAAGATTTTGAGGATGCTACTCGTGGCCTGATCGCACCGGCGTCACTGCGGCTTGGCAATGCCGACGTCTGCGCGGTTTGGGACCCTGTGCTGTATGCCCTTATGATGACCGTGAAGCGGCGCCTGCCGCCGCCAACCCAGCCTGTTGCGACAAGCTTAGTTAAATAGGTATTGTCAAGATAACGGCCAGCCCACTCATTTTTAAATATAATCCCTGTATCGATGTCCGTTCCAAAACATTCATTCTAGAATGAATGTTTTAAAAGAGGAACCATTATGGCTCGACCGATAGAATTCAACGAGGGAAAAGCCCTCACGGCGTAGTGCGTGCATTTAGAAAATTTGGGTATAGCGGTGTTTCGATCAAAATGTTGGAGGCAGAAGCCGGATTGTCTTCGGGCAGTTTATATAACAGCTTTGGCGGCAAGGGCAGCCTCTTTGAACGTGCGTTAGATCATTATAACGACACTGTTGTCGACGAACGGATACGCACCCATCTGAATGAGTCCAACCCTATCGGAGGATTGGTGTCTTTGTTTCAGTCATTGTTGGAAGAACCAGATGGCGGTACGTATGGCTGCCTGTTGACGAACAGTTCAATTGAATGCGCAGGATCAGACACAATCGAAAATGTCTGCATCAGAACCGGGTTTGATCGTTTTTTGGTTGCTTTCAAACAGACACTACTCACCCTCCCGAGCATCAAACCGGATGCAGCAGACCGCATGTCATTGCGCCTTCTGGTCTACTACCAAGGGCTGCTGGTTTTGATCCGTCACGGATACGACAAAACAACCTTACACGACACAATCAAAACAGAAATTAATGCAATCACAGGAGATAAAAATGCTTGATGAAAAAAAGGGCTGCTTATGCCAAATCTTGGTCGCAATCGGCCGCAGAAAGAAAGGAGTCCTTGGCCAAAATTGTGGCCGACGATGTGACCTATGCCGATCCAAACACTGATCGGTTCGGCGTTGACGCATTTTCGTCTCACATGGCTCAGTTTCAAGAAGATCTTCGCGGGGCTTACTGTGAAATGTCAGGCGTAAAGGGCCATCATAACAAGACATTGGTACGGTGGCGTCTTTGCAGTAAAGACGGCGGTGAGATCATGCAAGGCGCCAGCTTTGCAACTCTGAATGACGACGGGAAATTCACATCTTTTTCGGGCCTTTTTAGAGCAAACATCTACTTTCAAAACGGTTTAGGCGGTATTTTTAGAAACAGCACAGGCCATGGACCCAAAAAAACATAACTTTTCAAAAGGAAACGACATGACTCAATCTTCTTTGGGGACAATCCTGCTTGTCTGTACGTCACATTCAGATTTGGGCGACACAGGTCATAAAACTGGCTTTTGGATGGAAGATCTGACCGCTCCCTACTATGCCTTTTAGGAGGCGGGGTATCAGGTTGTAATTGCGTCTCCAAAGGGCGGGCAACCACCCGTAGATCCGGGCTGCATGAACAAAGATACGCAAGGCCCGTCCGTCGCCCTTTTTGAGGCCGACCCTGAGGCGAAATCCGCCCTCGCGACGTCACTAGCGTTGGGTAGCATCACAGACATGGCAGCTTTTGTCGGGGTGTTTCTCGCAGGTGGGCACGGCACAATGTGGGATTTCCCACAAAACGATGAGCTGGGTAGTATCCTTGGCAATGCCATTTCACATGGCAAAGCTGTTGGAGCGGTTTGCCACGGTGTGGCGGGCCTCGCAACAGACGAGATAGCCACTGCCCTCAGGGGGAAAATCAGCTTGTGGGTTTTCCAACGAAGAAGAAGCCGCTGCGGGTCTTACCGAGGTGGTTCCCTTTCTGCTAGAAACGAAACTTACCGATGCGGGCGTTACCTATAACGGCGGGGCTATGTTCACGCCGTATGTAGTGACAGATGGCAGTTTGATTACAGGCCAAAACCCTATGTCATCCCAAGCTACAGCTGAGGCAATGATCCAAGTTCTAATCAAGGCATAAAGTGGACATGCCCCTCCGTACCAATCTTGCTCTTTTGCATCGCAGTGATCGGCTTTGGCATGGTATTTTCACCCACCATCGTTGCTGTGCAATCCCTCTCGCCTCTGTGGGCTGCGGCGGGGCGGTCGCTCATTGCGTTGATGGTATTGGGAGCATTTTTTACGCGTTCGCGGCTAGCTTTTGAATTTCGAACCGTTGGTATTCCCCCGTGTACAGCAGCTGGCGTTCTGACGAGTGCTGCCCCTACAAATTTATTGCATGGAGACAGCAATTCATCCCAAACGGCCTACGGGGCGTTTTGTTCGCTACCTCACCGCTCCTAACGCTCGTATTTTGAATTTACGCTCTTCATAGGGAATCGTCAAATTGACGACCGGCCCTCTCATTCCTAGATATCTGAGATGACAACGCGCAAGATCTCTCCCAGTTTCAAAGGTCACCGAACATGTGGTCGGGTTGTATTTTCGTATTAGCTTGAGCCTTCGTGACGTTAAGGGTTTGTTGGCGGAGCGAGGGATTATTGTTAGTCATGAGGCGCTCGCCTTTGGATCGTAAAGCTCGGCTATCAATATACCAAATCAATCCGTAGAGAGCGGCCACGAATTGGTGATAGGTGGCATTTAGATGAGGTGGTGATTTCGATCCGTAGCAAAAGGCATTGGCTGTTGCGCGCGGTAGATCGAAACGGAAACGCGTTGGAGGTCAGCTCCCGTAGGGCATGTCTGCCCAAGATCGATGTTTCAGAAATTGCCACAAGGCATTTCCGTGTCACATCATCCATAGTGTTCAAAATCCGAAGCCATCGCCCCGAACGCAAATTGAACATGCACTAAGTCCAGCGATCACTTTGCATTCGCCTCAACGAGAATGGGTGCCCGAGTGACGATTGCCTTGCGTCTGGCACGCCTTTTGAGCACGGCCTGCCCTTCTTCTCGTTAAAGATTCTTCTCGGCGATTGCTGAAAATTTAAGCTTCCACGCACAAAAGGTGCCTTCCGACCTCCCGTGTTAGCGACAGATCAGCACAATTCGCGCCAGCCTCATGTTCCTGCAAAACCCGATTACCTGTTCGCCCGAAATCTTGACCTATTCATTATCTGCCTTTTGGTCAGGTCAGACTCTAGTTCAATGTGGAAGGAATTGTTAATGGCAGGTCAAGTATTCCTCGCCAATAACCACTGCGATTTATGCTCGTAACGCGTTGGATTGGTGGATTGTGAAGGTGGTCAATGGGACCGTCATGGCATTCGTTTATGACGCTTGGAAGTTGCGCACTATATCCAGCAATCTGCTGTTGGGCTTTTGTTGATGATAGCTTGGCCAAACGCTGTTTGTATGGCGCTCGTGTTGTCGAGCCGTTGGAGGCTTGAAGACTACAACGCCTCCGACAGTGCGGGAACAGGGTTCGAACGTGCGATTTTCACTGACCGTCAGGGCACTGTGGTCTGGTTGACGGCCCCAAGACGAAGGACGTAGTGGCGGCGAGAACATCGTGGCTATGGTCAGGCAGGGGTTGCCGACCAGTCGCTCTGTGCTGGCCTAAAATTCAACTCCGATTTGCGCTTTGATGCCAGAGCGGAACGGGTGTTTTATCAGCTCCATCTCGGTAACCATATCAGCGATTTCAATAAGCTCATCTTTGGCATTACGCCCTGTTAGAACCACATGAGTCATCTCGGGCTTTTCGTTGACCAAAAACTCTACCACATCATTGATGTCGATATAATCGTAGCGCAGCGCGATGTTGATTTCGTCCAGCAACACCATTTTATTGGCGGGATCACGGATCAGGTCTTTGGCTTTTTCCCAAGCGGCGGCTGCCATTTCGGTGTCGCGGGACTTGTCCTGTGTTTCCCACGTGAAACCTTCGCCCATGGTGTAAAATTCGCACTCGTCGCTAAATTTGGCGAGGATCAGGTCGCGCTCACCCGTCGACATGCCACCTTTGATAAACTGCACCACAGCGCATTTCATATCATGTGCGATGCAGCGAAAAATCATGCCAAATGCGGCGGATGATTTGCCTTTGCCCTTGCCTGTGTGAACAATGATCAGGCCCCGTTTGTCGGTTTTTGTGGCCATGATTTTGTCACGGGCAGCTTTCTTCTTAGCCATTTTCATGGCGTGGCGGTCAGTGTCTTCGGTCATAAAATGCCCTCCAGTTGGCGCAGTTTACATTGCGACGGAGTGTGTTTGATTGCAAGAGCGCCCAATCAAATATCGCGAAAGAAACGGCCTTCTTCAGCCCAACTTAACCAGTTGTTAACCATGATCGTTCAACTCTCTTATCAGGGTCATTGAGCGGAGATTTTCATGCAGCGTTACGGATATTTGGTTTTGGTTTTATTGGCGGCCTGTAGCAGCCCGCATCCGGCATTTATGGCAGCCCAAGAACAGGTGATTGAGGTGGAAGGCAGCACATTTACGGTCCGAGTGAAGGGCGAGTTGGCCGAGGCTATCCGCACCAATTTCGAATTTAACCCCAAAATAGGTGACATTTTCCCAAAGGCAGAAAAAGCTATGGAAATAGCCAGCGGTTGCTCGGTGGTGTCAAATTCGATGAAGGGTGATCCGGCGCTGATGGTGGCCAAACTGAACTGCAGTTAGGCCATGTCTCTGCGCAAATGTGTCTTAAGGCGCGCTTGCAAAAGGTCAACCAATTCAGGTTGCATGTAAGCATAGTTGTCAGGGATGTTCAGGCAGATAACGCGCTTACCCTTCAGGGCAGAGCCAAACATTTGGGATAGACGCGATTTTTGGCGGCGCTCCATTACAAAGATGTCTGTCGCCCATTCAATATGTTCAACAGACAGGCGTTCATCAGCATCATTGCTAAGACCTGCGAAGTCCGTTGCAACTCCATTTATCTGAGCCGAAATGTCAACCGCGGTGGGGCTGCGCATGCAGGCTTTGCCACAAATAAACAGGGCGTTCACTGCGCTAAATCACCCAAATGGGCCCTCGCAGAGTTTGATTTCGGTACCCACATGCGCCGCTCGATCGCTTCGTTCAGGCGCTGGGCAATTTCGCGCAAGGCGGGCGCATTGTGGTCGGCAATAAATTGGCGGGTGTTGTCATCTTCCAAAAATGCGGCATAGACCAAATCAAAGTGGTGCCCACGCACGGCGCCCGTCGTCGCGGCAAAGGCGAACAAATAGTCCACAGTAGCGGCTATTTCAAACGCGCCCTTGTACCCGTGGCGTTTGACCCCATCGATCCACTTTGGGTTCACCACACGCGAACGCACGACGCGGCCGATCTCATCTTCTAATGTGCGGATCACAGGGCGTTCTGGGCGAGAATGATCATTGTGATAGATCGGTCGATCACGCCCCTGCAGGGTCGAAACAGCCGCCGCCGCGCCCCCCTCAAACTGATAATAATCGTCGCTGTCCAGCAGGTCATGCTCGCGATTGTCTTGGTTCTGCACGATGGCCTCGGCCTGCGATAGGCGCGCTTCAAAACCCTTACGATCTTTACGCCCTTCGGAGCCTTTCCCATAGGCATAGCTTCCCCATTCCAAATAGGCCTCAGCAAGGTCCGCTTTATCGGCCCATAAACGCTCATCAATCATGGCTTGTAGACCTGCGCCATAAGCCCCCGGTTTAGAGCCAAACACACGATAAACAGACGCTTCACCTTCGGCTCTGAACCGCGCGGCAGCAGGGTTTAAATCGGCAGGCTCATCCAAGGCCATCACGGCGCGCGCGGCACTGTCGACCAAAGCAATAAGTTGTGGAAACGCATCGCGGAAAAAGCCCGAAACCCGCAGCGTCACATCGACCCGCGGTCGGCCCAAAACGCCACTGGGCAAAATTTCAAACCCAGTGACCCGTCGATTTGCACTGTCCCACTTGGGCTTTACTCCCATCAGCGCCAAACACTGTGCTATGTCATCCCCGCCGGTGCGCATGTTGGCCGTGCCCCACGCGGTCAGTAACATACTTCTAGGCCAATCACCGTGGATTTGCAGATGTTTTTCGATCAACAAATTGGCCGACTTCCAGCCCAATTTCCAAGCGGTTGGCGTCGGGACGGCGCGGCTATCAACGCTAAAGAAATTACGACCTGTCGGCAAAACATCCAAACGTCCCCGCGTCGGCGCGCCGGATGGCGCCGGGTCGACGAATTGCCCTGAAAGGGCGGTGAGAAGGCCCGTGCCTTCTGCAAGGCCGCACGAGCTCACGCTTGGACCAACCACGTTTTTGACATGCTCCAACACCTCCGCAGAGGCAGGACCTGGGGCTTGAAACTCGCCATCCAGCAGGCCCGCGGCAAATAACTCCAGGCGCTCGATCGTATCACCAACACTTCGCCAAGTATCATCACATAGACCGGTCAGCACATCTGGTTTTTCTTCATCCCATGAAGCACTCATTTCCGTGTCCAAAGGATCAAACTTTAGACCCAGATCTGCCGAAAGGGCACGAATTAGGGACGCATCTGCGCCTTTCCCCTCGTTACGCGGTACCCGCACGAGTGCTTGGGTCAGGTCCCTCTCTAAACGCCCGACTGGGGATTGGCCAAATACATGCAACCCATCGCGAATCTGCGCTTCTTTCAATTCACATAGATAGGCATCCAGCTTGGCAAGATCCCCATCTTCATCACTGCCAGATAGGCCCGCGTCTTCTGCCATCCCCGTTACCGAAGTCAGCGATAAGATTTCGCGGCGTAGGTACTCAATCCGACGAGGATCAACGCCTGCGGCCTCGTAATACTCGTCCACCAACGTCTCGAGTTCCTTTAGCGGCCCATAGGTTTCTGCACGGGTCAGCGGCGGGGTTAAGTGGTCGATGATCACGGCTTGTGAACGGCGTTTGGCTTGGGTGCCTTCGCCCGGATCATTCACAATGAACGGATAAATGTGCGGCATCGGCCCAAGTACAGCTTCGGGCAGGCATTCATCAGAAAGCGCCAACGCTTTGCCAGGCAGCCATTCCAGATTGCCGTGTTTGCCCATATGCACGATCGCGTGTGCTCCGAATTGATGACGCATCCAGAAATAGAACGCCAGATAGTTGTGTGGCGGGACCAGATCAGGCGAATGGTAGGTTTCGGTTGGATCAATGTTATAACCACGCGCTGGTTGCAGGCCCACCACGACATTGCCAAATTCCAAAACTGATAGTGAAAAATACCCACCGTTTGTAATGCTCTTTGTGAAAAACGGGTCTTTTTCCGGCGCACCCCAACGGGTTTCAATGCGTTCACGCAAATCCCAAGGCAATTGAGCATAGGCGGCTTGATAATCCGCTGAGCGGATCTGCACACCACCGGTTTTTTGGGCGCGATCCGTCAGCCAATTGGTTGGCCCTGCAAGGATCATCTGCATCAAATCATCGCTGTCCTCCGGTGGATTAGAGACTGAATACCCAGCCTTAGAGAGCAGATCTAAAACATGGATTGTTGAGGCTGGCGTGTCCAATCCAACGCCGTTGGCCAGCCGCCCATCTTTGTTTGGGTAGTTCGCCAACACCAGCGCAACTTTACGACTTTCGGTATTAACGCGGCGCAGTTTGGCCCAGTTCGCGACCAGCTCGGCGACAAAACTGATCCGATCCCCGCGCGCGCGATAGGCTGCGATTGGGCATTCGGTGGCTTCGTCAAAATACGCCTGACCCTTGAATGAAATCGCCCGTGACAACACGCGACCGTCGACCTCGGGCAAGGCAACATTCATCGCGATATCGCGGGCGGACAGCCCCGCCAGGCCCTGCGCCCATGCTTCCTCTGAAGAGGCCGCAAGAACCACCTGAAAGACTGTGCAACCGTTGGCGGCCTGCATCGCGAGGGGGTTCGATGCCCCCGTGCGATGCTCCCCTTGATGGGGCGATCCAACCGAAAAAGAGGTGCAGTTCAATATCACTTCGGGCGGGGCGGCCTTGAACAATTGTTCCAACGTCGCGACCGACACGGGGTCTTTTAGGGATGCCACAAAGATCGGCAGTGGGTTCAACCCTTGGCGCAACAGCGCTTTGACCATCCGGTTGATGGGGTGCAGCCCCGCCCCCTGAACCAAAGCACGGTAGAAGATCAGCGGCACAATTGGCGCGCCCTCGGTCCAATTTTCTTGTGCTGCAGCCATATCGGCAACACCAGATCCCGGCCAATAAACACCTGCCCTTAACAAAGGGGCTGCCGCCATGGGTTTGTCTCCGGCGTCCAACATCGCTTTAGCGTAGCTGAGCAATCCACTTGCGTTTTGCGGTCCGCCCTCAACCATATAGGCCCAGAGTGCGTCGTAGTCATCGCGCGAGATGGTCGACAGTTCCCACAGTTCAGGATCAGGTTTGTCATCCCCCGGAAGGGCCGCAAACGCCACACCTGCGTCATGCAAATGGGCGGCGTATTGTTCTAGGCCGTATTTCCAGTACCCTGCCCCGCCCAATACGCGGGCGATCACCAATTTTGATTTGGTGGCGCAGGCCTCGATGTGCAGATCGACCGACATCGGGTGCTGCAAGTGGGTCAGATTGGCGAGGCGTAACGAGGGTGCCGCGTCCATTTCAGAGCGGGCTTCGGACAGGGCCGCGAGTTCAGAATCAGCAGCTGAAATGAACACGACATCGGCGGGGGTTTGGCCCAGATCGACGGGTTCGTTGCCGTCATCTACACTGCCCGGTGTTGCGGCCAACAAATGCATTACAGGTGCTTTTCCATGAAGATGCTGGTTGGGTTGGCCTCATAGTTCCCAAAGGGTTCGCAAGGTGAAAACCCGTGACGCGCATACAATTTGTGCGCGGCGTGCAGCAGGCTGCCGGTCTCAAGTTTAACGATGGGTAATTCTAGCGTGCGGGCGTGGTCTTCGAATTGGCGCATCAAGGCGTCGGCTGCCCCTTTGCCGCGGGCGGCCTCGACGACGAACATAGACTTCATCTCGCCGTAGTCACCTTTGTTCGCGAGCGCCACACAGCCCAGCGTGGCGTCGCCCTCGCGGGCGATAAAGAAATGAATGTCGGTTGTGCAGAGGGCATCAATCGACAAGAAATGATTGTCTTCAGGCGGAAACAGACTTTCCATCAAAGCATGGCTAGCTTGCAGCAAGGCCGTGGCCTGTGGATCGCGCGGATCACCTGGTTCGATAATCAGTGTCATGCCTGTAGTGCCTTGGTGATGGCAACTTGGTCTAATCCGGTTTGGCCGATCACAACCAATGTCGTTATGCGAGATTCACCGGCGGCAAACGGGCGGTCAAAGTAGCTGTCGATGCGAGGGCCAACGGCTTGAATGGTCAGGCGCATGGGCTTGCCTGCCACGGCTGCAAAGCCTTTGAGACGCAGAATATTGTGGGCGCGGATCACGTCGGCGGTTTTGGTTGTAAAACCTGCGACATCGTCGATTTCACCCAGTGTGACGGCGAAACTTTGAAATTCGTCGTGGCCATGTTCATGCTCGTGATCATGGTGGTGATCGTCTTCCTTATCATCGTCGTGATGATGA
The DNA here is from genome assembly GCA_033851955.1 of Marinosulfonomonas sp. Classification (GTDB taxonomy): domain Bacteria; phylum Pseudomonadota; class Alphaproteobacteria; order Rhodobacterales; family Rhodobacteraceae; genus Profundibacter. The sequence continues at coordinate 269,354 of JAWSVK010000010.1, forward strand.
TGGTGATGATGCACTTCGTGACGGGCGTTTAGATCGTCTTCGGCGCTGATACCTTGACCCAACAGCACATCCACCGGCAAAGCGCCCATGGTGGATTTGACCACCTGCACGCCGTCGCGGGATTCATTGCGCAAGCGCATCACCAATTCGGTTGATTCTGCTTCGGTCAGCAGGTCGGCTTTGTTCACCACGATCATATCAGCGCAGGCGACTTGGTCTTCGAACAATTCGGACAGCGGTGTTTCGTGATCAAGGTTGTCATCTTGCGCGCGTTGGGCATCAACGGCAGCCACATTGGCAGCGAATTGCCCATCCACAACAGCCCGCCCGTCGACCACAGTGACGACACCGTCTACGGTTACGCGGGTGCTGATTTCAGGCCAGTTAAAGGCGCGAACCAAGGGTTGTGGAAGCGCCAGCCCTGAGGTTTCGATCACGATGTGATCTGGTGGCGTGTCGCGGTTCAGCAGTTTTTGTATGGTCGGGATAAATTCATCAGCCACGGTGCAGCAGATGCAGCCGTTTGACAGCTCCATCACATCCTCATCGGTGCAGGTTTCAATGCCACAGCCCTTTAGGATGTCACCATCAACACCGAGATCACCAAATTCATTGATGATCAGGGCAATGCGCTTTCCATTGGCGTTGGACAGCATGTGACGGATCAGGGTGGTTTTGCCAGCGCCCAAAAAGCCTGTGACAACAGTGGCGGGAATTTTAGCGGCCATGAAAGGCACCTCGCGAATTGGAATTAAACGGAGCAACGGGGCCAAGGCCCCGCCACAAGACTATGCTGATTTGGCGTTCGCATCACGGTTCCAGAAATATCCGGCGGCAAGGCCCAGAACAACCCAATCTGCCATACTTACAACCAGTGACCGCATAACAAATTCGCCAGCCAGTTCAGGCGGCGCCAAACCTGCGTATCCATCTAAACGTGGTGCACCTATTAGATGGGGGGCCACCAGCAGCACAAGGCCGGTCAAGATGAAAATCGGGGTGCGACCATATGCAAATAAAGCAAAAGCTAGCGCTGAAGCAATTGCAGTTGTAATCCACCAAAGCTGGCGTAATTCCAATGCCTCGTTGGGTGTTCCGGGTATCTCAGGTGGCAAGCCAAGGCCAGTCATGATGTGAACCGAAGCGAAACCACCGATCCCCCACAAAAGGGCATCTTTTATTGATACGCTCTGCCCAAGCAGCTCAACAGTGGCAAAACCCGCAGTCATGAACAGCGACCAACCGACAAATGTCACAAGCGTTGCAAAGAAGGTTTTTGAAAGTCTGGACAGCCTTTTATTCAATTTGTCCTGATCTGACTCAACCGTTGCGTCAGGTTCAACTGGCTCCAATGCCTCATTCAACTTAAGAACACCGCTAAAGTGGCTTTTGTTTCCGGTCTCGTACTCTTCCCCTTCAATCGTAAGAGGATCTACCAACGTAAACTGTAGCAGAACGGCAATCAGCCCTGCTATCAGACCAGCGAACAACGCGCTGGTAAACAGACGTGTGGTCATAGGTTAGTGGCAGGGAAACGCGAGCGTGTGGCGTGTGTCGTGAGCTGAGTCGTGAAACACAGTTGCCTGCGCGAAACCGGCAAAAAAGATCAGAAACATGCCAGCGGCAACGGCCGTAACGATAGGCATCACGCCAGCGGCGGATTTGGCGGATGATTCTGTGTGTGTTTGGGTCAGTACAGTCATTTTGTCATTCCTTTATCCTGTCATCCCCGACAGGTTGGTTGCAGTTCATGTCAGGCCGGTCTCCTGGCTCGCGGATCAAAATGCAGTGCCTCCTTCCCGAGTTTCCCCAGTGGATATTGGCGCGCACTCCTCGCTTACAGTCGCGGGGGCGGCTGTGGCATCTGGTCCCTAATTGGGTCACCGTCACCACATTCCCAGTTTCATCCCCAAGCGCTTGTGCGCCCGTGCGGGGAACCTTACCCCACCTGTTTGAAGGCAACAGCGCGCCTGGGTCAAGTGGATTTACGACATGGTGTGCGCATTTTGCGGCCCGTACTTTGGGTCGAAATACGGAAAATATCGCAATATCTTGTGGATAAGTCGGCCCAATCAGCCATATCCTGTGGTTATTCGTTGACAGCCATAGGGGGGAGCCGCCAAATTTGACCACAACGGAATCACCAGTAGGCAGAATTTTTTGCAATTTTCCAAACTTAGGCTCAATGGCTTTAAAAGCTTTGTAGACCCGACCGAACTGGTGATCGCGGACGGGTTGACTGGCGTTGTTGGGCCGAACGGTTGTGGAAAATCCAATCTGCTCGAGGCGCTGCGTTGGGTGATGGGTGAAAATCGCCCGACTGCAATGCGCGGCGGCGGCATGGAAGATGTGATCTTTGCCGGTGCCGCAAGCCGTCCAGCGCGTAACTTTGCCGAAGTGTCCATCACCATTGATAACTCTGATCGTTTGGCGCCTGCGGGGTTCAATGATCTGGATTCGCTTGAGATTGTACGACGGATCACGCGGGATGCGGGCAGTGCGTATAAGGCCAACACCAAAGACGTGCGGGCGCGTGATGTGCAGATGTTGTTTGCGGATGCTTCAACTGGGTCGCATTCACCAGCTTTGGTGCGTCAGGGGCAAATTGCCGAGTTGATCAACGCCAAGCCAAAAAACCGCCGCCGCATTTTGGAAGAAGCGGCTGGGATTTCGGGGCTGTATCAGCGCCGCCATGAGGCCGAGCTGAAGCTGAAAGGCACCGAGACCAATCTGGCACGGGTTGATGATGTGATTGAGCAATTGGCAACGCAATTGGCGCAATTGGCACGCCAAGCAAGGCAAGCCGCGCGGTACCGCACCATCGGGGACGATTTGCGTAAGTCCGAAGGTCTGTTGTTGTACCGACGCTGGAAAGAAGCGGACGAGGCACAGGCCAAGGCCCAAACCGAATTGACGGAACGTACCAAATTGGCGGCCCAAGCCGAGGGGGCTGCGCGCGGTGCTGGTAAGGCGCGTGAAGCCAGTGAAGAAAAGCTGCCAGCTCTGCGTGAAGAAGAGGCTATCGCCGCGGCTGTTTTGCAGCGGTTGACGGTGCAGCGTGACACGTTGAAAGACCAAGAAGCACAAGCCTTGCAAATGATTGCAGCTTTGACGGCGCGGATCGATCAGCTGACCCATGATATGGAACGCGAGGCAGGGTTGAACCGTGATGCGGGCGAAACCATCGAGCGGCTGGAGTGGGAGCAGGGCCAGATTGCCAAGGCCAGCGAAGGGCACGAGGCGCGATTGGATGAGGCTGGCGAAGCGGCCCGCGACGGGGCCGGTATTTTGCAGGAACGCGAAGCGGCATTGGCGCAGCTGACAGAAGATGTGGCACGGTTGTCAGCCAAGCACCACTCGGCGCACCGTCTGCAAGAGGACAGCCGCAAAACGCTGGACAAAAATGAGGCCGAGGCAGAGCGGGCCCGCGAAGCTGTTGTTGGGTCCAAGGCGGCATTGGCCCAGTCAGTGACAGATTTTGAAGTCGCGCAAACGGCAGAGAAAGCGGCGGTCTTGGCGGCTGTGGCTGCTGAAGAGGCGTTGGCCAAGGCGGACGATTCTCGCAATGAAGCGCAATCGCGCGAAGCGGATGCACGTGCGGAACGCTCCGAAGCCGAGGGCGAAGCAAATGCGCTGCGGGCCGAGGTTGGTGCGCTGGCCAAATTGGTGCAACGCGACACGGCTGAAGGTGGTCAAGTGTTAGACGTTGTGCGGGTTCAACCGGGCTATGAAAAAGCACTGGGCGCGGCCTTGGCGGATGATTTGCGTGCGCCAGAAGTGGGCCCCGATGCAATGTCGGGCTGGGCGGTTTTGCCAGCTTACCCTTCCGCGCAGACTTTGCCGCGTGGTGTGAATGCTCTGACGAATTATGTGTCAGTTCCCGAAGTTTTGGCAAGGCGCATGGGGCAGGTCGGTTTGGTGGATGTCGATGATGGTGCGGGGTTGCAGGCTGATCTTTTGCCGGGGCAACGGCTGGTTAGTCTTGAGGGTGATTTGTGGCGCTGGGATGGGTTTCGCGCTGGTGCCGAAGACGCGCCAAGCGCGGCCGCACTGCGGTTGCAACAGTTAAACCGTTTGGTTGAGTTGAAGAAAGATTTGGAAAACGCCAGCGCCAAATCTGACGGTGCATCGCGTGCGCATGAGCTGTTATCAGAAGAGCTGAAACGCTTGACCGTTGAAGACCAACAGGCCCGCGAAGCCCGTCGTGATGCGGACCGTGCGGTGTCAGATGCCAACCGCGCCTTGTCAAAAGCTGAGGCGGATCAAAGTATTGCATCCGGCAAGCTAGAGAGCCTTGGGTTGGCTGTGGCGCGGTTTGAGGAAGAAGCCTCATCCGCGCGGCAACGGCTGCTAGAAGCTGATCGTGCTGTCGCTGAATTGGGCGATCTGGATGCAGCACGTATTGAGGTTGAAGACACCAAAATGACGGTCGAGGCGGCGCGGATCACAATGATGTCCAAACGGTCAGCCCATGATGAATTGCGCCGTGAAGGCGATACGCGGATCAAGCGCAGTCAGGAAATCACCAAAGAGATTTCAGGCTGGCGGCTTCGGTTGGAAACGGCTGAAAAAAGGATCGCCGAACTGAACGAACGTAAGGTTCAATCCGAGGCCGAACTGAAAGAAGCCAGTGCTGCGCCCGAGGAAATCGCGGCTAAGCGGGACGAGTTAGCCGACGCAATTTCAGACGCTGAAACACGCCGCCGTGCAGCCGCCGATACATTGAGCGTGGCGGAAACCGCGTTGCGAGATGCCGTTGATGCGGAGCGCGACGCAGAGCGCAGCGCCTCTGAAGCCCGCGAAGGCCGCGCACGCTCCGAAGCCCGCGCAGAGGCCGCGCGTGAAACGGTGGCCTATGCAGCCGAGCGGATTGCTGAGGAGCAAGAAACAACACCGCAAAAGCTGCTTGAAGAACTGGATACTGACCCGGACAAAATGCCGTCCTCGGAAAACATAGAGGCCGATGTGAACCGGTTGAAACGCCAACGCGATGCGCTGGGCGCGGTCAATTTACGGGCCGAAGAAGACGCCAAAGAAGTCGAAGTCGAGCACGACACACTGTTGAGTGAAAAAACCGATCTGGAAGAGGCCACCAAGAAATTGCGCACGGGCATTGCCAGCCTGAATAAAGAGGGCCGTGAACGCCTGTTGACGGCGTTCGAGCAAGTGAACAACAATTTCGGTTTCCTGTTTACCCATCTGTTCGGCGGCGGCGAAGCCAAGTTGGTTTTGGTCGAAAGCGACGATCCGCTAGAGGCCGGTTTGGAAATCATGTGCCAGCCCCCGGGCAAGAAACTGTCGACGCTTTCATTGCTGTCCGGTGGCGAACAAACTCTGACGGCAATGGCGTTGATATTCGCGGTGTTCTTGGCCAACCCTGCGCCGATTTGCGTGCTCGACGAGGTTGACGCGCCTTTGGATGATGCCAATGTCACGCGGTTTTGCGACCTGCTCGATGAAATGTCCCGTCGCACCGACACGCGGTTCTTGATCATCACGCACCACGCGGTGACCATGTCGCGCATGAACCGCCTTTTCGGGGTGACGATGGGCGAGTTGGGCGTCAGCCAATTGGTCAGCGTAGATTTGAAAAAGGCCGAGGCAATGGTGGCCTAGTTCAGAAAACGACGTTGACGATAGCGCCTATTTTTGGTTCATTTGGGCCACCCCTATTATGAAGGAAGGTGAAGAATGAATTTTCATACAAAGCTGTTTGGCGGGCTAGCAACCGCAGTAATGATTGCAAGCGCTTCAGTTGCAAGCGCAGATATCACGGCCAAGAATGCAAATGTTGTCATGAAGGCAATGCAGAGCTTTGGTCTGGTTGCGACGATGGGCGAAGATTCGCAGGGCGACCCCAAAATCTCAAGCCGTATTTCTGACACCAAATATTCTGTCTACTTCTATGGCTGTGAGGATAATGACAATTGCAACTCGATCCTGATCAAGGCGGGTTATGATTTGAACAACGGAATTTCGGCATCAAAGGTCAATGAGTGGAACCGTGAAAAGCGATTTGCAAAAGCCTATATTGATGATGACGGCGATCCGTTTCTCGAGATGGATGTGAATCTGGATTATGACGGAGTTGGCGAGAAAAATTTCGAAGATACGCTGGATTGGTGGCGCATATCGGTTGAGGATTTTGAGGAATTCATTGACTGGTAGTTGAGGCCAAGACATTTGAAAAAGCCCCGAGCAAATCGCGCGGGGCTTTTTTTATTGGGCTACAGTTTTTGCAACAACGCAACCGTAGGCCACGCATCCGCAGGCAGACCCAAACGCTGCTGTTCGCGTTGAATGGCGATGCGGGTTTTGGCCCCCAGAATGCCATCAATTTTACCCACATCATGGCCCCGTGCAGACAGTTTTTTCTGCAAACTGCGCATTTGTTTGCCCGACAGGCCTGGGTTGGGATTGCCAGAATTATAAGCAGGCGCGCCTTCTAATCGGGTTGCGAAATAGGCGGCTGTGGCGACGTAGGTAAAACTTTGGTTCCATTCAAAATACACGCGGAAATTGGGGTAAGCGATGAACGCTGGCCCGTTGCGCCCCATCGGCAAAATGATCGACGCATTCAGCCCATTCGCCAGTTTGCCGTTGCGGGCTTTAACCCCCATTTTGGCCCAATTAGAGACTGGTAACTGCGTGGTCAGGCCCGTTTTGGACCAGTCCAACGACTTTGGCACAGTGATCTCTTGCAACCATGGTTGCCCCGCCTGCCAGCCCAGATTTGACAGCATTTTTGCGCCCGACATCAGAGCGTCTGGAACGGACGTTTTTAGGCGAACTTTGCCGTCCCCGTCGCCGTCGACGCCGTTTTCCAAAATATCGGCGGGCAGCATTTGAACCATGCCGATTTCACCGGCCCATGCACCGGTGGTTTTCGACGGTGAAAACTCGCCACGCTCAAAGAGCGTGAGGGCGGCAAATACTTGTGGGCGAAACAAATGTGGACGGCGGCAATCATGGGCCAGTGTAACCAGTGAGTTCAACGTATTGAAATTACCCTGATACGAGCCGTAGTCCGTTTCAAATGCCCAAAACGCCAGCAAAACACCGCGATTGATGCCGTATTGCTGTTGGATCCGATCAAAGATGCGGTCATATTTCCCCGCATTTGCACGACCTTTGTCGATGCGGCCTTTACTGATTAATGCACGGGAAAAATCAATGAAATTTTTCTGGAACACTCCTTGCGAGCGATCGGCCTTTAGCGTTTTTGGGTCTTGGCGGACGTTTGCGAAAAACTGTTGGGTTTTGGCGGCAGAATGGCCTGCCGCAATTGCTTCTTTTTGCATCGTCGCAATGAAACGGCTGAATTTACCACCACATGGCGTTTTGGCGTGCATCGGCGTGATGGACAGGCTCAGGGCCGTGATGATCGGGAAGATAGATAAACGCATAAGAACCTTTCAAACTGAATTTGGCGCAGATTAGCAGGACCGGCCCACAAGGCAACCGGCTCAGGCGATCAACGCCACAAAAGCCGTGAGCAAAACCGTTGTCGCCCATGTTCGCCAAAGCACAGCGCTGGCGGAATCAACGTCATCAGCGGTCAGGGTGTGGCGGCCTTCTGTGTGGACAAACGGAAATGCGCGCAACTCGCCGTCATAACTGCGCGGGCCAGCAAGGCCGATGTTCAGCGCGACGGCCATAGCGGCTTCGGGCCAACCAGCGTTTGGTGAACGGTGCAGCGGAGCGTCGCGAAAAATGAGGCTCGCTTTGGACAGGGTTCCGTGACAAAGCGCGATTAAAAAAGCGGTGATGCGGGCGGGAATCCAGTTGATAAGGTCATCAAATCGCGCCGCGGCCCAGCCAAATTCGCGATGCCTTGGAGTCATATAGCCGATCATCGAGTCGGCCGTGTTGGTGATTTTATAGATCAGCAACCCTGGCAAACCGAGTAGCAAAAACCAAAAGGCGGGGGCAATCACGCCATCTGAAAGGTTCTCGGCAGCGCTCTCGATAGCGCCTCTTGCGACGGCGCTTTGGTCCATGTCGCGGGTGTCGCGGCCAACGATTTGGGCAACGGCCAATCGTCCGTCACCTATTGAAAGACGCAGGGCATTGGCCACGGCTGTGACATGTTGAGTTAGGCTTTTTTGCGCGAGTAAAATAGCAGCGATCAGTGTTTGAATAATGTCATAATCAGGCAGATTGGAAACTGCAAAACCCAATATCCCCGCCCCTGCGCACAGGGCAATCAGCACTAGGATTCCGTTGCGCCGCTGCCCGGTGTTGAAGCGATTATCCATCCAGCCCACAAGCCGTCCCATCAAAACGGCCGGGTGTGGGATCCGTGACCAAAGGCATTTCGGTTCGCCAAAGATGCCATCAATCAGGAGCGCAAGCAAAAGGATTAGCGCGTTGCTCACAGTGCTGTTTCCAACTGGTCCCACTGATCAGAGGCGGGCAAGCCCAAGCGCAACCAAGTGCGGGAATAGGGAAAGATGCGTGACCAGATATGCTGTTCGGCGAGACGTGCTTGCCACGCGGCGGCATCATCAACGCGGTAAAGGCGAAACAAATCCGTGCCGCCCTGAATTCGCGCGCCCTTGGCTGCCACCAGCGCATCAAGTCGGGCTGCATCAGTGGCCAGTCGCGCGCGGGTTTGCGCGGCCCATGTGTGATCGCCCAGTGCTGCGGTACCGATTTGCAATGCGGGTCCAGAAACAGGCCAAGGCCCAAGCATGTCTGACAGTTTGGCGACCAGCGCCGGATCACCAATGGCAAAGCCAAGCCGCGCCCCCGCTAGACCCCAAAATTTGCCGAAACTCTTTAGGATAATCGTGCCGGGGTTGGCCGCCAGATCAATGCAGGATTTATCAGGGGATAGATCGCAAAAGCTCTCGTCGATAACCAGCAATGGAGATTTGTCGGTGCCGTTCCAATAGTCGCCGGTTGGGTTGTTTGGGCTGACGATCACGCGTGCGTCAGGGTTGGATTCGGACACGTCCCAACCTGCCATGCGAAAACTGGCTTCGTGCTCATTGTAGGTGCGGGATTCGACCCTAACCTTGCCCAATTCGGCCAAATAGGGAATGCGTGCAATCAATGCGGATGCGCCGGGAGCTGCCAATACCGATGCGGATTTTGGCACATTCCAAAATGCGCGAGCCGCGATTTCAAGCCTGTCGGCGGCGGCCTGATCCGGTAGCGCATTCCAAGCGTTCGACAGGATGGCAGGCAGCGGATAGGGCACTGGATTTATCCCCGTTGACAGATCGAGCCAATTTGCACGCATGCCGCCATATTGGGCGACAGCCGCATCTATGCCACCCCCATGATCGCGGCTCTGTTTCATTCAACGTCATCCAGCGGCGGGTGGCGTGTGGTGAAATGCCCTTTGATCGCTTGCGGCCACTCACGATACGGCACTTGGCCTGATGTGCTGTTGCTGTGTAGCATTGCATAATCAACGATGCCTTTGGCCGCTTCGGTATCTGGCGTAAACTCACCCAAGGTGTAGTTCAACTTGCCCTCAGCTTGAATGGTGATGTTGCAGGCACGATTACAGCCCATCAGACAGGAGAACCGACGGGTTTTCACCGCGCTATCCCGCGCGGCAACCTCGGCCTCGATCAATGCTGCCAATGCCTCGCCATCAGTGATTCCGGCGATTTCGGCATCCCAGCCTTCGGTCTTGCAAGTGTCGCAAATGGTGATGGTTGTCATGTCGCGTCCTTTGTTGCGTTTCAGCAGAACAAGCGGATTCTTAAGCCGATTGCAAGCCCCATGAAGAATGTCGTTGCTGGCGCCCGGTTTGACGCGAAACAGATTGCGGTGCGGATTCGGAGTGACTATATATGGAGCTGACGAAGCCCTAGGGCCAGAAAGGTTGGCTGCGGATGATCGACCCAATACGGGGATCAGATGCAGCATCGTCGGGAGCATGCGTTCCTGTCCTGACCTATTGGCCAGTTGAAAAGGAACATGCGATGAAACCTATGATGACAGTTGTCTTTGCGGTCTTGGCCGGCCCCGTTTTGGCGGACCCGATCCATATTATTGAAACGGGGGGGCACAATCATTGGCTCGCTGTTGCTGCGTTGGCCGCCGCTGCGGCGGCTGCATTGTGGCAGACGAAAAATCGTGGCGAGCAAGAAGCTGATGATGAAGACGTCGACGCAGAGCCCGACGCCGAACCGCAGGAAGCATGATATGTCAAAAGTAGGTGTGATGATTTGCGGACATGGTTCGCGCTCGCAAGATGCGGTTGATCAATTTGCGGTTTTGGCTGAAAAACTACCGGCGTTATTGCCCAGTGATTGGATGGTCGACTATGGCTATTTGGAATTTGCCAATCCGGTGATCCGCGATGGATTGGATCGGTTACGCGACGGTGGCTGCGATCAGATTTTGGCGGTCCCCGGCATGTTGTTTGCCGCGATGCATTCCAAAAATGACATCCCGACGGTTTTGAACACCTATGCGGCAAAGCACGATATCAACCTCAGCTATGGTCGCGAATTGGGCGTCGATGCCAAGATGATCGCGGCTGCGGGTTCGCGCATCCAAGAGGCTGTTGATGCGGCCAATGCCGAACATGGTGAATTGCCGATGGAAGAAACCTGTCTGGTGGTGATTGGGCGCGGCGCGTCAGACCCAGACGCCAATGCCAACGTCGCCAAAATTGGCCGGATGTTGTGGGAAGGCATGGGGTTTGGCTGGTGCGAAATTGGCTATTCCGGCGTGACCTTTCCTTTGGTGGAACCCTGCCTAGAGCACACCGCCAAATTGGGATATAAACGGGTTATTATGTTTCCGTATTTCCTGTTTGCGGGCATCTTGATTGACCGAATTTACGGCTTTACCGACAAGGTCGCGGCAGCACATCCAGACATCCAATTCGTTAAGGCTGGTTATCTGAATGACCACCCTAAAGTGTTGGAAACATTTGCTGAACGAATCACTGAACAGCTTGGCGAGGTGCCACCTGAAACCTGCGGAACCTGCAAATATCGCACCCAAGTATTGGGGTTTGAGGCCGAAGTTGGTGCAATTCAGGAAAGCCACCACCACCATGTCGAAGGCCAAGGAGCAAACGCACCTGGTGCCACGGTCGAGACATGCGATTTGTGCGACACGTTTTGCACGGGTGAGTGCCGTTTGGATATGGATCACCACCATCATCATGACCACGCACATGAACATGGCCACGATCACCACCACGACCACAGCCATGATCATGCTCACCCCGAATACCCGCATGCCAAACATCCGCATGGGCCGGAAAGTGCGCGCAAAAAAGATGTGTAGCTTTGCCGCAAATATAAGGGCTACGACATGAGACCTTACGAGCGTGAACCCGCCGCGATCTATCGCCAAAGCTTTGCTACAGTGCGTGAAGAAGCGCGGCTGGATCGGTTTGGCGTGGGAATGGAATCGGTTGTCATTCGTCTGATCCATGCTTGCGGTATGGTCGAGGTCGCGGACCGGTTGGCGTTCTCGCAAAATGCTTATGCTGCAGGCCACGACGCCCTGCAATCGGGCGCGCCGATCCTGTGCGATTGCGAGATGGTTGGCGCGGGCATTATTCGGCGCTATTTACCCGCCGATAATCAGGTGATCGTGACCCTGAATGACCCAACCGTTCCGGCCCTTGCCAAGGACATCGGCAACACACGTTCTGCTGCTGCCGTCGAGAAATGGCGCGAACATATCGACGGTGCCGTCGTGGTGATTGGCAATGCGCCAACCGCATTGTTCCACCTGTTAGAACTTCTGGATGAGGGCTGGCCCAAACCGGCCGTGATCCTAGGGTTTCCGGTTGGATTTGTCGGCGCCGCCGAGAGCAAAGCCGAATTGGCTGAGCGCCCAAGGGGCTGCGAATTTGTCGCCCTGCGGGGTCGTCGCGGCGGGTCGGCCATGGCTTCTGCCGCGCTAAACGCCTTGGCGGCTGGCCTGCCGGAGATTGCACAATGACACCTTGGTTACACATCGTTGGCATAGGCGAAGACGGCATGGACGGGCTAACCCCCGCGACCCGCGCCGTGGTTGAGGCCGCCGAAATTATCATTGGTGGCGAGCGTCATCACGCCCTGGCCACCGACATTGGTGCTGAGCGTGTGAGTTGGCCGTCGCCGTTCAATGCATTGATCGAAACCTTGCAGGTCCAACGCGGTAAGCGGGTTGTGGTTTTGGCCTCGGGCGATCCGCTTTGGTATTCTGTCGGGGCTCGCATTGGCCGCTCCATTGATCCAGCTGAGATCATTTATCACCCCCAAGTGGGTGCCTTTCAAATGGCCGCCGCGCGGATGGGTTGGTCAATGGCTGATCTGGAAACCTTGACCGTTCATGGTCGGCCTGTAGAGCAGATGATCGCCTACATTCAGCCTGACCAAAGACTGCTTATCCTGACCACAGGGGCAGAAACCCCCGCCCAAATCGCCGCATTTTTGGCGGCGCGCGGGTTTGGTCAAAGCAAAATGACGGTGCTGGCCAATATGGCTGGCGAGGACGAGGCCCGCTTTGATGGGGTTGCTGAAAGCTGGTCCCATGAAGTGCCGCCGTTCAACACCTTGGCCGTGGACTGCATCGCCGCACCTGACGCGGCGCTGCTGCCACGTGTGCCCGGATTGGCGGACGAGCTGTTCGTCAGCGACGGCACCATGACCAAACAAGAAGTCCGCGCCGCCACCTTGGCCAAATTGATGCCAATGCGCGGTGCTTTACTATGGGACATCGGTTGTGGTTGTGGTTCGGTCGCGGTCGAGTGGATGCGCGCGGCTCGCTATGCGCGGGCAATCGGCATCGAGCCACGCGCCGATCGACGCGCTATGGCCGCGGCGAATGCGCTGGCGTTAGGGGCACCAAAATTGGAATTGATCGACGGCATGGTGCCTGCCGCATTGGATGGCTTAGCGTCACCGGATGCGATTTTCATTGGCGGCGGGTTAAGCCATGAAGTGTTCACCTCGGCTTGGGCTGCATTGCGTCCATTGGGGCGCATGGTGGTCAATGCGGTGACATTAGAGAGCGAAGCGGAACTGATTGCTCTGCACAAGGAATTCGGCGGCGATCTGGCTAAGCTGCAAATCTCGCGGGTTGCGCCAATTGGTCCGCTCAGCGGTTGGAAACCCTTTCGCCCCGTCACGCAGTTAAGTCTGGTCAAAAGATGACAGGGATTTTGTACGGCGTCGGGCTTGGCCCGGGGGACGCCGAGTTGATCACCCTCAAGGCTGCGCGGCTGATTTCGACTGCCAAGGTTATTGCCTATCCAACCTTGGCGGGCAGTGACAGCTTTGCGCGCTCCATTGCAGCGGATCTGATTGGCGAGGACGTGCGCGAAATTGCGATCGATGTGCCAATGAGGGTTGAACGTGGTCCTGCCCAAGCGGCATATGACACCGCCGCAAGCGAGATTTCCGACATATTAGAGACTGGTTTGGATGTGGTGGTGCTGTGCGAGGGCGATCCGTTTTTCTACGGATCCTTCATGTATATTTTTGCGCGTCTCAAGGCGAAGTTCAAAACCGAAATCATCCCCGGCATAACGGCGATGACCGCAAGCGCTGCTGCATTGGGTCTGCCGTTGGCTGCGCGGAACGAGATGCTGAGCGTGATTCCTGGACCGCTGCCAGACGCTGCGTTGCGTCAAAAAATTGCGGCTGCCGACAGTGTGGCGATCATGAAGGTTGGCCGCCATTTGGATCGGATTAGAGACGTAATCACCGATTTGGGTCTGTTGGATCAAGCCCATTATATTGAACGCACATCCCTGCCGGGTGAGCGGAAAATGCCACTGGCAGATGCGCCTGATCCTGCGCCCTATTTTTCAATGATACTCATCACAAAGGAGGCCGATCCGTGGCTTTAACCCCTGTCGTCATCTGCCTATCCCGCTCAGGCGAGGCAACCGCGCACAACGTAGCAAAAATTCTGGGTGCAGAGGTGCATGGCCGCGAGGGGCGTGTTGATGTGGCCGATGCCTATTTCCCCAATGCGCTGGACTATGTGCGCACGTTGTTTGCCAGCGGCACGCCGGTCATTGGCGTTTGCGCGGCCGGAATTTTGATCCGTGCAGTCGCACCTGTATTGGCCGACAAACGCACCGAGCCGCCTGTGATGGCGGTGTCGGATGACGGGGCCGTTGTGGTGCCGTTACTGGGCGGGCATCGCGGTGCAAACCGCTTGGCCAAACAGATTTCGGATGCGTCGGGCGCGACCGCTGCTGTTACGACGGCAGGCGACATCGCATTGGGTTTCGCGTTGGATGAGCCGCCCGCCGGATACAGTTTGGCAAACCCTGAAGATGCAAAATCCGTGATGGCGGCGATGCTGAACGGTGCTGGCACGCGGGTTACAGGCGAGGCGCTGTTTGACATTGAAAGCGACGCGGCCGGTAAGGTTGAGATTTGCGTGACCGAAACACCATCAGGGGGCAAATCTGATAAGCTGGTTTACCACCCGCAACGCTTTGCGCTGGGCCTTGGCTGTGCGCGCAATGCGGACCCCCAAGAAATGTTGGAACTGGTTGAAAAATCACTTTCTGATGCGGGCATTGCGCTGGGGGCGATTGCCTCGGTGAACTCGATTGACCTAAAGGCGGACGAGCCTGCGATCATTGCTGTTGCCAAACGATTGAACGTGCCGTTTCGCGTGTTTGACGCGGCCACGCTTGAGGCCGAAACGCCCCGCTTACAGAACCCATCAGATGTGGTCTTTGCCGAAGTGGGTTGTCACGGCGTTTCTGAAGGGGCAGCGTTGGCCGCGACTGACGCCAGTGCAACGCTCGTCCTTGAAAAACAAAAAACCGCGACCTGCACCTGTGCAGTGGCCCGTCAACTGGAGCCTATTACAGGGGAAAAGGGCCGCGCACGCGGTAAACTATCAATCATTGGCATCGGCCCCGGTCAGCATTCTTGGCGCACGCCAGAGGCCAGCGCGCTGATCGCCGAAGCCCAAGAATTGGTCGGCTATGGTCTTTACATCGATCTGCTCGGGCCATTGGCATCTGGCAAAATTCGCACAGATTTCCCACTGGGCGGAGAAGAAGACCGTTGTCGCTATGCGTTGGAGCAGGCGGGTAAGGGCAACAACGTTGCGCTGATCTGTTCTGGGGATGCGGGCATCTACGCCATGGGTGCGCTGGTATTTGAACTGTTGGACCGTGGACCTGATGCGCATGGTGTGTCTGATGCGGCACAGCGCATCGAGGTGATTTCGACCCCTGGCGTTTCGGCGCTGCAAGGGGCTGCCGCTCGTGCTGGCGCCCCGTTGGGCCATGATTTTTGCGCGATTTCCCTGTCGGATTTGCTGACCCCACGCGAAGATATTGTAAAGCGCTTAAAGGCGGCGGCCGAGGGTGATTTCGTGATCGCCTTTTACAACCCCGTTTCAAAACGCCGCCGTACATTGCTGTCAGAAGCGCGTGACATTTTGTTACAACATCGCCCTGCCGACACGCCCGTCATGCTGGCCTCATCCTTGGGCCGTCCAGAGGAGCACATCCGCTATCGGAAATTGTCTGAGCTGGAGGTTGACGAAGTCGATATGCTGACCGTGGTTTTGATCGGCTCCAGCCATTCTCGACTGGCGCAATTGGGCGAAGGTCCGCGGATGTTTACCCCACGCGGTTACGCGCGAAAAATTGATGGAGATTTGTCATGACGGTTTACTTTATCGGCGCGGGGCCAGGTGACCCTGAGCTGCTGACCCTAAAGGCGCAGCGCTTGATCGCTGCCTGCCCGGTTTGCCTGTTCGCAGGCTCATTGGTGCCCGAAGAAGTGGTCGCGGGCGCGCCCGAAGGGGCCATCGTCAAGGACACAGCCGCCATGACATTAGACGACACCCACGCCGAGATTTTAGCGGCGCATGAGCGCGGTGAAGATGTTGCGCGGGTGCATTCGGGGGATCCGTCTTTATACGGCGCGATAGCAGAACAAATTCGCCGCTTGCGGGCGGATGGCATTGAGTATCAGATCATTCCAGGCGTGCCAGCCTATGCCGCTGCTGCGGCGGCTTTGGGCCAAGAGTTGACGATCCCGGAAATTGCGCAATCTATTGTTTTGACGCGTGTTTCCATGCAGTCCACCTCAATGCCCGAGGGCGAAACATTGGACAATTTTGCCCGCACAGGGGCCACTCTGGCGATCCACTTGGGCGTGCGCAACATGCGCGAGATCGAGCGCGTTTTGGTGCCGCATTACGGCGCGGATTGCCCTGTCGCCGTCGCCTACCGTGTTGGTTGGCCGGACGAGATGATTATTCGTGGCACACTGTCGGACATCCGCAAAAAAGTACGGGTTGAGAAAATCACCCGCACGGCGTTGATTCTGGTGGGTCCGGCGTTGGGCAATATTCGAGATTTCAAGGACAGCGCTTTGTATGATCCGGACAAGCCGCATGTGCTTCGTCCAGTGGTGGGGGTCGATTTGGTCGAGGACCACAACACCTAGGTTAGAAACAATTTGTCACATAACATTAACTTGACCTTCACCATGATCGTGCCACTGTGCGATTAGGCAATGGGGTGTGATGTGATGTTTGAAATGCTACCTAAAGAAGTGCGTGAAGGTCTGGAAATGGCCCGCAAACGCGATCTAAAACGTAAAAGCCGCCTGCGGGTCCATACCGATGATGATATCTTTCCAGTGCTGCGCTACTGGGAGACTGGCTTTGCGTTGGATGTCGAGAACGCACCGCATCTGCGTGGGCTGGTCGACATCTATGATGGCGCGCGCCATTTATATCAATGTCTGGTCATCGCCTCTGAAGAGTCCAACGGCGAAATGGTTTATGATTTTAAGCGTAGCACCGCCGTTAAAGACAAGGCCGCGCTTGATTTTGTGCAGGACGTCAACGCGCCCGTTGCTTTGTTAGGGCGTTAGGGTCTGATTTCGACGGTGGCCCCATTGGCAACCACGCGCGATAACTCTTCTATTTCTGTGTCCGGCAGAGCAACGCATCTGGCAGCCCAATCCGTTGGGGTCGTGACCAGCTTTCCCAATCCGTTGGGTTACCCGCGAATGAAAATCTCACCACCTGAATCAATTCCCGCAGCCACCGCACATTTGCGGTTTTCGACCAATGGGTAATCAGTTCTCAGCAACAGATAATAACAGCGTTTGGGATCATTACAATTAACGATGATTTTCCTTCGGACATCTTGTCTCCCTCCGTTGCGCCTTGTCCCTCTGTGGCGCGCCACATAAAGGTAATCCTAAGGGATTGGGTGCAATGAAATACAAAGAAGCTTTGGTAGCGGGAGAGGGACTTGAACCCCCGACACCAGGATTATGATTCCCGTGCTCTAACCAACTGAGCTACCCCGCCACTAGGTTGCAGGATTTAGGCGAGCAAGGCGGGGGCGTCAAGAGGAAATCATCGCTTTGCCCCCGCCAAACTTGCTTTCCTTACTGCACCCAGTCCAGCTCAAAGTCTTTTGGCCAGCTCAAGGCCGTGTTCAGGCGGACTTTTTGCATTTCACCGGCGGGAATCGTCATCATCCATTCCGACAGGCCACGCACATCATCCACGTTGGTTTCAGAGGGGTTCGGACGGATTGTGGTGCTGACCACCAAATCCTCTTGTTGAGAGTAAGGCAGTGCATACAAGGTACGAATATCTTGTGGTTGGCCCGTCAGGTTCTCGACCGTAAATTCCACCGTGTCCTCACGGGTGTTGCTGGTGGTGATGATGCCGCTGTCGCCGGTTTCTTGGCGCAAGGCAGTATAGGTCAGGCGAATGCCCTCCATCGCACCGAACGGCAAATCAGCCTCGGCACCGGCTGGAATGAGCGCAAACCCCTCGCGCCCAATGAACGCCCCATCGCGATAATAGGACGCCATGCCGGGCAGTAGCGGCTCATTCGTGTTGTTGGTTATGGCCGCCATCACAAAAGCTGTTTCGTCGCGGCGTGGAATGGCAAGCAGGCTGGTTTCCACGGGCAAGGTAAAGCTGTCCAACACCAGTTGCGCGATTTCGTTGTCATCCAGCGAGACCTTACGCGGGTAGACATAGCTCAGGCTCAACCCGTCGAATTGGGCTGCGGCGGCGATCGTGGGTTCCTCGACATAGACAACTTCGTCAGCCATGGATCGGGCTTTTGATATGCCCACACTGGTTGAAAACTTCTCGGCTTGGTGTGATTTGTAAATCGTCGCCAGATTACGCCCCGCACCACTGGGCGATGATTGCGAAAACGGGTTGGCGGTGGACAGGACCAAATCAATGCCCGCCCACGCCTGCCCTGTGGCTTGCGCCACCACCAGCTTGCGCTCAACGCTCAAACTCGGGTCATCGCCATAGCTCAGCTTGAAATCGTAATCGACGCTCCAACGGGCTTCATCCACAATCCGCGCCACTTCAAAATGGGCGCGGACATCTGCGGCCACCTCGACCGAGATTGCCATCATGCCACCTTCTCCGCTGGGCGGTGACAGGCTGTCAAACTGACGCTCCGCCTCGGCAAGCGCTTCACTCAGATCGCTAAGGTCTTTGCTCAAATTGCGCGCCTGCTGTTCCAACTCCAACCGTCGTGCAATCCCGGCTTCGGCCTCATCGCGCACCATTTGCGCAAGAGCGCGCATCTGGGCTGGATCAGCACTGCTCATTTCGCCGCCGCTGATGGATTTCAAGAACCCCATTTGGGTGTCGAGCGCTTCCATTTGCAAAGCCACCGTGCGAATTTGTGTTTGCTGCACCGTGACGGCATCTTCAGCAGCCTCAACGGCGGCCTTGGCCGTGGCCTGTTCTGCCGACAGCAACGCGTCTTGGTCATAACTCGCATCCGTCAGGTAATTTACCGCCCCAATGCTCACCCCTTCGGTGACCTTGATCTGTGGCGCTATATAGCTGTGATCGTCCCGAATATAGGGCAACAAAACGCGGTGATTGCCCGCGGGCAAATCAAGGCTCGCGTTATACGTCAAGCTGGCCCCGCGAGGATAGACCGTGGCGGCGGTGACATTCAGCGGGACCGTCAGGTCAGCGGCCAGCACGGGCGTGGCAATCAGCAGTGAAATAGCAGGGAAAAGAATGCGCATGGGAAAACACCAATAAGTTTCAATTGGCATCACCTTTGCCCCAGCCCGGTGCGGATGCAAGCGGCAGGCATAAAAAAACCGGCAATGCGCGGAGCACTGCCGGTTTTTAGATCAACGCCACGAGGCGGGCTTAGCGTTTGCTCAACACACGGTTCACGTAAACCTCGGCGATTTGCACCGCGTTCAAGGCAGCCCCTTTGCGCAGGTTATCCGACACGCACCACAGGTTAATACCGTTTTCAACCGTGCTGTCCTGACGCACCCGAGATATAAACGTCGCAAAGTCGCCAACGCATTCAATCGGCGTCACATAGCCGCCATCCTCGCGTTTATCAATCACCATGATACCGGGGGCTTCGCGCAGGATGTCGCGGGCTTCGTCAACGTCTAGGAAATCCTCAAACTCAATGTTGATCGCCTCGGCGTGACCCACAAAAACCGGCACCCGAACACAGGTCGCTGTGACCTTGATTTTCGTGTCGACGATCTTTTTGGTTTCAGCGACCATTTTCCATTCTTCTTTGGTGGTGCCGTCTTCCATGAACACATCAATATGCGGGATCACGTTAAACGCGATCTGCTTGGTGAACTTGGTGTATTCTTTGTTGTCGACTGGATTGTAAATCGCTTTGGTTTGGTTCCACAGCTCGTCCATGCCTTCTTTGCCAGCGCCCGAAACGGACTGGTATGTCGACACCACAACACGTTTGATCGTTGCGCGATCATGCAGCGGTTTCAAGGCCACAACCATCTGCGCAGTTGAGCAGTTGGGGTTGGCGATGATCATTTTGTTTTTGTAACCCTCGATCGCGTCAGCGTTCACTTCGGGCACAATCAGCGGGATTTCAGGATCATAGCGATAGAGCGACGAGTTATCGATCACCAAGCAACCAGCTGCGGCGGCAATCGGCGCGTATTTCTTGGTGGCGTCAGAGCCAACGGCGAACAGAGCAATGTCCCAACCGGCGAAATCAAACGTGTCCAGATCCAACGTCTTAAGCGTTTTATCACCAAAGCTGACTTCCGTTCCCAATGAGCGGCGCGACGCAAGTGCTGCAATCTTGTCCACTTCAAATTGGCGTTCTTCCAGAATGTTCAGAATTTCGCGGCCCACATTTCCAGTGGCCCCAACGACGGCGATATTATAGCCCATGACGGGTCTCCTTTTAGGGATTCATCTTTGTAACGTTGCGCTCATAACCCAAGCGGGCAACAGGGGGAAGAGCTAACGGCCGCTATTCTTGTTGACTTTGCCATTACAACAGGTGATACGCCCCTATTCCTGAGTGGCCGCCGCGTGAGCAGCCCGCCCTAATCCGGCAGTCAGGACGCTTTTGGGGCGCGACAGCCTTTCACCTAGTTCCCATTCACGCGGGGTTCTGACGATCCTGCAAACGGATCGCAACCTCAGACGTTGGTCCATTCGGGCCACAACGCTGATTCATATCGGCGGGGCCATCTGTGCACCGCTACATTTACGAAAGAGTCAAAACTTGACCACATTTGCAGATCTCGGCCTATCGGCCAACCTTCTTAAAGCCATCGACGACGCTGGCTACAAAACCCCATCCCCCATTCAAGCCGAGGCGATCCCCTTGGCGCTGGCGGGCCACGACATCATGGGCCTTGCCCAGACTGGTACTGGTAAAACGGCAGCCTTTGGCCTGCCGCTGATTGAAAACCTGATGAGCGACGGCTTTAAAGCTCCGCCGAAAAACACCAAGGCGCTGATCCTTGCGCCAACCCGCGAGCTGGTCAATCAGATCGCCGAAAACCTGCGCCAATACGTGCGCCAGACCCACCTAAAGGTGAACCTTGTTGTGGGCGGCGTTTCGATCAATCGGCAGATCCAAAACCTGTCAAAAGGCACTGACATTCTGGTGGCAACACCGGGCCGCTTGATGGACCTTTTGGATCGACGCGCTATTTTTCTGGACGAGGCACGGTTCTTGGTTTTGGACGAAGCTGACCAAATGCTGGACATGGGCTTTATCCACGCGCTGCGTAAAATCGCACCATTGCTGGGCACCCCGCGCCAGACCATGCTGTTTTCGGCCACTATGCCAAAACTAATGAACGAGCTTGCGGGCGCCTACCTGAAGGACCCCAAAAAGGTTCAGGTTTCGACCCCGGGCAAGGCCGCTGACAAGATCAAACAGTCGCTGTTTTATACCTCGCAGGTCAATAAGACTGAATTGCTGAAAGAGTATTTGAACAAGTCACCTGATGGATTGTCGCTGGTATTTTTGCGCACCAAACACGGCGCTGAAAAATTGAAACGCACGCTGGAAACGGCGGGTTATAGTGCTGTTTCGATCCACGGCAATAAATCCCAAGGCCAGCGCGAACGTGCCATCAAAGCGTTCAAAACCGGCGAGGCCCGTGTGTTGGTGGCCACCGATGTTGCGGCCCGTGGTATCGACATTCCTGACGTCAGCCACGTTTACAACTATGATTTGCCCGAAGTTCCAGAGAACTATGTTCACCGGATTGGCCGCACCGCGCGGGCTGGTAAGGGCGGCGAGGCGATTGCCTTTGTTTCGGCAACCGAGATTGGTTATTTGAAGCAGATCGAAAAAGTGATGAAATCTGAAATTCCAGTAGCCGGCGGTGTGCGCCCAATGGAAGAGAAACCAGCGCCTCGCGGCGGCGGTGGTGGTCGTCGCGGTGGCGGTGGCGGTGGTCAACGTCGCAGCCAAGGTGGTGGCGGCGGTGGCAAGCCGAATGGTGGTGGAAATCCTGCTGGTAAATCCGCAGGTAAGCGCAAAGCGCGCCATCGCGGTCGCAAGCCTGCAGCTTAGGCTTTAGCCATTTAACAGTTCATCGCGCCCTTGCGGGCGCTCTTCACAGCGAAGAAAGCCCGCAAGGGCTTGATGAGCGGTTGAACTATCTAAACAGTAAAATCGGCACGTGACAGCTCTGCACCATCGCCGTGGTGGTGGAACCAATGATCAGATTGCGGATCCGGGAGTGTCCGTAAGCGCCCATCACCAGCACATCAATTTCGTGCTTTGCTGCGGTCTCGCTGATCACCGTTTCAGGTTGCCCCTGTTTGATCTCGGTTTCCACATCATAGCCAACAGCCCGCAGGGTTGCCGCAGCCCCCTCAAGAGCGCGTTTGATTTCGGGTTTGTCGGCACCAATAGTCAGCAACCGGCACTTCAATCCGGCAAAAACTTTGCTGTTTTCAATATGGGCCACAGCCTTCATCGAAGACGCACCGCCATCAAAAGCAATCATGAATCGCTCAACCGGCTTGAATGCACGTGAGGCCACCAAAACCGGACGTTTACAAGCCCGTACCACACGCTCCAGATTGCTGCCCAGATGCTGTTTGGCAAAGTCTGCCGCTTCGCCACGTTTGCCGATGATCACCAGATCAACGTCACCCTCAATGGCCTGCAACTCTTCAACCAGATCGCCTTGACGCAGACGGGTCGTGACCTCGGTCACCCCATCTTCACGCAAACGCTTCTCGGCGTCTTCCAAAATGGCACGTCCGCGTTTTTGAGCCAACCGCGCACTTTGGGCATCCAGATCAGCCAGCTCATCCATCAGCTTGCTGCGCGCGCCCAGACCGATATTGCCCGACAGGTCGGATTGCGCGGCCTCATTGCGACCCAGAATGTGGATCACCTCAACCGAAGAACCCTTGCGCGTGGCAACCCATGCAGCGTGATCGCAAACGCTCTGAGAATAGATCGAGCCATCTACCAATGCGATAATTTTTGACATAATCAGTGCCCCATCAATCGTTCAATTGCGTCAGGTTTATCATGGATCGCCAGCTTATCAACGATGGTTTCGCTGGCAGTGTTCATGCCCAACAGTTCCACTTCAGCCCCTTCGCGGCGGAATTTGACCACGACCATGTCCAAGGCCTGAACCGATGAGATGTCCCAGATGTGGGCATGGGTGACGTCAATCACCACGCGCTCCAACACTTCATGGAAATCAAAGGCCGCAGTGAACTCAGGGGCGGAGGCAAAGAACAGCTGCCCTTCAATTGTGTAGGTCCGTTCACGGCCGTTTTTAGACAATTCTGATGACACGCGGAAGATTTGCGCAATCTTGCCCGCAAAGAATATGCCCGACAGCAAGACGCCCGTCAGTACACCGTAGGCCAAGTTGTGCGTCCACACCGTCACTACCACGGTTGCCAACATCACGATCGAGGACGAACGCGGGTGTTCTTGCAAATCACGGATAGATGACCAGCTGAACGTGCCGATTGAAACCATGATCATAATCGCCACCAGTGCAGGCATCGGGATTTGTTTGACCCAATCCCCAAGCACCACGATCAGGAACAACAGAAACACGCCTGCCGCAAATGTCGACAGGCGGCCGCGCCCACCGGATTTCACGTTGATCATCGATTGGCCGATCATCGCGCAACCTGCCATGCCACCGATGAAACCGGTGCAGGTGTTGGCAATGCCCTGGCCGACACATTCACGGTTCTTATCGGACTCAGTGTCGGTTAGATCATCAACGATGGTGGCCGTCATCATGCTCTCAAGCAAACCAACAGCTGCCACACCTGCGGACACTGGAAAGATGATTTTTAGCGTTTCAAAATTCAGCGGGATATCTGGCAACAAGAAGATCGGCAGCGTATCAGGCAAGGCCCCCATGTCCTGCACCGCGCGCACGTCCAAACCAAAGTACATTGTCAGGCCCGTCAGCACGATGATGGTGACCAGCGGCGATGGGATCGCCGTGGTGATATAAGGAAACAGATAGATAATCGCCAAACCACCCGCGACCATCACATAGGTCAGCGTGGTCACGCCAGTCAGCTCGGGCAATTGCGCCATAAAGATCAGGATCGCCAGCGCGTTCACAAACCCCGTAATCACCGAGCGAGACACAAAGCGCATCGCATTGCCAAGTTTCAACAATCCGGCCCCGATTTGCAGCAGGCCCGCCAACACGGTTGCCGCCAACAGATACTCCAACCCATGCACCTTGACCAAGGTCACCATCAAAACCGCCGTCGCCGCAGTCGCAGCCGAGATCATCCCAGGCCGGCCACCAACAATCGCCGTGATCACCGCAATTGAGAAGGACGCGTATAGGCCCACCTTTGGATCCACACCCGCAATAATCGAGAACGCAATCGCCTCTGGGATCAGCGCGAGCGCCACCACAAGGCCCGCCAATAAATCAGCGCGGATGTTGCCCAGCCAGTCTTGGCGTAGGCTCGTCATAAGGTCAGTGTTCAATGGGTGTCTCCAGCGTCGGTGGCGTATTCGGTGGCGTATCAAGATAGATTGCAGGCTTTACCCGTCCCGCCACGTTCTGGCAAGCAGGTTAGTCAGTCCGGTCTTGGCTGAACAAATATATGATCGTGCCAACCAACAGAGCCACTCCAAAGAATCCGAACAGCGTTTGATAGGCTTGTGCGGCATCCGTAGCCCCCACCATCGCTGCGTTATGCACCCGCCCGCTCAGCGATTGCATGATACCTGCCCCACCGATGCCAAACAGGTTCATCAACGTCACGCCACGTCCCATCAAGTGGGCTGGAAACAGGCTGCGCGAGTGCGCAATCAACATCGCAAAGCTAGAGCCAAAGAATCCGATTGCGGCCAGCAAGATGATTGACATCCACAGGCTTTGAGCGGGGTAAAGCAATAGCAAAAACACCGCCCCTGCCCCTGCCAAATTCCCCCAGAAAACCACCCATTTGCGGGTGCCAAAAATGCGGTCTAGTGGGCCATAAGCAAAGTTGCCGACCACCATCGCGATTCCCATCACCAAGGCGGCGGTGCCTATTGCACCAGCGTCCGATCCGTAAACGTCGCTCAGGTACGGTCCAATCCACAACCCGCGGATGCCTGCCACCGCAGCATAATTCACGAACATCATCGGAATGATCAACCAAAGCGCTGGCATTCTCAAAAGATCCAACACGGACCCTTTGCTGTCTTGCTCGCCCGCGGGAATTTCGGGGTCTTTAACAAACACGAACAACGCAACCGCGACCAATAGGGTCAGCGCACCCAACGCAAACAATGTCTCGCGCCAACCAAAGACCTGGCTGGCGCGAGACAGCGGCAGGGAACTGGCGATGTTGCCAAATATCCCGAGCGCCAAGGTCGAGCTGGCAAGGGTTGCGAAAACCGCCACTGAAAAGCTGCGCGCAAAGATGTAATAGGACGCCATCAACACGGGCGAGCAACCAATCCCGATCATCGCCATTGCGATGTTGATATGCGTCGGCGTTTGCGCCATCGCGAACACCACAGCGCCCCCCGCACCGCCAAGGGCCAACAAAACCGATGCCGTGCGGCGTGGTCCGATTTTATCCAATGCCCAGCCCACGGGCAGCTGCATCAAGGCAAATGTCAAAAACCACAGGCCAGACGCCAGCGACAAATCATCTGGCTGCGCGCCGACATCCGTTTTCAGAACAGGCGTCAGGACGGCCAAAAAGGCGCGGTAAAACTGGCTCAGCATATAGGCCAGCACAAGAAAGAAAATTCCGAACCTCACGTCAGTCGTCGTTCGGAACACGCAAGGCTGGTAGCCCTACGCCGGTTGCGTCAAATCCGCCGTCTGCGGCCACAACCTGACCCGTAACAAAGCTTGCTTTCTCTGAACATAAAAACACAACCACCTGTGCAATTTCATCTTCGGTGCCATAACGATTCAACGGGATATTGTCGTAATAGGCCGCGCGAATTTCAGGCGAATGCACCGCCAACGCCAGTTTGGTCGCCACTGGCCCCGGAGCCACGCAATTTACGCGGATATTTTGCTCGCCTAACTCTACGGCCTGCTGCTTGCTCAACTGGATCACCGCCGCCTTTGAGGTGCCATAGGCCACCCGTAATGTGCTGGCCCGCAACCCTGAAATAGAGGCAATGTTCACAATTGCGCCGCCGTGTTTGGACATCACAGGAATGGCGGCTTGTGAGCACAGGAACACGCCGTCCAGATTGGTTGCCATCACGCTGCGCCAAGTGTCGAAATCAGTTTCACCGATTGGCTCGAACGCCGCGACGCCTGCGTTGTTCACCAGCGCATCCACGCGACCCATGTCCTTTTTGACGCGGGCAATCATTGCGGTGACTTGATCCGGTTGCGACACATCGCAAATGATCGGCAGCACGTTCTTTAGACCATCGGCCACTTTCATCAATTCATCTGCGTCGCGGTCGATCATTGCGACTTGGCGACCTTCATCCAAAAACAGCCGTGTTGTGGCCAGCCCGATGCCGCGTGCGGCACCCGTTACGATTGCAGTTTTGCGTGACACGTTATTTCCCCAGTTTATCGTTTGTGGTGATCATAAATCAGGTGGCTCTAATTACCACCCCAAGTTTTGTCCAAAACCCGCAGCCAATTCCCATGACACAGTTTTTGCATCAGTTTTTCATCATATCCATGCTCGCGCATCGCGGCTCGAAGGTTGGTCAAGCCCGCTACATCGGTGATCCCGTCCGGCACCGTCGCCCCGTCAAAATCAGACCCCAATCCAACGCGATCTTCACCAATGCGCTTCATCAGATAGTCCAGATGTTGCAGCATAACTTCCAGCCCAACATCCGAGCGCATTTGCCCATCGGGGCGCAAAAACGCGCTGGCAAAATTCAGCCCCACCATCCCGTCGCTTTGCGCAATCGCGTCCAGCTGTTTGTCGGTCAGGT
>JAWSVK010000011.1:0-116244 GCA_033851955.1 Marinosulfonomonas sp.
TTGGCTTTGAATTCAGGAGAATGGTTCTTTCGTTTCATCATTGTGAATCGTCTTTCTCATAAGTCGATCCATCTTAACTGCTGGTACGAAATCTTGCGATCACCTCTCTCTAAGACGTATAAGCCAGAAAGGGCTACGGCCAGTCATATAGATCGCAAGCCCCTTGCGCAGGTGCTTGATCTTTTCAGTCTGGTTTTTGGATTTTTTGGCCAACGAAAAAGCATCCCAATCAGTGTATAACTGTGTATAGCTTTTACCAGACAATTTTCAAACAGCCAACGCCTGAAATAATACTGCATTATCAGAGTGTTGTGGTGCCCAGGGGCGGATTTGAACCACCGACACGAGGATTTTCAATCCACTGCTCTACCCCTGAGCTACCCGGGCACGGGTGAACGAATTTTACGTTCAGGTCGCGGTGTTCTAGACGTGGGAACCTTTGGTGTCCAGAGCTATTTCACAGAAAGATCAATGCAAATTGTCTGACGCTTTTTCCATCGCCGCTGCAGCCTCATCCATATCTTCATCCGTGTCCGCAGGAATGGTGTAAGATCCGTTGAACCAACGGCCTAAATCCACATCCGCACAGTGTTTGCTGCAAAATGGCCGGAACGCAAAGACCGCCTCTTTTTTACAGCCCGGACAGCTCATTCTGGCAAACACCCTATGATCGACAGCCGTTCGCGTTTGCGTTGCAGCTCGTAATGGCCAAGCGGCGTCCAACCGACCAGTGATGTATCAATCGTATCCGCCCGAAAGGCGTTGCGCAGCGCATTTTCAAACTGCTTGCGGTCTTTCTTGGACATTGGGGCCAAATCCAGCGTGATTTGCCCGCCCAATCCACGAAGCCGCAACTGGCGCGGCAATTCGCGCGCGCAGGCCAGATTGGCTTTCAGCCCCGCAGCAGGCGACGTGTCGCCGCCTGTATTCACATCAACAGCCACCAGCGCCCGCGTTGGCTCGACATAGATCGACGCCCCACCGCTCAGGCTCACATGGCTGGTTTCCAACTCAACCAGCGCGTCCAGCACGCCGTGGTCCTCGAATGATCCGTCGTTGCTCGCGACCAAATCAGGCGCATCCCAGTCCCGCCAGCCCAGATGATGCGCGTCAGGCCCATCCAGCAGCAATTCAGGCGCATTGCCCTCAGCCCCTTCCATGACGCCGCTTGCGGCACCTCGCATATCAGCAATGTCTTCTTCGATGTCATCGGCATCCGCCCCGTCACAAGACGAGCGTAAAATCATCCCGAATTCCGAGCCATCCATGCCGATATGAGCAACCTCAAGCAAACGGTCACGCTCATCTTCATCACGGATAGAACGCGAAATATTTAACCCAGGTGCGTCCGGTGTCACAATCGCATAGCGGCTCTTAAACAACACCTTATGGGTGACAGGCACCGCCTTGCCATCCTCAGCGTAACCCGTGACCTGAACCAGCATCGCTTGGCCGGGGCTAAGCCCCTTGCCTTGACGCAAAAATGCGGTGTCGCCTTTGGGAAGGCGCAAGATCATGCCGCCCTGCCCTTTAAGTGGACGATCCACAATCGCACGGTAAATCGCCCCCGGCGTGGGGCCAGCATTGTCCGGTGGGGACAGCAGTAAATCCTGCAACCGCCCCTCGACCATCAAGGCCGCTGCGGGCCTCTCGTTAATATGATCTAACGCAACCAAAGTGCCCTTCATGACCAACCTTTCAAAACCGGATATCCCGCTGTGCGTAACATTTGCGCCGCCTCAACAACAGGCAACCCCATCACAGCGCTGAATGAACCGCTAATCCATGGAATGAACGCCCCCGCCGGCCCTTGGATGGCATAGCCACCCGCCTTGCCGCGCCAATCATCACTTGCCAGATAAGCGTTCAATTCTTCATCTGATAGACGTTTCATTTTAACACTGGTGACAACATCGCGCTGCCACGTTTTGTCACCGCGTTTCACCGCCAGCGCCGTGATCACCTTGTGACGACGACCGGCCAATGCCAGCAAAAACTCTGCGGCCTGCCCCGCGTCCTCGGGCTTGCCCATTATCCGGCGGCCCAGCGCTACTGTTGTGTCAGCGCAAAGTACTATTTCGTCAGGCGCGGCCGTGACCGCCAGCGCCTTTTCATAGGCTATCCGCGTGCAATAAGGGCGCGGCAGCTCACCTTTCAGGGGTGTTTCGTCAATATCGGGCGGGCGAACATCATCCGCCACCACCCCGATCTGCGCCAGCAATTCGGCCCGTCGCGGACTGCCAGAGCCCAGAACCAGCCGGACCATCGGTTTACTTGAAACGATAGTTGATGCGACCCTTGGTCAGGTCATAAGGGGTCATTTCGACCTGTACCTTATCACCCGCCAGAACGCGGATACGGTTCTTGCGCATTTTACCTGCCGTATGTGCGATGATCTCATGGCCGTTTTCCAGCTCGACCCGAAATGTCGCATTTGGCAGGAGTTCCTTTACGACGCCGGGAAATTCGAGCAGTTCTTCCTTAGCCATGGTCAATCCTTGTGTTATCCGCCCACCATAGTGTGAGCGTCCCTTAGATGGGGCGGTTCAGCCAGATATTCAAGGGAAATCACGTAGGCTGACCCGTAAACATGCCGATATGACAGGAATATTGCCACAAGCGGCTATAATACCTCTGTCTCGTGGGCTAAAATTCCTTCAATAAGGCAGGAAACACGATACAGGAGCAATACCATGTGCTGGAGTGGAGAGGCATCAACCGCGTTGGCGATTGCTGGTTTTGGCGTCACCGCCTTTGCGGCCTACAAAAAAGAGCCCGCGGCGCTTTGGATCACGCTTGGCTTTTTCTCGTCAATGGAGCTGCTACAGGCGCTCTCCTACCCTGTGATCGGCCAATGCGGAGCACCGGCTAATAGGGCGCTCAGTATCGCAAGCTTTATCCATGTCGCGCTGCAGCCGTTCTTTTTCAATCTTCTGGCGCTCTATTTTATCCCCATCATAGTGCGCAAACGCATCCAGAAAACCGTCTATGCCCTATGTACTGTCGCTGCAGGCGTCACGTTCTTGCAAATGATCCCAAGCGAAACGCTCGGAGCCTGCTCGGAGCATCGGGCCATGTGTGGTGCGCAATTTTGCACCCTGCCCGGCAATTGGCATTTGGCGTGGGAGTTTCCCTTTAACGGCTGGGGCAATGATTTCATCACCCACTCAAACTGGCTGATCCGTTGGTTCCCTCATGCCATGGTCGCCTATAATTTGGCTGTTTTCGTCATGCCGGTTATCTATGGCTCTTGGAAAATCACTGCCTATCAGTTCCTGCTCGGCCCGATCCTTGTTAGCCAGTTGACCGACAACATTAATGAGGCCCCCGCCATCTGGTGCCTGATGTCCATTGGCATCGTGTTTTTGGTGATGAGTTCGCCACTACGGGGCTGGATGCGGGTACATCGTTGGCTGTTTTGGAGCCCCGCGGCCAAGCCTGCCTAAGACGGCATATCCGTGCTTGGCTCAACGGGCGGCCCGAACCGCGCTAACAACTTGGCCCTGATCTGGTCCCGCGTTTGGCGGTACGACATTAGCTTGGCCTCACGCCCATCCCCAAGGCCGGTGGGGTCCAGCACCGGCCAATACTCCACATCCATATGGTAAAACCGCGTGAAATCCAGCGCATGGCGCTGGCTGGCAGGTGACAGACATACGACCAAATCATAACCGGTTAAATCGTCGCCCCATTCCTGCATGTCATCAAAGGACCGTGCTTGATGACGCGACAATTCGACCCCGATTTCCTGACACACCGCTATAGCAAACCCGTCGATTTCCAGATCGCTTTTCACCCCAGCCGATTGCACATAGATCGAATGGCCATAAAGCTGTTTCATCATTCCCTCAGCCATCGGTGAGCGCACTGCATTATGATCACAGCAAAACAACACAGAGGTGGGGGCGTTGTCGCTCATCCGCTATCCGCCAAAATGCAAAACGCAAATCAGCGTGAACAGGCGGCGCGCAGTGGCAATGTCGACAATCGCTTTGCCCTCTAGGCGCTCTTGTAAAATGCGCCCCCCTTCGTCGTGAATACCGCGTCGCGCCATGTCGATGGTCTCGATTTGGCTTGGGGGCAGCGTTTTCACCGCGTCAAAGTAGCTTTCGCAAATCATGAAGTAATCTTTCACAACTTGGCGAAACGGCCCCAGAGACAGGTGAAATTCACCCGCCTTTTCTAGCGCATCCGTGGTGACGTCAAACACCAAACGCCGCTCGCGGATCGCCAGCGTTAACCGGTAAGGACCAGCTGGCGGAACCACATCGCCGCGAGTCGGCAATCCGAAACTGTTCTCTTCCAACAGATCGAACACCGCGACTTTACGCTCTTGTTCAATCTCGGGTGTTGGGGCGGCAAGACCACTGTCGTCTATCTCGATATGGCTTATGCAATCAGTCATTGTTCAACCTGTCCAGCCGCGCACGCACGGACAACCCGTGTGCCTCAAGGCTCTCGGAAATCGCCAACCGCTCGGCCGAGGGACCGATGGCCGCCAGCGCTTGCGGGCTCATTTTACTCAACGTGGTGCGTTTTAGAAAATCCATCACCGACAGACCGGACGAAAACCGTGCCGAACGCGCTGTGGGCAGCACATGGTTTGGCCCGCCAACGTAATCGCCTATCGCTTCTGGTGTCCATGCACCGATAAAAATCGCGCCTGCGTGCTTCACTTTAGTGGCCATCTCATCCGCCTCTGCAACACATAATTCCAGATGCTCAGGCGCAATCCTGTCGGACAACGCCACCGCTTCCTCCATGTTACGCACAATGATCACCGCACCAAAATCTCGCCAGCTGGCCGATGCAATTGTGCGACGTTCCAAAGTCTGCAAACGGGTTTCAACCGCCTCGGCAACGCTTGCCCCAAAGGCCGCGTCATCCGTGATCAAGATCGACTGCGCACTCTCGTCATGCTCGGCTTGCGACAGCAGATCCACCGCCAGCCAATCCGGCTCGTTGTTGCGATCTGCGATCACCAAAATCTCGCTTGGTCCGGCGATCATGTCGATGCCAACCTTGCCAAAAACCCGTCGCTTGGCCGCCGCGACAAAAGCGTTGCCAGGTCCGGTGATTTTATCAACCGGCGCAATGGTATTGGTGCCATAAGCCAGCGCCGCCACCGCTTGCGCCCCGCCAATGCGGTAAATTTCGTCAACACCCGCGATACGTGCCGCCAGCAAAACCAGCGGATTGCAAATGCCATCCGGCGTCGGCACCACAATTGCCAAGCGCCCAACGCCCGCCACCTTGGCAGGTATCGCGTTCATCAACACGCTCGACGGGTAAGACGCCAATCCTCCGGGCACATACAGCCCTGCGGCGTCCACTGGCCCCCAACGCCAACCCAAAGTCGCGCCGGCCTCATCGGTCCAGCTGGCATCTTCCGGCATCTGGCGGGTGTGATAAGCCTCGATACGGGCGGCGGCCAATTCCAACGCCGCACGGTCTGCATCCGACACTTTGGCGCATTCCGCCTCAATCTCTTCTGGGCTGAACGCCATGGTTTCAGGCGTTAGTTCCAAGCGATCAAACTTAGCCGTCAACGCAATCACCGCAGCATCTCCACGGGCACGCACGTCAGCGATTATGTCAGCCACCACCGCATCTACATCTGGCGAATCTTCGCGTTTTGTGGTCAGGAAGGCAGCGAAATCCGCCTCAAATTCAGCGTCAGATGTGTTCAAAAACAAAGGCACAGGCCTACTCCGGATGTTTGGGGGCAGAATGGGAGGGGGCAACATAAGGTCGAGTCACATCCTTAAGCGCCACGTCCAAACATTCAACGTCCAGCGCGATCACGCCGTCACCCGCTAAGGTCAGTTCAATACGGCCAGTGCCGTCTTTGCCGGCCTCGAACGCCAATGAGAGCAACGACATCACCGTTTCGTTGTCATCGCGAGAAACGCCCTGCGTCTGAACCTTGAGCACATCATTGATCACCAGCACCGACTGCACCCGCTCAAAATCTCGCTTGGCCGTTTCGGCCTTGGCGTGATCTTCCCAGCGAAACCGGTTCAACAGGATGGCGAAACGGCGTTGATCAGCCTGCCAAGTCATTTCATTGGCTGGAAACACCGCGTCTTGCGCCAAAGCCGCCAAGATCGCCAGATCATCCGCGTCCTCAGCCCTTAGCCGCAGCGGCGCTTCGCCGCCATCCTCAAATTTTGCGTCCTCAACCATTATTCTTTAATCCGTTCAATTTTAGCACCGACACCGCGCAACTTAGCCACAACATGCTCATAGCCGCGATCGAGATGGTAAACGCGGCTGACTTTGGTCTCGCCCTCAGCCGCCAATCCCGCCAAAATCAACGACACCGAAGCCCGCAGATCGGTCGCCATCACAGGCGCGCCCTTAAGTTTCTGAACACCCTTCACCGTAGCCTGGCCGCCTTGGACCTCGATGTTGGCCCCCATGCGGATCAATTCTGGTGCGTGCATAAAACGGTTCTCAAAAATCTTCTCTTCCAAAACGCTGGTGCCCTCAGCGGTGCAAAGCAGGGCCATCATCTGAGCCTGCAAATCGGTTGGAAAGCCTGGGAACGGCTCGGTCACGATATCGACCGCCTGTAGAGTTTCGTTGCGACGCTTAACTTTTAGACCGCGCTTGGTCTCTGTCACGTCAATGCCGATCTGGTCCAGCTTTTCAACAAAAGCCTCCACCAAATCAAGGCGCCCGCCGATCAATTCAACCTCGCCCCCAGCAAACGCCGGTGCCAGCATGTAAGTGCCAAGCTCGATCCGGTCCGTAACAACGGGATGTGTCGCACCATGCAGGCTCTCGACGCCCTCGATTGTGATCGACGAAGTGCCATCGCCGGTGATCTGCGCGCCCATGCGGCGCAGGCAATCAGCCAGATCAACGATTTCAGGTTCGCGCGCCGCGTTGTTGATAACGGTGGTGCCTTTGGCCAAAGTCGCCGCCATCATCACATTTTCAGTGGCCCCGACAGAAGCAAAGTGAAAATCAATCACCGCGCCCTGCAATCCGTCCGGCACTTCGGCGTGCAGATATCCGTCTTTTAGTTCAATCACTGCCCCCATCGCTTCGAGCGCTGTGACGTGAATGTCCATCGGACGCGCACCGATCGCGCAGCCACCAGGCAAGGAAACGACAGCTTTGCGATGCCGCGCCAACAACGGCCCCAGCACCAGGTTCGAGGCCCGCATTTTGCGCACAATGTCGTAATGAGCCAGCGGGTTGTCGGCACCATGGCTGGACAGCACCAAAACGCGGCCCTCGTCCAAACTGGACACTTCAGCCCCCAAGGACTGCAACAGATCCGTCATGGTTTTGATGTCGGAGAGACGCGGCGCGTTGGTCAGCGTCAACGGCTCGGCCGACAGCAGCGTGGCCGGCATCAACGCCAGACAGGCGTTCTTGGCCCCCGCAATCGGAATTTCGCCATTCAGCGGACCGCCACCCGTTACAACAATTGAATCCATATACTTTGCCCTACTCTTTTTTATCTTGCGCTGCGGTCGTCGCCTTGCGACCCCGTGCCTGTGCCTTACGCCTTGCCATATTCGTCTTTAACGCCGCCTTCAATCGCGCATCACGTCGCGCGCGCTCGGCTGCCTTGGTTTCGTTACCTGTTTGTGTGCTTGTTTCTTTGGTCATAAGACCCTCTCTATAGCAGGGTGCTAAAAGGGTCCAGATTGCGCTTGCGTCAAATCATAATTACGCCTATTCAACCGCCACTCAGGTGCGCTGCTGTAGCTCAGTGGTAGAGCGCGTCATTGGTAATGACGAGGTCGGGAGTTCAATTCTCCCCAGCAGCACCACGGGCTTTCCCCTTAGAAAGCCAAAACGCCCAATAAGCAGAAAAGCGGTAGGCGTTTTGCAAAACCGACGAGAGTCCCCAACACCAAGCCCTCGCCACCCCAATTTCCCAATGTTCGATTTAAACAATTCTCCCGCCACCAAGGTTCGGCGCTAAAAACCGGCACACCATCTAGACGTTAATGTGCATTTCACCCCCACAAATTGCGCTGTGTTGCGGCTTATCCACATAAAAACAATCAACCAAGCGTTTGATTCTTGCAAAAAAATTCAGATTCAGGCAATGTACGCGGTAATTGGGCAAATATAGACCCGCAATCGAGCTAGTGATCAGAGAGGCAGATCACAATGAAAATGAATAGATTTATTTCGGCGGCCCTATTGGGCTTTGCCGTTTCAGTAGCGACAGTTCCGACGACAACTGAGGCTGAAACCTTGCGCGTTATGCGTGGGGCTGCGTCATCTGCGCTTAAGGTCCCAATGAACCGTGCGGTCGTTGTTGAAAGCGACGTTCCATTTGCGGAACTTTCAATCGCCAATCCCGGGATTGCGGACATTTCAACCCTGTCGGACCGTACTATTTATGTGCTGGGCAAATTGCCCGGGCGTACAACGCTGACCCTTTTGGGCGGCGACGGGCGGCTCATTACCAATGTCGAGGTCCAAGTGACCCCCGATGTCACCGAGTTTAAGGAGCGGCTGCGCCAGATCCTTCCAGGTGAGAGCATTGAAGTGCGCACCGCCAATGACGGCATCGTTTTGTCAGGCACGGTTTCAAGCACCGCCAGACTGGACCGCGCGCTTGATTTGGCTCAGCGTTATGCCCCAGATCGCGTTTCCAACCTAATGAGTGTTGGCGGCACCCAGCAAGTGATGCTCAAGGTGCGCTTTGCCGAGATGCAACGTACTGTGAGCAAACAGCTTTCCGCTGGCCTGCTGATCAACGGCATCGGGTCTTCTCTTTCAGGCTCAGTTGGAGCCGGAGCTGGTGCGCTTGTGGATGGAACGACCATCGGCTCGACGGCATCTACGGTATTGAACCTAGATCAGGAAGCTGTCGGCCAAGCCGCCGTTGGCTTCACCATTGGCTCAACTCAGTTTGGCGTTTTGATTGAAGCCCTTGAAAGCAAAGGCGTTATTCGCACCTTGGCGGAACCAAACCTGATAGCGCTTTCAGGCCAAGAGGCGAAATTCTTAGCGGGTGGCGAATATCCTGTGCCCGTGGCTCAAGACAACGATTCAATCTCGGTTGAATATAAACCCTTCGGGATCGAGTTGAATTTTACGCCCCGTGTTGTTGACGGCGACGTCATCAACCTGTCTCTGTCGGCCGCTGTTAGCTCGCTTGACCCCTCAAACGGGTTTAACCAAAACGGATTTGCCATTGACGCCTTCAAACGGCGCGAAGTTTCAACCACGGTTGAAATGCGTGATGGTGAAAGCTTTGCGATCGCTGGTTTGCTCCAAGACGACTTTACCGACCTGAACAGTCAGGTTCCATGGCTCGGTGATATTCCGATCCTTGGCACCCTGTTTCGCAGCACCCAATATCAGCGTCAGCAATCCGAGCTGGTCATCATCATTACACCACATCTGGTGACACCGACCCGCGGCGAAGCCTTGGCCTTGCCAACGGACCGGATCAAAATCCCTACGGAATCAGAACTGTTCCTATTTGGTAAAGTGGCGGGCAAAACCCCACGCGGTGCCGCTGGCGAAGTTGCACGACAGGACTTCAGCGGTTCTTACGGCTATGTGATGGAGTAAGACAATGAATGCTTATTTAAAAAACGCTCTGATTGTCGCAAGCATCGCCACATTGGCCTCATGCTCAAAGGAAACCAATTTCACGCGCTCGTTTTACACTGAAGCGGGCAGCGAATTGGATGAGGGTGGCTTTGGCAATTCGACGATGAACAATATGTTGATCCAAACGGGCCAAAAATCTTACGCGATTGACCTTTCAAACCGATTTGCAGCCGAAGTTCCAGCAACGGTGAACTTTGCCTTTAACCAATCAACACTTGATGCATCGGCCATTGCGTCGTTGCGTAAGCAAGCCAATTGGATCCGTCAATTCCCAGAGGTGCGCTTTCGGGTCTACGGGCATACCGATCTTGTCGGCGGCAACGCCTTTAACAAACGTCTTGGCCTGCGTCGCGCACGCGCCGTGGTCCGGTTTTTGTCCAGTCAAGGTATCAACCGCAGCCGCCTAGAGGCCGTGGCCTCGTTTGGCGAAACACAGCCATTGGTCGTCAGCCAAAATCGGGAACGGCGCAATCGCCGCACCGTGACCGAGGTTTCAGGTTTCGTTCAAAACAACCCAACCGTGCTGAACGGGAAATACGCGCAGATTATTTTCCGCGACTACGTTCTTAGCGCTGTAGAAAAATCTAGCCTAACAAATGATGCAACGGCGTCTATCGACACCCAAAGCGGCGGGTAAATTCTAAAAAGTCCCACAAATTTGGGCCGCCTCGCACAGCAGAAATGCTGTCGGGCGGCCCATTTTGTTTTTGGTGCCCTTACAACAGCGCCGCCACCCTCCTCAAAAATCTCGACGACATCCACCCAGATCATGGTAAACAATCTGTTAACCGATCAAAACCAAACGTTTCCGCAAATGGCACAATGCGCGGTCAGAAACTGGCAATAATTCCATATGCCGAACAATTACGGCATTTTGGCCCTAATGTTGCCAATATTGTAAGTCAAATTCAATCTTATTGGAGCAATATGTGTCTGACCGAGTCGGATGCATGGGCAACAGCGGAACGATCCGGACGCAGTACAACTGTCTGGTAATAAATACAAAAACCGCAAACGCCCGATATAAAAAGGACGAGAGGCAATGGAGAATAGTGCGATGCTACAGCCAGAAACGGCACCTATAGTAGCCTGCACAGTATCGCGTGATGTATCTAATTTTGATCTGTTGATCGAGGATATGGAAGCGGAGCTGGGTGAAAGTTGGGGCGATCTAACATTTGATGACGCGAAAGTTTTTCTTTCGCAGCCAGATGCCGATTCATTGGAATTTATTGCAATTGCCGTTGATGATCAGGATGAAGAAGACCTGTCATTGATCAGTGACCTGATCACTACCGCAGGCGCCAAAGGGATCAACGTTATTTTGATCGCCGAAGAAGTCAGCCCAATTGCGTTGCATCAATTGCTGCGCCTTGGTGCCAATGACTTTATCCCCTACCCTCTTCCCGAAGGTGAGTTGCACTCCGCGATTGAGCGCATTCGCGCCCCCGAAGCGCCGGCCGAGCCTCCAGTGCCCGCCGAGAACAAACCCAAGCTAAAGGCAACAGGTGACCGTCAAGGCGTCATTTTGCCTGTACATGCAATTGCGGGTGGCACAGGCGCCTCCACTTTAGCCGTGAATCTAGCATGGGAACTTGCTTGCGTTAGCAAAAAAGATGCCCCACGCGTATGTTTGCTGGATTTCAATCTACAATTTGGTTCAATTTCTACGTATCTTGACCTGCCGCGTCGCGAAGTCATTTATGAACTGCTGTCTGACACAGAAGCCATGGACAGCGACAGCTTCATGCAGGCCTTGCTGGCTTACAACGACAAACTGCACGTGCTGACCGCCCCAACCGACATGTTGCCGCTGGATTTCATCACATCAGACGACATCAACCGCATCATTGATATCGCCAAAGCCAATTTTGACTATGTTGTGATCGATATGCCTTCGACATTGGTCAGCTGGACCGAGGCCGTGCTCAGCCAGGCTCACGTCTATTTCGCCACAATGGAACTGGACATGCGAAGCGCCCAAAACGTTCTGCGCATGACTCGCGCCCTCAAGGCCGAGGATCTGCCGTTTCAAAAACTACGCTTCGTATTGAACCGCGCACCGAAATTCACCGACCTAAACGGAAAATCTCGCGTCAAACGCATGGCAGAAAGCCTTGATGTTCAAATCGAAGTTCAATTGCCTGACGGTGGCAAGCAAGTTGTCCAAGCGGGTGATCACGGCCTGCCGATGGCCGAAAGCGCGGCCAAAAGCCCACTGCGTAAGGAATACGCCAAGCTCGCTCAATCGCTGCACGAATTAAACCAAGCTGCCGAAACCGGCAACTAGCATAGAAAAGGGCATACATCATGTTCTCGCGTTATAACAAAGCAGGTGGTTCGAAAAAACCAACCAAAGCCGAAGCCCCCATAGCCGTCGCACCTGCAGAAAAGCCGGTTGAAAAACCCGCAAATCTGCGCAAAATCGAAACGCGCTCCGAGGAGGTCACGCTCGGCGGCAAAGAGGTCAAACGCAAAGCGCGGCTTGCTGAAATTCGCCTGCAACTCCACCAGGAATTGTTGGATAATCTAAATCTGTCAGCGTTGGAAAATGCTTCGGAAAAGGATTTGCGCAGCGAGATCACGTCCATCGCTTCAGAAGCGCTGGAAGAAATGAGTGTGGTTCTGACCCGTGATGAACGCACCCACCTTTACCAAGAACTGTTTGACGAAGTGACGGGCCTTGGCCCAATTGAGCCGCTGTTGAAAGACGAAACCGTCAACGACATTTTGATCAACGGCCCACAACAAATATTTGTTGAACGTGACGGCAAACTGGAACTCTCCACCATCACGTTCAAAGATGAAAAACACCTGATGCGGATCATCGATAAAATCGTTTCGGCTGTTGGCCGTCGTGTGGATGAATCCAACCCCTACGTTGATGCACGGCTTGCTGATGGCTCGCGTTTCAACGCAATGGTGCCGCCAATTGCGGTGGATGGCTCACTGGTTTCCATTCGTAAGTTCAAAAAAGACAAATTGGGCATCGATGATCTGGTTGGGTTTGGTGCTTTTTCAGAAGAAATGGCCGCCTACCTTCAGGCCGCCGTTGCTTGTCGTTTGAATATCATCGTTTCGGGCGGTACGGGTTCGGGTAAAACAACAACCCTGAACGCGTTGTCGTCCTTCATTGATAACGCTGAACGCATCCTAACGATCGAGGATACAGCCGAGCTTCAACTCCAACAAACCCATGTTGGCCGGATGGAGAGCCGTCCGCCAAACGTTGAAGGCAAAGGTGCCGTTTCGCCGCGCGACTGTATGAAAAACGCCCTGCGTATGCGTCCAGATCGGATCATCGTTGGTGAGACCCGTGGCGAAGAAGTTATCGATATGTTGCAAGCCATGAACACAGGTCACGACGGTTCAATGACCACAATTCACGCAAACTCGGCGCGTGATGGCGTGTCGCGGATGGAAAACATGATCGCGATGGCCGGCATCGAGATGCCAATTAAAGCCGTTCGCAGCCAAATCTCATCTGCGGTGAACCTGATCGTACAAGCCTCGCGCTTGCAAGACGGTTCGCGTCGAATGACATCGATCACCGAAATCACCGGCATGGAGGGCGACGTTATTTCTATGCAGGAAGTCTTTAAATTTCAGCGCGTCGGCCTGACCAAAGACAACAAGATCCTTGGCCATTTCACAGCCACAGGCGTGCGTTCGCACTATTCCGAACGCTTCCGTATG
This sequence comes from Marinosulfonomonas sp., assembly GCA_033851955.1. Taxonomy (GTDB): domain Bacteria; phylum Pseudomonadota; class Alphaproteobacteria; order Rhodobacterales; family Rhodobacteraceae; genus Profundibacter. The sequence continues at coordinate 13,294 of JAWSVK010000011.1, forward strand.
TGGGGTTATGATTTGCCAGCATCCCTATTTGAACCCTTTGCGGCGGAGTAAACAAAATGTCCATTAACGGAGAATTTATCGTCTACGCCCTGATTTTCGTTGCAGTTCTGCTGCTCGTTGAGGGCATCTACCTAACGGTATTTGGCAAGTCGATCAGCCTAAACAGCAAGGTCAACCGCCGGTTGGACATGTTGGAAAAAGGCACCGGTCGTGAACAGGTTTTCGAGCAGCTTCGCAAAGAGATGGCGCAGCACCTGAAATCCAGCTCAATCCCGTTGTATTCCATATTGGCGCGCCGCGCCCAACGGGCCAACATCGCCTTTTCGCCCTTCCAACTCATGTTGTTGATGGTGGCTCTCGGGGTGATCGCATTTATCGGCATGACCGTCGGCACCAGCACATCGCCACCTGTTCGGGCCGCAATTTCTGTTGGTATGGGGATTGGTTCGGTCTTTGTCTGGATCAACAACAAAGCCAAAAAACGCATGGCCATGATGGACGAACAACTGCCGGATGCAGTTGAACTGATGGTGCGCTCCTTGCGAGTGGGGCACCCGTTCACATCGACCTTGGCCATCGTTGCCAAAGAAATCCCTGACCCACTGGGCACCGAAATGGGCATGATCGCCGATGAGGCAACCTATGGACGCGACGTTGGTGAGGCCCTGAAAGACATGGCTGAACGCATCGAAATGCAAGATTTACGCTTCCTCGCGGTTGCGGTGACCATCCAGCAAACTTCTGGCGGTAATTTGGCAGAAATCCTACATGGTTTGTCCAAGGTTATCCGTTCGCGTTTCAAATTGTTTCGCCGAGTCAAAGCCATTACGGCCGAGGCAAAATGGTCTGGCTCATTCTTGTCTGGCTTCCCATTGCTGGCGTTGATTGGCATCAATGTTGCCAAGCCTGACTATTACGATGTTGTGATGGAAACCGAATATTTCGTTCCAGCCTGTCTGGTTGTGGGGGCTTTTCTTGTCGCCAACGTCATCGTCATGAAAATGCTCGTTAACATCAAAGTGTAAGGGGAGATCGATATGGAATTTCTTAACAATCTAAACATAATGCTCACCGACACGCTTGGTCCATTTGGCCCTTTGTTGGCCGTTGGCATCTTGGGCATGTTCCTAATCCTGTTGACCGTGCCAATTTTGATGAACAAAAAAGAAGATCCGCTGGATAAGCTGCGTAAATCTAACGTCGCTCACAATGCGGGCAAAAGTAAATCAGATCTGCGCACAGCCCAAGGCAGCGATAAGTTGGACAAATACGCCAACTTCCTTGAGCCACAAGACGAGGAAGAGTATTCTGCAATCCGCTTGAAGCTTTTACAAGCTGGGTATTCGTCCAAAACGGCGGTGCGAACCTTCCACTTTATGCAGTTCATTTTAGGTGTTGGTTTTTTGATCGTCGGAACGATCTACGCGCTTACCCTGGGCGCGACCGATGATCAAACCACCAAGTCGATGGCCCTGAGCATTCTAATTCCTGGCGTGGTTGGGTATATGGCCCCGAAATACTGGGTGACCAAACGACAGCAAAAACGCGAAGAAGAAATCATCAACGGCTTTCCAGACGCGCTGGATTTGATGCTGGTGTGCGTCGAAGCTGGGCAATCGCTCGACCAATCCATCATCCGCGTTGCCGAAGAAATTCGCGCCGGTTTCCCAGCCTTGGCAGATGAATTCCAAATCGTGTCTAATGAAATGAAGGCCGGTAAAGACCGGATCAGCGTTCTGCGCGATATGTCCGAACGGGTTGGCGTGCCGGATGTGGCATCCTTTGTAACTGTGTTGATCCAATCGGCCAGCTTTGGGACATCCGTAGCCGATGCCTTGCGTGTCTTTTCTGCCGAAATGCGGGATAAACGCGTGATGCGGGCCGAAGAGAAGGCTAACAAGTTGCCAACAAAGATGACACTTGCCACAATGATGCTGACACTGCCACCGTTGCTGATCATTCTGATTGGCCCCTCGGTTTACGGCATGTCGGTCATGCTATCGGGTGCGAATTTTTGACGACATGAAACAACATTGGGTCGGGTTCATACTGGCGCTCAGCCTCTTAGCCGCCTGCGGAAACGCCGGCGGCATTGGGCGTTCTAAGGACAGCCCATACGCCCCAACGGGTCAATCAACCCGTGGAAATTCCGTTGACGGGTTAATCGTCGGGCATCGTCTCATGGCGGCTGGTGAATACGAACTGGCCCTTAAGGCCTATTATCGCGCGGCAGGCAAACTAGGCCTGAATGCCGATGTATACAGCGCGCTTGGCTCTGCCAACCTAAAACTAGGCCGCCTTGGCCAGTCAGAGGAGTTGCTGCGCAAAGCCGTCGACAAAGACGCTGAGTTTGCGCCTGCTTGGAATAACCTAGGCGTGGTTTTGATGGAACGCGGTAAAACTGGCGAAGCTAGACGCGTTTTCCAAACCGCTTATGCGCTCGATAGTGGCGAAAGTGACTCCATCCGTGACAATTTACGCCTGGCTATCGCAAAAATCGAAAATGTCGACTATGATGACAGTCACGATAATGATAATTTCTCATTGGTGCGGCGCGGAGGCGGGGAATACCTGCTTCTTTCCACACTATAAGAAGGTTCGAGCAGCAAAAAGGACGCAAAAATGCGCCACCCTATCCTGATCCCCCTGTGCTTTGCAGGTGTGTTTGCCCTATCTGCGTGTCAAAAACCCGGAGGTAATGAGGTCAATCGCACGATGAAAGACCTTAACGTCATCGATGAAAGCAATTTGAGCAACATTATGCTCACTGTTGCCGACCCATCCGAAGCGGTTGCATATTTCCGCAAATCCAGCGCTGACAATCCTGACCGGATTGACCTACAACGTGGCTTGGCCAAATCATTGATCCGCGCCAAACGCCCAACCGAAGCCGTCGCTGCATGGACCAAAGTGCTGGACCACAAAGACAAAACCGACGAGGATCGTGTTGAGCTTGCTGACGCCCTGATCCGTACTGGCGACTGGAAAAAAGCCAAAGCCGCGCTAAACCGCATTCCACCGACCCACGAGAGCTATAAACGCTATCGGCTCGAGGCAATGGTTGCGGACAGCAACAAAGATTGGAAAAAGGCCGACAGTTTTTATGAAACAGCTTCGGGCATGACAACAAATCCCGGCAGTGTGTTGAACAACTGGGGCTACTCCAAACTGACCCGTGGCAATTACAAAGACGCCGAGCGGTTATTCACCGAAGCATTGACCTATGACAAAGGGCTTTATACCGCCAAAAATAACCTAATTTTGGCCCGTGGCGCGCAGCGTATCTACACCCTGCCTGTCATTCCTATGACCCAGGTTGAACGCGCACAATTGCTGCATTCACTCGCTTTGACTGCGATCAAACAGGGCGATGTCTCAACCGGTAAAGGCCTGCTGAAAGACGCTATCGACACGCACCCACAGCACTTTGAGGCGGCAGTACGTTCGCTTGAGGCGCTAGAAAACAACGTGTCGAACTAATGCAGATGGCGATCAGTTCACTTTCTGCAATGTGGTTCTTGCCACTCGCCACCTTGATTTCAATTTGGGTGGCGTGGAACGACATGAAGTTCATGAAAATCCCCAATGTGGCCGTTCTGGCACTGTTTGCGGTTTTTTTTATCATCGGTTTTTTCGTCCTGCCGACGGATGAATATCTGCGGCGTTACTCTCACTTGGTCGTGATTTTGCTCATCGGATTTGTCTGCAGCACGCTGGGTCTACTTGGTGCAGGGGATGCAAAATTTGCCGCCGCTATGGCGCCTTTTGTAGCTTGGAGTGATGCCGCTAAGATGCTGTATTTATTGGCTGCTGTCGTCTTGGCAGCATTTCTCACCCACAGGATTTTACAGCGCAGCAGTGCCTTTCGCAAATTGACACCCGATTGGAAAAGCTGGGACAACAAAGACTTTCCCATGGGTTTTGCACTTGGTGGCGCATTGGTCGCCTACCTCGCGCTCGGCGTGACCTACGGGCAATAAGTAGAACATCAGAATTGGTTCCAAAGCCCGCCTCTAACAAGGTGGGCTTTGTTTTGCCTAGCGAGAAATTTCGAGCAATACGTAAAGTTCAGTGCGCCGAATCTCCACCAAAGAAACATCCTCGCGCGCCGCAACATTGTTCAATATCTGTTTGCGGGTTTCCGGCTCGGCTGGGCACAGCGGTACCAACAGATAATCCGCTGCTTGAAAGCCCGGCATTCCACCATAATACCAAGGTGAACCACCATCCAAAGGGTCCAAGTCACTGAACAACCAGTGGCTGGGAAACTCATCCGCGACAAACAGCTGTTTGTCCGCCGTCAGCCCCGCCCGCTCCAAATCTTGAGCGATTGCATCAATCCAACCTGACAATCCCAACTCCAGCTCGCAACGCGGCAACGGCTCGCCCATCAAACTGGCGGCCTCCTCATACATTGCCCCCTTCCCTAGATGTTGCAAAGCCTCGGCTTCTAGCGACACGCGCGCCTCAACACGGCTGATGCGCACAGTGGGAATTTTGATATCTCCATGCGCCGCCATCCGCGGTAAAATCGGCTCATACCATGCCGCCGTCAGACGGTAATGGTTCAGAGGGCTCGAAGCCAAATTGATCAAACTGGGGGCCGCCATTGCAAGGGCCGCCGCCCCAATCACCGTCAATGCACCACGCAAATTCCAGCCACGACGGCTGCGCACCCCGTCCGCAGGGCGCAGGGCAAATAGTAACACCGCCAACAGCCCCAACCATTGCGGGTCATTGCCAAAATTTTGGAAGGTCACATATATGAACCCGGGGACCAAAACCAACAGCGCAACCCCGCCTGCTTGATCTTCGGTTTGGCGCATCAACAACACGCCCAAAACTCCAAGCAATGTGGCCCCCAAATAGGCCGGCCCCATGATAACTGTGGTCAAGTCTTCGCCCGGTTGTGGCCGCACATCCGACCCCGCAACCGTCAGCAAATCACCCAGATAGGCCTGCCAAAATGCTAGCCCCGCGAATAGGGTAACAACCCCCATCGCAGCCACCCCCGCAATCAAGGCCACAACCAACGTCTTATAAGATTTTCGCATCAACAACCCGACGATGATCGCGGGCGCAAAGCCTACGAAATAGGTCATCTTCAACAACAAAAGCGCGGCCATGCAAACCCCAATGATACCGCCATCGATCATAGGCCGCCTACGGCCAATTGCGGGCAAAATCGCCGCCGCAATTGCCACGAACGAAATCGCCCAAGCCCAGCGGTTGTAATACATCGAAATTGAAATCGTCGGCTCGTTCGTCCCGAACACCAACGCCAAAACAAACACCAAAACCAAACCACCGAACAGATAGGCCACCAGCCCTTGCATCCGGCTGACTCCGATCCACCAAATTGCAGGCAACAATACCACGGCAAGCGCGACTTGCGCATAGATCATCGCATGACCAACCCCAACGTCCTGCCCCATGAAAAAGACAATCGGCGCAAAAGCCAGCGCTCCAATCGGCGTCATGAAATCCAGATGCGGCCATTGTCCCGCGTCCATCCGAAACACGATTTGCAGCAGATGCAGTGTGTCGGCCTCGTGCTTTCCGACCAACAAGACGCCTTTCATCAGGGCCAAGCCGCCCATAATGAACAACACAGCCCCTAAAAAGCCCAATAATTTTGCAGGATTTGTTCTGCTCATACCTGTCCTCGTTTGCTTTACACGTTGTTTTGTTAATTTTTTAGCAACATTAGCAATGAAACATAGCAAAAGGTATAGGCAGCCTCGGTTTTTGTTGTTCATTTGACGTATCAGCACTAGAATTGTCGAAAAATACAATAAGCAGTATAAAACAAAAACAGGTAAAACCCATGAATATGGAAACAACTGGCGTTCTCGCCCCCCCTGCCCCCAAACGCATGAACGAGATGAAGCTCTCGATGGTGATGATGCGTGACATCTTGTTGAAAACCATGTTTCGGCAAAATTTGGAAATGGTCACCGAGATTTCGCGCTCGGTTTGTTTGCCGGTTCCTGTGACGCAGGAATTGATTGATTTGGCCCGCGACCAAAAATTGTTAGAAGCAACCGGTACGCTGCATGCGGGATCTGGTGGCGAGATGGGCTACCAACTGACAGATGCAGGAAAATCACGCACGCTGGATGCTTTGGCGCAGTCAGAATATTACGGCGCAATGCCCGTGCCTTTGGAAGTCTACAAAGAACAAGTTAAGCGCCAATCAATCCGCAACATCCAGATCACCCGTGATCAACTGACCGGTGCGATGGGCCATCTGATTTTGCCCAATGACCTGCTGGACCAGCTTGGACCTGCGGTTGGCTCAGGGCGCTCAATTTTGATGTATGGACCACCCGGAAACGGTAAATCCTCAATCTCGAATGGGATCCGTGATGCGCTTGGTGACAAAATTTTTGTGCCCCGTGCGTTGGAATACGCGGGTCAGGTGATTACTGTTTATGACCCCATCGTGCACAGTGCCGCCGAAGATCAGGTTGATGATCCCAACAGCCTGCGCCGCAGCGGCAACCGTTACGACACCCGTTACGTGCGATGCGAACGCCCAACCGTGATCACCGGTGGTGAGTTGTCATTAGAGATGCTCGATCTGGTTTATAATCCGACCGCACGAACCTATCAGGCTCCCTTGCAGCTCAAATCGACCGGCGGCGTGTTTATCGTGGATGACCTTGGACGACAGGCCGAGCCGCCACAGGCCCTGATCAACCGCTGGATTGTGCCGCTTGAGGAATCCAAAGATATTTTGGCGCTGCAATCTGGTGAAAAATTCACCGTGCCCTTTGATACATTGGTCATTTTCTCAACCAACTTCCACCCGAATGAAATTTTCGATAAAGCGGCACTGCGACGGATCTTCTTTAAGATCAAAATCGACGGCCCCAACCAAGAAGATTTCCTGAAAATCTTTGCCATGATGGCCCGCAAGAAGAAGATGGCCTTGGACGAGGCCACATTGGTGCATTTGTTGAAAAAGAAATATCCAACAATTGATAACGTCTATGCCAATTATCAGCCTATATTCCTGCTCGATCAAATGACAGCGATTTGCGATTTTGAGGGCATTCCTCACCAAATGAACCCAGACTTGTTGGACCGTGCATGGGCCAATATGTTCGTTAAAGAAGAAAAGATCGTTCACTAATGACACAACGCGTAAACTTAGAAGTGGCGCAAAACATTGCCACTGTCACCCTGACCCGCGCCGACAAACGTAATGCTCTTGACCAAGATATGATCAGCGCGATCATCGAAACCGGTGAAAACCTGATGGAGCGACGCGATGTCAGGGCCGTGGTGCTCTGCGGTGATGGCCCAGCCTTTTCAGCGGGGCTGGACACAGCTTCGTTTCAGGAAATGGGCAGCGAGATCGCCAAATCGGGCGGCATCATGGCTCGCACACATGGACAATCCAATCAATATCAACGCGCCGCGATGGTCTGGGCTGATCTGCCGATGCCGGTGATTGCGGCCGTGCATGGCTATGCTTTTGGTGGCGCGTTCCAGATCATGCTGGGCGCCGACATGCGTGTGGCGGCCCCTGATACAAAGTTTTCGATCATGGAGGGGAAATGGGGATTGGTGCCTGACATGGGCGGCATGGTCTTGATGCGGTCTTTGGCCCGTGGTGACGTGATCAAACGGCTGACCTATACGGCAGAAGTGTTTGACGCATCTGCGGCGCTGGACTGGGGCTTTGTCACGGAAATTGCAGATGATCCCAAGGCACGTGCTCTGAATCTGGCCGCAGAAATCGCCAACCGCAGCCCTGATGCCGTCCGCGAGTCAAAAGCGATGATCCGCGCGACAGAACTAATGTCTGATAGTGAGGTTCTGCTGGCGGAATCCGCTGCGCAAGGACGGCTGATTGCCACGCCAAATCAGATCGAATCTCTGATGGCCGGTTTCGAAAAACGCGCTCCTAAATTCAATGACTAGCAAACGCTCATCAAGCCTCTCGGCTTTCTTCGCTGGATGGTGATGTCGAGCGAAGAAAGCCTATAAGGCTTGATGAGCGGCGCGTTAAACCGTCAGCCCTTCGGGTTCAGCCAATCCGTTAGCACGGCTACAAGCCGTCACTGTGTTGGCCAACAAACACGCAATCGTCATAGGTCCAACTCCACCCGGAACTGGCGTAATCGCGCCTGCAACCTGCGACACCGTGGCAAAGTCCACGTCCCCGACAAGCCGTGTCTTACCTTCGCCACGCTCTGGCGCATCAATCCGGTTGATTCCAACATCAATCACAGTTGCGCCCTCTTTGATCCAATCACCCGGCACCATTTCAGCCCGCCCAACGGCCGCAACAACGATGTCAGCGCGGCGAACAACGTCCGATAAATCTTTGGTCCGCGAATGCGCAATCGTTACCGTGCAACTGTCTCCCAACAGCAGCGCCGCCATCGGCTTGCCTACGATGTTGGAACGCCCAACCACCACAGCATTCAGCCCCGACAAAGACCCATGGTGATTACGCAGCATCATCAAGCAGCCAAGCGGCGTGCATGGTACCATCGACTTTTGACCGGTCGCCAAAAGGCCAACATTGGAAATGTGAAACCCGTCGACATCTTTGGCCGGATCAATCGAATTGATCACCAAATCCTCGTTCAAATGGGCAGGCAGCGGCAATTGCACCAAAATCCCATGCACAGCAGGATCATTGTTCAACTGCTCAATCAACGCCAGCAAATCGGTCTCGGATGTGTCCACATCCAACTTATGCTCATAAGAGTTCATGCCAACCTCAGTCGTCATCTTGCCTTTAGAGCGCACGTAAACTTGTGACGCAGGATCCTCGCCAACCAACACCACAGCCAAACCAGGCTGAATGTCGTGATCTGCCTTCAACCGCGCCACATGCACGGCTACTTTTTCCCGGACCTTGGCGGCGAACGCCTTGCCGTCGATTATCTCTGCTGTCATCTCATTCTCCTTCAGGCCCTATTGGGCCGACACTTTATAGCTTTCTCGGTAATGGTCCATCTGCAACTGCGTCGCCAAAACCGCGTTTTTCATCAAAGTCGCAACGGTCACCGGTCCAACGCCACCTGGCACCGGTGTGATCCAACCTGCCACGGCCGCACAGCTGTCAAAATCCGCGTCCCCAACTGTGCGCGGACCGTCCACCGTTTCAATCCGGTTGATGCCGATATCAATCAATGCAGCCCCGGGTTTCAACATGTCGCCAGTCACCAAACCCGGCTTGCCAACCGCCACAAAAACCGCGTCGGCGGCACGGCTGTGCATGGCGACTGAACGGGTCATATGATGGCAGACTGTCACTGTCGCCCCAAGCCCCATCAGCAAAAATGCAATCGGCTTGCCAACAATTTCAGAGTGACCAATGACGGTCACATCCAGCCCTTCAATTTTCAGTGGCAACGACTTTAGGATTTCGACCGAGGCCACCGCAGTGCAGGGCCCCAAAGCCAAGTCATTGTACACGATATTACCGATCGAGGCCGGATGCATACCTTCGACATCCTTTAACGGATGCACGGCTTTTTGCAGCGCTTTCACCGGAATATGCGGCGGCAACGGCCGTTGGATAATAATCCCGTTCACATTGGGATCACTGTTCAACCCCTGAATAACACCGCTCAATTGCTCCAACGAAATATCCGCAGGATAAGAACGTGATTCGAATGAAACACCAACAGATTGCGCCTGTTTCTTTTGATTTCGCACATAGATTTCGGCAGCCGCCACATCGCCAACCGAGATCGACATCAAGCTGGGTTGCCAGCCCTCGGCCCGCAATGCTTTGGCTTGCGCAGCCACCTGGCCGCGCAATTTCGCTGCGATCGCCTTGCCATCGATGACAACCGCTCGTGAGGTGTTCATGGCTTTAGAACAAGCCTTCGATGTCGCCAACGTCATTCAGCCGGATACCTTCGGCTGCTGGTTTGCTGGGTAGCCCTGGCATCGTCATGATGTCTCCACAGACCACAACAATAAACCCGGCCCCCGCCGACAACCGCACTTCGCGGATCGGGATCGTATGCCCTGTTGGTGCCCCGCGCAAATTCGGGTCCGTGCTGAACGAATACTGGGTTTTCGCCATACAGACTGGCAAATGGCCATATCCGGCGTCTTCCCATGCCCGCAATTGATCACGGATTTTCTTGTCGGCGATCACCTCGGAGGCACGATAGATTGACGTTGCCACCCGTTCGATTTTTTCCATCAATGGCATGTCATCACGGTAAAGCGTCGCGAACTGCGACACGCCGCTGTCGGCGATTTCAGCCACACGTTCGGCCAAAGGCGCTGACCCTTCGCTGCCCAATTCCCAATGCCGTGACAGGATCGCTTCTGAGCCTTGCGTGGCCACATAATCTTGTACCGCTTGAACTTCGGCCTCAGTATCCGTGACAAAATGGTTGATTGCGACGACCACTGGCACACCGAAAGACTTCATGTTGCCAATGTGACGCCCAAGGTTGGAACAGCCCTCAACGACCGCCTCAACATTCTCAGGGCCTAGATCTTTGCGGGCCACGCCGCCATTCATTTTCATCGCACGCACGGTGGCCACCAGAACAATAACATCCGGAGCAAGCCCCGCCTTGCGACACTTGATGTTCATGAATTTTTCGGCACCCAGATCAGCACCAAAGCCAGCCTCGGTCACCACATAATCCGCCACCCGAAGGGCGGTGTTCGTGGCAATCACCGAATTGCAACCATGCGCGATATTGGCAAAGGGTCCGCCGTGGACAAAGGCCGGATTGTTTTCCAACGTCTGCACCAGATTTGGTTGCATCGCGTCCTTGAGCAATACAGTCATCGCCCCGTCTGCTTGGATATCGCGGCAATAGATTGGTTTACGCTCGCGCGTATAGGCAACGATAATGTCACCCAGACGTTTTTCCAAATCGGCCAAATTATTGGACAGACACAAGATCGCCATCACTTCGGACGCCACGGTGATATCAAAACCGGTTTGACGTGGGAATCCGTTGGCAACGCCACCAAGCGACGTCACAGTGTCCCGCAACGCACGGTCATTCATGTCCAAAACGCGTTTCCAAACCACGCGACGCTCATCGATCTCCAGATCGTTACCCCAGTAAATGTGGTTGTCGATCATCGCGCTTAGTAAGTTGTGCGCCGATGTGATGGCATGAAAATCGCCTGTAAAATGCAAGTTCATATCCTCCATTGGAATGACTTGCGCATAACCACCACCAGCGGCGCCGCCCTTCATCCCAAAACACGGCCCCAACGACGCCTCGCGAATGCAAATCGCTGCCTTTTTGCCGATCCGGTTCAAACCGTCCGCTAGGCCAACCGTGGTCGTGGTCTTGCCCTCGCCCGCAGGGGTCGGGTTGATCGCGGTTACAAGGATCAGCTTGCCTTTGGGCTTGTCTTTAACGCTCTCAATAAACTCTTGGCTTACCTTGGCTTTGTCGTGGCCATATGGCAGCAAGTGCTCGCTGGGAATACCCAGCTTCATGCCGATCTCTTGGATTGGTTTTTTGTTCGCTTCGCGGGCAATTTCGATGTCGGATTTAAAGCTCATGTCTACATATCCTTTGAGAGATCAGGGCACAATTATCCGACAACCTTACAAGAAGCGTTTTCCACCAACGGATTGAATCCGACATATCCGCTCTTAGAATCGTCGCTTTGGGAATACGTCAGATACCGCGCGCTTGGTCCAGATGCGGCCATGCGGGCTGGTCCGGAACATGTAGAATAATTTCATCGCTCACACGCAACATTCCTTCGCGCTCAACCCATCCGGTAACGCCACGCAAACCTTTGGCAGCAAGTTTGAACGCGCGACCCTTGCCCGGCAAATCCTCATTAATCACAGGGGCTGGCAGGTGACATGGGCGATTTTCAGTGTCTACAGTGATCGCGGTGCCATTGGCAGCGATCAGGCGGGATGCGGGCGGGATCAAAGTAAAATCGGGGATGCCCTCAATCACAATTGAGGTGCTGAGCCAAGCTGGATCAATCGCCTCAATTCCCATATTAGCAGCGGTCTGTGCCAGCTCTTCAGCAGAAACGATACACACTTGGCGGGTGTTTCGAATTTCAGTATCGCGAGGATATTGGCTGACAACGCGGCTGCAAGATGGGCGCGTCAGGCCCGCACGGCTCTCTGCTGCAAGGCCCGCAAACGTCAGCTGCATTTCATCCACCGCCACATTACGCAGAGTTTCGTCGCGACTTTGGTTCACACCAAGCCAAGTGATACGACCGATAAAGGAAGTGGGCAGAAGGGTTGGCATGGTGGCGTCCTTTTAGATGCGGCTTAGACCGTCAACGTAAAGAACACCCGCTTAAAAGGAAATAGAACCGAGCCGTCTTTTTGCGGCGGATAGTCGCTGTCCAAGGCTGATTCATAGGCCGCAATGAAACATTCCAGCTCTGAGGTGTTTAGCTTGTTTGTAAAAGGCCGCATGACCGTTGATTGAGTGAAATGGTGTACAGGATGACCCATCTCGACAGGGGCGAGACGCTGGATATAATCAGTTTCCCACGCGCTGACTTCACCAAAAGGTGCGAGCATTTCGGCGTAGTCTTGCGGAGGCGCAACTGGGGCCTGCCAATCCGTGAAATCGAAACGGTCCGCAAACAACTCCTGTGCAACTTCACGTAGCAACCGATGCGATGGAGCTTCGTATTGGCGCGGCATTTGAACTGCCAAAACCCCGCCTTTGACCAGTGTTCCAGCCAAGCGCGTGAACAATGCCTCGTGATCGGGCAACCAGTTACATAAGGCGTTGGAAAAGATCAGCGCGGGTGGGGTGTCGGGCGTCCAAAAGCTCGCATCAGCCTCAAACGTCGCACTATAGGCTCCCGTGATCGCGGCTTCTTTTAGCATCGCTGGTGAGGCGTCGATGCCGATCACATCACAGCCAGAAAATCGTTGCTTTAGCGCAGGCCCAACCGCCCCATTGCCACAACCCAGATCAATCACATCGCCATCAGGCAGCCTGCCAACTTGCCCCAGCAAATCCATTGCTGGTCGCAACCGAAAACCCCGAAATTTGGCGTAAATCTCGGGGTTCCAGTCTTGTTTTTGATCAGGATCTAAGATGGTTCGGGCTCCAACCCGTCATCTTTGGGCTTGCGTTTGACCTTGGCTTTTGGCTTTGGCTTGGTTTTAGGAATGGCCGTGACACTGGCTGTGTTGCCCTTATCAGTTCCGTCATCCTCGTCGTCCTCAACTTGGGGCGGCTCGCCCTTCATGACGCGCTTGATCTCGTCCCCTGTCAGCGTTTCGTATTCCAACAACCCCTGCGCAAGGCGCTCAAACTCGACCTTGTTCTTTTTGATGATCGCCAACGCATCATCGTAGCCGTCATCAATAAATCGCTTCACTTCTTCTTCGATAATTTCCTTGGTGGTTGCCGACACGGAAACGCCCATCGTATTCCCAGAATATCCTCTGTGGGCCTCGGAATAGTCGATGTTACCAACCTTGTCAGACATCCCCCAGCGCATCACCATCAAACGCGCCAATCGGCTAGCTTGCTGAATGTCGCCTACAGGGCCGCTAGAAACGCTTGCAGCGCCGTATTGGAAAATCTCAGCAGCCTTGCCGGCCATTGTCATGGTGATTTTCTCGAGCGCCTCATCACGGAACATCTGCAACTTGTCCATCTCAGGCAAAGACACAACCATGCCCAGGGCCCCGCCACGCGGAATGATCGTCGCTTTATAAACCGGATCGGTTTTGGTCAGTTTCAAACCAACAATCGCATGGCCCGCTTCATGATATGCGGTCTTTTCTTTTTGCTCATCCGTCAGCACCATCGAGCGGCGCTCAGCCCCCATCATCACCTTGTCTTTGGCAGCTTCAAAATCTTCCATCACAACAAAACGACGACCAAGACGCGCCGCCAACAAGGCAGCCTCATTGACCAAGTTGGCCAAATCAGCGCCGGAAAAGCCGGGCGTACCACGCGCAATGATGCGTAGATCAACGTCTGGCCCCAGCGGTGTTTTACGAGCATGCACCTGCAAAATCTTGTCGCGGCCCTTGATGTCAGGGTTTGGCACTTGAACTTGACGGTCAAACCGACCTGGGCGCAGGAGGGCTGGATCCAAAACATCCGCGCGGTTGGTGGCAGCCAAAATGATCACACCCTCATTGGCGTCAAAGCCGTCCATCTCAACCAACAACTGGTTCAACGTCTGTTCACGCTCGTCATTGCCACCGCCGTAACCCGCACCACGCGAACGGCCAACGGCGTCGATTTCGTCGATGAACACAATGCAGGGCGCATTCTTTTTGGCCTGCTCGAACATATCGCGCACACGGCTGGCACCAACGCCAACAAACATTTCTACAAAATCGGAACCAGAGATGGTGAAGAACGGCACTCCCGCCTCACCTGCGACCGAACGTGCCAACAAGGTTTTACCTGTACCAGGAGGGCCAATCAGCAGCGCCCCTTTGGGGATCTTGCCACCAAGGCGCGAATATTTCTGTGGGTTGCGTAAGAATTCAACGATTTCTTCCAGCTCTTCTTTGGCCTCATCAATGCCCGCAACATCGTCAAACGTCACACGACCCGATTTTTCGGTCAGCATCTTGGCTTTTGACTTGCCAAAGCCCATCGCGCCGCCTTTGCCGCCACCCTGCATGCGGTTCATCATAAAGAACCAAAACCCGATCAGCAAAAGCACGGGCAATAGCATCCCCACAAGAGACAAGAAACCAGATTGTTCCTGAGGCTCGGCCACAATCGCCACGTTATTGTCGATCAACAGCTGGGTGACATCGGTGTCACCAGGGCGAACGGTGGCATAATCATTACCATCAGTGCTGTGGAATTTGACGTTCTCACCATCCAACGTAACAGATTCAACATTGCCGCTTTTTACCGCTTGCACGAACTCTGAATAGCCCAATGCACGGGACTGCAAGGCGCTCTCGCCATTGCTGAACAGATTAAACAAAGCGAGGATCAGCATGAATAGCACGACCCAAAAAGCCATTTGTCTAGCGTTGCCCACAGGGGTTCTCCTTAAATCGGTTACATGGTGCTAAGATTCTGTCGTGGCACCCACCTGACTAAAATAGGGACTAGGTAGATTTGTTCAATGCGATATTACACAAGAAATGAAATGATCCTGCCCAAATAGCGATTTCAACGACCATCCGTTCGGCAATCCGGCCAGTGGTGCGGCAATTAACGTCTGATTTTGCCACATGGCAGGCGTCGCCAAAAGGCAGGCGCGCGGCGATCCCGTGCTGCGCCAATCGGGGCAATCGGCCAACCCTGCCTCGCCCAAGACACGAATTTCCAGCCCCTTGGCGTGCGGGCCACTAAACCGCCAACGCCCGTCCCAGACCTCATCACTGGCACAAACCGTATCCTTGACGGCCTGATGCTCGCGGGTGATGCGGATTTCGGTTTTGCTCCACAAAATCCTGCAACCGTGCAGAGTTGACGATTTACGCAGCCGTAATGCTCTCTCTGTGTCGGTCAAAGCTAGGCGACGAGGGCGGTATTGCGTCTTCGAGACCCAGCGCAATGCATGAGACAGTAGCCGTGAGTGGATTTCCGCGGGGAGCAGGTTGAACGCCTGCCGCGCCAGCAGCACATCACCGTTTTGGACAGTGGCAATATCGGCAGCTGCATTTTGGGTTTGAATTGCCAACGCTTGCCGTGCCGGTTGCAAATCTTGCGCAGTGCCAGCCAACCGCTCAACATCGATCCCCAAGGGGGCCAAAGCCTTCAGGACTTTGCGCGCCTTAACGCGCTCAAATCTCTCATCCTCATTTGAGGGGTCATCAATCCAATTAATGTTGTGACGCACTAAGTGATCGCGCAGTTGTTGTCGGTGTAGAAGCAGGGCCGGGCGCACCCATTCGACTCCGTCGGTTTTGCGCCTTTGCTGCATTCCCGACAACCCATCCACACCCGACCCACGCGCTAATCGCATCAAAAATGTTTCCGCTTGATCATCCGCCGTGTGTCCAAGGGCAATCGTCTCAATGCCGCGGGCCTTCGCCCAATCCGTCATCAAACGATACCGCGCGCGCCGTGCCTGATCCTGCAAATTGCCTTTGCCGTCCCAGCCCGTCCAGTTCAATGTGGTGTGGGAAATTCCAAGCCCAGCGCAAAACTCGCCCACGCCTTTGGCCTCGTCTGCAGCCGCCTTGCGCAAGCCGTGATCAACCGTGACAGCGTGCAAAACCACGCCTTTTTCACCCGCCCAACGATGTAGCAGGTGCAACATCGCCATTGAATCACTACCGCCCGAAACCGCAACGCCAACTAACTTTGGTGTATCAGACGCGAAAGCTTGGCCAAAAAAGTCGAGAAGTATTTCATCGATCGTGCTCAACTGCACCCCAGATTGCGCATAGACGATTGCGCCTCAAGCACCATTTCCGAGTTTGGATAGCGGATTGCAACTTCGCCCAAGGTCACGCAGGCCTCGTTTTGTTGACCAAGTGCGCCCAGCGATGTGCCCAGCTTATACAGGGCTGCGGGCGCCTTAGGGCCGTCAGCTGCGCCAGAAAAACTCTCAAGATAGGCCCGTGCCGCGCTGGACATTTCACCAAGATTTTCAAAGGCCTGACCACGCATGTAATGCGCATCCGCGCTCATTGGCCCGCCCGGGTAGGTCGTGGTAAAGGCCTCAAACTGTTCAGCGGCGCTGCGAAAGTCACCGGAGGCGAGCGCCGCCTGCGCCCGCTCAAAGTCACTGCGTTCACCAACCGCCAATTCGGCTGTATCAAGTGTGCTGGGGGGCGGTGTGGTCGGGCTGTTGGTCACACTGCCACCGCCTAATGTACTGGTTTCACCTAGGGAGCCAACATCGCCACCTTCCAACTCAACCAATCGAAACTCCAGATCACCAATCCGGTTGGTGCCATCCGCAACAACGCGGTTGATGCGGTTTTCCAATTGCTCGGATTTTGCCGTCAGCTTTTGCAGGGCCGCCTCAATCGCATCTATGCGCTCAAGCGGCGTGTTGCCACCCACATTGGCACCGGGCGTTCCCGTGGTGGACAACTCACGCTTTAGCCGCTGCACTTCGACAAACAACACCGACAGTTCTTGGCGAATATCAGCCAGCGTTTGCTCATCCGCCTGTGCGGCCACAGGCGCTGTCCAAATCACAGACAGCCCAATAATAAGCGCGAGTATCCTAGTCATTCATCAGTCCTTCGTTAAACGCCAGCGCCGGCTGAAATCACAGTGACTGCACGGCGGTTTTTGGCGTAACACGCCTCAGCCGAACAAACCTCAAGCGGGCGCTCTTTACCGTATGTTAGCGTGCGCAGGCGGCTGGCGGCAATCCCTTGTGAAATCAGAAACTCGGATACCGCATTGGCGCGGCGTGCACCCAAAGCAAGGTTATATTCCCTCGTGCCCTGCTCGTCCGCATGACCCTCGATGATCGCGGCATATTCGGGATTGGCCTGCAACCAACCAGCTTGGGCCGTCAACGTGGCGCGCCCTGCCGGGGTCAAGGTGCTGGTGTCGACAGCAAACAACACACGGTCGCCAATGGTTTGGCTGAAATAGGCGGGTGAATTTGGATTGGACGCCGGATCGATTGGCGTCACCGCGCCGGTCCCTGCCCCGGCACCCGTGCCGTTTCCGGCTAGGTTGTCAGGGTTGGTACAGGCGCCAAGGCCCAATGCTGCAACAACAAAGATCGCTTTATGTAGATGTGTCATGTGTATACCTGCTTTTGTTTTTATCGGCTCGATTGCCTTTTTCATACCATTTCACGCACCAAATGGGAACGCGTTTCGTTTTTACACTGCCTCACCGCCAACACCGCTATTTCAACAAAGGTGACCACGCCGGATCAGACGCACCGCCCTCTGTGGTTACCCGTCGTAAGTTGCGCCCGCTAATATCAACAGAATAAAGCCCGACTTGCCCTCCGGCCCCCGCACTTTCACGCATAAACATAATCACACGGCCATTGGGGGACCAGCTTGGCCCCTCGTCCAAAAACGATGCCGTCAACAAGCGTTCGTCCGCGCCATCAACCCGCATCACGCCGATGTGAAACCGTCCACCGCTTTGTTTGGTGAAGGCAATCAAGTCGCCACGCGGCGACCAAACGGGTGTGCCGTAACGTCCAGCACCAAAGCTGATCCGCTGCGCCTCGCCACCGTTTGCAGACATGATATAAAGCTGTTGATTGCCCGAACGATCGCTTTCAAACACGATCTGCTTGCCGTCGGGCGAAAAACTGGGCGCCGTTTCAATTGAGGGCTCAGACGTCAGGCGCACAGGCGCACCGCTGCCGATGTCCATGCGGTAAATGTCGGTGTTGCCGCCGGACGAAAGCGAATAAACCACCGTCTGCCCATTGGGCGAAAATCGCGGCGCGAATGACATCGTGCCTGGTTGATCCGCCAAGGCACGACGACCAACCGAAGCCACATCCAACACATAAATCTTTGGGAAACCGGATTCGTAAGACGTATAAAGCACCCGATCACCCGTAGGCGAAAACCGTGGGGCTAAAACCAGCGACCGACTGTCGGTCAAGAATTGCACATTGGCACCATCATAGTCCATGATTGCCAAGCGCTTTTTGCGCTCGTTCTTAGGGCCGGTTTCTGACACGAACACCACGCGACTGTCAAAATACGCGCCCTCGCCCGTGATCCGGCTATAGGCCGCATCCGCCACCTTATGCGCCATGCGTCGCCAGCTGGTGGTGGTGCCGCCAAATTGCAGACCGTCACCCAGCGCCGCGCCCGAAAACACATCAAACAAACGAAATTTCACAGTGACAGAGTTACCGCTCACATTGACCGCCCCGACAATCAACGCCTGGGCATTGATCGCCTTCCAGTCGGCATACTGCACGGGGCTATTGAAATTGGTAACGGTTGAGATGAACGCCTCTTTTGATATCTCGCGAAACAATCCTGTACCCGTCAAATCCTCTGCCACCACGCGGGCGATCTGATTGGCCATGGCGTTGGCTTCTGCATTTTCAGCAACAAAACTCGGCACAGCAAAGGGCATCGGCTCGATATTGGGATCGTCCAATTCAAGGTTCAACTCGGCCATTGTGGCCGTCGGCAGGCCCACCAAGACAACTGTGACCGCCAAAAGAAGGGCCGTAATTCGGGACAAGATCATCTAAGACTCCTATTGCTAGGGTTAAAGGTAATGTTAATAATTTTCCACTGTTCGTATTTTTCAATCGGCAGTTTATAGCCAGTCGCGCCGCAACGGATGATAGCACGGCGTGCCGCCTCATACCCCTGCTTCGCCGCCGCTTCAGTTCCGCCCTCAAAGCCGGTCATTCTGATCGAGCCAACATTCGGCTTGCCGTTTTGTGCCAGTTCGAACCGCACGGTGACTTTGGTTTGCAGCGCTGCGGTCGACAAGGCACCAACATTCCAGCAGCGCCGCACATCAACCAAAAACGCGTCCTTCTCACCGCCTGTCACAGGCGGACCAGTGGGGGCGGATGTCTGTGCGGCGGCGGTGTCTTGTTGCGCCTCGGCCAAGGCCTCGGCAATTGCATCACGGGTACTATCAGTGGCTGCCGCGGCGGTTTCCACTGGAGGCGTTGGCCGTTGTGGGCGAGCCGAAGGCCGTGACGATCTGGTCGGGGCCGAACTTGGTGGCTCGTCCGCTTCAGTCACAATCACATCCGTAGTCTCTTCGGGAGCTGTTGTTTCATCCGCCTCACTTGTGTCAGTCGCATCGGCCTCTTGCGTCGGCGCAACCTGCACATCATCGGCCACCACAGTATCAGGGGGCGGGGCCTCAACGGGGGTTGGGGCAACCCGCGGCGCGGGTCGCGGCGAAGACGTGGTGGCAGGCGGAGCCAAAACCACAGGCGTATTGTCAACAGGCGGCTCTACCACCTCGGGCGACGCATCAACCGGATCGGGCAATGATGGCGGGGCTTCAACCACATCTGGCGCTTCATCTACGGGCGGTGGCGCTTCCTCGACCGGAGGCGTTGGCACCTCGGGTGGTGCCTCGACCACGGGCGGGTCAGGCGGGGTATCCTCCACAACAGGTGGCGTTGGTGTGGGGATGTCTTGCAGTGCCTCGGGCGCGGGTTGCGGCGCGCTTAACGCGGCAAAATCCTCGGATGAAATGATCGACACTTCAGCCACTTTCATCGCGTCGTCCGGCGCACGCGAAAACAGCCCGCCAATCAAGGCCCAAGCCAACAGGGCGCCATGCCCAATACCCGATATGTAGTGGCCCGTTGCCATCCGATTAGCCGCCGCTGCCGTCTAATGCAGGGCCACCGGAATCTGTCACCAGACCGATGTTGGAAAACCCGCCAGCATTCAACGCGCCCATAACCTTGGCAAAACTGTCATAGGGCAAGGTGCCATCAGCCCGCAGGAATATCATGTCACCGTCGCGTTCCGCCGCAATCGCGCGCAGTTTCGGGATCAGCTGATCCATCGCAATTTCGGTTTCTTGCACCATGATCAACCCATCCGCCGTCAGAGTGATTGTCAGCGGTTCTTCTTGCTCGCTTGGCAACGCGCTGGCCGCGGTTTCCGGCAATTTCACCGGAACACCAACCGTCACCAAAGGTGCGGCCACCATAAAGATGATCAACAACACCAACATCACATCCACGAACGGCGTGATGTTGATTTCGCTCATGGCACTTGCATTGCCCCCACGACGCCGCCGACGACGTCGCCCGCTCTGGTTCTTTTGGATGACGCTTGCCATATCAGCTGTCCAACTGGCGGCTTAGGATCGTGGCGAATTCATCCGCAAAGGCTTCATATCCTGAAATAATCCGGTCACTGTCCGAGGACAGCTTGTTGTAAAATACCACCGCCGGGATCGCCGCCAACAGGCCAAGACCGGTCGCCAACAAAGCCTCGGCAATGCCCGGCGCAACCACGGCCAAATTGGTGCTTTGCTGCTGCGCAATCTCGATGAACGCATTCATGATGCCCCAAACCGTGCCGAACAATCCGACAAACGGCGCGGTCGACCCAACAGTTGCGATAAACGACATGCCGCTGTTCAATTTTTCGGCCTCTTTGGCAATCGCCACATCCATCGAGCGATCAATCCGCGCTTGTGCACCTGCAATCAACCCGCCGTCTTCGCGGTGCGAGCGTCGCCATTCCATCATACCCGCAGCAAAAACCTTCTCGGACGGCCCATCTGGGTCCGCACCAATCTTGTCGAACAATTCATCCAACGGCTCGCCCGACCAAAAATCACGATCAAACACTTCGGCCTCTGCCCGCGTTTTACGATAGGCGAACAGTTTGGTGATAATGATCGACCATGACCAAAACGAGGCCACCATCAACAACAGCATCACCAGTTTTACAGTAAGGGTTGCACGCAAGAAAAGCGCCAAAAAGGAGAAATCAATCTCCTGCGCCATCGCAAGGGTCTCAGTTTCCATATACCTGCTCTTTTTTGTTTGGCCACTCTAACGGCAGCTCTGACTAACAGCAGATATAGGGGGTATTTTAGGGGAAAGCTATCAATTGCGCGTCATAACGCTGTGCGTGTGGCGGATTTTGGGCGATTAATGCAACAATTGGCGGATATTTGCCGGCATTCTGGCCACTTGGCCCCCGTCCGTGACCACAACAACGGTGACAATCGCGTGAAACAGCGCCTCAGTGCCGCGTTTCACCACCTGATCCATAATCAAGCGCGCGCCTGTCACCTGCACGACTTCGGTTTCGACCACCAGTTCATCATCCAAATGCGCCGATGCTAAATAATCCGCCTCGACCCGCCGCACCACAAAAACCTGCCCCGCGTCTTTCATGGCCCGCTGATCAATCCCTAGGCCGCGCACCCAGTCCGAGCGCGCCCGCTCGATATACCGCAGATAATTGGCATAATAGACAATACCAGCCATGTCGGTATCCTCGTAATAGACGCGTATATCCAGCTTATGTGTCATCAACCTAGTCCGATTTGATCAATCCCGAGAATCCGGCGACCGCCAATAACGATAGTGCCCAGCCCGCCATGATTTGCAACCACAGAAATCTGCGCGCCCACATCCCAACGCCGCGATCACTGTCATCCGGTATCCAATAAGATTGCATTTCCATCGCAACGACGGGCAGCAGAGTGTCGGCGGAATAGACCAATGCATTGAATTTCGGGTACGACGCCGCCTCGTCTTGAGCAAGGAAACACTCCAGCTGACTGCTGCCTGTGTGGTTTCGCGGCTCCGGTTGGTTGAGGGCTTTATCGCGCTCATACTCTGGCGCACAAGCCACCCACTCCGCCGCGCGAATAATCCGCACGTCATTCGGCTTGAGCGCATGATTTTGCGCCGCCATCGTAAACACCCCTACCCCAACGAGCCAAAAGCTAATCAACCACAGGAAAGCCAGCAATGGTCGATGCCCATAGCGTACGGTTATAGCCAGTAGGAAATCCCAGATAGCCAGCCAGAATGCCGCCAAAAACCCTTTATTTTTCCGCCGATCCGCCCGTTGGCGTTTTTCCTTCTCGATTAGGACCAGTCGCGCATCCTCGCGATGTCCCATCTCTCGCAACACCTTGGCACATTGCTCCCAAGGTTGCGGCCAAAAATCATCCCCCCAGCGCGATTCATCTTGCAGGGACAGCCATTTGATCCGCTCCGCCGCTGTCACCGGCCCGCCCGTAATGGCCCCGTATCGGCATCGGTTCAACAGTAAATCCCCCGCCGCAGGCCAGCAGCCCGCGTCATCATTAATTTCGCCAAACTGTGCCCCTCTTAAGTCCAGCAGGCCGGTGAACCGTGCCTTCCCACGCAGAAAGAACGCGCCCTCAACCTGCGCCCGATTCAATCGCAGATCCGTCAGTGTCGCGTCACTACAGTCAAATTCTCCGCCCAGTTTGGCCCCATGCAATCGCAACTCACCTGTGATCTCAGCACCGCGAAAAAATACAACCCTCTTAGCCTCCAAGCCGTCAGCCCTTAGCCCAGGTAGGATAGATTCATTCAAAAAAAGACTATCAATCTCCGCTGAGTGAAACTCCGGTACCGCCGCAAACCGGCACCGAAACAGTGCAATGTCACACGGCACGCGGCATCCCTGAAGGTTCAGCACACCTGTGATCAGCGCGCCTTCAGTCTGCACACCCTTTTGATGCACATGGGCACCGCACGCCTTCAGCTCTTTGCAACCGCCCAGTAGCAGATAGCGCAGAAATTCACCCCTTACCTGCCGCGCCTCACCAGCATCAGCGCTCGGCACATCATAGCCACCTATTGACACAGACTCACCCGAGGAAAGTCCCGCCAGCAGGGTTTCCTCGCCCTCCAGCAATGGCCTGAAATCATCCAGCTTTGGCTTGCTCATCCCGTCCCCATCCGTGCAAACAACCGCAGTGCGTGGGATTTGTCGGTGGCGGCCAGCGGCATGACGGGATCATAGGCCGCCTGTATCAGCGCCGCAATCTCGGGGCGCAAAATCACCGCGCCAGTCTCCGGCAACACCGCCAACGGCGATGTTTCGGAAAACGCTGCCTCGCTCCAACGCAGAATGGCTTGCACTGCTTGGCCAAGCGCCAAAGTGTCTGCCTGCATCTCGGCCATTGCGCCGCGCATCTGCACAAAGGCAAAGCACGCCTGAATGGCCCCGCTATTATCAAATCTAAATACGCGATACTGACTGGCATCGCCTGCCTTCAACCGTGCGACAACGCTTGCCAAATCTGGGATCATTTCGCCCAGCTTTGGCACCGTCAACAACTCGTCCCAATCCTGAAAGAAGAACATCATCAGGTTTGCGCCGAACTCCGCGTCCAACTCATCCATTTTATGATTGGCCAAGGTCACCACAGCCTCAATCGCGCCCTTGATCACGGATAAGGATTCCTCGCCCACCCCGAACACCACAGGCACGATCGGGCGATCCCAACGGGCAAAAGCATAGGCGCCATCGGCACCCGTGAAATGTCGTTCAACGTCTTCAGGAGTCATCTCATTATTGTTCCCTGGGCTTCGCCCGTTTTCGCCTGAAACGATCTCCCAGATCGTTTCCTAGACGGCTGCAACTCCTCGCCGAAGGCATAGAATCTCTTTGACCCAACCTCAACCAAACAAATCAGTGTTGGATTTTGGTGCATCCATCCCCAAATGCGTCCAAGCCTTGGCCGCCAACATCCGCCCACGCGGGGTGCGTTGGATCAAACCCTGTTGCAATAGATAAGGCTCAATGACCTCTTCCAGCGCATCGCGACTTTCCGACAGGGCAGCGCACATAGTCTCAATTCCCACAGGGCCGCCGCCGTAATTTTCGGCCAGCAATCGTAAATACCGCCGATCCGCCCCATCCAGACCCAAATGGTCAACGCCCAGCCGTGTCAATGCGTTGTCGGCCAAGCTTTGCGACACCACACCACCGGCCTCAACCACTGCAAAATCCACCACACGGCGCAGCAGCCTGCCAGCAATTCGTGGCGTACCACGGGCACGTTTGGCTATTTCACGCGCACCACTGTTGTCGCATTGCACACCCAAAAGACGCGCTCCACGCACCACGATCTCGTGCAACTCGTCCTCGGTGTAAAACTGCAACCGCACCGGAATGCCAAAACGGTCCCGCAATGGCGTGGTCAATAGACCCAACCGCGTGGTCGCCCCGACCAATGTAAAGGGCTGCAATTCGATCCGAACGGTGCGCGCCGCTGGCCCCTCGCCGATGACCAAATCCAGCTCAAAATCTTCCAGCGCCGGATACAGCACCTCTTCAACAACCGGATTAAGACGGTGGATTTCGTCAATGAACAAAACGTCGCCCGACTCCAAATTGGTTAGGATCGCTGCCAAATCACCAGCCTTGGCCAAAACAGGCCCTGACGTCATGCGAAAGTTCACGCCCAATTCCCGCGCCATGATCTGCGCCAATGTGGTTTTGCCCAATCCGGGCGGGCCATGGAACAACACATGATCCATCGCCTCTTTGCGTATCCGCGCACTTTCAATAAACACCCGCAAATTCGCCCGCGCCTCGGCTTGGCCGATGAACTCGTCCAATACCTGTGGACGTAACGCGCGATCTCGGTCTTCGGGGCGCTCTTCTGGGCGTAGCGTGGGGTCCGGCTCACTCATCGCATCACCCTTTCGGTGCCAACAGCTTTAACGCAGCACGGATCAAATCTGACGTGCCCGCCTCCGGCATTTCACCTGCCGCCTGGGCCACCGCACTTGACGCATCGCCTGGGCCATAGCCAAGGTTTGAAAGTGCCGACAAAGCTTCGGATTGCGCCGCCGCCGTACCCGTTGACACAGGCGCCGCCACCGTGGTTTCGATCACTTCAAAATCTGCCGCAACTTCGCCCTGCGCCGCCACCAAAGTGCCGCCCAGCGCCATCACAGCGGGTGCTTTATCCTTAAGCTCCAAAACCACGCGCTGCCCTGTTTTTGGCCCGACGCCTTTGGCCGCCGTCACTGCACGCACATCGCCCACCGCAATCGCGCGGCTGACACCTTCGGCCCCCAAAGTACCCAAGATTGCCATCGACGCCTTGGCCCCGATGCCCTGAACCGACATCAACAACCGATGCCATTCCTTTTCGAGTAATGTGGTAAAACCGAACAGTTGCAAATTATCCTCGCGCACCAAGAGTTCCGTGAACAATGACACCGCCTCGCCCACCGCTGGCAGCGCCGCCATAGTGCGATCCGACAAGTACACAATATAGCCGACGCCGCGCACATCAATCAGTACATGATCTGCCGTGCGGTATTCCAAACGTCCTGAAATTTTACCAATCATGCACTCGCCTTTCGTAATGCGGCCTCATAATGCCGGGCCGATTGCGCATGATGCGCATGACAAATCGCAATCGCCAAGGCATCAGAGGCATCCGGTCCAGCCAGCTCGGCACCGGGCAATTGCAGCCGCACCATATGCGCGACTTGGTTCTTGTCGGCGTGGCCCACGCCAACGACGGTTTTCTTAACTTTGTTCGGGGCGTATTCGCCAACCTTCAAACCTGACTGCGCGGGCACCAGCATCGCGATGCCGCGGGCCTGGCCCAGCTTCAGGGTGCCAGCCCCGTCTTTGTTCACAAAGGTCTGCTCCACGGCAGCATCTGTCGGGGAAAACCGTGCCACAACCTCACTCAGCTGAATGTGCAAAGACAGCAACCTTTGCGCCAAATCATCACCCGCGGAATGGCAAATACCATTGCCCACATGTCGCAGCTTTGAACCCGCGACATCGATCACCCCCCAGCCAAGGTTTCTCAACCCCGGATCGATCCCGATAATACGCATCCTGCTCCTCGCTCTGGACGTTGATTGACCAACGCTCATTCGGCTTTTTGTTGCCTTTGCGCAACGACTAGCACGAAACGCGAACATTTGCCAAATGGAAACAATTCTCATGAAAATATTTGCTTTGGTTGTGTTTGCGCTCAAAAGGTCGGTTTTCGACACAAACAATTCTGGAAGCGACATTTCGAAGGCGGATTTTTGCCAATAGTAACAGTATATTAACCACGGTATGAGCCATGCACAAAATGCATGGTAGATATGCAAAAATCATGTCTTGCTTGATGATATGCCAATGCCTAAGTGGCAAATTAGGAAATAGAACAACACCCAAACACAGCGCATCGCTGCATCATCAAAAGGAAGACTATCATGGCAACATATGAAAACACCCGTCTATTGGTTGACGGTGCACGCGGATCCGATTTTGGTATCGCTCACGGTGCGTATCGTCTGGCAACAAACATCACGGACCTATACCTGACGGTTTCAAACTGGAACGCAGCTCGTAAAACTCGCAACGAGCTGGCCAGCCTTTCTAACTATGTCCTAGAAGACATCGGCATGACACGCGGCGATATCGATGCATTCTCATGCCGGAACAAACTGCGTTAAAACACGCCTAACTGTTTTTAAATCAGCGTCGCGCCCCTGTGCCGACGCTGATTTTTTGATTCAATCAGGCAGTGCAGGCATTCTAGCCCAACAAATGTAAAAAACCGCGCCCAGAAAGGTGCGGTTTTTTACATTTGAAAAGAGCAAATATTCTGAACGTATTTTCTTAGCGTAAAACCGTGCGGATTTGCATAGCGACCCAAACGGTAACTGGATCAGCCGACATCGCATAAGCTCCGGCTTTCTCAATATAAGTGCCAGAACTCAGGCTTCCAATGCGCTCATTGAATGTGCCTTCGCCCAATTGGCTTAACAAAAATCCTTTGAAAGCAAAGAATGCCAAAAAGCAAATCGCAAGACCTTTCCAAGGAAAGCGCGGACCACTGCGACGAACTTTTGCAACGATCAAACCATCGTGGTTCACCGAGGGGATATATCCGTTGGACAATTTACGGTGGCGCTTGTTGATGCGCTTCACACGTTTGCCAAAATCTTTCATATTAATATCAACAGCCATAACAGCCTCTTGCAGCTAGGCCCCCGCCATAGTCCTAATATCCTCCTGAAATGTGGCAGAACTAAGGCTATTATGTTCACTTTGAGGCATTCTTGGCAGTTTACGTAGGGTCTTTTTGCACCATTAGCGTCGTCCACTCAACAATCTCGCCTCGGTGCACGGTATTAAATCCATTTCGTGCATAAACCTCGATAACGTCGTCGGCTTGCTCATTCAGAATGCCTGATAGAATCGCATATCCACCCGGCACAATCGAATCGGCCATATCAGGGGCCAAACCAATCAACGGACCTTTCAGAATGTTGGCAAAAACCAAATCAAAGGGCGCTGCCGCTTGCAGTTCCGGCGCATCAAAGCCTGC
Organism: Marinosulfonomonas sp.; assembly: GCA_033851955.1. Classification (GTDB taxonomy): domain Bacteria; phylum Pseudomonadota; class Alphaproteobacteria; order Rhodobacterales; family Rhodobacteraceae; genus Profundibacter. The sequence goes on from JAWSVK010000011.1 coordinate 40,983, forward strand.
AGCCTCCACACAGATCACCCGCCCCTCCAGATCGTTACAGGACACGTTGGCCCGCGCCACATCCACGGCTTGCATGTCAATGTCACTGGCCAAAACCGGACCGTCCCAGATCCGCGCAGCCGCCATCGCCAACACCGCCGTGCCGCAGCCAATGTCGACCACGTTTTTGCCAACGAAGCCGTCATTCGCCAAACGATCCAACGCTGTCAAACACCCCAACGTGGTGCCGTGATGTCCGGTGCCAAAGGCCATCGCTGCCTCGATCAGCAATGCAATCGACCCTTCAGGCACCTGATCCGCATCGTGGGATCCGTAAACAAAGAACCGCCCCGCCGTGACTGGCGTCAACTCGCGCTTAACATGAGCAACCCAGTCAACTTCGGGCAATTCAGACACCACAAACGGTTTGGCCTCAAACATCACCGCAAACAGCGCCAAGCCAGCCTCATCCGGGGCCTCAACGAAATATGCTCCGACTTCCCAGAGCCCCGAGCCATCTTCAACCTCGAACACTCCAACACCGGTGGGTTCAGGTATCAAACGCTCCAGCGCCTCGCCCAAGCTTTCGGCATTTTTCTGTCCGGTTAGTGTGGTCAGGGCTGTGAATGTGGGCATGACGCTCTCCGTTATGAATATAATGGCGGCTTAGGCAGCGAAACACATGGGGTCAAGTGCACCACTGGTCAGCCCGCTTCTTCTTGCCCAAAATACCTCCCGCGCGGAGCGCATAGAAACTTTTCAAGCAATCCCAATCGGGCAACTCACACCAGTGCCGCCGATCCCGCAATAGCCATCTGGATTTTTTGCCAAATATTGCTGGTGATAGTCTTCAGCAAAATAAAACACCGGCGCATCTAAAATTTCGGTTGTAATCGTCCCATGCCCAGCCGCTGCTAACTTTGGCGCAAACGCATCACGGCTCGCGGTCGCGGCCTGGGCCTGCGCGTCGGTAAATGTATAAATTCCCGACCGGTATTGCGTGCCACGATCGTTGCCCTGTGCCATGCCTTGGGTCGGATCATGGCCCTCCCAAAACACTTTCAACAGCGCCTGATAGGAGACGGCCTTGGGATCATAAATCACCCGAACAACTTCATTGTGGCCCGTCTGCCCGCCGCAGACCTCTTCATAACTCGCATTTGGAGTGAACCCGCCCGCATAACCAACCATGCTCAGCCAAACACCGTCGATCTGCCAGAATATCCGCTCGACTCCCCAAAAACAGCCCATGCCAAAAATGGCTTCTTCCATGCCCTCGGGCACAGCCGATTTCAAAACCCGCCCGCTCAGAAAATGCACGTTCGCGGTTGGCAGCGCCTCGGCGCGGCCCGCTAGGGCTTTGTTAGCGGTGACCATCTGGGATTTCTTTTGCGTCAGAGAAAACATATTCGCGCTCCTTGTCCTATGAAACTAGATATAGAGAGGCGCGCACCGCATTGCTACTCAGCAGGCGCAGCAATTCTTCGTGAGAACCGCGTCTCATTGCCCTTTTCTGGGTGCCGCGGAATCATCAGCGCCAACATCAACGACACCATCGCCATGCCCGCCGCCATCACAAACACCGCACCTGGGGACGTGACCCACAAATACCCCAGCAACGCTGGCAAAAACACAGCCGAGATGTGGTTGATCGTAAAAGCAACAGCCGCCGTTGGCGCAATATCCTGTGGGTCAGCTATTTTCTGAAAGTAGGTTTTCAGCGCAAAGGCCAGCGCAAAGAACAAATGATCGACCACATAAAGTGTGGCCGCTAACACCACGCCCCAGCCAAAATAGAATATCCCGCCATAAAGCGAGAACACGACGATCAGTCCGACGTACTCAAACACCAAAGTATTACGTTCGCCAAACAGGCCAACCGCACGGCCCATCAAAGGGGCAAACACCATATTGGCAATCAGGTTGATCAGATAAAGTGCTGTGATCTCATGCACCTGAAAGCCGAATTTTTCGACCATCATAAAGCCTGCGAACACCACAAAAATTTGCCGCCGTGCCCCCGCCATAAATTGCAACGCATAGTAAAGCCAATAGCGCTGGCGAAGTACCATTTTCTTGACTTGTGGATGCGGGGCTTCGAATTGCGGATAGGCTATCAAGGCAAAAATAGCCATCAAGGCACATGCCCCGCCTGACGCCATATACACAAAATTATAGCTTAGATCGAACTGCTGCCACGTCATCACGATCAACACATAAGCAATCAATGTCGCGCCGGATCCCGCCGCTACGATCCAGCCCAGCGTTTGCGGGGCGCGGGCCTTGTCGATCCATTGCAATTGCAGTGATTGGTTCACGGTTTCATAATAGTGAAACCCAATCGACGCCAACATGGTGATGGTCAAAATCCCGCCGAGGGACGGGAATTGCGCAGTCAACGCCGTGGCCACGCCAAGCATCAACAGGGCAACAACCCCCAACACCTGCTCGCGGATGAACATGATCAAAGCAATCACCCCGACGGCCAAAAAACCGGGGATTTCCCGCACAGTGTGCAGCCAGCCGATTTCGATGCCTGTGAAATTGGCCTCTTCGATAACGAAATTGTTCAACAACGCCGCCCATGTTGAATAGGCCACCGGCATCGCTGCCGACATTAAAAATAGCAAAAAGATCGGGCGTTGCCAAAATGGCAACCTATGCGCCTGATCCAACATGACTTTGTTTGTGCGTGTTTTCATGGCTCATCTTTAGGCCCATTTTTTCGCCTGCGCCAGTGCGGCTTTTGCGACCAGCCTTATGGCGGCCAATTGAGTTCAGGCATGCCCGAAAATTCGCCAGTTATCACATCACTTTAATTTGCGACGCAGTACAAAAAACAACATCAAGAATATGATACCCCCAATGACCCCACCAGCAATCATCAGATCGCCCAGGCGGTCGGTCTCATGCATCTGGTCTGAAATCTGCTTGCCCGCAAACGGCATAAGACCAAAGGAAAGCAACCCGACAAACGCCCCCATGGTCGCATACAGGACCCCGTACATTGCAAAAGCAAACGACCCAAGCGACGCCAAAATCGTAAGTGTGAGTATCCAAAACCTTTTGCGGTTTGGGCGGCGTGTTTCAGGTTCATTATTATTCATACGAAATTCTCAAAATTACATCTCCATAAAATGCGCTGTCGTGACAGAGCCTACAAAAAACTCTGCGGATCAATGTCGATCGCCACCCGCACCGAATTGGGCACCCGAAACTGCGCCACCCAAGCCTTTAACGCGCCTTGCAATGGCACGCCTTTGTCGGCTTTCACCAGTAGCCGCACCCGATGCCGCCCACGCACCTTTGAAATCGGCGCGGGCGCTGGCCCGAACACTTGCGCCGAAACACTGCGCAACGGACCGTCCCGCCGCGCCATGTCAGCCGCCAGATCAAACACCACGGCCGCGTCCTCTGAACTCAGAATAATCCCCGCCATGCGCCCATAAGGCGGCACCCCCGCCGCCTCGCGTTCCCGTGCCTCGGCCTGCCAAAACGTTTCCTCGTCGCCTGACAGGATCGCGCGGATCACCGGATGGTCCGGCTGCGTGGTCTGCAACAAGGCCAGCCCCTTTTTCTCAACACGCCCAGCCCGCCCCGACACTTGGCGCATCAATTGAAATGTGCGTTCGGCGGCACGCATGTCAGAGCCTTGCAGACCCAGATCAGCGTCAATCACCCCGACCAAAGTCAGCAACGGAAAGTTGTGCCCCTTGGCCATCATCTGTGTACCGATGATAATATCGCACCCGCCCGCCGCGATCTTTTCGATCTGCTCTTTTAGCGCCCTTGCCGAGCCAAACAGGTCAGACGACAATACCGCCACCCGAGCGTCGGGAAACAACGCCGTGACCTCTTCGGCCAAGCGTTCCACCCCAGGGCCAACCGCGGCCAGCTTGCCCTCGACTTCGCAGGAGGGGCAGGCCACCGGCATCGGTTTGGTCTCACCACATTGATGGCACATCAGCCGATTTTGAAACCGGTGCTCCACCATCCGCGCATCACATTGATCACAGCCAATCTGATGCCCGCAGGCCCGACACACCGTGGTTGGCGCATAGCCACGCCGGTTGATAAACAACATCGACTGCTCACCCGCAGCCACCCTCGCCGCAACCGCGTTTTGCAGGGTTGGCGAAATCCAACGGCCCATCGGCGTACTTTCGCTGCGCAAATCGACACAGCGTAATTCCGGCATCACCGCCGCCCCGTAACGCGACGTCAGCTCCAATCGCTTGTATTTTCCGGCCTCGGCATTGGCCCAAGTTTCAAGCGACGGCGTGGCCGAGGCGAGCACAACCTGCGCCGAACACAGAGACGCCCGCAGCACCACCATGTCGCGGGCGTTATACAGCACGCCCTCTTCTTGTTTGTAGGAGGTGTCATGTTCCTCATCGACCACGACCAGCCCCAAATCACGAAACGGTAAAAACAGCGCCGAGCGCGCGCCAACCACCAGCTGCACCGCCCCCTCGCCCGCCATTTTCCACAGGCGTCGACGTTCCGTCATGGTCACGCCCGAATGCCACTCACCAGGTTTCGCGCCAAACCGCGCCTCGACCCGTTTCAAAAACTCAGCGGTCAACGCAATTTCTGGCAACAAAACCAACGCTTGCCGACCTTGTTTCAAACATTCCGCGACGGCCTCTAGATAGACCTCGGTTTTGCCTGATCCGGTCACGCCTTTCAGCAACGTGGTTCCGTAAACACCGCTGGCAACTGACAGGCGCATCGCCGTCGCGACCTCGGCCTGATCCGATGTCAAATCGACGCCGCTGAAATCAGCATCCAGCGGCGTGTAGGGCAAATCGCGCGGGCTGTCTTCCTCGACCACCACGCCCTGCTTGACCAAACCCTTGATCACGCTTGACGACACGCCAGCCACCTCTGCCAACTCGCCCAAGGTGAACGACAACCCACCGTAATCGCCCAGCGCCTTAATCACCCGCCGGCGCGCATCCGTGGCGCGTTCCGGCTCACCTGATCCCAATCGATAGACTTTGCGCATCGCTGGCGAATCCCCCAGCCCGGGCGCACGGGTGGCAAGGCGCAACATCATCGATAAAGGCGTCATCGTGTAGGCGGCAGCGCGGGTTAAAAACCCCTGCAATTCATCGCGCATCGGGGCCACATCCAAAACACGGATCACAGAGCGTGCCTTTTTCAGATCAAAACCACCCTTACCACGCCCCCAAACCACGCCAATCACCTTGCGCGGGCCAAGCGGCACTTCAACAAAAGCACCCGCCATGCATCCACCCTCGGGTGCCTTGTAATCCAACAAGCGGTCAATCGGCTGCGCCGTCAGCACGGCCACCAACGTGTCCGCATCATAAAACCCGCGCTCAGACATGGGTGCCCCCAAACCAAACAATGCTGGCTGTTTCATTTAACGAGTGACTAAGTGGTGTGAGCATTACGGGCATGGACCTGACCGCCGACATGCGCACGATCTCAACTAATGGTTTCAGGACCCGCATTCTGGCCGCCTCAACCCACCCCGTCAACCAAATGAAAACCGCGACCCAAAACGTGCCCGTTAAGCGCTCATTTTGGGCAGATCTATCCTCAAGAAAATTTTGGCTTCGAATGCACCAACCAAAAGGAGCCGCTCCCTTTACATCCCGGCGTCCGGGGTGCTGTTGTTGAATCTTCGTATCGCACTCTCGCAGTTGCCTTGGCTGGATCCACAATGGACCTCAGCGCCTGGGCCAACAATTGCATAGTACTCTCTCTGTACTTCGGGATCGTCCATCGGATTTGAATAAGCTCTATTGTGGCTGAGAACCAAAACATAAGTTCGATAGGTCGTACCACTAACCTGCACGGGTGCCGTTTCAATCCGTGTCGGTTGCAAAAATGCTGTTTCACACCCCTGCAGAAACATTAATAGGGTCGCGATTGTTATGATACTTTTGGTCATCATGCCGACTAGAATACCCCAAAACAGCCCGCCCTGTCAATTTTCGATCGGCACCCGCTCTCTCAAGACGCCATGCCCGCGCCAGCAAAGCCACTTACGACGTTTGAAACAACGAGGGAGTCGCACTCAGTTCCACCGCGCCCTGTGGCTGCTGGCGCAGGTGGAATCAGCGCTATCTCTTGCCTTCGTCAAGAGTGCATAAGTTTACGGCCAAAACCTCGGCTCTTCGCTCCAAATGTAGTGCGGTTTGCCCGCTTCGACGTCGTTCATCACCCCGATTTTAACACGGCTCTCGTGCTCGATTTTTTCATAGGCAATTCATATACCTCGCAATCACTTCTTAGCATGTTCACAGCATCCCAACCCTTCCCGCCTCTCTGTTGTCCTCAAAACACTAATTTTGCTCCACAAATGCGCAGGTTCAAAAACTCCATGACTTACTTGAACAAATTAGTCTATAGTACCGAAAACCAAGGCAAATATGGTAAGGCAGGCATGACAAACACTTCACAACAACTGGAAGATCTGCGCGAAAAATTGATTGCAGACCCTGACGTAATTCTCGAAGACAAGGACTTGATGCGTGCGCTCGTTGCCGCCAATGAGGCCCAAATGGGCAGCAATATCATTGACTTGCGTGGTATCGCCATGGAGCGCCTAGAGGCCCGATTGGATCGCCTTGAAGACACGCATCGCTCTGTCATCGCCGCCGCTTACGAAAATCTGGCAGGCACCAACCAAGTGCATCGCGCCATCCTGCGCATGCTTGATCCCGCCGAATTCGAGAACTTTCTGCGGGATCTGGACGGCGAAGTTGCCGAAATTCTGGGCGTTGACTGTGTGCGTCTGGTGCTGGAGTCCGTACAAAATGAAAATGACCCTGCCGTGAAGCGCCTAGGTGATGTTCTGAACGTGGCTGAACCAGGCTTCATCGAGACCTACCTGACTGACGGCAAGCGCAGTACGTCACGCCAAGTGACCCTGCGCCAGATCAAACCTGATTCAGATGTAATCTATGGCGAGGCCTGCGACTGGATCCGTTCCGAGGCTGCGTTGAAGCTCGATTTCGGCAATGGCCGCCTGCCTGGCATGTTGGTGATGGGCGCCGAGGATCCGCACCACTTCAAGCCCAACCAAGGCACTGATTTGCTGACGTTTTTCGCGGGTGTGTTTGAACGGGCTATGCGCCGCTGGCTGTCATGACACATGCTGCCATATCTGCTGGCGCAACGGATGCGCTCAACGATTGGCTGACCACGATCAAGGCATTGAACAATGCCGCCGACAACACCATTGAGGCCTATCACACAGACCTGCTGGGTTATCTCGCTTTTATAACGAACCATTTTGGCGACGCCACGGGGCTGGCCCCCTTAAAGCAGGTCAAAGTGGCAGACATGCGGGCATGGATGGCCCATGAAAAGGGGCGCGGTGTTTCGGCCCGTTCGCTGGCCCGCGCGCTTTCGGCAGTTAAATCTTTTTACCGTTGGCTGGCGGAACGCGACGGGTTCGACCCCACCGTCGTTCTGTCCGCTCGCAGCCCACGTTTTCAGAAAAAACTGCCGCGCCCGCTGGCCGTTGATGCCGCCCGCGCCATGATCGACACTGTCGAGTTGCAAACAGACAAACCATGGGTCGGTGTTCGAAACGTTGCTGTGATCACCTTGCTTTATGGCTGTGGTTTGCGGATATCCGAAGCGCTGTCCCTAACCGGAGCCGACGCGCCCCTGCCCGACGTGCTGCGCATCACCGGCAAGGGCAATAAAACCCGCATCGTGCCAGTGATCGAACCCGCACGCGTGGCTGTGGCCCGCTACATGCGTGCCTGCCCACACCTGATCACACCCGATACGCCGCTGTTTCGTGCTGTACGCGGTGGCCCTTTGCGCCCGCGTGCAGTTCAAAAAGCCATGGAGGCGACCCGCATGCAACTGGGCCTGCCCGCCACTGCCACGCCCCACGCCCTGCGCCATTCCTTTGCGACCCATCTGTTGAGCGCGGGCGGCGATCTGCGGGCCATCCAGGAATTGCTGGGCCATGCCTCGCTCTCGACCACACAGGCCTATACGGCAGTCGACACGGCACGGCTGATGGAAGTCTACGACAAAACCCATCCCCGCGCCTAAATGCAGGCAGCGGCAAACGGGAACTCTTTGATGCTTGAAAATCCAAACACCCGTGCCGCCCTTTTGGCCTTGTTCGCCTCAGCGATCCTCAGCTTTATCGACAATTTCGTCTACAGTGTTTCACTCGAGGCAGGCATTTGGCAGTTCCAAATCCTACGAGCGTTGTTTGCGGCCCCTTTGCTATTGGTCATCGCCAAGATGACCTCGCACAGCTTGCGCCCCGTTAACCTCAAGAACCTAGCCCTGCGCAGCTTGGCCACGGCAACAGGCCTGTTGATCTACTTTGCCTGCCTCGGTATTTTACCCGTCGCCCAAGCTGGCGCTGGCCTTTATAGCGCGCCAATTTGGGTATTGCTGTTCTCCGGCCTACTGTTCTCGGTCCGTATAACGATGTTCCAACTGCTCGCCATCATCATCGGATTTGTCGGCGTGTTAATGTTGTTGCAACCTGATTTTGACGACCTCACGAAACTCTCGTTCCTGCCATTGGCCGCAGGGTTGTTTTACGGACTAGGTATGCTGCTGATCCCACATCTTTGCGCAGATGAAAGCCCCCTAACCCTCACAATCGGCGTCATTGGGACCATCGGCTTGATCAGCCTCGGATGTTTGATTTATTTCAGCATCTTTCCGGTTGAGGAACCAACCTTCCTAACCCGTGGCTGGGTTTCACCAACGCCCCGTTTCCTGTGGTTAACTTTGTTCCAAGCCGTTGGTGCAGTGATCGCCGTCAGTTGCATATCTCAGGCCTACCGGATTGGTACACCGTCCTACGTCGCCGTGGTCGAATACTCGTTTTTGATCTTTGCCAGTCTTTGGGCGTTTCTGCTGTGGGGAACACCAACAAACACCCTCTCGGTGATTGGCATTGCTGTCATCCTGCTCGCCGGCGCGGCCCTTACCAAACGCCATTCGAAACCATCATGACCCCGCAGCGCTTTTAGAATTTCCCCAGCAATCCTCATCACTATATTGTCACCCGCTTCAAAATGCGGCAATAGGGGGCATGACAATTCAATTGCGCGCCCTTGCTGTCCACCTGTTCACCGCCACCGGCGCGGTGTTGGCCATGCTTGCCATGTTGGCGGCCGCCGATCAAAAATGGGACATGATGTTCCTATGGCTGGTTGTGGCTTTTTTCGTCGACGGAATAGACGGCCCGCTGGCGCGTAAATTCAACGTGAAAACCAACGCGCCACAGATCGACGGCGTGCTGTTGGATCTGATCATTGACTACTTAACCTATGTGTTCATTCCCGCCTTTGCCTTGTTTAAATCAGGTCTGTTGCCCAATTGGACAGGCTGGGTTGTGATCATTTTGATCACATTCGCCAGCGCATTGTATTTTGCCGATACACGCATGAAAACAAAAGATAATTCCTTTTCCGGCTTTCCTGGGTGCTGGAACATGGTGGTGCTGGTGCTGTTTGCCTTGCAACCCAATTATTGGCTGATGCTGGCATTGGTGGTGGCCTTGTCGATCACCATGTTTGTGCCACTAAAATTCGCCCACCCGGTCCGCACGGAACGCTGGCGCGCCCTGACATTGCCGATAGCTTTGGCTTGGACATTCTTTGCAGGCTGGGCCGCGTGGGTTGATTTTCACCCGCAAAGCTGGGCGCATTGGGGGTTGGTCGTGACCAGCATATACCTGATCAGCGCTGGCATTTTGCAACAAATCATTCCATCTAGATCCGCATAAGGATCACACCAGCCACAATCATCATGACGGCCAAAACCTTGCCCCGTGTCATCGGCTCCTTAAAGATCACCCAGCCAATCAGCACCGCAAACAAAATCGACGTTTCGCGCAACGCCGCCACCAGAGCAATCGGCGCGACTGTCATCGCCCAAACCGCGATCGCATAGGCCCCATAAGAGCCCGCTGCGGCGAGACTGCCATAGGCCCATACACGTGGAGCGGCGCGTAAAACCACTGTACCTTTTAGGGCCATGGCAATGGGCGTGAAAACCAACCCGTCAAAAATGAACAGCCAAGCCACATAGCTGACCGCATCCCCCATCACCCGCGCGCCCAGCCCATCAACCAGCGAATAACCCGCCGTTGCCATCGCTGACCCCAAAGCAAACGGTACCAAACGGCGCGATTCACCACCTGAAAACACCCCGCGCGCCATCATCAAAATTCCGATGCCCAGCACTGCAATTCCGATGTATTCGCGGCCGCTGACCACGTCGTTTAAGTAAAACGCTCCAACAATCATCACCACCATTGGGGCGGCCCCGCGCGCAATCGGGTAAACTCGGCTCAAATCACCTTGCTCATAGGCGTAACTGAGGAAAATCTTATAGAACGAATGAAACAGGCCCGAGCCCAACAACCACAGCCAGACTTCGCCTTGGGGCATTGGCCGGCCCGCAGCAATCACCAGACCGAATCCCGCCTGCACCAATGTCATGACCAACATGATGGTCATCTTGTTGCCGCCGATTTTGATGATCGCGTTCCACGAGGCATGCAACAAAGCCGCCGCCATGATCGATAGGAAAACTGTGGTGGTCATCACTGCCTCGCGGGTTGGTTCCACAATCTGTGGCCCGATCCAGAAGATGGGTCAATGCTCTTTTAGATCAGCAGCCCCGCCGCCCCTTCATGGCGCAGCAATTGCACCTTCAACTCAATGCCGCTCAGACCGCCGCCGTCACCGGAAAACCCGCCCAACCCGCTGGCAGCCAGAACCCTGTGACATGGTATTATCAACGGAATCGGATTGCCACCGCAGGCCTGTCCAATCGCTTGGGCTGGAATGTTCAGCTGCTTGGAAATATCGCCATAGGTCAGCGTTTCACCAAATGGGATGGCGGACATCACGTCACAAACCGCGCGCTGAAAATCGCTGCCCTCAACCCACAATGGCAGATCAAACTCGGTGCGGCTGCCATCAAAATATTCATTTATCTGCGCCTCTGCGCGGCGCAGCAGCGACGTATCGTCCTGCGCGTCAACCCCGCCCCAAACCACACGGGTGATCGCGTCACCGTCTTGGGTGATCGTCATTGGACCAGTCGGCGTTTGGATTGTGAGGCAAGCCATACCCAACACTTGCAAAAAGCGCGGCCGCTTTGCAAGGCCCGCGCTTTGATTTTTAGCTGAGTGCCGTGTCGCAACGCCCACAAACATCAGAATGTGCGTGGCTGCCAACGTCGGGCAGGATTTTCCAACAGCGCTGGCATTTTTTGCCATCGGCACGTTCAAACTCCACGCCCACGTCTTCAACCTCAGGCAAACGGAAAGCCGTGTCAGGCATTGGATCAGCCGTCAACTGAACGCCCGACGTGATGCAGATATCGGCGAAGTCTACGGAATTCACCGCCGCCAAAACGTCAGCGTTTTCAATGTGCACGGTTGGTGCGGCCTCAAGACTGGCGCCGATCACCTTGTTGGTGCGTTGAATTTCGATCGCCCCCGTGACCACACGGCGCACCTTGCGGATGGTGGCCCATTTCGCGGCCAGATCCTCGTCGCGCCAGCTGGCAGGTGATTGGCTGAAATCTTCGAGGTGGACAGAAATGTCATCCCCTTCGTTGCGCTCTAACCAGACCTCTTCCATCGTGAAGGTCAGGATTGGCGCCAACCATTTGGTCAAACGGTCATGCAAGATATCCAAGACCGTCAACGTGGCGCGATTGGTGGCACTGTCGCCATCGCAATACAGCGCATCCTTGCGGATATCGAAATAGAACGCCGACAAATCCAGTGTGGCAAAATCGAACAAGGCACGGAAAACGCCTTGGAAATCATAGGCGTCATAACCGTCACGCACCACTTGGTCCAACTCGGCCAAACGGTGCAACACCCAGCGTTCCAACTCAGGCATATCGGCGGGTTCAACCACCTTGCTGCGATCAAAATCTGCCAGTGATCCCAGCATAAACCGCATTGTGTTTCGCAAACGTCGGTAGCTGTCAGCGACACCTTTCAGAATTTCAGGGCCGATACGCTGGTCAGCGGTAAAGTCCACTTGCGCCACCCAAAGACGCAAAATGTCAGCGCCATATTGTTTGACAACCGTTTCCGGCACGATGGTATTGCCCAATGATTTGGACATCTTCATGCCCTTTTCATCCAGCGTAAACCCGTGCGTCAAAACCCCGCGATAAGGCGCGCGACCATTGGTGCCGCAGGACTGCAACATTGAGGAATGGAACCAACCTCGGTGCTGATCGGTTCCTTCAAGATAAAGATCAGCAATCCCGTCAGCCGAGCCGTCTGGGCGATCACGCAGAACAAAGGCGTGGGTCGATCCACTGTCAAACCAGACATCCAAAATGTCGAACACCTGCTCATAAGCATCCATGTCGACAAGCCCTTCAAGGAAGCGCGCCTTGGCACCTTCTTGATACCACGCATCCGCACCCTCCGCCTCAAACGCGGCAAGGACACGCGCGTTGACGTCTTCGTTGCGTAGCAAGAAATCCGCGTCCGTAGGCAATGCGCCAACCTTGACGAAACAGGTCAACGGCACACCCCACGCACGTTGCCGCGACAACACCCAATCAGGGCGAGACTCGATCATGGCATGCAAGCGGTTGCGCCCCTTTTGCGGCGTCCATTTGACCAGCTCATCGATCGAGCGCAACGCACGCTCGCGGATCGTCGTGCCATAGTCGTCTTTGTCATCCCCAACAGGGCGATCAATCGCGGCAAACCACTGTGGCGTGTTGCGGAAAATCACCGGAGCTTTGGAGCGCCAAGAATGGGGGTAAGAGTGCTTAATCACGCCGCGCGCAAACAACCCACCAACCTCTGACAGCTTGGACAAAACAGCCGTGTTGGCATCGCCTTCCCACGGGTTGTTCTTGTTCTTTTTGTTCAGCTTTTCACGCAAAATTGCCTTGCCACCAAAGAACGGCAGGTCCTCGCGAAAACGCCCATCCTCCATCACGTTATAGGTGATGACCTGCTCCAACATGCCCAGATCACGGTACAGCTCAAACTCGTCCATACCGTGCGACGGCGCACAATGCACAAAGCCGGTGCCCTCGTCCTCGGTCACAAATGGCGCGGCGCGGAAATCCCGTGCGTCATCCCATTCGCCGTTGCTGCCCTCGGCGCTCATCAACGGATGCGACAAGGACGTGTCAGACATGTCGCCCGCATCTGAAACGCGGTTAAAGTCAGTTATGCGGGCTTTGGCGAACACGGCCTCGGCCTGTTTGTCGGCCAGCACGTAACGCTCGCCTTTCAGCACCCAGTTGTCTTCGGGGGCGTCCATAACTTCGTAAACCCCGTAGGAGATGTCACTGGAAAACACGACGGCCTTGTTGGACGGAATGGTCCAAGGTGTCGTGGTCCAGATCACCACGGACGCGCCTTTTAACGCCTCATTCGTTGTGTCACGCACGGGGAACTTCACCCAGATCGTAAAGCTCTCTTTGTCGGCGTACTCAACTTCGGCCTCGGCCAAGGCGGTGCGCTCAACAGGTGACCACATCACAGGCTTTGAGCCTTGATACAGCGTGCCGTTCATCAGGAACTTTTGGAACTCGGCGGCGATAACCGCCTCGGCATGGAAATTCATCGTCAGGTACGGATCGGCCCAATTGCCAGTGATGCCCAGACGTTTGAATTCATCGCGCTGGATATCAACCCAGCCTTCGGCAAATTTGCGGCATTCTTGGCGAAAATCCACCACAGGGACGTCGTCTTTGTCTTGGCCTTTTTGGCGATATTGCTCTTCGATCTTCCATTCAATCGGCAGACCGTGGCAATCCCAACCGGGGATATAACGCGCTTCATGGCCCATCATCTGCTGGCTGCGCACGACCATGTCTTTGAGGATCTTGTTCAGCGCATGACCGATATGCAGATGACCGTTCGCATAGGGGGGGCCGTCATGCAGGGTAAAGGTTTTTCGCCCCTCAGATTTTTCACGCAAGCGATCATAAATGCCAATCCGCGCCCAGCGCTCCAACCATTCAGGTTCGCGTTTGGGCAGGCCAGCCCGCATAGGGAAATCAGTTTTCGGCAGATTCAAAGTGGATTTATAATCGGCGGTCTCAGGCGTATCGGCACACATAGGTGGCATCCTTAGGGTAGGGAAGTCTAGTGGGTGAAGGGCGGCGCGACCATGTCATGCACCTTGTCCCGACGGCTCTGGTTCAGAGCGCCGGGCACGTAATTCGAATTATGGCCGCGAATATGCTGTTCATGGGGCTGTTATAGAGGCACAAAGACCTATCGTAAAGTGGTGTGGAAAATGACGGGTACCAAGTTGGATATAGCTATTGCCGGGGCCGGAATTGGCGGGCTGGCTGCCGCCGCGTTGCTAAACGGCGACGGTCACAATGTGGTGGTGTTCGATCAGTTCGAAAAACCTCTGCCGGTGGGCTCGGGGCTGGTCATTCAACCGGTTGGTCAACAGGTATTGGCAAAGATCGGCGCCCTTGATGAGGCTTTGGCCAAAGGCCAAGCAATCAACCGGATGCTGGGCCATGAGGCTGACAGCGGACGGTCGGTTTTGGACGTGCTTTATGATCGTGGCCAAGGCCAGGATTTTGGGCTGGCCATCCACCGCGCGGCCCTGTTCAGCGCGCTTTATAACGTGGTGATACATCAGGGTGTTAAGATCATCCCAAACTCGGCAGTAACAGGTGCCAACATGGGTCATCTGATGCTTGCAGATGGGCATCAAGAAGGGCCTTTCGATCTGATTGTCGACGCCAGTGGCAGCAGCTCTCATTTATCCCCACTTAAAGCACGTGCCCTGCCTTATGGGGCAATCTGGGGCACGGTTGACTGGCCCACCGACACCACATTGCCAACCGATAGGCTGACGCAGGTTTACAGACGCGCCGACCGAATGATCGGAGCGATGCCAATTGGCACACCTGATCTGGACGGCTGCCAAAAGACCGCGATCTTCTGGTCTCTGAAACACGACGGTCATGCGGATTGGCAAGCGGCGGGGCTTGACGCTTGGAAAAATGAAGCGCGCGGCCTGTGGCCCGAGTTCGCTCCGTTTGCAGAGCAAATATCCGACCCCGCACAGATGACCATGGCCCGCTACAGCCACGGCACCCTGCGCAAACCATATGGCGAACGGTTGGCGATCATTGGCGACGCGGCCCATCGCGCCAGCCCGCAACTGGGCCAAGGTGCGAATATGGCCTTGCTGGATGCGCTGGCGCTGCGCCAAGCTTTGAGAAATGCTGATGGGGCCGCCGCGCTCAAGCTCTATGCCAAGGCAAGACGCTGGCACGTGCGCAGCTACCAAATCATGAGCCGCCTTTTTACACCACAATACCAATCCGACAGTCGCATCCTGCCGCTCTTGCGTGACCGCGTGTTGTTCCCAGTTTCAACCATCCCACCGGTCCCACGCGTTCTGACACGGTTGGTCTGCGGTGACATGCTGCCACCCTTGGGACGCCTGCAGTAGACGCTCATCGCCCCCTTACGGGGGACTCTTCGCTGTCGCCAGAACGAGAAACCCGCTGACTGCGGCTGGTTGCGACAAAGCATCCAGTTTCGCCACCTCCTCAATTGCCATATTGATGATTTCAGATAAACCAAAAGGCCGCCAGAAATGACTGCTATGCCCCCTCGCTTTCCGATCTCCGCAGAGCAAATCGAACTGGTGGTCACCCGCTTCTACGCGGCCGCACGCAAACACCCCACACTGGGCCCGGTCTTTGCCAGCCACGTCACAGATTGGCCCACACATGAAGCCAAAATATCGGGTTTCTGGCGCAATGCCATCCTGATGGAACGCAGCTATGATGGCAATCCAATGCGCGCGCATATGAATGCTGGCAACGTGCGCGCCGACCATTTCGATGACTGGCTAAAGCTGTTTGACGAAGTGCTGCAAACCACCCTGCCCGCCGCCACGGCCGAGGCGTGGTCAGCCCTTGCCCACCGTATTGGGCGCGGTTTGCGAATGGGGGTGCGGGATGTGACCCAACCGGCTGGCAGCGTTCCCAACCTAAACTAACGAAACTATCCGGTTCTGCCGTAAAACGTCATCCGTGCTGTTTCGGACAATGCCACGTCTGGAGCCGCGTTATAGGCCAAGACAGCCAACATCCGCGCTCGCTCTCCCTCATTCGGGGCCACACGATGCATCGAATTTCGACCACGGAAAAACACCATCGCACCCGCTTCAACAACCAGTTGTTGAACTTCGGCATTCCCGTCCAAAATCTCGCTGACTGCGTCAAAGCTCATCTCTCCCGCATCTGCGTCACGAACATCGGTGACATATTCAAATTGCCCACCTTTTTCAGGCGGCTGCACCATCAAAGTGATTGCAAATGATGAATTGTCGAAATGCCAGCCCAGTTCTTGGCCCTGCTCCGCAAAATGCAGATTGATCGAAGACAACGGGTCGGCGTATTCATATACCGCCTCTTCCCCCAAAACGGCGCATAAAAAGCTGCGAAATTCCGGTGCGTCATAAAGTGTACGAAGCGGCGAGCCATGCGGTATCTGATCATCGGTTAGGCACCCTTTGGATGAGGTGACCATCCGGTTACGCGGATGGTCCGGCGCGAATTTAGGGTCAGTGGGGCTTAGATAAACTGTGTGTTGTTCGGCCTTCGCATAGACATTATCGCGCATCGCATGCCCTTCAGCAGCAATGCGCTTGATAGCGGTTTGGGTGGTGAACCCAGGCAAAACCAACACGCCTGTTTGGTTGAAACTGTCGCGGCATTTATCCTGGAAACCCACGTCTGTAATTGGATAAGTCACCAGATCAATTATATCGTCAAATTTCACAGGTTTCGCCCTTTACTATTTTGCCTATGATCATAAATCAGGCTCTTATTTATCCGTTGCAGGGTCGTCGGTTTTTGGTTTTGGTTTGGTTTTGGGCTTAGTCTTGGGTTTAGGTTTGGCCTTTGGTTTCTGCTTGGGTTTAGGTTTAGGTTTAGGTGCGTCTGGCACTTCCGCCTCAACAGGCGCCTCTGGTGGTGTCCCGTCATCTTGATCCCATTGCAGCATCATCTGCCGGTTGACCCACGCCAGCCCAGCCAGCGACAAACCCAATCCAAGGAAAGACGCGACGCGGATCAACCCCGTCAAACCGGCCATATCAATCAAAAACACCTTGGCGATGGTCAGGCCAATGCCAATAATCGCCGCTTTGCGAATCAGGTTGGAACGCTTGGAGAACCCGTAAAACAGCAACCCAACCGACACCAACATCATGGCGACCGTATAACTATACAGCTCGCCATCCGTGGTTCCATCTCCTGCCAACATATTGCCCTGCCAAAAGCGGCGAATTTCCAAGCCAACATAAAGCGCCACCAAGCCTGTGGCAATCGCCCCCAAACTGACCCGAAACCTGCGGTTCAAATGATCAAACCGCAGCGCAACGATGCCAAATAACGCAGCAGGCAGCACAAACGCCACAAAAAGTGTATCAAATATTGGCGGTCCTTGCACCATCTCATACCGAGCAAACAACGGGTTCACGACGGTCAGAACCGCCAGCAACGCAACCATTCCGACCAGCCCGAATACGGATGCCAATCCCAGTCTGACCCACCTCATCCGCCCCGGAATTTTCATCCTGTACATTTGATTGGCCGATGAAATTAGCCAGATCAACGCAAACACTGCAACCAAGGCATGGCCATTGTCTGCGCCATCAAATATGCGCAAAAGGGCGATTGAAGCAAATATACCCGACAGCGTCCAAACGGCAGACTCCATCACCACAATCCCAGCCATCCGCGCGCGCGTTTTCAACATGAACCACGTCGCCGCAAACAGAGCAATCACCGCGCCATAAGTTGCAATGAACTCCGACAAAGGCGCATCATAGGCCCAAAACACGCCAGGATCAGCCACCAACCGATAGCCAACGACCACACCGCCGACCTGCACGAACACCGACAACAGTTTCAAATTCAACTGACGGTCAATCAACGCAGCCAACAACACCATCACTGCAATCGATATGGTCAACGCCGCAGATGACAACATAACCATCAGGGCGAAACTGATCATCGTCATGGCGGACAAGGCAAATATCGCGGTGCGGCGACGGTCCTCATTGTCCAGACGCGCCACATGTAAGGCAATCAAGCTCATTGCGATTGCAACCGCCATCGCGTGCCACGCCCATAACCCGCGGCCCAAAACCGTGGCCGGTTGCCACCAGATTTCCAATGTAGCGACCACCAACGGGGCAAACAGCGCCACCCCTCCAGCCCAGACCAAACGGTATTGTGCCTCGCGTAAACTGCGCCAGAATATCATCGCGCTGCCAATCAATGCCAGCACGACAATCACTGTCACATCCCACGGCGGTGCCGCCTCGGGCAACCGGTGCCGACCAGCCTTAAATGCCAAATACAAACCGCCAATCAACTCTGACTGGGCGAACACCACGAACAAAAATGCGATTGGCGCCAATACAACCGTGTCACGCAGCGCTGGCGCATGGCGAAACCAAATGACGGCCATGACCAGCAATACAGACAATGCACCCAACACCAGCCAAACCTCAGTCGCGTTCAGTGTGCTTAGGGAAACGAGCATCACAGCAATGGTTGCCGCTGCAAAGGCTCCTGTTGCCAACCGTGTAGGGAATTCTGGCCATTCAGGATTGTGCCCTTTGTAACGCTGCAGTGAGGTTGAAACCATTTCGCCCGCATGTTCCGGCCAGATCTTGAGCGGCGGGATCATCGCCGCACCGATCGCCGCAATCAACGCAAAGCCAAGAAAATGCACCTCGCCAGCGCCAAAAACAAACGTGAACCAAGCCGCTATGAACGTGAACACCAACGCCAGCGCCGACACCCAGGCCCAGTGTTTGATCGCGTCGACCAGCATTCCGGCCACCGCAATTAAAGCAAAGTAGTAGTAAAACAACCAACCATCGTCAGAGCTGCCGCCAACCAGAAAAGGCGCCACCGTAGCACCAATAATACCGACCATTGCCAACAACGGCCCGTAGAACCAGCCTAAAACCACCGCCAGAATTGACACAGCCACCAACCCAAGCAGTGCCATTTCAGGCCCGATCAAGCCATACATTTGCCGCGCCGCCAAGACGCCTGCAAACATCGCAACCAGCCCCGCGCCAGAAAATACCGAGGGTAAATAGGCTGTGTGGCTGTCACCATCATCGCCAGTTCGCCGTCTTATCCATTCCCCAGCGGCGACCAAACAGATCCCCAATCCCAGCGCACCCATAACCCGCCAAAACGGACTTAGATATCCATTTTCTATGCCGTATTGTACGAAAAACACGCCCGACAGCGCCAATGACAATGCGGCTATGGCGTAAAACCAGTTTTCCTTCATCCAAGCCGTCACGGCAGCGAAGTTTTCCGGCGTAAACACATAGCGCTTTGGAGGCGTGATTTTGGCTGTCGAGATTTGGGCGGGGGGCTCCTTTTCGCTCTTGGCCTTACGTTTCCAAGGTCCGCTTTCAGGCTCAGGTTCTTTTGCTACCACCGCATCAGACAGTTCACCAGATGCAGCTGCAGTGCTGGCATCGGCGTCGATGTTTTCCAGCCGCGTAATACGGTTCTGCAACTGGGTTACAGATTTCTTTAGACTAAAATGGCTGTAAGCGAAAAAGAGTGCGATCAATAAGAAAAACAGTTCCAAAGCAAACCCCACACGTTAACCAAAAATATTTACGGTAGCTTAGCTGCGCCCAAACAAGCCCGCAAGCGCCCGTTTCACCAAACCAGTAACCGAGGGCCGTTTGGCCACCATGAACGGCAATGGGCGGCAAACTTCCATCGCGGCGACACCGACGCGGGCCGTTAACGCGCCGTTGATCACACCTTCACCAAACCGACGCGAGATTTTGGCCACCACGCCACCGCCCGCAAGTGATCCGATCAAATCGTCGCCCACTGCGACCGCCCCCGTCGCTACCAAATGCGTGAACACTGTGCGCGTCAGCCGCCAGTTTCCTAACGTGCCACCGCGTCCGCCATAGACCTCGCTGATACGTCGGATCATCCGCAAATTCGCTGTCAACGCGACGAAAACATCCGCCAACGCCAGCGGAACAATTGCCGTTACTGTTGCCACTTGGCGGGCGGCTGCCTCAATTTCCTTGATGGCTTGGGTGTCTAATGGCGCGATCACTTCGGCCTCAGCCAAGCCCAACAATCCGTCAGCGTCAAAAACATCGACGTGGCGTTCCTCAAAATTGGCCCGCCCCCATTCGGTGTCTGGTCGCGCAGCGTAAAGAGACATCAATTGATCCGTAACCTTGCGTGCGGCCACGAGGTCATCCGATGCCAGCGCCGTAACCGCGCCTTGGTGCACATGGTCCAGCCGCCTCAGCCGTGCAAAACCCAGAATTTCGCGCACGGCCATGATCAATAGCACAGCGATAAACAGCGCCGTCAGCCCAACCGCAACTAACCCCAGATATGGGTTGCGTGCAATCATCCCCGTGACAAAATCCCATGCCGCCACAGATGCGGCGAACCCCACCAAACCCAGCAACAAAGACCAAAACCAACGCCGCAACCGCGACGGCTTTCGAGCCGCCAACCTGGCCACGGCTTGCATCGCCTGACCTTGCGGCGCGACCATATCTGGCACGGGGGGCGCTGTCGTTGGGGTTACGTCGCTGGGCGATTGGTCCAGCTCGATCAACACAGGACCGTTGGTTTTCTTGCTCATCTCAAATGGTCCCCGATCAAAAATTCAGCGGCCTTGTCCAGCCGGATATGCGGCGGCCCTTGCCCAGCCTTTAACTCCAATTTAGACGGCGCAAAGCTCATGATTTGGTAGTCTTCATTCAACCACGCATCCGCCTCTTGCTGTGCTGCGGTTAACAATTTGCTCGGATCATCCGGCAATTCACCGGGATAAAACGCCGCCTGTTTGCCCGTGGCCAACAATCTGCCCCGCACGCAGTCCAACCGCTTGCCGTCATGCTCAAGCGTTTCTTCGACCGTGGCCCGCAAGGAGGCAATCGACATCGCACTGGTGAGCGTACCGGAAAAATCGGCGCGGTCTTTTGCGCTGCGCAACATGGCCGTAACAATCCCTGTCAAACGCGGGTGCTGACGGTGATGCAAATGGTCCGCTTTGGTGGCAGCAAATAAAATGCGCTCGACCCTATGCACCCCGAACAATGACGCCAAAAACCCGACCTTACCCAGCTTGAACACCTCCAAAACGTCCGCCATTGCTGTGCGCATATCTTCAACAGCTTGCGGGCCTTTATGAATGGCCCCCAATGCGTCAACCAACACCACTTGGCGATCAATCTTGGCAAAATGGTCACGGAAAAACGGCTGTACGACCTTCTTTTTGTAGGCCTCATAACGGCGTTCCATCTCACGCCACAATGAGCCGCGTTTATGGATCTCGGGCTCTAACAGCGGCGCAAATGTTAACGCAGGCGAGCCAGCCATTTCGCCCGGTAAAATAAAGCGTCCCGGTGTGCAGTCGGAAAATCCAGCGTCTCGGGCGGCATGCAGGTATGCAGTGAACTTTGCTGCGATATTTTGAGCCTCAACCTCTTCAAATTTTGCCGCCGGATCAATCGGGTGCTCCAAAAATTCAGCGGCGCAGTCCCGCCCTGCAATCGCCGTCAAAACTCCAGCAGCCCATTGTGCATAGGTTTTACCCAGCAACGAAAGGTCCAGCAGCCACTCGCCGGGATAATCCACAATATCCAAATGCACCAGCCGTGGCCCGCTAAATCCGCCAAGCAACCCTGTGGGCTGAACCTTCAACGTCACGCGCAACTGCGAAACTGTGCGCGTGCTTTCTGGCCAAAATGGTGCGTCCGCCTTAAGCGCCGCTAAATGCGCCTCATATTCAAATCGCGGCGTGGTGTCATCGGGTTGCGGCTGCAAATATGCCGCTTGAACGGCGCCATTGCCCACCCCCAGCAACTGCCCCATGCGACCGCGATCCAATAGGTTCGCAACCAATGAGGTGATAAACACCGTTTTCCCCGCGCGGCTCAACCCCGTCACCCCCAACCGCACGGTTGTTTCTGCGCCAATCCAGCCGCCACTTACACCACTTAGTACCTCGGAAATCCGCATTCTGTCCCCTTACCCTCCACCATAGATAAGAGCCCGGGGCCCGAATGCCTAGTGCCCCCATTTTTGTTCCCCAAATATCCTCGCCGCAGACATAAATACCTTGCCGACAATTGCCATTTTTACTCAGCCGCGTTACCCATGCAAAATGCCACGTTATGCAATGAAAATCGAATATGATGGTGCACCATTCTGTGGCTGGCAACGCCAGAATGACATGCGCACCGTGCAGGGCACGGTCGAGGCCGCGTTGCGCAAACTTGACCCAGCCCTGACCGGCATCCAAGCCGCTGGTCGCACCGATGCAGGCGTGCACGCCACCGGTCAAGTCGCCCATTGTGATCTGCAAAAAACATGGGAGCCATGGGTGCTGACCAATGCGGTCAATTACCACCTACGGCCCATGCCGGTCTCTGTGGTAGACATCGTTGAAGTCGCCGATGATTTTCACGCGCGGTTTTCCGCCCTTGAGCGCCAATACCTGTTTCGTTTAATCAACCGCCGCCCCCCAGTCATCCATGATCGTGGCAACGTCTGGCAGGTCAAACACACCTTGGACATCGACGCCATGCAGCAAGCCGCCGACATCTTTTTGGGCGAGCATGACTTCACGACTTTTCGCTCAACAAAATGTCAGGCCGCCTCTCCTATCAAATCAATTGAAGAGCTGCGGATCACGTCATTTGACATCCCCTATGGCCGTGAAATTCAGTTCCATCTGCGGGCCCGCAGTTTTCTGCACAACCAAGTCCGCAGCATCGTCGGAACCTTAGAGCGGGTCGGCTCTGACGCGTGGAAGCCCGAGGATGTTCAAACCGCGTTGGATGCCAAAGACCGCACCGCTTGCGGGCCCGTTAGTCCACCCCAAGGCCTGTATCTAACCCACGTGCACTACCCAGAATTGCCCTTTGGTGCATAGGCCGACGGGTCCAACGTTTTAGGCCGCTTTGGCAGGTCCAACACATGTTCCACCCGTGGCGCTTGCGCGATCACTTTGCCGCCGCGCACCGTTGCCAATCGGTGCGCCCGAAGCCGCAGCGCCTCAATGGTGTCATCCGATTGCAGCAACACGAAATTGGCATCACAGCCAACGTCCAGCCCGTAACCATCAAGCCCCATGACTTTGGCAGAATTCACCGTCACAGCGTCAAAACACCAACGCATATCCGCCCGTGACGACAACTGCCCGACATGCAGCCCCATCGCCCCGACATCCAACATGTCAGCACGCCCAAGGGAGTACCAAGGGTCCATCACACAGTCCGAACCAAAGCCCACATTCACACCAGCGTCGCGCAGTTCAGGCACCCGCGTTTGGCCGCGACGTTTGGGATATGTGTCGTGACGCCCTTGCAGCATGATGTTGATCAATGGGTTCGGCACGGCGTGTAATTGCGCCTCGGCAATCAGTGAAATCAACTTGCTGACATAGTAATTGTCCATGGAATGCATCGAGGTCAGATGCGAGCCCGTCACCCGTCCTTGTAGCCCCAAACGAGTGGTCTCATAGGCCAGTGTTTCAACGTGGCGGCTGTGCGGATCATCAGACTCGTCGCAATGCATATCAACCCGCAAACCACGGTCCGCGGCGATTTCGCAGAGTTGGCGAACGGACTCGGTCCCATCCGCCATGGTACGTTCAAAATGCGGGATGCCGCCAACAACATCCACGCCGCGATCCAAAGCACGCAGCAGGTTTTGCATCGCGGTTGGATCACGTAAAACGCCGTCTTGCGGAAAGGCCACGAGTTGTAGGTCCAGATAGGGCGCAACCTGTTTGCGCACCTCAAGCAGCGCGTCAACGCCTTTGAGTTCATCATCGCAAACATCCACATGGCTGCGGATCGCACCGATCCCCATCGACACTGCCAAATCGCAATACCGCATGGCCCGATCAACAATTTCATCCACCGTTTGGATCGGCTTCAACTCGCCCCAAAGCGCGATGCCCTCAAGCAACGTGCCTGAAGTATTCATCCGTGGCCGCCCCAGCGACAGTGTCGCATCCATATGAAAATGTGGGTCCACGAAAGGCGGCGAAACCAGCTGCCCTTCGGCATCTAACACAACGCCCGCTTCCCCTGTCACATCGCGCCCAACGGCAGTGATTTTACCACCTGCACAACCAACGTTGGCCGAAGAGCCATCGGGAAGCACTGCATTCTTCACCAGCAGATCAAAACTCATCGCAAAACTCCTATCGGTGGCCCTTGAACCAAGGCTGTAACAACGCCCGCGGATATTCGGCTTTCCGAGCGACAAACACCAGTGCCACGATAGACAAAACATAGGGTGCCATCAAAAATATCTGCGACGGAATGATCGCACCTGCTTCGGTTTGCAAACGCACCTGAAACGCATCGAACATGCCAAACAACAACGCGCCCAACAAGGCCTTACCCGGCCTCCAACTGGCGAAAATCACCAGCGCAATGCAGATCCAGCCGCGCCCTCCGACCATGCCGAAAAAGAACGCGTTAAACGTCGACATGGTTAGGAAAGCCCCGCCAAGCGCCATCAAGGCCGACCCTGCCATCACGGCCCCAATCCGCAGCTTATAAACCGACAAGCCTTGCGCATTGACTGCATCCGGATTGTCGCCAACCGCCTGAATGGCGACGCCCAACGGGGTACGATTGATCACCCACCAGACCACGCCGACCAATATCAACGCCAGCCACGTCATCGCCGTTTGCTGGAACACCACAGGGCCGAAAAACGGGATGTCGGACAGGAACGGCACATCCATCGGCTGGAACGCTTTGATTCGTGGCGGTGAGGAAACATCTGGTAATAAAGTACGGTACAGGAAGGATGCTGAAGACGTCGCAAACAACGTGATGCCCAAGCCCGAGACATGTTGGGAAAGCCCCAAAGGCACCGTCAAAATTGCATGGATCAGGCCGAAAAACGCCCCGCCGCTGGCCGCGGCAAGCACCCCGACCCACAGTGACGCCCCTGCATAAACCGTCATCCAGCCGACCATTGCACCAACGACAAAAATGCCCTCAATACCTAGGTTCAGCACACCGGCGCGTTCACATAACAACGCGCCCAATACGCCAAAAATCAACGGTGTCGCAATACGTAAAGAGGCCGCCCAAAAGCTTTGGTCAAAGAAAAATTGCAGCATATCCATTATGACTTCGCCCCCGTTTTGCGGCTAAATTTAATCCGGTAGCGCGCGAAAAATCCGCCGACCAAGACCGAGATCAGCGATAGGGACACCACCAAGTCAGCTAGAAAACTCGACACACCCATGGCGCGGCTCATACTGTCGGCCCCAACGAAAATACTGGCCACATAAAGCGCCGCAATCACCACGCCGATCGGTGAAAGCCCCGCCAACATCGCCACGACGATGCCGGAATATCCGTATCCAGGTGACAGATCCGTGGTCAAATAGCCCTTCAACCCCGCGACCTCGCTAACCCCCGCAAGCCCAGCCAAAGCGCCTGAAATACAGGCCACACCCAGCAGGGTCCGGTTCACACCAATACCTGCGTGACGGGCCGCGGCGGCGTTTTCACCCACGGCGCGAATTTTGAAACCCCATGTGGTTTTGCTCAGCGCGATCTGCGCGACCACGGCCGCTATCAGCGCCACGATCAAGCCGCTGTGAATACGCATCCGGTCCATCAAACGTGGCAACGCGGCGTTGTCCAAAATCGGCTCGGATTGCGGCCAGCCCATGCTCATCGGGTCTTTCAACGGGCCTTCGAGCATCATCTGAACGAAAATCAATATGATGAAATTCAACAGCAGCGACGTCACGACTTCATCCGCCCCGAACCGTGTTTTCAAAATCGCAGGGCCAAGCATTCCAGCAGCACCAGCCGCCGCCCCCGCCAGCATGACCAGCGGAATCATCAACACTGCGGGCCCATCCACCAGCCCCGTGCCCACAGCCACAGCGCCCATCGCGCCAAGGTATAACTGCCCTTCAGCGCCGATGTTCCACAACTTGGCTTTAAACGCCATGGCCGCTGCCAAACCGGTGAAAATCAACGGCGTGGCGCGTGTCAGCATTTCGGTGAATGAAAACACCGAGCCAAAAACCCCAAGGAACATTTGCTTATAGGCGGGCAGGATCGGCGCACCGGCAAAGGCCAACGGCAAGGCGGCGATTGCCAGCGCAAAGAGAGCTGCGATCACCGGAATGGCCAACTGCATTGACCGTGAAATGCCACCGCGTGGCTCAATCGTCATCATGTTGTTTGCCCCGCCATCAATAGTCCAATTGCGGCGCGATCCCGCGTGCCAGCCTCGATCAATTGCCCATCGTGCATCACCACAATACGGTCAGCAAGGCTCAGTACCTCGTCCAAATCCTCGGAGATCAGCACAACGCCAGCACCACGTTTGCGGGCCTCCATCAGCCGGCGCGCCACTTCACCCGCTGCGCCGAAATCCAGTCCCCGCGTGGGCTGGTTGGCAAGGATCACAAGCGGTTCTTTTTCCAACACACGCGCCAAAATTAGCTTTTGAATATTGCCGCCTGACAACAATGCTGCGCGGGCCTGCGCTCCGGGGCCGCGCACGTCGTAGGCTTTGATCAAATCCTCTGCGTGATCCGCGATCGCCGCCTTTCGCAAAAAGCCGCCGCGCTGCACGTCCTTGTCGTCCAGCCGCTCCAACACCAGATTTTCAGCCACTGTCATAGAGCCAACAACGCCGTCGTGATGCCGATCTTCAGGGATACGGCCAACGCGGGCTTTCATCATGCTTTTGGGAGTCGGCGCGCGCACCACATCGCCGCTTAGGGCAATCGTTCCGCTGTCAGGCCGCGTCAATCCCGAGATCAATTGCGCCAGTGCCGACTGCCCGTTGCCAGACACGCCCGCCACGCCGACGATTTCGCCTGCCTTCACACAAAGTGATACGTTATTCAATGAGTTACGCGCGTTTTCGCGTTGCACTGTTACGCCTGTTAGCTCCAAAATCGGCGCCCCTGTTTCGCAGGCCTCGCGCTCTGGCAGGGCCGTTTCTTCGCCGACCATCAAGGTCGCGATCTGGTTTTTGTCCGCATCTTCAGTGATCAACTCGCCGACCTTTTTGCCGTGCCGCAGCACCGCAATTCGGTCGGAAAACGCTAAAACTTCGTGCAGTTTATGCGAGATGAAGATCACCGACAGCCCATTCGCAACCATCTTGCGCAGGGCCAAAAACAGGCTGTCCGCCTCTTGTGGCGTTAACACGGCGGTGGGTTCATCCAACACTAACACGCGGGCGTCGTGAAATAGGGCTTTCAAAATCTCGATCCGTTGCCGCTCGCCGACCGACAGCGCGCCGATCTTCTCGTCCAGCGGCGCAATCAGACCTGAGTCTTGCATCAAACCTTCAATCTTGGCCCGTGCTGCACGTCGGTTACGCCGCAAGCCCCACAGGCTCTCGGAACCCAGCAAAATATTGTCCAGCGCACTTAGGTTTTCGGCCAAGGTGAAATGTTGATGCACCATGCCGATCCGCGCATCGATCGCGGCTTGGGCGTTGCCCGCAGGCAGACGTTTGGCCACACCGTCTTCGCCGATGATTTCAACATATCCTGCATCCGGCGTGTAATGGCCAAACAGCATGTTCATCAGCGTGGTTTTGCCAGCACCGTTTTCACCGAGCAGCGCCAGCACCTCGCCTTGATGTAGGGTCAGATCAATAGCGTCATTGGCGACGACCTCGCCAAAGCGCTTCGTCAGACCACCGAGGGTCAGGATAAGGGGTTTTTCCATATGCAAACGGGGCGCCAATTCAACACCAGCGCCCCTCGCTTTCTATTTGTCCGAGACCGGCTCTTCGTTGTTGACTGTCACTGTGAACGAGCCGTCCATGATCGCCGCTTTCTTGGCGTCAATGGCTGACACGGTATCAGCCGCGACCAATGCCGCATCAACAATCACCGAGCCGCCGCCATGAGCCATATAGCTGAATTGGCCGTAGTCTTCGGGCTTGTAGGTGCCAGCCGCAACTGCCGCGATGGCGTGGTCGATGGTGGGCTCCATGTGCCAGATTGCCGACGACAGGATCGTTGCAGGGTAATCAGCAGAAGTGTCGATCACGTTGCCAATAGCTTTAGCACCGCGTTCAAGCGCCGCATCCGACACGCCGAAACGTTCCGCATACATAACGTCCGCGCCCGCATCCATCATCGCGAACGCGCTCTCTTTGGCTTTGGGCGGATCATACCAGCTGTCGATAAAGTTCACGAGGAATTTGACCTCGGGGTTGGTTTCGCGCGCACCTTCCATAAAGGCGTTCATCAACCGGTTCACCTCAGGAATGGCGAAACCGCCGACCATGCCGATGACGTTTGATTTGCTCGCAGCGCCCGCTGCCATGCCTGAAAGATAGGCTGGCTCGTGAATGAAGTTGTCAAACACCGACAGGTTGTCGCCCGATGGCTCAAAGGACGAACCCATCAAGAATGCTGTCTCAGGATAGTCCGCCGCCACTTTACGTGCTGCGCGTTCCAGTCCGAAAATTTCGCCGACGATCAACTGCTGACCTGCCTCCGAATATTCGCGCATCACCCGTTCATAATCCGTGTTGGCTACGTTTTCGGAATAAACATATTCAATGTCGCCGCGTTCTTGGGCGGCTTGCAACGCGATGTGGATACGGCTGATCCATTGTTGCTCAACTGGCAGCGTAAAGATGCCCGCCACTTTGACCTTGTCGGCCATGGCGGCATTCGCGGACATCATTGCCCCCGCCGCAACCAATGACGCCAAAACCGTGCGCCGTGTCCATGTTGTCAGAATACTCATTGCTATCTCCCAGATGGCTGAATGGTCAAAGCGTGCAATTTTTTTATCAATCGGTCAACAAATATTCGGCATCTAACAGGCAATGGATTGGTGTTCTGTTCACGGAAACGGAAAACCTGCCGTTGGTAAAATCTTCACCAACGGCAGATCGTTTACAGCAACCGAACAGCCATGCCGCCATCGACAGCCATCGGTGTACCGGTGACAAAACTGGCCCTGTCTGACAGCAAGAACAGCGCCGCCTGTGCAATTTCTTGTGGCTCCGCCAAACGTTTCACTGGATGCAACCCCGCGATAAATTCGTGCCCCGCAGGATCATCCCCCGCCATCGCAGTCAAAGTTCCACCAGGTAAAACGGCGTTGACGCGAATGCCGTCACCCGCATGATCCGAAGCCAAAGACTGCACCAGCCCAAGCATCCCGGCCTTTGACGCTGCATAGGCCCCCATTCCGGCCATCCCGCCATTGCTAAACCCGACAAAAGAGCTGGTATAAACGATAGCGCCTCCGCCGTGTTCCTTCAGAACAGGGATCTGCGCCTTGGCCGCGAAAAACGCGCTTGAGAGGTTCGCCTCAAGGACGGAGTGCCAGTTTGTGGTGTCCATTTCCGGGATTGGCCCCATCTCGCCCATCATGCCCGCATTGTTGAACGCCCCATCAAGGCCGCCAAACTTCTCAACCGCCAGCCCGGTCAGTGACGTAGCATAGGCTTCATCAGTGACATCTCCGGCCAGGCAGATTGCATTGCCATTGCTTTGGCTGATTTGTCCGACCAATTGCTCCAACTCGCGTTCACGGCGCGCACCCAACACAACGTTGGCCCCTTCTGCCGCGAACAACAACGCCGCGGCTGCTCCAATACCACTGCTTGCACCAGTGATGATGATTGTTTTGTTTTTCAGTTCCATTGTCATGCCTTTCTAGATTTGCATGACGCTTGCCTATCGTTTGCCACGATGCTTGGACGACCCGTTTCATGCTATTCTGACGAGTGGCACATTGAAAGAGCAAGAAACGGGTCAGAGCGCCACCGCGTTCCCGCGCCGCTAACTGGACTTAACAAGCAATTTGAACTGGCCCTATTCCAGAACCAAGCCAAGCCCTATCCCTGCAGGTGAAGTGTCGCCATATTGCATGGCAGACTGCTGCCTCACAAAGTATAGCCAAAGGGAACTTGCCATGAAAATGACGACCGAAGAAGCCTTCGTAAAAGTGCTGCAAATGCACGGAATTGAACATGCTTTTGGCATTATCGGCTCGGCTATGATGCCGATATCCGATCTGTTTCCGCAGGCCGGAATCAAGTTTTGGGATGCCGCCCACGAATGCAACGCGGGCATGATGTCAGATGGCTACACCCGCGCCACAGGCAAAATGTCGATGATGGTCGCGCAAAACGGCCCCGGCATCACCAATTTCGTCACCCCCGTCAAAACCGCCTATTGGAACCACACGCCACTGCTGTTGGTCACCCCGCAAGCCGCCAACGCGACCATCGGTCAAGGCGGCTTTCAAGAGGTCGAGCAAATGGCCCTGTTCAAAGACATGGTCGCCTACCAAGAAGAGGTCCGCGACCCACGGCGCATCGCCGAAACCCTGAACCGTGTGATCTTGCAGGCCAAACGCGCCTCAGCTCCGGCCCAAATCAACGTACCACGCGATTTCTGGACCCAAGTGATTGATATCGAGCTGCCGCAGATCGTTGAGTTCGAGCGCCCCTCCGGCGGAGAAGAGGCCTTGGCCAAAGCCGCTGATCTGCTCTCAACCGCCAAATTCCCCGTCATCCTGAACGGTGCTGGTGTCGTCATCGGCGGCGCGATTGATGCCTCAATGAAACTGGCCGAAACGCTCGACGCTCCCGTCGCTTGCGGCTATCAGCACAACGATGCCTTCCCAGGATCGCACCCTCTGTCGGTTGGCCCACTGGGATACAACGGCTCCAAAGCGGCGATGGAATTGATTTCCAAAGCCGACGTCGTGCTGGCGCTTGGCACCCGCTTGAACCCGTTCTCTACCCTGCCAGGTTACGGCATTGATTACTGGCCAACGCAGGCCAAAATCATTCAGGTCGACATCAACCCAGACCGCATTGGCCTAACCAAACGTGTCACCGTTGGCATCATCGGCGACGCCAAAAAGGTTGCGAACGGCATCTTGTCCCGTCTGTCCACCACGGCTGGCGACGACGGCCGCGACGCACGCAAAACCACCATCAGCAAAACCAAATCGGCATGGGCGCAGGAATTGACCTCGATGGACCACGAGGACGACGATGTGGGCACCACTTGGAACGAGCGCGCCCGCGATCGCGAGCCTGCTAAAATGTCACCGCGCATGGCGTGGCGGGCGATCCAATCGGCGCTGCCAAAGAACGCGATCATCTCGTCGGACATTGGCAACAACTGCGCCATCGGCAATGCCTACCCGACATTCGAGGATGGCCGCAAGTATTTGGCCCCCGGGCTGTTCGGTCCCTGCGGGTATGGCTTTCCCGCCATTTGCGGCGCGAAAATCGGCACCCCTGATGTGCCTGTCGTGGGCTTTGCCGGTGACGGCGCCTTCGGGATTTCGATGAACGAAATGGTATCCGTGGGCCGCGATGATTGGCCCGCCATCACCATGGTGATTTTTCGCAACTACCAATGGGGTGCGGAAAAACGCAACACCACACTTTGGTATGACGACAACTTTGTCGGCACCGAATTGGACGTTGATGTTTCCTATGCGGGCATCGCGCAGGCCTGTGGTTTGGAAGGCGTCCAAGTCACCACGATGGACGAGTTGACAGGCGCATTAGACGTGGCCGTTAAGGCACAGATGAAAGAGGGTAAAACCACCTTCATCGAAATCCTGTTGAACCAAGAATTGGGCGAGCCGTTCCGCCGTGACGCGATGAAAAAACCTGTCTCTGTGGCTGGTATTTCAGCCGCCGATATGCGCGCGCAAAAGGTGTAACGCAATGCTGGATCAGGAGTCGGCATCCGGTGACATTCTTGTCTTGAATGCTGGCTCCTCCTCCGTCAAATTTGCCTTGTTTGACACAGATCTTGTTGAAAAACACGCCGGTCTCGCTGCCAACATTGGCGGGGCTGGCACCCTAACGGTTGATGGCCAAACACAGACCACGTCCCTGCCCGATCACGCCGCCGCCTTGGCTTGCATTTTAGGCGCACTCAAAGCGCTTGGCACCACGCCCGATATGCTGCGCGCAGCCGCCCACCGCGTGGTGCATGGCGGCGCGACCTTGACCCAACCGCAACGCATCACGCCCGAAATTCAGGCCGAGATTGCCGCCTGCACACCGCTGGCCCCACTGCACAATCCGCATAACCTAGCCGCGATCACCGCCCTTGCCAAAGCTGCCCCCGACTTGGCGCAATACGTCAGCTTTGACACCGCCTTTCATGCCAGCAACCCAACCGTCGCCACCCGCTATGCGATCCCAAAAATGTTGGAAACCCAAGGTATCCGGCGCTACGGATTTCACGGGCTGTCCTACAGCTCATTGGTGCAATCCTTGCCGCCACTGATGGGCGACAAACTGCCCTCTCGCCTGCTGGCCTTTCATCTTGGCAATGGGGCCAGCCTATGCGCGATCAAAAACGGCCAATCCATTGCCACCACGATGGGTTATTCGCCTTTGGATGGCTTAACCATGGGCACACGATCCGGCGGCATTGACGCCAACGCGGTGCTGCGGTTGGTGGAATTACACGGGGTCGAACGTGTCAAAGCGATCTTGAACAACGAAAGCGGACTGCTCGGCCTCTCAGGCGGCAAATCCGACATGCGCAATCTGATGCTGGACGCTTCAGCTGACAGTGACTTTGCGATTGAACATTTTTGCTACTGGACCCTGCGTCACGCTGGATCCTTAATCGCTGCGATGGAAGGGGTCGACGCCATCGCCTTTACGGGCGGCATCGGTGAAAACGCCATCGCCGTGCGGGCGCGAATATTGCGCGGTCTTGAATGGCTCGGGGTCAAAATGAACCCTGATGCCAATCACCGAAACGCGTCCAAACTGCATGCTGAAACCTCAAAAATAGCCGTCTGGCTGGTCCCTGCGCAAGAAGAACGCATGATCGCCAAAGACGCGCTGTCACTGATCGGGGGCTAACATTTCGCAACGTGCCCCCACCTTCCCCTACAGCGCTGCAGTGACGGCAGTTGCGGCAACAATGTCGTCAACGCTCGCGCCGCGTGACAAATCGCAAACGGGCTTTGCAAAACCCTGCAAGAACGGGCCAACCGCTTGTGCGCCCGCCAATTCCTGCGCCAATTTATACGCGATATTGCCAGCGTCCAACGTCGGGAATATCAATACGTTCGCATCGCCCCCACGGACGCCTTTGGCCGTCGCGATTGACGCGTTCAGCGCGGCATCGGCCTGCACAGGGCCACAGGCTTCGCCGACCACATCACCCAGCATTTCAGCGGCTTCAGCCACCACATCGACCGAAGCCCCCGAGCCCGACGTACCCGTGGAAAACGACAGCAGCGCCACTTTGGCCTCGCCCAACAGCGCCGCACCTGACCGGGCTGAGGCACGCGCAATATCGGCCAGCGCTGCCGCATCAGGCGCAACATTCACGGCGCAATCAGCAAACACCAATTCGCGCCCGTCCGGAAATACCATCAAGAAAAACGATGACGGCACTTTCACGCCATCCGACATGCCAATCGCAATCGATGCCGCCTCAATCACGCGCCGAGTCGCGCTGACGGCACCAGCCACCATTACATCAGCCTGTCCCGCAGCCACCATAGCTGCCGCGCGGATCAGCGGCTTTTGCAACATGCGCCGCGCCAAGGCTTCTTTCATCGGGCGGGTCGCAAGCAGCGCCGCCAATTGCGCGTCATCCACATCTTGCAACCCAACGGCATTGGCCAAACCTTCGGCGCTTAAGCGGCTCATCGCGGCATCAATACGTGCGTCTTCGCCTGCCTCGGGAAACACCACCCGCAGGTTGCGCTCGCGTGCCCGTGCATATGCATTTTCTAGAACCGACATCAAAACATCCTCTTTCAATTCTTTCGAAAGGACACCGATATGACCGATCCCGTCAAGATCAATCGCGGCCTCAAAGGCATCTACTTTGAACGCTCGGCCACCAGCCACATCGATGGCGCAAAGGGCGAGCTGTCCTACAGCGGTTATTCGATCCACGATCTGGCCACCCAGTCGACCTTTGAGGAAGTCGCCTATCTATTGATCTATGGCGAGCTGCCCACAGCAACCGCACTGGCCGATTTCGATGCTAGGCTCAAAGCCGCTCGCAATCTGCCGTCTGAAATCTACAGAGTGATCGAACAAATCCAATCCGGCCACCCGATGGACGTGCTGCGCACCGCCGCTTCGGCCCTCGCTGCACTGGACGTCGACAGCACCGATACGTCTGAAGAGGGTTTCATCAACAACGGGATCAAACTGACCGCCCAAGTGCCGATGATCGTCGCCGCCCACCACGCCATTCGCAACGGGCGCACTTCGGTTGCCCCCGACATGACCCTTGGCCACGCCGCCAACTGGTTGTGGATGCTAAAGGGGGAAAAGCCCAGCGAAGACGCTGCCCGCCTAGCCGATGTTGATTTCATCCTGCACGCTGAACACGGCTCCAACGCGTCCAGCTTTGCCGCCCGTGTCACGGTTGGCACCGACGCTAATTTGCACGGCGCGATTGTCACGGCACTGGCGACCCTCGCGGGTCCAGCCCATGGCGGGGCCGCCGAGGACGTGATGAAAATGGTCGCCGAAATCGGCAGCGCCGACAATGCGGCCGCCTACGTAAAAGCAAAACGCGCCAAGCGCGAGGCCGTGACCGGCTTTGGCCATCGTGTTTACCGCGCCGAAGACCCTCGTGCGCGCCACATGCGTGACGGCGTCAAAAAACTGTCCCAAGAAGTGGGTCAACCAGAATGGTACGACATTTTGCAAGCCGTGGTCGAGGCGATGCACCCCTACGCCCGCCACGGTCTAAACGTGAACGTCGATTTTTATTCAGGCGTGATTTACCAATTGCACGGCATCCCGATGGACCTATACGTGCCAATATTTGCGATTGGCCGTGTTCCAGGTTGGGTTATCCAATGCCTTGAACAACGCCGCTCGAACATCCTGATCCGCCCATTGACCCTGTATAATGGCCCAGAAATGCGCCCCTATGTGCCCATAAACGAGCGCTGATTTGACCAAGCAAACACCATACATAGAAATTATTGCATATTAAATGCCGATTTCGTACCGTCACAATCAACAAGCGAACAAGGACCCGAATGACCCATAAGCAGCCTGCGATTAACACCTCGCCCAAGGTCTCGGACGAGGTCCGCAAAACCACCTGTTACATGTGTGCCTGTCGCTGTGGCATCAACGTGCATATGAAGGCTGGGAAAGTTGCCTATATTGAGGGCAATCGAGACCACCCCGTCAACAAAGGTGTGCTTTGTGCCAAGGGGTCCGCCGGGATCATGCAGGTGAATGCGCCCTCAAGGTTGAAGAACCCGATGAAGCGGATCGGACCGCGTGGCTCGGGCGAATTCGAAGATATCTCATGGGATGAGGCGCTGGAAATCGCCACCAGCTGGTTGAAACCCTTGCGCGAAACCGCCCCCGAAAAGTTGGCGTTCTTCACGGGGCGAGACCAATCCCAAAGCTTTACTGGCATGTGGGCCCAAGATTTTGGCACCCCGAATTACGCGGCCCACGGCGGGTTTTGCTCCGTTAATATGGCGGCGGCAGGCATCTATACAATGGGCGGTGCATTTTGGGAATTTGGTCAACCCGACTGGGATCGCGCCAAATTGCTGATGTTCTTTGGCGTCGCCGAGGACCATGATTCAAACCCCATCAAGATGGGCATTGGCCGCCTAAAGGCGCATGGCGGCAAGATATATGGCGTCAATCCTGTGCGCTCTGGCTACAATGCCGTGGCCGACGAATGGGTCGGCATCACGCCTGGCACGGATGGGTTGTTCATTCTGGCGCTGGTGCATGAACTGCTAAAGGCGGGCAAGGTTGATCTGAATTACCTCGCGCAGTTCACCAATTCGCCCTGTCTGGTCAATGACGATCCAAAGTCTGATGACTACGGCATGTTCCTGCGCGATAAGGCAGGCAAAATGCTGGTGATTAATCGCAAAACCGACAAGCCCACAGCCTTTGACAAAAAAGGCGTGAAACCCGATTTGGGCGCGAGCCACAAAGTTGGCAAGACGCCGTATCGCACCGTGTTCCAACTGATGGCTGAACGCTATCTGTCTGATGAATACGCCCCCGACACAGTCGCGGAACGCTGTGGCATCACGGCGAGCCGCATCCGCGCTATCGCCGCCGACATCGCCCGCGTCGCCTTTGACGAGGCCTTTGAGCTGGACATCCCGTGGACCGATTTTCGTGGTGACAAACACGCCAAAATGCAAGGCCGCCCCGTGGCGTTTCATTCCATGCGCGGGATTTCAGCGCACAGCAACGGCTTTCAAACCGCGCGCGCCCTGCACATGTTGCAGATCATTTTGGGCAGCGTAGAGGCCCCCGGTGGTTTTCGCTTCAAACCGCCTTACCCCAAACCCGTCGATTGCCACCCGAAACCACATTTCGACGTCACACCGGGCAAACCCCTGAACGGCCCGCACCTTGGGTATCCGCAAGGGCCCGAAGACCTCGGCCTCAAACCTGACGGTACGGCCGTGCGCATCGACAAGGCCTTCACATGGGAAAATCCGCTGTCGGCCCACGGGCTGATGCACATGGTAATTTCCAACGCCCACGCAGGCGACCCTTACAAGATCGACACGCTGTTTATGTTTATGGCCAACATGTCTTGGAACTCGTCCATGAACACATCAGGCGTGATGAAAATGCTGACGGACAAAGGCGAGGACGGCGAATACGTGATCCCGCGCATCATCTATTCCGACGCCTATTCGTCCGAAATGGTGGCCTATGCCGACCTGATCCTGCCCGACGCCACCTACCTAGAACGCCACGATTGTATCAGCCTATTGGACCGTCCGATTTGCGAAGCGGACGCCATGGCCGACAGCATCCGTTGGCCCGTGGTGGAACCGGATCGCGACGTGCGCGGCTTTCAATCCGTGTTGATTGATCTGGCTGTACGACTGGGCCTGCCCTGCTTTACCGATGAGGCTGGCGGCGCGCTCTATCAAGATTACGCCGACTATATCGTCAACCACCAACGCCGCCCCGGCATCGGCCCGCTGGCAGGTTTTCGCGGCAAGGACGGCACGGGCGTTGGAAGAGGCGAGCCAAACCCAGACCAGTTGCAAGCCTACATCGACAACGGTGGTTTCTTTGAAACTCACATCCCAAAAGAGGCCAGCTACTTCAAACCGTGGAACGCGGCCTACCAAAAATGGGCCGTCGAAGTCGGCCTGTTCGACGCCGAGAACCCTTACCTGTTTTCGGTATATTCCGAACCGATGCGTAAATTCCAAGCTGCCGCAGAGGGCATCGGCGAACACCAACCGCCGGAGCATTTACGCGACCAGCTGAAACGCGCCATGGACCCGCTGCCGATTTGGTATTCCCCCAACGAGGACGCGGCCGAAGATGGCGGCGAATTCACCATCAACGCCCTGACCCAACGGCCAATGGCGATGTATCATTCATGGGGCAGCCAAAACGCGTGGCTGCGCCAAATTCATGGCCATAACCCGCTGTTTGTGCCGACCAAACTGTGGGAGCAACATGGGTTCAGCGAGGGTGATTGGGCGCAAGTGTCCTCGCCACATGGCAAAATCATCGTCCCTGTTTCGCACATGGCCGCTCTGAATGAAAACACCGTCTGGACATGGAACGCAATTGGCAAACGCAAGGGTACTTGGGCGTTGGACGAAGCAGCCCCAGAGGCCACCAAAGGTTTCTTACTCAACCATCTGATCCACGAATTGCTGCCACCCAAAAAGGACGGCATGCGCTGGAACAACTCGGACCCTGTTACTGGTCAAGCCGCGTGGTTCGACCTAAAGGTCAAGATCAAAAAGGTCGCCCCCCCTACGCAATCCCAACCCACCTTCCCGCCGATCAAGTCACCGGTTGGTAAAGGCCCCAAAAACCTCTCGTGGAAGGTCGGAAAATGACAGGGCAGAACATAGTTTATATCGCCGCAAGTATTGACGGCTTCATTGCAGATGCCAATGGCGGTGTCGGATGGCTGACCGAGGGCGAGAGTTTCGATCCTAACGATGGCTCTTTTGCAGATTTCATGGCAGGTATTGATGCATTAGTGATGGGGCGTAAGACATTTGAAATGGTGCATTCATTTGGCGACTGGCCTTATGACAAACCGGTTTTTGTGCTTTCAAACCAGTTGACAGAATTGCCACAGGGCTACGCCGACAAGGCCTATCTGTTAAAAGGAACGCCCTCTGAAATCACCACCAGCTTGAATGCAAAAGGTTACAACAACCTGTATATTGATGGCGGATTCACGGTACAACAATTCCTACGTGACGATCTGATAGATCAGCTGATAATCAATCGTATTCCGGTCCTGCGCGGTGGCGGAATTGCATTGTTTGACTTATTGCCAGCCGCTTTGTGGTTTGATCACATCAAGACAGGTTTTATTGGCAAAAACATGGTGCAAAGCTACTATTCACGCAGGAAAGGCAAAGCGAAATGACCACTCTTCCGGCGCAAACCACGCGCAAACTTGGCCTTGTGATTGACCTAGACACCTGCGTTGGCTGTCAGGCCTGCGTGATTTCCTGCAAGGGTTGGAACACCGAAAACTATGGTGCTCCGCTGTCTGATATGGATGCTTATGGCGCAGAACCGTCAGGCACATTCCTAAACCGCGTCCATAGTTTTGAGGTCCAACCAGACACCGGCGGCTGTGCCCAAACCGTGCATTTCCCCAAATCCTGCTTGCACTGCGAAGACGCCCCCTGCGTCACTGTTTGCCCAACTGGTGCGAGCTATAAGCGCGGCGAGGATGGCATTGTTTTGGTCGATGAGGACGCCTGCATTGGCTGCGGTCTCTGTGCGTGGTCCTGTCCTTATGGCGCCCGCGAATTGGACCAGACAGCCGGCGTGATGAAGAAATGCACGCTGTGCATTGACCGCATCTATAACGAAAACCTTCCTGAGAAGGATCGCATCCCAGCCTGCGTGCGCACCTGTCCCTCTGGCGCGCGCCACTTTGGCGATTTTGCTGATCCCGACAGTGATGTCAGCAAGTTGGTGGCAGAACGCAGTGGCATGGATTTGATGCCTGAACTGGGCACCAAGCCCGTCAACAAATACCTGCCGCCAAGGCCCAAAGACACATTGCAAGAGGCTGAAACCACAGCCCTATCCCCTGTTGCCGAAACCCCTAAAGGGTTCCTCGGCTGGCTCGACAAAGCATTGGAGGCTCTGTAGATGCATCCCGCCCCCTCCGTGATCTTTTTCACCGTATTTTCCGGTCTTGGCTTTGGCTTTTTAGCATGGCTTGGCATCGGCATTCCAGCCCCCCAAGGTTGGGCTGCCTTCCCATATTTCTTTGTCGCCTTTGCCATGGCTGTTGGCGGGCTGATCGCCTCGACCTTCCACCTTGGAAACCCTAAGAACGCACTCAAAGCCTTTAGCCAATGGCGCAGCAGCTGGTTGTCGCGTGAGGCATGGATGGCTGTGTTGACGCTCACCGCGATGGGCATCTTCGCCGCCGCCAACATCTTTTTGAACATCTCGATGCCGCCGTTGGGCATTGTAGGTGCTATCATGGCCCTGATCACGGTCTACACCACCTCAATGATGTACGCGCAACTTAAAACCGTGCCGCGTTGGAACCATTGGAGCACCTCACTGCTGTTCATCCTGCTGGCGCTTGGCGGCGGTGCCATTTTGGCCGCTGACAGCCTTGGCACAATCCTTTTTATCGGCCTCGCGGCCCTGACCCAAATCTACGTCTGGGACGCAGGCGACAAACGCTTTACCAAACGCGGTCACAGCATTGAAACCGCCACGGGGCTGGGCGACATAGGCAAGGTGCGCATGTACGAGCCACCCCATTCCGGCACCAACTATTTGCTGACGGAAATGGTCTATGTCGTCGCCCGCAAACACGCCATTAAACTGCGTATCATCGCCTTTACCTTGGCCTATGTCGCGCCGATGCTGCTGGCGATGATCTCAGACCGCAGCTTTGATCTGAGCATCGTTGCACTTGTCGCCCACATCATCGGGTTGCTGGCCCAACGTTGGTTGTTCTTTGCCGAGGCGGAACACGTCGTGGGTCTGTATTACGACAAACGATGAGGCCCGCGAGCCCGCGAAAAAAGCCGTAAGGCTTGATGAGCGCCGCCTCACCGACGTTTGGCAAACATCGCGCTTAATCCAAACGCAAGCGACGCCGCGACCACAATGCTTGGCCCCGCTGGCGTGCTCCACTGCACGGATGCCATCAACCCGCAAACACTGGCCACAGCCCCGATCAAGACAGCGACAATCACCATACCTTCAGGCGTGCGTGACACCCCGCGTGCGGCGGCCGCCGGAATGATCAACATCGCGCCGATCAATAAGGCGCCCACCACCTTGATCGCGACGGCCACAACCACCGCCAGCGCCAGCGTCAAAACCAATTGCTCGCGCCGCGGTTTCAATCCCGATGCCACCGCCAAATCCTCGTTCAATGTTGACGTAAGCAACGGTGCCCAACGCCAAACCAGACCTGCCAAAACAACCAGCACCCCACCCCAGATCACCCATAGATCAGTTGATGTGACCCGCATAATATCGCCAAACAAAAAGTCATGTAGCTCGACTTCG
This sequence comes from Marinosulfonomonas sp., assembly GCA_033851955.1. Classification (GTDB taxonomy): domain Bacteria; phylum Pseudomonadota; class Alphaproteobacteria; order Rhodobacterales; family Rhodobacteraceae; genus Profundibacter. Next base: position 81,558 of record JAWSVK010000011.1, read on the forward strand.
GGCTGCGCCGTAAATGACACCGCCACCATACCCAGCGAAAGGCCCGCATAGGCCATCACCCCCAGTGTTGCATCCATCGTATGACCGCGTCCATGCAACGCGCTGACGATCAATGCCATAATCAACGCCACCAAAAACACGGCCAAATACAGCGGCAATATCCCGGCCACAGCCAGCGCCACTCCCAAAATACTTGCATGTGCCGTAGCATCACCGAAATACGCCATGCGCCGCCAGATCACAAAGGCCCCAAGCGGCCCTGTCGCCAAGGCCAATCCGATTGCCGCCAATACTGGCATCCATAAATTAGTCATGGCCGTGCTCCTCATGCGAATGATCGTGTGTATGCTGATAAAGCGCCATAGTTCCAAGCGTCCCCGCCCCAAATAGCGCCCGATATTCTGGCGCCGCTGACACCACCGTCGGCGTGCCCTCGCAACAGATGTGGCCGTTCAAACAGATCACCCGATCCGACGCCGACATCACCACATGCAAATCATGACTGACCAGTAAAACAGCACAACCCATTTCCTGGCGCACTTCTTCTAACAACTGATAGAACCCAGCCACGCCGGATTGATCCAACCCCTGCGTTGGCTCGTCCAGCATCAAGATATCGGGTTCGCCCAACAACGCCCGTGCCAAAAGCACCCGTTGAAATTGCCCGCCCGAAAGTTCGGTCAATTGGCGGGCCTCAAACCCTGCCATCCCGACACGTTTCAGCATCGCACGGACCTCAACTTTGTCGTGGCGCACTGGCAGTGACAAAAACCGCCCCACCATCAACGGCATATTGGCCTCGACCGCCAACCGCTGTGGCACATAGCCAATCCGCAACCCATCTTTACGCGTGATCTGCCCCTCTGCGACCTCCTTGGCCCCCAAAAGCGCCCGCAACAGCGTCGATTTCCCCGACCCGTTTGGGCCAATCACCGTGACAATTTCACCCGCTTCGATGCTCAGATCAACACTCCGCAACACCAGCGTACCGCCGTATTTCAAAGAAACGCCCTTGGCAGAAACTAAACTCATTTCGTGGCCTCCTGACAGGTCGGGCACAGGCCCAACACTTCGACATTGACCCGCTCAACAACAAATTCGGCCGCGTCCGCCACACTGCGCACAGCCGAGCGCACATCTTGCGCCAACGCCTCGGCCACCGCGTCACAAACGCGGCAAATCATAAAGACGGGGGTGTGATCCGTTTCGGGATGCATGCATGCCGCATAGGCATTCAGGCGGCGAATGCGATGTGCCAAGCCGTTCTCAACCAGAAAATCCAATGCCCGATAGGCAACCGGCGGCTGGTCGCCAAAGCCGCCTTCGGCCAGACGCTCCAACACCTCATAAGCGCCCATCGCGCGGTGGTTCTCTAACAGGATTTCCAACGCTTTGCGCCGAACCGGCGTCAGCCTCAGACCTGCTTCGCGGGCGCGTTGATCAGCAACCTCAAGCACGCCACCTTCGCAGCAGGAATGGTCATGTTTATGGAACGCAATTGGGGTCGGCATGGTCACATCCTTTGTTATACTATCACATGTAATAATATAACATCAGAACAACTGCAACCCGAATTAGCTGCCCGTCGCGGCCAGATACCATGCCACGATCAAAGCACGATCTTCTTCTTCCAAAAACGACGCACTTGGCGGTGGCATCGCATGGGTCACGCCAGCTTGCAGAAAAATCTGTTTGGCCTCAAAGGCGACCTGCGCCTCAGTCTCCAAATGTACGCCCTTAGGCGCCCATGGAATGCCGTCGTACCCGGGCTCTGCAGCATGACACATCGAACAATTGCCAACCACCACATCGTAAACATCTTCAAACCCGTCGGCATCCACAAACCGCTGGATAGACGGGGCGAGCGCCGCCTCCTCGGTGTCATCGGCCACGGGATGGGTCAACGTCGACAGCCAAATGATTGCCAAGAACAACAACGCGGTCGCCAACCAAGTCCATGTCGGATCAGATTTGCCCGAATGCTTGGAGTTGAAATAGTGGCGGATCGTCACGCCCATTAAAAACACCAAGGATGCGATCAGCCAGTTATATTGCGACGCGAACGCCAGCGGATAATGGTTCGACAGCATCAGAAAAATCACCGGCAGCGTCAGGTAATTATTATGGGTCGAGCGCTGCTTGGCGATCTTGCCGTACTTCGGATCAGGCGCACGCCCATTCAGCAAATCATCAACCACAATGCGCTGGTTCGGCATGATGATGAAGAACACGTTTGCCGACATAATGGTGGCCGTAAACGCCCCCAAATGCAGCAGTGCAGCCCGTCCAGTAAACACCTGCGTATAGCCCCAAGCCATGGCCACAAGGATGAAATACAGCAGCACCATCAGCCGCGTGTTGTCATTGCCAAATTTGCTTTTGCATATCAGATCGTAAATGATCCAACCAAAGGCCAGCGACCCTAGCGAGATCAAGATCGCCTGCCACGCCGGAATATCGAGCACATTCGGATCTACCAGATAAAGCTCGGCCCCCATGTAATAGACCAGTATCAGCATCGCGAAACCGGACAGCCAAGTCGTGTAGCTCTCCCATTTGAACCAGATCAAATGTTCCGGCATCCGCTCTGGCGCAACCAGATATTTCTGCACGTGGTAAAACCCACCGCCGTGCACTTGCCATTCTTCGCCATGCACACCGTCCGGCATATCGGGCGCTTTTCGCAGCCCCAAATCCAGCGCGATAAAATAGAACGATGATCCGATCCAAGCAACGCCTGTGATCACATGCACCCAACGCACAGCGAACTCTAACCACGCCTCAAAAATTATCATATCCATGTCGCGCTCCCCGTTTTTTTACCAACCTATACCAAAACCCTCTTTTCTGTTAATCCGTTAAATGGGTGAATACTTTCAATAGGAAATTGATAATAATATGGCCTATATCAAGAATATCAGCATGTTTGTACGGGTTTACGAACTTGGCTCAATGTCCGCCGCCGCCCGCGATCAACGCACTTCGCCCGCCGTGGCCTCTAGCCGGATTTCCGAGCTGGAAAAACACCTGGGTGTGCGGCTATTCAACCGCACGACCCGCGCGCTGCAACCCACTGAAAATGGTAAGGTATTTTACACAGGGGCCCATAACATCCTTTCGGCCATCGCTGAGGCCGAGGCGGACATTATCGATGCCGAGAAAAACCCCCGCGGCACCGTGTTTGTCGCCGCCCCCTTGGGTGTAGGCCGTCGTTTCATCGCGCCGTTTGTGCCTGATTTCAAAGCGGCATTCCCGCAGATCGAGGTCCGATTGCGCCTGTCGGATCGTTTGGTCGACATCACCGCCGAGGGGCTGGACGTGGCTTTTCACATGGGACCACTGGCTGACAGCTCGCTGAAATTGCGCTCGATCGCCACCTGCCCCCGCCTGCTCTGCGCCGCCCCTGCTTACATCGCAGGGCGTGGCAATCCAGCGGACGGCGACGCGCTGATCAAAGACAATCACGCCTGCCTAAATCTGCGCTACCCCGGCGCGCAAGAATTCCGATGGGCCTTGCAAGCCGGCACAGGCGTCGAGCGCTACGAAGTCTCCGGCCCGTTTGAATCTGACGATGGCGACGTGCTGACCGAATGGGCCTTGCAGGGCCACGGCATCATCTTAAAACCCGTGTTCGAGGTGGCAGAACACCTGCGCAGCGGCGCACTAATCCCCGTCGCCACCGCAACGCCCCCGCTGGAAACCCAACTGGTTTGCTTGTATCCGCCGCATAAAATAAAAGACACCAAAGTTCAGTTGTTCGTGGAGTTCATCACCGAGCGCTGCAAAGCCGAAATGGCGCGGCAAACGGCAGGGCTGTAGTTCGCAAGCCGGACGAACGACGGACCGCCGGGTTGGCGACAAGTCCTTCAGTTGGACACTTTATTCCTGCAAAGTTCACGCGCCCTAACCAGCCATCACACAACCCTCAAATCGCCGACCCGATGGGGCGGGCCGTCGATCGTCCGGCGGCTTCGCCTTGATTCCGGACGTGACAGTATTTTCCATCAGCAGTAGCATTGTCTGCAATTCCATCGCATAAATCAAAGACACTAGAGAGCAGTTGTTCGTCGAACTCATCACCGAACGCAGCAAAGCCAAAATGGCGTACTAAACGAGAGAAGTATAATAATGGCTACGACCTTTGATGTCATACCATCGACGAACCTAAACATTACTTTTGGCGAAATAGTCAAGCCGTCCGAGAGGAATATCAACCAGTACCTTTCCGATATCGGGGCCAAAGACCGAATAAAGCTAAAAGCAGAAATTTTCTCAAACGATAGCGCCAGAGAAGCCACTCCAGATGAGCCGTTTATGTGGCCACAATCATCGAATGCATGGCTTACAATCGGCGGTGTCCCCGGTGGGACGGACGTACATTGTCATCCAATAAACAACGACTACGGAAATTTTTCTGAAAATTCGTGGTTACTTCTTACCGAACTGAACACCGCTCCCAATCACCAGCCCTCGTTCAACAGGATTATCGAAAGCGCTAGATACCATAACCATTCCTGGTCTTTGCGCCGTTCAGCAGGGCAGCGCCCTATTACAAACCTAAGTTATGGAATTATTGCAGCAACGTTGGCAGAACTGACTGATGGTTTGATCTTTTCGGATGATAACGCTTGGGACTACAACAAGGTGCCTACAACTGGCAGTGTGTTTTTGTCCGAGTATTTCCAACCTAGTGCAAACATCAACAAAGAGCACGCCGACTGGGCTGCCTCAAATGTATCCAGTATCATAGAAGGCATTTTTGATTAGCCCTATCAACTCCCCCGATACGTCGAATAGCCAAACGGCGACAGCAGCAGTGGCACGTGGTAGTGCGATGCGTCATCAGACACCCCAAACCTAATCGGGATCACGTCCAAAAACCGTGGTGCCTCGGGTGGTGTGTCCACCGCATCCAGATAGGCCCCCGCATGGAACACCAACTCATAGCTCCCAACAGCAAATTCGCCCGCAGGCAAAATCTGACTGTCCGTGCGCCCGTCAGAATTGGTGGTCATGCTGCGGATATGTGTGCGGGTCTCGCCTTCGATCGAAAACAGATCAATCACCATCCCCGCCGCAGGCAGCCCCCGCGCCGTGTCCAGAACATGTGTCGTCAAATATCCGTCAGCCATATCAGTCACCCTTTCGTTTTACCCACCCTGACCTGAAGCGGCACAAAAATCGAGAGGCTTTATCACCGTCAAGACTTTCAAGAATTAATTGAAAATCCGCACCAACTATTCGTATATACGTATACCATAATCAGGAGCCAGCTCAATGAACCGCTACCCCCGCGACATGCAAGGCCATGGCCAACACCCGCCCAACGCCAATTGGCCAGACGGGGCCAAAGTTGCCGTCCAATTCGTGGTCAACTATGAAGAAGGCGGCGAGAACAACATCCTGCATGGCGACGCGGCCTCTGAGGCGTTCCTGTCCGACATCCCCGGCGCGGCCCCATGGCCGGATCAACGCCACTGGAACATGGAGAGCCTCTATGAATACGGCGCGCGGGCCGGTTTTTGGCGTCTGCACCGTCTGTTCACGGGCGCAAATATCCCCGTCACCGTTTACGGCGTCGCCACCGCATTGGCCCGCTCACCGGTTCAGGTCGCTGCCATGTTGGACGCCGATTGGGAGATCGCCAGCCACGGCATGAAGTGGGTCGAGCACAAAGACATGTCCGAGACCGAAGAACGCGCCGCCATCACTGACGCGATTGCCCTTCACACCGAAGTGGTCGGCTGTCGCCCGCTGGGCTGGTACACGGGCCGATGTTCAGTCAACACGGTGCGCTTGGTGGCCGAGGAAGGTGGCTTTGACTATATCTCCGACACCTATGACGACGATCTGCCCTATTGGACCGAGGTCGATGATCGCGACCAGCTGATCATCCCCTACACACTCGAGGCCAACGACATGCGCTTCGCCACGGCACCCGGCTACATTACTGGCGAGCAGTTCTATCAATACCTGAAAGATGCCTTTGACGTGCTTTACGCCGAAGGCACAGAGGGCGCGCCAAAGATGATGAGCATCGGGCTGCACAACCGTTTGATTGGCCGCCCCGGCAAGCTGGCGGGCCTGAAAAAGTTCATCGAATATATCCAAGGGTTTGACCATATCTGGACCCCGCGCCGCATCGACATCGCCCGCCATTGGGCCGCTGAAAACCCCAACCTGCGGTACGAGCGCCCCAGCCGGATGGACGTTGACACCTTTGTCACCAATTACGGCGGCATCTTTGAGCATTCCCCTTGGATCGCCAAAGGCGCGCATGGGCTGGAACTTGGCGCAGCCCACGACACCGCCATCGGGTTGCACAACGCCCTATGTCGGATTTTTCGCCGTGCCGATCACGCCGCCCGCTTGGGCGTACTGACGGCCCACCCTGATTTGGCTGGCAAACTGGCCGCCGCCAAGCGCTTGACAGACGAGAGCACATCGGAGCAAGCCAGCGCAGGGCTGGACGCGCTGACAGATGCCGAACGCACGACCTTTACCCAGCAAAACGACGCCTACACGGCCAAGCACGGATTTCCTTTTATCATCGCGGTGCGGGGCCACGACAAAGCCAGCATCATGGCGGCCTTTGAGACCCGCATCAACAACGCCACCGATGTCGAATTTGAAACCGCCTGTGCGCAAGTGGAACGCATCGCACATTACCGCCTAAAGGATCTGTTGCCATGACTTACGCTTTCCCGATGGGTGGCCTGCCCGACAAAGACGACAACCCCGAAAGCAGCGCGGTGTTCACGCCTGCTTATGCCGTGTTGCCCGCCAGCACCATGCGCGACATCGTGACGTCCCTGCTGCCCGATTGGCACAAAACCCGCACATGGATCATCGCCCGCCCGCTCACAGGGTTCGCCGAAACCTTTGCGCAATATGCGGTTGAGGTCGAAAGCGGTGGCGGCTCAGATGCCCCCGAACCAGACGCGGGCGCGCAGGCTGGCATCTTTATCGCCAGTGGCGAAATGAGCCTAACCGTTGACGGCGTTAACTCATCCCTGACCGCGGGCGACTATGCCTATGTGCCCGCAGGTGCCAAATGGACTGTAATAAACAACGGCGCCGAAGTGCTGTGTTTCCATTGGATCCGCAAACGGTATGTGCCTGCCCCCAACCTTGGCGTGCCCGAACATTTCACCACCTCGGATGCGGCAAGTGAATTTCACTACATGCCGGATACCGACCAAAAATGGGCCACGCAACGCTTTGCTGACCCTGCCGATCTGCGCCACGACATGCACATCAACATCGTTACGTTTCAACCCGGTGGCCGCATCCCATTTCTGGAAACCCACATCATGGAGCACGGATTATACGTGCTGCAAGGCACCGCCCGTTACTTGTTGAACAAGGACTGGGTCGAGGTTGGCCCGGGAGATTTCATGTGGCTGCGCGCCTTTTGCCCACAGGCCTGTATCGCTACAGGGGACGAACCATTTCGCTATCTGCTTTATAAGGACGTGAACCGTCATCCCGCCTTGGTGCTGCCGTGATCCAGATAATAGCCCAACCGCTGACGTCCGATGCATTTGCCCCCTTTGGTGATGTGCTTGAGGCCGTCGGCAAGCCCGACAAGATCATCAACAACGGATTTTGCGGCCGTTATCATGACCGCGCCCAGCTGGATTTCGGCGCCGATGGCCGTGCCGGCATTTCCGTGTTCAAAGCCGAGCCTCGTGCGCTGCCCTATGCGTTGGATTTACTGGAGCGCCACCCTGATGGCGCGCAGGCGTTCATTCCGATGAGTTTGGACGCCTATCTGGTCACCGTGGCCGAAGATGACAACGGCACACCGGTCAACATCCGCGCCTTTATTGCGGGGGCCGGACAAGGCATCAATTATCACCGGGGGACATGGCACGGCGTGCTGACCCCCTTGGCAGCCCCAGGCCTGTTCACTGTGGTGGATCGCATTGGAACAACACCAAATCTAGAAGAACATTTGCTGAAAACGCCATATATGGTAGACAAACAACATTAAACCCAAAAGCGCACAGGATTAAGTCCATAAAAATAGCGCGTACAAACGGAGAGAGACAATGACAGATACATCCATCGGGACGCCAGAGCAGCTGCGCGATCCCAATTATACGCCCCCATTAGCACAGGCTATTCCACTGGGCATTCAGCACGTCATGGCCATGTTTGCCAGCAATGTAACGCCTGCAATTATCGTTGCCGGAGCGGCTGGATTTGGCTTTGGCGCGCCAGGGGCGGATATCCCAACCCTTAATTACATGATCCAAATGTCGATCCTGTTTGCAGGATTGGCCACCTTGATCCAAACCATCGGCATGGGTCCGGTTGGCGCGCGTTTGCCTATCGTTCAGGGCACCAGCTTTGCCTTTTTGCCAGTGATGATCCCTGCGGTTGCGGGGGCCGGTGTTGCTGGCCTTCCGGGGCTGATGACAGGCGTTATGATCGGCGGCTTGTTCCACTTTATCCTTGGCTTTTTCATCGGTAAAATCCGGTTCGCCCTGCCGCCACTGGTGACAGGCCTGATCGTGCTGATGATCGGACTTTTGCTGATTAAGGTTGGCATTGAATATGCAGCCGGTGGCGCTGGTAGTTTCAACATGTCCAAACCCACTTGGGGCAGCGGCCAAAACTGGATTATGGCCTTTACGGTGATCATCGTGACCTTGGCGGTAAAGTTCTTCTTTAAGGGCTTCGTGTCAGCGGCGGCTGTGCTGATCGGCCTGATCGCAGGCTATCTGGTGGCGCATTTTGTCTTTGGCGTGGTGGACTATTCCAAAGTTGGCTTTGCCTCTGCCTTTGGCGTGCCAATGCCGTTCAAATTCGGGTTTGAGATCAACTGGGCCATCGTCATTGGCATGTGCCTTATGGCTTTTGTCTCAGCGGTTGAAACCGTTGGCGACGTGTCCGGCATCACCAAAGGCGGCGCAGGCCGAGAAGCCACAGATGCCGAAATCTCAGGTGCTACGTTTGCGGACGGGTTGGGCACGGCTGTTGCCGGCGCATTTGGCGCACTGCCAAACACCTCATTTTCGCAAAACGTTGGCTTGATCGCGATGACCGGCATCATGAGCCGCCATGTTGTGACCATTGGTGCAATCTTCTTGGTGATTTGCGGCCTCAGCCCCAAAATCGCAGCCTACGTCAACACCATCCCCTACCCTGTGCTGGGCGGCGGCGTGATAGTAATGTTTGGCATGGTGGCAGCGGCGGGCGTAAACATGCTGTCCGAAGTGAACTGGAACAAACGCAACATGGTTATTTTCGCGGTGGCCCTGACAATGGGTTTGGGTATGCAACAAGTGCCGGACGCTATGAGTTTTTTGCCTGATACGGCAAAAATGCTGATGAGCACAGGGCTTCTGCCTGCCGCGATCATTGCGATTGTGCTGAACTTGATCCTCCCACAGGACGCGGTCGAAGGCTAAGCCTATTCAAAGAAAACAAAACCAGCCCCCGGCGAAATTGTCGGGGGTTTTTTGTGTTAAAACGTCTGCCTCAAGAACCAAGAATTTTTGAAAAATTCTTACAAACTTCTTTTAAAGAAGTTTACTGCCCCCAGCCGCCACCGCCTGGGGTTAACATCTCAAACACACCGCCCGCTGGTAGGTTGATTTCATCGTTGCCCTTTAACTCAACACGCGCCCCATCTGGAAACACTGCGGCATTCCGTCCGACAGCACCATCGGCACCACCATCCACGCCAAATGGTGGCACGATGCGGTGCGAACACAGTGTCGTCACGGTCACAGGCGTCAAGAACCGCATCACACGCCTTGCCCCGTTGCCACCGGACCACTTGCCGATCCCGCCTGATCCTGTCCGAATGCCAAAGCTCTCCAACCGTACTGGAAACCGTTTTTCCAGTATTTCTGGGTCCGTCATCAGCGTATTGGTCATATGAGTTTGCACGGCGTCGCAACCTCTAAATCCAGGTCCAGCCCCCGTGCCGCCCGCAATGGTTTCATAATTCTGAAAGTCTTCGTTGCCCCAGATGAAATTGTTCATGGTGCCTTGCGAGCAAGCCATCACATGCAGCGCTCCATAAAGCGCATTGCAGGTCGCTTGTGACACTTCTGTATTGCCTGCAATCACCGCAGCCGGATATTCGGGGTTCAACATCGTGCCCACAGGCGCGATGATTTTGAGCGGTTTCAAACAACCTTGATTGAGCGGAATATCCGCCCCAACCAGCGTGCGAAACACATATAAAACCACGGCCGAGCAAACCGCAAAAGGCGCATTGTAATTGCCTTGATCTTGCGCACTGGTGCCGGTGAAATCAATCACCGCCACGCGGGCCGTGGCATCCACCGTAACCTTGACCTTGATCACCGCGCCGCTGTCCAATGGATAGCTGAATGCGCCATCCCTAAGACGCTCGATTACTTGGCGCACGCTTTCCTCGGCGTTATCCTGAACATGGCCCATATAGGCATCCACGACAGGTAAGCTGAACTGCTGCACCACCCCCAACAACGCTTGGCGGCCGGTTTCATTCGCTGCCACTTGCGCCTTTAGATCCGCCATGTTCTGCGGGATATTGCGGCAGGGGTATTTGCACGACCCCAACACAGCCACAGCATCGGCCTCTTGCAATACGCCGCGCCGCACCAAACGCATGTTGTCGATCAACACACCCTCATCATCAATATGACGGCTGTCGGGCGGCGCCGACCCTGGCGTGCGCCCGCCGATATCAGCGTGGTGCCCGCGCGATCCAAGCCAAAAGACCACACGCCCCTCAACGAACACAGGCGTCACCACAGTGACATCGGGCAGATGCGTGCCACCGTTATAGGGCGAGTTCAGCATAAAAGCATCGCCATCATGGATTTTACCCGCGTTATCACGCATCACTGTTTTGATGCTGTCGGACATTGACCCCAGATGCACAGGTACATGTGGTGCGTTGGCCACCAAATCGCCACGCTCATCAAAGACTGCGCAGGAGAAATCCAGCCGTTCTTTGATATTGACCGACCAAGAGGTGTTGGCCAAGGTCGCGCCCATTTGGTCCGCCACCGACATGAACAGGTTGTTGAAGACCTCTAACAACACAGGGTCCGCCGTCGTGCCTGCCGCCAAGGCGCGCTGTTTCTTGACACCGCGCTCAATGATCAAGTTGCCCAACCCATCGACCCGCGCGATCCAACCCGCCTCAATGATATTCGTGCCCGTGGTCTCGGTGATAATCGCAGGGCCAACGACGCTTAACCCTTCGGCCAAATTCTGGCGTTCATAAAGCGACGCATCAGACGACGTGCCCTCACTATAGAACGCCACTGTGGCTACAGGGTCTACACTGCCGCCAGCAAAGCCCAACCCTTGCGGTGCTTCTCCTGTTTCGCCGATGGCTTCAACGCTGACCATGTCAAACAGGATGGCGCGCTCAGGCGAGATAAACCCGAACCGTTGTTTGTGCACAGCCTCAAACGCCGCCTGCATGTCGTCAGCACCACCAAAAGGCACCTCAAGCGCCTGATGTGAACCATCATAACGAAGGTAGGCCTTTTCAACACATGTAAGTTGCGCGACGCCCTGTGAAAGCACCTCATCTTCGGCCTCGCTACGGATCAGCGCCAACACCTCGGCGGCCAACACCACCTCTGCCAACCCAACATCAATTTGGCGCTCGCGCAGCGCACGAATTTCCGCCAAGCCCATGCCATAGGCCGACAAAACACCTGCATAGGGATGCACAAACACGCGGCTCATGCCCAGCGCATCTGCAACCAAACAAGCATGTTGCCCACCTGCCCCACCAAAGCATTGCAAGGTATACTGCGTGACATCATGGCCGCGCTGCACGCTGATCTTTTTGATCGCATTGGCCATATTATCCACGGCAATGCGCAGATAGCCTTCGGCCACGGCCTCGGGTGTTTCTTGGGGCTGTCCGGTGGCAGCCGCAATTTCGCCGGACAATGCCACAAACTTTTGCCGTACCACGTCAACATCCAGCGGCAAATCACCGTTTACCCCAAACACATGTGGGAAATGTTGCGCGTTCAATTTGCCCAACATCACGTTGCAATCTGTCACTGTCAACGGCCCGCCACGTCGATAACAGGCCGGGCCTGGATCAGCGCCTGCGCTTTCAGGGCCAACTTGATAACGCCCATCTCCAAACGTCAAGATCGAGCCTCCACCCGCCGCAACCGTATGAATGTCCATCATCGGGGCGCGCATCCGCACGCCTGCGACTTCGGTTTCAAAACTGCGCTCATACTGGCCAGCATAGTGGCTGACATCGGTGGACGTCCCCCCCATATCAAAGCCAATCAAGCGTTGATATCCCGCTGCCTCGCCGGTTTTGACCATGCCGACAATACCACCTGCGGGCCCCGACAAAATAGCATCTTTGCCTTGAAACAGGCTGGCGTCCGTTAAGCCGCCGTTCGACTGCATAAACAACAACCGCTCGCAACCGCCTTGGCCAACGTCGAGCGCGTCGGCCACTTGCGAAACATAGCCGCGCAGTATTGGCGACAGATAGGCATCCACCACTGTGGTGTCACCGCGCCCGACCAGTTTGGCCAAGCGTGACACTTGGTGGCTTGTGGAAACCTGCGTGTAGCCGATCTCGCGGGCGATTTCGCCAACGCGTTTCTCGTGTGCAGGGTTTAGGTAGCCGTGCAAGAACGCCACCGCCACCGCGCGTAGACCCTTGGCAAAACCTGTCTCGAGCGCGCGGCGGGCTGCCACCTCGTCCAGCGGTGTGACAATACCACCATCGGCATCAAGGCGTTCGGGCACTTCGGCCACATCTTCATAGAGCAAATCAGGGCGTTTGATTTCCAAATCAAACAGCTTTGGGCGGGTCTGATAGCCAATCAACAAAAGATCGCGAAACCCTTGGGTGATCAACAACAGGGTGCGTTCGCCCTTGCGCTCGAGCAAGGCATTGGTCGCCACTGTGGTGCCCATTTTCACCGCCGAAATGGCCCCCGTCGGTAGAGGAGCATCGGCGGGCAATTCCAACATCTCGCGAATGCCGTAAACCGCTGCATCAACATAACGCTCGGGGTTTTCTGACAGCAGTTTGTGGGTGATCAACGCCCCGTCTGGCCGGCGCGCGACCACGTCGGTAAATGTGCCGCCGCGGTCGATCCAGAATTCCCACTGCGACTTGGACATGCGACACCTCTATCTAAATTTATCCATTAGTTTTTGCACTTTCGTCCGCTCATCAGGCTGTTCTTGTACGTGGGCAGCTTTGGGCGCGGTTGGTTTATCAGCCTTCTTCGCTGTGGCCGGCGCCCCCATCCGCAAGCCAATCGCATTCAGAAATTTGGCGCTGTCACCATCCGCCAAATACGCCGCCCCATCCTCGATCCCACGCAACATGTCGTCGAGCCATTCAGCATCAGCACGCGCAAAATCATGCAACACATAACCCGAAACCCGGTCCTTGTGCCCCGGATGGCCAATACCGATCCGCACTCGTCCATAATTTTCGCCTATATGTTGATGCAAGGAACGCAACCCATTGTGCCCTGCATGCCCGCCGCCTTGTTTGACGCGGATTTTACGGGGTGCTAAATCCAGCTCATCATGAAACACCATCACGGCATCAGAGGCGAGCTTGTAAAACCGCATCGCCTCGCCAACCGATTGCCCCGAAAGGTTCATAAAGGTTTCGGGTTTTAACAGGATCACCTTTTCACGCCCCAGCTTGCCTTCGCAAACCTGGCCCTGAAACTTGCGCCTCCACGGGCCAAACCCGTGATCAGATGCAATCCGATCCAGCGCCATAAACCCAATGTTATGGCGATTGTGTGCATATTTTACACCAGGATTTCCAAGACCAACAAACAGGCGCACGCATATTTCTCCGATTGAATTTTACTGCATCAGTATAGGGAAACTGATAGACAAGTTGCAACGCTACAAACCAAACAAAGGAATGCTGGGTTGGCCAAGTTTCTTATCAACGGATACCTGCTGTTTTTGCCGGATTATCTCATGAACGACAGCATCCGAAAGTCCATTGAGGGCGAACGCTATGAAGGGCAGGAAACCTTTGCCGCCCGAAAACATATCATCGAGAGTGACCGCGTGCTGGAACTGGGGTCCGGGACTGGATATGTGACCATGCAGATTGCCAGCTTGGTCGGTGGGGAAAACCTGATGAGCGTTGAGGCCAGCCCGAAAATGGTGCCTGTCGTCGAGAAAAACTTGGCCGCGAACCTGATCGAAGGTGTAACGGTGATCAACGCCGCCGTGGTGCCGGATGATTTCACCGCTGATCACGTCAGCTTTCACATGACGGCGGCCTTTTGGGCCTCATCGCTGAACCCGTCAATTGCCAAGAAATGGAAATCCACCAAAACGATAGATGTCCCCACCGTAAAGATCGGCGAGCTGATGCTGGAGCATAAACCAAGCGTCGTGATCATGGATATTGAAGGTGGCGAACAAGGGCTGTTTGATACGCCCTGGCCCGACCATGTCAGACTTTTGATCATAGAATTGCACCCACCACTTTACGCTGATCACGTGATCAAACAAATCTTTGATCAAATGTCGGCCAGCGGTCTGACGTATTGTCCCGTTGGATCGCGCGGGCAGGTCGTGGTTTTCAAACGGGTTGGCGACGCCGCCTAAGCCCAAACGCAAAACACGGGACCCATCAGGCCCCGTGTTTTTAACATTCGCAAAAATTGACGTTGCAGGATTACTCCTCAGCAGCGCCATCTTCCGCTGGAGCTTCTTCGCCCTCGGCCACTTCGCCTTCGGCGGCTTCATCTTCGTCTTCTTCAGCCGTCGCAACGGTTGGCGCCTGAACGTTGGCAATCACAAAATCACGATCAGTGATCGTAGGTGTAACGCCTTCGGGCAGTGTGATGCTGGAAATGGTGATCGTATCACCAAGGTCCAGACCCGCCAGATCAACAGTGATGTGATCAGGGATGTCACCAGCCAAAACGTTCAGCTCAACTTCTGGGCGCACAATGGTCAAAACACCACCTTTGGCCAGGCCAACACATTCCTCTTCGTTGATGAACTCAACGTGGATCGCCATATCGATACGGCTGTCACGTTTCAAACGCAGCAGATCAAGGTGGGTTGGCAAATCTTTGACAACATCACGCTGAACATCGCGGCAAACAACACGCACGTCGTCATGGCCTTCAACTTTCAGATTGAACAACGTCGCCAAAAAGCCACCGGCCTTTAGCATTTTGAACAGATTGTTATACGGGATGGTGATCGGCAGTGGATCAACGCCGCCCCCATAAACAACACCTGGCACAAGACCTGCGCGGCGTGCTTGGCGGGCGGCCCCCTTGCCTGTCCCCTTACGTTCTTCGGCGATAAGATCTGGGATCTTTTTAGCCATGATAATTCTCCTAGGTTAGTGCGGGCTCCTCCAAGGGTGTAGTCCCGCGTGAAGCAGCGCGTATAGACGTAAATGGGGAGGATGTGAAGGGGGGGAAGTTTGAGGTGGCATACTCGAATAAAAATCGGTCTTTGCTGACTTGAAATTGCCCAAGCCAAACTAGTGTTTAACCGTCCTATTCTGCTCTGCGTGCACTACCAAATCGCCTTTGATGCCGATGCCTTTCGGCTCACTGCATAACAATACAGGCTCAGTTAGGCGACTTGAGAAAACGTCCAATTGGGTCCTGGGTGCCCGCGATTTTTCGTGCGAGTGAACACAATTGATCAATTTGATTGGGTCCGATCCCTCTATCATTTAGAACGACATCCGTTACATGGTTAAGGTAGTCGGTTTTCCCATAAAACATTAGCTTTCGAACCTTGTTTTTCCTCAACCCTTGCGACTTTAGAATGCCTGAGACGCGAAAAACATACTGCTGGAAATCTTTACCCGCTAAGTGCTCGATTCTGCTACACCATCCTGATGCTTTGTATGCTGCCAAGGCTTGCCCAATCGCCCGATCGTATTTGTTCAATTCGCTGCCAGCTTGTAATACGCTTGGTAGGATCAGCAAAGCAAATAGGACATTGAATAATACTGACTTCATCTATTGTTCCTTCAATCAAAAAACCGACGGCGACCTCAGAAATTCAGCCGATACTTCCCAAATGGAACGCGTTTGGCTTGAGATTGCAATCAACTTTTGGGAGAAGCCGTGTTTTGGTCCTTAAAGCCAATATCATCGTCCTAGTTGTAACTGAAAGCATCGGTATCTGAGAAAATTTGTAGTTTATCTGTGATCATGAGGCCGAGCCCAAAGGTCGGCGAAGTCGGCAGACAGACTGAAATCCGCGTCAAACTCTCAGTTTGTATAAATGGCAGATCTTGGAAAGCAGCAGCAATGGCCCGGAAATGTGCGCAAAACCACGTCATATGGCAAAACCACGTCATATGAGTGGCGGTTCTATCCGCAGTCCAACCACCCCACCAACGGCCGCAACCGCTCAAACTCCGCCAAACACGTCGCGACCAAGTCCCCCTCAGACGCAACACCCACATCCAGATCGATCCACAACGCCAGCCCCTTGCGACGCAGCAGATCAGCCCGTGGATGCTCTTTGTCGTACCCGCTCGGCACCCGTTTCAGCTGGGGTTCGTTCAGTCGAGCACCCTGCCCCTGCAACCCCTCCACGATCTGCGCCAACTCAACACCGCGCGAACCAGCAACCGCCTCGCGGTAACGCACCAGCCCTTTGCCATCAAAGCTGAATTTGCCCGCCCCCAGCATCAACCGATCAGGCTCCAAACCAAAGAACCACGCGGTTGAGGCATGCCGATGATCTCCCGCCGCGAACAGCACATGTTGATAGGGTTTGTACGGCGACTTGTCCTTGGCGAAGCGCACGTCGCGGTAAATCCGGAAAATCTTGCTTTGGTGCGCGGCCCCTGTCAGCCCGTCCAACCCATCCACCATAAGCCGCGAAAACGCGACGGTCGCGTCTTTCACATACAGCTCGTAATCGGCTTTGTGATCGGCAAACCATTCGCGATCGTTGTTGGCCTTAAGGTCCGTCAAAAACTGTACGGCCTGTGGTGTGAAATGAAATGCATTCATGATTTAGCTCCCGAAAAATATTAGACGTCCGTCACCATCGCCTTGATCTTCACAGCTTTCTCAAAGTGATCCAACTGGTGAACCTCAATCCACCAAGTCGCGGCCTCCATCAGCAGGTCAGGATCATCATTGCGGTTTTTGAAAAACGCGTAGAATGACAGGCCTACGCCATCCCCTTTGCTGGCGATTTTGGCATCGCAAACCTCAATGATTTTCTGGCGTAACTCATCGCGCATTTCGCGGCTACTCCCACTCGCCCGAAAACCCCTTGGGCACATGCAAAACATCGCGGTCCAAACCCTCAATCGATTTGCGCCCGCACAGGCCCATCGTGGTGTCCAGTTCGCGGTGGATCACCTCCAGAGCCTTGGTCACCCCTGCCTCGCCCATTGCGCCCAAACCATAAGTATAAGCGCGGCCGATATAGGTGCCCTTTGCCCCCATCGCCATAGCTTTCAACACGTCCTGACCGCTGCGAATGCCGCTGTCCATATGCACCTCGACCTTATCGCCGACAGCGTCCAAAATCGGCCCCAAGGCGCGGATCGAACTGATCGCCCCATCCAACTGACGTCCGCCGTGGTTGGAAACGATGATCGCATCAATCCCGACTTTGGCAGCCATCTTGGCGTCTTCAACGTCCAAAATCCCCTTTAGGATCACCTTGCCACCCCACAGTTTTTTGAACTGCTCAATCCGTTTCCAATCCAGCGATTGGTCGAACGCCTGCGCCGTCCATGTCGACAGTGACGATGGATCGGACACCCCATGTGCATGGCCCACAATATTGCCAAAAAACCGCCGCTTGGTGCCTAACATGCCAAGGCCCCAATGCGCCTTGGTCATCATGTTGGCGATGGATTTCACGGTCAGTTTGGGCGGGGCGGACAAACCGTTTTTCAAATCCTTGTGACGCTGGCCCATCAATTGCAAATCAACCGTAATCACGATGGCCGAACAATTGGCAGCACGGGCCCGCTCAAACAAGCGGCCCATGAAATCAAGGTCTTTCAAAGTGTAAACCTGAAACCAAAACGGCTTGGTGGTGTGTTCCGCCACATCCTCGATGGAACATATCGACATGGTCGAAAGCGTAAAGGGCACGCCGAATTTTTCGGCGGCCTTGGCGGCCTTAATCTCGCCATCGGCGCATTGCATCCCCGTCAAACCGACTGGGGCCAAGGCGACGGGCATGGCCACATCTTGACCAATCATCTGGGTCGCGGTGCTGCGTCCCGTCATATCGCAGGCCACCCGCTGGCGCAGATAAATCTTATCAAAATCGGAGGTGTTCTCGCGAAAGGTTTGTTCAGTCCAACTGCCGCTTTCGGCGTAATCATAGAACATCTTTGGCGTGCGGCGCTTGTAGATTTTCTTTAGGTCGGCAATTTCAGTGATCACTGGCATCTGACAGTTTCCTTGCGGCTTAGACTATGCGTTACCATGTTCTAAGCCCCTAAGCCGCCGCTCATCAAGCCTTACAGCTTTCTTCGCTGATAATAACCAGCGAGAAATGCGCGTTAAGCGAATGACGAGCGGCTGTTTTTTCAAATACTGACGTGATCTAAAAGATCAAAACATCCGCATCCAGCCCAGCAAGACTGTTTACCCCTTCAAGGGTGATCGTGTCACCCGAACCGAAATCAAACACCACTTCGCCACCGACAACTGACGCGTAAGTGCTCACAACCTGAGCCGCCGTCAAGCCGCCCCCATAAATCGCATCATCAATGCGCAACGTATCTTCGCCCAAAGCAAAATCAAGTATGGTGTCTTCACCAAAAGAGGTCCGGAACGTAAATGTATCCGCATCCGCACCACCGCTTAGCTGATCTCTACCTCGTCCGCCCTCAAGACGATCATTGCCTTCGTTTCCATACAACCGATCCGAGCCGTTTCCACCAAACAGCCGGTCGTTGCCGGAGTTGCCGTAGAGCCGATCACTGCCTGAATCTCCGTACAACCGATCACTGCCGCCGCCGCCATATACGCGATCATTGCCAGCATCGCCAAACAGCCGGTCGCTCCCAGCGTCACCGTAAATCCGATCATCATCATCGCCGCCAAACAAACGATCATTGCCAGCATCGCCATGAATAAATTCGTTGCCGCCGCCGCCTCTTACCGTATCGTTCCCGTCGCCAGCAAATATCCGGTCATTGCCGTTTACACCAGACTGTGCGGTGTCAATAAACTCGTCATCACCGGCCCCCAAATAGGCTACATCACTACCATTGCCGCCATGAACAACGTCATTCCCCGAACCGGCATACAGGCGGTCACTGCCACCATCGCCAAGCAATAGATCATCGTCATTGCCGCCATAGAGCCGATCATTGCCGCTGCCGCCGATCAATGTATCATTCCCGTCTAGTCCGAAAACGTCGTCATTGCCAATACCGGCGTCAAAGAAGTCGGCCGTCGCCCCACCTGTAATAGTGTCATGTTCTGTCGACGAGTGTGTAAGGAAATCATCAAGCCCGAATGATGTATTTGGCGCAAATGGACCGGATGTTATTGGGCCGGCAGCCGTAATCGAAGCGTCCAACGCATTCCATTCGGCAATCGTTGTTGCTGTGAGAGGCGGGCCGCTCAATTGGAAAATATAATCAGTGCTTGTGCTGGGATCAAAAAAGAGTAGCACCTCAATGGTTTGCCCATTCACCACCACATAACCAACGAGTGCATCTAGATTGGATGTTGGATCAAATAAATCGATAACAGTAGAACCAGACACGAGGCTACCGTTGATTTCAGTGCCCACAGAAGTAAGATCAACGGTAGGCAGATCGTCGCCGGGAGAAACCACGGGATTGCTGTAAATCAAAGAAAAAACGTCGCTGGTAATAGCCGTAGCGACTACAGAATCTACATTGGTCGGGCTGCCACCAGCCCCATAAGTAACCGCTATACCTGTAATTGTGTGTGTCGTCATTTTAATTCCCTCCAAATATTGTAATCGCAAATATGCGCTCGCTGCTCAAAAATATGTTTTGATCAATCTAGCCTAGCTCACGCGATTATTTTTTTCAATCACCCCAAAGTTGTGATCTGTTGAATGCGACCCGCCAAACAGGCCGCATTCTCTTGCTCAATATTACACCTAACGTGACACCGATCAGGCGTGTGATCAAACCAGCCTGCCACAGGTCTTTGCAAGCGAGCAACGCTCTAGATCGTTTCCACCTTTCCAGCATAGACCCGCACAATATGTTCGTCCGCTTTGGCTGCCAGTTGTGCAATCTCGCGCTTTTGTTCCTCGCTCAACACACCCCCTTCCGGTGCTGCCGCAATGGAGGCCAGTGCAACATCACGCGCCTCCTCAAAGGCACCGCGCCGTTCGTTGCTTTCGTAATCATCGCGGCCATCCCGTTGAAATACCTTGGGAATGAACTGGTCCCGACATTGGCTCACCGTGTGATCGCTGTCCAGAAAATGCCCGCCGACACGGATGGACGACAGCTCATCCCAGTTCAGACTGGCCTCGTCAATCTCAGGGCTGCGCAAGAACCGCCGCACCATGCCGCCGACCTCATTGTCCAGCACCGCCTGCACGGGGCTAAACACGGTGGCGCATTCCAACTGACCAATGCCGCCCAAAATATCTGCGCCTGACAGGGCAACATTTTGCATCAACATCGCACGCTCTGCCATCGACTGATGGTCGGCATCCGGCGTGTCCGAACCAGACCCATAAGTATGCGCCATCATCCCGAAACTCTTCATCAACTGGATCGACATATTGGCGGCCTGCATCGCTTCGACACTGGATTGCAGCGCTGATCCCGTGCGCATATCCAGCGTGAACATTAAGGGCGTCGCAATCACCGGCGTGCCCGGCGACAAGATGTGCGCCATCGTCATCATCCCCAAAATTTCCGCCGCCGCCATCAACGCCATCGCCGGCACCGACAACGGCGCGGTGCCACCCGCCGAAGGCAATGAACAGGCATGGATCGGGATACCGTACTGCCCCGCCTGAATGATCACCTCTGTGTCCATGTATTTGAACTCAAGCGGTGTGAACGAACAGGTGATCACCGACGTAGAAGGCCGCGCCCGCAACACATCCTCGCCGCCTGCCGCAATCGCCGCGATCTTCATCAGATACTCGATGTTTTCCTTTTGATAGGGCTGCATCCAGACGTGCTTATGAGTGTTAGCGCTGATCTTGGCAAAGCTGTGAATGTCTGCTGTCACCTCGGGCACCCCGTGCACGAACGGATGCGCGATAAATCCGACCTGATCCAGATTACTGGCAACCGCCGCGATCTCTCCGGCCGCCGTCAGATCCATGTTCCGATAGCTTGCGTCGCGCGGATTCACATAGCCATGTCCACCCGTACCCGTGCGCAGAATGAACCCTTTGTCTGGGCGTGGGACCTGCATATCAAACTCAGGTTTTCGTCCCGCAAACAACGCTGTTTTCGGCGTCGCCGCCAGCGCCTCTTTGACCAACTCACGTGGCAAACGAATGCGCCCGGCCTCGGAACCTTCCTTGGCCCCTGCCGCCAAAAACGCGGCCTTGGCCACCGGATGCACCACCATCACGCCATAATCCGCCAACAGAGCGAAGGTGCGTTCCTTCATATAAGCCATCCGGTCGGCATCCAAAAAGCCAAACGTCGGGCGCGTCGCAAAGACGCTATCCTGTGAAAACGCGTCGGCGGGTTTGATGGTTTTTGGCGGGTTCTTGCGGCCCCGTCTTTTGGTGGACCGCTTTGGTTTTGTGACGGGATTTGAGTCAGTCATGTCCATACCTCTTTGAGAAAACAAAATTTGATATGGCACACACCGTTTCGCTCACTGCCTGCCGACTTGAGCAAAGACAGGCTCGCACACAAAGGGGCAGGTTGGCAAATGCATTGTGGTTTGAGGATTTTTTATCCTTCACCCAATATCAGTTCTCACTCGTCTCCGCCCAGCCAGCTCAATTGGTCCTTTGCCGCATTTTCGCATGCAGACAAGCTGTCAAAAAAACCTGAAATTTCAGGGCAAGACCAATAGCCTCGGTCAGGATGAAAAAGCAATTCATCGTCATCAACTGATACCCAAACATTTACGTGGTAACGAAAAAGCTTGCCGTCTGGAGTAGTAGTCAATTCGACATTTCGCCTCCCGTCACCAGATTCGAGCTTCTTTTTCACTGTCCACATAGTCTTGTTTTCCTACGGTCGATGTCTTTGCAAATTCGCTCCAAATTGCACCCTGTCAAATAGGCAACAAGGGCTTAGATCAGATCAGAAAAAGTCTCGCAGAGACAACGCCCTCACGCCGCCAGTTCCAATGTCCACAGTGCCGCTGCCCCGTCATACAAACGCTGCATGATCTGCATCTCGGAAACTCCCAACCGCGCTGACGGGGACACGTCGACCAAGCCGTCAGCCCCCGCATCCGAATGCTCGCCACCTGCCCCGCGCACCGCGAGGCCGAGTGCTTTGGCCTCAGCTGTAACACGGGTCAAATCAGTGCCGCCTTTGGTTAGGCGTGGCAATTTCATGTGCAAGCTGCAGCGCATGCCAGCTCCCAAATTGGTCGGGCAAGACGCAATCGCGCCGTATTTTTCCGACATCGCGAATTCGGGCAGCAGGCCGCCCAAAATTTCCAGCCCGTCATGCAGGCGCCGAAACAACTCGTTCAGATTGCCACCGGTTTTCATCGACATGATGCGCAGGTGGTCCTCTTCGCCAACCCAAACCAGAAAATCCTGATCCGCCGACACATACAAGCCGCGCCCATAGGGCCAATCGCCTGAAATGCCCGCCACGTTCAGATACTTATCATCCGACATATCCTTGAACATCTGGTGCGCGGCCACACGGCGTGCGTATTCTGCCGTGTCAATCTCATAGGCTGACCCCGGCGTTATCGACAGGTACTGACCGCCAAACGCAGGGTTCTCGGCCAGCTTGGCAAACGCCGCCGCCGCCAGATTCTCAAACGCCACCCGCTGTCGTTGGCTCATAGCACCCGGCAATGGGAAAGACGCCACATTGCGCGCCACGCGTACCCGCATCGACACCTGTTTCAGCGCCGGATCAATAGCCCCCAAATCACAGGGCTCTGCATCAACATCCCAGTCATGCGGCTGAGCAATCGGGGTGCCAACCGCGATGCCGTGAAAATCGCGGATCATCGCATCCAGCAATGGGGCGAATTGGTCGTAGTCATCAGGCGCCATCGCGTAGGCACCCATGTTGCTGTCAGGGTTCTTAACCCCTGAAGCAATTATTTTGCGCAGCCGATGCTGCGACGCTTCGTCCAAACCACAGTAATAATCCGTATTAAAATGGCGGGCCATCAGGTTATTTGGATGGGATTGTTGAAGTCCAGCAATTTGCGAGATCAGGTCAGGTTTCATCTAAGGATCGCCCCCGTATATTTTCGGCCTTACTTCGCCGCATCTAGGCCTTGGTAGGCCATACTAAGCGCCGTTACGCCCAACAGGATACTGCCAAAGTTCACACAATAGGCCAACATCGCAAGTAAGATTTCAATCGAGATATTTCCAACCCCAACGCCAGCCTCTGCGAAAAACCCCGCCAGCCCAATCACAAGAGAAGTTCCAACAATGCTAAAGGCAAAAGGTCCAATCGCCAACCGCATATAGGTCTTCCAAAGGCTCGACCTTCCCCGTTGCCAAGCTGCCTTAAGGCTTTTGTCGCCTCCAATGGCGGTGGCCGGGAACACGGTTCCCACCGCAGACAAGATAATTCCATAGACCGCCGACGCAGGAATTGCCGCCATAAGGATCGCAGTGAAAAGGTCCATTTCGCCCTCTTGAGCAAACGTGCGAAACTGTCCGAAAAGTAGAAAGAACGACGCGGCCAGTAAAACCAAGAAGATCACCACCCCAATGCCTGATACGAGATAGAACATCAACAAAGGCGGCTTTTCGCCGCTCGGTCCTTGGCTCTTGAACAGATCACCAATGCCGTATTTTTCCCCGAGCAATATCATCCTGTGCGTATAGAGCGCCAGCATCGCGCCTATCACGAAACCCACACCCGCATTTATCGGGAAAAACCGCTCCAGAACAACAAGCAGCACAATGAAAAACCCATAAAAAGCGTAATTCGCCTTCAGTGTTTGCAAAGCGATTTTATACATTTGATCTAGCCTTTATGCGCGCCATCCGACAGGGTTTTCACAAACGCCAGCACATCCGCCACACTGTCGCCCGCCGCTATTTTGGCAACGATGGCCGAGCCAACAACAGCCCCATCGGCAACCTTGGCCACAGCTTCGGCCTTTTCTGGTGTGTTGATGCCAAAGCCAACGATCACCGGAATATCAGTCTGCGCCTTGATCCGCGCCACTTCGGGGCCAACGTCGGCCGCCTCGGCCTCGGCCGCGCCAGTGATCCCGTTGATCGAGACGTAATAAACAAAGCCCGAGGTGTTTTGCAAAACCTTAGGCAGGCGTGCATCATCCGTGGTGGGCGTTGCCAACCGGATAAAATTCAGACCCGCCGCTTGGGCCGGAATGCACAGCTCGCTGTCTTCTTCTGGCGGAAGGTCCACCACAATCATCCCGTCAATGCCAGACGCCTTGGCGTCGGTCAAAAATTGATCAACACCGCGATTATAGATCGGGTTGTAATAGCCCATCAACACAATCGGCGTTACATCATCTCCCTTGCGAAATTCTCGCGCCAATTCCAGCGTGCGCTCCAGCGTCATACCCGCCGCCAATGCTCGTTGCCCTGCCAGTTGAATGGTCGGACCATCCGCCATCGGGTCGGTGAACGGCAAGCCAAGCTCGATCACGTCAACACCAGCCTCGGGCAGGCCTTTAACAATCTCTAGCGAAGTGTCAAAATCAGGATCGCCGGCCATGATATAGGATACGAATGCCTTTTTACCCGCCGCGCGCAGTTCTTTGAATTTTTGGTCAATGCGTGTCATGTCGCCCTCACTATTTGTTGCAAGCGGTTTGCGCCAAATCGCAAGGAAAATCAATGCCCCGCTTGACCTTGGGCCGCTTCCCACCCTAGATGCGGCATTATTCTATAAAGGGATCAGATCATGGGCTTTAAAATGGGTATCGTTGGAATGCCGAACGTCGGCAAATCCACATTGTTTAATGCGCTTACACGCACCGCAGCTGCGCAGGCAGCAAATTTCCCGTTTTGCACGATTGAGCCCAACGTGGGCGAAGTCGGCGTGCCAGATGCGCGCCTTGATACATTGGCAAAGATCGCAGGTTCGCAAAAAATCATCCCAACACGCATGACCTTTGTCGACATTGCAGGGTTGGTTAAGGGTGCCTCTCAAGGCGAGGGTCTTGGCAACCAGTTTTTGGCCAACATCCGCGAAGTCGATGCGATCGCCCATGTACTGCGCTGTTTTGAAGACGGCGATGTCACGCATGTTGAGGGCCGCGTTAATCCCGTTGAAGATGCCGCCACCATCGAAACCGAATTGATGCTGGCCGACATGGAATCGATCGAAAAGCGCCTGCAAGGTCTGGTGCGAAAGGTGCGCGGTGGTGACAAAGAAGCCGTGCAACAAGAACGCCTGCTAAAGGCCGCCGCTGAGATGCTCGATAGCGGTAAGGCCGCGCGTTATGTCGATGTGGACGAGGACGACGTTAAGGCATGGAAAATGCTGCAATTGCTGACCACCAAACCTATTTTATATGTCTGCAACGTTGAGGAAGAGGCCTCAGCCAAGGGCAACGACCATTCTGCTGCGGTTGCCGCAATGGCCTCTGCCGAGGGCAACGCACATGTGATTATCTCAGCGCAGATCGAAGAAGAAATCAGCCAATTGGACGCCGAGGAAGCCGAGATGTTCCTGTCGGAAATGGGGCTGGAAGAGGCTGGGTTGGACCGTTTGATCCAAGCAGGTTACGAATTGCTGCACCTTGAAACCTATTTCACCGTTGGCCCCAAAGAGGCCCGCGCATGGACCATCAAAGAGGGCACTTTGGCACCGCAAGCCGCCGGTGTCATTCACGGCGATTTTGAGCGCGGCTTCATTCGCGCCGAGACCTTTGCCTATGAAGATTTCGTCACCTTGGGTGGCGAAGCGGGCGCGAAAGAAGCTGGTAAAATGCGGGTCGAGGGCAAGACTTACATGGTCAAGGACGGCGACGTGATGCACTTCTTGTTCAACACCTGATCCCACTAAACGCTCGTCGCCCCCGTGCGGGGGCTTCTCGCGAAGAAAGCCCGATAAGGGCTTGATGGGCATTTGGCTATATTTTCCTGCATTTCCCTCTTGCCCCCAATGATGCTCGCCGCTAAACCCATCGACGGAGCTGTGGCCGAGTGGTCGAAGGCGCTCCCCTGCTAAGGGAGTAAACCGCAAGGTTTCGAGGGTTCGAATCCCTTCGGCTCCGCCACTAACTCACTGATAAACAACGGATTTCAGACATGGTTGGCGGCGAAACCTCAATAACCTTTTAGTGTTAATGACTGCATTTGCGTGTGATTGGTTGCAAACTGCACGGAAAATGCGTGCAGAATCCGTGCAGTCCGTTCTTGGATTATTCTATTAGTCTTGCCCCCCACTTTGGGTTTTTGGGCTTTGCTCACGTATTTTCATTAACAAAAAAGTTACTGATTTCTTCGGTGACTTCTGTTGTATCTTTGACTCATCTTCCGAGTGCGTATTTTTTGGCTTGATGAATTTGTTGATACAGACCAAAGTAGAAGTACAAAAACAATCCAAATAAAGAGGCACACACCATGACAACATCTCTTGAAATGTTATTGGAACAAGCTCGAAAAGTTCAGATGTCAGAGCCCCAAAAATTTGAGCAACGCGTTAGCTTTGCTTATGGCACGGCCAAAATCGAAAACGATGACGTAACGCGCGAAATGGTGCAGGAAGCTGCTAAAGCAGCTGCTTCCTGATATTCCAATGGCAGATCGAAAAAGCGAAGCAGAAATCCCTGCTCTGATTGCAGACCCTATCGAACTTGCAAAAAAGGAGGCTGAAAATGCCCTCCTACAATTTGATTGGGCGATGGAGGAAGTCGAACGCTGGATAACAGCTGGAAGACCCAACCTTCGGGTGTCAACGCTATTAGCATTGCATCGGAAGGCAATGGAAGGCATCGATCCATATGCTGGAAATTTCAGACCCGCCAGCGTTGCTATCAGAGGAAGCAGCCACGACCCAGTAGCAGGTGACGACGTAGCTCGTTACGTTGAAGAAATGCTCGACTACATTAACAACAATTGGAGCGAGAAACTGGCAATTCACCTATCGGCATACGTTATGTGGCGATTGAATTGGATTCATCCATTTGCTGATGGCAACGGTAGAACCTCTAGAATACTCTCGTACATGATCCTTTGCGGAAAACTTGAAAAAGTATTGCCCGGGTCAAGAACTATTCCGGAACAGATCTCAGAAAACAAACAACCATATTACGGCGCACTGGAAAAGGCGGACAAAGAATTCAAACAGGGCGCTACAAACGTACAGGCTATGGAACTGCTATTGGAAGGCTACCTAGCGAACCAACTTATTGAGATACAAGAGCAAGCTACTGGAAACAGTTACAGCCAAGAGGCTAATGCAGCAGAATCCGAAGCATCTGAAAAATCTGGGCTTGGACTAATTAAGACAGTCGAGGCTCATCCTGCAATTGTAGGTGCCATTGTTGCTGTCGCGTTAGGCATTTTGGCGTTTTTCACCTAGCAATTATTGTTGCCAGTCGCCAATCAATTTCGAAAATAACTGAATAAAAACAATTGGTTAGAGCGGGTTTCGATAAGCGTGCAAAATGCGTGCAGTCACTTCTGGAAACGACCATAACCAATTGTAAATAAAGAGAAATATCTCAATGCGTACTCTCCTGCTAAGGGAGTAGGCGAGGAATCGTCTCGAGGGTTCGAATCCCTTCGGCTCCGCCACCACCACTTTTTATCCTTGTTTTTCAGAACGATACTGTAAAACAAGGCTTAGTGCAACTTGCACTGCTACAATAGACTGCTACAATGAACATTATGAACCCACGTGTATCAGTCCCCAAAATCTTCCTTCGCGGCAATCGATGGTACATCCGCGTTCAGGTTCCAAAGTCGATGCAGGAGCGTTTGAAGCGCAAAGAATATTGGGTTTCTCTTAGAACATCAGATCGGGTTGAGGCACTGCAATACGCCACGGCTGCCACCCAAAAGAAGCGCCGTGAAATATCTGCGGTGTATCGTCGGCTCAGTGACATCAAAGAAACGCTTCATGAACTTGATAAAGATCAACAGATAGCACTGGGCCGTGAAGCTTATGCGGCCCATATCAGCTGTGGTGCCGATCTTATTGCGGAATTTGAAGGCAGTGCCTGTGAGACGTTGAAGGAGTTCACCGATGCACGCTCCGAAGCTGTAGACGGTGTTGTTGCCCGATTGCTCCTCGCAAGGTCTGATACTCCACACATGCGCATCATGGCATATAAATTAATGGAGGATAATGGCATCCGATTGCTCGAGGGGTCTGTAGCTTTAAATCAACTATTGGGAATCTGTGCTGACACATTCATCGAAGCCAAGAGAAATGAATTGGCAAAATTACGGGGCCACGCCGTCCATGATGCGCCCAACCCCCATTATGTGAATACGGTGACTGGCGGACCCAAGGACTATATCTCACTCGCTGATCAACTTGCCACACCTCCTGAACCGACACCTAGCCTCACAGAACTTATGGAAGTCTTCTTGGCCAACCCAAATAAGCTGAGGGCCGCCAAGACGAAGAAATCGATCAGAGGGTATCTACGAGTAGTATTTCATATTCTTGGGGATGACACACCAATTGAAGAGATCACCGAAGAGGATTGCGAAAACGTGCGCGATCTCATCGCTAAGCTCAGAGGTGGTCGCGCTGCGGTTGAAGCACAAGACCTTTTGATGCTGCACCGTCGGACGTACCACCAGTTCTGGTCTTGGTCGGACCAGATGTTGGAAACGGCGCTGATCCGGGGGTGGATCGAGACCGTGTTTGGTTGGCGCTGTCATCTTCCTGTTCACCCGAATGAGCGGTCGATCCGTAACTTCCCGATGCAGGCGAATGGCGCTGAAATGCTACGTCTGGCCTGTATCTATGCCACGGAAGCAGAGATTGAAGTCTGTGCGCCCGTGCATGATGCGGTGCTGATCCATGGGCCATTGGGTCGGTTGGATGATGACATAGCCCATATGCAGGAAATGATGGTCGAGGCGTCTCGTGTGGTGCTGGGTGGGTTCACGATCCAGGCTGGTGTGGAACGGTTTGATTATCCTGATCGGTTCACAGATGATCGCGGTGCGAGGATGTGGTCTCATGTGGAAAAATGGACTGTGTGATGGGGGATGTGTTTGATCTGTCCCAGTTCCAACTTCCGACAAAATCGGCATCGATACCATCTGTGCCATCAATAACGACACCAACGACGCGGACCATGCCCATTGATCAGATCAAAGGGGAAGAGTTCCTTGCGGGCCCGATACGGATGGGGTGGATAGAAGCTGCAGCGCGGTTACCTGGTGCTGCGTTGCAGGTGGCGTTGCTAGTGCTTCATCTGCATGTGATGCGTGGTAGAGACTGGATCGTGTTGAGCAATGTGGCAGCAAAAAAACTAGGTGTATCTTCAAGTGCAAAGAGCCGTGCTCTGGTGGAACTGGAAGCAGCTGGATTAGTAGAAATACAAATTCGCAAACCGGGCTGTGCGCCACGTGTCAAACCTGTTGGCGACAAATATACGCCGCCCACAACCAAACCCATTCAACATGGTTAAATTCTTGAGCATGTATTTTGGTGAGCAACTTCCAATGGCTCAGCTTCCAGCATGATCCAAACGGATTGTCCGATTTGTGTATAATCACAACGGACGCGCGAAATCCTCCCTAGAGTGTCCCATTAGACTTCACGAATCACTTATCGGACGATAGATACTATTCGGACAGTCATACGGGACAGGAGGAACATGTTTGGGAGAGCTTATTGGGTATGGTCGGGTCAGTTCCAAATCGCAGTCATTGGATATTCAGATTGATGCGTTGACCAGCGCTGGTGTCGCACGTGAACATTTGTATTTGGAAAAAGCATCTGGCCGTAAGCGAGAAGGCCGTACCGCACTGGAAGACCTTCTTGGTCGCGGCATTCGTAAAGGTGATACCGTCGTCTGCACCCGACTGGACAGGTTAGCCCGTTCTACCCGTGACCTATTACAAATCACGGAGACGTTGGAGCAGAAGGGTGTGGACCTGAAGGTACTGGAACAGCCCATCGATACTTCATCACCCGCTGGCCGATTGTTCTTCACCGTACTGGGGGCTTTTGGGGAATTTGAAGCCAGTATCCGTGCGGAACGTCAGCGCGAAGGGATTGATGCTGCCTTAGCTAAAGGGGCCGACAGCCCGTTCAAAGGGCGACCACCATCAATAGATCACGAGCAAGTCCAAGCTCTACGTGAAGATGGGTTAAACCCAACCGAAATTGGAAATCGGCTGGGCATAGCCAGATCATCAGTTTATCGATTAATGAAAGCAGGATCACATTAGGTGGTTCAAGTCGTGCGGGGAACCAACCAGTTAAAGATTTAGTTTTGAGGATTTGAAAACCACCGTTTGTGGGAAGGAACTGTAGCCAGCCAAAACACATTGAACTTTTTCTCGAATTTTATGGTATTGTGACGTAGCATCGCAAAAAATCTTGACAAAAAATTATGTAAGTGGGACGAAAATGACTACGAGTTCAGGGGTCGCCGATTACCAGAGTTTTCTCAAAAAGATCGAAGATGGAGTGCGGCGACTGAAACGCGAAACTGGGGCCGCATTCATTTGGTTGGAGTATTTTCCCCAACTTGCGACTCGAGGATCAAAAGCTGGTTCAACTTTGACGTTCGGCACGAAAGGCGATGCATCACCAGATATTAGGCAACGTTTCAATGACAGAGATTTCTTAGACCGACAGATTGGAGAACTCCATATTTGGAAAAATGGTCATGAAAAAATTCACGACTATCATCGCGTAACTGAATTTGTGGAGTGGGTTTGTCTACGTACATACATGCATAAGAATGAAGTTTTTTCAAGCGAATTTCGTAACTTACTACGTTCGAATACAACTAAGCAGCAAATCGAAAATCATAATTATAACTCAATTGCAAAAGCCTTCAACCGAATACTCTCGACCAGCGGCATGGCAATCTGGCACATTTGCGAACAAAAGCGGGTAGGAGGTAAGTACCAACTTGCCGAACTAGATGGTGAGCAATCAAATGAAATGGCAGAGAAAAAACTGTTTTTGAATGTTCTAGGTTCTCATCCCAGGACTCGAATTGATATGGACCTAGATGAGGGTATCGCATCCTTCGTTTTGTCTAACTCTAAGATCTTACGAATTGATGACCTCCTTGACCCCGTTGAAGTTGCCGCCAAAACCAATGGTCGAAGCGTTGCTCATCCTGATGTTGTCGCGGCAAAGTTCTGGCGATCAGGCGTCTTTATTCCAATGGCCGCTGACAACAAAATTTTGGGCGTCATAGGCGCATACAGTCCACGAGTTGCGGGCTTCAACAATCTTGATCAATTGAATGTGGAGCGCTGTACCGATCAAATTGCCGCGATGTTCGCCATTCATAGGGCTTCCCAAAAATCCGCAGTCTTAATGGAAGATATAACAGAAGTGGGCAAAGATGTTGCCGCTGCTCAATACAGCGTTCGCGGTAGCGTTCATGACGTGATTAATGTCTCAAGAATGATCAGGGACAACTTCGATTTAGTCACCCCAACGTCACCGACCAAGGTCTTCTATGACAACACTCTCTCTAACATTAAGCAAAACCAAGAAATTCTCGGGAGGTTGAGAACCAATGTTCAAAACCCTAAAAAGCTAAATCCAAAACCGACCAAAATCTTGCTAAGAGAACATGTCGACGACAAGCTTAGATCAGCTATCGCCGATGCTGCTGCGAAGAAAGTCAAAGTTGAAAACAAAATCCCTGAAAGTCTTGAAATAATTTCCGATGAGTTTCGAATTACCCAGGTCATGTTCAATCTAATCACCAATTCCGTCAGGCATTTTCAGGGTGTCAATCGCACGAAAGGCAAGCTTGTTACGATTGCGGCACGAAAGGAAGGCGAGTATTTCGAGTTTTCCGTGGAGGATAACGGGCAAGGCATTCCCAAAGAAAACCAAAAGATGGTGTTTGAACCCTTCTTTCGAACAAGCGGAGGGATGGGATTAGGCTTGACCATTGTGAAGAACTTTGTAGAAGAGTTAGGTGGAGAGGTGAGCGTGTCGTCAATATGGGGCGATGGTGCAGTTTTTGTTGTGCGCCTACCAATGATTTTGGTTACATAAAGAAGGCGTATCACATTGCTAGATGACACTAAGTTGGCCAGTTTGCTTTGGGTGGATGACGATGGAGTATTGGAGGAATCCCTACGACCGCTCCGAGAGAAAACGGACGTTGAAGTATTCTTGGACCCAATCGAAGCCCTTGCGCGAATTTCTGATATCGATTCCAGTCTTATAGTCGTAGACTTGCTGATGCCCAAATTAACTGGGTCAGAGCTTATCCAAGAAATACTCCAACTACGACCTACCGCGAAAATTATCGTATATTCCAGTTTTTTCGATATGGAGGAGGTGTCAGATTTCCCCCTCTTCGATGAAAATGGTATCGATGTGTTTGATAAGAACGCAGTCAGTCTAAAGGAACTTGTCGAACTAATTGCTGCCAAGTATCTTGGTGAGGATGAGGACCAAGTCGATGACTTATCAGTAGACGTTCGAAAAAGGCCGCAGGGATCTGTCCTGGATGAGGACTTCGTTACCTACATTCACCATTCAGAGCGGTCTAGGTACCTGCTTGTTAAATCCGCAAAAGTTGCTCTAGCAGAGCGATTGAAGGCTGCCTTTGACAACGGAGTTGTCTGGTATCTTTACTTAGGTAAGGATGAACCTCCACTCCTTGCGAAGAAGTTTGAAGAAATTCCAACCCGTAAGGAAGTACGGGCACTCTGTGAGAAAGCTGATGTACCCGTCTTTCAGTTTGTTCGAAGTGGTGAAATCGATGATTTGACCTGGAATGCTAACTGTTGTGAATCGACGCAAAATTATCCATTGGTTGGCTTGCAACCCGATGGAAAAGATGAGGTTTTACCGGTTCATTTTGACACTGGTTCTCACGCCAGCTTTGCAGACATTGACGTACTCAAGCGCTTTTCAGTAGATTTGGAAGATTTAACGGACGCCGATTTCACACCATATGAACTGGCAAGTGGCGATTTTCCCGTACTGATTGAACCTGTTTTTTTGACAGTGGTCGATGGGGGCGGTCAAAAGGCTAAGGTGCATATTAGTTTTGTGGTACCGAAGCATTGGTCGCAATTTAAGAACAGGGAGCGCTTATGTACTGCAAGCTGCAACCGAAATGACACAGAAGATCATCCTCTCAGCAACTATGGGCAGCATGGCAATCCAGAGGATATCCGCCACTACTGCAAGTATAGATGGGGGTTGGTTGGTCGAAATTTAGTTCTTGAAACTGATCTATCACTGGTCTTGGATGGCAAGGCAAAGTTGTTGCGTTTTTTTGAGGGGGATTGAGATGAAAGTGTTGTTCGAGGGGACCGAGGTGCAACTCGACTTGGATGTCACTCCCTCTCCAGATATTGGGATAGATGACATTGGCGTGGGGGACGTTGTAAAAAAGATCGCCTTCGATCAAGTAGTAGATGCGGCTTTGTCTATTGCGAAAATTGGCCAAGAACTAGTTGAGAGAGATTGGTCAGATGGACCAAAGCCTTCGTCAGTTAGCGTCGAGTTCGGACTGGATGTCGGCGTAAGTGGCGATATCTATGTTGTAAAAGGGGACGTTAAGGCTCATGTGAAGGTAAAGGTCGGTTGGTGAGACTCATCTTCCTCCGTTGGATAGCCTAATCTCGTCTATTTCGGGCACTCAATTCGTCCTGCAAGGGTCAATCTACGAGAGTGTTGATGTACTCGTCTCTCCTCAACCAATTTCAATGCAGTGGATTCGCAACTCAGACAATCTGCGCAGTAGAGTCGCGTATCGGCTTCATTAGTTTGCGAAGAAAATGAGGCATTTGCAGGTCACTCTATTCAAATTAACTTGGGCTATAGTGTAATCCTCTGGCATCCGGGCGGGACGATGAAGAGAGTTCGAATGTCGGAGCAGGAATCGAACTCCTATATAGAATTTCTTGTCCCTATTTGCTATTTTTGCTACAGTACGTTGCTACGTTAGCTTTATC
Organism: Marinosulfonomonas sp.; assembly: GCA_033851955.1. GTDB lineage: Bacteria > Pseudomonadota > Alphaproteobacteria > Rhodobacterales > Rhodobacteraceae > Profundibacter. Next base: position 115,767 of record JAWSVK010000011.1, read on the forward strand.
ATACCTTCCTAAGTATTTATATTATAAGTCTAAATATAACTTGGGTTCGAATCCCTTCGGCTCCGCCAGAAACTCCATTAAGGCTTTGTTTTTAAACAATAAATGCCTTGATGGAAGTTTCATGCCACCATCCTTGCCACCAACGAGATTGCCATTGTCTACAACGGCTTGCAACTATCTGCTTCTTACACCAAGGGCATTTCCCTAGCCGGTTGCTTAATTGCAGATGGATTGAGGTGTTGTGAGAACAACACGGTTTTTCAAAAGATAAGCAACCACTGAACTTAATTCAGTCAACTTAAGCATTTCCATAGGTCAGTCGCTATAGGGTAAATGTTGGAGCAAACGCAATATAGATTGTGCTTGGATCAACGTTCGAATGACTTTGACCCAGGAGCCACACATGAAGCCAGAGGTGGTCCTACCATTTAGACCAGTTAGCAGCCAGTTTAAGATGGATCAGGGTTTAATTTAGGCT
>JAWSVK010000032.1:0-468 GCA_033851955.1 Marinosulfonomonas sp.
GGCAGCGAGAAGTCCACCTCAATGTCCAATCCCTCGCGATTAAAATCATCCAGCACGTTTAGGGCGCGGATCGGACGGCCATCCCCCAACTGGCCCGCCATGAAGTCCGTCGACCAAGTATGATTGGCTGTATCTGGAACCGCCAGCGTGTCTGGCCTGTCCCGTTTCAGGCGTTTCTTGGGTTTTATCCGCAGGTTCATCTCCAATTCGTTATAGGTCTGTTCTTGTCCCGTTTAGTTCCGGTCCCTGAACTCATTTATGCAGCCTTTAGCTCGAAAGCCAAGGGGCTTTTGCCGCCGAGTGATGCATGGCGGCGGCGTGGGTTATAGAACCCGTTGATGTACTGAAAGATAGCTCCTTCTGCTTGGCGACGTGTGTTCCATCGATTACGCCAGATCAGCTCTGCCTTGATGGATTTGAAGAACGTCTCGACCATGGAATTGTCATAACAATTGCCCTTACCACTCA
>JAWSVK010000033.1:0-10190 GCA_033851955.1 Marinosulfonomonas sp.
AAAAACAGTGCCAATGAGTTTGGCAGCCTAAATGAAACCCTGATCCATCTTAAACTGGCTGCTAACTTTTCGAAATGGTAGGACCACCTCTCAATAGAGAGCCTGGTGTCAGATCTGTTGCAAGGCCGCAGCGTTTCCATCGCCGGAAATCAAACCGTTGAATTTGAAAGCGACGATACCCGAATGTCCTTCAGTGGTATCACGCTAACCCAGAAAAATGGGACCGTAACCTTAGCGCGACTGATACCGATGCCATTGTCGCAAGGATCGACAGAGAAATACCAGAGGGCCGGAGCACAGCCCAAGATAATCCGCAACATGAGAAAAAGCTGCTCACTCTCAAGAGGGTAATTGCCCATAGATTTTCTGGGATCCATTCATTTGGCTCTACAAGGGCGGCACCAGAAGACTTCGTTTTTGATATAGACAAGAAAGTGACCCTTCTTGAAGGCGCGAACGGTTCTGGAAAAACGTCCGTTGCCAATGCAATCGTATGGTGTTTGACAGGCCATTTGATCCGCTCACAGCGCGAGCCAGAGCTAGGCCCCACAGAATTTGACTGTGAAATTTCGAAGCAAGATAGAACGCCATCTCGGTACAAGATGTCGGCTATCACGCCTATGCCAGATGAAGGCTGCGACCTTTCCTGAGGACGGAAAACCGATAACTGCCGACAATTGGGTGGAATTAATATTCATTGACGAAAACGGAGATGAACTCCCACCCATAAGGAGATCACAGAACAGAAACTCCAGAGGAACTATCTCAGAAACTGCAACAGATTTAGATTCGTTAGGTCTTGATCCGATTGCATGGCGAATGGCGACCACCATGCTAGTGTTGTTACCGTTTCTTTCTGTAGGTTCAACGTCACAACTTGGCCATGCAGTTGCTAGGCTGACTGGCTTGGCTGCCTTAGTCGATCTTTCTAAACATGCTCAAAAGGCCAAAGTTAGAATTTCCGGGCCCCTTACAAAGGAACATGAAAAATCTCGCCAAAAGAATGCAGATCATTATTTGGAGGCGAAGTCTGATCTCACAAAAATCCCACTGGAAAATGATGATTTAGGACTTGAATTCATTGTCCCCGAGATAGACGGCGAAGTAGCGCAAACTAAACTCCAGGGGCTTTCGGAGTATTTCGAAACCGTCAAGGCGGAAGCGTTTCAAGATGCCAAGAATGTACTTGGCGCAGATTTCGACCCTGAAGATCGCCCTTCCCGTCAAACCCTTGAGACGCAAATTCATCCGGCACTAGCGCAGCTCAAGAGCTTCAAAGACCCCGAGGAATCGTAAGCTGAGAGATCACCCTCTGAGTTGTTTGAAGACTCTCGGATCAATACTGGCGGCGGCGGAGATCCCGCCCCAAAGCGCGCCTTGAATGCCGACGCTGACCACGTCCTGCCCGGAGAGATAGAGCCCTTCGATTGGGGTCTTGGCTTTGAGCGCATCGCTCATTACGCGCTCAGGCGTAACATCCAACCCGTAGAAGCGACCCTCGTGGTGGCCGGTGATCGCCGCCGTCGCCAACGGCGTCGAAAGCTCGCGAAACACCACCAGTTCGGCCAGCTCAGGGAAGTACGCTTTGAACAGCGCAAACATCTTGTCCTCAATCTGCTGCTTGAAAGCTTTGTACTCGGCACCACGTGCGCCCGAGGGAAGGTCGGCCCATCGGGCGACGCTGTTCCAATCAGCCCAGACGACCATGTCGCCCGCATATTTCTGCTTGGGTCCCGGATCGTGGTTTGGATCCTTCAGAGAGCCAAACGAGACGAAAAAGCCGGGGGGATTGCCGTTCGGTGCTTCAGCCCATATCGCGTCGATCTCTGCTGTCGGATAGACCCAGTGGTTTGACCGTGTCGCTCCGGCTTCTTCCACGTCGCCTTCAAAGCCAAGGAACAGATCGAAATGAGTAATGGAGGCGGGCAGCGCTTGTATTTCACTGATCCAGTCTTCGGGGCCGAAGCCTTCGGGCAGCAAATTGTTGAGCGTCTCGCGCGCACCGATATTGGATATGACGACTTCCGAATAGATGTCTTCACCTTCAGATGTGCGCACTCCGACGACCTTGTCGTTCTCGACCAAGAGCGTTTCAACCTTTACACTGGCGCGGGCCTCTCCACCCGCTTGCGTGATCGTCGGTATCAGATGTTCGGCAAAGGCCTTGCCGCCACCCACCGGATACCATGCGCCGCTTTCCAGATAAGAGCCACAGATCAGGGCATGCATGGCAAAGCTTGCCTTGTGGGGGCGGCCCCCATGGTCCCCCCATTGCGCGGTAAAGACCGCGGCAAGGTCTGGATTTTGCGTGATGCTGTCGACAACCTCCTGCGTCGTGCGGGCACACCATTTGTCGATGGCCCGGTGGTTCCACCATTCAATCATTTGGCCGACAAAGTCCGGCATGGCGCGGGTTGAAGCCACCGTGTACATCGTTTCCCGCCCTTTCTGAAGCGCGGCAATCCAAGCCTCGATCGCTTCAGCGTCATCAGGGAACCGATCTTTCAGGTCGCGCTCCTGCGCCTCATATGGGCGCGACAGCGCAAGTGGCGGGGCGTCTGCGAGATGCAGGTTGTCATAGACTGCGCCCATAGGTTCGAATTCCATCGGCGTGTGCGTCAGCCAGTCGATCAATCCCCGTTCCCGGTCGCCGGGGGCGACGCAACCGAGATAATGGATCCCAACATCCCACGTGAAGCCTTCGCGTGAGAAGCTGTGCGTGAGGCCGCCCAAGGTCTTGTACTGCTCCAAAAGCAACACCTTATGGCCCATTTTGGCCAGTGCGGCTGCCGATGTCATGCCGCCCATGCCCGAGCCGATGACTATCGCGTCCCAATAGTCGTGTTTCGCATCGTTCATTGTGCTATCCTCCTAGATTTCCGATGTGTACCGTGTGGCCCGCGACACTGCGGTTTCTGCGGCAAAATCATGCGAAGCCACAATCGCTAAGCCCGGCAAACGCTGCTTCAGCCGACGCACCTTGGCGAATGAGGCGAGAAGCACATCCTTGTCCCCAGTACCGGGTACGATGTCCTGTTCGAGCAAGCCTGTTTCGTATGTGAGGTCTCCCACCAGAAGGATCGGGTCCCAACCGTCTTGGCGGAGCAACATGGACATGGAGCCTGGCGTATGACCCGGCGTGGGCAGCAGGATCATGGAGCCATCGCCAGCGACATCGTGGATCCCGTCAAACCCTTCGAATAACGGGTCGTCGGTCGGTTCGAACGATAGCTGCTGCCACTTCGCAGCGGGGAGTTCAATATGCTCGCGCAGAATCCACTCTCGTTCAGGGTGGGGTTCGGATAGAATTGCCCACTCTCTGTCGCTCACCAGCAGGTCGGCCTGCGGGAACTGGGAAATCCCACCGACATGATCGAAATGCAGATGAGAGATGACGACTGTTCGGATATCGCTGGCAGCAATGCCTGCGCCCGATAGGACGTGATCAATGCGATCAGCGTCGGTAACTTGAAGCCGAAATATCCGCGGCAGCAAGAAGCGTCCGATCGCTTGTTTGATATAGCCTCTGTCGGACATGATCGCCGGATCAATCCCCGTATCGAATAACACCAAACCGTCGTGGTGATCGATCAGGAAGCATTGCAAAGGCAAAGGCACCCAGCTTCGCCCAAAGAACACCCACCAAAGCTGCGGTAGCCTGCTGCCGTAGCGGTGTTCCGTATGCTGTTCGGCCTGCCCGCAACTCAGAACCCGAACCGATGCAATAGGGTGACCAGTGCGGTGTATTGTATCTGAATTTATCGTCTGAGAGTTAGCCATGAGTAACTCCACAAAAAATTAAAAAACGCCACCCAAAACCGCTTGTGCCAAGCCATCTGGTGAAATTGTAAATTTCGGCTGTGACAGAAAACTTAACAAGAAAGCCGTTTGGATGCATTGATGTGCGTCAAGGACGACCGGAACATTCTACGCCATAAGGCGGTGAGCCCGGCAACGAAGTAGGCTGAATCGGTATTGTTGGAGCTCAGGTCATGAAAGGCGCAGTTCTCTACGCGACCAAATACGGCAGCACGGCTGAGTCTGCCGATTAGATCGGCGAGGCGACAGGGCTGCCGGTTTGGAATGTGAAAACAGCAGATGTTGATCTGATGAAATATGACGTTCTCATCCTTGCGACGCCTGTGATTTACTACAAGCTTCTGATCACCGATTGGGTGCAGAAAAACCTGCCCAACTTAAGGGAAAACTGATTGTGATGGTCACGGTTTCTGGCGCACCGCCCGGCCCAAAACTTGATGCCTGGGTGGGTGACAGTTTGCCTGCAGGCTTTTATCGCCAATGCGGCACATGTTGCGCTGCGCGGTCGCCAGTTTCCAGGCGCGCTGACCTGGTACGACCGGGCGATGCTGATCATCGCGGCCTGAAAGAACCCTGATCCCGTGGCCAGCGAGGAAGAGCTTAAGGGGTTCGACTATATGGACAAAAACAGTATCGCGCCTTTGGGAGCGTTGGTAAATGAATGGAAATCGCGGGACTCCATTGCCGTGCAAACAAAAACGGTGACGTTAGGTATCCGATAGCACGCATGCACGACAACATCGGCGATCACATCAGCGGCTGCAGCCCGCACGTTGTATCCTTGCTGCAAGAGCCGACGAATTACGCTCGCGCCATGCTGTCTGGTGCAACGGAAGACATGCAATATGGCGCCCCTGTTTTTCTCAATGTGCATGGAGCCCTCGTGAGCTAAAGCGATTCCAAAAAGACTTGAGATACAAGTTGATTTGGAGGCGTCCACAACATCAATAGGTTTATCGCGAAACGCTCTAATGACGGTCAAACTGATTGCCTTCCAGCTTAACTTGGTCCCACCCCGCTTGGTTGTGCCAATTGGCTATCCTCAAGGATTTTTTAGGTTCCTGTTCATCTCTTTTTCGATCATCTTTTCGGTGACGCTGAACCGGTTCGGAAAAATGAAAACAGTCAAGGCATGAAGTACTACACCGACCCCCCAGCCCAACATCGGCCACTGGAACCAAAGGGTTCCGGGTGAGGATAAGACATTGATGGCCACAAGAAGTAGAATGACCGCTACATAGACCGACAGATGAGTGTAGAATCCCATCTTGGCTTCTACGCGTTTTTTGGCTGATTGATACGCCTCGTTTTTCTCCATTATCTTTCTCCAAATAATCTGAATAATAGGCTCTTTATAACACATGGAAGGGGTTCTGACATTGACCAAGCTCAACCTTTGTTGCTCGGTTATGCTGTAGACTCGGGAAGTGAAGCGCTCACAAGGAATGGAGATATTTCGATGCCCAGCACCCCAAATCCCTTGATCGAAATGGGCCGCCTGGATAATGGCTTTGACTCAAAGGACGAGCGGCCAAACCCGTCATTCAAGGACTCCGCATTGCCCGGATACAAGAAGACTGTCCAGAGCCGCCGCGCTATTCGGATTTTTGATGGTGTTCCAATACCCAAAGACATGATGCGCGATTGTTTGCGGGACGCGATTCTTGCACCTAGTTCTTCAAACCTTCAATGCTATGAAATCTACTGGGTTCGAGATGATGAGAAGAAAAAGCTTTTGGCTGAACTCTGCCTCGGCCAACCGGCAGCCACAACTGCCGGAGACCTTGTTGTAATCGTGTCGCGTGTCGATCAATGGCAATCGCATCTAAAGAAATTGTCCAACATCATGACCGACGATGGCAAGAAACCAATGAAAGGCCCCGTCCGTGATTACTACGAGAATATCATCCCTTTGTTGATGAAAACCGATCGCTTGGGACTCAACAACCTCAAGCGCCGGTTTATGTTTTGGTACAGGAGTAGAAGTGAGCCAACGGTGAATGGACCTGTCAAGCGTGCTGACCACCGCGTTTATGGCCACATTCAGGCGAGCCTGGCCGCAGAAAACCTCATGCTTTCGCTTGCAGCACACGGTTACGAATCCTGTCCGATGGGTGGGATCGACAAACGCGGCATCGGTAAGCTGCTTGGAATTCCGTCATCTGCTGAGGTCACGATGGTGATTGGCGCGGGCACAGGAACACCACAAGGTCTTTTCAGCGAACGAGTGAGGCTTCCCTTTGGCGATCTGGTTAAGGAAGTTTAGGCTTCAGTTTCGAAAGCTCGCATTGTCCAGCCTTATGTATCAAACGCACCAACAATATAGCTGACTTTCATAGCCCTGTGAATCCATAATAGGGCATGGGGCAATCAATCGTTATTCACGGCTTAATCAAGAAACGCGGCGAAGTGGCGGGCCAGCACAAGATTGCTGTAAAGGCCGCCGACGCCATTAAGGCTGATCTGGCCGCCATAGACCGCGCACTGGTGATATGTGGTTATCAGGGCGACCCCAAGGGCATTGCACCCCGTGGTAAATACAAACAGCTATTCGGGCGCAATGAGTTAAAGCTGACAATACGTGATATGTTACGCCAAGCCCCAGCTGACGATGAAACGCTGGCAGCGCAGATTATTGAGGCGAAGGGCTGGGATGCTGACGTTCATGCTGATGTGCTAAAGCGGGTGCGTCATGCGTTGCAACGGGCGCAAAAGGATGGACGCGTTGTGCAGGACTTCGGGCCGGATGGGTGTTTGTGGCGGGTAGATCACCGCCCGCCAGCGGCAATTTGAATCACTGCTGCGTCATGTATCGTAGCCAAAGCACGCTGCAAGCGACCATCAAGTATTTTCAGCCCTTTGTACGCGTCTTTTCTGTTGCGGACCAAAAGGACCACTACCCGCTCAATAGAGAGCGGGTAGTAGATTATGCGAAAATCACCGGTTTTGATACGGTAATAGTTGGGGCAAGTTTTTATTTTCTCAATATTCAATTGGCCCTCGCCAGACTCGAGCCTGTCAAGGGTTTTGAATATTGCCTTTAAGTCACGCTTTTGCAGCTTCTTCATTTCTTTTTCGGCGCTAGGGCCGAATATCACTTCTTTAGGAGACAAATTTGCCCCTCCCAGTTTCGAAACTATTCCATTTCTAGTTCCTGCTTAAGTTCTTTCATTGTCTTGCCTCCCAATTTTTGAAATTCTGAAAGTGCTATTTCAGCTTTCAGGCTGTCTAAAGCTGCTTCAAGTTCTGCCAGACGTTCCAGTTGTTCCAGAACTTCCATCGGCACTATCGCAACTTCTCGATCATGCTTTCTTACAATTACGCGACGCCCGTAGTGGGCATCATTAAACAGATCAGCGAATTTCGTTCGCGCCTCTGTTGCCGAATAGACGTTACCCTCTATTTCATTTCCCTTGTTCATTTGCGGTTCCTATCTTGTTGCTCATCGGGCAGCTCGACCCCCAAGATGTACGCTTTGTACAAAACATACATTTTGTAGTCAATGTACAAAATATACGAAAGGTAAGAATAAATCATGAACCTACGCTGCCCGCTGCCAATACCCTTTCCAGTTCCGGCTCACAGGCGCTTCCATCGCGTTAGACACAACGATATGCGCCATAGTGCCGTTATCGGTGCGGCGGTTGTCTTCCAGCCATGCAGCGTGGTTTGAATACTGGTGCAGATATTTAGGGCTTACACCGTGGTGCTGGCCTTCGATCATGTTGCGCAAGCGGCTAAAGAAGCTTTCAACCATGTTGGTGTGTTTGCCATGGTCGCTGTAAATCTCGCTGTGGTTCACGCGGTCAACCATCCAACCGTCGTGCAGTGTGTCCCAATGGGATGCTTCATCGGCTGACATAGTGGCTGTGCGGCTCACGTTCTCAATTGCCAGTGCAACACCCTCACCCTCAGACATGGCGATGAATGGCAATGTACGGCCTGTGCGCTAACGCAGGGCAACAACAACGCGGCGTCGGTTGCTTTGGTTGCGCTTCAAGCGACGGTCTACACGGTCAACCTTGGCGTTGGCGGGGCGAACATGGCCGCCAAAATACGCGCCATCAATTTCAACATGACCGTCCAGAACCTCACCAGTGTGAACCTCTTGCGCCATGGCCTCACGCAGCTTGTGGGCCAAAACGAAAGCCGTTTTGTACTGACAATCCAGATCACGGGATAGCTGCACCATGAAAATGCCTTTGGAGGCGTTCACGACAATGCAGATTGCGGCCAACAGGTCTACGAAAACCATCTTGCGGGATGCAAAGATTGTGCCGGATGTAACGCTAAATTGGTGTGAACATGCCTTGCACTTGAACTTGCGGCGCGTGGTGATTTTGTAAGCTTCATCGTGACCACACTTGGGGCAAACTGCCTCGCCATTGGTTTCAGGCCAACGCATTTCGCAGAACGTAGCGTAAGCCGCGTTTTCGCCAGCCTTGTAAATCTTACGAATGTTAAGGGTGCGGGATGCCGCTGAGAGGAGAAAGTGTTGTGCCATTGTCACCATATCCATTGCTTATGTAATGAATATAGTATCTAGGCGTGTCAAATACAATACCTTATGTATCGAATATGATACTTTTATTTATATAGGTGATACATGGCTGAACAAACTGAGTGGGAAACGAAGGCAGCAAACATTCTAAAAGCCGAATTAAAGCGCAAAGGGGTGACCTATTCCCAACTGGCCGAATTGATTGGCGATAAAGAGGTTAACATTAGAAATAAATTGTCGCGAGGTAAGTTCACAGCAGCGTTTCTTTTTCAGGCACTAACTGCTATAAAGGTGGAGCGTATTGAGGTCGCCTAAATGCCTAAAAATGCTGACAAGAACACTGAAACTTTGCTGACACAATGGTTGGCCCTGTTGTCGTTTCCGCGCTGGTATTTGGTATTCTCATGTCAACAAGCCTTTTAGGAATTGGGTTTGCCGTGATTTGCGCTGTACTGATCGCAGCAGGCGGAATCGCGTTACTCTATTTCAGTTAAATCAAACCCAGATTGGGTTTGAGGGGGCTGTACTGAATGCACCTTAATGATCGTGTATTCCTTGACTTGCCACACTTCTTGGTCGCGCCCTTCTGAAATCTCCAAATCAACGTTCAAGACTATCACCTTTGAAAGCGGAATATTTAACGCGCCAGATGCAAGTTTTCTCAAAAAGGATTCATCTTTAATCGTAGCACCAAACTTTCCTCTGCTCGACGAAAAACCCCACCTCTTGTTAGTTTCATCGGTTAAAACGACCCGCAACAAAACAAGGCCCATTTTTTCCATGCAAATACGGCGCTCTGTCTCATCAGCGTCTCTAATAATCGTGCGCTTGGGGAATGCCCTTGCTGAATCACAGTCAACGGCCTGCGCTCCGTCGTTCCAGATACCCCCGCGCCGGTAACGTTTTCATCGGCTTCTAAAGCACCAAATACCTCTACAGCCTCGTCCTTGCCTATTTCATCTTTGAGTGCTTTGGCGACTTCCTTAGCAAGGGCCTGCATATCCTCTTGTGTCAGAACAACTTCAATTTGTGGCGCATCTGGACCTTGCATCCACTCCAGAAGCTGCTCCCAACTCCAGTTTACTGTTGTGCCGCCGATGAAAATAAGAGAGCTCACAACGGCGGTTCTGATTGTTGCCTTTGGATCGTCCCCTATTAAGCTTATTATCGTTTTGAGTTTTTGGTTGCCTTGCACCGAACTTTCCAGTTCGATTCTAGGGGCACTGAGTGGGTCAAAATGGAAGCTGACTTCCTCAACAACGTTAGCCCACGCAATAGCGGCATTTGCCACAGTTCTTAAATCAATCCGAGTCTTGGGCTCCAAGTCGATAAATAGGACAAGGGATGTGCTGCTCATTATCGCGGGTTTCTGTATCTGGTGGCAATTATGGACCGGTACAGTCGTAAAGTTCTCAGTTGGCGATTGTCCAACAGCATGGAGGCTGACTTTTGTGTTGAAGCCCTGAAAGAGGCAATCGCAAGATATGGAAAACCCGCGATAATGAACAGTGATCAGGGCAGTCAATTTACGGGCTTTGAGTGGGCAAATGCGCTGAAGGATGCGGGTGTAAAGATATCCATGGACGCTAAAGGTCGATGGGTCGACAACAGGATGATCGAACGGCTGTAGCGCTCCTTGAAATATGAGTGCATTTATCTCAATGCATTTGAAACCGGTTCAGAGGCACGTGCTGGGATTGAAACGTGGATGACCTACTACAACGCCGAACGGCCACATTCCACGCACGGGATAATGACCCCAGATGAAGCCTATGACAGAAAAACGGAACCAATGAGATCGGCAGCCTAAATGAAACCCTGATCCACCTTAAATTGGCTGCTAGCTGGTCGAACAACTAGGACCACCTCT
>JAWSVK010000034.1:0-1291 GCA_033851955.1 Marinosulfonomonas sp.
TGACCTGCCCCCCAAGGCTCCCTCATTCATAACGAGAGTTTGCGGGTTTGGATTTCATATTCCTTAGTGTCAGTTTGGGCAAGCGTGTCGTGCGCGGAGCCCTCAAATTTCTCAAGCGCTCGACGTGCTTCTGCGGGTGTTTTGTTTTCCAGTGATGAATGGGGCCTGACGTTGTTGTAATCGTATCGCCAGAGTGCAAGCTTGCGACGGGCGTCATCCAAGCTGTCGAACAGTTCTTCGTTCAGCAACTCGTCCCGCAGGCTGCCGTTGAAGCTTTCGATGAAGCCATTCTGCTGCGGTTTTCCTGGATCAATGTAATGCCAATCTACGTTATTGTCGCCAGCCCACTTCAAGATCGCCCGGCTTGTGAACTCAGTTCCATTGTCCGAGACAATGCATGCGGGCTTTCCGTAAAGCCGCACAAGCGCATCAAGCTCCCGCGCCACTCTCGCACCAGAGATGCTGGTGTCGGCCATCAGGCACAGGTTTTCCCGGCAGCAATCGTCATTCACAGCCAGCATGCGGAACTTGCGAGATGCACCAAAGGTATCGGACACAAAATCCAGAGACCAACGCTCTCCAGGTCAGAGAGCTACTGGCATCGGCGTTCGTGATCCCCGCGCACGTTTACGGCCTCTTCGTCGCTTCACGCCCAGTTTTTCTTCAGTATAGAGGCGATATAGCTTTTTATGGTTCATGACTATTCCCTTGCGTTCCAGCAGCACACCGATCCGGCGGTAGCCGAACCGACGCCGCTTGCTGGCAATCGCCTTCATCTCTTCGCGAACCTCTGGATTATCCGGCGGGTGATCACGCCTGACGGTCTTGGGGTCGACACCCGTTGCCCGGCAACACATGCAAGCATGTGTGAGAGGGGGCAAGCCTGCACGCCCGACGTTGTGAGATATCATGATCCCGCATTGCCTTGCGTGCTGCAGCCCGTCGCACATTCGGTGTCGTCAGTTCTTTCCCAGCAAATCCTTCAGCACAACATTGTCGAGCATGGTATCGGCCAGTAAGCGCTTCAATTTGCCGTTCTCATCTTCCAGAGATTTAAGGCGATGGGTCTCAGAGATATTCATGCCACCATACTTGGATTTGAACTTGTAAAACGACGCAGGACTAAGGCCATGCCGGCGGCACACCTCTGCAGTAGGCATCCCAGCTTCCTGCTCCTTAATCATCCCAATAATCTGTGCCTCAGTAAAACGGCTCTTTCGCATTTGTTTGCTCCTTCGAAAGGTTGAGCAAACTCTACATCAAAGTGAGGGAAGTTTCGGGGGGCAGGTCA
>JAWSVK010000035.1:0-3674 GCA_033851955.1 Marinosulfonomonas sp.
GAGAATGGTTCTTTCGTTTCATCATTGTGAATCGTCTTTCTCATAAGTCGATCCATCTTAACTAGTGGTACGAAATCTTTCGACCACCTCTCCTTGGCATGGTCGCCGACATGGAACTTAAGTTCATCCGCAACCGCCAACGCGCCGGGATCGATGCCGCTAAGGATAAAGGCGTTTACAAGGGGAGAGGGAAATCCGTTGATGATGAGGAAATCCGTCGATTGACGGGCGAGGGCACCGCAAAAGCAAAGATCGCTCGCGACCTCGGCATTTCCAGAATGACAGTCTACAGGGCGCTCGCAGATGCCGAGACCTGAAGCCGCCGTTCGTTCACAGCGCGGCGGATTCAACAAGGGAGCCCATTCTACCGGATGCTCTGATCAACTCGCCAATCTAAAGGCAGAAAACTGCCCGTGGACAGATTTTCCGTTTTTTGTGAGGCGATCTATCAGCGTCATAGTTCGCGCAGCGTTCGGGATTTTTCGGGCAGGTTTCATGGTGAATTTTCCTCGAAACACTTCAGGGAAAAGCTGCTCAATTTCCGCCTGTGCTTGGAAGGTCAGAGATTTGATACTTTCTTCGGCGATCAGCAAACTCTCAACCGGTGCATTTTCAGCGAATACGACTTCATGTTGATCAAACAGAAGGTGAAAATAAGTCACCTCACGACTGGTTTCGCAGACGGAAATGCCGTGAATGTCCTGAAGTTTTATCGCAGGAACCAGGAGTTCGTAGGTGCCAAACATTCGAAACGCGACCTGCGAACATATCAGTATTCGATGCTGACGAGACAGGCGCATATCTCGGCGCGGCAATCCGTCCCCCAACGCGCCGGCCTGAATGAGGACAGGTCGCAGTTTGGGGTTGGCCTTTAGCTCCCTTTCATCGATCTTGCGATGCCCCGCCCATCGCAGTGTTTGGAACCCGTTGTCTTGCGTGCGTATGCGCATTCCGACCCTGAGGTGTTCAACCGGCATCAGGCCCGTCGCGGTTTCAATCAAAGTTCCGGTCGTAAAGCAGACGGGGGGTGCTGTTCCGGTGTCGCCTAAGCCGTCTACGCGACTGACAACCGGAGTATCGATGTCAGGCGCATCCCACCGAACCGTCGCGCCGGTACCCGTCCCAACAATGACGTCTTGTTCGACAGCTGTGAAAACCGTGCCGACTGGTACAAAAGAAGACGAGGCCACAGTGCCCGCAAATGTTGCTGCGTTCGCGTCGCCGAAGGTTGCGACCATAATCGCTGTCTCAACAGTGTCCGGACCGACGGCGTTTTCCGAGCTTAAGACGAGACCCTGATAATCACCATTATGGTTGCCCAACACTGTTGTATCAATTGTTAGAAAATACTCACCTGTATCGGCATCCAAAGTCCAATCCGCAGGGTCAGTCGAAATAGCAACGGAGCCAACCTCATCGCCGTTGCGGTCATAGTAACTTAGATTAAGGTTGAGCGGATCTGTCGCACTGCCAAGTCGAGCAAACTCGTCTGCTGAGATTGCAATCTCTACAGTATCAACATCCTTCTGCTCAAATTCTGAAATTCTAGCCATAAGAAAACCTATCACACATGTTTCGATATTCGTGACTAACCCAAAAATGTGTAAATTTTATGTCTTTTCAAAAACAAACGCCTTCTTAGCAACATTTTGTGATCCGATCAGGTCAGTCCCGTCAACGCCTTGAAGCACAGAAGACATCGGTGTTCTCGCAGCGAAAGGTAGTTTCGTCCCGCATCTTACCAGTTGGAACAATCCGCAGCGAATAGTCGCTGCATCATGTGTTCTCTTGGTGTTCCTCATAACCCCTATCTGTGCACGTTCGAGGCGGTTGGGCCTTTCTGGCGAGCTTCAGCCAGCCAGAGCTTTTCCGCGCGTCGGTTGTTTCTAACGACCGATACTGCCCTCCCGAAAACTTTGGCCAATCGATTGCCAAACCGAGTTTGACCATTTCGGCTAATAGATCGTGACCGTCCGGTAGATAACACCGCGCGACCGTCCGAGCATGAGCATCTTGTTCGGTCACTTCCGCCCGAACCTTCTATCCCTTACCAAGAGAAACCAGTGCCCATTTTGCCTTTTTTCCCATAGGGATGTTTCATCTCTGGCGCATTTACTCCAAATAGTCGGATTTGGGTTTTTGGATGACAACTGTATCACCATCGACTACATACACCGGGCCTTGCACAATTGACTTGTGCGGCAATGGCTCCGCACTCTTAGCGTCGAACCGCTCCGGCGGTTTCTCAGTGGTTTTTTGAGGTGGCGGATGTTTCGCCCCTGGTTTGTTCGCCCCTGGTTTGTTCGCCCGGGAGCGCTTGCCAACAAATGTGAAAATCAAGAACCCGGTCAGAGCAGCGAGAAGTAATATACCTTCCATAAAATTAACCCTTTAGAAAATTGCTATCTGCGGTTTCTTAGTGCTTTGAAGATGCCAGACCACGACAGTAAACGCTCGCATCCAATCAAAGTAATCGACAAACTCGATGCACGTGTACTGGTATCCATGCCCAGAATAATCGAAATACTGGCTCTCCTACGCCTTCCGAAACTCGTTCCAGGACTACCCGGCTTCATGTGGCAGTGCGCAGGAGTCATCGCTCAAATGGGCTGCAAGCGCAGAGGATTCCTTGGGTAGTTCGTCCCCAAAGCAGAACGACAACATCTGTCCGTCATCATATAGTTTGAGACAGAGGGCGTTTTGACTTTGAGGGGTCATCGCTCATCTGGGTTTAGTTAAGCAGCAGATTTAGCGTGCTGTAAGCGCCTTAGCTTCATGGTTCTCCTTTTCGTCTTCTCCCGCTCAAACAAGATTGTGCGGCCCCGACCCGTGTAGGCGTCGGCGGGTGTAACGTTGTTCAGACTCTTGTGGTTGCGCTGACGGTTGTAATGCCCCACGAAGGCGGCGATGTGCGCCTCAAGATCTCCGGGCAGGAAGTAGTTTTCCAACAAGATGCGGTTCTTCAGGGTCTGATGCCAGCGTTCCACTGCCCGGCAGTGGTTTGTTTGCAAACCATGAGAGGGGATCCTGCCCTGTGTTTGTGGATGATAGGACGCGCCCCGTGTGTGCGTCATGCCCTTGTCCCCCAAGTATTTAGCGAGATCTCCAGAGATATAGCACGGGCCATTATTGGACAGCAGGCGGGGAAGATGCACCACATTTGCCTGATCCAAGCCTATTTCATCTAGTGCCTGGTTCAACGTATCCTGCACGTCTGATGCGGCCATTCCGGTGCAGAGTTTCCATGTGATGATATAGCGGCTGTAGTCATCCAAGATCGTGCTGAGATAAAACCAGCCCCACCCTCTGTTCTTGTCCCGCTTACGTTCCGGTCTCCCAACTCATTTATGCAGCCTTTCGCTCGAAAGCCTAGGTTTTTTTGCCGCCGAGTGATGAATGGCGGCGGCGTGGATTTTAGAACCCGTTGATGTACTGAAAGATAGCTCCTTCTGCTTGGCGACGTGTGTTCCAGCGGTTGCGCCAGATCAGCTCTGCCTTGATGGATTTGAAGAGCGTCTCGACCATGGAATTGTCATAACAATTTCCTTTGCCACTCATCGAGACCTTAAAGCCATACTTCGAAAGACGTTTCTGATAGTCGTTGGAACAATATTGCGACCCGCGATCCGTATGGTGAATGCAGCCTTCGAGCGGTTGCCGCAACGCCACGGCCA
>JAWSVK010000012.1:0-17149 GCA_033851955.1 Marinosulfonomonas sp.
GATTTCTGAACCTGAATCAGGTTCGGCATTTCTAGAACTTCACGGATTTTACCGTAATATTTACGCAGCCGCTTTTGGCCAAGATAAGATTGCGCCATCGGTATTGTCGCCTTTCATTTGCTCGCGGGCACATTGGCTGTCGGGGCCACAGCTATGCGCCGCACACGCAACTGGATCATGGTCTATTCTCGCAAACCTCCCATTGGCTTGCTCTCGAACCGTGAACCAAGTCTTAGAAAGGGCTCGATAAAAAGCCCTTTCTAAGACAGGTTCGGCTGAACCCGACAAAATCGGATTCAGCCATATTAGATCGCCAGCAGAACGCCGCAGCGCCCTGCCCTGAATTACTTCAGTTCGACTTCGGCGCCAGCTGCTTCCAGCTTGCCTTTGATTTCGTCGGCTTCGGCTTGGTCTACGCCTTCTTTGACAGCTTTGCCGCCAGCTTCGACCAGATCTTTTGCTTCTTTGAGGCCCAGGCCAGTGATGGCGCGAACTTCTTTGATGACAGCAATTTTCTGAGGACCAGCAGCAATCAGAATTACGTTGAATTCTGTTTGAGCTTCTTCAGAAGCACCACCAGCGTCGCCACCAGCAACCATTACGGCGCCGCCAGCAGCTGGCTCGATGCCATACTCGTCTTTAAGGATAGTTTTCAGTTCTTGTGCTTCGAGAAGGGTAAGACCCACGATCTCTTCAGCCATTTTCTTCAGATCAGCCATTTTACTGTTTCCGTTCGTTTAAGATGTGTTCCAACGTTATGGGGTATCCATACGCCGGCCTTGTTCAGTTGCTTAAGCAGCCTTGTCTTCGATTGTTGACAAGATACCAGCGATGTTGCTTGCAGGCGCGCCAATGGCACCGGCGATGTTGGAAGCAGGCGCACCAATACAACCAGCGATCGAGGCAATAAGCTCGTCACGGGATGGCATTGCTGCGACGGCTTTAACACCGGCGACGTCAAGTGCATTCTCACCCATTGCCCCACCAAGGATCACGAAATTTTCGTTATCCTTGGAGAACCCCTGAGCAACCTTGGCCGCAGCCACAGGATCCTCAGAATAGGAAAGAACAGTCATGCCCGTCAGGTGTTCGGCGATGCTTGCGCAAGGCTTGTCCTCAAGGGCGATTCTGGCGAGCTTGTTTTTGGCAACACGCACAGATCCACCTACTTCGCGCATTTGCGCCCGTAGATCCTGCATATTCGCAACTGTAAGACCCGCGTAGTGGGCAACCACTACAACGCCAGAGCTTTCAAAGATTTCGCCGAGTTCAGCGACTACGGCTTCTTTTTGTGCTCTATCCACAGTTTCACTCCAATTATGGAAGGGTTCCCCCCTCCGGCTCAGTTAGTGCCCCTAAAGTAGCGGGGCGTTTCGGGTCCAATTCAGGGTCCCGAGGCCAAAATCACCCGAGGTTTGCGCCTCGTCTAATTTGTCTCGCTTCCCATCTCAGGAAGGAATTAGCAGGTGTTACCCCAACCCTCCGTCTCGGACAGAACGGCGCCTTGCGGCTCCGCTAAATGATCCCCGAAATAAATCGGGGATCAAATCAGTTTAGTTACCAGTTTAGTTCCCGGTGCCGTTTTCGATATTAACGGTCACGCTTGGGCCCATGCTCGAACTGATAACGATCTTTTTCATGTAGGTGCCTTTGACGCCAGTTGGGCGCGCTTTGGCAACTGCATTGATGAAGGAACGCACGTTCTCAACCAGCTTGGCTTCGTCGAATGACGCTTTGCCAACACCGGCGTGAACAACGCCTTCTTTTTCTGCTTTGAACTGAACTTCGCCGCCTTTGGCAGCCGCAACAGCTGCAGCCACATCCATAGTAACCGTACCCACTTTAGGGTTTGGCATCAGGTTGCGTGGTCCAAGAACCTTACCCAAACGGCCAACGATTGGCATCATGTCTGGGGTCGCGATGCAGCGATCAAAGTCGATCTGGCCGCCTTGAACGATTTCCATCAGATCTTCGGCGCCAACCACGTCAGCACCGGCTTTGGTGGCTTCTTCGGCTTTTGCGTCACGGGCGAATACAGCCACACGAACAGTTTTACCTGTGCCGTTTGGCAGCGCCACAACACCGCGAACCATTTGGTCAGCGTGACGTGGGTCAACACCCAAGTTCATGGCGATTTCGACAGTTTCGTCGAATTTCGCCGTCGCGTTTGATTTCACCAGCGCAACAGCTTCTTCAACTGTCAGGTCTGATTTACCGGCAAATGCCTCACGGGCAGCGACGGTACGTTTTCCATACTTTGCCATGACTATTTTACCTCGATGCCCATGGAGCGCGCAGACCCCATGATGATTTTAGCTGCCGCATCGATATCGTTTGCGTTCAGGTCTTTCATTTTCGCTTCGGCGATCTCTTTGATCTGAGCCATCGTCACGGTGCCAACAACCTCACGGCCGGGCAATGCAGCGCCAGATTTCAGTTTCGCCGCTTTACGAAGGTAATAAGACGCCGGAGACGTCTTAATATCCATCGAGAACGATTTGTCCTGATAATATGTAATAATGGTTGGGCAGGGCGAACCCGGCTCCAGATCCTGTGTTTTCGCATTGAACGATTTACAGAATTCCATGATGTTAATGCCGCGCTGACCAAGCGCCGGACCCACGGGTGGGGACGGGTTTGCTTGACCTGCAGGCACTTGCAGCTTCATCGTGCCAGCCAGTTTTTTAGCCATGAGGCTTCTCCTACTTTTTTCAACATTCCCACCAACGCGTTGGCAGGGATTAGGGTTGCGTGGTCCGGCGTGACGGGCGCGCCCGCTTTACCTCCCACATCCGACACACCCAAATGGGTGCGACGGCCGTTACACATTAGGCTTCTTTCGTTACCTGTGTGAATTCCAGTTCGACCGGCGTTGCGCGGCCAAAGATCGATACAGTCACTTTCAAGCGGCTGTTTTCCATGTCGACTTCTTCAACCATCCCGTCAAAGCCCTCAAAAGGCCCGTCGGTAACGGCGACTTTTTCGCCAATGTCAAAGAAGATCAATGTGCGTGGTGATTCTGCACCCTCTTCTACACGATTCAGCAGCGCGTTCACTTCAGCATCGCGCATCGGCATCGGGCGGCCTTGTGGGCCCAGAAAACCAGTGACGCGGTTGATTGAGTTGATCAGGTGGTAGCCTCGGTCGGACATTTCCATCCGCACCAAAATATAACCGGGCATGAAACGACGCTCGGCGGTGATTTTCTTACCGCGACGGATTTCAATCACCTCTTCAGTGGGCACCAGCACTTCTTCGATTTCAGCCTCAAGACCCGCCTCTTCGACAGCCACTTTTACCTGCTCGGCAATCTTTTTCTCGTAGTTCGAGAGAACGCTTACAGAATACCACCGCTTTGCCATCTTGCCTTCGCCCTTGTGCCTACCGCGCAAATGCACGGAAAATTCTAATTTTATCAAACGGTTAGACCGCTTGCATTCCAAACAAAAAACAGCGCGCAACCCGAATCGCTGCACGCCTGTCTATGTGGTGCCGCCCGATCTACATCCGAAACCCTATGATTTCAAGTGGCTAGGCACGATATTTTCATGCGCAAAACCAACCGAAATGAATTCGCGCTTAAGCGCGAATGCTCGATTGTGATCAGTTCGGTAATCGCGTTAGTCAAACATTCCCAGCACAGCCGTCAAAGCCGATCGGATAGACAGGTCTACCAGCGAAAAGAAAATGGCGGTCAGCGCGGCCATAATGAAAACCATCACAGTCGTCAGCAACACCTCACGGCGGGTCGGCCAAACGATCTTGGAAACCTCTGAACGAACTTGCTGAACGAATTGGATTGGATTTGTGCGTGCCATGTAGATGCCTTTAGGTTTGATAAAGGCTCAGATACGCGCTGTTGACGGTGATTTCAACCCGTCAAAACAACGGGCCGGAAAACCTGTGGGTTAGGTGTGGGTTTTACACATACACCCGCCCCTGCAATATTTGCCACAACCCGCTACTCAACCTTGTAAGTTGGAGGTGAGCCTTTGCCCTCATCAGCATTGGTGACAAGCTGGTCAATACCCTGTCCGGCAAGACGCACAAACATCGCGTCCAACTGCGCGATATGTGGACCGAGCCTGTTCGGCTTCAAAGTCGCATATTGAGGGCAATCGTCGTCAGGGCTGCGCAGTCGCGCGTATTCATGTGGCTGCCCATTCAAAATGACTTTATCCAACCCGTAATCTGGCCCTCTTGCTGAAAATACCGCGCGGATTTGCGAGCCAGAAATATTCCACTCAACAGGGCCACCCTCCATCGACAAAAACAGCGTGGTTGGCCCCTTACGCGTTACATCCACGTTTATTCTGCGGGTTGGAGCACTGCGCCCCCTGCGCCGACCATCCGACAATGCGACCACAGTGACATTTGTATCATCATCAAATGACAAGTATTGGCAATTCTGCGGCCCAAGGCTTATTCGATCGAAACTTGCAGCCCCCCTAAAAACATCTTTGCTCTCCTTTGGAACACCCCTTGAAGAAGTATTTTCCCGACAGCGGTTGCTGCGCAGATCGATGCTATCAACAGGTTGATTTGCCAGCGCTTCAAAATATAGGCATACCCTATTGCCACGGTTCCCATTCATCGCTGGCGCAGGCACACCGCGCGCCACCATCAACGACACTGGCGGCATTTCTGGCGGCAAGGTAATTTCCCGCGTCACGATGTAGTCAACTTTTGGCATAACGAAGAAATCCAGATCAAAGCGGCTGCGATATCGCGCACTGAAGGCTTCTGCATAGGCCTCAACAATATGTTTGTTCTCGTCCGCCATTGCAGCCACCAAAGCGCCAGACTTGACCAAAACATCCAAGCCCGGACGCCCCGGAAGCACCTCATAGGGCTGCATTGGATTGGGCGAAACGACAGCGATTGGCGAAACTGCAATCAAGGCGTTCGGAACCTTGGGCTTTACGATAGATATTATGGATTCCGCCGCTGGTTGAGTATCGTCAAGCTGCGAAAATAGATGTGAATGCAAAGAAACAATATCATCAACTCGTTGCCGAGACTGCGTGGGTTCAGGATGAACTGTTGCACGCCTGCCAAATTCCTCCCCAAACCACTGCGCAGGGATGCATGCCTTGGATATGCGTGTGCAAGACGTTCTCCGAATGCTGTCCAATGCAGTCAAATCAGGCGACGTAAAGGTAATGCGTCCCCTGGGTAGGCCGACAACGCCAGCGACATTCGGACCAAAACGCGTGGCCCCCAGTACAATAACCCTCGAGATACTCTCGACGTCGCCAATAAACTGCCAAATGGTCTGGTGATAGGCGCTTAGCACCAGATAGTTTTTCGCGTCGTTTTCATCAATATGAACAGTGACCAGCCTTGTTTGGCTACTGGGTTCTCCAAGGTGATGATCGGACAACTTCGAGGGTCCATCTCCATAGATCACCGACACCTTTTCGCTCGGTTCCGGCAAGGGGATTGTGCAGCTTGGATAGTGATATTTTTCACTTCCTGGTCCCATACAAGCAAAAACTGGGCCGCCAAACAGGACTACCAGAAAGGTAACCACAAGAGTTCTAATCATATCTCGGTTCCAAAAAGGCGTGCAACAATACGTAACCGTCAAGCGAATGTAGGGCTAGGGGTTCACAAAAGTAAAGTTGGTGCTGCGGCTTGACCGCCGCAAGGCACTTATATGCAAACTGGCTACGCGGTAGCACCTAGGCCAACACTGTTGTCGGGCAATGCGCCCAGCGCTCCACTGCAAAATAAGTTGCGTCAACAAACAATAACACTCAGAATGTCGGTGAAATGTTAAACCAACCCTTCCCCTCTTTTGGCCAACGTGTCCGGCATCAACGGCGCGCGCAGGGTTTGAAACAACTGGTGATCGCGCAGGCGATGGATGTGGATCAAGCCACCGTTTCTAGGTGGGAAGCTGGGCAAAGCCTGCCTGACATTGAAATTCAGCAAGCCGTCTACAAATTGCTGTCACGCTCCAAAAGCAACGACAGCACGCTGCGCCGCTTGGTGGAAAACTCCAACGACAACGTGCATCTGGTCGAAG
Organism: Marinosulfonomonas sp.; assembly: GCA_033851955.1. Taxonomy (GTDB): domain Bacteria; phylum Pseudomonadota; class Alphaproteobacteria; order Rhodobacterales; family Rhodobacteraceae; genus Profundibacter. The sequence goes on from JAWSVK010000012.1 coordinate 6,032, forward strand.
ATCTAAGCCACATCTGCTTGGCCTATTCAACCAAACGCGCCCAAAAGTGGCAAATCTCTCAGCGCGCGCTGCTCGGCGTGTCGCTTTGGCAGTTCGCCACCGAAGAAATTCGCACAGCAGAAGCCGAGCTGGCCGAGTCTGATTGGTGGTCCTCACAAACCCCCAAACCCAAAAGTTTCCGCACATCCAAAGCCCAGCATGACAATCTCAAAATCAGTGCCGGTGGCATCCTTTGGGAGCGGCTTTATCTGGCGGACGGCACCCCCGTCCGATTGGTGACCTCCGCCTAAGCGTGCATATTATATGCATGGCCTCTTGACGATTTTCCGATTACGTCTGGCGCATGTCGAACAAATCCCTCAGCACCCTCATTCTGGTTCTTCTTTTGTGGTTCGCAGGCCTTGGCGCCGCCGCGCAATTCGCAAAATTTGCAGTGCCCTTCAGCTATGTTCGCGCGCTTTATCCGGAAGCAGGCGCAGAAATTGGCTGGTTGCTGACCTTAATCAGCGGCTTGGGGGCATTGCTTGGCATGACGGCGGGCGTTTTGGTCGCCCGAATTGGTTTTGCCAAAATCCTCGTGTTTGCCTTGCTGCTGGGCGGCGGGGTCTCGATCTGGCAGGCAACACTGCCAGAGCTTTCCATCATGCTACTAACGCGATTGATCGAAGGCATATCCCATCTGATTATTGTTGTCGCCGCACCAACCCTGATTGCGCAGATCGCCTCGGATCAGTATCGCGGTCTCAGCATGACCCTATGGAGCACATTTTTCGGGGTGTCATTCGCGCTGGTGGCATGGTTTGGCCTGCCGTACGTCGCGGCAAATGGCTTGGGTAACTTGTTGATGGGGCATGGCATGTTCATGCTTTTGGTCGCGGTGATCTTGGGCATAGCTTTGAACATGGCGGGCCCGCCGAAAACCACTGTTACGACACCCTTCAGCATCACGTCCGTGTTGAAACAACACGTCACTGCTTACAGCTCGCCCACCGTGGTCGCTCCGGCAATTGGTTGGCTGTTCTACACCCTGACCTTTGTTTCGCTATTAGCTGTTTTACCCGAATTACTGCCCGCCAATAGCCGCGGCACAATCGCTGGTTTTATGCCAATTGTGAGCATCATAACCTCACTTGTCCTCGTATCAGTGCTGCTGACAAAGTTCGCCGCAACATCCGTCATTATCGCAGGGTTCGTTCTCTCAGCCGCTGTCGTTTCGCTGACCTTCGCGGGCCTGTCGCTGCCCTATATTTGCATCGCCCTATTCGCCACTTTGGGATTGATCCAAGGCGCAAGCTTTGCCGCAGTTCCAGAACTTAACACCACCGATGCGACCCGCGCCTTGGCAAATGGTGCAATTGCCCAGATGGGCAATATCGGAAACCTTGTCGGGACACCAATCTTGCTTACGGTGCTCGCCTATGCTGGACCAAACACCATGCTGTTGATCGTCGCAGCACTATACCTATTGGGCGCACTGGCACACGCATGCCTTGCCTATGCGCGAATGCGCAAAGCCACGGGACAGCACGGCTAAAAACCAACCGACGTCAGGATAACGCCTACCGTTTTTCTGATTTGGCCGCCGCCTTTTGCCCATTTGTAATCGCTTCGTTACGGCGAAACACTTTAGCAAACTTTGCCGAGAACGCGTCGTTCAAAATCCCTTGGCCTGTCGCCATTTGGTAGAGCGTATGAAACGGGCTTGTGTTACATTCGATAACCAAAGGCCCATCAGGTGTGATCGCGATATCCCAGCCAAGTATCCCATTCTCAGGGGTTAGGCGGTGGCAATTCTGCGCAAGGGTGAGGATGTCTTGCCAATGTGGCAACACAAAACCCGCAAGCTTACTTTTACTGACCGGGTGGCTCTCAATTTGTTCGACGTTCATACCAGTGCCGCGCCGGACCTGCTTGATTTGACCAGAAGAAACCTCAACCTCAGCGATCATGCTACCGCTTTGCCAAAAATTGTCTGACATCGCGTCGGGGGCAGGAATTTTCCACACAGTATAAAGAACCAGCGGCACGCCGTCTTGCATCACTGTGACAACGCGAACAGTACCGATTGCCGTGCCGATAACCGCATTCACAGCATCATGCTGAACGACGGCGGCCTGAAAAACGTATCCGCCAGAAAAACCCGTGAAAATCTCTTTGGCAAGATCTGATACTGTTGTCTTGTTCCCATTCCCCAGAAGAATGGTTTGGGCCTCGAGGTCTATTGACGAAAACAGCGCAGTGCCGATGCTTTTGGAACCTTCAACGGGTTTCCCAAAAAGAGGGTACTTCGCTTCATTCAACAAAAACGTTTCGATCTCCTCGGTTGAGCGGAGCGTCTTAAGTTGCCCAAACCCGTGGGTGCTTGAAACAACCGCCTGAAGCGTGGTGGTGGCCAAGCCGAACTTGTCCAACAACGAGGTATACAACACCTTATTGTCCAGAAAATCACTGATGCTCGCGATATTAGGCGGCGAAAGGCGTGTGTTCAGCGCGAGATTGCTCTTTACCCCAACGAATTGTTTCTTTTGTTCTTTGGTCAAATCTGATCGAAAAAACCCTGCCGCATAATACTCGTTCGAGCCCAACTTTGGTGCCCCGAAAAACAATGAAATGATCTCTCGGAATTGTTTGATCGGACTGATGCCATGGGCCTTTGCGACTTCGACAATCGCGCTGCCAACGGGTGTTGGCGGTGGCGGTGGCGTTCCAACAAGGACTCTGCTGATTTCCTGCGACATAGACTACGTTCCTCAAATTACTTTTCAATTAGCGTTGTTTTCACTCAACACTCTACGGTGGAAGACCAGGCCCATATGCAACTTTGTCTAGTGCAGAGTTGTTGAAACCATTCAAGCTATATACAAGAATTCATATTCCATATTTGCAGCCTGACCATTCAATTGAACCAAAACTTGCGCCTCTATTTTTGGTAAAATGGGCTACTATATTGACTGAAAAAGAGTATGCTTTCGTTTGTGTCTAAAGACTTAGGAACATAAAAACGGTCGGATTTTGCGACAGTTGCAAACACCCACCTTATGACGGAGCAAAATACCCCATGAGCAACACCCAAATTCCAGCCGACATCACCACCCACGACGCCGAAGAAGACCTGCGTAATCGCGATATCAAAATCTATGTGAATGGCGATATCGTGCACCGTGATGAGGCCAAGGTTTCGGTCTATGACAGCGGCTTTATGCTGGGTGACGGGATGTGGGAAGGTATGCGGATTTACAACGGCAAATGGGCGTTTTTTGACGAACACATGGACCGGTTCTTTAGCAGCTGCAAAGCTATCTCATTGGATGTTGGCATGGACCGCGAGGGCATCCTGCAAGCGCTGAACGCCACCGCCGCCGCCAATGGCATCACCGATGACGGCCATTGCCGCCTGATGTTGACCCGCGGCACCAAAGTGAAACCGTTTCAGCACCCGTCCTTGTCGCGCAGCGGGCCGACGCTGGTGATTATCGTTGAGCATTCCAAACCCGTGGACCGTTTGCAATCGCGCGGCATTTCGCTCGCCACTGTGCCCCAAGTGCGCGGCTTGCCGATGTCTCAGGATGCGAAATACAACAGCCATTCCAAACTGAACTGCGTGATCGCCTGCCTACAGGCCGAACAGGCCGGCGCCGATGAGGCCTTGATGCTCGACCCGCATGGCTTTGTGAACACCACCAACGCCTGCAACTTTTTCATCGTGCGCCGTGGCGCTGTTTGGACCTCGACGGGGGACTACTGCATGAACGGGGTGACACGACAAAAGGTGATCGATCTGTGCCGCGCCAACGACATTCCGGTTTTCGAGCGCAACTATTCGCTGGTGGATGCCATTGGCGCCGACGAAGCATTCTTGACAGGCACCTTTGGCGCGCAAACCCCTGTGGCCAGCATTGACGGCAAAGATATCGGCACAGGTGAACATCCCGTCACCACTCGCATCCAAGCGCTTTATAAAGAACTGATCGCGCGTGACATCAAAGTCTAGATGTGGGGGGCGCATATAAGCTTTTGCCCCTCGCAAAGGCAAACCATTTGGCATCTATAACGCACATGGTCCTGGCAGGAGCTGAAAGAGTCGAACCCACGACCCTCGGTTTTGGAAACCGAAAGAGTTTCTACTAATCGCCTGTTATTAATAGATATTATTTCTAAAAATGCATTATGTGCCAAATAGTGCGCCATCAAACTATTTATGCAAGTAATTGATATTGTTATATAAATAGTAAGGCTGGGGAAAATGCTTTTGACAGCCACAGAGGTGGTCTCAGAAATTCAGACCAGTAGTTAAGGTGGATCGACTTATGAGAAAGGCGATTCAAAATGACGAAACGAAAGAACCATTCGCCAGATTTTAAGGCCAAGGTTGCGCTTGATGCTATCAGAAAGCGAGGCAGGATTTCCTCTTCCCAGACATTGATGTCATCATCACCATACGTCCAAGGTGCGTTTTCCAACCATTCTTTCTCGCCACCTTCTAGGATACTTTGCAGCTTCGGGTTTTCAATTTCTGGAGTATTCATGGACTTAGTAATTTGTATGCTAAAATAGTGATCTCCGCGGATTATCGAGCAGCTCACCTGTTTTGAGCAGAGCGCAGGTGGACTGCGAAGATATCTGTAAAATCAAAACAGATTGTAGAAAAAATGTAAGAGGGAGGAGAGATCGCGCCCCGCGACCTCAAGTTTATTTGTTTTCAGGTCCTCAAGCTCCTGCGAGCCCAGCCCTGCGTTGCCCATATGCGGGGTCTACAGCCACCCTGTCCCTGTTTCCGCATATGGGGGTCGCTCCGCCTTTGCTTCGCTCCAGTATCGGGCAGATGTTATCTGTGCGGTTTTCTGACGTTAATTGCAGACGCATCCAGATTATTTTTTGGATGCACTGCATAATGCTTTTCAATCATCTCGACCGAGGTGCGGCAGTTCTTGGTAATCTGGTAAATATCAGCCCCTTCCAATAGCCGAAACGAAATATATGAATGCCGTAAAGAATTGAGTGTTCTGCTGTTGCCATTGCGATCAAACTTTAGGTTTGTCGCTTCCAAAATTCGATTGAACTGCTTTTTATGATCCTGTTGGAAAACACGATCCATAGAGTCTGGGTCATTGCGCTCTTTCATGCGAAGAAAGGGCCTGACTGCTCCATGCATACTTTTGCAATAACCAACCCCGCGTTTGCCTCGCACCGAATTTACCAGAATGCTTTCACCCAGATCATCATCCTTGATGATTTCTACATCGCGATATTCTAGGCAATTGGATTCATCAGGTCGTAATCCCGTATTTGCCATAAACAGGATTTTATCATGCAGTTGTTCAGCTAACTTTTTATGTCTGCTACTTTTTGCAATCATAATATTGTCCCGCGTTGCTTCGTAAAGCACTTTGTATTCATCAGGTGAAAATCGAGCGCGGTGCGCGATTTTATTAGATCCTTTGTAAGGTGCGGAAATATCTGGCAGATGAGACAACCAGCCATGACGGGCAGCCGTTTTTAATATCATACGAAGCGTAACCGTCTCATGGTGCAAAGTGCTGCGCGAAGGTGGCTTCTTTTTATCGTCATCTGGCTTCAGACGAGCGATGCGATAATCTTGCACAACACCTGCACCAATTACAGATAAAGCCATTTTGCCAAAGAAGGGGTTTAGGTACATCCGTATTCTGCGATAATGATCCTGCACCCAACGCTCGTTTCGTTCGCCTTCTGTCAGAACTTCATATTCATGCATGAAACGTTCAGCAGCATCTTTAAACGACTTCTCATTGTGTAGTTCTCCGTTCCGTTGTTTGCCACGAAGCGTCAAATACCAGTCTTCGGCAAAATCTTTAGCCTGAGCGAGACTGTCTGTTTTTGAAGAACTTCGCCGTTTTTTACCATTTAAGAAGGTTGAACACTGCCAATAAGTGCTGTTTGGCCGCTTATACAGGCGTACTTTTTCGCCCAAAGTCGTGTGAATCGCTGTTTCCATGCCACCTCCGAACTATGCGGCAAAGTGTCCACAACAGCGCCAATGTGGAGAGCGATTTTTGATCAGTCAAATAAATCAATAAGTCATTGATTACATAGAGAGTCCTGGCAGGGGCTGAGGGACTCGAACCCACGACCCTCGGTTTTGGAGACCGATGCTCTACCAACTGAGCTAAACCCCTAGGACCGAGGATGGGATTACGGCACCTTTTGCGAGGAATCAAGTGGATTACGACAAAGGATGTGAATATCATCCCTTCCGATGTACAAGCGCGCCTTTTGGTGACCATTTCGCAGCGCCGCGGCAACACAATAATGTGTCCACGGGCATTTCCATGCGACCTCACGCGGCGCTTGCTGAAACCGGATACCGAATTGATCACACTGAAACCCGCCCGCCCTACAAAAATTTGACGTTGCACGGCGTTGGGGCCATCTTGCCCCCCAATGCGCAAACCAATAAAATTTCAAGTCCAAAACTTTGTGATCTCTCGTGTTCACTTATGTGATTTTGGCATCGCTCGATGCGTACCTATCTTTGTCCTATCAACATCAAAATCCTCGAAAGGTCCTTGATATGAAACGCTTCCTGACCGCTACGGCTCTTGCCTTGGTATCCTCCGCTACAGCAGCTTTCGCAATGCTCCCGACCCCCGCTCAAACAAATTTGATCCACCGATATGCCCCGATGGCTGACGTTCCTGCCCTGTCTGACTCGCAATTGCACGACCTAATTGAGATCGTCGAAAGCAACGATAGCGCGCGCTCGAAACGCATCCGTTCAGAGCTGGTCTTGCAACGTCGTGGCTCATTGCTCTGGAACTAGAGCATTACTGCTCACAAAAAATGCCGCCCAATTTTGGGGCGGCCTTTGCTATGCATAAACACGCAATCCTAATTTCTGCAAACCCCCGCACGGTAATCCCCGACACTGCGGATCACATTTTCACCCGCCGCTTCAATCCGCCGCCCACTCAGTTCGCTGCGCAACACCCGCACCATCAAGTTGCTCAACTTGCTGACCCGATAACAGGAAATCGTTGGCTCTGCATGGCCATTGCCAACGCCGCTGTCATCGGTCAAAAACAGGTAGCGCCCATTGGTTTGCACCGCCGCCTGACGCATCAGGTACTCTGCTTCCACCGCTACGCCGCTGGCCCCCAAACCAAAGATTTGCACATTGTTTCTGGCGGCAACCTGCGCGGCCTCAAGGTATGCGCGGGCGTCTTGGTTATGCGGTGGCGCATCGGCAATGTGGAACATCAGCCGCTCGCCTCTGCCTCGCCGCCAATTCATTGTGGCACCCGCTGCCAAAGCTGCGGCGGCGGCTTCGGGGTAATCCCCGCCACCGTTGGCGTCCTGTTTGCGCAGCCATCCCACCATTTCGGACTGGCGCGATGTAAAGCCATAGTTTTTCACCACAAAGTCATCGCCATGATCGCGATAAACAATCAGACCATACCGGATATCTACCCCCGGCGCGCTCCGCTTTGCCGCCCGTACAATACCGCGTAACTCGCGCGTCAACCACTCCAGCTCGTCGCTCATGCTGCCGGTTGTATCCACCACAAAGGCCAAATCAAGGAATTCGGGCGTCCAGAAACCTGGATAATTTAGCGCGATTTGTTTGCGCTCGCCCGAAGTAGCAATCCGAGTCATAAAATCTTGCTGATGTCCGCCCGGGAAAGCCCGCAGTTCAACCATATTCAAACGGCCCGCGCCCAGAACCGATGGGAAAACGGTGATATTGCCATCCACGCCAGAATAGCCACTGTAAAAAGGTTCGGCTGCGCCCGGTTTGCGCAATGTCACGCGTACACCCGGGGCTGGCTTGCCGCTGCGGTCGACCAAGCGCGCCATGACGGGGCGCGACAGATTGGAGACAGGCAATCCTGTTGTTCTGCGGGCCTTGTTCAAATATCTCTGGAACGCGACCATATTGAGCGTATCATCAATATCGCCTGCCGTTATGACGCCGCTCCTAGGAGCGCGGCGCGAAGTGGCTGTGAGTCGCACAGTAGTTACGATCTTGACGGGAGCGGCATCGGCCATAACCATCGGCGATGACATTTCTGCAGTTGGCTCTTCAACCATGACCAAATCCTCATACCCCGCGGACACGCAGGCTGCCAACACGCCTACCGTGCAAAACGCGACTGGCTTGAAAATAACCCGCAAAGACGGGGCAATTCTGAAAGGGTTTTGTATCTGCAACATCTGACATCTCCATTAATGTGTAAATTGCACATACTGAAAACGCCTTGCGAAGTCAACACCAATGTGTATATTGCACATTATGCTAAATCTACTTGATCCACTCCTCTTTGCCTTTGCGCGCCTAACCGTGGCCCGTGGCATACTGTTCCCCGATTTGATGGAGCGGTTGAAACACCATTACATTGACGCGGCCACCGATATGACGGTCGGCAAAATCACCGACAGCCGCCTGTCTGTCCTGACTGGATTACAGCGTCGTGACATCGTCCGGCTGCGCGAACTTCCACAATTTGAACAGGCGCCAAATCATCTGGCGCGTCTGGTGGCGCTTTGGCAAACTGAACCCGCGTATAACACCGCAGGCACCCCGAACGTCTTGGCCAAAAACGGCGACGCGCCTTCGTTCGAGGCCCTCGCCCGCATCGTGCGCCGCGACGTGCATCCACGCACGATGTTGGACACATTGCAGGCAACAGGCACCATCGCGATCACTGAAGACCAAACCGTGCAATTGCTGCAAACCTCTTACCAGCCGCTTGCGGGGTCCGAGGACCAACTGGCCTACCTCGCCAATAATGCAGGCGACCATCTGAACGCCGCCACAGACAACGTCTTGGGCCAAGCCCCGCCGCATTTTGAACGGGCCGTGCATTACACTCAATTGACGCCTGACCAGATCGTCGAATTGAAGGCCGAGTTTGATGCTGGCCAAATGGCCCTGCTGGAACGGCTCAGCAAAAAGGCGGCCGGAATGAAGAAATTGCCATCCGAAGGTGCCCAAGATAGGTTCAGGGCAGGTGGTTATTTCTACCACACATCCGAGGATGAACAGTGATGCGCAATGCGTTCAAAATAAGTATAGCAACTGCCCTGCTGACGCTGTCAGCTTGTAGCCCGCCGATCTTCGACGAGGTTGTGATGGTTGAAGAACCCGCAGCCCTTGGCGCACCAGCCGCCCCCGTGGAAAGCAAATTGAGTTGTGACACCGAGGCCCTAGACGACGGCATCGGCGGCACGGGATGCCACACGCCGATAGAATAAAAAAGGAATATTTCTGGTGGGCACTAAATATTTCAACAAAAAGGATTGGGTCGTATTAGACGGAAAGTTTTTAAGTTTTGTCGCGTTCGCGCCTGCTATAATCTATTTCCTGTCCAATATGTTGCTTGATTCACCGCTCTTGATTAAAACCGTTGAGGGCGCTGTTAGCTTCGTACCAAAGCTCGCCACGGATATCACGTTTGTTTCCCATCACTATTCACAAAATCAGGCAAATGAGTTCGCGCTTTTCTTTGCCAATTATTGCGCACTATCAAGCATCGCTCTTGTTCTGGCGATAGGGCTACGCATTACGAAGTTCAGGAAGCACCCTTATGACTTCTCGGATCGCGTTGAGAAACGAATACATTACCATTCGTTGGTACTTACGATTGGGATGGTGGCGTTGATATTTTTCATCCCAAGTTTTTTTATTGAACCCGGGGAGCACAGCACGTTTCGCTACCGTCCAGGCTATAAGGCCGTCGCGATGTCTGTGCTTTTTTTGTTTAATTTTGGGATCATAATTTACGTTTCAATTGTGATGTGGCTCACGCGTCATATTAACCAATACTTGATCAAATAGCTGCTGGCTTTCTACAAAGACTGCGGCCTACATTTGATGCCAGCTTAGTGTGACAAAACGAAAAAGGGCCACCCAAATGAGCAGCCCTCTTTTAATCTAACATCTGGAAAAACCAGATTACTCGATGATTTTGGAAACCACACCAGCGCCCACAGTGCGGCCGCCTTCGCGGATCGCAAAGCGCAGGCCGTCTTCCATGGCGATTGGTGCAATCAGTTCAACTTCGAACTTCAGGTTGTCACCAGGCATAACCATTTCTGTGCCGGACGGCAGTGTAACCGTGCCAGTAACGTCAGTTGTACGGAAGTAAAACTGTGGACGATAGTTGGCAAAGAATGGCGTGTGACGGCCACCCTCGTCTTTGGTCAGAATATAGGCTTCGGCCTCAAATTTGGTGTGCGGCTTAACCGAACCTGGCTTACACAGGATCTGGCCACGCTCAACGCCTTCACGGTCGATACCGCGCAGCAAAACACCAACGTTATCACCAGCTTCACCACGATCCAGCAGCTTGCGGAACATTTCAACACCGGTACAAGTCGTCTTGCCAGTATCACGGATACCAACGATTTCGATCTCGTCGCCAACATTCACAACGCCACGTTCAATACGGCCAGTCACAACAGTTCCGCGACCGGAAATCGAGAACACATCCTCGATTGGCAGCAGGAACGGCTGATCAACAGCACGCTCTGGCAGTGGGATATAATCGTCAACAGCGGCCATCAGTTTCTTGATGGATTCTTCGCCGATTTCTGGGTCGCGGCCTTCCATAGCAGCCAGGGCTGAGCCCGGAACCACTGGAATGTCATCGCCAGGATATTCGTAAGAAGACAGCAGCTCGCGGATTTCCATTTCAACCAGCTCTAGCAGCTCGTCGTCATCCACTTGGTCAACTTTGTTCATGTAAACAACCATGTAAGGGATGCCAACTTGGCGACCCAACAGGATGTGCTCACGTGTCTGAGGCATAGGACCATCGGCAGCGTTAACAACCAAGATCGCGCCATCCATTTGCGCAGCACCAGTGATCATGTTTTTCACATAATCGGCGTGGCCTGGGCAATCAACGTGTGCGTAGTGACGCGTTTCAGTTTCATACTCAACGTGGGCCGTCGAAATGGTGATGCCGCGGGCTTTTTCTTCGGGCGCGCCATCGATTTCGTCGTAGCCTTTGAAATCGCCAAAATATTTGGTGATCGCAGCGGTCAATGTCGTTTTACCGTGGTCAACGTGGCCAATCGTGCCGATGTTAACGTGCGGTTTATTGCGTTCAAACTTTTCCTTAGCCATGATGGGCTCCT
>JAWSVK010000013.1:0-137300 GCA_033851955.1 Marinosulfonomonas sp.
AGTTCGAAGTTGAACTGATTGCGCCAATCGCCATGGAAGACGGCCTGCGCTTTGCGATCCGCGAAGGCGGCCGCACTGTGGGCGCTGGTGTGGTTTCCAAAATCATCGAGTAATCTAACAATACGGGTTCGATGTGGGGCGCAGAATAATCTGCGCTCCACCTATCAACTTTAATGCCGCGAAAGGCTAATTCAATGCAAAGCCAAACCATTCGCATTCGGCTGAAAGCGTTTGACTATCGGGTTCTGGATTCCAGCACTCAAGAGATCGTCAACACAGCTAAACGGACAGGCGCCACAGTGCGCGGCCCGATTCCGATGCCGAACAAGATTGAAAAATTCACCGTTCTACGTGGTCCACACGTGAACAAGAAATCTCGTGAACAATTTGAAATCCGCACGCACAAACGCCTGCTGGATATCGTCGACCCAACACCACAAACCGTGGACGCGCTGATGAAGCTCGACCTTGCGGCTGGTGTTGACGTCGAGATCAAAGTTTAGGAGGGCTGATCAGATGCGCTCTGGTGTAATTGCAAAAAAGATGGGCATGACCCGTCTTTTCATGGAGGACGGCAAACAGATTCCTGTAACCGTTCTGCAACTCGATAACCTACAGGTCGTTGCGACCCGTACGGTTGAAAAAGATGGCTACACAGCTGTTCAGTTGGGCACAGGCACTGCCAAGGTAAAGCGCGTTTCAAAAGCGATGCGCGGTCACTTTGCAGCGGCTAAAGTTGAGCCAAAACGCAAGATTGCTGAATTTCGGGTTTCCCCCGAAAACCTGATCGAAGTGGGCGAAGAAATTATCGCAGCCCATTACTTCGAAGGCCAATATGTTGACGCCACTGGCATCTCGATTGGTAAAGGTTTCGCTGGTGCGATGAAGCGTCACAACTTTGGTGGTTTGCGCGCGACACACGGTGTTTCGATCTCTCACCGTTCGCACGGCTCTACTGGCCAATGTCAGGACCCTGGCAAAGTGTTCAAAGGCAAGAAAATGGCTGGTCATATGGGTGCTGCCCGTATCACTACGCAAAATCTTGAAGTTGTACGCACAGACGCCGACCGTGGCTTGATCATGGTCAAAGGCGCTGTACCTGGTTCCAAAGGTGGTTGGGTTACATTGAAGGATGCGGTTAAAAAATCGACTCCTGAAAATGTTGTTTTCCCAGCGGCTCTGCGGTCTGCTGTAAAAGAAGCTGAAGTTGAAGCTCCAGTTGTATCAGAGGGAGATGACGCATGAAAATCGACGTGATCAAACTTGATGGCAAGAAGTCTGGCTCTGTAGAACTCGGCGACGAGATCTTTGCGCTGGAACCTCGTGCTGACATCCTGCACCGTGTTGTGCGCTGGCAGCGTAACAACGCGCAAGCCGGCACTCACAAGGTGAAGACCCGCTCTGAAGTAAACTATTCTACCAAGAAGATCTATCGTCAGAAAGGTACCGGCGGCGCTCGTCACGGTGCACGCTCTGCGCCGATCTTCCGCGGTGGTGGCGTTTATAAAGGCCCAACACCACGCAGCCACGGCCACGAGTTGACGAAGAAATTCCGTAAACTTGGCCTACGTCACGCTCTGTCCGCCAAAATGGGCGCAGGTGAACTGGTTGTGATCGACACGGCAGACTTGAAAGACGGTAAAACGTCTTACTTGGCCAAAGCGATCAAGGAATTGGGTTGGAAGCGCGCATTGGTTATCGATGGTGCTGAAGTGAACGAAAATTTCGCAACAGCAGCTCGTAACATTGAAGGCTTGGATATCCTGCCGACAATGGGCGCAAATGTTTATGACATCCTGAAACGTGACACGCTGGTGTTGACCAAAGCAGGTGTCGAAGCACTGGAGGCTCGACTGAAATGAGCGCGAAGCCAGAACATTACGACGTGATCCGCAAGCCGATCATCACGGAAAAAGCGACAATGGCGTCTGAGAATAACGCCGTGGTTTTTGAAGTGGCGATTGATGCCAACAAACCGCAGATCAAAGAGGCCATTGAGAGCTTGTTTGGTGTAAAAGTGAAGGCCGTGAACACGTCCATCACCAAAGGTAAGTCCAAGCGGTTCCGCGGCCAACTTGGTCGTCGCAAAGACGTCAAAAAAGCTTATGTTACTCTCGAAGAGGGAAACACTATCGACGTCTCTACAGGCCTCTGATAGTAAGCAACGAATCGAACCAGCCCCGCTATTAATTAGTCGGGGCTGAGTCTATTTTTAGACGAGCCAAACTATCGGTTCATACTTCAACCGAGGGCCATGTAATTTACTGGGCCTCAAAGCTAACGGAAGACAGAAAGCATGGCATTAAAGTCGTATAAACCGACGACGCCAGGCCAACGTGGGTTGGTTCTGATCGACCGTTCGGAGCTTTGGAAAGGACGTCCTGTTAAATCCCTGACTGAGGGATTAAGCAAACATGGCGGCCGGAACAATACCGGACGGATCACGATGCGTCGCAAGGGTGGGGGCGCCAAGCGTCTTTACCGGATCGTTGATTTCAAACGTAACAAATTAGATGTTGCCGCAACCGTAGAACGGATCGAGTATGACCCGAACCGGACGGCCTTCATCGCGCTGATCAAATACGAAGATGGCGAACAGAACTACATCATTGCACCACAGCGTCTGGCTGTTGGCGACAAGGTGATCGCATCAGCCAAGGCTGACGTGAAACCTGGTAATGCGATGCCGTTCTCTGGTCTGCCAATCGGTACGATCATCCACAACATCGAACTTAAGCCAGGCAAAGGCGGTCAAATCGCCCGTGCTGCCGGCACTTATGCTCAGTTCGTTGGTCGTGATGGTGGCTACGCGCAAATCCGTTTGTCTTCGGGCGAACTGCGCATGGTGCGTCAGGAATGTATGTGTACCGTTGGTGCCGTATCGAACCCTGACAACTCGAACCAGAACTTCGGTAAAGCTGGCCGTAACCGCCACAAGGGCATCCGCCCATCTGTGCGTGGTGTTGTTATGAACCCCGTCGATCACCCGCATGGTGGTGGTGAGGGTCGTACGTCCGGTGGTCGTCACCCGGTTTCGCCTTGGGGCAAACCAACCAAAGGTGCCCGCACCCGTAACAAGAAAAAAGCGTCTAGCCGCCTGATTATCCGGTCGCGCCACGCCAAGAAGAAGGGACGTTAGAATATGTCGCGTTCTGTATGGAAAGGCCCGTTCGTCGATTCTTATGTGCTTAAGAAAGCCGAAGCATCGCGTGAATCCGGTCGCAAAGAAGTTATCAAAATTTGGTCGCGTCGCTCGACGATCTTGCCCCAGTTTGTGGGTTTGACTTTCGGCGTCTACAATGGCCGTAAACACATTCCCGTCAACGTATCGGAAGACATGATTGGTCAAAAGTTTGGTGAATATGCGCCAACTCGTACCTATCACGGTCATGCTGCCGATAAAAAAGCGAAGCGGAAGTAGAGGTCATGAGTAAGCAAAAAAATGCACGCCGCGTGGCTGACAACGAAGCAATGGCAAAAGTCCGGATGCTTCGCACTTCGCAGCAAAAGTTGAACCTCGTCGCACAAATGATCCGCGGCAAGAAAGTGGACAAGGCCCTGTCGGACCTTACATTTTCCAAAAAGCGGATTGCCAGCGACGTCAAGAAATGTCTTCAATCCGCAATTGCCAACGCTGAAAACAACCACAATTTGGATGTTGATGAGTTGATCGTTGCAGAAGCATGGGTCGGCAAGAACCTGACACTGAAACGTGGTCGTCCACGTGCTCGTGGTCGGTTTGGCAAGATCTTGAAACCATTTTCAGAGCTGACTATTTTGGTTCGTCAAGTTGAGGAGCAATCGTAATGGGTCAGAAGGTAAATCCAATTGGTATGCGTCTGCAGATCAACCGTACTTGGGACAGCCGTTGGTATGCGGAATCCAAAGACTTCGGTAATCTTCTGTTGGAAGATATCAAGATGCGTAAGTTCATCAACGAAGATTGCAAGCAGGCTGGTATCAGCCGTGTGATCATCGAACGTCCGCACAAGAAATGCCGCGTCACTGTTCACACAGCACGCCCTGGCGTTATTATCGGCAAGAAAGGCGCAGACATCGAAACTCTGCGTAAAAAACTGGCCGCGATGACCGACAGCGAATTGCACCTGAACATCGTCGAAGTTCGCAAACCTGAAATGGACGCAGCACTGGTTGCTGAAAACATCGCACAGCAGTTGGAACGTCGTGTTTCATTCCGTCGTGCCATGAAGCGTACAGTTCAAACCACCATGCGTATGGGTGCCTTGGGCATTCGTGTGAATGTTGCGGGTCGTCTTGGCGGTGCCGAGATTGCGCGGACTGAATGGTATCGTGAAGGTCGTGTGCCACTGCACACTTTGCGCGCCGACATCGATTACGCACACGCTGAAGCGATGACTGCCTACGGCATCATCGGGATTAAGGTCTGGATCTTTAAAGGCGAGATCATGGAGCACGATCCACAAGCGCGTGACCGTAAGCTAGAGCAACTCCAGCAAGGCCCTGCACCTCGTGGTGCTGGCGGCCGTCGTTAGGGAGTACGATAGATGCTACAACCAAAACGTTCTAAATTCCGCAAGATGCACAAAGGCCGTATTCGCGGCGAAGCAAAAGGCGGCTCCACGTTGAACTTTGGCACATATGGCTTGAAAACCATTGAGCCAGAGCGCATCACTGCACGTCAAATCGAAGCGGCTCGCCGTGCGATGACACGTCACATGAAACGCCAAGGCCGTGTCTGGATCCGCGTATTCCCAGACACCCCTGTTACCTCAAAGCCAACCGAAGTTCGGATGGGTAAAGGTAAAGGGTCTGTCGATTTTTGGGCCGCCAAGGTTAAACCTGGCCGTGTCTTGTTTGAGATCGATGGTGTGACCGATGCTGTTGCGCGTGAAGCGCTGCGTCTGGCTGCGATGAAACTGCCGGTGAAAACCCGCACGATCGTCCGCGAAGATTGGTAAACCGCAACAATCAAAGATTGTAGCGGCGCGGTGTAGCGGGTTTCCTTGAAAACCTGCGGGCCGCCCACCTAAACTAAAAGACCCCCGTCAGTTTCTGGCGGGGGTTTTTCGTTATTTGAATGGAAATTGAAATGCAGTGTCAGGGTAGGGGGCCAGTTGCCAACACCGATAGGGGTTACACTGAAGTGTTTACGCCCAAAGAAACCCTATTAGGTAAGGTTAATCACAAGGTCATCCATCGTTAAGTCGGGCATATCGCCCAGACCAAGACGAACGGTCGCCGACCCAGAATTTTCATTGCCGCCAAAGACCATCACAAGGGTCGTGGTGTTGTATTCGACACCATTGTAGGTCGCTGAAACGTTCTCGAGTGTTGCGGAGGTCATTTCACGATCTTCGGCATCGGTTCCCCGATCTACATCAATGACCAAACTGTCCTCGGTCGGGTCGAAATCAACAATATCACCGACGGTGTTTCCAACATTACCGCCGATATCTCCACCGAATCTCCAGGCGTTCACAAGCTCAAGATCTAGTCTGAAAATATCTTGACCTTCGCCCCCTGTCATAACGACGCCTGAACTGTGAACGTAGTCGCTCTGTAAACCAACCTGTCGCGAAATCACGAGTTCGTCGTCGCCGGCATCGCCCCTCATATACGTAGCACCAGAAGGCGTAAGGTAGTCCGAATTTGCGATGAGCATGTCGTTGCCTTCGCCGCCAATTGCTACCCCCCCCCTAGCAACGATCGTAATTGTATCATTGCCTTCGCCGCCATGAGCCGCTGAACCTCCTGAGCCCATGATTTCAAGTACGTCGTCGCCCGCCTCCCCGTACAGCTCTCCGCCAATTGTCGATGTTAGTGTGTCTTCGCCATCACCACCATAAACTGAAACGCCATACAGACCAACAGTGGCCACATCGTCACCACCGCCTAAGTACACTTCATCCGTGGTCGTAGTATAGATTGGTGGGCCTTCTGACGTTGGTGGGTCTTCTGACGTTAGCGTATCATCGCCTTCGGTGCCAGTGAGCGTGGTTTCACTATCGGACGTTAGTAAAAGATCGATCCCCTCGGGGGTGGGCGAAACATCTTCATTTTCTGGTGGGGGCGTGTCGTCGTCGCCAAATATATCGCCAAGTACCAAGGTGCCGAGCAACCCGCCAATTATTAGTAATCCAAGCATACTGATACTCTCCTATAAAACCGTGTAATAAGCCCCCGAATAGCAAAAAAGTATGCAACTTAATTTAGATTCGCGCAATATTAATTCAATTAAGCGATGGAACGGCCTGTGGCGAAGTGGATTTCAGGGCAATTATAGCACATAGATCAACGGTTAAAGCTATCTTCGACTAGCACTGCAAAGCTGCCCGTTTGCCCCCATTTGGGCCAAAGGGAAGGTGGTGAAATCCGTCAGTTTCGGGTGGGGGTTTTCGTTGGCATAAACTGAAAATTCAGAAAGCCCTGTCAGTGTGGGTGGATGACACAAGAACGTTCAATACTTCGCATAGACTTACCTCGCCTGATAACCGTGCAGGTTGCTGGATTTGTGCTTTATCACCTAAATCAGGAAATAATTTTCAACGCAGCATTTCAACGTGCGACGCTGGGTGAAGTATGGATCGGCAATGCCGTGGCAACATTCGGTAGCTGGACATGGCTTTTTGGCCCCGGAATCATTATTTTGTGGTGGACTTACAAGGGGGCCTGCAATCGACCCTTGGCGCTGGGGCTTGCAGGGCTGACATTCTACTGTGCCTATTACCTGCAATATCCGGTTCTGACATCGTTATTGTACCAGCTTGGTCAAATTGAGAGATTTCCACTATGGATGATGGACAATGCGCCGCAACTCTCTGACATATTTGGAATCTAGTCGATGTCTAAATCAACTGGGTAACGTCCGAAAAGTGAAGCTGCGCTATAGCTGACACCTATCGAAAAACTAATTGTTCCGCTGGTTTTTGCGGTAAAGGGCATGCTTCCGGAGCTATAAAAGGCCTCAGTATGGTTGGATGTCCATCATGAGAGCGAATCTTGATTCCATAGTCAGCACCTTCTCCGGCATCTTTATGTGCTGACCATGAAATGGTGTAAGAAAAGCCGCGTTCTACATCAACATCCATGGTTGTGTAGTTATAATTTCCACCTTCGCCTGCATCGATTGTTTCAGATGACTTTTTCTGTAATGGAACTTTACCGTTACGCACAGATGCGGCGATTGCTTGAGCTAATGATTTGGCTCTGACTTCGTATTTCATGACATACCTGCTTTTGGTTAGTTTGCGGTCTGGAATTTGGGGCCAAAACTGTAACAATTGGCTAAAGGGGCGTTCGGAGGTAGGGGGCAGCTAACGCAACGCTTTGCCGAATGACTGCCTAAACAAAATGGGCACTTGCCTTAAGGCCCATAGGGGTTTAATGGAACATCTTCACCAAGCACTCCACTGGGCAAAGGGTGACCCGTATTGGGCCCTCCGGTGATGTTGAAATAAAGGAATTAGGCGATGAACGCCAATGAACTAAGAGACAAAACGCCTGACCAGCTGCAAGAAGAGCTGGCTAGCCTGAAAAAAGAATCGTTCAACCTGCGCTTTCAGCAGGCCACTGGCCAAATGGAAGGCACAGCGCGCATGCGTTCTGTCCGCCGTGACGCGGCCCGTGTAAAAACAATTCTCAACCAAAAAGCTGCTGCCGCAGCTGCAGACGAATAGGAGCCTAGTAATATGCCCAAACGTATCCTTACTGGCACCGTAACCAGCAACCAAAACGAACAAACCGTAACGGTTTCCGTTGAACGTCGCTTTACGCATCCTGTTTTGAAGAAAACCATCCGTAAGTCCAAAAAATATCGGGCCCACGATGAAAAGAACGCTTTTAATGTTGGTGACAAAGTTCGCATTCAAGAATGCAAGCCAGTATCAAAAACGAAACGCTGGGAAGTTGTGGCCGAATAAGCCACAGCCTTTTAGTTTAATCGAAACCCTGGGGACGAAGGCAATAATGCCGCCCCATAGGTCGGGAGACATCAAATGATCCAGATGCAGACCAATCTAGATGTGGCTGACAACAGCGGCGCTCGCCGTGTTCAGTGCATTAAGGTTCTGGGTGGTTCTAAGCGTAGATACGCTTCCGTAGGCGACATCATTGTCGTTTCGGTCAAAGAAGCCATCCCGCGCGGCCGCGTAAAGAAAGGTGACGTCCGTAAGGCCGTCGTCGTACGCACCGCCAAAGAAGTCCGTCGCGAAGACGGCACCGCCATCCGCTTTGACACCAACGCGGCTGTTATCCTCAACAATGCAAACGAGCCACTTGGCACCCGTATCTTTGGGCCAGTTGTTCGTGAGTTGCGCGCGAAGAACTTCATGAAGATCATCTCGCTTGCTCCGGAGGTTCTGTAACATGGCTGCTAAGTTGAAAAAGGGCGACAAAGTTGTCGTGCTTTCCGGTAAAGACAAAGGCAAAGAGGGTGAAATTTCATCCGTTGCGCCGTCTACTGGAAAGGCCATCGTTGAGGGTGTGAATGTTTCCATCCGTCACGTTAAGCAATCCCAGAACGCACAAGGTGGCCGCATCCCGCAAGCGATGCCGATCCAACTGTCTAATCTGGCGCTGATTGATAGCAAAGGCAAAGCAACCCGTGTTGGCTTCCGTGTGGAAGAAGGCAAAAAGGTTCGCTTTGCGAAAACAACTGGGGAGACTGTATAATGCTAGATGATGCACAATACACCCCGCGCCTGAAGGGTGTTTACAAAGACACCGTTCGCGCCGCGTTGAAAGAACAGTTCTCCTATAAGAACGATATGATGATCCCTAAGCTCGACAAAATCGTGCTGAACATGGGCATCGGCGAAACTGTTAAAGACACCAAAAAGATCAAATCAGCAGAAGCTGAATTGACCGCGATTGCCGGCCAAAAGGTCGTCATCACAAAGGCTAAGAAATCGGTAGCGAGCTTTCGGGTGCGTGAAGATATGCCTTTGGGTGTTAAAGTGACGCTTCGTGGCAACCAGATGTATGAATTTCTGGACCGCCTGATCATCGTTGCAATGCCTCGTATCCGAGATTTCCGTGGTATTTCCGCGAAATCGTTTGACGGCCGTGGCAACTATGCAATGGGTCTGAAAGAGCATATCGTTTTCCCCGAAGTTGACTATGATAAAGTCGACGAAATCTGGGGAATGGACATCGTAATCGCGACGACCGCAAAGACTGATGCGGAAGGAGAGGCGTTGTTAAAAGCACTTAACATGCCTTTCGTAAGTCAGAGCGCGTAGGAGTTAAAACATGGCTAAAAAAGCAATGGTTGAACGTGAACTGAAGCGCCAAAAGTTGGTGGCAAAATACGCCACTAAACGGGCAGCGCTGAAAGAGATCGTAAGAGACGAAAGCAAACCGATGGAAGAACGCTTCAAAGCGACCCTCGCGCTTGCAAAACTACCTCGTGATTCATCAGCAACACGGCTTCATAACCGCTGTCAGCTGACGGGTCGTCCTCACGCTTACTATCGTAAGCTTAAAGTGTCGCGGATCGCGCTGCGGGAACTTGGCTCGAATGGCCTGATCCCCGGCATGGTCAAGTCCAGCTGGTAAGGGAGAGAACATATGAACGATCCTATCGGCGATATGCTCACACGTATCCGGAATTCTCAGATGCGCGGTAAATCCACTGTCATGACACCAGCCTCCAAGCTTCGCGCTCGGGTGTTGGAAGTGTTGGCGGATGAGGGCTACATTCGTGGCTTTGAACCAATGACTGGGGCCGATGGCCATCCAGCCATTGAAATCAGCCTTAAATATTTCGATGGCACCCCTGTCATTCGCGAACTTCGTCGGGTTTCAACACCTGGCCGTCGCGTTTACATGGGCGTTAAAGAGATCCCAACAGTCCGTCAGGGCCTTGGTGTTTCGATTGTCTCCACGTCGCAAGGCGTGATGTCGGATGCTGCAGCACGTAACGCCAATGTTGGCGGCGAAGTGCTTTGCACCGTATTCTAGGGGAACAATATGTCGAGAATTGGTAAAAAACTGGTCGATCTGCCAAGTGGTGTTAGCGCATCCGTGTCTGGTCAGACTATTGAAGTTAAGGGGCCAAAAGGCACGCTTAGCTTTACAGCAACTGACGACGTGACGCTGACGATTGATGGCGAAACTGTTTCGGTTAAGCCACGCGGTTCTTCCAAGCGTGCGCGCCAACAGTGGGGCATGAGCCGCACAATGGTCGCAAACTTGGTCACTGGCGTGACAGAAGGCTTTAAGAAAGAGCTGGAACTGAACGGTATCGGTTATCGGGCACAGATGCAGGGTGATAAAATCCTGAAGCTGACGCTTGGTCTGTCCCATGACGTTAACTTTGAAGTGCCGTCCGACGTGACGGTCACTGCACCTAAGCAAACTATTATCATCGTTGAGGGTATCGATTCCCAACGCGTTGGTCAGATTGCTGCGGAAATTCGCGCTTGGCGTAAACCGGAGCCTTACAAAGGCAAGGGCATCAAGTACAAAGATGAATATATCTTCCGCAAAGAAGGTAAGAAAAAGTAAGGACCAAAGGCATGGCAAACAGCAAAAGAGTTTTGTTTCAGAAACGCCGCCTGCGCGTTCGGAACAGGTTGCGGAAAAACGCAAACGGACGTCCGCGTCTGTCCGTTCACCGCAGCAACAAAAACATCAGCGTTCAGCTGATCGACGATGTGAACGGCGTAACACTGGCCTCGGCTTCCACTATGGAAAAAGCCCTGGGCATGGTTGGCAAGAACAACGTCGAAGCAGCCACCAAAGTCGGTGCTGCGATTGCAGAACGCGCAAAGAAAGCCAAAGTATCGGAATGTTATTTCGACCGCGGCGGCTTCCTCTTTCACGGTAAAGTTAAGGCCTTGGCCGATGCTGCGCGTGAAGGCGGCCTCAAGTTTTAGGAGACGAGTGAATGGCTAGAGATAATAATCGGGGTAATCGTCGCGATCGTGATGAAAATCCAGAATTCGCCGATCGTCTTGTTGCGATCAACCGCGTTTCTAAAACCGTAAAAGGTGGTAAGCGCTTTGGTTTCGCAGCCCTTGTGGTTGTTGGTGATCAAAAAGGCCGCGTTGGGTTTGGCAAAGGTAAAGCCAAAGAAGTACCTGAAGCGATCCGCAAAGCTACGGAGCAGGCCAAGCGCCAATTGATCCGTGTGCCGCTGCGCGAGGGCCGCACATTGCACCATGATGTTCAGGGCCGTCACGGCGCTGGCAAGGTTGTGATGCGCACTGCACCTGAGGGGACTGGTATTATTGCTGGTGGCCCAATGCGTGCTGTGTTTGAAATGCTTGGGATTAAAGACGTTGTGTCTAAATCCTTGGGCTCGCAGAACCCTTACAACATGATCCGCGCAACTATTGACGGGCTGAAAAAAGAATCCAGCCCTCGCAATGTTGCACAGCGTCGTGGTAAAAAGGTTGCTGACATTCTGGGCAAACCCGCCGAAACCAAAACTGCTGAAGAACCAGCAGAAGCGTAAGGAGACGATCCAATGGCAAAAACTATTGTTGTCAAACAAACCGGCTCTCCGATCCGCCGTCCGGCCAAACAGCGCCAGACTTTGATTGGTTTGGGTCTGAACAAGATGCACAAAACACGTGAGCTTGAAGACACTCCCGCTGTACGCGGTATGGTCGCCAAGGTTTCGCATATGGTCGAGATCATTGAAGAGCGCGGCTAAACGTTTTCTTTGAAAGAAAACGGATCGAAATCCTTGAAGGATTTCGGTTGCTGGAAAATAGAAAACGCCTCGGGGAAACTCGGGGCGTTTTTTGTGCTTTGATCTGCAGTTTGATCCGGCATCCGCTATACTCATTTCAAAAGCAGAATCAGGAGCGCTCAAAATGTCTTTCACCCCTTCCGACAAATTTGTTGCAGTGATCACAGCCATTGATGCTGTGAACGCCGAAGATCCACGCAAGACCCTCATTGAGGGTGTGGAGCATTCCTATGAGAGCGTCTACGCAGAGCGGATGACCGAGACGATGCAGCGGATGTATCCAGACGCATCCGAGCTGTTGCGGATTGCTGCGCGCGCGCAACATATCCGCCGATGGGAAATCCCGCGCGATACCTTTCCGCGCAACAAAGAGGGATACAAAAAATGGCGTTTGGGCATGCGTCAGCTGCATGCTGAACTGGCCGGCGGCATTATGAGTGACAATGGTTACTCAACAGATGAAATTGCTCTTGTTGGGAGTTTCCTTCGCAAGGAACGGTTAAAGCGGGACGCGGAATCGCAGGCACTTGAGAATGTCGTTGATGTGGTGTTCTTGGGCTATTATTGGACTGATTTTGTCGCCAAGTTTGCCGACTATGACGATGACAAATTGATCGATATCGTTGGTAAAACCCTGCGCAAAATGTCCAGTCACGGACACGAGGCCGCATTGGCGTTGGACCTGCCGCCGAAAACAGCGCGCATTGTTATGGCCGCAGTGGAGCGGGAAAAGGATACTTTGGCGGCCATGGCGAAGCGCGAAATTGACTAGCGCATTTTCATTGGTAAATATGTTTGCTGGCGTTTGTGCTCAGGAACAGGGTAGTCTTGTTGAAAATAACAATAGCCAACCAATCAACAGAGGGATAGCCACATGAAAACCAAGACTCCAAAGCTGACCGAGATGGGTGTTATGAACCCTGAGCAAATTATTGGCTACGCATCCGTGCAAATCTCCGAAGATATGGATGTTTTGAAAATCAACTATAAGCGCCCAAAGGGCTCGTTCTTGCCAAAACGGCGCCGATATGAGTTCAAGCGCATTGGTAAACCAATGCCAGGATCCGATTTGCGCGGTGTCGCAGCTATCCGCTATGAAATTTCACCGATGTTGTCACAGGCTGCAATTGAGATGGATGCGATTTTGGCGGATAGCAAACGCATGGTCGCCACCAAGGAAAGCCTGAAAGCCGAATTGGACGCTATGAAGGCCGAGTTGACGGCCCACATTACACACCTGTCCGAAATGATCGATACGCTGGACTAAGCTTACCCTGAATACATGCATTGATACTTGCCCACGGGCGCGCATAGGTCTATACGCGCCCAGTGGTGATTCAGATTGCCACTTGATATGAAACATTTAAGCCGTGGTTGGTCCTCTCGCTCGTGACCATATCCGGCAAGGAGAGAGCGATATGAAACTGAATGAATTACGCGACAATCCAGGCGCAACCAAAGCCCGCAAACGCATTGGCCGTGGCCCGGGTTCCGGCACTGGTAAAACGGGTGGCCGTGGTATCAAAGGTCAAAAATCCCGTTCGGGTGTGGCGATCAAAGGGTTCGAAGGCGGCCAAATGCCCCTCTACCAACGCCTGCCAAAACGCGGCTTTAACAACCGCAACCGCAAAAGCTTTGCTGTTGTAAACTTGAGCATTTTGCAAAAGTTCATCGACGCCAAGAAATTGGACGCCAAGAAAGCCATCACCGAAGAAGCCTTGCTGGAAGCCGGTGTTATTCGCCGCGTTCTGGACGGCGTTCGCGTGCTTGCCAAAGGCGAGATCACATCCAAAGTGAAGCTGGAAGTGACTGGCGCATCTAAGGCTGCGATTGAGGCTGTTGAAAAGGCGGGTGGCTCACTAACAGTCACAACTGCGCCAAAGGCTGCTGCTGAAACTGAATAACCCCTTGTGAGACGCCCATCGGGCGCTTACATAGATTTAAGTTTTCCCAAGCGCCGCCAACCGGAAAGCCGGTTTGGCGGCGTAATCATTTAACAATGAGGCCCTAAATGGCATCCGCAGCAGAACAAATGGCAGCCAACATGAGCTGGGGCGCTTTTGCCAAATCCGGCGAACTTCGCTCGCGCATCATTTTCACCATCGGTTTGCTGATGGTGTACCGTTTGGGCACATTCATTCCGGTTCCCGGGATCGACGGCAGCGCCCTTCGTGAATTCATGGACAATGTTTCCGGTGGTATTGGCGGCATGCTGCAAATGTTCACCGGTGGTGCGCTTGGCCGGATGGGTATTTTCGCGCTTGGGATCATGCCGTATATTTCGGCATCGATCATCATCCAGCTGCTGACGGCCATGTGGCCACCGCTGGAGCAGATCAAAAAAGAAGGCGAGCAAGGCCGCAAAAAGATCAACCAATACACCCGCTACGGCACGGTATTTTTGGCGACCCTTCAGGCCTATGGCTTGGCCAAATCGCTTGAGGCTGGCGGGCTTGTTTCGACGCCAGGTCTGTATTTTGAAGCGGCCACGGTGATTACACTGGTTGGAGGCACAATGTTCCTGATGTGGCTGGGTGAGCAAATCACCGCACGCGGCATCGGTAACGGTATTTCGCTGATCATCTTTGTCGGTATCGTTGCCGAAATCCCCGCCGCAATTGCACAGTTCTTGGCGCAGGGACGTTCGGGCAGCATCAGCCCCGCTGTGATTGTTGCGGTGATTGTGATGGTGGTGGCCGTGATTGCCTTTGTGGTGTTCATGGAGCGCGCGCTGCGCAAAATCCATATTCAATACCCGCGGCGGCAAGTTGGTATGAAGGTTTATGACGGCAGCAGTTCGCACCTGCCAGTCAAGGTTAACCCAGCCGGCGTTATCCCCGCTATTTTCGCGTCATCCTTACTGTTGTTGCCAACCACGGTTGCCACCTTCTCGGGCCAGTCAACCAGCCCCTTGATGTCGACAATCTTGGCGTACTTTGGCCCCGGCCAGCCGCTGTATCTTTTGTTCTTCACCGCGATGATCGTCTTTTTCACGTTTTTCTACACCTACAATGTGGCGTTCAAAACGGATGATGTTGCGGATAATCTGAAAAACCAAAACGGTTTTGTTCCAGGTATTCGCCCAGGTAAAAAGACTGCCGAATATCTAGACTATGTTGTGACGCGGCTTTTGGTCATCGGCTCGGCGTATTTGGCGGCTGTTGCTTTGCTGCCAGAAATCCTGCGTAGCCAGTTTGCGATCCCGTTCTATTTTGGCGGCACGTCCGTTTTGATTGTGGTTTCGGTTACAATGGATACAATCCAACAAGTGCAATCGCATATGTTGGCCCATCAATATGAGGGGCTGATTGAGAAATCCCAACTGCGTGGTAAAAAGCGCCGCAACAAGGTGACAAGCAGAAAATGAATATTATCCTTCTCGGACCACCCGGTGCTGGCAAAGGCACACAAGCACGTCGTTTGGTAGAAGAACGCGACATGATCCAGCTCTCAACTGGGGACATGTTGCGCGAAGCCAAAGACAGCGGGACCGAGATGGGTGAAAAAGTTGCCAAGGTTATGGCGGCTGGGCAATTGGTAACCGATGAAATCGTGATCGGCTTGATTGAAGAAAAACTGCAAGGCGACAATGCTGGCGGATTTATCTTTGACGGGTTCCCGCGCACGTTGCCACAGGCCGACGCGCTGGGTGAGCTGCTGACGAAATACAGCAAAACACTGGATGTCGTGGTCGAGATGCAAGTTGATGACGAAGCACTTGTGAGTCGGATCACCGGACGTTTCACCTGCGGTAATTGCGGCGAAGTCTATCACAGCGAAACCAAGAAACCCAAAGTGGCCGAAATCTGCGATGAGTGTGGCAAAAGCGATATGAAGCACCGCGCTGATGACAATGCCGATGCTCTGCGCACACGCCTGATGGAATACTACAAAAAGACCTCTCCGTTGATTGGCTATTACTATGCCAAAGGTGATCTTCGGTCGATAAACGGGTTGGGTGAAATTGAGGATGTGGCGGCCTCGATCAAGACGGCACTCAGCTAGGTTGTAAAGCCTCTTGACCAACCCCTAAAAACGCCATAGTTCAACTCATCTCGCAAGAGAATCATCATGCTTAACCAAGCGACGGTTTGGAACGCATGGAATTGGAATTCAACGACGGCCCGCAAGGTTAATCCTTCGGGCTTTGGTTGTGAAAAAAGGCTCTGGTATTACGGAGCCGCAACAAAGAAGGAATGTGACACGTGGCACGTATTGCCGGCGTAAATATCCCGACCCATAAACGGGTCCCGATCGCCCTAACTTATATCACTGGAATTGGCCAAACATCCGCCGAAGGTATCTGTGAAGCCGTTAAAATCGACGCGACCCGTCGTGTTAACGAGCTGTCCGACGCCGAGGTTCTGGCCATCCGCGAACATATCGATGCAAACTTCACCGTTGAAGGTGATTTGCGTCGTGAAGTTCAGATGAACATCAAACGTTTGATGGACCTTGGTTGCTACCGTGGCCTGCGCCACCGTCGTAACCTTCCTGTGCGCGGTCAACGGACCCACACCAACGCTCGTACTCGCAAGGGCCCTGCACGGGCAATTGCTGGTAAGAAAAAATAGGGAGGGATTGATCTAATGGCACGTGAAAAAACACGCACGAAGAAAAAAGAGCGCAAGAATATCGCCTCTGGCGTTGCACACGTTAATTCGTCGTTCAACAACACAAAAATCCTGATCTCTGATGTTCAGGGCAACGCAATTGCATGGTCAAGCGCTGGTACGATGGGCTTTAAGGGTTCACGTAAATCTACGCCTTATGCGGCGCAGATGGCGGCTGAAGATGCAGGCAAAAAAGCACAAGAGCACGGCGTGAAAACGCTGGAAGTTTTGGTTCAGGGTCCGGGTTCGGGTCGTGAGTCTGCTTTGCGCGCTTTTGCTGCGATGGGTTTGAACGTCACTTCGATCCGTGACGTTACACCAATCGCGCACAACGGCTGCCGCCCACCAAAGCGCCGCCGCGTTTAACGTATTACTACGCTCGGACTGCTGGGGGTTCCCACAGTCCGAGTTCGTCATTTTTTACCTCGGGCGTTTTCGGACTTAGGGACATGATCCGAAAACTTGAATGGAGGCGACACACATGATCCATAAGAACTGGCAAGAATTGATTAAGCCAACGCAACTGGTTGTGACACCAGGTGCAAACCCCGCAACACAAGCAACTGTTATTGCTGAGCCACTAGAGCGCGGCTTTGGTCTGACAATGGGCAACGCCCTGCGTCGTGTACTGATGTCCAGCCTTCAGGGTGCGGCGATCACAAGCGTTCAAATCGACAATGTTTTGCACGAATTCTCGACCATCGCTGGTGTTCGCGAAGACGTAACAGACATCGTTTTGAACCTCAAAGGCGTTGCTTTGTCGATGGAAGTCGACGGCCCTAAGCGTTTGTCGATTTCGGCAAAAGGCCCAATGGTTGTAACGGCTGGCGACATCTCCGAATCTGCAGGCATCGAGGTTTTGAACAAAGACCACGTGATCTGTCAGCTGGATGATGGCGCTGATTTGTTTATGGAACTGACTGTGAACACCGGCAAAGGCTATGTTGCTGCTGAAAACAATCGTCCAGAAGATGCGCCCATCGGCCTGATGCCAATCGATGCGATTTATTCGCCGGTTCGCAAGGTGTCTTATGACGTGCAACCGACCCGCGAAGGTCAGGTTCTGGACTATGACAAACTGACACTGAAACTGGAAACAGACGGCTCGATCACTGCAGAAGACGCCGTGGCATTTGCTGCGCGTATTTTGCAAGATCAACTGTCGATCTTCGTGAACTTCGACGAGCCAGAAGCAGCCAACCGTCAAGAAGAAGACGACGGCCTAGAATTCAACCCGCTGCTGCTGAAGAAAGTAGACGAGTTGGAACTGTCGGTGCGTTCCGCGAATTGCCTGAAAAACGACAACATCGTTTACATTGGCGATCTGATCCAGAAAACCGAAGCCGAAATGCTGCGCACACCAAACTTTGGCCGCAAATCTTTGAACGAGATCAAAGAAGTGTTGTCAGGCATGGGTCTGCATCTAGGCATGGACGTTGAAGATTGGCCACCAGAGAACATCGAAGATCTGGCGAAGAAATTCGAAGACCAATTCTAAGAGTTTTGGGGCGGGTTTTTGATCCGCCTCATATAATGCCCGCGTAGGCGGGGAAAAATGGGCAATAATGCCCCAAGGAGAGCAGCCCACGCATGGGCCGCCAGACAAAGTATAAACCTGAAGAAGGATTGATAAAATGCGCCACGCAAGAGGCTACCGCCGTCTAAATCGCACCCACGAACACCGTAAGGCATTGTTTGCCAACATGGCTGGGTCGCTGATCGAACACGAACAAATCAAAACCACGCTGCCAAAGGCCAAAGAACTGCGCCGCGTCGTGGAAAAGCTGATCACACTTGGAAAGCGCGGCGATTTGCACGCCCGTCGTCAAGCCCGTGCACGTCTGAAAGAAGATCAGTATGTTGCCAAACTTTTTGAAATCCTCGGCCCACGCTACAAAGACCGCAACGGTGGTTATGTGCGCGTACTGAAAGCTGGCTACCGTTATGGCGACATGGCACCGATGGCGATCATCGAGTTTGTTGACCGCGACCCAGCCGCCAAAGGCGCCGCTGACAAAGCACGCGTTCTTGCGGAAGATGTAACTGCGGACGAATAGATTTCTATATCTTTTGAACGTAAAATAAACCTCGCCTTCGGGCGGGGTTTTTTGTTGTTGCCGTGGCGTAAGCTTAGCTGGTTTCAAGGCGTAATCGTCATTTGAATCACAATTTAGGGTTGACGTTTTTTCAAGCAGCGCGTCTAAAAAGACATGTTCGAAAAGACAGTGTTTGATAGGGAACTTAACAAACTAGGTGACTTGGCCCCTCGCGGCTACTTTGTCGCCCTGCATATCCGATTCACTTCACCACTGATGTCTTTTCAAACATATGATCCAAAATGGACGGATCATTATACCGAGAATGGCTATGTTTTTCGCGACCCAATGACGGCGTGGGGCTTTTGCACCACGGGTTGGACAAGGTGGAGCAATAGAATCATTCCAGACCCTTTCGGCATCTTCAAAGAAGCCGCAAGCTATGGGCTGACTTACGGGGCAACGATCTCTTGTGGGCCAATCCGTTCTCGGACAATTGTCAGTGTGGCGCGTGCAGATCGGGAATTCGAAGACAGCGAGATTGATCGGGCGCAAGCCATTGCCAATCTGCTACATGACATGACCGAACCGCCACATCGGCTTACAAAAGCGCAGACTGAGGCACTCAAATTGATTGCGGATGGTTACAGGCACGCAGCAGCCGCTGCAAAAATTGGAATTTCGGAAAGTGCCCTAAAAGCCCGCCTGACATCTGCCCGTCAAAGGTTAATGGCCCGCACCACTGCCGAAGCCATTCAGCGCGCCAAGGACTATGGCCTGCTCTGAATGTTCTAACATCCGCAAGGTTCACTTGATCATTAACCTTCTTGGGGGATGCTATGCAGACGACTACACTTTCATTCGAAAATATACACAACTATGGCGAGCTGTTCGCAAATATGTTTCGCGCTCGTCGCGAATTGTTTATTGTTCAAAACAAATGGGACCTGCCCGAAGCTTTGGGCATGGAATTCGATCAATACGACACACCAGCCAGCCGCTGGGTTGTTGTTCATGACGAGCTGGGACAAGTGCTTGCTGGTAACCGTTTGACCCCTACAACAGCACGCTGTGGTATTTATAGCTATATGATCCGCGATGCGCAAAATGGTCTGCTGGATACGATACCTTCAAACCTGCTTTACGATGAGGCACCGGTGGGTGAAACAATTTGGGAAAGCTCGCGGTTGTTCGTGTCGCATGATGTGCCCGCACGGCTTCGGCGTCGAGTGCATGCACAGCTGGTTTTGGAGCTGGCCGCAGCGGCGCGGAGCTTGGGTGCGACTCAATGTCTGACATTGCTAAACGCCAATTGGCCGCGATGGGCCAAACGTGTCGGTGTTGATATGACAGCGATGGGGCCGGTGATGGAAATTGACGGGATCAACAATCAAGTGGTTTCGATGAATTTTGCCTCCAACTTGCACTAAGAACAGGCCTTCCGTCACCTCGGGGGGCCCATTTCGCTTTTCTCTTTGGGCGTGGGCGCATAGATTTGTTACATGACAGATTTATTCGACTCCACGCCTGATCCTTCATCAGCGAAAGCACCGCGCCCACTTGCTGACCGGTTGCGACCACTAACCTTGGGTGAAGTGATTGGCCAAGAACAGGTGATCGGCCCTGACGCGCCGCTTGGCACTATGTTGGCGGCTGGCAGCCTGTCGTCGCTTATATTGTGGGGACCGCCGGGCGTTGGAAAAACCACTATCGCGCGTTTGCTTGCAGATGAAACTGACCTAGCCTTCGTGCAAATCAGCGCGATCTTTACGGGTATTGCAGATCTTAAAAAGGTGTTTCAAGCCGCCAAAATACGCCGCCAGAATGGCCGCGGCACTTTGTTGTTCGTTGATGAGATTCACCGTTTCAATAAGGCTCAGCAAGATGGGTTTTTACCCTATATGGAAGATGGCACTATCATTTTGGTTGGGGCCACCACGGAGAACCCATCGTTTGAGCTGAATTCAGCTGTGCTGTCGCGTAGTCAGGTTTTGGTGTTGAGCAGACTGGCGCTCGCCGATCTGGAACGCCTTGCCCAGCGGGCCGAGAAAGAGCTGAACCAAGCGCTGCCATTAACCGGTGAAGCCCGCGAAGCGATGCTGGAAATGGCTGATGGTGATGGGCGGGCTTTGTTGAACCTGATTGAACAAGTGATCTCGTGGAAGGGCGACAAGAAACTGGATGTTGAGGCGCTCGGCAAACGTTTGATGCGTCGCGCTGCACAGTATGATAAAAGCGGCGACGAGCATTACAATCTTATATCAGCCCTGCATAAATCCGTGCGCGGGTCGGACCCTGATGCTGCGCTTTACTGGATGGCGCGCATGCTAACGGGCGGCGAAGATCCGCGGTTTTTGGCGCGTCGTATCACCCGTATGGCGGTCGAAGATATCGGCTTGGCCGATCCGCAAGCCCATGCTGTTTGCCTGCACGCGTGGGAAACCTACGAGCGGTTGGGCAGTCCCGAAGGGGAGTTGGCATTGGCGCAGGCCGTGACCTATCTAGCGCTGGCTCCAAAATCCAACGCGGCCTATGTGGCGTTCAAAGCGGCGATGGCTGCTGCCAAAAAGACTGGTTCAGAACCGCCACCAAAACACATTTTGAATGCGCCAACTTCGATGATGAAAGATCAGGGCTATGGCGATGGCTATGCCTATGACCATGACGCCGAAGACGGGTTTTCGGGACAGAACTATTTCCCCGATGCGATGAAGCACGGCGTCTATTACCAACCGGTTGAACGAGGGTTTGAGCGCGAGTTGAAAAAACGCACCGATTACTTTGCCAAGCTGCGAGCCAAACGTCAGAAGAGTTGACATTTTGGCTTAGGCGCGAAAGAGAGGCGCTATGATAACAAGTATTATTCAAGTTGCCATTGGCGGTGCCATTGGGGCCGTTGGCCGTTACCTGACAGGCGTTGCTGCGGTGCGCGTGATGGGGCACGGCTATCCATGGGGCACGTTGACGGTGAATATCGTCGGCTCGTTTTTGATGGGCGTTTTGATCGTGGTCTTGATGGGCCGTGATGGTGGCATGAAAGCCGCGCCGTTGTTGATGACGGGCATGCTTGGTGGCTTCACCACGTTTTCGGCGTTCTCGCTGGACGCGTTGACAATGTTCGAGCGCGGACAAATGGGGCAGGCGGCACTTTATGTAATCGCATCGGTGGTGCTGTCGCTACTGGCAATATTTTTAGGCGTGATAATCGCGCGGGGGATCTGGGCATGAGTGGCGTTCAAAAAATTCAAGTATCTGATGATGATGGTGACCAACGGTTGGACCGCTGGTTCCGCCGTCAGTTCCCGCATGTTGCACAGGGGCGCATCGAAAAGATGTGCCGCAAGGGCGACATTCGTGTGGATGGTGGCCGGGTTAAGGCATCAACGCGAGTGGAGGCGGGCCAAGAGGTGCGTATCCCGCCGTTGCCTGACCCACATGAGATCACGGCGCGGGCCAAGACCTATGACATGATCACCAACGCCGATATGAAGATGATGCAGGACGCGGTGCTGTACCGAGATGACGACGTTATCGCGATTAACAAACCGGCAGGCTTGCCGACCCAAGGCGGCAGTAAGCAAACCCGCCATGTGGATATGCTGGCCGATGCGCTGCGCTTTGGCTATGACCAAAAACCGCGGCTTGTGCATCGGTTGGATAAGGACACGTCCGGCATTCTGTTGCTGGCCCGCACACGCCAAGTGGCCTCACGTCTGACTGAGGCATTCCGCGATCGCGAGACTCGTAAAGTGTATTGGGCCGCCGTTGGTGGCAGCCCATCGCCAAAGATGGGGACGATCAAATACGGGTTGCTGAAATCGGGCGGCGCGGGTCATGAGAAAATGGTCTGCATTCACCCCGAGGAAGTTCAAAGCACTGAAGGGGCGAAACGCTCCACAACAGATTACATGGTGCTGACCTCGGCGGCCAAACGATGTGCTTGGGTGGCGATGGTTCCTGTGACAGGGCGCACGCACCAATTGCGCGCGCATATGGCTGAAATGGGCCATCCAATTATCGGCGACGGAAAATACGGTGGCTCAGGCCAAGAAAATCAAGGCGATGGTTGGGGCGCACAATTGGGTGGCGATATCAGCCGTAAGATGCACCTGCACGCGCGCTATATCTCGCTGCCGCATCCCATTACGGGCAAGCTGCTGCAAATCGTTGCACCGATGCCGGACCACATGAAACGCACATGGGAAACTTTTGGGTGGGACGAGCGCGATTTTGCGGATGACCCTTTCGAGGAATATCTATGAGCCAACCGTTGCGTTTGGCGGTTTTTGATGTCGACGGCACGCTGGTTGACAGCCAACATCACATCAACGCCTCGATGCAATTGGCCTATGGGGCGATGGGATTGGATGCGCCGACGTTAGAACAAGTGCGTGGTATCGTCGGGCTATCGTTGCCCCAAGCCATCCAGCAGTTGACGCCGGATCTGAGCGGCCCGCAAAACGATGCCTTGGTTGCGGCCTATAAAGCCACGTTCAAATCCAAACGCGAGGGCGGCGAGTTTGCGCCGCTTTACGATGGGATCAATACTGTGTTGGATTGGTTGGAAGATGACGACCATTTGTTGCTGGGGCTTGCCACCGGCAATTCACGGCGCGGGCTAGACGCAGTTGTCGAGGGTCACGGGCTGGCGTCGAAGTTTATCACGTCACAGGTTGCGGATGATCACCCCTCAAAGCCGCATCCGTCAATGTTATTGGCAGCATTGTCTGAAACCGGTGTCGAGGCGGAAAACGCGCTGATGATCGGTGACACAACATTTGATATGGAAATGGGCGTGGCAGCCGGAATGCGTTGTATTGGCGTTTCGTGGGGGTATCACACGGATGATCGCCTGCGTGATGCCGGGGCAACATGGATTGTGAATGAAGCGGCCGAACTGATTGGCTTGTTTGAGGAAATTTGGGGATAACAATGGCTGAGTGGACGGCGAAACGGTTTTGGAAAGAGGCAAGCGTTGTTGAGGCAGGCGACGGGTTCACCGTGCATTTGGACGGGCGCAAACTGCGCACACCAGTTAAATCGGAACTGATCGTACCGACACTTGAAATGGCCAGAGCGATCGCGGCGGAATGGGATGCGCAGGACGAGCAAGTCGACCCGTTGACCATGCCAGTCACCCGTTCGGCCAATGCTGCGATCGACAAAGTAACGCCAATGCACGCCGAAGTTTCGGAACTGGTGGCGGCCTATGGTGACAGCGATTTGCTGTGCTACCGCGCCCAGACTCCGGTTGAGTTGGTCGCGCGCCAAAATGCTGCGTGGGATCCGCTGTTGGAATGGGCGTCCGAAACGTTGGCGGCTCCGTTGAATACTGGCGTTGGCATTGTGCCCGTTAAGCAGGACGAGAATGTACTGGCGTCGCTGCACAAACGGGTGACCGAAATGGATGCATTTCAATTGGCAGCATTCCACGATCTTGTGGGCATGTCGGGGTCGCTTATTATCGGGTTTGCCGCCACTTACAGGGTATTGCCTGTGGCGGATTTGTGGGCTTGCTCTAGAATCGATGAAGATTGGCAAATCGAGAAGTGGGGCGAGGACGATGAAGAGATTGCGACCTCTGAGGGAAAGAAGGCGGGCTTTGAGCATGCAGCGCGATTCTATTTTATGGCCAATTAGTCCGTAATAGCCGCCATTTTCCTCTTGTGTTTGTGATTTGCGGTCGAATTGAATAAAAATTAGGTCCGATACAGGCCTATTCTTGAAACTTCGCTTGACGTTTTCTTCGGATTTGGCCCAAACTGACACACGCTTGGGGAGGTTGTTGCTTTCCCAAGATATCGCCCTTGGTCCAAATGGACCAAAAAAACCGCCCTAAATTGGGTGGACTATCAGGAAGAGGTAAAAATGAAAAAATCCGTATTTTTAGGTGCTTTGACAGTTGCCAGCTTGACCGCTGGAATCGCTGCTGCCGGCACTCTTGACGATGTAAAAGCTCGCGGCAAATTGAACTGTGGTGTTTCCACAGGTCTCGTTGGTTTTGCATCACCAGACGCAAACGGCAAATGGGAAGGCTACGACGTTGCAGTATGTCGTGCCGTTGCTGCCGCCGTAATCGGTGACAACACCGCCGTTGAATTTGTGCCACTCAGCACAAAAACACGTTTCACTGCATTGGCTTCTGGCGAAGTTGATCTGCTGGCACGTAACACCACATGGACATTGTCCCGTGACGTTGACCTGAAAATGGAATTCGTTGGCATCAACTACTATGACGGCCAAGGTTTCATGGTTCCAAAATCACTGGGCGTTACTTCGGCCAAAGATTTGGACGGCGCGACTGTATGTATCCAAACTGGTACAACAACCGAGCTGAACTTGTCGGATTTCTTCCGCGCAAATGGCATCTCCTATGAGCCAGTTCCAATCGAAACAAACGCTGAAGGTCAACAACAGTACCTGTCAGGCGCTTGTGACGTTTACACAACTGACGCGTCCGGTCTTGCTGCCACACGTGCTGCGTTTGAAAACCCAGCCGATCACGTGGTTCTGCCAGAAATCGTATCCAAAGAGCCACTTGGCCCATTGGTACGTCACGGCGACAACGAGTGGGGCGACATCGTGCGCTGGACTCTGAACGCTCTGATCTCTGCAGAAGAGTTCGGCATCACGTCGGCAAATCTGGAAGAGCTGTCAAAAGGCACCAACAACCCTGAAATCAACCGTATCCTCGGTACAGAAGGCAACATGGGCGAAATGCTTGGTCTTGATGCTGACTGGGCTGCACGTGCGATTGCTTCCGGTGGTAACTTCGGTGAGATCTTTGAAGCCAACGTCGGTGAGAAAACACCAGTTGGTCTGGCGCGTGGTCTGAACGCGTTGTGGACAGATGGCGGTCTGATTTACTCGCCTCCTTTCCGCTAGGATAACAAATGATTGGGGCGCGGTTCATACCGCGCCCTTTTCACATCTACCTTACGAATAAACCACCTGAGCCACGGCAGCGGAAAATTCGCGCCCTCTAAAAAATAGGCCAGGGAACACAGGGAAGTCCATCATGACAACACTGACCGACCCCCCAAAGGCGTCGTTCCGCCTCTCTATGCTGCTCTATGATACCCGCTATCGTTCGACGACCATTCAGGTTGTTGCGTTGATGGGCTTCATGTTGGGCGCTGCATGGCTGATCAACAACGTTGCCGTTAATCTGGCACTCGCTGGAAAACCCTTTACCTTTGGGTTTTTGGACGATTCATCAGGTTACGACATCAACCAAAAACTGATTGAATATAATTCACAGTCATCGCATTTGCGTGCGGCGGTTGTCGGTTTGATGAACACTCTGTTGGTGGCCGTGATGGGGTGTATCCTCGCGACGGTCCTTGGTGTCATAATCGGCGTGTTGCGCCTGTCATCCAATTGGGTGATCTCGCGTCTGGCCGCCGTTTATGTAGAAGGCTTCCGGAACGTTCCTGTTTTGCTGTGGATCGTTCTGATCATGGTGGCGATGTCTCATTCGGCGCCTCAGCCCAAAGACTTCCGGGGTGAAGACCCATCCGCCACGATGAAGATTTTCGACAGTGTCGCAATCACCAACCGTGGTATCTATTTTCCTGAACCACTGTTTTCAAACGGCTTGGGTGATATGGCGATGTTCCCTGAACACAGCACAGAATCTTGTGAAGCCTATGCCGCACAAAGCGATGATGCCAAAGTTATAAAACTAGCAAAATCATGCGGTTCGTTTCAGATCAGCCTTGATCTGGTTGCGATTGCATCTGTTTTCATTGCCAGCCTGATGATCAGCAAATTAATCGCAAACCGAGCAACCCAGATTCAGGCGGACACAGGTGTTCGCCCAACGGTTTGGTACTACCGTCTTGGTGTCGTTGCTATCCCAACCATCATAACATTGTGGATCTTGGGCTTTTATCTCGGTTATCCAGAGCTCAAAGGTTTTAACTTTCAGGGCGGCACATATATGCGCAGCTCGTTGCTGGCTTTGTGGATTGCTCTGTCGCTCTATACTGGCGCGTTTATCGCCGAAATCGTGCGCGCAGGCATCATGGCCATTTCCAAAGGCCAATCAGAGGCTGCAGGTGCGCTGGGCCTTCGCTCAGGGCGCACAATGCGTCTGGTTATTCTGCCACAAGCGATGCGGGTTATCTTTCCGCCACTGATTTCGCAATACCTGAACCTGACCAAAAACTCTTCCTTGGCGATTGCGGTTGGCTATATGGATGTGACTGGCACATTGGGCGGAATTACCCTGAACCAAACGGGCCGCGAAATGGAGACCATCTTGTTGTTGATGGCCTGCTATCTGATTATTTCGCTGATCGTTTCTACGGTTATGAACGCCTACAACGAACGCACAAAGCTGAAGGAGCGCTGATATGTCAGTAACAAATGACCAAAGCTATGTGCGCACAGAGATGCTTACAGAGCAGTCACCACCGTCGACGAACGTCGGCATCATCGGTTGGGTGCGCGCAAACCTGTTTTCCAGCCCGCTGAATATATTCCTTAGCCTGCTGGCTATATACGCTATCTACAGCGTACTGGTCTTTATTTTGCCATGGGTTTTTGGCGGGGTTTGGAATGCAACGAGTTTAACCGAATGTAGAATTGTCATCGCTGAAGCGATCGGCGACAGCAACCATGCTGCGCGCGCTTGTTGGGGTGTGATCCACGAACGATTTTGGCAGTTGATGTACGGGTTTTATCCAAGCGATAAATATTGGCGGCCAAATTTGGCGCTGATTATGCTGTTTGTCGCGATTGCGCCGGTATTGTTCAATGGCTTGCCAAAGAAAATGTTGCTGATCTCGTTGGCTTTCCCATTTGTGGCGCCTTGGTTGTTGTGGGGCGGCGCAATATGGACACCTTTGATGGCCTTCATGGGTTTTGTGATTGGGTTTGTGGTACACAAATTTGCATCCAAAATTGCGGGCTCATTGGTGGGTATTATTCTCGGAGTGGTCTCGGCGCTGTTATGGTGGCTGCTATTTTCCAGTGCGGCAAGCCATGGGATTAGCCACATGATTGGGGCGAGCCGGATGTCTGGTGAAGTTGCACGGCTTGAAACTGCCATACCTTTGCAAGAGGCCGAAATCGCGCGACATCAAACTATTGTTGATCCGCTTGACAAGCAGGTGGTCGAAATTCAGGAAAAAATTGACGTTGCTGTTTCGGCAAAGCAACCTGTCGCTGATTTGATCCGGACCAAAACGCCACTGTATCTAACACTTGGGTCTGCTTCTTCAGATCTAAGCAAAGAGAATGATACGCTTAATGTGATGAAAGGTAGATTAAGCGCGATCAAAGCACTGCCCGAAGACGAAGCCCGTTTGCAGCAATTGATGGAAGAGGCCGTTGCTGCCAGAACTGCCTTGCCTGAAAGCGTTGCCAAATTGACCGACCTCAAGGAGGTGAAGGCGGATACATCAAGTGAAGACAATAAACTGCTGGAAGCCGCTTTAAAGATCGAAGGTGAGCGCAATTCTTTGCAAAGCAATATCGAAACGCTCTATCAAGACGTTGGTTTGGTTGGACTGGCACCTGTTAAAAGCCGGGACTTCGGTGGCCTTATGTTAGCAATCCTTCTTGGGATCACGGGCATTGGTTTGTCGTTCCCATTGGGTATTGTCTTGGCGTTGGGTCGGTTGTCGGATTTGATGATCGTCAAATCGCTCTGTGTTGGGTTCATCGAATTCATTCGTGGTGTGCCCTTGATCACCTTGTTGTTCGTGGCGTCGGTGTTGTTGAACTACTTCCTACCCAAGGGCACTGAGTTTGACATCATCTTGCGCGTTATGATCATGATCACCATCTTCGCCGCCGCCTATATGGCCGAGGTGATCCGTGGGGGTCTGGCCGCTTTGCCAAAAGGTCAATACGAGGCAGCCGACGCGCTGGGTCTTGATTACTGGCAGGCACAGCGTTTGATCATCATGCCGCAAGCGTTGAAAATCTCGATCCCAGGTATCGTTTCAACTTTTATTGGGTTGTTCAAGGATACCACATTGGTGTCGATTATTGCTTTGCTTGATATCTTGGGGTGGGCAAAAACGATCCAAGCCACCTCTGATTGGAATGGTGTTATTTGGGAACTCTACGGCTTTATCGCTTTTGTGTTCTTCATCTTCTGCTTTTCCATGTCCCGCTATTCCATGTATCTGGAGCGCAAGCTTCAGACTGGTCATTAACTTAAAGGAGTGACGTAAATGTCTGATTCCGCAGTAGCTCGCAAACAGATGTCCGTATCGGACGAAGTGGCGATTGAAATCATCAATATGAACAAATGGTATGGTGCCTTTCACGTTTTGAAAGACATCAACATGACCGTGAACCGCGGTGAGCGTATCGTGGTTTGTGGCCCGTCAGGGTCGGGTAAATCGACCCTGATCCGTTGTATGAACCGTCTTGAGGTCCATCAACAAGGGCAGATCATAGTGGACGGCACAGAGCTGTCTTCTGATCTGAAAAACATCGACAAGATCCGGTCAGAGGTTGGCATGTGTTTTCAACACTTCAACCTGTTTCCGCATTTGACCATTCTGGAAAACTGCACTTTGGCACCCATCTGGGTTCGCAAAACACCCCGTAAAGAGGCCGAAGAAACGGCGATGCATTTCCTTGAAAAAGTGAAGATCCCTGAGCAGGCTGACAAATACCCAGGTCAGCTGTCAGGTGGTCAACAACAGCGTGTGGCGATTGCGCGGTCTTTGTGTATGAAGCCACGGATCATGTTGTTTGACGAGCCAACATCGGCACTGGACCCCGAAATGATCAAAGAGGTTTTGGACACAATGATCGAGCTTGCCGAAGAAGGCATGACGATGATTTGTGTGACCCACGAGATGGGTTTTGCCCGTCAGGTGGCGAACCGAGTGATCTTTATGGACCAAGGTCAGATCGTTGAGCAAAACGAGCCGGAAGAGTTCTTTAACAATCCGAAATCAGAGCGAACGCAATTGTTCTTGAGCCAGATTTTGGGTCACTAAATAACTCGCTATAAAACAGAAAAAGCCCTGAGCAAAATGCTCGGGGCTTTTTTGTATCAGGTGGGGCGCTCATCAAGCCTTATGGCTTTCTTCGCTAGAGCGAGGAACGCCCGCAAGGGCGTGACAAGCCGTGGATTACACCAACCCGTCGAGTGTTTTCTTCAGCTTCTCCATCATCTCATCAATGTGAGATTTTTCACTGGTGAACATTGGTGCCAGAATGCCGGTGTTGCCGGTAAATTTCACATGCATGCCGTTCCAGAACAGATCGACCTGCGCTTGGCCGCCTTTGCCTACCAATTCGACCCCGGCCGCCATGCCGATGCCGCGAATATCCTTGACCATCGGGTGGCTTTTGAGCGCGAAAATCGAGTCCAAGAAGTAAGGCGACATCTCAGCTGCACGGGTATACAGCCCCTCTTCTTCGTAGATCGACAGCGCTGCCAAACCTGCTGCACAAGCAGCTGGGTGGCCTGAATAAGTGTAGCCGTGGAAGAACTCGATCGCGCCGGGGGCTGCCTTGTCGTTGATCACGTCATGCACACGGGCAGAGGTCGCAACAGCACCCATCGGGATGGCCCCGTTGGTCAACGCCTTGGCCATAGTCATAATGTCAGGTGTGACGCCAAAGGCGTCAGCGGCAAAGGTGCCACCAATGCGACCAAAGCCCGTGATCACTTCATCAAACACTAGTAATATGCCGTTCTCGTCACAGATTTCGCGCAACCGTTCAAGGTAACCAACGGGCGGCGCGAGGATGCCGGTGGAGCCCGCAACCGGTTCCACGAAACAGGCCGCAATCGTGTCGCCACCATAAGTGTCACACATGCGTTGCAAATCCTCGGCCAACTCGGCACCGTTGGTAGGTTGTCCGCGCACCATCAGCTCATCCGCGTCCCAAGTGTGGCGCATCATGGCGATGTTGGGCATCACCGACTGAAAGGTTTTGCGATTGCTCACCAGCCCCGCCAAGGATACGCCGCCGATGTTCACACCATGATAGGCGCGTTCACGCGACACAAACCGAGAGCGGTTTTCACCCATCGCGGAATGATAAGCCATGACCATTTTCAAGGCCGTGTCGATGGCTTCGGAGCCTGAATTCACAAAAAACACGTGGTTGAATGTTTCAGGTAATAGCCGCGAGATTTGCTCGGCCAAAGCAAAGGACAGCGGGTGAGCCGATCCAAACGGTGCCACATAGGTCATCTCTTGCATGACGTTGTGAACGGCCTCGATGATCTTTGGATGGCAGTGGCCAGCGGGGCTGCAAAACAGGCCAGATGAGCCGTCAATCACGGTGCCGCCTTTGTGGTCTGTCATGTAGACGCCACTGGCTTTGGTGATGATGCGTGGCTCTTCTTTAAAGCCCTTATTGTTTGTGAACGGCAACCAATACTGTTCAAGCGAATTTGTTTTCACGTCAAAAGGCATGATGCGTTTCCTTTGTCATTATCTGGCAATTGTGGTGGGGGGTGGCACGCCGTGCGGCCGTATTCTAATTTGACATTAGGGCTGGGATATGAATTCCATAGGGCCAGTTCCACATACAATGTATATCCAGATCGGGGCGCCATGCCATTAGTTGAAGACACCTTCTTCCTTGATCCAAATTTTCAAGGCAGCCTGCAAAGCCAGATACGACAGATTGTGGCCTCGGCAATTTTGGCAGGGCGCTTGCAGGTTGGAGAGAAGCTGCCGTCTTCTCGAAAACTGGCTGACCATCTTGGGATTTCGCGTATCACGGTGACGCTGGCCTACCACGAATTGGTCGCGGATGATTACATAACGTCGGCCAATCGCTCAGGCTATTTTGTGTCCGAGACTGCGCCGACCGTGCCCTTGCCTGCAATCACCGGCGAAATGGAAAGCGACACAGTCGATTGGGACAAAGCCATCCAACGCAAATATACCGGCGGCCGGACGGTCAAGAAAGACTATAATTGGCGCAGCTACCCATACCCGTTTATGTATGGCCAGCCGGACCCAAACCTGTTCAACCAAGCCAGCTGGCGATTATGCGCGATGCAAGCATTGGGCAAGAAAGAGTTCGATAGTTTGACCTCGGATTACGCCGAACAGGATGATCCCGAACTGATTAACTTTATCCTGCGCCATACACTACCCCGTCGCGGAATTTTGGCCCGTCCGGAACAGGTTCTGGTGACGATCGGTGCACAGAATGCTTTGTGGATGACGGCACAGATATTACTGAACAACCAGCGATCAGCGGTGTATGAAAATCCGGGCTATCACGGCATCCGAGAAATCTTGCGCCACACAGGCTGTATGCAATATCCTGTAAACATTGACGAAGATGGGTTGCCGCCAAACAGGCTGCCTAATAAGTTCGACGCGTTGTTTGTAACTCCTAGCCACCAATGTCCGACAACCACGACCATGCCAATGAAGCGCCGTCACGAGCTGTTGCGGCGGGCAAAGGCGCAAGACTTTTTGATCGTTGAAGATGACTATGAGTTCGAGATGAGCTTCATTAAATCGCCTTCACCGGCGCTAAAGTCACTGGATAAAGACGGGCGGGTTATCTACGTCGGCAGTTTCTCCAAATCACTGTTTCCGGGTTTGCGGTTGGGCTATTTGGTCGGGGCTGAACCCTTCATCCGGCAAGCCCGCGCACTGCGTCTTGCCAGCTTGCGCCATCCACCCGGATACATGCAGCGCACCACCGCATATTTTTTGGGGCTTGGGCATTATGATGCGATGATCAAAAAAATGCGCACGGTCTATCACAAGCGTCGCCAAGTGACGGCCGAGGCTTTGGCAGACACTGATATGAAGGTGGCAGGCAGTGCAAATTTCGGCGGATCAGGGTTTTGGGTCGAGGCGCCAAAGGGGATCGACACCGAAGTTTTACGCAACAGGTTGGTTGAAAACGGCGTCCTGATTGAGGCCGGAAACCCGCATTTTGCAGGCGATGACGCGCCTAGAAATTTTTTCCGGCTGGCCTATTCATCAATTTCTTCGGACAAAATACCAGAGGGCGTAAGGCGGATATCGCAAGCCATTAGGAACTATTAAGTTATAATGGCGCGAAAATGCCCCCCCGAAGGCTGGCGCCGATGCAAGGCAATTTTTCCGAATACGCATCTGGATATACTGACTGACCAATCTGGACATATACGAAGAAAGCAATTTTGCTACACTCCATCCGTTGAGCGCGACGTTTTGCCATTTGGCGGCGCGCTGTCATAATAATGAGACGCTTAGTCCATAGAACAAATAGTGCGTAAGTTAGCTAACTGAGGGCCAGACTTTTGAATTGGCCCATTATCCTCCGGGAGGGAGAAATACATGACGAAATCCAACTCAAATTTTAACCGCCGTTCATTCCTGAAATCAGGCACGGCTGTCGGTGCTGCGGCGCTGGCGACACCTGCGCTGGTCTCCAAGGCATTGGCTTCATCGGGTGAACTAACCCTGATGGATTGGTCCGATTATTGGCCCGAAGACATGCTGGCGAAATTCACAGCCGAGTCCGGCATCAAAGTGAACTATGTTGGCATTGGCTCCAATGAAGAGCTGATCAATAAGATGAAAGCCTCAAACGGGGGCGGTGCTGACTTGATCGGCCCAACCAACAACCGCTCCTTGCAGTGGGGCCCACTAGAGCTGTTGCAGCCATTTGACATGAGCCGCATCAACATTGATGCTGCCAACCCAGCGATGGCCAAAATTGGCCCTGACGCATGGGACTTTGGCGGCGCTGGCAACACTTGGATCCCACATATTTGGGGCACCGAGGGCATGGCGTGGCGTGTGGACAAGTTCACGCCAAAAGATGCGTCTGGCGTGCCGTCCTACGGCGAAATTTGGGCCGAGGAAAATGCGGGCAAAACGATGATCCGTGCGCACTCTGGCATGCTTTGTGCTGGCCTGTTTATGGAAGCCTCTGGCGAAATGGACCCGGGCTCTGTTTGGGCGGCGTATGAGTCTGAAGAGAACATGCGCGCAACTTGGGCGAAGATCACTGAATGGTGTATCGCACGCAAATCCAATCTGAAACTGATCTGGAATGACGCGGATACACAGAAAAATGGTCTGCTGAACGATGGTGTTATCGTTGGTCAAACTTGGGATGGCCCACCGCTGTCGCTGAAAACAGCTGGCGATCCAGTGACTTACCAAGCTCCAGCTGAAGGTGCGATGGCATGGGTTGACGGTTTGGCAATGCCAAAAGGCGCTGCCAACATCGATCAAGCCTATGAGCTGATCAAATTCGCTTATGATCCAATGAATGCGGGCACTGCGATTAACAAACACGGCTACAATTCGCCTATTTTGACAGCGGATACCCATGCTGACGCCAACTATGCCAAGAACTTTGCCGAAGCCTATCCAGGT
Source organism: Marinosulfonomonas sp. (assembly GCA_033851955.1). GTDB lineage: Bacteria > Pseudomonadota > Alphaproteobacteria > Rhodobacterales > Rhodobacteraceae > Profundibacter. The sequence continues at coordinate 33,659 of JAWSVK010000013.1, forward strand.
GACGCGCTTGCCAATCTGAATGCTTGGCCAGCCGAGGCACCTTGGTACGCCGACATTCGCACAGAGTATGTGAACAAGTTCCAAAGCTCCTAAGCGACGTAATATTTTGTCCGGCCGCATGCCTTGTGGCCGGACATTTTCAGGGCGTAAACGCCCAACCAAAGTGCCCGCAAGAGGCGTTTTTATAATCAAAATAGGGAATATCACATGAGTTCTGGTGTTGCGGTTGATCTAGAGAACGTCTGGATCAAGTTCGGAGATTTTGTCGCTGTAAGAGAGGCAAATGTGAGCATCAACGGGGGTGATTTTTTCTCGTTTCTCGGCCCATCGGGCTGTGGGAAAACCACGATTTTACGCGCCGTATCCGGATTTCTGGATCCCAGCGAGGGCCGCGTTCTGATCGGTGGCAATGACATGGCGGGCATCGGCCCGAACAAGCGCCCCACCGCGTTGATTTTTCAAAACCTAGCTTTGTTTCCGCTGATGAAGGTCTGGGAAAACATCGCGTTTTCCATGGAAGTGACCGGTGCCAGCGCTGGCGAGCGTCGCAAGCGGGCGGACGAGTTGCTCGATATGATCGCGCTCGAGGGCCAAGGCGACAAACTGCCAAGTGAGCTGTCGGGCGGGCAAAAACAACGTGTGGCAATTGCCCGAGCATTATGTGCGAACCCCGATGTTTTGCTGCTGGACGAGCCACTTTCGGCGCTGGATCTAAAGCTGCGCCAACACATGCGCACCGAGCTGCGTGAAATTCAGCAACGGGTTGGCATCACATTCATTTACATCACCCACGACCAAGGTGAAGCACTGACCATGTCGGACAATGTGGCGGTGATGAAGGCCGGGGTGATTGATCAAATCGATTCAGGGCACAATATTTACGATCACCCATCGACCCCGTTTGTGGCGTCATTTGTGGGTGAAAACAACGTGTTCCGCGGTAAGGTCAGCGCGGTAAACGGTAATGAAGCGGTTATTTCGACCAACCGTTCTGGTGATCTGCTGGCCCGAATTACCCCGACACAAGTTGGCAAAATGAATGTTGGCGACGATGCGATGATGTTCATCCGCCCTGAAGCGCTGGAGCTGGGAGAGGCTAAACCATCTGCCAAAACCACGATTTCAGCCAATGTGATCAACGAAGAATTCGAGGGCAATTCGTTCAGCGTGTTCCTAGAAGGGGACGGCGGCAAGTCGATCAAAATGTCGGTGCCCAATCTAGGGCAAGACAATATTTCTGCCCGAGGCGAGAACCTGTCGCTGCACTATGATGCAAGCAATGCTGTGATCATGCCGGCTGGCGATCTGGCGTCGGAATAGGGGCGCGGCATGAAAAACAATATGATTTTTGCGCAGTTCTTTAAAAACAACGGCCTGATGATGGGCAGCCTTTTGATAGGGTTGGTCGGCTTTTGGGTGATTGTTTTGGTCATACTGCCCCAGCTTTCGATGCTGGATTATTCGTTCCGCTATAACCTACCACCCGCCGAATTGGGCGGCCCCAAAGATGTTTATACGCTGCACAACTACAAGCATTTGTTGTACGGCGCTGAGGGGTCCTCGGGCACCTATAACACCGTCGATTTGATGGTGTTTGTGCGCACGATTATAGCTGCCATGTTGGTAACGATTGCCAATATCTTGATGTGTTACCCGTTGGCCTATTATCTGGGCCAGTCCAAAGGCTCGGGATTTGTACGCTTGTTGGTTGTGCTGCTGATCATCCCATACTGGATCAACGAAATTCTGCGGGCTTTCGCTTTGCGGATCATTTTCGGTGACAGCGGATTGATAAACGAAGTTCTGATGCTGACCCATCTGACGACTGAACCGATCGACTTTATCCGCCAAGATATCGCGCTTTATGCGGGGCTGGGATATGCCTATATCCTGCTGATGTTGTTTCCGATGTATAATGTTATCGAAAGCCTTGATCGCAACCAGATCGAGGCGGCCCGTGATATGGGCGCGTCCTGGGCACGCATTCATCGGCGCATTGTTATCCCACATGCCAAACCCGGGATCGCGTCAGGTGCCACGATGGTATTCATGCTGTCGGCCGGCGCCTTGGCCGCGCCCCAAGTGTTGGGCGGGCCCAGCAGTCTGTGGTTCACGCAACTGGTGTACCAATGGTTCAACGATTCACTGAATTGGCAACAAGGTGCGGCCTATGCAATGGTGTTGCTGCTGTCGACCATCCTGATTGTTTTGACCCTGATGCGTGTCTTCAAGGTTAACATGGGGGACATTGGCAAATGAGTAGTAAATTCCTCTCTCGCTTTGCGCTGGGCGCCTATCTGATTATCTTTTTCAGCTATCTGTTGGGACCGCTTTTGGTGATGTCCCTGACAGCGTTCAACTCATCGGGCTTTCCGTCGGTTTCGCCTTGGGCGTGTTTCACTTTTGAATGGTTCACAGTCCTGTTCAACGATGACCGTATTCTGATCAGCATCATCAACAGCCTGAAAATTGGCGTTGGTACGGTCATACTGTCGGTGTCGATGGGCCTTGCTGCGTCATTGGTGTTAACGCAAGTTTGGCCAAGATTGCGCACAACATATTATACGCTGATCATCGCACCAATCCTTATTCCCGGCGTGGTGCTGGGGATTTCGACCGTGGTGTTTTGGGACAAAGTTGGCCGGATGTTTGGCCCCTCGGCCGAGCTGTTTTTCCACAACGGACTGTTGTTGACCATATTGGGCCAATCCACATTCATCGCATCCTACTGCATGCTGGTGTTTGTGGCGCGTCTACAGCGGTTTGACACGGGCCTAACTGAGGCCGCTCTTGATTTGGGCGCGACACACACACAGGCCTTTCGCAAAATCCTGTTGCCGTTTATGCGCCCTGCGATTGCAAGTGCTGCGGTGCTGGCGTTTTTAGCAAGTTTCGAGAACTACAACACCACGACATTTACCTTCGGGAATTACCCAACTCTGACCATCGAGTTGGCGCAAAAGGTGCGCTATGGTATCAACCCATCCATTTCATCGCTGGCGTTCATCATTATTGCGGTGACTGTTTTCGGAGCGCTAGCTGTTGAAGCGATCCGTCGTAATTCGGTGCGCAAAGAAGCCATCAGGGAAGGCAAAGCTGCTGCAAAACCCGGCAACATCTTGCCCGGATTTTTGCGCGGCAATCCGGCGGCATTTGTCTTTGTCATATTGTCGATTATCGCGATCACGATGGTTGGCACCGCCCAGAGCCATGATCCGAAAGAATGCAAAGCTCAGGTGCTTTTGGAAAAGAAAGCCGAGATTGCGATCCGGATCGAGGCATTGCGTCAGCAGCGATTGATCAAGGATCAATCCGAAGCACGCCAAGGGCCGGACATCTTTAGTACGCCAGATGCGGATGCTGGCGATGCCGCTAAAACCCCAAGTGGCAGCGGCGCTTTTGGCGGTGTGTTCGCGCCGACCAATCTGGACAGTGAAGACGGTGAATAGAGCTAAGGGCCGCTGTCATCGCGGCCCTTGCCGAGAAACGCGTTCACCATGTTGATTGCGCAAATAAGCGACACACATCTTTCTGGCCCAGGCCTAAAAACTTTTGGCATTGCCCCGATGGCTGAAAACCTGGAGCGCTGCGTTGCGCATATCAACGCTTTGACTGTGATGCCTGATGTGGTGCTGCATACAGGGGATTTGACCAATAATTTTCGCCGTGACGAAGCGCAGCGCGCTGCCGACATTTTGTCGGACCTGAACTGCCCCTATTATTTGGTTCCCGGCAACCATGACGACCGCGATACCATGTGGGATGTGTTTGGCGGCACGGCCTGCCCAACGCGGGCGGGCGGGTTCCTGAATTATGTAGTCGAGGGCGCCGTTCGCATCATCGCATTGGATAGTCTGGATGCTGGGAAAAGTGGCGGCATGATATGCGAGTCGCGTGCGACATGGTTGCGCGCTGCCCTTGCCGCGGGGAATAACCAGCCGACGGTGATTTTCCTGCATCATCCGCCGATGAAATGCGGGGTGCCTGAATCCGATTTGGACGGGTTTGACGGCGCGGATGTTCTGGCCGACATTGTTTCGGCTTACCCAAACATTGAGCGCATTCTATGTGGTCATATCCATTTGCTTACCCACGCGCGTTGGTGCGGTACAGTTGTCACGACGGCCCCGAGTATGGGGATGCAGTTGAATTTGGATCTAAGCCAATCCAGCCCGTCAAAATTCCTGCTGTCTGATCCGGCATACCTGTTGCATCACTGGATACCCGAGCAACGATTAATCACGCATTGTATTCAGGTGAATGATGCAAAAGGCCCTTTTGACTTTGTAGACCACTAGTTGGTCAAATCCCGTGGCACGACAAAAGCTTCGACGCGGCCAGTGTGGGGCGAAACGTCAGCCCAGCTTTCGGCTTCAAATTCAATCACTGTGGTTGCGGCGGATGGGTACTGGTCAAATTTCGGGTGATCCGGCGTGGTTTTCACCAAATTGGCAGCCAGCATCGCAGTCCCAGGATTGTGCCCTAGCAGCATAACACTATTGTGTCGGACGCCTTGCAAAATGGTGAGCATCCGATCTGGTGAAGCCAAATACAGAGCAGATGTGAATTGCACATCGTTGGCCTGATGACAATGTTTGGCAATATGCCCCCAGGTTTGGGATGTGCGCCGTGCCGTAGATGAAAAGACGGCTTTGGGGCAATATTTATTGTGCGCCAACCACTGACCAATCGCACGCGAAGCCGCATGCCCTCGTGTGTTCAAGGCACGGTCATGGTCATCCAAGGTGGGGTCGTCCCAACTGGATTTAGCGTGACGGGTCAGGATCAAACGTAGGGTCATTGGGATTAAAAACTGCCATATGGAAAGCGGATTGTTCGGCCAATCTGCCATAATTCACCCCCGCGGGGCAAGCACTTCGCACTAAACAACCTGTTTCCATACAGGCTTTGCCGGCGGGCTTGTTCAAATGGGATTTACAGCCCGCCACATCATAATCTTGCGCTAAGGCGTCCACAGGGCAGGCGGCCTGGCAAGGCCGGGCGCAATTCGTGCAGGGGTTTGGGCCCGTTACGGGCAGGTCAACATGCACAGGTAACGCCACCGCCGCCCGAAAGGACACAAACAGGCCAGCAAGATCGTGCACCAACAATCCAACAGGCGACACCCACGCCCGACCGCTGCGTTTTGCCCACTGGATGAAGGGTGCGTAGGGTGGCCCGTCCGACGGAAAAATGGCGGCGGCGTCTTGGTTTTCGGCCCAAGGGGTGACCACGCGTTTTGACCAGCGATCCAGCGGATCAGGCGCGTTGTCACTGTACTCGGATGTTGTGACAAAATTCGGCCAAAAGCCGGGTTCATGCGGGCCAAGCAACAGCAGAGTTTTGGCCCCATTCGGTGCAGCGTCATTGGCATCGGGGTGCAGGGCACCGAAAATATCCAGATGTAACGCATTCAACGAGGTTTGCAGGGCTTGGTATTTCATTTGCGAAAAAATGGCAGCGCAAGCAGCCATGCCAAATTCGAGGGGCGATCATCCTGCCATTGCAGACCAATGGTCATGTCGTCATGGCCGTTTTTGGGTTGCGCAATATAGGTCCGAAACATCCGGTCCCAAATTGATAAGGCAAACCCATAGTTGCTGTCATGTTCACAGCGTTTGTCGGAATGATGTACACGGTGCATGTCAGGTGTGACCAATACGAGCCGGATGATAGCATCCAACCAAAGGGGCAACTTGATGTTGGCGTGGTTAAACATGGCGGTGGAATTCAGGATGATTTCGAACAGAATAACAGCGATTCCAGCTGACCCAAGCAGATACACCAGCCCGATTTTTAGCACCATCGACAGCGCAATTTCGACAGGGTGGAACCGAATAGCGGTGGTCACATCAATGTCGCGGTCAGCGTGATGCACACGGTGTAGCCTCCACAAGATTGGAATTTTATGGGTGATCAGATGCTGCAGCCAGATGGCGAAATCTAGAACCAGCACCGTCAGCAGTATTTCTAACCCCGCGGGCCAGCCCACTTGGTTAAACAAACCCCAGCCCAACCGCTGGGCATCATAGGCGGCTCCGACGGCAAGCAGCGGCAGCACAAAGGGAATAACATAAGCCATGGCGCGCAGGGCAAAGGTATCAATGATAATCAATGCCCAATTGGTGGCCCAGCGTTTTTTGCGGGTCTCGGTGCGACTGCGGCGTGGCAAGACGGTTTCAATCACGGCCAGCAATAAAAATAGACCGACAAAAATGCCCAGACGGACGTATGTTTCATTTTCCATAAGCCAACAATACCTTGTGCGTACAACTGGCGCAAATGTGACGGGCGCACGATTTCGTCAGTGTTGAGAGCGTGTTATTTGCGGATCAGGCTTCCCGCCCCGTGATCGGTGTAGAGTTCCAGCAGGCAGGCGTTTGGCGCACGGCCATCCAAAATGACCACGCCGCGCACACCACCATTGATAGCTGTCAAAGCAGTTTCGGTTTTTGGGATCATACCGCCTGCAATGGTGCCGTCTTTGGTCAGGGCGTCAATCTGGGTTGGGGTCAATTCGGTCAGAAATTCTCCGGATTGGTCTTTCACACCGGCCACATCGGTGAGCAACAGCAAGCGGTCCGCCTGTAGTGCCGTGGCGATTGCGCCTGCTGCTGTGTCACCATTGATGTTATAGGTCTCGCCATTTCGGCCAGCACCCAAGGGCGCGATGACGGGAATGGTGTCGGCCTCAAACAGAGTGTGTAAAACGGAAGGGTCCAATTCAACCGGGGTGCCAACAAACCCAAGGTCAGGGTTGGTTTGCTCGCAGATCATCATGTTGGCGTCTTTGCCTGACAGACCGACCGCTTTGCCGCCCTGTGCATTGATTGCCTGCACGATCCGTTTGTTGACACGGCCCGACAGCACCATTTCCACCACTTCAACAGTGGCCGCATCGGTGACGCGCTTGCCATCAACGAACTCGGATTTAACGCCAAGCTTGGCCAGCATTTCGTTGATCATAGGTCCGCCGCCATGCACGATGACAGGGTTCACGCCGACCTGCTGCATCAGCACGATGTCGCGCGCAAAACTGTCCATGTCAGCGTCATTGCCCATCGCGTGGCCACCAAATTTCACCACTACAGTCGCGCCATCGTAGCGTTGCAGCAGGGGCAATGCGTTTGAAAGGGTGCGGGCGGTTGCGGCCCGATCGAGGTTTGCGGCGTCTTGTGTCTTCATGATCAACATCCTTATTCCATTCCCTGTTAATAGCTTGCGGGCGCGCTGCCAAGTGTTGTCCTATTGGATTGTGTTTTAGCGGGCTTCAACCTAGGGTCTGATTAAGCGAGAAAAGGGACTGAAATGGCCAAATCCAAGCGACGCAAGATCATGTTGTTGACGGGCGCAAGCCGTGGCATTGGCCATGCGACGGTGCAATATTTCAGCGCCAAAGGGTGGCGGGTGATCACTTGTTCGCGGCATCCATTTCCAGATGAATGTCCGTGGGGCGGCGGTCAGGAAAACCATGTTCAGATTGATTTGGCGGACCCACGCAAAACCATCGAGGCCATTGAGGTGATCCGCGGCAAGCTGGATGGGCAGCTGGATGCATTGGTGAACAACGCTGGAATTTCGCCCAAAGGACCAGACGGTGAGCGGCTGAACACACTTGATACCGACCTGATGTCTTGGGGGCAGGTGTTCCACGTCAACTTCTTTGCCTCAGTCGTTTTGGCGCGGGGGTTGAAGGATGAATTGGCGGCGGCCAAGGGGTCGGTCGTGAATGTGACGTCGATTGCTGGTGCGCGGGTGCATCCCTTTGCGGGTGCCGCCTACGCCACGTCCAAGGCCGCGTTGGCCGCGTTGACACGCGAAATGGCGCATGATTTCGGGCCTATGGGTGTGCGTGTGAATGCGATCGCGCCCGGTGAGGTCGAAACCTCAATTTTGAGCGAAGGCACGGATGAGATTGTGAAAAAGCTGCCGATGCGCCGGTTGGGGCAACCCGAAGAGGTGGCGTCTGCTATCTATTTTCTGTGTTCAGACGAATCTTCCTATATTTCAGGCACCGAAATCGAGGTGAATGGCGCGCAGCACGTGTAGTGCGATCTTCACACACTGAAAACGAGCATCAACATCCACCCATAACTTTGGGTGAATGCAGGTTTCGCAAAGTGAGAATTACACATGCGCTTAGCCACCCGCTCGTCGCGCCCGTGCGGGCACTTCTCGCTCTAGTGAAGAAAGCCGTAAGGCTTGATGAACGGCTGTTAAACCAGATCAGCGATGATGCTGCGCAAAATGTCGATGCCATCGCCTTTTTCGGACGAGGTCAGGATCAGTTCCGGATAGGCGGCGGGGTGTTTTGCAACGGCTTGGCGCACTTGGGCCAACACGGCGACGCGGTCCTTATCTTTGACTTTGTCAGCTTTGGTCAGCACGACTTGAAATGTCACGGCGGCGCGGTCCAGCAGGGCGAGAATTTCCTCATCCACCTTTTTCACACCATGGCGTGCATCAATCAGCACAAAAGCACGGCGTAGGGTTTGGCGGCCTGACAGATATGATTTCAGCAAACGTTGCCACTTTTCCACAACAGGGATTGGGGCGTTGGCATAACCATAGCCCGGTAAATCGACCAGAAATGGGCCATTCAAGGTGGTGAAATAGTTGATTTCCTGGGTCCGGCCCGGGGTGTTCGAGGCCCGCGCCAAGCCTTTACGGCCTGTCAGCGCGTTGATCAATGTTGATTTGCCAACGTTGGAACGCCCCGCAAAACAAACCTCAAGTCGGTCCGCTGGTGGCAGCCCGTCCATGGCGACAACGCCCTTTAGAAACTCGGTATTGCCCGCGAACAGTTTGCGGCCACGCTCTTTGGCCTCAGCTTCTGGTTCTTCAGCAAGGGTAAATTGAATCTGCATTAGAGCACCTCGATTTCGTCGCCTAGATTGATTTGGCCTGATTTAACCACAACGCCATAAACGCCAAATTGTTTATGGCCCCAATTGTCTTGCAATGCACCCAACGTGTCAGCGTCGCGTAGACCCGTGGCGGGGTTTGCGGTGGTGGCTGCACAACGGGTGATGCGTTCTTTGATGTCAAATTCGACCTTGCCAACGCGCACCCGTTTGCCAATCCAGTCAAATTCTTCCCAAGGTTCCAAATTGTCAAACCACAGATTTCCACGCCACCGCAGCGGGGACAAATCAACACCAAGTGTCGCGCTGAGTGCTTGATTGCTGGCTAAATTTAACAGGCTGATAGATGGAAAATCAGTGTCCGTCATGCCACGTTCGGCGGCTTTGACGATGCGGGCTGATCCTGTGCGGTCAACGGGCATGATCGGGCGCACCCAGTCTAGAAAAACATCTGAATCTTTGTCGGGATTGAACGTGATATCGGGCCGATCAGGGTGCGTTAGCGTGATGGTGTTATCGCACTCTTGTAGGGTTGTTTTGATTGCCATCAACGACGGTGCTTTGGCCCCGCGTGAGAAATTGCTGCAGGGTGCCCATGTCGATCCGTCTGCCTTAGATAATTCGTGCACCACAGCCCATGCACGGTCCCAAGGCATGGTTTTGCCTGCGGTCAGTGCAACTGTTTTCAGGGCTTCAACCCCGTGTGATTTAATCGGGTGGCGCCAAATATGGGTGAGCGGCCACGTCACTTATCGCTCTTCATCCTGCGTTTGAAGCCTGCTTTGATGTTGCCGAAAACATCAGGTTTGGCACCTTGCGAACGCATGATCGAATATTGTTGGATAAAGGTGATGGTGTTGTTCGTGATCCAATACAGCACCAGACCAGACGCAAAATTTCCCAGCATGAACATGAACACCCAAGGCATCCAAGCAAAAATCATGGCTTGTGTTGGGTCTGTGGGTGTTGGGTTTAGTTTTTGTTGCAACCACATTGAGATGCCCAGCAAAATCGGCATCACACCCAGTGAAATGATCGCGAGCATTGAGCCGGCTTCGGGGGCTGCGAAGGGCAGCAGTCCGAACAGATTCAGAATCGAAGATGGGTCAGGCGCGGACAAGTCACGGATCCAACTGATAAAGGGAGCGTGGCGCAATTCGAGTGTGACAAAGATCACTTTATAGAGCGAAAAGAAGATCGGGATTTGCATCAGGATCGGTAGGCAACCAGCGGCGGGGTTAACCTTTTCAGTCTTATAAAGCGCCATCATTTCCTTTTGCATCTTCTGTTTGTCGTCACCGCAGCGCTCTTTTAGGGCTTCCATTTCCGGCTGCAAGGTTTTCATCTTGGCCATTGAGACGTAGGATTTATAGGCCAATGGCAGTAGGGCTGCTTTGATGATGATGGTCAGGGCGATGATCGAAAAGCCCATGTTACCAATATAGCCGTTTAGGGTGTGCAATAGCCAAAAGATGGGTTTCGTCAGGAAGAAGAACCAACCCCAGTCGATCGAATCTAGAAACCCAGTGATGCCACCTGTTTCGCCGTAATCGCGAATGGTTTCCCATTCTTTCGCACCCGCAAACAGGCGGCTTGTTACTGCGACGGTTGCGCCTGGTGCAATGTCTTGGGTCGGCATACGAGCTTCGGTTTGGTAAATGTCGTTGCGACGATCATATTTCACAACCGAAGTGAAGCCGGTTTCGGGAACCAGTGTGGTCATCCAGTTTTTGTCGGTGAAACCAACCCAGCCCTCAGTTTCAACTGAGATCAACTCAGCGGCAGCACCTTCGGTTTTGACGATGTTCAGGTCTGGCATGTCATCGTAATCGATTTCTTGCAGTTCACCATCCGACATCCGCACAACGCCTTCGTGCAGGATAAAAAAGCCGACCGTGTCAGGTTCGCCGTGGCGCGCGACAATCCCATAGGGTTGGGCGCGGTGGGCAACTTGGGATGTGTTTTCGACAGATTGTGTGATCGTAAACAGATAATGCTCATCAATGGCAAAGCTGCGGCGAAACGTCAGGCCTTTGTTGTTGGCCCAGACCAATGTGATCGGGGCATCGAGCCCCAAAGTTGAGCCTGATTCCAACTGCCACAAAGTGGTTGCGCTTGGCACGTCGGCGGCTTCCAGCGATCCGGAGCGGGCCCAGCCGTAAAGGGCATAATAGGGCTGATCCGTGTTGATGGGGCTGAGAAGCGTAACAATCTCTGAATCTTCATCCAAGGTTTCGCGATAGCTTTTGAGCTTCAGATCATCAAGCCGTCCACCAAAAAGCGTGATCGAGCCAGACAGTTCCGGTGTATCGATTTTAACGCGTTCGGCCGTTTCTAGGGCTGCGGTGTTGGCATTCTCAGGGATTACCGGTGTGACTGTACCATCTGCTGCTGCGGCGGCAGGTGGCGTTGATACGCCTGTGCCATCTGCGGTTTGCGCAGATTCGGATGGCAATGTCAGATCTACTGGCTGGGGCGGTGGCTGAAACCATACGCTCCATACCAGCATCACGATACCGCTAAGCACTACTGCAAGAATGAGGTTCTTGTTTTGATCGTCCATTGTGGGACACCCTGTCACTGAAATTGGTCTCAGTGGTTCAACAGGGCAAGGGCGCAAAGGTCAAGCGGTTTTCCTGTTTTTACAGGGATATTCGGAAATAATTTTATCCGGCTTTGCGGCCAATTTTCGGTGGCGTGGTCAATTTATTGCGGTGTTTTTGCATCCATTCAACGGTATCCTTAAAGGGCATTGGACGGGCAAGGCCGAAGCCTTGAATGTGACCACAGCCAAGTTGCGCCAGCATTGCATGCTCTCCCACGGTTTCAACGCCTTCGCCAAGGGTCTCGAGATTTAGCTGGTCTGCCATTGTCAGGATGGCCGCTACCATGCGTTGTTGTTCGGGATCTGTGTCAACTTTCATAATGAAAGAACGGTCAATTTTGATTCGACCAACAGAAAACCTGCGAATATTCGCGATAGAGGCGTGGCCGGTGCCGAAATCATCTAGATCAATGGCGCAACCGAGTGATGCAAGACCGGCAATGTTGCGGGTGATGATGTCATCGCCAGTGCCAGCCACCACGGTCTCCAACACTTCTATTGCCAACCGGTCTGGGGACAGGTCAAATCGGTCCAACTCCCAGCGAATTTTGTCGACAAGTTTTGGGTTTTTTAATTCGGCACCAGAAAAATTGACACCAACCTTTGGCACGTCAAAACCATTTTCCTGCCATTTAACCAATGACGTAAGGGAATGATATAGGATCACTTCGCCAAGGCGTTCAAACAAACCAGCCTCTTCAATAGCCGGTAGAAAGTCGCTGGGCGGGATAAAACCACGCGCGGGATGGTTCCAACGGGCCAATGCTTCAAAACCAGTGACTCTGCCTGTATCTGTGGACACCTGCGGCTGGAACCATGGCTGAATCTGGCCATTCTCAAGCGCAATACTCACTTCTTCTAACAAATCATGTTGGGCCTTGGCGCGACGCTGCATTTCAGGGGAATAGCTGCGGATTGCGTTCGGCCCGTGTTGACGTGCATCCATCAAGGCCACTTCGGCGGCTTGCAACAGGGCTTCACCGGTGTGGGATGGTGCGCGGGCCCCAAGGCAAAACCCAACAGAGCACGAGACAATGACCGTTGTGGCATCTACGCTGAGAGGTTCAGAGACTGCCTCTTGCACCCGAGAAGCTATCTGGATTAGCGCCTCTAAATCGGCGCGGTTGTCCGGTGCCATGGCAATCGCAAAAGTAGCGCCGTCAATACGGCAAACGACATCCAACCCCCGCAACGCAGAGCGGATGTTCTCGAGGCTCTGACGTAGGACGTCGTCGCAGGCTTTATTGCCCAAACGAGAGATCAGCCCGCTGTAGTCGTCCAGCTCGACAACCAATGCAGCGGTCCGTTTGTTGTTTTTAGCGCTGGATGTCAAAAAACCGTCGAGCGTTTTTCCGATTATCTCGCGCTGCCCCAACCCACTCGCTATTTGGAGTGCGTTGGGGGCTGCTTCGGCTCCGCCCCCAATCAGTGCAATCAATGCGGGTAACATCAAGGCCAGCGCCAACAAAGTGGCTTCGCCGCCCAGCCAGTAACCACCAAGTGTGATTGCAGGTAGAAATGCCAAGACTTGTGGGCCGTTGATAACGGCGCGCAGACTGCGGCGGGACAGGGCGGTGGGAAAGCCAGCCATGGGCAACATCCTTATTCTGACGTATGGGGGCCATACAGGTTCAGAAAAGACGCTACCGATATAGAGTCAGCGGATTGTTAATGCAGGTCAGGAATTTGTATTGCATTTTCATCGAATGTTTCGGGGGCTCGCATTAATCCTGCGAAATCAAACAATTTGGGGTCCAGCAGGTGTGAAGGGCGTGCATTCATCAGGGCGCGAAACATCACTTGGCGACGGCCGGGCGCGTTTTTCTCCCAGCCATCCAGTAACGATTTGACCTGTTGGCGCTGCAACCCATCTTGGGACCCGCACAGATCACAAGGGATGATCGGATAACTCATGGCCTTGGCGAATTTATCGCAATCAGCCTCGGCGACATGAGCCAGCGGACGATAAACGAACAGATCGCCTTCGTCGTTCAGCAGTTTTGGCGGCATGGTGGCCAAACGCCCGCCGTGAAACAGGTTCATGAAAAAGGTTTCCAAGATGTCGTCGCGGTGATGACCCAGCACAACGGCGCTGCAACCTTCTTCGCGGGCAATACGGTACAGATTGCCACGGCGCAGGCGCGAACACATGGCACATAAGGTGCGCCCAGCCGGCGTTTTGTCCATCACGATGGAATAGGTGTCTTCGTATTCTATGCGGTGCGGCACCTGCATTTCTTTTAGGAACTTGGGAAGCACGGTGGCCGGAAAATTCGGCTGACCCTGATCAAGGTTGCAGGCAATCAGCTCAACTGGCAGCAACCCGCGCCATTGCAATTCGAAAAGAACCGCCAGCAGGGTATAGCTGTCTTTGCCACCCGACAAGCAAACCAACCATTTCGCATCGCGTTCGACCATACCATATTGATCAATCGCTTCACGTGCCAACCGGACGATACGTTTGCGCAGTTTTTTGAACTCGGTGGTTGAGGGCGCGCCGTGAAACAGCGGGTGGATGTCGTCCATTTGGTCACTCATGGTGTGCTTCTTTGCTGTGATCATGGTCGCAATCGGTGCCTTTGACTGGGTCATAGCCGCAGCCACCCCACGGGTTGCAGCGGCCTACACGTTTTGCGGCCATCCATGCGCCTTTGATTGCGCCGTGTTTTTCCAACGCCTCCATAGCGTAGGCACTACATGTGGGCTGGAATCGGCAAGAATTGCCTACCCACGGCGAAAACAGCAACCGGTAGGCGCGCACGGGCAGGGCGACGATGTGGGCAAGCGGGGTCATTTGGCGGGTCCGTGAATGATGGTGAGCGCGGATTTCAGATCATTGGTCAAATCAATATAATCACGATTTGCCGTTGCACCAGCGCGACCGATCAAAACATAATCCCAACCCGCGTGCCCCATATCAGGCATGACATCACGAACGATCGCCCGCAGGCGGCGTTTGGCGCGATTGCGTTTCACCGCATTGCCGACCTTTTTGGAACAGGTATAGCCGATGCGAATCAGATCGGCGTCCGTCTCATCGGGTTTGCGCTTGCGAGCTTGCAAGATCAGACCCTTGGTCGCCTTGTGCATCGCCTTTGAGGCGCGCAGAAAATCGGCGCGTTTGGACATGGTTGTTAGACAAGCAGAAACCGCCGATGGCTCGCGCGTGGTATTTGGCGTTGTGCCAACCACGGGTGCCTTCGGCGGTTTCATATCGTTAAACCTAGGTGGCAGCGCTTAGGCGCTGAGTTTGGCGCGGCCTTTGGCACGACGTGCGTTCAGGATGTTGCGGCCAGCTTTGGTTGCCATGCGTGCGCGAAAGCCGTGGCGGCGTTTGCGAACAAGGTTAGAAGGTTGAAATGTGCGTTTCATCGCCCGTCTCCGTATTAGTTTATATCAGTGTAGACCTGCACCCTCAAAGGATTCGTAGGCCGTTGGTATTCAAAGACCGTCATTTAGGCCGTTGCGCGGGGTAAGTCAATTCAGCAATCACACCTAAAGTGCAACAATTTTGCCTTTTGATGTGTTGATATGTTTCAATACAGGGCAAAACCCCTGTGTAAAGCGAAACATCCCCTCACTGGCGATCAATGCACCGTGATCGAACTACTTATTTGTTATATATTTCCGCATGGTGTGTTCAACGGGGATTATAAAAACCAAAAGGCGTAGTGGGCGACATGGTAAAGGCACCGAAAAACACGATCATGAGGTATTTGCCCATGGTCACGATCCTGGTGGTGGCGGTGATTGGCGCGTTCACCCTGCGCGATTACCTGTCGTTCGAGGCCTTGCGCGATAACCGCGAGGCGTTGATCTCGTTTCGAGACAGTAATTATGTGCTGACCGTGCTGCTGTTCATCTCGGCCTACATGTTGATTGTGACATTTTCGTTGCCTGGCGCGGCGATCACTTCGATCACGGGCGGGTTCTTGTTTGCCACTTTCCCAGGGTCCCTGTTCAACCTCGTTGCGGCCACTACGGGCGCGACGCTGATATTTCTTGCGGCCCGCTGGGGTTTGGGGGAACGATTGGCAGCCAAGATGGAAACGGGCGAAGGCGCGATCAAAAAACTCAAAGACGGGATAGACGAGAATCAATGGTCGATGCTGTTTTTGATCCGCTTGCTGCCCGCCGTTCCGTTCTTTGTGGCCAATTTGGTACCGGCCATGGTCGGAGTGCCGCTGCACCGGTTTGTGATTTCGACCTTTTTCGGCATTATACCCGGGACTGTGGTTTTCACATCCGTTGGCGCTGGGCTGGGAGATGTGTTCGCCAGTGGCAAAACGCCAGACCTTAGCATCATATTTGAGCCCATGATCTTACTCCCGATTCTCGGGCTTTGTGCGCTGGCGGCTTTGCCGATGCTCCTGAAACTATTTCGTAAATAAGGACAGCTCTGATGGAAAACATTAAGGTAGATATTTGCATCATCGGGGCTGGCTCGGGCGGCTTGTCGATTGCGGCAGGGGCGGTGCAAATGGGGGCCTCCGTGCTGCTGCTTGAGGGGCACAAAATGGGTGGTGATTGCCTGAATTATGGCTGCGTGCCCTCAAAAGCGCTGCTGGCGGCGGGCAAGATCGGCCTGAGCTTTGGCAAGGCGATGGACCATGTCCAAGCGGCCATCGACACTATCGCGCCACACGATAGCGTTGAGCGGTTTGAAGGGCTGGGCGTCAGGGTCATCACCGAATTTGGCAGCTTTATTTCTCCAACACAGGTGCAGGCAGGCGATGCCGTTATCACTGCGCGCCGCTTTGTGATTGCTACGGGGTCATCGCCCTTTGTGCCGCCGGTTCCGGGCTTGGATAAAGTGCCCTATGACACCAACGAAACGATCTTTGCCAATCGGACCAAACCCGCCCATCTGTTGGTGGTCGGCGGTGGTCCTATCGGCATGGAGATGGCGCAGGCTCATCGACGGTTGGGCAGCAAGGTGACAGTGATCGAAGGCATGAAGGCGCTGGGCAAGGACGATCCTGAAATGGCCGCGATCGTGTTGGAGAATTTACGCGCGGACGGGATCGAGATTGCAGAGGACGCTATGGCCGCCGAGGTGCGCGGCAAGAAGGGCGCGATCGAAATCGAGACCAAAGACGGGCGTATCTTTAAGGGCACACATCTGTTGATGGCGGTCGGGCGCAAAGCCAATATCGAGCGGCTCAATCTGGATGCGGCAGGGGTGGCACATCACCGTGGTGGCGTCACAGTCGGCGCGAACCTGCGCAGCAGCAATCGACGGGTTTACGCGGTGGGCGATGTGGCAGGCGGACTGCAATTCACCCATGTGGCGGGCTATCACGCGGGTGTGGTGATCAAATCCATGCTGTTCGGGCTACCCTCCAAGGCCAAAACCACGCATATCCCATGGGCGACTTATACTGACCCCGAGCTTGCCCAAGTTGGCCTAACCGAAGCACAGGCCCGCGAAAAGCACGGCTCCAAATTGGAAGTGGTTCGGTTTGATTTCGCGGGCAGCGACCGTTTGATCGCCGAGGGCAAGGCCAAAGGGCTCATCAAGGTGATGATCGTTAAAGGGCGACCTGTTGGAGCCTCGATTGCAGGGCCGTCGGCGGGTGAGCTGATCGGGTTTTGGGCGATGGCGCTGGCCAACAACATGAAGATGGGCGCGCTTGCGGCCACCGTGTTGCCTTACCCGACGGTTGGTGAGGTCAACAAACGCGCCGTCGGCGCATATTTCACCCCGCGCCTGTTCGAAAGTGCTAAAGTCAAGCGTGTGGTTGGTTTGGTCCAACGATTTTTACCGTAACCCCGTCCTGAAAGGGCTGAAATGTTTCTGAATTCGCTCTCGGGCCGGTTTTTGATTTTGACCACAGTGTTTGTGATGCTGGCCGAGGTCTTGATCTTTGTGCCATCAGTGGCGCGGTTTCGCGAAGATTACCTGCTGCTGCGTCTGGAAAAGGCGCAAATCGCGTCATTGGCCTTGTTGGCTGACGATATGATCAGCGATGATCTGGAAGCGGAATTGCTGCAAAATGCGGGAGTTTATAACGTGGTTTTACGCCGTGATGACATGCGCCAGTTGATGTTGTCATCACCCTTGCCATCGGAAATTTCCGACACCTATGATCTGCGCGACGGGCCAGCGTTGGATTTGATTGGCGACGCGCTGAACCGGCTCTGGGACACCGACGAGCGGGTAATACGGGTGATGGGCCAGCCGGTACGCGAAGCGGGGTTGTTGATCGAGGTGACGATGAACACCATGCCGTTGCGCAATGCGATGATCGACTATGGGTTAAACATTTTAAAACTGTCGGCGGTGATTTCAGTGGTCACGGCGCTGTTGCTGTTTTTGGCCGTGCGCGGGTTTTTGTTAAAACCGATCCACCGCGTGGTGCGCCACATCAAAGCCTATGCAAATGCGCCCGAAGACGCCCGCCGGATCATCGAGCCGACCGCCAGCGTGCTGGAATTGCGCGAGGCCGAAGAAGCCCTGCAGACGATGCAAAACCAGCTGACTGGCTCGCTCAAACAAAAAGAACATTTGGCGCAGATGGGCGGGGCCGTGGCTAAGATCAGCCATGATTTGCGCAACATCCTAACCACAACGCAATTGCTGGTTGACCGGATGGAAACCAGCGTCGATCCAATGGTGCAGCGCGCTGCGCCGAAACTGGTGAATTCGCTCTCGCGGGCGGTCAACCTGTGTGAAAGCACCTTGGCGTTTGGCAAGGCCGAAGAAACACCGCCAGCTTTGAGCCGCGTGGCCTTGGATGATATCGTTGACGATGTGTTCGCAAGCGAGCGGTTGGCGATTGGCGAGGGAAGCGTGGTGTTTACCTCGGACATCCCGAATGATTTGCAATTGCGGGCCGATCCTGAACAGCTTTACCGGGTGATCTCGAATATCGTGCGCAATGGCCGCCAAGCGATCATCGCCACTGGCAAAGAAGGTGAAATCAGAATCCACGGCCATGAGGATGACGACAATTGGTGGATTTCAATCACCGACAACGGGCCCGGCTTGCCGCCCAAAGCCCGCGAGCATTTGTTCACGCCGTTCCAAGGCGGGGTGCGCAAAGGCGGTTCAGGACTGGGCCTGTCGATCGCGGCTGAACTGGTGCGCGGGCATGGTGGTCGGCTTGAATTGCGCAAAACCGATGCGGAGGGCACGGAATTTGAAATCTGCCTACCGAAAGGTAAAATTGACACGGATGGCCCTACGCCTGCGTGAATCGTGCAGGCAACGGGTTCGAAACACCAATTTTTGCGCAATCTTTAGCGGGAAACAGAAATCAGTCAAAATACTGCTGTATTAGGTCTTGCCAACCGGCGCATTGGGGGCTAAATCCACGACTGGTTAGCACCCGTAGCTCAGCTGGATAGAGTACCTGACTACGAATCAGGGGGTCGCACGTTCGAATCGTGCCGGGTGCACCACTAGTCTTTCTTTTGAAAGGCCCACCACCTCAAAACTAAATTGCTGGGCGGCAGGCATTTTGTGAAAATGCCGAGAGCATCCGACGTGGATAGTCTCATTCCAAGCGGTTGGTTCGCTGCCCCTCAAGAAGGGACAGCTTGCAAAATCAGCCTAGATAAACAGGCAAGTTTAACGGCCCGCGAAACCCAAAACCGCTCCATTTGACAACGCTTGGATCCGGCAGTTTCATATTTGGGAATTTTTCAAACAGTGTTGGCAGCATTATTTCACCAAGGGTGCGGCGGGATACCTGGGCACCGGCGCAGTGATGCGGGCCAGACCCAAAGGCCTGATGCGGGGCCTTGTCGCGAAACACATTAAAGTTTTCGCCGTCCTGATAAATCTCTTCGTCGCGATTGGCCGAGGCTTGAATGGTCATGACCGCCTCGCCCTTGGCAACCAGATGACCGCGGATTTCGATGTCTTCAGTGGCCAGACGTGTACTGGCTTGGATTGGGGCCACCCAGCGCACACCTTCGTCAAACACCTGGGGCCAACATTGCTGGTTTTGGACTTCTTCCAATTGGTCCGGATTGGTCAAAAGGCCGTAGATCATTGTTGCCAGCGCGTCGCGTGGCTCGTTGATGCCGCCGCCAATTGCGATTTTTAGGTTGGCGTAAATCTGGCTCTTCTCAATCGGATCTGCCGCATTGAGCATGATGGAATAGGCCGACGGGTCTGGCACGGCGATGCGTTTTTCGGCAAGCTTGTCGAACAGCGCATTCATTTCGGCATTGGCTTGGTCTGAGACAGCAAACAGTTCAGGTTTCCAGCCAAAATTTCCCGCACCATCAATCAGCGCTTGGGACCAGTCGATCATTTCCTTGTCTGTGGCCTCGGGCATGCCGAGCATATAGGCGAGGATGCGTGCGGCCACGGGGGCGCATAGGTCCGTGAACAGATCGACCGTTTCACCCTTTGGCAGGCGGTCAAGATATTCAGTTGTTATGTCGCGATACAGCTGGGCCCAGTTTCCGTCTATCACTTTTGGCGAAAACGCCCGCGCCATCGCCATGCGTTCACGGACGTGTTCACGCCCGTCTTTGCGCATCAATGTATGTGCCTGAAAAGCCTGTTTCATCGGCGTGTTCGGATCGTCCGAGCTGAACAATTTGGGGTTCTCTTTGATCCACTTCGTATCGGCCGCTTTGGTCACGAAGGTCCGTTTTACCGAGGCCACATGCAGCACCGGTGCTTGGGCGCGCAGGCGTTTATAGATCGGGTAGGGGTCGCGCGTCAGATCGTCGAGTGAAATCGTACTGTCGATTGGAACCGCTGTCATGATGGCTTTCCTCCCAAAGAAAATTGCATCTGGAATGGTTAGCATTGTTGATCAACATCAGGCAAGTTGGTAGAGTTGATATTCAGCATCAAATAAATTGATATAGGCCCTGATATGCGACAGAAAATGCCAGATTTGCTTTCGGTTGATTTTGCCGCATTGGATGCGCTGTGCCGCGTGCATGCGCAAAATTCGTTCACCCGTGCAGCGCAAAGTCTGGGGGTAAACCAATCCGCCGTCAGCTACACGATCGAGAAACTGCGCCGTGTTTTCGACGACCCTTTGTTTGTCAAAGAGGCCGGTAAACAAGTGCCGACGCCGCGGTGCACAGCCATCGTGGCCCAATCCTTGCAGTTGCTGGATTCCTATCGCGATATGGCTGCGCCGGAGGCCTTTGACCCCATTAAGGCTCGCGCCGAGATCGTCATTGCCTGCAACTATTATGAACGGGTGCTGATGATCCCGCCAATTGCCAGGCGGTTGCAGCGTGAAGCACCTGGTATTCTGTTGAATATTGTCAATTCATCAAGTGACGGGCACAAACGGCTGGCGCAAGGACAGGCGGATATGTTGCTCGGACCGTTTTACCCAACCGAATCTGGTTTCTATTTGGACGAGTTGTTTGAAGAGGAATATGTCTGCCTGATGGATCAGGGTCATCCGTCAGCAAAGGCCATTCCCGATCTTGAGACCTATCTTGGGTTCCAACACTTGGTCATCACCTACGGCGGTGGGTGGAAATCAAAGTACCTACAAGACTTAGAGGCAGCAGGGCATAATTTGAAGGTTGCGATGAAGGTGCCAAGCCCTGCGGGTATTGGGCAGCTTGTGTCGGGAACCGGACTGGTCGCGACGGTGCCGGCGCGTCTGGCGCGGCGCATCGGCGGTGACCAAGCGATTGTGCCCTATCCGGTTTGCGCGCGCTTCAAGCTGACGCTGGTCTGGACAGCGCGCACCCATACGTCGGCCCTACATGGTTGGCTTAGGCAAACCATTCGGTCCGTGTTGTCCGAAACGTTTTAGTGGGAAAACGCGTCGCCCTTACCCCATCCGTTCAGAAGAATGGCTGCCGGGGGAGGCTGGAAAAACGACAGCCTTATTGCCATTCAAAAACGCGCGGTGGTGAACATGGGCGTGGATCGCGCGGGCCAGAACTTGGCTCTCGACGTCCCGGCCCAGTGACACATAATCATCGGCGCTTTGAGCGTGGGTCACACGGATCGTGTCTTGTTCAATGATCGGACCTTCATCCAAATCGGCGGTCACATAGTGTGACGTTGCCCCGATCAATTTCACGCCACGCTCAAAGGCCTGCTTATAGGGGTTCGCGCCTTTAAAGCTGGGCAGAAATGAATGGTGAATGTTGATAATCCGGCCAGACATTTTCTGGCACATCTTATCCGAGAGGATCTGCATATAACGCGCCAACACGATCAATTCGGCATCGGTGTCGTCAACCACTTTCATGATTTCAGCTTCGGCCTCTGGCTTGTTTTGCTTCGTGACTTTGATGCAGTGGAACGGAATGTCATGGTTCACAACCACTTTTTGATAATCCATGTGGTTTGAAATGACGGCGACGATTTCGATGGGCAAAGCGCCGATGCGCCAACGGTACAGCAAATCATTCAAGCAATGGCCAAACCGAGACACCATAATGATAACCTTCATTTTCTCGGCCTCGTCATGAAATTCATAGGTCATGTCAAATTGTTTGGCTGTTTTAGCGAACCCGTCAAAAAGCGTTTGAAAGGTCGCGCCTTCTTGGGATTCAAAACTGACGCGCATGAAAAACTGGTTGGTTTGCATATCGTCGAATTGCGAGCTGTCAGTGATGTTGCAACCCTGATCTGATAGAAAATTCGCAATCGATGCAACGATCCCGCGGGTTGTTGGGCAGGAAACAGTCAAACAAATTTTGGTCATTTGGAACCTCTGGTTGGGGCTTGGACTTTAGGCTGGCGATACCTTGTGAAAGCTGCGGCGACAAGAGCGTTCGAGACGAGCCACCTTTAGAGGTTGTTTGGCTGAATTACTGGATGATTGCATCTTCCCACGCACGCAGGAATTTTCGACGCTTCAAACGATCCAGATAGGTCATCAAAGCGGGCTCCAACGCGATGATCGATTGATGCGTGCCTTGCGGGTCAATCGGCTGAACGGGCAGCGGGAAAACACCCTGAAGGTCGCCACGTTTTTGACCCGAAATAAGGTGCCGCAGAAAGGCAATCGCGGCCTGTTGTTGTGGGGCTTGGTTCGAAACCAAAGCGGTGCGCATCATGGTGGTTGGAAAGTCAGACGGCAAAATGATCTCAATTTTATCAACGACATCTGCGCGGGCCGTGGCATAGCTGCCAAGCACATTATAGGCGACCACGATCTTGCCTGACACCAGATCATCGATCATCGCGCCCGAGCAGCAATAAAGCCGCGTGCCAAGCCCGCCCATCACCTCCATAAGCCGCCAGTAGGTTTCCGAGGTGCGTGCGTCTTGGGTCGCAAACAAATATCCCAGCCCAGATTGGCGCACGTCATAGGTGCCCAGTTTGCCGCGAAACGTGTCTGGTCGTGCGCGCAATGCTTTGATCAATTCTTGGCGCGAACTTGGCAAGCGGTGCCCGTCAAACGCGGCGCGGTTTATGACAATGGCGGCGGGCTCGGTCGTAAAGGCGAACAGGCTTTTGCGCCACTGGGCCCATTCAGGAACATTGACCCCGTCGACCCGCAATGCAAATCCGTCGTTTGCCAACTTTAATTGCAGGTCCATCGCGCTTGAGATGACCACATCGAATTGGTCCGGTGCACGGCGAAAAATACCGTCCAAATCAGCGGTTGCCGTCACCAAATACTCTACGTTTAGGTTTGGCTGCTCGCGCAGGTATTGTTCAATGATCGGAGCAAAGAATGACGTGTCTGTGCTGGACAAAACGCGCAGGGTTTCACGGCCTTGGGCGCCGTTGAAAACTTGTTGATCTTCCCAATTTTGAGCCGATGCTATGAGCGGTGCAAAAACGCTCGTTAGGCAGAAAATTAAACTGAAAACGTAACGCATGCTCCCCCCTTTGGGTTGTTCTCAAGGTGCAACGCGCCGCCATGAGCCTTGGCGACATCCGAGGCGATGGTCAGGCCCAGACCAGATCCGACAATACCCTCAGTGTTTCGGCCCCGTGCAAACCGCCCTGAAACCAAATTGATTTCATCCTTGGCAAAACCGCGGCCTTGATCGGAAATGATGACTCGACAGCTCGGTTCTGACGTCACCGAGATGTTGATGACGCTTTCACTGGGGGCATAATTCAGAGCATTCTCAATCAGGTTACGAAGGGCGTTTTGCAGCAAAATCGGATCACCTGTTGTCATGACCTGCTGGTTGTCAGCCAGACGCAGTTCGATATCCTTCATCTCGGCCACGGGGGTCAGGCGCAGCACCAATTCGCTGACGAGGTCGGCCAGATCAATGTCTTGACGGTCTAAATGATCTGCCCGAAAGGTGATCATAGCATGATCCAAAAGCTGGCCCGCCGCACGCGAACTTTCATCAATCGCCCGCACCATGGAGCGCAAGGCCTGACGGTTTTCGCTATCGTCCACGCGGTGCAATGTGGCTTCGGCATATGAACGCACGGTCGCCAGCGGTGTGCGGACACGGTGTGCTGCCTCGGCGATGAAATCCTCGGATTGGTTCAAAGATTGCTCGAGCCGTGCCATCAATTTATTGAGCGATGACACCAGCGGTACCAGTTCGGACGGCACCGGGCTGGCCACTGGGGTCAGGTCATGCGGGCCGCGCCGTGCAACAGAAGTCGCGAGGCGTTTTAGCGGAATTATCGTGCGCGACGCGGCCCAAAATGACAGCAACACCGCGAACAAAAAGAACCCAATTCCCAACAGCGCCGCATTGCGTGAGATACGGTTTAACGTGCCTGATAGGTCGTCCTGTGTTTGGGCCACCGAGACGGTAATCCGAGTGCGCAAATCCAGTCCAACCAAGGTGCGCGATGCCGTCGCTAGACGAACAGGCGTGCCGTTATAATCGACCGTCAGATACTGGCTCTTACCGTTTACGGAGGCAGCTAATGTTGGCAGCGCACCATAGCCCGAAAGTAAATTGTCGTCCTGATAAATGGCATGAAAAATCTGGTCATCGGACCCGGTGCTGAGCATCGAAAATGACGAATAGGGAAAATCAATTTCGACGACTCCGTTGTGTATGACGGCCACATCGAGGATCGAGGCGACTGAGGCTCCTAGAATGCTGTCTTGGCTTTGTTGCGCGATTTGGGCTGCGAAATTACGCACCCCAAAAAACAAGAAAATAGCCAAAATCGCCGCGCCGCCAATCAGCGATATCGTCAATCTGTTGCGCAGTGAAATGGAAACGCGGATCGCCTCAGTCATGGTCCAACCTGTATCCAAGCCCGCGATGGGTGCTGATCGTCACGCTCGAATTTTCCAGATGTTTTCGCAAGCGTCCAACGTAAACCTCAATGGCATTTTCGGACACGTCGTCATCGTAGGAAAACAGCCGATCGACCAGCTTTTGTTTGGCAAAAATCTGCCCCGGCGTGTTGATCAAAATCTCCAACAGCCGCAATTCGCGATTGCGTAAATTCACTACATTGCCGTTAACCGATAGATGCCCCGCGACGGGGTCAAAGGTCACGTCTCCGAGCCGTAAAACAGTTTGTGATGCACCCGCATTTCGACGTAAAACAGCGCGACAACGGGCCTGAAGCTCGGCATGATCAAAGGGCTTGGTCACATAGTCATCCGCGCCCAAATCCAACATGCTGATTCTGTCAGACACTTGTGATCTGGCGGTCAGAACGATGACAGGAGTGTTCTTTTTGCCCGCCCTGTGGCGTTTCAGAAAGTCGCGGCCATCGCCATCAGGCAGCATGATGTCCAGCAAGATTAGATCGTACTCTCCGGTTTCGGAAAACGCGATTGCATCGGCTATTCTATCTGCATGATCAATGACATGACCATCCAGCTGCATCCGCGATGAAATCGCGTTCGCCAGTTCTGCATTGTCTTCGATCAATAGGTATTTCATCGATTTGAGAGGCCCTTTTCAACGTGACAGGTTAGTGTCAGGTTGCCGTGTTCTTCTACAGCATGAGCCGCCAAGCGGTCTCTTGTCAAATGGGAGGACAACATCATGACATTGAAATTCACACGCCGCACGTTGGTGGCAACAGCTATTGCAACACTCGGTTTCGCGGCCCCCGCATTCGCGGAAGGCCACAAAGTTCTCGACAGCATCCACTTTTTGATTCCTGGTGGCGCTGGTGGCGGCTGGGACGGAACCGCACGCGGCACAGGCGAGGCCCTGACGGGGGCTGGCTTGGCCGGTCAAGCGTCCTATGAAAACATGTCGGGTGGCGGCGGTGGTAAGGCCATCGGTTACCTGATCGAGAACGCCGACAGCAACCACGGTACATTGATGGTCAACTCGACCCCGATTGTGATCCGTTCTCTTACAGGCGTGTTTCCACATAATTTTCGCGACCTGACTTTGGTGGCTGGCACCATCGGCGATTACGCCGCAATTGTTGTGGGCAAAGACAGCCCGATCAACAACATGACTGACTTGCTGGCAGCCTATGATGCCGACCCATCCAAAACCGCCATCGGTGGTGGTTCTGTGCCCGGTGGCATGGACCATTTGGTTGCAGCCATGGTGATGGAAGCCGCTGGAAAAGACGCTTTGGGCGTAAAATACATCCCCTATGACGCGGGCGGCAAAGCGATGGCAGCACTGCTGTCAGGTGAAATCGCAGCGCTCTCAACAGGGTTCTCAGAAGCGGTCGATTTGGCCAATGCGGGTGAAGTCAAAATCATCGGTGTGACCTCAGATGAACGTGTGGCCGCCGCCCCAGATGCGATGACGATGAAAGAGCAAGGAATTGACACATCATTCGTCAATTGGCGCGGCTTTTTTGGCGCACCCGGTCTGCCTGCGGACAAGCTGGCGATGTATCAGGACGCACTTGCCAAGATGTATGAAACTCCAGAATGGGAAGCCGTGCGCGCGCGCAACGGTTGGGTCAACATCCACAATTCGGGCGATGACTTCAAAGCCTTCCTTGAGGGTCAAGAAAAGACCATTGGTGATCTGATGAAGAAACTCGGGTTTCTGTAAGACACTTGATTGGCAGAGCGGGGAACTGCTCTGCCAAACTGATATTGGGGGAGGTCAACATGGCGTTGGATCGTTGGATTGCACTTGTTATAATGGGAATTTGCATGGCCTATGGCTATGCTGCGTGGTTCACCATGGACGCCGGTTTGGCGCCGTTCATGCAGCGCAATCCGATTTGGCCCAGCACCTTTCCCAAAGCCCTTTCGGTTCTGGGTATTTTTGCATCCGGAATAATTTTGCTGGGGCTTGAGAAATCGGAACAGAGAGTTGGCGACATCGATTATCGTCGTCTTGGTGATTACCACCTTGGACAAGCGATCATGTTGTTGGTGCTAATGGTCGTCTATGCATTGTGCCTGCGCCCGCTGGGGTTCATCGGTTCCAACATCGCATTTCTATTTCTAGGCTCATTCATTTTGGGTGAACGCAAATGGCACATCATGGTGCTGGCTGCTTTGATCGCGACATTTCTCGTTTGGTATCTGGTGCAGCAGGTGCTCGGTATTTACCTGCGCCCGCTGCCCGGATTTATAGGAGGCTGATGATATGCTTGAGGGACTTTTAATCGGCTTGCAAACGGTCTTGTCCGTTCAAAACCTGCTGATGGTGATTGGCGGCTGCTTGATCGGCACGTTCATTGGCATGTTGCCGGGTTTGGGCCCAATGTCGATCATCGCCATTATGATTCCTGTGGCGATTTCCATGGGCGACCCAGCCGCCGCTTTGATCCTGTTGGCAGGGGTTTATTACGGCGCAATTTTTGGTGGTTCGACCTCGTCCATCCTGTTGAACGCGCCGGGGGTTGCGGGCACGGTTGCGACCAGTTTCGATGGCTACCCGATGGCCAAACAAGGCAAGGCTGGCAAAGCGCTGACCATTGCTGCGATCTCCAGCTTTTGTGGCGGCACCATTGGCGCGATCCTGTTGATGGTGTTTGCACCGGCCCTGTCGTCAGTGGCGTTGCTGTTTCATTCGGCGGAATACTTTGCCCTGATGATCGTCGGGTTGTCGGCCATCGCGGCCTTTGCGGGCACCGGACAGGTGGCCAAAGCATTGATGATGACAGTGCTTGGTTTGATGATGGCGACCGTTGGCGAAGGCGCGCTCTATAACCTGCCGCGTTTCACGATGGGGATTATGGATTTGCAGTCTGGCTTTGGGTTCATCACGCTGGCGATGGCCATGTTCGCGTTGCCGGAAGCGCTGTTTTTGGTGTTGAACCCGCCTGTTTCGACTGTTGGAAAAGGTGGCGATATAAAAGATCTACGCATCACCCGTGCTGAGGCCCGCGCCATTGCACCCGTCATCGGGCGCCAATCGCTTCAGGGGTTTTTCATCGGTGTTTTGCCGGGGGCCGGTGCGACAATTGCCAGTTTTCTTGGCTATGCGGTCGAGCGAAATATCGCCCCAAAGCACGAGCAGAATGAATTTGGCAAAGGGTCAATCAAGGGTCTCGCTGCGCCAGAAACCGCTAACAACGCCGCCTGCACAGGTTCCTTTGTGCCGCTGCTGACATTGGGCATCCCGGGTTCGGGCACCACGGCAATTTTGTTGGGTGCTTTGATCGCCTTGAACGTAACGCCCGGTCCGCGCCTGATGATTGATGATCCACAGATATTTTGGGCCGTCATCATGTCTATGTTCATTGGCAATCTGGTGCTGCTGGTTTTGAACCTGCCGCTGATCCCATATATCGCCAAAATCCTGACGATCCCGCGCAACTACCTCATCCCGTTCATCTTGTTTTTCACTTTGATGGGGGCCTATATCGGCCAGAATAATTCCACTGAATTGCTGTTGCTTGTCGGTTTCGGAGTTTGCGCTACGGCGTTGAAATTTGCCGACTACCCGCTTGCCCCGCTGCTGATCGGGTTCATCCTTGGCGGCATGTTAGAGGACAACTTTTCGCGGGCGATGCAGCTCTATGAAGGGATCGGTTTCATTTGGGAACGGCCAATGACATTGGCGCTTTTGGTTATTGCCGCGATGTTGATTATGCTGCCGACGTATCGGGCGAGACGGGCACGTCTGCGCGCAAAAGGCGTGGCTGACGGGGACTAGGTGTTGGCTGTGCTCGCCGACTTAAGATCGCTGGTCTGCGCGCTAGATGCGAGAATATTGCTATTGAAGCTGTCAGTCGATACAGTTTAGCGGCCCCAATCAGGTTGCTGAACATATGCCCCGCAAGATGTCCCACGCTGACAAAGTAAACGAAAGCACGCAGTCACTTTCTGCGGCGGCGCATTCGCGGGTTGCAGCGAGTTGGCATCGTTCGGCCGTGAAACATGGTTTGGATCCTGATGAACGGCGCCTGCCTGAGCGGATCGAAAATACAGCGCTCGACCAACTGCGCACAGCCTCTGAAAAGTTTATGATCGTCGCCGCCCCACGGTTGGACGCGCTCTATTCGCTCGTTGGTCAATCCGGCTGCGCGGTTTTTTTGACCGATGCGGCGGGGGTTATTTTGGACCAAAGGCTGGCCGATGCCGATGCCAAAGCGTTTCAGAGTTGGGGTTTGTGGACCGGCACCGATTGGAGCGAAGAGCGCGAGGGCACCAACGGGATTGGCACCTGCCTGACCGAACAGCGCCGCGTCATCATTCATCAAGACGAACATTTTTATGCTCGCAACACCGCGATGAGCTGCATTGACGCGCCGATCTACGGCAGTGACGGACAAATCGTGGCTGCCCTTGATGTCAGTTCGGCCCGTGCCGATCAGACCGAGGGGTTCAACAATTTGATAGGGGCGCAAGTCGCCCAAACCGCCCGCGCCATTGAAGAAGCCAATTTCCGCGCAGCCTTTCCCACCGCCCGCATTGTGGTCGCCGAAAGCGAAGACGCCGAGGCCGCGACCCTGTTGGCAATCGATGCTGATGATCTGGTCGTCGGGGCCACTCGTGAAGCGCGCCGTGTTTTTGGCATGGGCAAACCCGGGGTGCTGACGCCGCGCCCTGCCGCCGACATTTTGGGCCGCGAAGATGGCCCCACTGGGTTTGAAAAAGCCGAACGCGCCGCCGTGATTCGGGCGCTCGCGCGGGCCGATGGCAATGTTTCGCAAGCCGCTCGTGCGCTTGGCGTGGGCCGTGCGACGCTTTATCGGCGTATGAAAAGGTTGGATCTTGGCGAAAGCTAGGCCCGACTGTCTCACCTATGAGACAGTTTTACCGTTCTAAATGTGTCGGCGGATAGCCCTGATCAATCGCATCGTTAGTTTTCTTTTAACCCCAAGCGGAGGGCTTGGGATTTTGGGAGGACTACCATGAACGATATGACAAAAACCGAGGTTGGCACATACGAGTCGCCGTTTAAACTGCGTTACGACAACTTTATCGGTGGGGCGTTTGTTGCCCCTGTGAACGGGCGTTATTTTGAAAACGTCACGCCGATCACCGGCGCGATGATCAACGAGGTTGCGCGTTCGGACGCCGCCGATATTGAACTGGCGCTGGACGCAGCACATGCCGCCAAAGACGCATGGGGCAAGACGTCAGCCACCGAGCGTTCCAATATCTTGTTGAAAATAGCTGACCGGATCGAAGAAAATCTGGACCTGCTGGCGACCGCTGAAACATGGGACAACGGCAAGCCAATTCGCGAGACAATGGCCGCTGACATTCCGCTGGCCGCTGACCATTTCCGCTATTTCGCGGGCGCATTGCGTGGCCAAGAAGGCAACATGAGCGAGATCGACGCCGACACTGTCGCCTATCACTATCACGAACCACTGGGCGTGGTCGGTCAGATCATTCCATGGAATTTCTCGATCTTGATGGCGGCTTGGAAATTGGCGCCAGCCTTGGCGGCAGGCAACTGTGTTGTGATGAAACCAGCCGAGCAAACACCCGCCGCGATCATGGTTCTGGCTGAGTTGATCACTGATCTGCTGCCCGCAGGTGCGTTGAACATTGTCAACGGGTACGGCGCCGAGGTTGGTGCCGCATTGGCCAGCTCGTCTCGCATCGCCAAAATCGCCTTTACCGGCTCCACTGCGACGGGTCGCAAGATCATGCAGGCCGCGACCGAAAACCTCATTCCGGTGACGCTGGAATTGGGCGGCAAAAGCCCGAACATCTTCTTTTCGGACGTTATGCGCGAAGACGATGCGTTCCTTGATAAGGCCGTTGAGGGATTTGTTTTGTTCGCCTTCAATCAAGGCGAGGTGTGCACCTCTCCTTCACGCGCATTGATCCAAGAAGACATCTATGAAGAGTTCATCACCCGTGCAATTGCGCGTGTGAAGGCGATCAAACAGGGTGACCCACGCAACCCAGAAACCATGGTTGGGGCGCAGGCCAGCGTTGAGCAGCAAGAGAAAATCCTGTCCTACCTGACCATCGGGCGCGAAGAGGGTGCCGAAGTTTTGGCCGGCGGTGAAGCGGCCAAGTTCGATGGCGAGTTGGCCGGCGGAAACTACATCCAGCCGACCATCCTTAAGGGCCACAACAAAATGCGCGTGTTCCAAGAAGAAATTTTTGGCCCTGTCGTATCTGTGACCACCTTCAAAGATGAGGCCGAGGCCTTGGCGATTGCGAACGACACAATGTACGGCCTAGGGGCTGGGGTCTGGTCGCGGGACATGAACACCTGCTACCGCTTTGGCCGCGCCATCGAGGCAGGCCGCGTTTGGGTCAACAACTACCACGCCTATCCGGCCCATGCTGCATTTGGTGGGTATAAACAGTCAGGAATTGGCCGTGAAAACCACAAAATGATGTTGGATCACTATCAGCAAACCAAAAATGTTTTGGTCAGCTACAACCCGAACAAATTGGGCTTTTTCTAAGCTCACCACCACGGACGGGGCGTTTGCTCTCTTTGATGCCCTCGCTGCGTTCTGCGTGCGGGGGCATTTTGGTTGGCCAGCGCAATCATTGATTAGATGATACCTAATCAATGATAAGTAATACTTTTCTTTTGCCAAATCATAACGCAGGCTATTCATCAGCGGTTTAGACAGAGCTGATGAGGGACAAAATATGCCGAGTGAAAAGATTGACACTTTGATCGTTGGCGGCGGTCAGGCCGGGTTGGCGATGAGCGAGCATCTAGGTCATGCTGGTGTTGAGCACCTTGTTTTGGAGCGCAGCCGGATTGCTGAACGTTGGCGTTCGGAACGCTGGGATTCGCTGGTTGCCAACGGGCCAGCTTGGCACGACCGATTTCCAACGCTTGAGTTTTCAGGCATTGGTCCCGAAGGGTTTCCGTCCAAGGAAATGGTCGCGGATTATATGGTCGAATATGCCAAACAAAACGCGACGCCTATTCGTTGCGGTGTTGAAGTGAGCCGCGTGAGTCGTCTTGAGGGGCGCGGCGGATTTCGGGTCGAAACCAGTGACGGCGTGTTTGAGGCCACCAATGTGGTTGCCGCCACGGGCCCGTTTCAGGTGCCGATTATCCCCGCCGTTGTTCCTGATGCTGCTGGGATTTTGCAAATCCACTCAAGCGGGTATCGCAACCCCGACCAATTGCCTGCAGGGGCGGTGTTGGTGGTTGGGGCTGGGTCTTCTGGGGCACAAATCGCGGATGAGTTGCTACGCTCGGGCAGACAGGTTTATCTTTCGACCGGCCCACATGACCGCCCACCGCGCGCCTATCGCGGGCGTGATTTTGTTTGGTGGTTGGGGGTGCTTGGCAAATGGGATGACGAAGGGGTCGAACCCGGATCGGAACATGTCACGATTGCCGTCAGCGGCGCCCGTGGTGGCCATACGGTCGACTTTCGCCAGCTTGCCGAACGCGGCATGAACTTGGTTGGTCGCACGGAATCTTATCAAGACGGGGTGCTGACGTTTGCTACCGATCTCGCGCAAAATGTAGCCAATGGCGACGCCAATTACCTGTCCGTTCTGAATGAGGCCGACGCCTATGTCACCCGTAACGGGTTGGATTTGCCTGAGGAGCCAGAGGCCCATATCATCGGACCGGACCCCAAGTGTGTGTCGGACCCTATACGTGAAATGAACATGGCCGAGGCGGGCATCACTTCGATCATCTGGGCGACAGGGTTTGCAGTGGATTACGGTTGGCTACAAGTCGATGCGCTGGATGCTGAAGGCAAGCCAAAACACCAACGCGGGGTGTCGTCCGAGCCCGGGATTTATTTCTTGGGCTTGCCGTGGCAATCTCGACGTGGTTCGCCCTTTATTTGGGGGGTTTGGCATGACGCCAAACATTTGGCAGAGCACATCACCACCCAGCAAAAATACCGCGATTATCGCCCCAGTGGCACCTAGCGAACCACAGTTTTCGACCCACCAACGGAGCACCAAATGGCCCATACACGCATTCGCAAGTTCAACACCAAGGAAACCTATCCAGAGCAAAATCTGGACAATGATCTGTGTCAGGCCGTGGTCACGCAGGGCGGCAAAACCGTGTATCTGCGTGGCCAATGCCCGCAGAACCTTGAGGATGCTCAGAATATCGACAGCCACGATCCGGTGGAGCAAACCCATAAGGTGATGCAGAATATTGTGCAGCTGATCGAAGAGGCTGGCGGCACGGTTGAGCATCTTGTCAAAGTGGTGGTTTACATCACTGATGTGCGCCACCGCGAGGCGGTTTACCGCACGATGGGCGAATACATAAAAGGGGTGTATCCGGTCTCGACGGGCTTGGTGGTACAGGCCTTGGCGCGGCCTGACTGGCTGGTTGAGATTGATGGAACGGCCGTTATTCCGGAGGACGCTCAATGACGTTTTCGCTGGTCGCCCGCTGCGCTGAAACGGGGATGTTTGGCATTGCGATCACATCGTCCTCGCCTGCGGTGGCGGCGCGCTGTTCCTTTGCGCGCGCGGGCGTTGGGGCGGTTGCAAGTCAGAACGTGACGGATCCACGGCTTGGCCCGATGGCGCTGGATTTGATGGCGCAGGGGTTGGGGGCAAAGGCGGCGATTGAAGCCGTGAAAACCCAGAGCGACTTCATGGAATATCGACAGGTTTTGGCGGTGGATGTGACGGGGCAAACGGCCATCCATTCCGGCCCAAATTCGCTGGGCATCTGGACCCAAGCCCAAGGCGTTGACGTGGCTTCGGGTGGCAACCTTTTGGCCAATGAAACGATCCCACAGGCCATCGTGGATGCCTTTCAAGCTGCCAAAGGTCACATCGGAGATCGCTTGATTGTTGCAATGCGCGCTGGGCTGGCTGCGGGCGGCGAGGCAGGGCCAATTCACTCCGCTGGAATGAAGATTGTGGACACAGTCAGTTGGCCCGCCGCCGACCTGCGCTGCGATTGGAGCGAGGATTGCCCGATTGAAAACATCGCCACGGCCTGGGACATCTATAAGCCGCAACTGAATGCCTACATCCAGCGCGCCAATGAT
The DNA here is from genome assembly GCA_033851955.1 of Marinosulfonomonas sp. GTDB lineage: Bacteria > Pseudomonadota > Alphaproteobacteria > Rhodobacterales > Rhodobacteraceae > Profundibacter. The sequence continues at coordinate 67,326 of JAWSVK010000013.1, forward strand.
CCCAGCGCCGCGCCGTCCTACGGCGTTCCGGGCGACGAATAACGATGGCGTCGCGCTTTACCCTTCGCCAGCTTGAGTATTTTGTCGCGGTTGGTGATGAGGGCAGCATCCTGCAAGCCGCGCAAAAATTGAACGTCAGCTCGCCGTCTATCTCGGTTGCAATCGGCCAATTGGAGGCCGAGCTTGGCATCAAACTGTTCGCCCGCAAACATGCGCATAACCTGTCTTTGACGCAAAGCGGCCGCCAGTTCATGGACCAAGCCCGCCGCGTTTTGTTTGAGGCCGAAGCGATCACGCGGCTGTCCAGCACCATCTCGCAAAGCGTGCAAGGTCCGCTCAAAGTTGGATGTTTGCTGACCTTTGCCCAACTGGTGCTGCCCAGTCTTAGACGACAGTTCGAGGATCAGTACCCGCAAGTTAAAATCAGCCAGTCTGAACTGAACCAAACCGCGATTTTCGACGATCTTCGGCGCGCCAAAATTGACATTGCTTTGACGTATGATCTGAACATTCCCAAAGACATCAACTTTATTCCGATCACGGAATTGCCCCCCTATGCAATGCTGAGCCAGGCCCATCCGCTGGCGCATCTTGATGTGGTTTCTGCCGCCCAGCTACAGAAATATCCGATGGTGTTGCTGGATCTACCGCACAGCTCGGATTACTTTTTGTCCTGTTTTGATCACCTTGGCGAGCCACCCGAAATAACTGAGAAAACCCGCGATATGGCCGTTTTACAAAGCCTTGTCGCAAATGGATTTGGCTATTCCATCGTCAACACCAGAACCCTGAACGACACAGCGCCCGACGGCACACCGCTAAAGTTTGTCCCGTTACAGGCCCCCGTGCGTTCGATGTATATGGGGGTGGCCTTGATCAAGGAAATGGCGAACGTGCTGGTCGTCGAGGCCTTTGTGGAACATTGCAAACAACGCATCCCGCAAACCGTTCTGCTTGGCGGCTAAGCGTGCTACAAGCGCTTGGACACAAATCGGTTGCCATCAACCGCCATATGTTAAAAAAAGACCCGTAAGCAGGGAGCCATCAAATGAACGCCCAAGATAGCCAAAAACAGAATTTTGTGACGGTTGCAGAGAATGTTCTGCAGGAAGAAGCGCGCATTTTGAACGCGTTGAGCACTTCGGTGTCGGGCGCGATTGCAGATGCTGCGATCATGATGGGCCGCAAGGATATCCGCATTATCGTAACCGGCGTTGGTAAATCGGGCCATGTTGCCCGTAAACTGGCCGCCACCCTGTCATCCATCGGCAAGCCCGCGTATTTCGTGCATGCGACCGAAGCCAGCCACGGCGATATGGGGATGCTCGGCGAAAGTGATGTTGTGCTGGCGCTGTCCAACTCCGGCGAGACGCCTGAACTTTCCGATGTGCTCCACTATTGCAATACCAATTCACTGCAACTGATCGCGGTGACGTCGGGGGCTGACAGCACCTTGGCGCGGATGGCAAATGTGGCCATCGTTTACCCCCAAGTCGAAGAGGTCTGCATCATTGGTCGTGCGCCGACAACATCGACCGTGGTGATGATGGCGATTGGCGATGCGATCACGGTGTGCCTGTCGCATATCCTGCAAACCACGGATGATATGTTCGGACGGTTCCACCCCGGCGGCAGTTTGGGGGCGCGGTTGAAAACGGTTGCTGATGTGGTGCATGGCGGCGACGAACTACCGGTGGTTTCTGCCGACACATCTATGCATGAGGCGATGATCACCATGTCCCAAAGCGGGCTTGGCATCACTTGCGTTGAGGGCGCGGATAAACGTGTTCTGGGCATCATCACCGACGGTGATTTGCGTCGCGCAGGGGCCAGTGTCTGGAGCGAAGTCGCGGGGGATGTTGCGAATTACAGCCCCTATGTGGTCAGCTCGGACACCCTCCTTCTGGAGGCGCTGGACATCATGAACCGCAACAAGGTCACCTCACTGGTTGTCTGCGACGACGAGGGTGAGATCACGGGCATCCTGCATATTCACGACTGCCTTCGGGCCGCCAAATGAGCGCGGCAAACGCCGCCATTATTTACATCGAGGTTACCAGCTGATGTCCAACCAAACCGCAACCAAAACCGTATCCGTCGACGGTATCGATATCGCCAACAACTTGCCTTTTGTGTTGGTCGTTGGCCCCTGCCAAATCGAGAGCCGCGATCACGCGTTGATGATGGCCGAACGGATCGCCGCTGTGGCGCAGGCCGTCGGGTTTCAATTCATCTATAAGTCATCCTTTGATAAGGCCAACCGATCAAGCGTGGCCACCCAGCGCGGCATCGGCATTGATGAGGGATTGCGCATTTTGCAAGACGTCAAAGCCGCCTTTGGCTGCCCCGTTTTGACGGATGTTCACGAGGCCGCGCAATGTGCGCCCGTGGCCCAAGCGGTCGACGTTTTGCAAATCCCTGCGTTTCTGTCGCGCCAGACTGACCTGTTGTTGGCGGCGGGTAAAACGGACGCTGTGGTGAATGTGAAAAAGGGACAATTCATGGCCCCGTGGGACATGGTGCATGTGGCCAACAAAATCGCCAGCACAGGCAATGAACGTATCCTGTTGTGCGACCGCGGCACCAGCTTTGGCTATAACACTTTGGTTAGTGATTTCAGAGGCTTGCCCATTATGGCGCAAACTGGATATCCGGTGATGTTCGACGCGACTCACTCGGTTCAACAACCCGGCGGACAGGGCGCAACCAGCGGCGGTCAGCGTGAATTCGTGCCCACATTGGCGCGGGCGGCGGTGGCTGTTGGGGTTGCGGCACTGTTCATTGAAACCCACGAAGATCCCGACAATGCGCCGTCAGACGGCCCCAATATGGTGCCGATTGACGAGTTGCAGGCGTTGATGGCAAAACTGGTCGCGCTGGATGAAATTGCTAAAAGCTAGCGCTTAGAAATCTACCGTGACATTTGGCAGGTTTAGCCCCTTCATCAACTCGCGTAATTCTTGACGCGCGGCGACATTCGAGATGTTCATCTGGCCTTTGACGCCGATGTCTTTGAGGTCAAGCAATGTCAAACCGCGCGGGAACAACTCGCGGAAAATCACCCGCTCGCCAAAGCCTGGGGCCAAACGAAACCCGATGCGTTTTGACAGGGTTTCCAGCGCGTCCTGCATCTTTTCTTTGTTGTGCATGCGTTGGGCCGCCAAACGGTTGCGGACCACGATCCAGTCGATCGGTGGCAGGCCGGCTTGGGCACGTAATTGGCGGGCGTTCCAGACCATTTCGGAATAGACGGACGGGCCCAAAACCTTGTCGGTTTCAGGGTCAATATGGGCCAGCAGATCAAAATCTACAAAGCTGTCATTCAGCGGCGTGATCAATGTATCGGCCAGGGAATGCGCCACTTGGGAAAGACGAGTGTGCGACCCCGGGCAATCGATCAAAATGAAGTCACTGTCAGGTTCCAGCGCGGCCACGGCAGCAGATAGGCGGTGATCATATATGTTCTCGCCGGGCCGCAGTTTTGCGCGGTCAATCTCGGGCAGGTCATGATAGTCGGGTGTGGCCAGTTCAATATTGTGGGTGGTACAATAGGCGCGACGTTTTTCCATGTAGCGCCCAAAAGTACGTTGGCGCAGGTCCAGATCCAGCGCGCCAACAGAGTGGCCCATCCGCACCAAAGCGGTTGCAACATGCATCGAGGTGGTCGATTTGCCCGACCCGCCTTTTTCATTCCCAACGACAATAATATGCGCCACGTTTGCACCCCGTAAAATTCTAAAACACGCGCCCCAATGCGCTGTAAGCACTATATGAGCAGGGGGTGGATTTTGGAAGCGGCATTTACCCGTGGGTTGGCCAAGCCCGGTGTTCGTCATCAATGACGATGACGTGGGAATGTGATTTTCCACGGGCCTGATGGGTTTTGAAATGCGGATGATTGGCGGGCAGATCAGGATGGCTGTGCTCTAACTCGCCAGCGCTGCCAGCGGGCCATAGGACCAAAGACAGCAACGTCCCGAACAGGGCCAGCACGCCAAGAATCAACATGGTTGCGGGCAGGCCAAATTGCGCACCGGCCCAGCCAGCAATCGGATAGGTCACCAACCAACAGGCGTGTGATAGCGCGAACTGGGCGGCGAAAAGGGCAGGTCTGTCTTTGGCATGGGCCGATCTGCGCAACAAGCGACCCGAGGGCGTCAAGATCGCTGAATAGAGCATGCCGCTGATGGCCCAAAGCAGCAAAAAGATGCCCCACCCCGTGAGGCCCGCCGTCAGCAGATATGCGGCATGGGCCAGCGTAACTGCAGTTAGTAAAAATGCAGCGATGATCATCACTGTTCGATCTGCTATGGATTCGAGCAGCCGTGGAAGCACGAGTGCGGCGAGCATTGAGCCTGCACCAAAAGCGGCCATGGCATAGGCAAGGTGGATCTCGGAGGCCCCAAAGCTGGCGCGCACAATCACCACCGTGTTGACCAAAATAAACGCCCCAACAGCGGATGCGGCCAGATTAAGTGACAACAATCCACGCAGTCGTGGAGTCGCCAAATATATCCGGGTGCCGCGGGTCAGACGGTCAACAAATGGGCGCTGTTTTGTCTGGAGCTTCTGGGTTGGTATGGCAGTGATCGCCACCAAACCCGCCGACACCACAAACCCAAAAACGGTGCCCGCAAACAGCCATTGATAACTGACTAATATCATCAAAACACCCGCCATGGCGGGGCTCAGCAGGTTTTCTAGGTCATAGGCGAGACGGGACAGGGACAGGGCTTTGGTGTAGTCACGCTCGTCTTTTAGAATATCGGGTATCAGCGCCTGAAACGCAGGGGTGAAAGTGGCGGATGCGGCCTGTAGCACAAAGATCAACAGATAGATTTGCCAAATGGAATCAATGAACGGCAAGAACAGCGCCACACAGGCCCGTATCAGGTCTGCCCCGATCAGCACGGCCTTTCGAGGCAACCTTTCAACGAGAGCATGGGCAACCGGTGAAAGGCCCACGTAGGCTACCATTTTGATGGTGTAGGCAAAGCCCAAAACAACACCTGCCTGCGCGCCTGCCAAATCATAGGCCAGCAAGCCAAGCGCGACTGTCAGCAGGCCCGTGCCCAGTAATGCAATCACTTGGGCCGCGAAAAGGCGGGCATAGACGCGGTGTTTCAGGATGCTCAACATACGAGGAGTTTATTTTGAAAAATGCCGCTCCAAAAAGGTGCGGGGACTACTATCTTTAAGATGAAAATGGTCCGAGTCTGGATGGAGAACATCTACGATCCAACCCCACATTTTTTCAAATGATCTGTGCAGGCATGTCCAGGCCAATCGGTTCTTCGCCAACAAAAGTGGGTGCCATCTTTCACTTTCATCATCCAAACAATGCGATCACCAGTCTTTGTCACGCGGGTTTCGCCATCAAGGATTGAGGTAATCGTGTTGGCATTGAAATATAGAATTTTATATGTTGCTGGGCTATGGGTGTTATTCCAAGTGATTTCCATTGTTTTGCGATTGTCTGCAAAATGAATGGTTTGAGGATTTTTCGCGCAAGTGTTTTTACCTTCCGGCCAACCCCACTGTCCGCTCTCCAATGAGGAGACCAGCGCTTCGTTGGCCAAGGTAGGAGACGTGGTAAGAAATACGGCCGCAGCCGCCAGCAGCAAATTTTTCATATAGAGCCATCCTATCTAGTATAGGAAACACGCTCTAATCGGATTAGGCAACGAAAAACGCCGCCCTGTTTCCAGCGCGGCGTTTTGGTATTCCCGAAAAGTAAGGTTTCCTTAGAAGCCCAACCCTTCGTATTTCTTCTTAAACTTGGTCACACGACCACCGGCATCCATCAGGCGCGTGTTACCGCCGGTCCATGCGGGGTGCACAGATGGGTCGATTTCCAAGGCCAGTGTTTCGCCTTCAGCACCGTAGGTTGATTTCATTTCCAAAATCGTGCCGTCGGTCATTTTGACGTTGATTGTGTGGTAGTCGGGGTGAATATCTTTTCTCATTGCACCGCTCCTTAAGATTTCTTGGGCTTGTAGTTGGTGTTTTCGGCGATACGTGCCGATTTACCACGACGTTCGCGCAGATAGTACAGTTTCGCGCGACGGACACGGCCGCGGCGGATCACTGTGATGCTGTCGATGTTGGTCGAATGCAGTGGGAACACACGTTCCACGCCTTCACCAAAGGAGATCTTGCGCACAGTAAAGGCTGCAGCGATACCGGCGCCACCTTTACGGGCAATGCAGACACCCTCATAATTCTGAACCCGCGAGCGTGTGCCCTCGGTCACTTTGTACCCAACGCGCAGTGTGTCACCGGCCTTGAAGTCTGGAATTTCTTTGCCAAGAGCAGCAATCTGCTCGGCTTCGAGTTGTGCGATCAGGTTCATCTGAAACGCTCCTTTATAAATATACACGGTTTGCCCGCGACGTGTTGGTGCGGCCTCAGAGCTCTCGGTCTTCATTCGGGTCCCTATCGTGGTCTTCACAATAAGCCCGCCAGAGATCAGGTCGGCGTTTTTTAGTCAGCCTTTCGGCCATAACCTGTCGCCAGTTGGATATATTCGCGTGATGGCCGGACAGAAGCATTTCCGGTATCGTGCGACCCTTCCAAACGGCAGGCCTCGTGTATTGTGGGTGTTCCAGTAACCCGTCCGAAAACGATTCGTCCTCGGTGGATTCCTGATTGCCCAGAACGCGCGGTATAAGACGGACGGTGGCATCAATCAAGGCCTGTGCTGCGATCTCGCCGCCTGTCAGGACGAAATCGCCCAAACTGACCTCTTCAATGTCGTATTCTTCGATCACGCGCTCGTCTACGCCCTCAAATCGGCCACAAAGTAGGGTCATGCCCTCGCCCTCTGCGAATCGCTGCATCATGGCTTGGGTCATTGGTTTGCCGCGTGGTGATAGGTAAATGACGGGCCATTTGGCGCGGTCGGTTGGGGTGGCTTGCTGGGCAGTTTCCAGCGCCTTGCCGACCACATCGGCGCGCAGAACCATCCCAGCGCCGCCGCCCGAAGGGGTGTCGTCAACATTGCGGTGCTTGCCCTCGCCAAACGGGCGCAGGTCAATGGTGTCGAGCTGCCATAGACCCTCTTGCAGGGCTTTACCGGTTAGCGATTCGCCCAACACACCAGGAAATGCACCGGGAAACAGGGTGACGATTTTCACCCGCCACGCGTTTTTCAATTGCGGAGATTCCCCCATCAGGTCACGCGGCTGCATGGTGGCCGAAATGGTCTTACGGCCATGCGATTTGGTCAGCGGGGATTTGGTTGGCTTGCTCATAGGCTGGCTCTAATCCAATTTTGCGGTTTGTTCCAGCAGCTCTTCTTTGCGCGTGCTCAGGGCGGTGGGGCCAAGGTCTGATCGGTTCAGTTTCAGGAACTCTTTGATCAGCTCGTGCTGTGGCATGACATTTTTGGCAGGGATGGTTTGCAGCGCGTCACGTGATTGTTGTGGCAGATCCAACAGATCAATCAGGGGGGTGGCTGGGCCAAATTGCTGATCGCTGGTTTGTTCCAGCGGTTGGCTGGTCACCGGATAGGCGACGATGTTTTGGACTTGGCGCACGGTTTCGTTCAGATCGCAGGTCGGCGCAAGGCTCGCTGCGAAGTCGTTGAAATTTTGCGTCAGGCGGGTTTTATACACATTATACCACCAGATGCTGCGCAGCCATTTTTCCTCTGAGCGGGTGGAAAAATGAAACGCCATGTCGGGATTTGGATCGATGACATCCTCAACGCATTCCACCACGGCTTGCATCAATCTGGGGCAGGCGGCATAGCCCTCGACGAGATCGTTTCGCCCGGGCATCATGCCCGCCAGGTTTTCGGCGCTGATGATCACGCCGCGCCCACCGCCCAAATTGAGCGTCTTCAGGAAGGCTTTGAAACGAAAGCAAAATTCCTCTAGCGCGACTTGCCCTGCACCTGTGGAGTAGGCTTGGCCAAATTGCAAAGGATCGCGAATGCGGTGTTGGTTGACGATGGCATGATGCGGCCAAATATGGGGGCCGTTGTGCGTCAAAAATTGCTGTGCCGTGGTGGTTCCGGTTTTGTGGAACCCAGCGTGGATGATGACGCGGGTGGGCAAGTTACAATGCCCCCTCGGGTGGGTCAGCTATGATGCGGCCACTGGCCAGGTCGACGGTTGGGATCACCTCGTTGGTGAAGGGCAAAAGGACGGTTGCGCTGCTGCCCTCTAGCATGATTTCCAACAGGTCACTTGCCCCATGGTTTTGCACGTCATGAACCTTGCCTAGGACCGTGCCGCCGGTGTCGAGCACTGTTAGGCCGATCAAGTCGGTGTGGTAAAATTCATCGTCGGGCAGGGCGGGCAATTGGGCGCGCTGCGCGAACAGACGGATGCCTTTCAGGGTGTCAGCCTCTTCTTTGTTATTGATGCCTATCACTTTGACAACTAACGCATTTTTGATGCTTCGGGATAGGGAGATCGCAAAGCTGCGCTTGCCATCTTCAGTGGTCAGGGGCGAGTAATCGGCAATGGCTTCGGGGTCGGCGCAGAAGCTTTTCAACCGGACTTCGCCAGTGACGCCGTAAGAGCCGGAAAAAGCCCCGACACAGATGTGATCCTTATCGCTCATTCAGCGTTCCAATATGTCCAGTGTCGTGCTGCGGGTTTCCCAGCCGACTTGTTGCAATTCTGGTGTGGTTTTTACATCGTCTGGCCAGCCAACGCAAAGGTAAGCGATCAAAGACCAACCTGTAGGCACGTCTAAATCACGGCTCAATTGGTCCGGATCAAGGATCGAAACCCAGCCAACGCCGAGCCCCTCGGTGCGGGCGGCCAGCCAGAATTGAGTGATCGCAGCCACCACCGAATAGCGCCGCATTTCTGGCATCGTGGCCGCGCCCAACCCTTGGCCTTTGGGTGTTTCATCGTCGCAATAGATCGCCAGATGAACGGGCGCTTCGCGCATGCCGCTTAGTTTAAGTCCCGAATATAATTCAGCTTTTTGGCCGGAATAGCCTTTTAGGGCATCGGCATTTGCGGTTTCGAAATTCGTGACAGCGTTATCTCGGGATTTTTGGGAATTGACGCGAATGATCCGCCAAGGTTCTGACAGACCGACCGAGGGTGCCAAGTTGAACGTCGATAAACAACGCTCAACAATGGCACCCTCAACAGGGTCGCTGCGAAAGCGGCGCACGTCACGCCGCCAGCGCAATAGTTGGGTGAACTCTTGCCGAAACTGATCTGAAAAATCAGTCATGGGTTAAGTCCAAACGGCTGATTACTCAGCAGCTTTTTCTTCTGCAGCAGCTTCTTCAACGGGTGCTTCTTCAACAGGTGCAGCAGCTTTTTCAGCTTTCTCTTGCGCACGAGCAACAGCTTTGTCGCCAGGTGTGCCTTTTTTCGGGTTGGCGCGGGTCTTTTTCTCAAGGATTCCAGCGGCTTCCAAGAAGCGAGAGATACGGTCTGTAGGCTGAGCGCCCTCAGACAGCCAATGTTTGATGCGGTCCACATCCATTTTCACGCGCTCTTCGGAATCTTTGGCGAGCAGTGGGTTATATGTGCCCAGACGCTCAATATAACGACCATCGCGCGGCATGCGGCTGTCGGCAGCAACGATGCGATAAAATGGACGTTTTTTGGAACCGCCGCGGGCGAGTCTGATTTTCATAGCCATGAGTAGTATCTCCTATTTTTCAGTTAATTGAAGGGCTTAGCGCCCCGTCATTCTTGATGGGTTTTGAACCTATGGTTCGCTGTCTTGATGTTTCTTATGGTGATTGATGACTTCCTGAATGATGAAATTCAGAAATTGTTTGGCGAATTTCGGGTCGAGGTTGGCTTTGTCGGCCAGCTCCTCAAGTCGTGCGATTTGGCTGGCTTCGCGGGTCGGATCGGACGCGGGCAGATCATGCTCGGCCTTCAACTTGCCCACGGCTTGGGTGTGTTTGAAGCGCTCACCAAGGGTGTAAACGAGGATCGAATCCAGCCGATCAATGCTCTCGCGATGCTCTTTGAGCAGCTCGGCGGCGCGGATGACAGGATCAGTCATGACGGCCTCCGGCCAGTACGTTTATCTGTACGTTTTGTACAAAAGTGGGGGGGAAATGTACAATCATGACAAGGCCTCCACAGCTGGATGGCGGTAGACGACAACAGGAGTGTCGATGTCGGGACGATCAGCGTTGTCATCGACTGCGGCGCCGAGTCGTTCGGCCAGAGCGATTGAACGCGTGTTCTCAGTGACGATATAACTGACCTGAGTTTTCCATCCCAAAGTCTGGTAAGCAAAGTTACGGGCTGCGATAGTCGCCTCATAGGCATAGCCCTTGCCTTCGTGTTTCTCATCCCAAATTTGCCAGCCCAACTCGCGCTCGGCCCAGCCAACGGGGAAATAGTGGCCAACCTTGCCGACGGCGGCCTTGGTCAGTTTGTCTGTGACAATCCACATTCCAAAACCACGCATATGCCAGTGCCCCAACATAAAGGTTAGTGAATGCCACGCGCCACCAAGGGGCTTTGGCCCACCAACGAAATGCGAACGATCTGAAGCAAGGAATGCAGCTTGCGCCTCAAGGTCTCCGTTTTCGGGCGCACGCATAATCAGGCGCTCTGTTTCAAGGATGGGAACAGCGAAACTCATTTCTTTTTCCCAAACCCAGACAGGCCGGGGGGCAAGGCTGCGCCGCCGCCAAGGCCGCCGCCCATTTGTTTGGCGGCCGCTTCCATGGCTTTGGGGTCCATGTTGGCCAATTCGCCAGCCATGCCGTGGCCGCCTTTGCCAAACATGCCGCCCATGGCTTTTTTCAACATGCCGCCTTTGCCCATTTTGCCCATCTTTTTCATCATGTCGGCCATCTGGCGGTGCATCTTCATCAGTTTGTTCAGCTCGGACACTTCTAGGCCAGCGCCTTTGGCGATGCGCTTTTTGCGCGAGGCTTGCAGCAATTTTGGATTGGCGCGTTCGCGTTTGGTCATGGATTGGATCAAAGCGACCTGACGGCGGATAATGCTGTCATCAAAACCGGCCGCTTCGACCTGTTTTTTCATTTTACCCATGCCGGGCATCATGCCCATGATGCCTTCCATGCCGCCCATTTTTTGCATCTGTTCCAGTTGTTGTTTCAGATCGTTCATATTGAACTGACCCTTTTGGAACCGTTTCATCATGCGTTCGGCTTGTTCGGCCTCGATGGTTTCTTGGGCCTTTTCGACCAGGGAAACGATGTCCCCCATGCCAAGGATACGGCCCGCCACACGTTCTGGGTGGAATTCCTCGAGCGCGTCCATCTTTTCACCAAGTCCGACGAATTTGATCGGCTTGCCGGTGACGGCGCGCATCGAGAGCGCTGCACCACCGCGGCCGTCGCCATCCATGCGGGTCAGGACCACGCCGGATACGCCGACTTTTTCGTCGAATTCTTTGGCCACGTTGACCGCGTCTTGGCCCGTTAGCCCGTCAACCACCAGCAGTGTTTCGCGCGGCTTGGCCACGTCGCGCACCGATTGGACTTCGTCCATCAACACTTCGTCGATGTGGAGGCGGCCTGCGGTGTCGAGCATATAGACGTCGTAACCGCCCATCATTGCCTGTTGTTTGGCACGTTTGGCGATGTCGACGGCGGATTGGCCTTTGACGATTGGCAGGGTGTCAACGCCGATTTGCTTGCCTAAAATGGCCAGCTGTTCTTGGGCGGCAGGACGCTGCACATCCAAGGATGCCATCAGCACGCGTTTGCCGTTTTTCTCGGTCAGACGTTTGGCCAGTTTGGCGGTGGTGGTGGTTTTACCCGAACCCTGCAGGCCGACCATCAGGATCGGCGCGGGCGCGTTGTCGATTTTTAATTCGCCAGCATTATCGTTGTCACCGGCCAGCACATGCACCAATTCGTCATGCACGATTTTGACGACTTGCTGACCGGGTGTGATGGATTTGGTGACGGATTGACCCGCGGCTTTTTCGGAAATCGCTTTGATGAAATCACGGGCAACTGGCAGGGAAACATCGGCCTCGAGCAGGGCCACGCGGACCTCGCGCAGCGCTGTTTTGATGTCGTCTTCTGAAAGGGCGCCCTGTTTGGACAGTCGATCAAAGACACCACCAAGGCGTTCGGATAGATTTTCAAACATCACATGGCTCCTTCGCCGTTAATACCTGCCCCATCATGTAAGATGGAACGCCCAAATGCCAATCACCCCCGTGGGCGAAACCTCGCTGACGGGGGGCGATCCCTACCTATGCAGGGACCGGAAGTTTAATGGACTTCCGGATACAGGGGTGGATTTAGGCCGATGTGGAGCAGGAGTCAAGCACAGCTCGCGGGAAAGACTGGCTGACCCGCGTTGCGTTGCAATGAGGTCAGCCAAGGTGTGTGTTAGGCCGCCAGCGCTGCAATCTGGTTGTGCGCCGTGGCGAGGGCGGTATCGGCGTCTGCCATCAGGGCATCGGCGGTGATGAAGGTCACATCCGTGATGCCGACAAAGCCCAGAATGTGACGGATGTATCCGGTGGCAAAGTCGATGTCGCTGCCAGCCTTGGTGCCGCCAGAGCCGATTGCGATGATGGCACGTTTTCCGGTCAGCAGCCCGACGGGGCCTGTCTCGGTATAGTGAAAGGTTTGACCAACGCGTGCGATTTGATCGATCCAAGCCTTAAAGCCTGTGGGCACGGTGAAGTTGTAGATTGGCAGGCCCAAAAGTAGTATGTCGGCTGATTTCACTTCGTCGATCAAGCTGTCTGAAAAGGCGAGCGCGGTGTTTTGCGCGTCATTGCGGGCCTCGGCCGGTGTGAAGTTGGCGCCGACCCAAGTCTCGTCAATCAAGGGCAGGCCTTGGGACAGATCACGGGTGGTGACGTTGGCGTCTGGGAAGCGGGCCGCGATGCGGTCCAACAGGTCGCGGGTGATTGAATCTGTGTGGCGTAATGATGCGTCGATGCGCAGAATGTGGTTGGTCATGTTGTTTTCCTTTTAGGGTTGGCTTGGATATAAAATGACCTTTGCAATTGTGAACGCAATATGTGATTACGAACATATAGTGTTGGAAAATGCACATATAGGGTTGGAGCGATTATGGACAGTTGGGATGAAATTCGCACCGCGTATCATGTGGCGCGCGCAGGCACGGTCAGCGGGGCGGCGCAGGTTTTGGGCGTGCATCATGCCACTGTGATCCGGCATATTGATGCACTGGAAGAGCAGATGGGGGTGCGTCTGTTTCAACGTCATGCGCGGGGTTATACCCCGACCGAAGCGGGGGCCGATCTGTTGCGGGTGGCGCAGGCGACGGATGATCAATTTTCGCAGTTGGCCGGACGCATTCGCGGGCAAGGCGATACGGTGACGGGGGATTTGGTGGTCACGTCGCTGGCAAGTTTTTCACATGTGATGACGCCAATTCTGGTGCGGTTCCAGCGCGCGCACCCAGAGCTTTCGGTGCGGTATTTAACGGGATCGCGGCTGTTTCGTCTGGAATACGGCGAGGCGCATGTCGCCATGCGGGCTGGATCACCACCGGATCAACCCGACAATGTTGTGCAGAAATTTTCGACCGAAAATATCGCTCTTTATGGGTCGAAAGACTACATCGCGTTGAACGGGATGCCCAATAATGAGGAAGATTTGAAGACCCACCGGTTTATCAGCTACGATCAGCTGCAATTGCGTGCGCCTTTTTACAAATGGCTAAAAGAAAACATTCCCTCAGAACGTGTGACGTTCAAGGTTGCGGATGACAATTCTTTGCACGAGGCAATTTTAGCGGGTGCGGGACTTGGATTTATGTTGGAGCGAATGGCTTGCTGTGATCCAAATCTGGTACAGGTGCTGCCACCGCGGCCTGAATGGGCGTCGGCATTGTGGCTGGTGACGCATGTGGATTTACATCGCACCGCCAAAGTGCAGACCTTTTTGACGTTTCTAAAGGCTGAAATGGCGACTTCATCATGAGCGAATATCGGCTTGGGCATTTGGCGATGCTGTTGTTTTCGGCCCTTGTGGCAGGCTCTTTCAGCCTCGGGGCGATGGCGGCCAACGAAATTTCGCCAACCGCGCTGAACACGGCGCGGTTTTTGATCGCTGGAGTGGTGATCGGTGTCGTGGCGATGATGACAACAGGGCTAAAACGCAGCCATTTCGTGGCGCCATGGCGGTATTTGGTGCTGGGCGGGATGTTTGCGGTTTACTTTGTTCTGATGTTTGAGGGGTTGAAAACGGCAACGCCCGTCAGCACAGCTGCTGTGTTTACGCTTACCCCTTTGATGGCGGCGGGGTTTGGTTATTTGTTGTTGCGCCAAATCACCACGGCACGGATGGCGCTGGCCTTGGCGATTGGCGCAATCGGAGCCCTATGGGTGATTTTTCGCGCGGATGTGCAGGCGTTGATGCAGTTCAGCGTTGGGCGTGGAGAGCTGGTCTATTTTTGGGGCTGCGCCATGCATGCGATCTATACCCCGATGGTGCGCAAACTGAACCGAGGCGAACCAGTACTGGTGTTCAGCTTTGGGGTGCTGGTGGCAGGGTTTGCCGTTTTGCTGGCTTATGGTTGGCGGGACCTGGTTGAAACCGATTGGTTGGCGCTGCCAATGATTGTTTGGATCACGCTGGCCTATGTGGCCATTGCGGCCAGTTCCATTACGTTCGTGTTATTGCAATATGCGACGTTGCGCCTGCCCGCGTCTAAGGTGATGGCCTACACGTTTTTGGTGCCCAGCTGGGTGATCCTGTGGCAAATCGGGTTGGGCAACAGCGCGCCAAGCGGGTTGGTGCTGGGCGGCATCGGACTGACGGTGGTGGCGCTGTGGATGTTGTTGAAAGATGAGAACTGATCGCGCGATGTTTGTAAGAATAGATGCCTCCGGCGGGGATATTTAGGAAAAGAAGATGCGACAAATTAATTCAAATTGTTCTGGTTTAGGCGGCTTTGAATTTTTGTTCCTCAAATATCCCCCGCGCGGAGCGCATAGAAGCTTTTCCTTAGCTGCTGAGCTCTTCTTCTAGGAAGCGTTCAAAGGCATCCAGATTGACCGCTTCAAATTGGCCAAATCCCTGCATCCATATGCTGGCGCCACGCATGGCGTCGGGCTCTAGTTTGCACCATTTTACGCGGCCACGTTTTTCTTGCGAGATCAATCCCGCGCGGGACAGGATCAGCAAATGCTTTGAAATCGCAGCCAGTGACATTTCGAACGGTTCGGCAACATCGGTCACGGCCATATCGTCCTCAAGCAGCATTGCAAGGATGGCGCGACGGGTTGGGTCGCTAAGGGCGGCGAAGGTGGTGTCGAGGGTTTTGTCCATATCTGATGGGTATGCAGATGGTGCGCGACCGTCAACCATTTGGTCGAGTGTTGTGCGGTACTGAACAGTAAGCGCACTGGACATCGATGTGAAAATAGAGTGCAGATTGTTGCGGATTGTCTTGGGAAGGGTTTCATAATGGCGCTGCGATATTGGATCATCATTTTGGTGTTGGGCAGCGCGTGGGGCACGTCGTTTTTGTTCAATGAAATCTTGTTGCGCGAAATTGGTCCGTTGACGGTTTCGTTCGGACGCGTGGCGCTGGGCGCGATTGGGTGTTGGGTCTATGCCTTTGCCACCAAGTTGCGGTTCAAGATGACCGGCCAATTGGCGCTGCACATGTTGATTTGGGGGGCGATCAATTTTGCTGCCCCCTTCGCGATTTACCCGATCAGCCAGCAGTATATCGCCAGCGGCGTGGCAGGGATCATCAATGCGATGATGCCGATCATGGTGGTGATCATTTCGCATTTCTGGCCTGGTGGTGAGAATGCGACGGTCACCAAATCCTTTGGGGTCATCTTTGGCTTTATCGGGATATTGATCCTTGCGGTGCCGGAAATTCAGAACGGCAGCCAATCTGAATTCTGGGCGATCCTTTTCACCCTATGTGCGCCGATTTGCTACGGGATCGGGTTGAACTATGTGCGCCGCTTCAACCAGCTGGACCCGAGTTTGGTGGCTGCGCTGGGCCTGACCGGCGCGACGGTGTTCATCGGGCCCTTGGCGATCCTGTCCGAAGGCGTGCCGGTGATCACGCATATGGAAACCTATGGCGCGATGGCGATGATTGGTTTTGTTCTGACTTCGGCCACGTTCATTGTGTTCTACTGGTTGTTGCCCAAGGTGGGCGCGACGAATATTTCGACCATCACCTTTATCGCCCCCGTGTCAGCTGTATTCTTGGGGGTGTATTTTCTGGGCGAAGAAATCCACATCAACCACGTTTTGGGCATGGTGGCGATTTTCTGTGGGATGCTGATGATCGACGGACGCCTGCCGCGGATGTTGGGTCGGGCAAAGGCGTAAGGATTAAGATCAACCATTTGGTTGAATAACCTTGATTGTGGGGTTTGCATGGTTTTGGGCGGTTTCAGCTCAAAAATGAATCCGCGAGCTTTATCTAAATCATTTAATATCAATACTTTAACCCGTGCTCGACTTGCTTGACTCAAAGCCCCCTCATGCCTAGGTTCCGCGCAACTGTCTGAGGGAGGCTTTTGCCATGACCGACGCACATGATCCAAAGCGGCTCGAAGAGCTAAGCGAGCGGATTGCAGCGGTCAAGAAGCAGCAAGAGCCAAAGCCCAAGGAACAATCGAAGGTTAGCCAAGCGCAACATGCCTGGCGGATGATCATCGAGCTAAGCGTCGGTATTGGTATCGGCGTTGGCATTGGATACGGGTTGGATGTGCTGTTTGGCACGATGCCTTGGTTTCTGGTGCCATTCACATTGTTAGGGTTCGCGGCGGGCGTCAACGTGATGTTGAAAACTGCCAAAGAGCTGCAAGAAGAAAACGCGGCCGAATTGGCCGATATGGACGAGGGGAACTAGACGTGTCAGCAGAAGCATCAAGCGAAGGCATGCAATTTCATCCAATGGCTCAGTTTGAGCTGGAGTCGTTGTTTGGCGGACCAATTGCATGGTACACGCCCACAAACGCGACATTGTGGATGGGTTTGGCCGTTCTGGCCATCATTGGTTTGTTGGTTCTGGGCACACGCAAGCGTGCGATCGTTCCAAGCCGCACACAGTCGGTTGCGGAGCTGGCTTACGGCTTTGTTTACTCGATGGTTGAGGATGTTGCCGGCAAAGAGGCGCTGAAATTCTTCCCCTATATCATGACGCTGTTCATCTTTATCTTGTTCTCGAACTTCTTGGGTCTGATCCCGATGAGCTTCTCGACCACATCGCACATCGCTGTCACCGTTGTTTTGGCGCTGCTGGTGTTCGTGTCGGTCACGCTGCTGGGGTTCTATCTGCACGGCATCAAGTTTTTGGGCCTGTTCTGGGTTGGATCGGCACCACTTGCCTTGCGCCCTGTGTTGGCCATCATCGAGATCATCTCATACTTTGTGCGCCCCGTAAGCCATTCCATTCGTTTGGCCGGTAACGTCATGGCGGGTCACGCTGTGATCGAGGTGTTCGCAACATTCGCAGGCTCGTTGTTGATTGCGCCGCTGGCTATGGTGGGCATCGTTGCGATGTTCGGCATGGATGTGCTGGTTGCCTTCATTCAGGCCTATGTTTTCACTATTCTGACGTGTGTGTATCTTAAGGATGCGCTGCATCCATCACACTAATCAGACCCGACAATAAACTAATCTAACGCTTAATTCCAACGTAAGGAGAATACACTATGGAAGGCGATATCGTAGAAATGGGGAAATTCATCGGTGCAGGTCTGGCCACTATTGGCATGGGCGGCGCAGCGATTGGTGTGGGTTCAATTGTGGGCAATTTCTTGTCCGGTGCCCTACGCAACCCTTCGGCCGCTGGCGGCCAAACAGCTATGCTTTTCATCGGCATCGCATTTGCCGAGGCTTTCGGGATTTTCTCGTTCCTCGTTGCTTTGCTGCTGATGTTCGCTGTCTAAGAACTAAGAGCCAATCCTTACGGTTGGGCTGCTTTGGGTAAGCCAAAGCGGCCCGATGTAAATACCGGTTCCTAGGAGGACGACGACATGGCAACAGAAACAAATGAGGCTGCAGGCCAGATGGCGGAGCATGGGGCGCAAGCGTCCGGTATGCCGCAACTGGATTTTGCGACTTTCCCAAACCAGATATTCTGGTTGCTGATCACGCTGGTCGTGATCTATCTAATCTTGTCGCGCGTGGTTCTGCCGCGGGTTGGTTCGGTTTTGTCCGAACGCCAAGGGACGATTACAAAAGACATTGCCGCAGCAGAAGAGCTGAAGCAAAAGGCAGTTGAGGCAGAAGCCGCCTACAACAAAGCCCTAAACGATGCCCGCGCTGAATCGCAAAAGATTGCGGCAGAGGCAAAAGCCGAAATTCAGGCCGAATTGGATATCGCTATTCAAAAGGCCGACGCTAAAATCGCTGCCAAGTCCGCTGAGGCCGAAGCTGCGATTGCCGCCATCCGCAAGGGTTCGGTTGCGAGCGTGAAAAAGGTGGCTGGTGATACAGCGAAAGAAATCATTGCCTCCATGGGCGTTAAGGCAGATGCCAAAACGGTCACAGCGGCAATCACTGCACGGATGAAAGGTTAGGATCATGAAGAAACTCACACTCCTGCTCGCAACCGTGGCGACACCTGCGCTGGCTGCTGGCGGCCCATTCTTCACTATGAAGAACCCGGAATTCAATGTTTTGGTTGGGTTTATCCTGTTTCTTGCGCTGCTGGTTTACCTAAAGGTTCCTGGTCTGTTGAGCGGGATGCTGGACAAACGCGCTGAAGGCATCAAGTCCGAATTGGACGAGGCCAAAGCGTTGCGTGAAGAAGCGCAGACCATCCTTGCTTCTTATGAGCGTAAGCAAAAAGAAGTTCAAGAACAGGCTGATCGCATTGTTGAGGCCGCTAAGGTTGAGGCACAAAATGCGGCGGCTGAGGCCAAAGAAGACCTGAAAGCTTCGATCAAGCGTCGCCTTGCGGCTGCCGAAGATCAGATCGTTTCGGCCCAAGCGTCTGCCGTCAAAGAAGTCCGTGACAGCGCCATTACGGTTGCTGTGGCGGCTGCCAATGACGTGATCGCTGACAAGATGACAGCCGCAAGCGGCAATGCATTGATTGACGACGCGATCAAGGATGTGGCTGACAAGCTGCACTAGTCAAACGCTGATTGTACGAATTTAGAACCCAGCCCTTGCGGCTGGGTTTTTTCGTTTAGGGGCAGTGATGTCACGCGATGAGGTTTATCAAATGTCGGTTTTGAGCCCAAAAGTGGCTTTTACTTAATTCCGATATTCAATAGTCTTCAAGACAATCAAACGTGAGATGAGTGATATGCCTGTAACCCAGTTTTGTTGGCGCTGCCAAATGGAAGTTCCTATGCTGACAGATGCCGAACGGGACATTGTTTGGACAGCGTTGGCAAACAAGACAATTTCGTTTTCCGAAAGACATGCCAAGTTTCTTGCAGAATACGAACGGCTTACGGGCTTCAAAGAGACGAACCCAAACGCAGTTCATCATCATGTCGCCAGCCAATACGGCCCCCCATGCCGAGAATGTGGAAAGCCGCTCAGAACACCCAAGGCATCGTTTTGCGCTGCGTGTGGAGTATCGAAAACCGAGAGGGAATAATCGAACAGGCACCTCTCAAAGCATTGTCTTTCAATGGCAGGAAAGTCCGCATAGCTGACCTCCATCCCATATTGCCTTTGCACCCACCCCGAGGTCCATGCGCGGTGCGTGATTGATGGGTTACCCTACACCACCCAACCAATGCATCTTGCCAGCTGCTTATTTTTCAATTACCAAAAACGAGCTGCCCAATCACGGGCGGTATGTTCTCAGGGCGGGGTGTAATTCCCCACCGGCGGTAATCATTGACATGAAAGCCCGCGAGCGCCCGCCAATAGGTGGGGTCAGCAGATCCGGTTTAATTCCGGAGCCGACGGTTAAAGTCCGGATGAAAGAGAGCGGGATTGGGTGTTGCATGGATAGCTGCGCCCAAAATGTCCTGTTTTGCCTTGGGTCTTGTGCGCTAGGAAAAAAGGACAACGCCATGACTCAAACTATCACGATCAGCGGCAAAAATGCTGCATACACAGGGGCCGCCTTTATGGTCGGTGCCGGATTGCTATTCGCTGTTATCAACGTTGCCAACACCCAGTTGACTTGGGTTTACGGGTTAAAATCCACGACCGTTGCGTTTTGGGAATACTTCATCGCCTTGCTGTTCAGCTTGCCGTGGGTGTTCAAACACCTGCGCACGTCGCTGACAACATCACAGATACCGCTGCACATCTTGCGCGTCGCTTTGGCGGCTGGCGGGGTACAGCTTTGGGTGCTGGGTTTCTCATCAGGTGTGCCGCTGTGGCAAATGATTGCGCTGATCATGACGTCGCCGTTTTTCGTCACCATCGGATCATTGCTGGTGCTGCGCGAAACCGTCACGATGGAGCGTTGGGTCACACTTGTTATCGGGTTCATCGGCGCGATGATTATTCTCGAACCTTGGTCTGATAATTTTACCATCGCAATACTTTATCCGTTGGGCGCGTCCTTCATGTGGGCGATGTATTCGCTGATCACTAAACATATGACGAAGACCGAGGATTCAGACACTCTCACGCTCTATTTGTTGCTGCTGCTCACACCGATAAACGCAGCTTTGGCGTTTAGCGGTGGCTTTGGTATCCAGACAGATATCACAGTCGTCAGCACCGAGTTTGCCATCGCTATTGTGGTTGGCGTTGGCGTTTTGGTTGCGGTTGCTCAGTATTTTCTGGTGAAAGCCTATAGTGTTGCTGATGCGGCCTATTTGCAGCCGTTTGACTATGTAAAACAGCCGGTGAATATCATTTTGGGCTTTTTGGTTTATAATTATGCGCCAGAAGGCATTATGTGGCTGGGGACGGCCCTAATTTTTGGGGCTTCTCTTTATTTGCTTCGCTCAGAAATGAAGAAATAGTCAGCTAGCGCGCCTTCTCGTGTTTTAGACGAAGGCGCGCGACTTTTTCGTTTTGATCGGTGGTTTGCTGATCTTTCAAGGCGGATTTTACAAAGCTCATATGCGCTGTGACAGCTGCGCGTGACGCCGCCGCATCGCGGGCCTGAAGGGCGTCGTTGATGGCGCGGTGTTGATCCAGTAAGGCGGTGCGTTTGTTGCTTTGTTGGTAGATCACCTGACGGTTGAACAGCACGCCTTTGCGTAACAGATCATACATCGAGCGCATCATGTGCAGCATGATGACATTGTGCGAGGCTTCGATGATCGACAGGTGAAATTCGGTGTCCAGATCGGCCTCAAGTACTGTGTCGGGGGTCAGGCTGGCGGTCTCCATTTTCTTGAAAATCGTGTCGATCACTTGTAGATCGGTGTCCGACCCCAAACGCGCGGCGCGCTCGGCGGCCAGCCCTTCCATGTCGCTGCGAAAATCCAGATAGTCAAAAACGGCCTCGTTGTGGGTGGAAAACAACTGGCTTAGGGCCGCGGGAAAGCTGGCGTTAAGGCTGTCGGCCACATAAAGGCCCGCGCCGGCGCGGCTGTCCAGCAGGCCGCGGGTTTGCAGATCGGCCACGGCTTCGCGCAGGGAGGGGCGCGACACACGCATTTGGTCGCTGAGTGTGCGCTCGGACGGCAGGCGCTCGCCGGGGCGCAGGATGCCGCGCAGGATCAGCTGCTCGATTTGCTGGACAACGGCCTGCGATAGCTTTTCAGACTGGACGGGTTTGAATGGCATTGGGTTCCTTTCGCGTGGCAAGGCACGTGGTCAAAATATATGACCACATTAGCCAAAGGCAACAAAAAAGGCCGGACGTATTTGTCCGGCCTTGGCTTTCTAGGCGCTGCGCTTATCAGCCCCTGCGGGCCTTCTTCGCGAGAAGCCCCAGCACTGGGGCGCCGAGCCTTTGGTGTTACGACGTTGGTCGGATCACGATCTCAACGCGGCGATTTTGCCGACGACCCGCATCGGTTTGATTGCTTGCAACCGGTTCATCTTCGCCACGACCAAAGGCACGGACACGTGAAGGTTGAACGCCTGCGTCCATCAAAACAGACGCAACAGCGCTGGCGCGACGGGACGATAGGTTTTGATTGAAATCAGCCGTGCCGGTGTTGTCTGTGTGGCCCAGCACATCGACCGTGGTGTTTGGATAGCTGTTCAGGTTGCTTGCCAATGTGCGCAGATCACTGCGCAAGTCCGAGCGCACCAAGGCGCTGTTGGTATCAAACAAAATGTCTTGGGGCATGGTGACAATCAACCGATCGCCCGTGTTGACGATTTTGACATCGCTGCCCATGCTGCCACGCAATTCCGCGGCTTGTTTATCGAGTTGATTGCCAACAATCGCCCCAACGCCTGCACCAAGGGCCGCGCCGATGGCTGCGTTTTTGAAACGATCGCTGCCGCTCTCTTTGGTGGCACCCAAAAGTGCGCCCAGACCGGCCCCGATCAACGCGCCATTCTGGGTGCGTGTGTTGCCGTTTTTGGGTTCTGGACCCGGGTCCATACAGCCAGCTAGGGCAAAGCTGCCCACGACCAAAAGGGTGATAGGTGTTTTCATCTGCATAATATTCGCCTCGTTAAGGTTGCCGTTCTGTGACGGGTTATCCTTACAATATTGGGCGTTGTTATCGAATATCAACCGTTCAAGTCGGCTAAAATCTGCCAATGCGCGAAAAATCAGGCACTTTTTGAGCGCACGCCTTCCCAAGCGAGCATGGCCCGTTTGACGGGCAGACCCCAGTGGTAGCCGCCTAAGCCGCCAGATTTGCGCAGTGCCCTGTGACAGGGGATTAACCAACTGACGGGATTGCGGCCAACCGCGGTGCCAACGGCGCGGGCCGCGCGGGGACTGCCGACGCTGGCGGCGATTTCCGAATAGGTGGTGACGTGACCTGTGGGGATGCTGAGCAGGGCTTCCCAGACTTTGATCTGAAAGGGTGCGCCGATCAGGTGCAAATTGGCGTGACCGGATTGGCTGAGTGCGGCGTTGATCCATGGCGCAAGGGCTGTGTCGTCGGCAACATATGTGGCTTCGGGCCAGCGGCTGCACATGTCTGCCATCGCGACTTCGCACCCTGTTTCGGCAGCAAAGGCCAAGCCGCACAACCCCTTATCTGTACCCATCGCCAGCGCCAAACCAAAGGGGGTGTCAAACCAGCCAAACCGGATCAAAAGCCCCGCACCTTTGCGCGCGAACTCGCCAGGGGTCATGGCTTCCCAACTTAGGAACAGATCGTGCAAGCGGCTGCTGCCGGACAGGCCGACCTGATCGGCAGCGCTCAAGGTGGTGAAGTGGTCATGCAACAAGGTTTTGGCATAGCCCAACGTCAAGTATTGTTGAAATTTTTTAGGTGACACACCAACCCAGCGGCTGAACAAGCGTTGGAAATGCGCCGGACTCATCTGCAATTCGGCGGCAAGCGTCTCGAGCGACAGGGTGCGCCCATCGGCGGCGTCGATTACATCAATCGCGCGGCCTATTACGCCATAATGATAGGAATCCGATAGATCAGCCATGTTGCATCTCCTTTGCTTGATACAAAGGTAGGCCTGCTGCACGCTTTAAGCGACCCGAAAGTTGCTCTTTGTGCAGATCAGGCGACAGAAAGGCAGGGTAAGATCTCTGTGGTGTTTTGCGGTACCAGCAGATTCACTTCCCAAGGTTTTAAACAAAGGCGGGCTGTTTTCATCGTGTCGGCCTTTGTACCAAGCAGGCCGCGGATTTGAGCCTGCTTTTTTGCGGGCAGACTTGCCAGCGCCATTTTTCCTGGGAAAAAGCTTTCGACCCAAAGCCCTTCGGCCAACACAATCTCGTGGTTTTGGAATAGGACATGGTAATAGGAAAGGTCGTGTCGGGGCTGACATTGTGCGATATCATTACCATTCGTGATTGCTTTGAGCGGCGCAAACGCCTCATCAGTGCCAAACAGCAGTTCAATCTGGGGTGATTTCAGCAAAATACGGTGTTCGGATGATAGCAGCAAATCTTGCGCGGGGGTTTGTGCGTCGATGCTTTGGGCCGCTATTTTGATAGGCCGCAATTTGGGCCTTGTTTCTAGTTCACTGGCGGGGATGATCGTGCGGGCGACCCAGAGAACGGGTTGAAACCCGTGATCGCGGGTCATGACCATGTCACCAGGGCCGATCCAGTCGACAGGTTGGTCGCCTTGGGCCGTCATCAAGGTGGTGCCTTGGCAAAACCATGGCACGCTGTCCAAATCGGAGTAGAGCAGGCGCGTGTCACCCGTAAGCGGATCAAAATCATAGGTGTGAACATTGCCACTGTCGATTTCAGTATAGCTGACCCCCGCCTCCAGCGGGGTGGTGACAAGGAACCCGACGGGCACGCCGCCGAGTTCGATGACTTCTAGATATATCGGATCGCCTGTTGGGCCTTGGACTTGGTAAAAAAGTTCGTCGTAAATTTGCCCAGATGCGATCAGGTTGCCATCCATGTCGCTTACAGTGCCGGTCTGGTTGGCGTCATCTGAGATGTTGAGATCTACACGATGCTGGGTGAAATCATAGTCAGGACGTAAAGACCATGTATTGGTCGATCCGTCAAAAACCAGTGCATCCACCGAATAACCGTAACTCATGAGGTATCTCGTTTCCTATTAATCAGTCTGCACAGTGACATGTGCCTGCTAAAAGCCACACTAATGGGGCTCGGAAATGAACATCGGATTTGAGATAATTTATTTGCGCTAAACTCTGGGGCTTGCTCATTTGCTGTGATTTCCAGATACAGAAGGCATGGAAAAACAGATGAATTATCGCACGATTGTCGAGGTGTTTCACCGGTTCCAAGAGATGGAGCCCGAACCCAAAGGCGAGTTGGATCACACCAACGCCTATACGTTGGTGGTGGCGGTGGCCTTGTCGGCGCAGGCCACGGACGTTGGAGTAAACAAGGCGACGCGCGACTTGTTCAAAATCGCCGATACGCCGGAAAAGATGTTGGCATTGGGGCTGGATGGTGTGACCGAGCATATCAAAACCATCGGGCTGTTTCGGCAAAAGGCCAAGAACGTCATTAAAATGAGCCAGTTATTGGTTGATGAGTTTGACAGTATAGTGCCCAGTTCACGGGCCGCATTGGTCAGCCTACCGGGCGTTGGGCGCAAGACTGCCAATGTGGTGTTGAACATGTGGTTCCATCAACCGGCCCAAGCTGTCGACACGCATATTTTTCGTATCGGCAACCGCACCGGCATTGCGCCGGGAAAAGATGTGGATGCGGTGGAACGTGCCATTGAAGATAACATTCCGGCAGAGTATCAACACCACGCGCATCACTGGTTGATTTTACATGGCCGCTACGTGTGCAAGGCGCGCAAGCCTGTGTGCTCAAATTGTATAATTCGTGATCTCTGCCCCTATGAGGAAAAAACCTATGACTAAGAAGTATCAAATTGTCGGTATCGGGAACGCGATGGTCGATGTGTTGGCCCATGCGGATGACAGTTTTCTGACGGAGAACGGGATCGAAAAAGGCATTATGCAGTTGATCGATATGGACCGCGCGGTGGAGCTGTATGGCAAAGTTGGCCCCGCCACCGAAATTTCGGGCGGATCTGCTGCCAACACCATCGCCGGTGCGGCCCATTTGGGCGGGCGTGTGGCCTATGTGGGCAAGGTTAAGGACGACCAATTGGGCGCGATCTTTGCCCATGATTTGCGGGCCCAAGGGGTGGATTATGACACCGTGATGGCGGGCGATGATGCGCCACAGGAAACGGGGCGCTGTATTGTTTTGGTGGCACCGGATGGCGAGCGTTCGATGAACACGTATTTGGGTGTGACCGAGTTTTTGCAGCCATCCGATATTGATCCGGCCCAAATGGCGAATGCGGAGTGGATTTATCTTGAAGGGTATCGCTTTGATGGTCCCGAAAGCCACGAGGCGTTTGCCAAGGCGAACGCGGCCTGCCGGGGCGCGGGTGGCAAGGTGTCTTTGACACTGTCTGATCCGTTTTGCGTTGAGCGGCATCGTGATGCGTTCCGCGATATGATCAAATCGGATGTGGACCTGTTGTTTTGCAACCGCGCTGAAATGTTATCGATGTACCAGACCGAAGATTTTGACGCAGCACTAGAGATGGCCGCGGCTGAGGTCGAGATTGTGGCCTGCACGGATTCCGATCAGGGCGCGCATATCCTGTCAGGCGGTCAGCGCTGGCATGCACCTGCGATCCCGACCGACATTGTTGATGCAACTGGGGCAGGCGATTTGTTTGCCGGTGCGTTTATGTGGGGTCTGACCAATGGGCATGATCTGGAAACCTGTGGCAACATGGGCTGCGTGGCGGCCTCTGAGGTGATCAGCCATATCGGCGCACGTGCCGAGGCGGATTTGCTTGAGGTGTTCAAGACAAGCGGATTGATTTCCTAAGAGATAAGATGCCTCCGGCGGGGATATTTGGGAAAAGAAGAAACCCAACCCTGCCGAAATTGGGAACAATTTGATTTAAATTATCGCTTCTTCTTTTCCCAAATATCCCCGCCGGAGGCATAAAAGTTAAACTTACCCTTTGGGACCGAGTTTGGCGTGGATTTCGGCCAGATCAATTTCGCCGATTGGCATTTTGTTGTTGGGATCATCCACATCATATTTGAACATGTTGAAATCGCGTTTGTAGATTTCATAGATCAGGTGCATCGACATATCGTCAAAGTAATCGGCAATCGGGTGCAACCGTTTGGGGCCGTGCCCCTCGGATTCGTTGAAACGCGGGATTTTGTCCAGCTTGACGGTGTGTTTTGATTCTATGCCGTCCAGAACTGTTTGCATGCCGTCGTTGAAAGTCTCGGTTGGGAAAATATAATCATATTTGCCGCCGTTCATGATGAAGGTCGAGATATGGCCGGACATGGCCGACCAGTGAATGTCAGGGTCCATCGGGCGGCGCCAGCGGATGGTGTCACGGGCAAACAGCAAGAAGCGGCGGAAGGATTTGATCTGATCGAACTCAAAACCTGTTTCTGGGTCGCCAACCTCGATCCCGTATTTTTGGATCAGGAGCGGCACCAGTTTGCCACGATAGCGCTGGCCGTTGCGCTGAATGCCGCAGATTTTGTCAAAGAACGAGCTGAGGATGCGCCCGTATGGGTTGCGAACACAGGTGAAGGCTGGCGATGTGTGGTTGAGAACATTGCTTTCAATCACCGGTTGGCTGGCGTCGATTCCCCATTTGTGCATTTTGCCTTTGGCATCATGGATGTCACCGTCAAAAAACTCGCCATGGTCAGAATAATACATAATCTGGCCGATGGTCGAACACGCACACTTTGGAACGACACGGTAAACGAGGCTTTCGCTCTCTGTCATCCAAACGCCTGGAAATCCCATTTTACTACTCGCTTTTTACTATTGGTCCGGATCAAAAAAGTGACCTAAGGACAATTAGGACTAAAAAAGCAAATAAATGCTGTATATTCAATGTCCATTTGCGCTATTTAGTGAACAATCATCAATTTTTCGGGGTTCAGTTTCCTAAAATGGCAAAAATCGCCTTCATTCTGCTTTGTCATAAGGACCCGGAGGCCATTATTCGGCAAGCCGAGCGGCTGACGGCGGCTGGCGATTGCATGGCCATTCATTTCGATGCCCGCGCCAAGCCCGCACATTTCACGCAAATTCAGGAGGCGTTGAAGGACAACCCGAATGTGGCATTCGCCAAGAAGCGGCTGAAGTGTGGTTGGGGGGCTTGGTCTTTGGTGCAGGCGACGTTGAATGCGGTTGAGGCGGCGGTGGATGCTTTTCCACGGGCCACGCATTTTTATATGTTGTCGGGCGACTGCATGCCGATCAAATCGGCCAACTATGTGCATCAGTTCTTGGACGACGCCGATGTCGATTATATCGAAAGCCATGACTATTTTGAAAGTGACTGGA
The DNA here is from genome assembly GCA_033851955.1 of Marinosulfonomonas sp. GTDB lineage: Bacteria > Pseudomonadota > Alphaproteobacteria > Rhodobacterales > Rhodobacteraceae > Profundibacter. The sequence goes on from JAWSVK010000013.1 coordinate 95,099, forward strand.
TCAAAACCGGCTGGAAAGAAGAGCGGCTGATTTACCGGCATTTCTTTAATGAGCGCACCCAGACCAAACGGTTTTACGGCACGTTCAATGTTCAGAAAAAACTGGGGCTAACCCGCGAAATTCCGGCCGATTTACAGATTATGATCGGCAGCCAATGGTGGTGTCTGCGGCGCCGCACGATTGAGTGGATCTTGAACTTTACCCGTGAGCGCAAGGACGTGATGCGGTTCTTTCGCACCACGTGGATTCCGGATGAAACGTTCTTTCAAACGCTGGTGCGCCATCTGGTGCCCGAGAATGAAATTGAAGTGCGCACGCTGACGTTTTTGATCTTTTCAGACTACGGCATGCCCACCACATTTTACAATGACCACTATGATTTGCTGCTCAGTCAAAACTACCTGTTCGCGCGTAAAATCAGCCCTGAAGCCCGAGATCTGAAGCGGAAATTGGGCAAGCTTTATGCCAGTGAAAACACCGATTTTCAGATCTCGGACGAGGGCCGAAGCCTGTTTGATTTTCTGACAGGGCGTGGCCGGATTGGTCGACGATTTGCACAACGGTTCTGGGAAACCGAGAGCACCTTGGGTCGCGAACGTCAGTTGCTGATTGTGGTCTGCAAAAAATGGCACGTGGCCAAACGGTTGGTCGAGAAAATTCGTCAGGTTTCGGATACCACTGTGGTTGAATATATGTTCGATGAAGAGGGCTGCGCCTTGCCTGATTTGGGGGGTATTCAATCGACGTTGGGCAAACGTACCCGCCACCGCCGTGCCCTGATGCGGATGTTGTTTGATTACTATGACACCAACAAATTGCTGGTGTGTTTCGATCCCAACAATGTTGATTTGTTGCAGGATTTCTACGCGGATCGCTCAAAAACCAAAATGCTGGAAATTGAGTGTGAGTTCAGTGATGAATACCTGATCGGCCACGCCAAACGGGTTGGGCTGGCAGGAGAACGCACCCCGCTTGAGACCATCGACAACCTGCTGCCGACCATCCGCTATGACGTGGTGTTTGAGAGCGACCGGATCAGGGATGCTGATCTGGAAAACCATTACCGAATGCGCGAACAGGTGTCGGTTGAGGAAAATGCCGCGGTTCTGGCGGAATTTCTAGAGCTGCCGCTTGACGTCGCCCGCGAGATTGCCGCCACTGACCATTTGTTTACAGATTAAGGACTGCCGATGACTTATGCCTATGATGACCAAAATATCTTTGCCAAAATCCTGCGCGGGGAAATCCCGTCGACGCAAGTTCTCGAGACCGAACATTCTTTGGCATTCAACGACATTAGCGAGCAAGCTCCGCACCATGTGTTGGTGATCCCGAAGGGTCCTTATGTCTGTTATGATCACTTTGCGGCGGCGGCGACGGATGCCGAGATCGTTGATTTCACCCGTGCGATAGGGGCTGTGTGCAAGCAGCTGGGCATTGAGCCGGGCACTGGTGGCGATGGCTATCGTTTGATTGCCAATTCGGGTGCTGTTGCGGTGCAGGAAGTGCCGCATTTGCATGTACATATTTTGGGTGGGCGACCGCTGGGCCGCATGTTGCAGCGGGCCTAGTTTACGCTGGTGTTGTGGGGCTGCTGCCCTTTATTTTGATCATCAGAACCGCTATGATAAAGAGCAGAATGGCGGCGAAGTTGAACTTATACTCCGGCGGAATTTCGATCAGCGCCATTGGAATGAACTCAAGCAAAAGTGCTGCCATCACCCATTGGCGGCTGATCTGGATGTCGGAGTTTTTCAGCACCAGTATCAGTGGGAACAGCAGCAGCGCGTAGTCATAAAGCACGATGTAGGGGCTGGCGAAAAACGCGGCGATGCCCGCGACGACCCAAAACTGGTCGGATTTTTTGTCGCGAAACGCGTAGGCGCCGAGCCCGCAAACGGCGGCCAGCATCGACAGGTGCAGTAGCCATCTAAACACTGACGGCAGATTTAGCGGGGCAAGCACCATGTAAAATGAGGCGCGGAACGGGTTTTCGATTTGGGTGGAAAGCACGCTGCGCGAGGCGTCTTTGAGGTGGTTCAAAAAGGCAAACCAGATGTCGCTGCCATAGAACAAGCTGGTCGACAGGATTGCGACAATCGCGATCGCCAGCGATGGCAATATCGATCTGGGTGCGGTTTTGAGGAAATACAAAAACAGGATGATGCCGCCGACATGGGGTTTGGTTGCGATCAAGGTTAGGGCGATCAGGGCCAGAACTGGCGCGTGACGCGACAGTCTGTAGGCCAGCAACAGGGCGACCAGAAATAAGATGGTTGGGTGGCCAAAAGCGATGGGAATGATCAGCGGGAATGCGGATAGGACTATGATTTCTTTGAACTGTTTTCGAAACAGAAAATACACGGTCAGATAATAAGATGCCAAGCTGGTGAAGCAGAAAACCAGGTAGGCGGTTGAGACGTTGAACAGCGCGAGCACTTGTGCGTAGGGCAGCAGGATTGGCGGGTAAAACCATGGCAAGCTGCCAGTGCTGCCGTATTGCTGGCCGAAAAGCGCAACGAATTGATCCCAGTTGTAGGCCAGCATTGCTTGGCCATCGTTGGCCAAAATGCCCGCCATATGGAAGGCATAGAAATCAAAGGTGCCATATGTTTCCCAGAGCGAATATTTCAGCACGGACAGGATAAAGGGCAGTGTGGCCAGTATCCAAAACAGGGATTTGCTGAAAACGGTTGGGCGGGGGGTGGATTCGGGCATTGCGGCTACTTTGTGCGTCAGGAAAATTGCTGTTTACTGATATTATGAGATTGATGCGATGGCAACGGTTGGGCTGCATATGATTGCGGGCTGCCTGTCTGCCAAGGGTGGGCAAATGCTGCGATTGGCGGCTTGTTCCTGCGGCGTGGATCGTTATCATAGAGCGCTAAACCTGATGAATGGAGCGAGCATGACCACCGAGGCCCCGAAAACCGTTGTTGTTGAGAAGTTCAAAGTGTCATGTGACGGTGGCGGTGCCGATGGGCATCCGCGCGTCTGGCTGCAAATCCCGAATGAGCATGGCTGGGTTGAATGCCCTTATTGTGATACCAAATTTATTCACAGCGATTACGCTGAAAAGGCGTAGCGCGCCAAAACTTCATCGCTCCCTTGCGGGCGCTCTTCAGTAGCGATGAACGTTGGGGCCACGCCCCTGCGTGAAAAGCGGTTCAAGGAGAACACCATGAGCTTTGGCAAAGGTTGTCATCTGCATCTTATCGACGGCTCGGCATTTATTTTCCGCGCCTATCACGCCCTGCCGCCGCTGACGCGCAAATCTGACGGTTTGCCGATTGGCGCTGTGGCGGGGTTTTGCAACATGTTGTACAAACAAGTTGAGGCAAATAAAGGTTCGGATGCGCCGACCCATGTAGCGGTGATTTTTGATCATTCCGGCAAGACGTTTCGCAACGATCTTTATGACAAATACAAAGCCAACCGGCCACCTGCGCCCGAAGATTTGCGCCCTCAATTTCCTTTAACGCGCGACGCGACGCGGGCGTTCAACATTGCCTGCATTGAAGTCGAGAATTTTGAGGCCGACGACATCATCGCGACCCTTGCCAATCAGGCCCGCGACGCCGGTGGACGCTGCACGATCATCAGTTCGGACAAGGACATGATGCAGCTGATTGGCGGCGGCGTTGAAATGCTGGACGCGATGAAGAACAAGCGCATCGGTGTCGAAGGCGTTGAGGAAAAGTTCGGCGTTAAGCCAGAGCGGGTGATCGATGTGCAAGCGCTGGCGGGCGACAGTGTGGACAACGTGCCAGGTGCGCCTGGGATCGGCATCAAAACGGCGGCGCTGTTGATCAACGAATACGGCGATTTGGATACGTTGCTGGCGCGGGCGGGCGAGATTAAGCAGCCTAAACGCCGTGAATCCTTGATTGAAAATGCCGATCTGATCCGCATTTCACGCGATCTGGTGACACTGGTGCCTGACATGGATCTGGATTTCACGCTGGAAAGTCTGGAGTTGAAAGATCCCGAGCCAGAGGTCTTGATGGCGTTTTTGAGTGAGATGGAATTCAGCACCCTGACCAAGCGTGTGGCCCTCAAGATGGGCGTTGAAGCGCCTGAGGCTCCCGAGGTTGCAGCCGCTGTGGGTGCGCCTGACGCGGTGCCGTTTGACGTTGAGAAATACGAATGGGTCAAGGATATTGACGCCCTGACCAAGTGGATTGAACGCATTTATGAACGCGGATATGTGGCCGTCGACACCGAGACCACGGGGTTGGATACGATGCGGGTTGATCTGGTCGGGATTTCGCTCTGCGTCGAGGCTGGCGAGGCTTGTTATATTCCGCTGACCCATAAGGAAAGTGCGGGGGAAGATCTGTTTGCGTCTGATGCTTTGGCCGAGGGGCAGATGGCGCTGGATGTGGTTTTGACGATGCTGAAGCCGATGTTGGAGGATGAAAGCATCCTGAAAATCGGGCAAAACATGAAATATGATGCCAAGATTTTTGCGCGGGTTGGCATAGCGGTTGCGCCGATTGATGACACAATGTTGCTGTCTTATGCGCTGCATGCAGGGTTGCACAATCACGGTATGGACGCCTTGTCAGAGCGCTATCTCGATCATGTGCCGATCCCGATCAAGCCCCTGTTGGGCAGCGGTAAATCCATGATCACCTTTGACAAGGTCAAAGTCGAAGATGCGGTGCCCTATGCTGCCGAAGACGCTGACATCACGCTGCGCCTTTGGCAGGTCCTAAAGCCGCGCCTGCACACAGCAAAGGTGACCACGGTATACGAAACGATGGAGCGTCCATTGGTGCCGGTTTTGGCGCAGATGGAGATGTATGGCATCAAAGTCGAGCGCGATGTGCTGAGCCGGATGTCCAATACGTTTGCCCAGAAAATGGCAGGGCTTGAGGCCGACATTCACGCGCTGGCGGGGCGGCCCTTTAATGTGGGATCACCTAAACAATTGGGTGAAATCCTGTTTGATGAAATGGAACTTGAGGGCGGTAAAAAAGGCAAGACCGGTGCCTATGCGACGGGTGCTGACGTGCTGGAAGATTTGGCCGCGGTCGGCCATGACCTGCCTGCTCGCGTTTTGGATTGGCGTCAGTTGGCCAAGTTGAAATCGACCTACACAGATGCGCTGCAAGAGCACATCAACCCCGACACAGGCCGCGTGCACACGTCTTATGTGATTGCGGGAGCCAACACGGGGCGGTTGGCCTCGACCGATCCGAACCTGCAAAATATTCCGGTGCGTTCTGAGGATGGGCGACGCATTCGCGAAGCCTTTGTCGCGGATGAGGGCAAGGTGTTGTTGTCTCTGGATTACAGCCAGATTGAGCTGCGGATTTTGGCGCATATCGCTGATATTGACGCGCTGAAAAAGGCGTTTTTCGACGGGCTGGACATTCATGCAATGACGGCGAGCGAGATGTTCGGCGTGCCGCTGGACGAAATGACACCAGACATTCGCCGCCAAGCCAAGGCGATCAATTTCGGGGTGATCTATGGGATTTCCGGCTTTGGACTGGCCCGCAATCTGCGGATACCACGTAAAGAGGCGCAAGGGTTTATCGACCGCTATTTTGAGCGCTTTCCCGGCATTCGCACCTATATGGATGCCACTGTGGAGTTCGCCAAAGAACATAAGTATGTGCAAACCCTGTTTGGCCGCAAAATCCACACACCCGAGATGGGCAGCAAAGGGCCGCGCGCCGGCTTTGCCAAGCGCGCTGCGATCAACGCGCCCATTCAGGGCACGGCGGCTGACATCATTCGGCGCGCCATGATCCGGATGCCCGCTGCAATCAACGGGCTGCCCGCCAAGATGCTGTTGCAGGTGCATGATGAATTGATCTTTGAGGTCGAAACTGATGCCGTTGACGAGGTAACACGCGTGGTGCGCGACGTAATGGAAAACGCCGCGATGCCTGCTGTGAAACTGGACGTGCCACTGACCGTGGATGCGGGAACGGGTGCCAATTGGGCGCAAGCGCATTAGTTTCTTCTTGCCGTAAATACCTGCGCCGCAGGCATAAGAGTTTTCTTGCCTGCGGCGCGGATATTTAAGAAAAGAAGAGGCGAAAGTTTACGAAGGGTTAATCCAGCCCAGCCCGTCCAGCGTGTGATCTTTAGGGCTGTATTCGCCGCTGACCACGCCTTTGTAGTTGTCTTTTGTCAGCTGCGCGAAAAAGGCCGGATAGTCGATATCGCCGCCGATGGGTTCATTCCGGCCATTGGCACCGGCGATTTGGATATGCACGGCGCGGTGGCCGTGACTGTCCCATGTCGTTGGCAGATCGCCGGTGATCATATGGGCGTGGTAGGCGTCAAATTGCAGGCCAAGATTGGGGGCGGCGACTTCGTCTAGGATCTCGGCGGCTTGGTCAAAATCATGCAGGAAATAGTCGGGAATGTCGGTTCGGTTGATTGGTTCGATCGTCAGGCTTTGCTTTGGGGCAAGTTCTGCGGCCCATTTCAGGTTTTTGATAAAGGTGGCGCGGGCAACGGCCCCTTTGGCGCGGCCCGCCATGATATGGATGTGGGTGGGTTTCAGCAATTGAGCATAGCGCAGCGTGCGTTTGAAATCGTACTGAAACCGCTTTTCGCCGTTCGGGATCGCAGCATAACCGCGATCACCGCCTGCCCAGTTTGGTGGTGGCGTGTTAATCAGCGCCAGTTTCAGGTCGTGTTTCAGCAGCGCCGAGCGCATTTCCTGGCCCGGGTGGTCATAGGGAAACAAGATTTCCACCACGTCAAACCCGGCCTCTTTGGCGGCTTCAAATCGGTCAATGCAGGCGTGTTCGGTGAACATCATTGTCAGGTTGGCGCAGAATGTTGGCATGTTAGGGCAACTCGTCGCTTGGGATGATCGGAAAGAACTGGCCGCTCGACCACAGGCCGAACCAGTCGTTGTGGTGACTTCCGATATCGACGAGGCGATAAAAGCTTTTGCGGTCGATCAGCGCTTCTAGATTGGCACGGACCAGCACATATGGGGATGGCTCGCCTGTGTCGGGATCGCGGGTCACGCGGATCGGGGTGTTGGGGCCAGCGGTGACGGTATCGCCGACGTTGGTTTCAAAGGTTAGGATTTGGTCGGTCCCGTTACCGGCGGCTTCGAAGTCCTGAGCAACGAAAGGTGCGTCGTCGACTGTGATGCCGACTTTTTCAACGGGGGTGACAAGGAAATAGTCATCGCCGTCGCGCCGCAGGATGGTTGAGAATAGGCGTACCAGTTCAGGTCGCCCGATTGGGGTGCCAAGATAGAACCAAGTGCCATCGCGTGCGATCCGCATATCCAGATCGCCGCAAAAGTCAGGATTCCACAGATGCACCGGCGGCAACCCGCCCTTGGAGGCGCTGCGTGCAGCGGATGCGAGGCTTTCCGCCGATACCTTCACGATCTTTTCATCATTCATTGCGTTTGCCGTTTGAATCCTATGCCGTTTGCCCGTTTAATACCGTCATAACCGCGTTAAGGGAGTATTGTCATGGATAAAGCTGAAAATTTGGTTGCCGACATTGAGGCGCTGGGCGCGAAACTGGCCCGCGCCAAGACAATGATCGCGCATCGGTTCATCGGCCAGAGCCGTGTTGTCGACCTAACGTTAAGCGCATTGTTGTGTGGCGGGCATGGTCTGTTGATCGGTCTGCCGGGGCTTGGCAAAACCCGTTTGGTCGAGGCGCTGTCAACGGTGATGGGGCTGGACGGCGCGCGAATACAGTTCACGCCGGATTTGATGCCAGCTGATATTTTGGGGTCCGAAGTTTTGGATGAAGGCGCAGACGGCAAACGGGCGTTTCGGTTTATTGAAGGCCCTATTTTTTGTCAGCTGTTGCTGGCGGATGAGATCAACCGTGCCTCGCCACGGACCCAGTCAGCACTGTTGCAAGCGATGCAGGAAAAGCAGGTTTCTATTGCGGGCAAAGAACGGGATTTGGGCGCGCCGTTCCACGTTTTGGCAACGCAAAACCCGATTGAACAAGAAGGCACCTATCCGTTGCCCGAAGCGCAGCTGGATCGGTTTTTGGTGCAGATTGACGTGGATTATCCGGATCGGGACACCGAAAAGGCCATCATTTTGGCGACCACGGGGGTTGAAGATGGCGAAGTTTCCAATGTGTTTAGTGCGGCAGAATTGCTCGAGGCGCAGACCTTGTTGCGCCGGATGCCGGTTGGCGATGCGGTGCTTGAGATGATCCTTGATCTGGTGCGCAGCTGCCGGCCTGACGATGCCTTGGCGAGTGACGCTGTGCGTGAAAATGTTTCTTGGGGGCCGGGGCCGCGGGCCGCGCAGGCCTTGATGCTGATGGTGCGCGCCAAGGCGTTGCTTGACGGGCGCTTGGCCCCGACGGTGGATGACGTTTTGGACATGGCGGAACCCGTTTTGACGCACCGCATGGCGCTGTCGTTTGCGGCCAAGGCGCGTGGCGAAACATTGGGCGGTTTGATTGAAACCGTCGTCGCGCAGGTGTCCAAGTCCGAGGCTGCCGCGTGACAACACCCGCCGCCTTAAGACGCAGATCGGCCGAATTGGCGGGGGCTTTGCCGCCGCTGTTGGCGGATGCGGAGCGTTTGGCGGCGATGGTTTTGTTGGGCGAACATGGGCGGCGCCATTCGGGCAATGGCGATGAGTTTTGGCAATATCGCGTGGCTGTAGATGGTGATGAAGCGCGGCAAATCGACTGGCGGCGCTCGGCGCGATCGGACGTGCATTTCATCAAGCAAAAGGAATGGCAGGCGGCGCAATCGGTGATGCTCTGGGTGGATGGGGCGGCCTCGATGCGGTTTTCATCCGACAAAAACCTGACCACCAAGGGCGAGCGGGCAAAGGTGTTAGCGATGGCTTTGGCCGTGTTGTTGGTGCGAGGTGGCGAGCGGGTTGGGCTGACCGGCAGCGCCAATCCGCCGCGCACGGGGCAGGGGCAATTGTTGCGGATGGTGCAGACCTTGATGGATGCCGATGAAGGCGCGGATTTTGGCGCGCCGGATATCCATGGGATGCGGCCCAACACGCGGGCGGTTTTCCTGTCTGATTTCATGGGTGATTTTGAGGGTGTAAAAGCGGCCCTGACGGCGGCGGCTGATCGCGGCGTCAAAGGTGCTTTGGTGCAGGTGTTGGACCCGCAGGAAGAAGCGTTTCCCTTTGACGGGCGCACGGTGTTTGAAAGCATGGCGGGGACGTTGCGCCATGAGACCCTAAAGGCCGGTGATCTGCGGGATCGCTATTTGCAACGGCTGGCAGAGCGTAAAGCCGCCTTGGCCGATCTGGCCCATTTGACGGGTTGGCAGTATACCTGCCATCACACCAATGATCCGGCGCGGGTGTCTTTGACATGGCTTTATCATGCGTTGGAGCGGCGGCACTGATGTTTACGCTTGGCCCCATTGGATTCATCGCGCCTTGGTTGTTGCTGGGTTTGGTCGCTTTGCCGATCCTTTGGGTTTTTCTGCGTGCTGTGCCACCGGCCCCGATCAAACGGCGGTTTCCCGGGGTGGCGCTGCTGTTGGGTCTGACGGACGACGAGGTGCACGCGGACAAAACGCCTTGGTGGTTGATGCTGTTGCGGGTGCTTGCGCTGGCGGCGGTGATCATTGGATTTTCCGGCCCCGTTTTAAATCCCAAAGACGAGGTTATGGGCAGCGGGCCACTGTTGATTGTGGCGGATGGAACCTGGGCGGATTCGAGCGATTGGGCCATGCGACAGGACCGAATTTCAGAGCTGCTTGAAGAGGCATCACGTGCGGGGCGCGTGGTTTCGGTGGTTGTGTTGACGGACCTGCCGGCGGGTGAAATCCAGTTTTTGTCAGCGGATGTTTGGCAGACCCGTTTGGCGGGGCTGACGCCGAATGCGTGGGAGCCTTCGGTCAAGGACATAGACGCTTGGATTGACGGGTTTGGCGCGGATGGGTTTGATACCTATTGGTTGTCGGATGGTTTGGCCCGCAAGGAGCGCGCGGTTTTGATTGACGCATTCGAGGCCAAGGGCGTGTTGACAGTTATGCAAACGCCGCGGGCCGTGGTGGGGTTGCGGCCTGTGCAGATCGTTGACGGGGCGTTGCAAATTGCAGCGGTGCGCAGTGATCCCGCTGGCGATGCGGCCCTGACCATTGCCGCGATCGGGTTGGATCCTGCGGGCGTTCGACGTGCGTTGGCGCGGGTTGATTTGACGTTTTTGGCGGGAGAGGTCGAGGCGCAAGTGGCCTTGAGCCTGCCACCAGAGCTGCGCAATAGGGTGTCGCGCTTTGCGGTGCAGGGGATCAATTCTGCAGGGGCTGTGTCGCTGACGGATGACGGGTTGCGCCGGCGCGAAGTGGCGTTGATTGCGCCGCATGACGCGCGCGAAGGGCTGCAATTGTTGTCACCGCTGCACTATTTGAACCAAGCGCTGGAACCATCTGCTGACCTGATTAAAGGCGGGCTGGAAGATGTTTTGCCAGCCAAGCCTGACGTGATTATTTTGGCCGATATCGCCAAGTTGACCGCGACGCAGACCGAGGGGCTGATCGACTGGGTCAATGCGGGTGGATTGCTGGTGCGCTTTGCGGGTGAACGGATGGCGGCCAGTGATCTGAGCCGCAACACGGAAGACATATTGATGCCGGTTCGGTTGCGGGCGGGCGGGCGCACGGTGGGCGGCGCGATGAGTTGGGGACAGCCCAAAGCGCTGCAAGATTTCCCTGATATGTCGCCGTTCTTTGGCTTGGACATTCCGGCGGATGTGACGGTGACGTCGCAGGTGGTGGCGCAACCTGACCCCAATTTGGCTGATCGCGTGATTGCGGCATTGACGGATGGCACACCCTTGGTGACGCGCAAGGAAATGGGACAGGGGCAGGTGGTCCTGTTCCACGTCACTGCCAATGCCCAGTGGTCCAACCTGCCGCTGTCGGGCTTGTTCGTGCAAATGCTGGAGCGGTTGGCGATTTCATCACATCAAGGTGCTGTGAACGATGAGGAGTTGGCTGGAACCACATGGGTGCCGGTGCGTTTGATCGATGGATTTGGCCAATTGATGGACGCCGGTGCAATGGCTGGTGTGGCGGGCGAAGATCTGGCGGCGGGCGTCGTCAGTGCGGACATGCCAGCTGGGGTTTACGAAAATGAAAAGCGCCGCGTGGCGGTGAATGCGGTTGGGGCTGAAACCCAACTTGCGCCAGCGCGTTGGCCTGCGAACATCACCGTTGAAGGGCTGTCGATTGCGCGGGAAACCTTGTTGAAAGGCGCGTTTTTAGCTGTCGCGCTTGGGCTGTTGATGTTGGACATCTTGGCCTCGCTTTGGTTGTCGGGGCGGTTGACTGGGCCGCGCAGCACGGGGATGGCTGCGTTGCTGGTGTTGGCGTTCGTGTCGCCTGACGGGGTGCATGCCCAGTCCGATGACTTTGCTATCAACGCTACAGCCGAGGTGGTGTTGGCACATGTGATCACTGGAGATGCACGCGTGGATGAGGTGGCGCAGGCGGGGTTGATGGGGCTTTCGGATGTTCTATATCGGCGCACCACGATTGAGCCTGCCAACCCGATTGCGATTGATCTGGAACGTGATGAACTGGCGTTTTTCCCGTTTTTATATTGGCCGATTACGGTCAACCAACCGCTGCCCTCAGCCGAGGCTTATGCTAAGTTGAACCGCTATTTGCGCGGTGGCGGGATGATCATGTTTGACACACGAGATGGCGATATCGCCGGATTTGGCACCGGCACCACGGCGGAGGGACGCAAGTTGCAACAGCTGGCGCTTGGGTTGGATATTCCACCGCTTGAGCCGATCCCAAAGGATCATGTTTTAACGCGCAGTTTTTATCTTCTGCAAGATTTCCCGGGCCGTCACATGGGCCGCTCGGTCTGGGTCGAGGCGGCACCTTTGGGAGCAGAACGCGCCGAGGGGATGCCGTTTCGCAACCTGAACGATGGGGTGACACCGGTGATCATTGGTGGCAATGATTGGGCCGCGGCCTGGGCTGTTGAAAGTGGCGGTAATTTCATGTTTCGTGTCGGGCGCGGCTATACGGGCGAGCGCCAGCGCGAGATCGCTTTTCGGTTCGGAGTAAACCTGCTGATGCATGTTCTGACCGGCAATTATAAGTCGGATCAAGTGCATGTGCCGGCCTTGCTGGATCGGTTGAACCAATGAGCGGATCAATCTTGTTTTCACCAATCATAGCGTGGCCCATTTTGGCCGTATTGGGTGGCGTCGCGCTGTTTATTATCACATTTGCGATTTGGCGCGGATTGGCGGGCTGGGCTTTGCGCGGCTTGGCGCTGGTGGTGCTGTTGGCGGCGCTTTTGAACCCGTCGTTCCAACAAGAAGAACGCGAGGCGCTGTCGGACATTGTGTTGTTGGTTGTGGACGAAAGCGCCAGTCAAAAGATCTCTGACCGCGCGGCGCAATCCGCGCGTGCTGTGCAAGAATTGACGTCCCGCATCAACGCGCGGCCCGATACGGAATTGCGCGTCGTGAAGGTGCAAGACGCAGACGGCGATGGCGGTACCTTGTTGATGGGCGCGTTGGCCGAGGCCATGGCCGACATCCCGCAATCGCGCATTGCGGGCGTGTTGCTATTGACGGATGGGCAGGTGCATGACGTTGCTCAGGCGCCAACAACCGTGGCCCCTGTACACAGTATTTTGACGGGGCATAAAACTGATTGGGACCGGCGTTTGAGCGTCAAAAACGCGCCGGGTTTCGCGATTTTGGGCGAAGAAGTTGTGTTGACGCTGCGGATTGAGGACCAAGGTGCAGTTCCGGCCTCGGTTGGGCGCACGTCCGAATTGCAAATCGCCGTGGACGGAGGTGAGCCACGCAGTTTCAATGTGCCGGTTGGTGAAGACTTGGAGTTGCCCGTGACGCTGCCCCATGGCGGCATGAATGTGATCCAGTTTACTGTTCCCGACGCGCCGGGCGAGCTGACCAATCGCAACAACATTGCCGTGGTGCAAATCAACGGGGTGCGCGACCGTTTGCGGGTGTTGCTGGTGTCCGGCGAGCCACATCCAGGTGAGCGTACTTGGCGCAATCTGTTGAAGTCCGACAGCGCCGTTGATCTGGTCCATTTCACGATTTTGCGCCCGCCGGAGAAACAGGATGGGGTTCCGGTTTCGGAATTGTCGCTGATCGCCTTTCCGGTGCGCGAGTTGTTCATTGATAAAATCGATAGCTTTGATCTGATCATTTTTGACCGGTACAAACGGCGCGGAATTTTGCCGGGTGTCTATCTGGATTCGGTGCGTGAATATGTTGAAAAAGGTGGCGCTGTGATGGTCGCTGCGGGGCCTGACTTTGCTTCGGCTGACAGTATTTACCATTCCGCTTTGGCTGATATTTTGCCTGCCACCCCCACGGCGCGGGTGTTGGAGGAAGGCTTCAAACCGTTGTTAACGGATATTGGTGAGCGCCATCCGGTGACCGAAGGTTTGCAGGTCTTTGCGCCTGAGGGCGACGACACAGATGGACCAAACTGGGGCCGCTGGATGCGTCAGATTGAGGTCGAGGCCATATCGGGCAACACGGTGATGTCGGGGATTGGTGAGCGGCCATTGCTGGTGCTGGATCGGGTCGGCGCGGGGCGCGTGGCACTACTGGCGTCGGATCAGGCTTGGTTGTGGGATCGCGGGTTCGAAGGGGGAGGGCCGCAGTTGGAATTGTTGCGCCGTTTGGCCCATTGGATGATGAAGGAACCCGAGCTTGAGGAAGAGGCATTGTGGGCGCAACCGCGAGGCCAGAACATGACAATTATCCGGCGCACATTGGCCGACAGTGTTGGCGATGTAGAGGTGACGGGACCGGACGGTAAGGTGACAATCGTGCCTTTGCAGCAAGTCGGTCCGGGGCGCTATGAGGCCGAGTTTGAGGGCGCGCAGATCGGGTTATATCGATTGGCAGACAAGGAGCAGGAGGCGGTGATTGCGCTTGGCCCATCGGCGCCGCGCGAGTTTGAAGAAACTGTGGCGACGGGCGACAGGTTACTGCCAGTGACCACACCTTTGCGCGGCGGCGTGTTCTCGATTGAGGACGGAATACCAGCCTTGCGCAACGTGCGAGCAGGACGCCCTGCGGCGGGGCGCGGTTGGTTGGGGCTAACCCCGCGCGATGCCTATTTAACGGCGGAGGTGACCATCACATCTCTGGTGCCTGCTTGGCTGGCGCTGTTGTTGGCAGCCTTGCTGACGACCGGGGCGTGGCTGCGCGAAGGGCGCAGGTAAGCTATTGATATAGCGAGACTTTGAAGGTTTGCGTGGCCCAGCCGTCGACCAGACAATGGGCGTGGATAAACACCGTTTTGGTGCCCGCCGGAATGCGAATGCCGCCCAGTGAACGGGTGAAGGGCTGTTCGTGTTCATGCGGGTGGGCCAACAGTCGGTAGCCGAGCTGATTGCCGTTTTCGTCCAACACTTCCCAGCCATCAGCGTAATGATCCCAGCCGCTGTCTGGATGAGACAGGGTTACGGAAAACGTCCAGTTTGGGCCGGATTTTTGGGCGTGGACGTTTTCGATTGATGGGTCATCTGCCAAGGCGGGCAGTGGCAACAACAGCAAGATGAGAGCGAGGTGTTTCATCACGGGATATCCTTTGGCTCAAGCACAGCATGTCAGGGCGAGCGGCGGTTGTCGCGTCACGATGGTGTGAGTATCAGAGCATCACGCTGCGGGAATGCGAGGCAAATTCACGCCGCCATAAGATCAAAACCGTGAAAGCCGTGGCGACCATCAACGGGATCGCACCGAGCAACCACGCGAGCGCCCCCAACGCAAAATAGATTGAGCGAAGGCCGCCGTTATAGCTGCGGGCTGCGGTAATGTTAATTTCCGCGGCTTGGGCGGCGCGGGGCAGGCAGGCTGGATCGGTGGTGTCATTTGGCACCGAGGCAAGCAGCACGGCGCAATAGCCGAACAACCGGTGCGACCAAACGAATTTCAAAAACCCATTGGCAAGGAACAGAATCACCACAAGGATCTTGGCTTCCAAGACGATGGCGGGGGCGTTTTGCAATGACAGGTCTTGGGCGATGCCAAGCAGTTGTTCTTTGTTGCCGATCAGGGCCAATCCACCACCAATGCCAATCATCGTGGCGGAGGCGAAAAACGTGGTGCCTTGGCGCAGGCTGCCCAAGATTGTCGCGTCAAATATGCGGGGTTCGCGGGTGACGAACTGGGTCATCCATTCGCGTCTGTAATCCGCCATTAAAACCGAAACTGACGGGCGTTTGCTTCCTTGGCGCTCGATCAAATAGCCGATTCCTAACCACGCGAGCGCCAACGCGATGAGAGCGATCAGGTCGAGCAGGGTGAAAAACTGTAGGCGATCAAGGAGTTCCATGCGGGCGATCATAGAGGCAGTGGATAAAGCTTGCCAGCCCTGAAAATTGGTTATATTTTATTACCAATCGCGGAATTTCGGAGTACCCCCTATGGAAATGCCCAAACCAGACGGTTCGATTATAGCCAAGAAAGCGCAGATCGTGGCGCGGTTGCAATCTGTGTTGCCCAATGGGGCCGTGATCTCTGATCCGGCGCAGACCAAGGCCTATGAGTGCGACGCGTTAAGTGCGTATCGCTGCCCGCCGTTGTGCGCGGTTTTGCCAACCAATACGGGTGAAGTTTCGGCGGTGCTGAAAATCTGCCACGACATGGGCGTGCCGGTGGTGCCGCGTGGCGCGGGCACCTCATTGGCGGGCGGGGCATTGCCAACGGCGGACAGCGTGATTTTGGGCGTGGCGCGGATGAGCGAAGTGTTGGAAACCGACTATGACAACCGTTTTATTCGAGTGCAATCGGGGCGCACAAACCTGTCGGTGACAGGGGCGGTTGAGGAGGAAGGGTTCTTTTACGCGCCTGATCCGTCCAGCCAGTTGGCCTGCGCGATTGCGGGCAATATCGCAATGAATTCGGGCGGCGCGCATTGTTTGAAATACGGCGTCACCACCAACAACCTGTTGGGTGTGGTGATGGTGATGATGGACGGCAGCATTGTCGAGGTTGGCGGCGCACATCTGGATGCGGGCGGGTTGGATTTGCTGGGGTTGATCTGCGGTTCGGAAGGGCAGTTGGGCGTGGTGACTGAGGCCACGCTAAAGATATTGCCAAAGCCCGAAGGCGCGCGGCCTGTGTTGATCGGGTTTGATTCAAACGAAGTGGCGGGCGCTTGTGTTTCGGACATTATCAAGGCAGGCGTTTTGCCTGTGGCGATCGAGTTCATGGACCGCCCTTGCATCGAGGCGACCGAGGCGTTTGCCCATGCGGGCTATCCCGATTGTGAGGCGTTGTTGATCGTCGAGGTCGAGGGATCAGGCGCTGAGATTGACGCGCAGCTAGAGGTTATCATCGGGATTGCGCAGCGGCACAATCCTGTCGAGGTGCGCGAGAGTAAATCCGAGGAGGAGAGCGCAAAGATTTGGCTGGGACGTAAATCGGCCTTTGGGGCGATGGGGCAGATCAACGATTACATGTGTCTGGATGGCACAATACCGGTGACGGAGCTGCCTTATGTTTTGAAACGCATCGGCGAGATGAGCAAGGCATGTGGGCTGGACGTGGGCAATGTGTTTCACGCAGGCGATGGCAATATGCATCCGTTGATCCTGTATGATGCCAACAAGCCGGGCGACTTGGAAAAATGCGAGGCCTTTGGCGCGGATGTGCTGCGGTTGTGTGTCGAAGTTGGCGGCTGTTTGACGGGGGAACATGGTGTCGGCATTGAGAAACGTGATTTGATGGTCGATCAGTTTAATCCGGTTGATCTGGAGGCGCAGTTGCGTGTCAAAGATGTGTTTGATCCGAAGTGGCTGCTTAATCCGGCCAAAGTGTTTCCGCTGGAAACCACTGCGGCACGGCGGGCAGCTCAATGAGCATTCAGCCGAGTGACGAGACGCAATTGAGTGAAGCGATCGCGACGGCCAAAGCGCCATTGCGGATCGTCGGGAATGGCACGCGTGGGGTGGCTTGTGCGGGGGATGTTCTATCCACCGCTGGGATGAGCGGCATCAGCCTGTATGAGCCGGGCGCGTTGACGATTGTGGCGGCTGCGGGCACGCCGCTGGCCGAAGTTGAGGCGGCACTGGCGGCTGAAGGGCAGCGCTTGCCGTTTGAGCCGATGGACCATCGCGGATTGCTGGGCACCACTGGTGCGCCAACCATTGGCGGCGTTGTGGCGGCGAATATCTCTGGCCCGCGGCGGGTGCAGTCGGGGGCCTGTCGTGACAGCCTGATCGGGGTGCGATTTGTCGATGGGCGCGGCGATATTTTGAAAAACGGCGGCCGCGTGATGAAGAACGTCACGGGCTATGATTTGGTCAAGCTGATGGCAGGTTCATTCGGCACGCTTGGGGTGATCAGCGAAGTGGCGTTCAAGGTGCTGCCGGACGTGGAAACCAGCGCTTGCGTGGTTTTGAACGGGTTGAGCGACGTGGAGGCGGTGGCGGCAATGTCGGCGGTGCTTGGTTCACCCTTTGAGGTGTCGGGGGCTGCACATGACGGCGATCGCACAGTGTTGCGGTTGGAGGGGTTCACGGAATCCGTGGCCTATCGTGCCAAATGTATGCAAGAGTTGTTGGCCCCCTTTGGAGAGGTCGAGCTGATTGAGGACACCGCGCTTTGGCAAGGCTTGCGCGATGTGGTTCCGTTCCACGGTAAGCAAGGCAATGTCTGGCGTATTTCGGTGAAACCCTCCGACGCGCCGCAGGTGATTGCCGGGCTGGACGCGGATGCAAGCTTGCTGGACTGGGGTGGCGGTTTGATCTGGGCATTGACGCCACGGGGCGTGGATGCGCGGGCAAAAATGGGCACTGTGTGTGGCCATGCGACGTTGGTACGTGGCACGGATTTCGCGCGGTTCCAGCCCGAGGTCGGCCCCTTGGCTAAGATCACGGCAGGATTGCGGGCGCAGTTTGATCCGCGCGGTATTTTGAACGCAGGGGTGATGGGCTGATGCAAACAAATTTCACTTCCGAACAATTACAAGACCCGAATATTGAGCGCGCCAATGAAATCTTGCGTGCCTGTGTGCATTGCGGGTTTTGCACGGCGACTTGCCCGACGTATCAGGTGCTTGGCGACGAATTAGACAGCCCGCGTGGGCGGATCTATCTGATTAAGGATATGCTGGAAACGGGTCGCCCCGCCGATAAGAAAACGGTCGAGCATGTGGACAAATGCTTGTCCTGTCTGGCCTGTATGACGACTTGTCCCTCTGGGGTGCATTACATGCATCTGGTTGACCATGCGCGGGCCTATATTGAGCAGACGTATAAACGCCCCTTGATGGACCGGATGCTGCGCAGCGTGTTGGCGCAGATCATACCTTACCCCAAGCGGTTTCGGCTGGCCTTGTTGGGGGCCAAGATAGGCCGCCCGTTCGCGTTCTTGATGCCGGATGCGCGCTTGAAAGCGATGTTGCAGATGGCGCCAAAGCGCATTCCTGCTGTTAGTCGTAATGATGATCCGCAAGTGTTCGCGGCCAAGGGCGTGCGCAAAATGCGGGTGGCCTTGCTGACGGGTTGTGCGCAAAAGGCGCTGAACACCGATATCAATGACGCCACCATCCGGCTGCTGCGACGGCTGGGTTGCGAGGTGGTTGTGGCCAAGGGTATGGGCTGTTGCGGTGCGCTGACCCATCACATGGGCAAAGAGACGCAGGCGCATGCTTCGGCGGCGGCCAATATCGCGGCTTGGATGGCGGAAAAGAACGGCGCGGGGTTGGATGCGATTGTGGTCAACACCTCGGGTTGCGGCACCACCGTTAAGGACTATGGGCATATGTTTCGCAACGATGTTTTGGCGGCGGATGCGGCCAGTGTTTCGGCCATGGCGATGGATGTGTCCGAGGTGTTGATGCAGCTGGATATGCCCAAAGGCGCGCCCAAGGACATGCGCGTTGCCTATCATTCGGCCTGTTCGTTGCAGCATGGGCAGCAGATTAAAACCCATCCCCAAACCTTGTTGAAACGTGCCGGATTTGAGGTGGTTGAGCCAGCGGACAGCCATCTGTGCTGTGGCTCGGCGGGCACGTATAATTTGATGCAGCCGGTGATTTCGCAGCAGTTGAAGGACCGCAAAGTTCAGACGCTTGAAGCCAAGCAACCTGACGTGATTTCGGCGGGTAACATCGGCTGTATGATGCAGATTGGCGGCGGCACGGATGTGCCTATTGTTCATACTGTTGAGCTGCTGGATTGGGCCACAGGCGGGCCAAAACCACGCGAAATTGACGAAAATCAGCCTTAATCCTGCCGCATCGCATCGATACTCACCACGAAACAGTGGAGATAACATGCGCAAATTTTTCAGTATTTTGGCCCTTGCCGCCAGCTTTGCGACAGCGGGAAACGCTGACCAATCGGGTGGTTTGCGCAAAATGTTGACCGGTGATGACAGTCGTGGATGGGAGGCCGTTGGACGGCTGAATATCGCTGGTAAAAGCATGTGTACAGGCGCGTTGATTGCACCGGATCTGGTGCTGACAGCGGCGCATTGTGTCTATGACAAACAGTCCGGCGAGCGGGTCGATGACACCACAATCGAATTTCTGGCGGGATGGCGCGGCGGGCGTGCCAGCGCTTATGCGAATGTGAAACGCGCTGTGGTTCACCCATCTTATGAGTTTTCAAAAGGCGAAACCGAGATCCGTGTGCGCCATGATCTGGCGGTTTTGCAGCTGGCACGGCCTATCAACAAATCCTCGATCACACCGTTTCAGACCGACTTGCGACCGCGCAAAGGGACGGAAATTGGCATCGTGTCCTATGCCCGTGACCGCGCTGAATCACCATCGATCCAAGAGAGTTGTAACGTCATGGCCCGCCAATCGGGCACTTTGATCATGTCCTGCGATGTTAATTATGGGTCATCCGGTGCGCCGGTCTTTTTGATGGGCGAAGATGGGCAGGTACCACGGATCGTTTCTGTGGTCTCGGCCATGGCCGATGTGAATGGGCAAAAGGTGGCGCTGGGCATGGTGTTGGAAGATGCGCTGGCGGAAATTTTGACTGAGTTGAAAGCCACTGAGGGACCGTTTCAACGGGTGAAACCCGCATCAGGGAAACTGGTGATGCAGGGCGGTGTTAGCCGCACCGGGGCCAAGTTTTTACGACCGTGAAGATGTTTAAACCTGCAATCATCGCGGCGCTAATTTTGACCAATATGAGCTTGCCGGCCTTGGGCGAAAGCACCGGTTTACGACGTTTGACGCTGCGGTCTGACACCTTGGGGTGGGAGGCCGTGGGCAAGGTAATGATCGGCAAAACGGGCTATTGCACGGGCGTTTTACTGCGCACTGACATTGTTTTGACGGCGGCGCATTGTCTATTTGCAAAAGACACTGGCGCACGTCGAGATCCAAAAAACCTGGTGTTTATGGCCGGTTTGCGCGATGGAAAATCCGTTGCCACGCGCCGCGTTCGCCGCGCTGTATTGCCCTTGCAATATCGTCCGCGTGGGGGTGACCCACGGGTGAATATCCAAAACGACGTGGCGTTATTGCAATTGGAACAACCGATCGCGGCAGCTTCGGCTGCGCCGTTTTTAGTGAAATCCCTGTCTCAAATGGGCCGCGAGGTCAGTGTGGTTTCTTACGCGCGGGGGCGGGACGAAACGCTGTCTTGGCAAAAGAAATGCGACGTGATTGGCACGCACAAAAGCTTGGCAGCATTCTCGTGTGATGTGTATTTTGGCTCCTCTGGGGCACCGGTTTTTGATCGGTCTGGGTCCCGCGCTCGCATCGTTTCGATCATTTCAAGTGGTCGCCGAGAGCAAGGCAAAACAGTGGCTTGGGGCATGGACCTTGCTGGATTGGTGCCTGAACTAATGGCGGCATTTCGATCTGGCAAAGGCGTTTTTTGATCCGCGATTTAACCCGCGTGGCTTGAAACCTTAGAAATCACTTCCCATCTTATTATCACCAGACGCCGCATCGCGGGTTTGGCAATCGCAAACGGTCTGTCCATGACGGAAGGCCACTTACATTTGTCGCTTAGATAAGGATGAACGATATGAGAAATTTTGACCTTGCACCGCTATACCGCACCACTGTTGGTTTCGACCAAGTTGCCGACATAATGGACCGCGTGTTCACAAATGATGTCAGTAAACAAACCTACCCGCCCTATAACATTGAGAAAACCGACGAGGATGCATGGCGTATTACAATCGCCGTTGCCGGGTTTTCGGATGAAGATCTGTCTGTCGAGGTGCGTGAAAACTCACTGGTTGTGACGGCGCGCAAAGTCCAAGAAGAACAACGTACCTATCTGCATCGCGGTATTGCCACCCGTGCGTTTGAGCGGCGTTTCCATTTGGCGGACCACGTTCGCGTGAGTGGGGCGGCGCATAAGGACGGGATGCTGCATATTGATTTGATGCGCGAAGTTCCCGAGGCTTTGAAACCGCGTCAAATCCAGATTGCTTCGGATGTGTCGACGGCAGCCAAGACCGTTGAAGGTAAATCCAAGAAGGTCAAAAAAGCTAGCTAAGGCATTCTTTGAAAAAGTTTTGGGCGCGAGGCCGATTGCTTCGCGCCCAGTTTCTTCTTTTCCTAAATATCCGCGCCGCAGGCCCAAAAGTTTTCTTGCCTGCGGCGCGGATATTTGAAGAACAAAAATAAGATCAATTATCGCTCAATGACTTGGCCAGGCGCATCAGTTTGATCGCCTCGGAGCGATAGCCAAAAGCGTCCTCGCCTTTGGTGTCGTTGGCCAGGTCGATCAACGCATCATAACCCCAATCTTGAAGGTATTTACCACCCGTCAGCAGTTGGCCGTAGCCTGCAATCGCGGCCGAAAAACGGATGTCGTCGCTGAGCTGCCCCATGTCTGCAGTGATCGGGGTGGTCAGCAGTTGGCTAACATCTTCGCCCGGAGTTTTGTAGCGCAGCTTTAGGAAGCCAAGTTCGCCGTTGCCGACGCCCTCGGGGGCGGGCTGGTAGCGCAGCGCGTCATTTAGAATGGCGTCTGATCCGATTGGGGTGATTTCATAGATCGCGGTTACGGTGTGACCCGCGCCAATCTCACCGGCGTCCACTTTGTCGTTGTTGAAATCCTCGCGGGCCAGGGCGCGGGTTTCATAGCCGATCAAGCGGTATTCGGCGATCTGGGTGGGGTTGAACTCAACCTGAATTTTCACGTCATTGGCAATCGGGAACATCGCGCCGCTCAACTGATCGACCAGCACTTTTTGGGCCTCGGACAGGGTGTCGATATAGGCCGCTGTGCCGTTGCCGTTTTGCGCCAGTGCTTGCATGGTGGCGTCGTCCAGATTGCCACGGCCAAAGCCCAGCACTGATAGATATGTGCCGCTGTCGCGTTTTTTAGCGATGAAGTCTTTCAGCTGATCTGGGTTGCGGATGCCGACGTTGAAATCGCCATCGGTCGCCAAAATGATGCGGCTGATTTCGCCATCTGCGCGCATGTCTTCGGCCACGGCGTAGGCCTGTTGCAGCCCTTGTTGACCTGCGGTCGAGCCACCCGCAGATAGCCGCGTTAAGGCGGCCATGATCTTGGCTCTGTCTTTGACGCGGGTGGGTTCCAGCACTTGACCCGCGCTGCCCGCATAGGTGACGATCGACACTTCGTCGTCTGGGTGCAGTTCGGACAGCATCAGCCGGAAACTCTGGATCAGCAGGGGCAATTTGTTGGGGGTTTCCATGGAGCCCGAGGTGTCGATCAGGAACACAAGGTTCAGCGCGGGGCGGGTTTCAATGGCGGGCATCTGGCCTTGAATGCCGATGTGCACCAATTGGGTGGCGTCATTCCATGGGGTAGGAAACACAGTGACGGTGGGTTTGAACGGGGCTTCATTCGCATCTGGTGCGGGGTAGTCGTAGGGGAAATAGTTGATCATTTCCTCGACCCGCACCGACTGTGGGTCGGGTAAATGGCCGTTCAGCAGGCTGCCCCGCATCACCGAATAGGACGCGGTGTCGACGTCGATTGAGAAGGTCGAGACGGGTTCGTCATTGGTAATTTTGATGGGGTTGGCGTCGGCGTTGGCGAAGGTTTCGGTGTTGGGTTGGGAGGGTATGTTCACCTCTTTGGATTCATATACAGCCATACCATTCACGATACCGCCCGTTGGGGCGGGGGCCACCTTGCGGGCAAGTCGGGGAGAAGCAGGCGCGATTTCAGCCGCAAGCCCGTCGGCTTCGGTCTTTGTGGGGGCTGCGCCGGAGTTCTGTATCATCACCCGTCCTTCTGGCTCCTCAACTGAGAGCACGGCATCGTCACGCTGCGAGGGACGTGTTGTGTTAGTTTGGGCGATAGGCCTATCCAAAGTTACCTCGTCCGCAACAACATACGGTTTTGGCAGATCAAAGCTGATATCGGGTTGCTGCGCATAAAAGAACACGCCAATGCCAACGGCGGTGATGGATGTGGTGGCCGCCAATGCGTTTCGGGTGGTGACGGAATGAAACATGTGAATTACTCCTGATGAAATGCGCGACATGAGTGTCGGGCGATCAGGAGTATGACGGGCCTCGGAGGCTGATCCTTGGCGAGAACCCTGTAAATCGTCGAAGTTTTTCATCGCAAGGGCCAGATGTGCGTCTTTGGAGGCTGCATCAGGCGTGGCCGTTTTCATGGCGTCTTTTAGGTGCTTCAGATCGTCAGTCATGCCTTTTGCTCCTCTTCATGCAGGACGCGCAGGTGCTTTTTCACCTCGGCCATGCGCCAGCTTATGGTGCCCTCGGACACGCCCAAAACGTCGCCTGCTTCACGGTGGGTCATTTCGTCCTCCAACGTCAGTGCCAAGGTGTCGCGCAATTCCGGTGACAGGCTGGACATGGCTTGGGCCAACCAGTCGATGCCGTCTTGAGTCTCTTTGTTACTGGCGACGCGGTTGACCTCCCAATCGCCCCAACCATCGGCGGCGCGGGTGTGGGTAGCCATGCGGCGGCGGCGGTCGTGGGCGGCGTTGACCGCCACGCGGTAGAGCCAAGTCGAGAACCGCGCTTGACGTTTGAAGCTGGCCAGTTTGGCGGGCAGGGCGGCGCAGATGTCTTGGGTCAAGTCTTCGGCGTCAGCACGGGTTCCGGTGAGGCGAAAACACAGGCCGAACAGGCGGTCATAGCTGCGGGCGAGCAACAACGAGAAAGCCTCGCGGTCGCCATCTGCCGCTGCTTGGGCAAGTGTCTCGTCTGTTGTTTCCATCCGCATCACAATTGATTAGACGGGCGTGGTTCGTCAATCCTTGGAACTAATTTAGCGAAAAAGCCCGTTAGGGCTGATGAGCGGTTGGGGCCCACCGCAATCGCAGCGCATTTGACAGCACAAACACGCTTGAAAGCGACATTGCACCCGCTGCCAGCATCGGGGACAGCAAAAGACCATTGATCGGATAGAGCAGGCCCGCCGCCACTGGGATCAGCACGATGTTATAGCCGAACGCCCAAAACAGATTTTGTTTGATGTTGCGCATGGTGCGCTGGCTGATGTCAAAGGCGTTGATCACCCCGTTCAGATCACCCGACATCAACACCACATCTGCCGCTTCAATGGCGACATCGGTGCCGGTGCCAATGGCGATGCCGACGTCTGCTGTGGCAAGGGCTGGCGCGTCGTTGATCCCGTCGCCGACATAGGCAATCTTGCCGTCACTGCGCAGTTCGTTCAATGCCGCGACTTTGCCGTCAGGCAGGACTTCTGCCACCACATGATCGATGCCCAATTCATGCGCAATCGCCTTGGCGGTGCCTTGGTTGTCACCAGTGATCATCGCGACCTTTAAGCCAAGGCCTTGCAATGCTTTGATCACGGTTGGCGTGGATTTTTTGATCGGGTCAGAGACTGCGATCAGTGCTGCGGCGACCCCGTCAATCGCGACATAGAGCGGCGTTTTTCCCGTTAAACCCAGTTCGTTACCTTGGATTTGAAATGCCTCAAATGGGATGCCTTCGCGTGTGAGCAGACGATCTGCGCCGATCAAGATTTCTTTGTTATCCACCACGGCGCGCACCCCGTATCCAGTGATCGAGGTGAACTCCATGACCATGGGTAAGGTCATGTTTTTAGCCGCCGCTGCGCGCACAATAGCTTTGGCGATGGGGTGCTCGGAGGTGGATTCGACTGCCGCTGCAATACGCAATACATCGTCAAAATGATGCCCCTTGGCGACGGTGTAGTCGGTCAATTCGGGGCGGCCTTCGGTTAAGGTGCCGGTTTTGTCCAAGGCCACGACGCTGGTCTCTTGCAGCATTTGCAGCGCGTCGCCCTTGCGAAAAAGCACGCCCATTTCGGCAGCGCGTCCCGTGCCGACCATGATCGAGGTCGGGGTTGCCAGACCCATCGCGCAGGGGCAAGCGATGATCAGCACTGACACGCCCGCAACCAAGGCAAAGCTGAGCGCGGGATCGGGGCCAATGGTGAACCATATCGCGAAGGTGAGCGCGGCGGCGACTAGCACGGCGGGGACAAAGACTGCGGTAATCCTGTCGACCAAGCCTTGAATTGGCAATTTGGTGCCTTGGGCCTGTTCGACCATCTGGATGATCTGGGCCAAAACGGTATCAGCGCCGACCTCAGTGGCACGAAACGTTAGCGCACCTTCGCCGTTGATGGTGCCGCCGACAAGCCGCGCGCCGGTGGTTTTTTGCACGGGCGCCGGCTCGCCTGTGATCATGCTTTCCTCAACAAACGAGCTGCCGTTTAGGACAACGCCATCGGTTGCGATTTTCTCGCCGGGGTGGAGGTGCAGGATGTCGCCTTGCTGAATGTCGTCGATTGCCAGTTCAACGATTTCACCGTCGCGCTCGACCCGTGCGGTTTTGGGGGCGAGGCCCGCCAACTTGCGGATTGCCTCACCGGTGCGCCCCTTGGCACGCGCCTCAAGATAGCGACCAAGCAAGATCAACACGATGATCACGGCGGCGGCCTCAAAGTAGACGTTGTCGGTGCCATCTGGCAGTAGCCGCGGCACAAAAGTTGCGATCACAGAATAGCCATAGGCGGCAGCGGTGCCGAGCGCGACCAGCGAATTCATCTCGGGCGCGGCCTTGAACAGGGCAGGGATGCCAATGCGGTAAAACTGCAATCCGGGGCCGAACAGCACCAAGGTGGTTAAGACGAACTGTAACAAGCGACTGTTTTGTGCCCCGATGTTGGCATTCACCCAGTGATGCACGCCGGGAATGAAATGGCCGCCCATTTCAATCGTAAACACTGGCAGTGTTAGAATGGCCGCGATCAAGGTGAGCCAGCCAAGGCGAGTAAGTTCGCTGGCTTTGCGCGCGGCGCGATCATCGGGTGCGGCACGGGTATCCGATTTGGGTGTGGCAGGGTATCCAGCATTGGCCGCGATGGTCATGATCTCGCGGGGGGTGGTGGCTTTGGTTGCGAAACGTACGGTGGCGGTTTCAGTGGCTAGGTTGACGGATGTCTCTACCACGCCTGCGCCTGCGGCAATCGCTTTGGTGAGGCGACCAACGCAGGATGCGCAGCTCATACCTTCTATATCAAACGTCGCTTGCTGGGTCGCGGCAGGGTATCCGGCATCAGATAAGGCGCTGATCATGGCGTCTGTGTCAGCCGGGGCTTCATAGGAAACCTGCGCGGTTTCACTGGCCAAATTGACGGTGGCTGTTGTCACGCCGGTGATCGCATTCAATGCTTTTTCGGCGCGACCTACGCAGGCGGCACAGTTCAAGCCTTGGATCTGGAAGGAGGTTGTTGATTGGTTGGTCATTGGGCTACCGAAAATTGAGATATGCGTTCAGTGGTCACATAGGGCTTCCAGTTACTGGAAGGTCAAGTGGCAATGCAAAAAAGCATATCCAAATCCACGGCTGGGTCAATTGGTAAGGTTTTCCCTACCTGACTTGCTAGAAAGACAATGCTAGTATCAGTTTCATTAGAACTGCTCATTTAGACGATACGACTTTAGACGACACGATTACCAACACCTGATATTTTTGCATACTCATTTTTGAAGGTAAGGATATGGAATATATTAATTTTTCACACCGATTTTTTGAATTTCTTGGGATTGCGGGTTTCCTGTTATATGTACTGAATTACACATTTTTGACGTTCAGGATTTTGACCGGAGACAGCCTCATTTATTTCGCAATTAATTTTTGCGCTGCCTCGTTTGTTTTGGCTGGGTTGATGAACAGCTTTAACTTGGCCGCGGCGCTGGTGCAGATATTTTGGATTTGCATGTCGACATTGGCCATCGTTTTACGGCTGGTGCGGCGCAACCCACCTGTGACGTTGCAGCGGGGTTAACGCTTTAGGGTGTCGCCAAATTGCAGGCGTGGTTTGAGTTCCACGCGCAGATCGACCTCTTGGCCATTGGCACGTGCGGCGATGATTTCGGCGGCGATGCGGCCAATTTTATGACGCTCGGCGTCCATGGTGGCCAGTTGTTTGGGTAAACCGTCCAGCAGCTCAACCCCGTTGAAGCCCGCCAGCCCAACTTTGCCCGGAACATCGATGCCGTTGGCAAGGCAATAGAGCAAACCACCCGCGCCAATCATATCGTTGGAGTAGTAGAGGAAATCCAGATCCGGCGAGCGTTTCAGGATTGCTTCGGTCATTTCGCGGCCCTTCACGAGAGCGGAGCCACCGGAGTAAAACTCCTGATCTTGGATTTTGATCCCGGCTTTTTGCAGCGCTTCTGTAAAGCCTTCAAGTCGCTTTCGGGCGCGGTGGTCCAACGGCATGTTGGTGCCCATAAAGCCGATTTTACGATAGCCTTGGGCGATGATGGCTTCGGCCATTTCACGGCCTGCACGGCGTTGCGATACCCCAACGATGGCATCAATCGGGTCGCCATCTAGATCCATGATTTCAACGATCGGAACATCGGCGTTGCGCATCATGGCGCGGGCGGCCTCGGTGTGCTCGAGCCCGGCGATGATGACGCCAGACGGACGCCATGACAGCATTTCAAACAGCACGGCTTCTTCTTTTTCGGGCTGGTAATTGGTGACACCGATCACCGGTTGCAAGGGGGTTTCGTCCAGCACTTCGGAGATCGAGGTCATGACCTCTGGGAACACCATGTTGGACATGGACGGGATAATCACCGCCACCAGATTGACCCGTTGCGATGCCAAAGCGCCGGCTATCTTATTTGGAACATAGCCCAGCTTTTTGGCGGCTTCATTGACCTTAAGCCGTGTCGCGTCGGAAACGTCGCCGCGATTTCGCAACACGCGGCTGACGGTCATTTCGCTGACGCCCGCCTCTTCGGAAACGTCGCGCAGGGTTAGCATGCGTTTTGGGGGGGTATGTTGTGGGTCCACGGGTGGGCATCCTGACTGGGTGTTTTCCCATTGATAGCGGTAATTCGCGACTTGTCCAAGGTTGATGTTGCAGATGTGTTGCGGATATGTTACCGCTAACATCATTGTTCGCTGGTTGCCCTATCTTTTCGAATCTATGGTGACCACGGATAAAAAGGGGGAGCGGTGGGCCAACAGCGCTCCCCCTTTTTTATGCAGCAATGTTTCGAGCTACATTTTGAACACGCGGTAGATTGCTGGGATCACCAGCACGGTTAGGATGGTTGATGTGGCCAAGCCAAACAGCAGTGAGATTGCGAGCCCTTGGAAAATTGGATCGGTCAGGATCACGCCCGCGCCAATCATCGCGGCGATCGCTGTCAGCAAGATGGGTTTAAAGCGGGTGGCACCGGCGGCGATCAGGATGTCCAGATCGACGTTGCCTTTGCCCTCGTGCCGAATGAAATCCACCAGCAGGATCGAGTTGCGCACGATGATCCCTGCCAAGGCGATGAAGCCGATCATCGAGGTGGCAGAGAAGGGCGCGCCAAACAACCAGTGCCCAAATATGATGCCTAGGAAGGTCAGTGGCACGGGCGTTAGGATGACCAGCGGCAGGCGGAATGATCCGAATTGTGCGACCACAAGGATGTATATGCCCAGCAGTGCTACGCCAAAGGCCGCGCCCATGTCGCGGAAGGTCACCCAAGTGACCTCCCATTCGCCGTCCCACAACAGGGTGGTCGCGGTTTCGTCCGAAGGCATGCCATTAAGGCTAATCACAGGTTTCTCCATGTCGGACCAATCCATTTTGTCCAGCTCGGCAGCGACGGCCAACATACCATACAACGGGGCCTCAAACTGGCCTGCCATTTCGCCCATCACCATTTCAACGTAGCGTCCGTTGTGGCGGAAAATCGGGAATGAGGCGCGTTCGGTCACTATGGTGACGACGTCGCCCAATTCGACCACGCCGCGGTCTCCCGGCAGAACGTTGGTTGGCACAGGTGTGGCCATAACGCGTTCGTCCATGACGCGGTCGCTGCGGTCGCGGCCCACGACAATCGGGATCGGTTGGCGAGTTTTGCCACGGTGAGAATAGCCGACAGTGGTTTGGTTGTTCAGCAAACGCAAGGTCTGCAAGGCGTCGCTTTCCTGAACGTGATGAAACTCCAGATCATCCGGCGACAGCACTGCCCGCATCCGGCGCGGTTGGGTTCCGAACCCGTCGTCGACGTCGGCGACATAGGGCACGGCCTCGAACGCTGTGCGAATACGCCGAGCTGCCTCTCGGCGGGTGTCTGCATCGGGCCCATAAACTTCGGCGAGCAATGTGGCGATCACGGGGGGGCCGGGGGGTGGTTCAACGGTTTTGATGTTGGTGCCGGGGGGCACGTCCATTTCGGCCAGCAACCCGCGCAGCTCCAGCGCAATTTCATGGCTGGTACGGTCGCGCTCATCCTTGCCTTCAAGGTTGATCTGCACGTCGCCAAGTTCAGGCGATTGGCGCAAGAAATAGTGGCGTACCAGCCCGTTGAAATTGAACGGCGAGGCGGTGCCGGAATAGGTTTGCACCGAGGTGACCTCGTGTAGTCCAAGCGCGATGCGGGCGGCCTGTTGGGCGACGGCATCGGTGGCCTCGACCGAGGCACCTTCGGGCAGGTCAATCACCACAGAGAGTTCGGATTTATTATCAAACGGCAGCAATTTTACGGTGACATCGCGGGTATATATCGCGGCCAGTGAGCCAAATGAGGCCACCACCACAACCATGAGGAATATCGCGCTGACGCTTTTGTTGCGTAGCAGGGGGCGGGCAACAAAGGTGTAGAGGCTGCCCAGTCGTCCGCCGGTTTCGGCGTCTTCACTGTGGTGCAGCTCGGCCTTGCCAGCGACCTTCATCATCAACCACGGGGTCACCATGACGGCGATGAAAAACGAAAAGATCATTGCGGCAGAAGCATTGGCGGGGATTGGGCTCATGTAGGGACCCATTAGACCCGACACGAACAGCATCGGCAGCAGGGCGACCACCACGGTTAAGGTGGCCACGATGGTGGGGTTGCCGACTTCTGCCACGGCGGCGATTGCGGCGCCCATTCGGCTTTGGCCTTTGGGTTTTAGGCCCCAGTGGCGCGCGATGTTTTCGATCACGACGATGGCGTCATCCACCAAAATCCCGATGGAAAAGATCAGCGCAAACAGCGACACGCGGTTCAGGGTGTAGCCCATCAACCATGTCGCAAACAGGGTCAGCAGGATGGTCATCGGGATCACGACCGCAACCACGATGGCCTCACGCCAGCCGATTGCGATCAACACCAGCGCAACAATCGACACCGTGGCAAGGCCCAGGTGGAACAACAGCTCGTTGGCCTTTTCATCGGCGGTTTCGCCGTAGTTTCGGGTCACTTCGACATTGATACTGTTGGGGATCAAACCGCCTTCAAGGCTCTCGATTTTGTGCAGGATGGCCGCGGCGACATTGACCGCATTGGCACCCGCCCGTTTGGCGATCGCCAGCGTCACGGCGGGCATGCGCTCGATTTTGTGATCTTCACCACGGTGCAGGGTAGCGACGTGCATTTCGTCTAAATCTGTGACGAAACTGACATCAGCGACGTCACGCAAATAAACAGGTCGCCCATCGCGCGAGGTGAGTTTCAGATTGCCGATCTGGTCGGGCGTGGACAGGGTGCCGCCCAATATCAGGCCGACCTGTTCGCCACCATCGCGCAGACTGCCCGCCGGCATGGTCGAATTTGCGCCCTGCACTTTGTTCACCAGTTGCTGCAACGTCACGCCATAAAGCGCCAGCTTTTCGGGGTCGGGGGCAACGCGCAGTGCCTCGGTGGTCTCGCCGACCAAATAGGTTAGCCCGATGTCGTCGATTTTGTTGATCTCGGAATCGACTTCGCGCACGATGCGAGTCAGATCGTTGGCGGTCATTGCGGTTTGGCCAGGTTTTGGCGAAAACGTCAGCGTGACAATCGCCACATCATTGATGCCGCGCCCCACCACCAATGGTTCAGGAATGCCGACCGGAATGCGGTCCATATTGGCGCGCAGTTTGTCATGGACCCTCAAAATCGCAGTCTCGGCATCGACGCCAACGATGAAACGCGCTGTGACCATGACTTGGTTGTCGCGGGTTGAGGAGTAGACATGTTCGATCTGGTCGATGCTTTTGACGATGGATTCCAGCGGCTCTGTGACCAGCTTTACAGCGTCCTCGGCTTTGAGGCCCGCGGCCTGCACATGGATGTCGACCAAGGGCACCGAAATCTGAGGTTCTTCCTCGCGGGGCAAGCTGGCCAGCGCGATCATCCCAACCGCAAGAGACGCCAGCAATATCAGCGGCGTCAGCGGGGAGGCGATGAACTTTCGGGTCAGCTGACCCGCGATGCCAAGCGTGCTTGCTTGTTTATCTAGGTCATCATTCATGATCAATCACCAACACATCACCCGTTGCAACGCCGGTCAAAACTTCGACCCAGGGTGCTCCGTCAATCGTCACTTCGGCACCCAATACCACAGCGCGGCGCAGAGGTTCACCGTTGACCTGAATCGCAACAAAATCGATGCCGCCCAGAATGGAAACAGCGGACTGCGGCATCATCAATGCGTCGCGTTCGCCAACAGGTAGCCGCACAGGAATGCGACGGCCAACAAAGCGATCGTCAAGGTCTGCGACCTCGACATCAGCCAAAACCCGGCCATTTTCGATTTGCGGATAGATTTTGACGAGCCGCCCCGTTTGGTTTTCGCCAATCGAAATGGTGTCGCCTTGTTTTAGGGCTGTCGCGTGGCGTTCGGGCACCGAAAGCCGCAGGAACGCGCCGCCGCCGCCAATAATTGCGATGGTTTCGCCCGGTGTGATGACAGAGCCTTTGGCAGGGGGCACATCCAGAATGATGCCAGCTTCTGGGGCTAGAACGGCCCCCTCAGAGACCTGTTGGTCGATCACCAACTGCTGGGCCTCTACGCCACGAACCTCGCCGTTCAGGATGTCGACTTGGGATTGCAAAAGGCTGAGCCGTTGCGCAGTGATTGTGCCGCGTTTGATCAGAGCTTCGCCACGCGCCAAGTCTTCGTTAGCGGTTTTTAGACGGGCCGTAAGGGCGCTGATTTGGGCATCCAAAGCGGCCAGTTGATATTCAAGTTTGTCGTCGATCACCAAGGCGATGCGTTGGCTTGCGGTGACGAAATCGCCCTCGGTGACATCCAACGCGACGATGGTACCGCTGATGCGGGCGCGGGCTGGAATGCGGTTGCGGGTTTCAACCACGCCGTAGACGGCTTTCCATTCGATGATCGATTGGGGGGTGATGGTCAGCGTCTCGCTCTGGGCGGCGGTTGCGCCAAACAGCAGAATGAAAAAGGGCAACAGGAGCTTCATATCGGATGTCCTTGTGGTGGAGTTGCAATCATATTCTTGATAATGAATATGTTATTTCACCAAGAGAGGTAAGTAAACCCGAGAATTTCTGTGTTGCGGCCTTCAGAATGCTAACGGAATTGTTGCGATCTTTGCTGCCGATCAACTGTAAAGTACGCTGCGCGCTTCATTTTGACGCTGGAAGTCGGTGTCGGTTTTGCGTAACCTTGTAAGCGCGTGGCTTCGTGGCTCAACTGGATAGAGCAGCCCCCTCCTAAGGGGCAGGTTACTGGTTCGAATCCAGTCGGGGTCACCAAAATAACAGCAATAACAATCAGTTGAATGTTTTCCATCTAGCCCGACCTAGTGATAATGTGTTACACATAGCTTACACACTTTCACATAAATAGGGGGTGATACATGACAATCGAAAAACACACGATTCTCATGAGAGAGTTCACATTTACAGAAGAGAAAATAGCCGCTTCTGGCAATGCGCGACTTTTCTAAACGGAAAGAACCACAGAATTTCAAGTAAGCAAGAAAGCCTTCAAATGGCCAAAGAGGTTGCCGAGGATTGGTATCTTACCCTGCGGGGAAAGCACTCGCGCGGAGAGTTGAAAAATGAAAAGACCTTCTCATTTGCAAGCGAGCCTTTTCTAAAGGAGTTTGAAGCAGGCACTATGGGCGAGCGGAACCCGAGCTATGCCCAAAAGTTGGAGACGCTGTAATCAGGCTGCAAGTTGAGTTTGTTTGATACCATCCTTGAAGGCAATCCCCTGAATGATTTCGGGCAGTCGATGGGCACCATCCAATTTGCGCCATTTTCCTTTTGCAGACATCATCAATTTGAACGTCATTACCAACGCTATTTTTCGGCTCAGACAGGCTTTGGTTTTCTTGGTGCGGTGACGAACATTTGCGAAGATGCTCTCGATTGGATTGGTGGTTCGAATGTGTTTCCAATGCTCCGCTGGGAAGTCATAGAAGCTGAGCAAAACGTCGCGATCCCTGGTCAATTTTCCAACGGCCTTTTCATATTTCACACCATAGGTTTCAACGAAGAAATCGAAGGCCGAGATTGACTCTTCCTTGGTTTCGGCCTGCCAGATATCATGGATATGGCCTTTGGCTTTCGCCTGTAGTTATTTGGGCATGGCGTTCAATATGTTCCTTGTTTTATGCACCCAACATCTCTGTTCGCGGGTTTTGCCAAACACCTCGCGGAGGGCATTCCAAAACCCTAAAGCACCGTCACCTACGGCCAAATCAGGAGCTGTTTCCATACCGCGCCGCTTGAGTTCGAGCAATAATTCTCGCCAGCTTTGCGTGCTTTCGCGATAGCCGTCAGTCAGGCCCAATATTTCCTTGTTACCCCACTCGTCAGCACCAACAATGACCAGAACGCATTGTTTTTCCTCATCCATTCGTGGTTTGAAGTAAACGCCATCCGCCCAAAAATAAACAAAGCGACGCACGCTCAAGTCCCGTTTTTGCCAGCGTTGATAGTCAGACCACCAATCAGCCTTCAGCCGCGAAATCGTGCTGGAAGACAAGCCGTCGGCGTCTGGCCCCAGGAGCGCGGCCAGAGTTTCCTGAAAATCGCCGGTCGAAATACCTTTGAGGTACAGCCAAGGCAAAAGCTCTTCCACAGATTTTGCCTTGCGCAAATAGGGCGGCAGGATCGAGGATACGAATTTGATCTTCTCAGTCCCCGCTGCGCGATCCCGTACTCGCGGAACCTTTACGGTCATCGGGCCAATCCCCGTCATAACTTTGCGTTCGGGCAAGTGGCCATGGCGAACAAGCCGTTGGCGGCCTCCCGCATCTGTTTCTGTTGAATAGCGGGACATCAAATCAGCGAGCTCGGCTTCAATGGCCTGTTGCAACAAATTTCACGCTCCCTGACGCAATATATCCGTCAACGGATCAGCTGAAAACCCTGCTGGATCGCGAAACCCAATAGTCGTATCATCGTTCATGTGGCATATCCTTTTCTTGGAAAAGTGCGGCGTCGCTAAACACCGCTATGATATGCCACCCAATCAACTCGTCACCAACTTTCGGCTATAGCTCCAGAGAGGTGGGTTCGTCCCATTAATACAAAGGGGACTATCATTGGTGGAATCAGGAAAGGTAAATCGAGAGGATATAATGCAATCGGTAGGTGAGAAGTGGCCTATTTAGCGCTTAAGAAGGATAATAGCCTTGTAAAAACAGTGATTTAAGTACTAGGTAATTTCTATTGCCAAACTCTAATTATTGGTTAACTCTACTATGGTTAGAAATTGATTTTAGCGGTAAATCCGCATTAGCTCGAGTGCTTTTCACCGCGATTTTTGTATCGCTAGTTTCAAGTACAAATGCATATGCAAAAGAAATTGTTTCAACAAAACCCTTATGGCGGCAACCTATTGGGCAGGGCGATACGAGTGCTTCAGCAAACCATGTCTGCAATTCATATAATCTTGGTGTTATCGCCAGCCTAGCTTATCTGGGAAAAGATATTGGGGCCAGTGCGGAAACTCACTAATTATTTAGCGCGACATGCACTGATAATGCTGGAGTGTCTACACCTATCGCCAATTGGTGTGTGATTACTTCCGATGACGGATCAGAGTTGGGTGTATTTCCTAACAGCCCCCTATGTGTTCCCCCTGCGACGTGCAGCCCATCTTCGGGAAACCCTACAGACGCAACCACCCAGACAAAGATTGAAACAGCAGATGACTGGGTTTCGCAAAAGGATCCTCGCTTTAGGCTGAGACGCTTTTACCGCTCTGATGTTAGACTGATAAATGCGCATGGGTTCGACAACGTTAAGGGACACGCCGGTGTGTGGCGGCAAGAATTCAGCGACGTGTTAAGCAATTCAAGCTATTACCCTCCGAACAATGGCCGCTACAGGTTTTCAGGTTCTGGAAGCGCAGCTGTCGCCGTGAGGAAATGGCATTCGTACGATCTGGAGAGATCAGTCGGTGGGCTTCATGTCGTCCATGACGGAAGAGGAACAACGAAGCATCTAACAAGCCAGCTTTCTGGCGTTGGGTTTCTTGATGAAATAAACTGGAGTGATGGATACCAAATACAATTGGAGAGATTTCCGCACGTCACCGGCGTCCCGGATACTCGGCGCTATCAACTGCTTGCCATTTCAGACAATCGTGGGCAACGTGCAGAGCTAACATGGACAAATAGTGCCGTTGCTAACTCTACTGTTTGGGTTGTCTCAAAAATAGAAATTGATACGGATTATGATGGGGTAGCTTTTGCTCCTCAAACATCTGTCGACTATGCCTATGCGGAAAATACTCTTTCGCCAGATAACCCTAAAATATCTTCTGTCACGCGTACTGATATAAATAACTCAACTACCGACACTATTGCGGAATATTCTTATCTAACGGATGGCGCAATTACGGATGTATATTATCCGCCAGCGTTAACAACCATTCGCGATGGGCGTGTAGATGGCAATGGGAATGCGTTCGACTATGCTACTTTTACATACCAATCCAGCGGCGACTTTACTGGTAAAATAAGCTCAACTGAACATTTTGGCGGCGCGATCTCGCATACTTTTGATGCAGCAAGCTCAACAGTTACCAATCCACTTGGGCGTGACACTGTATACGCCACAACATTGGTTGAGGGACTGGAGCGGGTCTCATCCGTTCAAGGGGTTGCGACTTCCAATTGTCTGGGCACAGCCCTCAACTATGACTACACACCAGGTGCGAGCGAGCCCGAGGGGTTTGTTTATGAACGCACCGAGCGCAATGGCTCAAAAACCACTTACACCCTTGATAGCAAGGGACGCGTTCTGACCAAAACCGAAGATGCTGACGGGTTGTCCCCTCGGGTGACCACTTACACTTGGCATGCCGATTACAAGATGCCACTGACCAGAACAACATCGCAAATGAGCGAGAGCTTCAGCTATTCCGCTGAAGGGCTGCTGACACAATACAGCCAGACAGACCTGCTGTTGGGCAGCCCAAACAATGGCGAGGTCCGTACTTGGGACTATTGGTATACCACGCTGGCTTCTGGCATGAAGGTGTTGACCCTGCTTGATGGGCCTGGCCTGGCCGCAAACGGTGTCGTTGATGAGGTTGCCTATACCTATGATGTGGACGGAAACCTCCTCACAACCACGGATCCAAATGGCTTGGTGACCACAATTATTTCGATGAACGAGATGGGCCAACCAACCCGTATCGACAATCCGGATGGCACAAAATGGGTGTTTGGCTATGACGCCTTGGGTCGTGTGACCAGCTCTGGGTTTGGCCCGTCTTGGGCAGTTCTTCCGACAAACACCTACACCTATGATGTGATCGGCCAACTGCTGAGCGTCACCAACACGCTTGGCAACACATGGACTTTCACATATGACGAGGCGCGCCGCCTGACCGACACAACCAGTCCGACTGGCGAGGTTGCAACCTATACCCATGACGCGATGGGCAATATCACCCGCACGGAATATTCCGACGGCATTGCGGCCGCTACCTTCTGGCAGGACATCCAGTTCGACGAACTTGGCCGCCTGCTAAAAACCACCGGCGCACAGGGGCAGGTGTGGGACTTTACCCATGACGTCGAGGACAACCTCAACACCATCACCGATCCGACATCGCTGCAAACCACGCAAAGCTTTGATGCGCTCAACCGCTTGGTTGATGTGGTGGACCGCGCTGGCGGAACCACCAGCATGGAACACAACGATGCCGACCAAACCACCAAATACACCGACCCACGCCTGATCGACACTGATACGGTCTATAACGGCTTTGGCGACGTGGTGAGTGAGCTCTCTGCTGATCGAGGCACAATGAGCTACAGCTACAACGACCGCGGGCTGGTCACATCCATGACCGATGCGCGTGGCATCATCGTGGGTTATGTCTACGACGACGCGGGGCAGTTGACCAAAATTGACTACCCCTCGGGCGGCACGCCTGATGTCACTTTCACCTACTCGACAACCCAAGGTCACGCCTCTGCGGGCAAAATTGCACTGGTTTGGGATGGGGCAATCCGAACCGACCTGACCTACTCGGTCTATGGTGACGGACCGCATCCGGCCCACAAATATCGCTACCCCTCCAACAAACGCTACAACACCTACGAGGCGATGGATTTTGAGGGCAACTATGAATGGCTGCAATATCCTGTCAGCAACAACCGGATCTATTCCGATTATGACACGGACGACCGGATCACCCGCCTCAGGGTGAAACTATTCGCCACCAACACCTACGTCACGATCATCGACAACATCACCTACCTGCCAAATGGTCCGGTGACCTCGATGACCTATGGCGATGGGTTCACCCAAACACGCAGCTACGACAGTTCCTACCGTCTGACCGGGATCACCGACTCTGATGCCACCACCACCCTGCGGGATGTCGATATGGGCTACACCGCGCGGGATAATCTGGCCTCAATCACCGACCAGCTGGATGCGCTCAGAAACGAGAGCTTCACCTATTCCACCCGCGAACTGGTGGCTTCGGCCAATGGGGCCTATGGCGGGTTGGGGTTCACCTATGACGCAGTGGGCAATCGGACCAGTCGCTCCAGCACTGTGGCGGCCGTGACAACGACCGACACCTATAACTACCTTTCGACGGACAACCGTTTGGCGTCGATCGCAGGCGGCACGACCCGCACCTTTACCCATGATGCGGCGGGGAATGTGACCTATGACAACCGCTCAGGCGCCGGCTATGGCTATACCTATGATGCCGCCAACCGGATGGAGTCGTTTTCCATCAACGGGGTGGTGCAGGCCGAGTACAAGTATAATTACTTGGGCCAACAGGCCATTCGAACCCTGACGCAAACGGGGCAAGTGATCAACTCGGTCTACGGTCCAGATGGCAACCGGATGGCGGAGTTTGACTTTGATCCGGTGAGTAAGGTCAGCACTTTGCTGCGGGAATACGTCTGGTTCGAAGGCAAACCGATTGCGGTGATTGAGGGTGGGGTGGTTTATTACGTCCGCTCCGATCACATCGGCAAACCCGTGTTCGCAACGGATGCGACGGGGGCGAAGGTCTGGGAGGCAACGTATCTGCCGTTCGGCGGCGTCCACACCAGCACCGGAACCAACATCAACCTACGCTTCCCCGGCCAATGGTTCCAGTCCGAGAGCGGGTTGCACCAAAACTGGATGCGCGATTATGACCCGACCACAGGACGGTATATACAGGCCGATCCGTTGGGGTTGGTTGATGGGGCGTCAGTTTACAGTTATGCTCTACAAAATCCAATGCGCTTTATTGACCCGAGAGGAGAAAGATGTGTCGAATATACTGGGCGAGATGGGAACACGTATATTCGATGTACTGGGCCTCAAACCTATTGCCCTTCGGGGGATTGCGGTTGGCAGAACCCAATAAACAATAATCGACAATACAATAGTTGTGTAGATGAGTGCTCGCTAGATGCTGTTGAAACGGGGTTTTGCTTTACGATGGGGGCCTGCGTTGGAATTGCGTCGGGAACTGGACCAGTTGGTAGTGCGCCAACCAATTACGCCTGTCGTACCATTCTCAATCATAGCTGTATCCAGCAATGCCGTAGAAGTTCTACGGGCCGGAACTAAGAAGGAGAGTAGTTTTGATAAGCAGACGTGTAATCGATATAATGGTGCCCATTATCTGTTTTGGGGTGCCGATGGTTGTAGTGGGTTTTATGGAAAACGCAGGAAAGATTTGGGCTAGTAGTGTAGATATCATTGTTGGATGTATTTTATGCGCTATCTACTATCTGATAATTAGGCCAAGATTGTAACTGGTCGGGCTCTACCTATTAACTCCTCATACGACCGACAACCGTTTGGCCTCGATCACAGGCGGCACCACGCGGACCTTCACCCATGATGCGGCGGGGAATGTGACTTATGACAACCGCTCAGGCGCCGGCTATGGCTATACCTATGATGCCGCAAACCGGATGGAGTCGTTTTCCATCAACGGGGTGGTTCAGGCCGAGTACAAGTATAATTACTTAGGCCAACAGGCCATTCGAACCCTGACCCAAACCGGGCAAGTAATCAACTCGGTCTATGGTCCAGACGGCAACCGGATTGCGGAGTTTGACTTTGATCCGGTGGCGGGTACCTCCACCCTGATCCGCGAATACGTCTGGTTTGAAGGCGCGCCGATTGCGGTGATTGAGGGCGGGGTGGTTTACTTCGTCCGCTCCGATCATATCGGCAAGCCGGTGTTTGCAACCGACGCTACGGGGGCGAAGGTCTGGGAGGCGACGTACCTGCCGTTTGGCGGGGTGCATACCTCGTCCGGAGCCAACATCACCCTAAGATTCCCCGGCCAGTGGTTTCAATCGGAAAGCGGTCTGCACCAAAACTGGATGCGGGACTATGACCCCACTACGGGGCGGTATATACAGGCTGATCCGCTGGGCTTGGTCGATGGGGCAAGTGTTTATGGGTATGTGGGCCAGAATCCGAGTAGGTATATTGATCCGAGGGGAGAACTTGGAATCCCCGGTGCTGTTGGTGGTGCAATAGCAGGAGGGGTTGCTGGCTACCTTACTACAGGTTGTATAGAGGGCGCAGTTGTAGGCGCAGGCGCAGGTGCTTTAGCTGGTGCAACAGGTGGGGCTTTAGGCCTGACATCATTGGGTGCTGGCGCGGTTGGGTTTGTAGGTGCCGGTGCAGGTCAAATTGGAGCTAACTATCTAGCAACAGGTTGCGGCTGTGGAGATGGAGAACCAATACCGTTTAATGATCTAATTACTTCCCCGAAGTTTTGGTTTACTAATCTTGGAGGAGCTGCTGGAGCATTTGCAGGCAGTGCATTTGGAAACCGTGCAGCGTATCAATATGGGCGATGGCGGTATGGTGCGGGTGCCATGTTTAATGCGAGCCGCGAAGCATCTCGGGCGGGTGTTGAAAGCCTAATAGCCGAAGGTGTTGGGGGATTGGGCGCTGGTGTTGGCGAATACGTTGGTTCTAGATTCGGGAGATGAGTGTGGGATTTGCTTTCATAACTTGGAGTACGATGATTGCTGTGAATGCATTTTTGGCTGCGATGGCTTTCTGGTTTGCTTTTAGATTTCGAAGTATGAAGACCTCCATCCGTGTTATTTGGGGCTCAACTGGACTAACTGCATTACTTTTGCTGCCCTACTTGGTGCCGTTAGAAAAAGTTAGCAGTATAACACCCCATTATTTTGTATTCGTGGTTCTCTTTTTGGCAGAGATTTGGTTCTATAATCGAATTTTTGGGGCATAATATTACTGGCTTCCCTGCGACAGACTTTAGGCTAGTTGCGCACATAAATACTCATCCATGGTACCGCAGAGGATGCCAAATATGATAATCGCTCGGATCAGAAGTAAAGGTATACCCATGATGCAGCGAACCGGATAGAGAGCTTCTCGACCAATAGCGTTATGCAGGCTGAGTACAAGTATAATTACTTGGGCCAACAGGCCATTCGAACCCTGACCCAAACGGGTCAGGTGATCAACTCGGTCTATGGTCCAGATGGCAACCGGATGGCGGAGTTTGACTTTGATCCGGTGAGTAAGGTCAGCACTTTGCTGCGGGAATACGTCTGGTTCGAAGGCAAACCGATTGCGGTGATTGAGGGTGGGGCGGTGTATTACGTCCGCTCTGAGCACATCGGCAAGCCGGTGTTCGCGACGGATGCGACGGGGGCGAAGGTCTGGGAAGCAACCTATCTGCCGTTCGGCGGGGTGCACACCAGCAGCGGTTCTCCGATAAACCTCCGCTTCCCCGGTCAGTGGTTCCAATCCGAGAGCGGGTTACACCAAAACTGGATGCGAGATTATGACCCGACCACGGGGCGGTATATACAGGCCGACCCGTTGGGGTTGGTTGATGGGGCGAGTGTTTATGGGTATGCTGGGCAAAATCCGAATAGGTATATTGATCAAAGAGGAGAATTCATAGGACGTGCAATAGTTGGCGCTGCAGCGAATCTCATCATCCAGTCTGGCATAAGTATACTTAAGTATGGCGAAATCCGAGGTAGATGTATTGATTTTAGGGATGTAATCTCCAGCGCATTTTTTGCTGGTCTTGGTGTGAAAGCTGGAGCTGCAATAAAATCTCGACGATTGAAGTCCATTGGCGCTGCTGTTGGAATACCATTCCTGTTCAGGAGAGTGTTAAATCCCATACCGCTCAGAATTGGTGATGAGTGTGAATGCAAGCCGACGAAAAACTTAAAGGGTTGGGCTAAAATAGCTGTTAACTTTTACGACAATTTTGGAACGCCCTAGGAGGTTGGCCCATATGATTGTTATATTCTTATTCGGAGCAGGCGGTGTGCTGTGGTACATGTTTAATTTTGACGACCACAGATGGTTTTTTGGCGTTTCCTTACACATCTTGATGGGAATATGTTTAGTCGTGAACTATTTTGAACATGAGTTTAAAGATAGTCTTTACCTAATTGGTTTGTGGGGCTTATTGGGAGTAGCTCATTGGGCTATGATATGGGAATCGCGGAACAATTTGGATCGTTAACAATATGCATTGGTTTTGATGATTTCGTGTTTCTAGACTTACGAAGTCTGCAGGTGACCTGCCCCCCAAGGCTCCTTCATTCATAACGAGAGTTTGCGGGTTTGG
>JAWSVK010000014.1:0-224989 GCA_033851955.1 Marinosulfonomonas sp.
TTCAGTACATCAACGGCTTCTAAAATCCACGCCGCCGCTATTCATCACTCGGCGGCAAAAGCCCCTTGGCTTTCGAGCGAAAGGCCGCATAAATGTGTTCAGGGACCGGAACTAAAAGGGACAAGACCTTGAGTATCACGGCCTCATTCAGGCTTATTCCCACACTAACAGAATAATGGGGCAAAAGAAATCCCAAGGGAACGTGGTTTGTTTTCGAAATCTGAAACCCGCCACCGACCAAGCCAAGGGAATTAGACGGACAAAACCTTAGTCGGTGGTTACTATGGGGTTACTTTTGAATTTCGCTTACGCCTGCAAATCTTATAACTTATTGAAATGATTGGTGCACCCGTCGCGATTCGAACGCGAGACCTCTGCCTTCGGAGGGCAGCGCTCTATCCAGCTGAGCTACGGGTGCACGATGGTTGCGGTTTATGTCAAAGTCATGCGCACTGCAAATGGTTTTCAGACCTTCGCGCACAATTCATGTATTGCCGATGCGTCATGGTCAAATAATGCAATAACCGCCCGATTTTAGTCTGCACATGATGTGAAACTGCGTTAGCAAACTGTATGTTGTTTAATATTCCAGACGATCAAATCCTCTACCGCGCCCTTGTAGCGCGCGACGCAAGCTATGATGGGCGCATTTATGTTGGCGTCAAAACCACCGGCATTTTCTGCCGACTCACTTGCCCTGCCCGCAAGCCAAAGCCTGAGAACTGTCAGTTCTTTGAGACCCCGGGGCAATGCATTGAGGCTGGGTTCAGGTCCTGCAAACGCTGTTTTCCACTACAACCCGCCGCCGATGCGGACCCGATGATTGCCAAGCTGCTACAGGCGCTCGAGGCACGCCCCGAGTTTCGTTGGCGCGAGGACGACATTCAAACAATGGGGCTTGATCCCTCCACAGTGCGGCGCAGCTTTAAGCGCCATTTTGGCATGACATTTTTGGAAATGGCGCGGCAACGGCGTCTGCGCGACGGGTTTTCCACCCTGTCAGATGGAGGCAAGGTGATCGACGCACAAGTTATGGCCGGATTTGACTCCGCCAGCGCTTTTCGGACCGCCTTTGCAAAGCTGTTGGGCATTGCCCCGAGCCAGTTCAAACCTGACGCGCTGCTGTCGGCCAGTTGGATCGACACACCATTGGGGGCGATGATCGCCGTCTGTGACAGCCAGTTTTTGCACCTGTTGGAGTTCCCGGAACGCAAAGCCTTGCCGGGTGAGTTAAAACGCCTATTTGAGTCTTCCAAAGGTTCGATCGGGCTTGGGCGAACCAAAATCACCGATCAGATCGAACGCGAGTTGGGCCAGTATTTCAACGGCAATGACGCGCATTTTCAAACCCCGCTGGCCTATCATGGCAGCGCTTTCACCCAGCAGGTTTGGCACGCTCTGCAAACCATTCCCGCCAGCCAAACCCGCAGTTACAGCCAAGTTGCCGCGCAAATAGGTCGCCCCACCGCCAGCCGCGCCGTGGCCCGCGCCAATGGCGCCAACCAGATCGCGCTTGTGGTGCCATGTCACCGTGTGATCGGCGCTGATGGCAGCTTGACGGGCTATGGTGGTGGTTTGTGGCGCAAACAACGGTTGATCGAATTTGAACAGGCTTATCGTTAATACGCGCCTAGGCAAACAGTTCGTGACACAGCTCCAACGCGTCGATCAGCACGTCAACTTCGGCCTTGGTGTTATATAATCCAAACGACGCCCGCGCCGTGGCCACGACGCCCAGATGCTCCATCAAAGGCTGGGCGCAATGGTGCCCTGCCCGCACAGCCACGCCTTTTTTGTCCAGCACAGTCGACAGGTCATGCGCATGCGCTGCCCCTTGCATGGTGAACGAGAAAATCGCGCCCTTAGTGGCCGATTGCCCCTGCACATTCAGCCAGTTCAACCCGTCCAAACGGGTGCGAGCATAGGCGCAGAGATCGCGTTCATGGGCGGCGATGTTCTCCATCCCCAGCCCCATCATATAGTCAAGTGCCACGCCAAAACCGATGGTCTGCACAATGCCCGGCGTGCCGGCCTCGAACATCATCGGTGGTGTGTTATACGTCACAACGTCGCGCCGTACTTCGTCGATCATATCGCCGCCGCCCATAAAGGGGCGCATCTCGGCCATGCGTTCAGC
Organism: Marinosulfonomonas sp.; assembly: GCA_033851955.1. Classification (GTDB taxonomy): domain Bacteria; phylum Pseudomonadota; class Alphaproteobacteria; order Rhodobacterales; family Rhodobacteraceae; genus Profundibacter. The sequence continues at coordinate 2,138 of JAWSVK010000014.1, forward strand.
CTTGATATAAATCGCGCCAGACCCCGAAGGACCATATAGCTTATGCCCCGTAATCGGGTAAAAATCACAGCCCAAATCCGCCACATCCACGGGCATATGCACGGTGGCTTGCGAGCCATCGACCAGCACCGGAATACCCCGCGCACGGGCACCGTCGCAGATCGATTTTACATCCACCACTGTGCCCATAACATTGGACATATGCGTGACGGCGATCAGCCGGGTTTTGTCAGTGATCGCGTCCAACACCCGCTGTGGATCCAAATCCCCCAACGCGTCGGTCTCGACCCATTTCAAAACGATGCCCATGCGTTCGCGCAGGAAATGCCATGGCACGATATTGGCGTGGTGCTCCATCACCGACAGGATGATCTCATCACCGGCTTTGAGGGTGTTCATGGCCCAGCTGTAAGCCACCAGATTGATGCCCTCCGTCGTGCCTGAATTTAGCACAATCTCGTTTTCATCGCTGACGTTTAGGAATTTGGCAATGGTGCCGCGCACCGCTTCATATTTATCTGTTGCTAGATTAGATAGGTAATGCAAGCCCCTGTGAACATTAGCATATTCACTGGCATACCCCGTTGTGATTGCATCAATCACCACCTGTGGTTTTTGCGCCGATGCACCGTTATCCAGATAAACCAACGGCTTGCCGTTCACTTGGCGTGACAGGATCGGGAAGTCTTTACGGATATTTTCTACATCATACATTTCATCTTCCTCAAACCTGTTTTTGTGTCTCGATCAGTGAACTGATCCAGACCCAGAAAAACGCGCCCGCCAGCAGTAATCCAACCACCGTCAACTGTGGCCCAGCCCCAATCATTCCGGCGATCAATCCATGCAACAACCAAAGCGGTGCCACTACCAGCATGGACCAAAACAGCGCCAACCGCGCCCCGTATGTCGTGCCTTTTCCGCCCATGACGCGAGCAACCATATAGCTGACACCAGAGAGCGCATAAAAGAACAACGGTGCAATGAACAACCAGCCGAGCATTGCTCCACCAAGTCGCATATCAAGCGGGATAGACGGGTCCAAATGCGCCTGACGGGACACATTTGGCCATTGCGAGATGAATACCATCAAACAGGCCACCACAAGGAACATGAGCACACGCCCCTCATCCACGCCGCGATCCAGATGGCGGCGGATCACCACGCGTGGCGCGCGATAGCTTTGCAGTATGTCACCACTCGCTGACATGTTCAGTCGCGCCGACGGGCCAGCCAACCCTCAAGCCGTCCTCGGATGTCGTCAGCGATGGCTTCATCCTCGATCTCATCCACGGCGGCGTCCAAAAACGCCAATACCAGCAGATCTTGAGCCTCGACTTTGTTGACCCCGCGAGATTGCAAATAGAACATCGCCTCCTCATCAATCGCACCAGTGGTTGAGCCGTGGCTGCACATCACGTCATCTGCGTAGATTTCCAGCTCGGGTTTGCCGTAAAACTGGCTGTCATCATCCAGCAACAGCGATTGGCTCATCTGATAACCATCGGTTTTCTGCGCGCCAGCTTTGACCAAAATCTTGCCCTGAAACACGCCCGTCGCGCCGTTGCGCAGCACCTTTTTGAACACTTGGCGGCTTTCGCAGTTCAGGCTGTCGTGAGTAATGAATACCGTATCATCATGCAGGAAATCACCGTCACCCATGGCTGCACCCGCGACATGCGCGACGGCATTGTCACCGTTCACCTCCAGCACAACTTCATTGCGAGTCAACTTGCCGTTGACCGTCATGGTGAAGCTCTTAAAGACACTTTCATGGCCCAAGCGTGCGAACATATGGGTGGCCGCACGGCGTTCATGATCGCGCCCCATTGCCCGAACATGATGGAATGCACCTTTATCGGCGATATCGACTTCCATAACAGTATTCAGCCGTGCGGCAGCTGGACCGTTTTCCAATACAGTCAGGTCTGCGCCTTCTTCAACACGAATAACGTGGTGCAGCATCACATCAGAAGCCTCTGATTTTCTTACGTAAACCAGGCTGACAGGTTTGCTCACCTTGCCAAATGCACGGATCACAACACCTTCCTTCGCTTGCGCAGAATTCAGCGCGGCCAAGGGGCGCGCAACGGGTGATTGACCGTTTTCCTCAAGCACACCGTACAGCTCTTGCGCCCATGTATCAGCATCCGCCAGCTGCGAAATTTCGATGCCTTCAAGCGACAGATCATCCGAGGCCGCCGCATCAAAAACGCCATCTACAAACACGAGTTTCAGCCGATCGATCGTGTCAAACAGCGGCGCTTCGTCCCGGATCAACAGGGCAGCGGGCTGAGCGTCTGGAACGGTCAGCAGATCGGGTCGGGTGTATTTCCAATACTCGTCCCGTCGCTGCGGCAGGCCCATGGCCTCAAACCGCGCTTGGGCAGATTTACGTGCGGCCTCCATCAGGCAACCTCCGCCAAAATATCCGCATAGCCGTTGTTTTCAACTTCAAGCGCCAACTCAGGACCGCCCGATTTGATCATCCGACCATTGGCCATGATGTGCACAACGTCCGGTTTGATGTGATCCAGCAGGCGTTGGTAATGGGTTATTACAAGGAACGAGCGCCCCTCACTGCGCAGCGCATTCACGCCCTCGGCGACCAGTTTCATCGCGTCAACGTCCAGGCCGGAGTCAGTTTCATCCAGAATGCACATCTTTGGCTCAAGCATCGCCATTTGCAAAATCTCGTTGCGCTTTTTCTCGCCGCCAGAAAAGCCCACGTTGACGGGGCGTTTCAGCATTTCGGCGTCGATTTTCAATGTCTTGGCCTTGGCGCGGATGATTTTCAGGAATTCACCGGCTGACAATTCGTCCTCGCCGCGCATTTTACGCTGTGAATTCACCGCCGTGCGCAGGAAGGTCATATTGCCCACACCAGGTATTTCAACAGGGTATTGAAACGCCAAGAACAGCCCCAGTGCAGCCCGCTCTTCCGGCTCCAACTCAAGCAGATCATGACCCAGCAATGAGGCCGTGCCGTCCGTCACCTCATAGCCCGCGCGGCCCGACAAAACATAAGACAACGTCGACTTACCAGACCCGTTCGGGCCCATGATGGCATGCACTTCGCCAGCGCCGATTTTCAGATCGACACCTTTTAGGATTTGCTTGTCTTCGTCTTCAAGTTTGACGTGTAGGTTTTTGATATCTAACATTTTATGTCTTTCTACTGCTCGATGGTCACGGCGGTTCCTGATGCTGATACCATCAGCATCGAGCCCGCCTTGCCAATAACTTCATAATCCAGATCAACGCCAACAACGGCGTTCGCACCATGCGCTTCGGCGCGGTCCTGCAATTCCTTAAGCGCCGTGTCACGGGCGTCTTGCAACTTGTCCTCATAGGCGCCCGAACGGCCGCCGACGATATCGGTGATACTGGCGAACACATCGCGCACGATATTGGCGCCCATGATCGCCTCGCCCACGACGATGCCGTGGTACTGGGTGATTTTGCGGCCCTCAACGGAAGGCGTGGTTGTGATAATCATTTGTAGCTCCGAGGCTTGCCACGATTGCGCGATATTGAATTCTCAACGGCTTTTTTGCTCTTTGCTGCAACATCACTTTCTATGGCGTGTTTTGCTATGGCATGTTTTGAGTTCGCTTCAAACTTTCTCAAAAGCGGCGAAACCACGAAAATGTATAAAGCCGTCATCGCCACAGCAAAAGCAAACGCGAAACCTATTCGACCTTCCGGCCCAAATATAGTTTTGAATAAGTCTCCCCAAAACAAGTTACTAAAAAAAATAGACCCTAAGAAAACACCAAGCCCAACCGAACGTTCCGGTACGTAACCGCTCTCGCGACCATCCGGCCTAACGAACTTTTGAATCTTTGGGAGGGACCAGATATTCATCTTTTCACCTTTGGAATTTTCGAATTACCCTTCAACATGGCGTCAATTTGCTTTTGCGTGTTCTCTTCCATCATCTCATTATATTCACGTTTGATTTTAGCCTGCTTTTCCGCCCGATTACGGATCTGGCGGCGGGCATAGACTGTTGTAAACGCCGCAGAAACGCCCATAGAAGCAAATACATGGACAACAGTAGGCATAGCCACAGGGATCAATCTATAGATCGCGTAGTAAGAAAATGCACATAAGACACCAAACAGCGCCGCATATTCTAATTGCTGCGCACTTGTTTTGTCATGATATGGGCCTCGATCGCCCCCTCCAGAAGTCATCAGCCCACAGACCCTTCCAGCGAAATCGCCACCAGCGCCTGCGCTTCCATGGCAAATTCCATCGGCAGCGCTTGCAGCACTTCCTTGGCGAACCCGTTGACGATCAAGGCCACGGCCTCTTCCTCGCCCATGCCACGTTGGCGACAATAGAACATTTGCTCATCGTCCACCTTGGAGGTCGTGGCCTCATGCTCGACCCGAGACGAGTTATTCTTGACCTCAATATAGGGCACCGTATGCGCCCCGCATTTGTCGCCAATCAACAGGCTGTCGCATTGGGTATAGTTGCGCGAATTCTGCGCCTTGGGGTGCATCGAGACCAGCCCGCGATAGGTGTTTTGCGCCTGCCCCGCTGAAATCCCTTTGGACACGATGCGTGATTTTGTGTTCGCGCCCAGATGCACCATTTTGGTGCCGGTGTCGGCTTGTTGGTGGTTGTTGGTGATCGCGATTGAGTAAAACTCGCCCTGACTGCCATCACCGCGCAGAATGCAGCTTGGATATTTCCACGTCACTGCGGAGCCAGTTTCAACCTGAGTCCACATGATTTTGGCATTATCACCCCGACAATCGGCCCGCTTGGTCACGAAATTATAGATGCCGCCCTTGCCGTCCTCATCCCCGGGGTACCAGTTCTGAACGGTAGAATACTTCACCTCGGCGTCTTCTTCGATGATGATCTCAACCACGGCTGCGTGCAGCTGGGCCACGTCGCGTTTGGGTGCAGTACAGCCTTCTAAGTAGCTGACATAGCTGCCTTTATCGGCAATAATCAGCGTGCGTTCAAACTGGCCGGTGTTTTCAGCGTTGATGCGAAAATAGGTGGACAATTCCATCGGACAGCGCACCCCTGGTGGGATATAAACGAACGATCCGTCTGAAAAAACAGCGCTGTTCAGCGTGGCGTAAAAGTTGTCAGAGGCCGGAACCACGGTGCCCAGATATTTCTTCACCAGCTCAGGGTGATCGCGGATCGCCTCAGAAATCGAGCAGAAAATCACGCCCGCCTCGGCCAGCTCTTTTTGGAACGTCGTACCTACAGAAACGCTGTCAAACACCGCGTCCACAGCCACTTTGCGCCCCTCAGCGGGGGCAGCTTCAGCGCCCTCAACACCGGCCAAGATCATCTGCTCGCGCAGCGGGATGCCTAATTTTTCATAGGTGGCCAGCAGTTTCGGATCGACTTCGTCTAACGATTTGGGCTTCACTTCCATCGACTTTGGCCGCGCGTAATAATAGATGTCTTGAAAATCGATGTCAGGATAGTTGACCATCGCCCAAGTCGGCTCCGTCAGCTTTTCCCACCGTGTGAACGCCTCAAGACGCCAGTCAGTCATCCACTGCGGCTCTTCGTTTTTGTCGGAAATCAGCCGCACGATATCGGGGTTCACGCCTTTGGGGGCGTATTCCATCTCGATCTCGGTTTCCCAGCCGTATTTGTAATTGTCAGCAAGGCTGCGCACCGCATCAACGGTTTCTTCCTCAACGCCCTCTTTTGCAATCATCTCGTTCGCTGCTGCCATTTCGTTTCCTTTACGCTCTACGCGCTTTGAATTTCTCCAGCTGTGCACGCCATGCTTTGGCAAATCGCAACACATCGTCCTTTGTCGTATCAGGCCCGATCGAGACCCTGATCGCGCTTGCCGCAGTCTCGTCGTCAAACCCCATCGCCTGCAAAACGCGGCTCGCACGCACTTTACCGGACGAGCACGCCGATCCTGCCGAAACCGCAAACCCTGCCAAATCCATCTGCATCACTTGGGTTTCGCCTTTCCAACCTGGAACCGCGAAACAAGATGTGTTTGGAAGTCGCGCAACTTCATTCCCGACAAAAATAGTATCTTTTTCTGATTCTGCCAGCGCTAATTCTAGAATCTTTCTAATTTCCGACACTCTTTCCCACGTCCCGTTGGACAAATCCTTAACTGCAGCACAGGCCGCCGCGCCAAACCCCGCTATTCCAATGGTATTTTCGGTGCCAGCACGCCGCCCCATTTCTTGACCGCCGCCCTTGATCTGCGCGGCTATGTCGCTGCCGCGTTTCACGATCAGAGCACCCACGCCCTTGGGTCCGCCCAACTTATGGGACGAGATAATCGCCATTTGCGCCCCGCTCCAATTGAACGCAAACGGCATTTTGCCGAATATCTGTGTCGCGTCGATCAACGCCAGACCTTGCGGCAGCTCTTGCAAAATACCGGTTTCGCTGTTGGCCGCCTGCAACGCCGTGACCGTCGGGTCCACCACAGTCACGCTCCCGGTACCGTCAACCAGCAAATCTGCCTGTGCCCAAACCGCAACCGCATCATGCTCGACACCTGCGCAATGCAATCCGCGCCCCGCCATCGCCAGTGCCGCCGCTTCTGTAGCCGATGACGTGAAAATCACATCTGCCCCATCCGCCCCAAACGCCGTGGCCACTTGGGCGCGGGCCCGCTCCACAATCGCCAAAGCCGCCCGCCCCTCAAAATGCACCGAGGACGGGTTCCCCACTACATCCATCGCCTTAATCATCGCGTCACGCGCCTCACCCCGCAACGGGGTCGTCGCATTCCAATCCAAATAGGTCCGAGCCATCCTTGCCTCTTTCTTCTTTTCCTAAATATCCGCGCCGCAGGCATACGCGTTGGCCCCGTCAGGGGGCAGCGCGTGGGGCGACGCGCATCGCGCGGCGCAAGCGCTAGTTTTCGTCCACAACCTCAAAAAGGCTCGGAACAGCGGGGCAAGGTGCCAACTCGTTCTCGATCACATCTGACAGACGCGTTTGATGCAAAAACACGTAAACATGCGCCGATAATCCTTCCCACAACCGGTTGGTCATGGACTGTGCTTTGGACCCGGACGCACCGCCCTTGGCCCCAGCACCCGTGTGCATGGCCGATACGGTTTCATCCACCGCGCCCAAAATCTCGGATATCCGCATTTCGGACGGCGCACGACTTAAACGGTATCCACCACCAGGTCCGCGCACCGACTCCACCATCTTAGCGCGGCGCAATTTCACGAACAACTGTTCAAGATAGGGCAGCGAAATGTCTTGGCGGGCTGAAATTTCGGCCAAGGAAACCAGCCCTCCCTGTGGCTGAATCGCCAAATCTGCCAATGCAACCATCGCATATCGGCCTTTTGTGCTTAGTTTCATCGCCATAACCCCCAAAAACATTGACCTTGGCAAGCAGTGTGCTTACTTCGACCTTAACCCACACCAGCATCTGCTGAATATGGAATGGTCTATGGTGCGAGACGAGTTCAGTCAACGCGCCCTTATGTAAGGATAACAAATGCCCGAAGTGATTTTCCCCGGCCCCGAAGGGCGGCTCGAAGGCCGTTACCATCCACAAAAGGCCAAAGACGCGCCGATTGCCATTGTTTTGCACCCGCACCCACAGTTTGGCGGCACCATGAACCAACGCTTGGTTTATAACATGCATTACAACTTCTATAACATGGGCTTTACCGTACTGCGGTTCAATTTCCGTGGTGTTGGCCGCTCGCAGGGCGAATATGATCAAGGCATTGGTGAATTGTCTGATGCAGCCTCGGCGCTCGATTATTTGCAAACCTTGAACCCGAACTCGAAACATTGCTGGGTCGCTGGCTTTTCGTTTGGTGCCTGGATCGGCATGCAATTGTTGATGCGCCGCCCTGAAATCACTGGTTTCATCTCGGTTTCGCCGCCTGCCAATATGTATGACTTTAGCTTCTTGGCACCCTGCCCTGCGTCTGGCCTTATCATCAACGGCGCCGCCGACCGCTATGCCCCGCCACAAGACACCGACATTTTGGTCGACAAATTGCACGAGCAAAAAGGCATCACCATCACCCACCAAGAAATCGAAGGCTCCGGCCACTTCTTTGAAGACGAGCACATGGACACGTTGCAGGGCAACGTCGAAACCTATGTGCGTCGCCGCTTAACCGAAACCACAAGGTAGATTTGATATGGGTGTTGTAGAAGATCTGGCCGATGCACTGGCCCTTGATGCCTTGGCCGCCGAAGCCAAAACCGGCGATGATTTGCTGATCGATAAAGTGTCCGAAATCATCGGTGCAGATTCCGTCACCACACAAGAGGCTTTCTTGACCGCCATTCGTGTGCGCAAAGCTGACAGACGGGCGCGGGTCTATTTGGACAAACGGATGGCGGAGAATCCAGCGGGCTAACCTTCCGGCTTCGCCAAAGTATTTCGACAGAAGTTCCTCTCACGGCCGTTCAAAGATCATATTGAATGCGCAAACAAGGGGAATTTCCTATGTCACCAATACTAACCCGCCGCCGTCACACCTTGAAATTGCTGGCTATGTTGGTCGCCTTTTGTTTCAGCCTTTTGCCGTTCACGGCTGGGGCGGACAGCCTGCTAAAATCCACCCACCCGTATATAGAAAACTTGGGAAGCCAATCTCCCGAATTGGATGTCTTTCGGGTGGATACAGCCCAAAATGCCCCCGTGTTGATTTATGTCCATGGCGGGGCTTGGGCCTTTGGCACCAAATCGGCGGTCCATGATATGCCCGCGCATTTCTCGCGCAACGGTTTCGTTTTTGTCTCGGTTGATTACCGACTCGTACCCACTGTGGGCGTTCAAGAGCAGTTAGGCGATATCGACAAGGCGCTCGATTGGGTCGCGCAAAACATCACGCGCTATGGTGGGAACCCGACCAACCTGCATCTGATGGGGCATTCCGCAGGCGCGCATTTGGTGACGATGAGCGTCGTCGCCCCGAAACCCAGCACCAAACGCCTAATCAACCATGGCGCGCTGCGCAGTGCCATAGTCAACGACACGCTCGCTTATGACATCCCGCGCATTGCAAAAACTGCACAACAAGGCAGGCTGCCACGGCTTTATGCGCGCGCTTTTGGTCAGAACCCAGCCGATTGGAGGGCCATGTCGCCGATCCACCAGATCAATGCAGCCCAAAAATTGCCTGCGTTCCTGCTGTTATATTCCGGCGCTGGTGAGACGGCACGTCGCCAAAGTTTCGCACGGGATTTTGCCGCCCACCTGCGCAAATCGGGTGGTCAGGTTTCACTGTTTAACGGTCAATCCTACAGCCACCGCGAAATACTCCGGCGCATCGGTACCCTGCCCGACCTGACCCAAGCGATTGACGGTTTTTTGGCGCAAACCCGATAACTCACCTCATTTAGTATACATTTGCATACTGACTTCCCTCGCCGCTCAGTTTACGCTAAAAGCCCCCAAGTGATTCACACAAATCAAAGAGGCCACTATGACCAAAATCAAGGTAGATAACCCCGTTGTTGAACTAGACGGCGACGAAATGACCCGCATCATCTGGGATTTCATCAAGAAAAAGCTGATCCTGCCTTATCTGGATCTAGACCTCAAATATTACGATTTGGGCATGGAAGTTCGCGACGAAACCAATGACCAAATCACCATTGACGCGGCGCACGCGATCCAGAAATACGGTGTCGGCGTAAAATGTGCGACCATCACACCGGATGAGGACCGCGTCGAGGAATTCGGTCTGAAAGAAATGTGGCGCTCGCCCAACGGCACCATCCGCAACATTCTGGGCGGCGTTGTTTTCCGCGCGCCAATCATCTGTAAAAACGTACCGCGCCTTGTGCCGGGCTGGACGGACCCGATTGTCATCGGACGCCATGCCTTTGGTGACCAATATAAGGCCACCGACTTCCTCTATCCTGGCCCCGGTAAGCTGTCGATGAAGTTCGTTGGTGAAGATGGCACCGTGATCGAGCGCGAAGTTTATGACGCGCCAAGCGCTGGTGTGTTCATGGGCATGTACAACCGCGACGACAGCATCCGTGATTTTGCGCGGGCCTCATTGAACTACGGTTTGAACCTTGGCTGGCCTGTATATCTTTCGACCAAAAACACCATCCTAAAAGCATACGACGGCCGCTTTAAGGATCTGTTCCAAGAAGTGTTCGACGCCGAGTTCGCCGACAAATTCGCCAAAGCCGGCATCACCTATGAGCACCGCCTGATCGACGACATGGTGGCAGCCGCGATGAAATGGTCGGGCAAATTTGTCTGGGCTTGTAAAAACTACGACGGCGACGTGCAGTCCGATACGGTTGCGCAGGGCTTTGGATCGCTTGGTCTGATGACCAGCCAATTGATGACGCCAGATGGAAAGGTTGTTGAAGCCGAAGCCGCCCACGGCACCGTGACGCGCCACTTCCGTCAGCACCAAAAAGGCGAAGCAACCTCGACCAACTCGATCGCGTCGATCTATGCATGGACTGGCGGCCTAAAGCACCGTGCCAAACTGGACGACAACGCCCAATTGATGAGCTTTGCCGAAACGCTGGAACGTGTGGTTGTTGATACTGTTGAGAGCGGCTCCATGACCAAAGATCTGGCCCTGTTGGTTGGCCCTGAGCAAAAATGGCTCACCACCGAAGGGTTCTTGGAAGCTATTGATGTGAACCTGAACAAAGCCATGTAGTTTCATTGACAAAGATATCGATCAAGGGCAGTCTTTTTGACTGCCCTTTTTCATGTCGGAGCACCTTGCAATGCAACTCGCATATATCTACTTGTTTTTCGCGATCCTCGCCGAAACCATCGGCACCGTGGCGCTCCAAGCCAGTCAGCAGTTCACCAAATTGGGTCCAACCGCCCTGTTAGCTGTCGCTTACGCCCTATCGTTCTACCTAATGGCGCTGGCTCTGCGGACGATGAATTTGGGCGTGGTCTACGCAATCTGGTCCGGCCTTGGCATCGTCTTTATCGCAGCGCTGGCATATTTGGTTTATGGTCAAAAGCTGGACCTGCCTGCAATCATCGGATTGGGCATGATTATGGGCGGAATTGTCATTATTCACCTGTTTTCCAACACCGCGACCCATTAAAGGCTGGCCATCGGGCAAATAGCCCTGTATGGGCCGCTCAAACATCCCAAAAAGGCTGAACTTATGGACCTGCGTAATATCGCTATTATCGCCCACGTTGACCACGGCAAAACGACCCTCGTTGACGAAATGCTGAAACAATCCGGTAATTATCGTGAAAACGAAGAAACCGTTGAACGCGCAATGGACAGCAATGATCTGGAGCGCGAGCGCGGCATCACCATTTTCGCCAAACCCACATCTGTGGTTTGGAATGGCGTGCGTATCAACATCGTTGACACACCCGGCCACGCCGATTTCGGTGGCGAAGTGGAACGTATCCTGTCGATGGTTGACGGTGTTGTATTGCTGGTGGACGCGGCTGAAGGCCCGATGCCGCAAACCAAATTCGTAACCAGCAAGGCGCTAGCCCTTGGCCTGCGCCCAATTGTGGTGCTGAACAAGGTTGATAAAGGCGACGCTGAACCTGACCGTGCACTGGACGAAGTGTTCGACCTGATCGCCAATCTGGACGCCACCGACGAGCAGCTGGATTTCCCTTCCATGTACGCTTCTGGCCGCTCTGGCTGGGCCGATATGGAACTGGACGGCGACCGTAAAAATCTGGATGCGCTGTTTGATCTGATCGTTGAGCACGTCCCGGCCCCTGCGCAAATCGCCAACCAAGGCCAGCCGTTCTCAATGCTTGCCACCACGCTTGGCGCGGACCCTTTCATCGGTCGTCTGCTGACAGGCCGTGTTGAAACCGGCACGCTGAAAGTCGGCGAAACCGTCAAGGCGCTGAGCCGTGATGGCACCAAAATCGAGCAATTCCGCGCCACCAAAATTCTGGCGTTCCGCGGGCTAGAGCAAAACCCGATTGACGTTGCCGAAGCTGGTGACATCGTTTCTATCGCTGGCATGTCCACAGCCACGGTTGCCGACACGATCTGCGCAATGGAAATCGACACGGCCATTCCGGCCCAGCCGATTGATCCGCCCACCATCACTGTAACCTTTGGCATCAACGATTCCCCACTGGCGGGTCGTGACGGCAAAAAGGTCCAAAGCCGCGTCATCCGTGACCGCTTAATGAAAGAAGCCGAAAGCAATGTCGCCATCAAAATCACCGACACTCCGGGCGGCGATGCCTTTGAGGTTGCGGGTCGTGGCGAGTTGCAAATGGGTGTTTTGGTAGAAAACATGCGTCGCGAAGGTTTTGAGCTGTCAATTTCGCGTCCGCAGGTGTTGTTCCAAGACATTGATGGCGTCAAATGCGAACCGATTGAAGAAGTCACCATCGACGTAGATGACGAATATTCCGGCGCTGTGATCGAGAAACTGACCGGCCCTCGCAAAGGCAACTTGGTTGAAATGAAACCAGCGGGCGTGGGTAAAACACGCATCATCGGCCATGTGCCATCGCGCGGCTTGATCGGCTATCACGGCGAATTCATGACCGACACGCGCGGCACAGGCGTTTTGAACCGCGTGTTCCATGATTGGGCCCCCCACAAAGGCGCGATCCCGGGCCGTCGCGCTGGTGTTCTGATTTCAATGGAAAGCGGCGTGTCTGTTGCATACGCATTGTTCAACCTAGAAGACCGTGGCCGCATGTTTATTGGAGCCCAGGAACAGGTCTATACTGGCATGATCATTGGACAGCATACCCGCGAAAATGATCTGGAAGTGAACCCTCTGAAGGGCAAGAAACTGTCCAACGTACGCGCCTCAGGCACCGACGAAGCCGTGCGCCTGACGACACCGATCACCTTGTCGCTGGAAGAATGCATTGCCTATATCGACAATGACGAGTTGGTTGAGGTAACGCCCAAAGCAGTGCGGATGCGCAAACGCCATCTGGACCCACATGAGCGCAAACGGGCGTCTCGTTCCGGCAACTAGTTCCCAAACAAAAACATTGTGAAAAAGGCCGGCTCATGAATAGAGACCGGCCTTTTTCTATTTCACATACCCTGTCATGAGGTCAGACACCTTCGACAAAGGTATATTCCCTGTCAGCAGACGGCAGCCCATAGGACAGCGCCTCTTGATATTCAGGTGAATGGTAAAACGACTTCGCGGTTTCCATATCCTTGAACCGGATGATCACATTACGTGAACGCCCCTCGCCCTCCATATGAAAACATTCGCCACCACGGGCCAAAAACTCACCGCCAAATTTGGCCACGGCAGGTCCCGCCAAGGCCGCGTATTTCGCGTATTCATCGGCGTCGTTCACATCGATATGCGCCATTGCATAAACTGTCATCGTTATTTCTCCAAAACCTGTTCCGCCGCCAGAATGGCCGCCTTTGCATTCTTTGCATCCTTGCCGCCGCCCTGGGCCATATCGGCTCGGCCACCGCCGCCAACCCCGCCCAATTCAGCCACCGCAGCTTTGACAATATCAACGGCTGAAATTTGACCTGTCAAATCATCACTGACACCCGCCGCCACGGCCGCCTTGCCACCCGTATCGGCAATCAACAAAACAGCGCCCGAGCCAATCCGCGACTTGTGCTCATCAATCAGCCCGCGCAAATCTTTGCCGCTGACGCCCTCCAACACTTGAGCAACGAACTTTATGCCATTGATTTCTTTGACGTCTTGGGCATCACCTTGGCCAGATCCGCCGCCCATAGCCAATTCGCGGCGTAACTGCGCAACCTCATTTTGCAAGGCTTTACGCTCATCCATCAAGGCCTTAACCCGCGTGGAAACATCCGAAACTGGGGACTTTAGCAGCCCTGCAACCTGCGCCAATGCCCGTTCCTGTTCGGCCATATGCGCGAGCGCCGCAGCTCCCGTTAAGGCCTCGATCCGGCGCACACCAGAGGAGGACGCGCTGTCGCCCAGCAGTGTAAACAGCCCAATATCGCCAGTTTGTCGCACATGTGTGCCGCCACATAATTCCAGCGAATATGTGTCGCCACCCATGCCCTTGCCGCTGCCGTTCTGCGTGCCCATGGAAACCACGCGCACCTCGTCACCATATTTTTCACCGAACAAGGCCTGTGCACCAATGCCACGGGCATCATCTGGCGTCATAATCCGAGTCTCAACCGAGGTATTTTGGCGGATATAGTCATTCACTTCGGTCTCAACGGATTGCAACTGCTCGGACGTCAGCGCGCTGTTATGCGAAAAATCAAACCGCAAACGATCGGCTGCATTCAGCGAACCGCGTTGTGCAACATGATCACCTAAAGAGCGGCGCAAAGCCTCGTGCAACAGGTGCGTGGCCGAATGGTTGGCGCGAATGGCGCTGCGACGGCTGTGATCCACCTGAAGCTCAGCACCCTGCCCGACCTTTAGGGCACCGCTGATCACCTCGGCCATATGAATGAAAACACCTGCGACCTTTTTGGTGTCGGTGATCTGCGCAGTGCCGCCATCCACCTTCAGCTCGCCGCGGTCACCGACTTGGCCACCGCTTTCGCCGTAGAAAGGCGTCTGGTTCAAAACGATCTGCACCTTACCACCTGTTTTCACAGCTGTGACCTCAGCCCCATCTTGGACCAATGCCAAAATCTGCCCCTCGGCGCTTTCGGTGTCATAGCCTAAAAATTCGCTGGCCCCATGTTGCTGTGCCAGATCGAACCAGATCGCCGCATCAGCAGACTCGCCTGTGCCGGACCACGCCGCACGGGCCTTGGCCTTTTGTGCTTGCATCGCGGTATCAAACCCGTCCGTATCCACACCACGGCCTTTTTCGCGCATTGCGTCCTGTGTCAAATCCAGCGGAAAGCCGAATGTGTCATAAAGTTTGAACGCCGCGTCGCCGGACAGATCAACACCCTCAGGCAGGCCATCAAGTTCGTCATCCAACAGCTTTAAGCCGCGATCAAGTGTTTGTTTGAAACGGGTTTCTTCTTGCAGCAGCGAATCTTCGATCAACGCTTGGGCCTGCCCCAATTCCGGATAGGCCGCACCCATTTGTTGCACCAAAGCTGGCACCAACTGGTGCATGACCGGATCCTTGGCCCCCAGCAAATGTGCGTGCCGCATCGCGCGGCGCATGATACGGCGTAAAACATAGCCGCGCCCGTCGTTGCTCGGCATCACACCGTCGGCCAGCAAAAATGAGGTCGAACGCAAATGGTCGGCAATCACTCGGTGGTGGGTTTTGCCCGGCCCATCTGGGTCGGTTGAAGTAGCATGGGCTGAGGCTTCAATCAGGTTGCGCATCAAATCAGTGGCGTAATTGTCGTTGGTGCCTTGCAACAATGCAGCCACCCGCTCAATTCCCATGCCAGTATCAATGGATTGGTTGGGCAGGTTCTCGCGTTTGCCGTCTTCAAACTGCTCATACTGCATGAACACCAGATTCCAAATTTCAACAAAACGGTCACCATCCTCATCTGGCGAGCCGGGTGGGCCGCCCCAAATATGGTCGCCATGGTCATAGAAAATTTCCGAGCATGGCCCACATGGCCCCGTTGCGCCCATCGACCAAAAATTGTCATCCGTCGCGATCCTGATGATTTTGTCATCCGGTAAGCCCGCAACCTTTTTCCAAATCGCAGCGGCCTCATCATCATCGTGGTATACAGTAACCAACAATTTGTTCGCGTCGATGCCCAGCTCCTTGGTGATCAATTCCCAAGCAAAAGCGATCGCATCGTCCTTGAAATAATCCCCAAACGAGAAATTCCCCATCATTTCAAAGAATGTGTGGTGACGTGCCGTATAGCCTACGTTGTCCAGATCGTTGTGCTTGCCGCCCGCACGAACACATTTTTGCGCCGTCGTAGCACGCTTATAGTCGCGGGTTTCGACACCGGTGAACAGGTTTTTGAACTGAACCATGCCTGAATTTGCAAACATCAATGTCGGATCATTGCGTGGCACCAGCGGCGAGCTTGGTAATATCTCATGGCCTTGTTTGCCGTAGTAATTCAGAAACGTGCTTCGGATGTCATTCAGGCTTTGCATATCGGGCTCTTTGAACAAAATTTCGGGTCTTACACGTTTAGACCTGTCCACACCGCCTGTCCACAATAAGAAAGGGCCGCAGGACATATTGCCTGCGACCCTTGCCTGAACGTTTTGTCGTCTTTTGCCGGATCAGGCCTCGAGCACGTCCTCGCCGCCGCCTTTATCTTTAGGAATTTCAGGCATATCGAACTCAAGCCCGTGGGCACCGCGAATTTTGTCTTCAATATCATAGGCGATACGATGGTTTTCTTTCAGGTAGGTTTTAGCGTTCTCACGCCCCTGCCCAATACGTTCATCACCATAAGAAAACCATGAACCGGATTTATCAACGATCCCCGCCTTAACGCCAAGGTCCAACAGCTCGCCCATTTTGGAGATGCCTTCGCCGTACATGATGTCAAATTCCACTTGTTTGAATGGCGGAGCCACTTTGTTTTTGACAACCTTCACGCGGGTGGCATTGCCAACAATTTCTTCGCGGTCCTTCAATGCACCAATGCGGCGGATATCCAAACGCACTGAAGAATAGAATTTCAGCGCATTGCCCCCTGTGGTGGTTTCAGGACTGCCAAACATCACGCCGATTTTCATCCGGATTTGGTTGATGAAAATCACGGTACAGCCCGAGCGCGAGATTGAGCTGGTTAATTTGCGCATGGCTTGGCTCATCAAACGTGCGTGAACACCAACGCTGGCATCCCCCATATCGCCTTCCAGCTCTGATTTTGGCGTCAACGCAGCAACCGAGTCGACGACAATCATGCTCACCGCACCTGAACGCACCAATGTGTCGGTAATCTCTAACGCTTGTTCACCGGTATCAGGCTGCGAAATCAAGAGGTCGTCCGTATTAACACCCAGATTTTTAGCATAGAGTGGGTCCAAGGCATGTTCCGCATCAACAAAGGCGCAAACGCCGCCTTTTTTCTGTGCTTCAGCGACGCAGTGCAAAGTCAATGTGGTCTTACCCGATGATTCTGGGCCATAAATTTCAATAACCCGACCTTTGGGGATACCACCAATACCCAGGGCAATATCCAAACCAAGCGATCCAGTCGAGGTTGCCTCAATTTCCTGAACAGCCCCCTCTTGGCCCAGCTTCATGATCGAACCCTTGCCAAACTGGCGTTCAATCTGGGCAAGCGCAGAATCGAGCGCCTTTTGCTTGTCTGTTTCGCGCTTATCACTCATTTTCAAAAGATCCGCTGTTGCCATTGTTCCTGTCCCTTATTTCATAACCGCATTGTCGCGGCAATCATTTTGTTCACCACATGTTCTCTTTTCTTTATGGGATCAAAACGAGAACATTTCAATAAAAATTTTCATAAATCTATTCTTAATCAAAGAAGTTAAGGAGTGATTACTGACAGGAAGTTGTGCATAATCTTTTCGCTTCAGCGCGTAGCTAGTTGTAAATAAATAATACTTTGTTGAAAGTTCAACAAACACATGTCAGCCAAAATGGACATGCCACAAACATTATGAATGTGCATCGGCCTTCATATGGTCTAAGGCCTACTTAAATTTATTAGTGAAATTGTTGCCGAACAGTTTGCGTGAGATCGCTCAGCGAAAATGGTTTCGGCAAAAATACTGAGTTGGGTATCTTGGCTTGGTGGTCAACAACATCTTCTTGCGCATATCCGGAAACAAAAACAACCTTCACGTCTGGCCTTGCGACCAATGCCTTTTTGACCCAGCTTGGCCCGTCCATTCCCGGCATTACAACGTCTGTCACAAAAACATCCACTGACAGGGCATCGTCTTCAAGCGTTTTGAGTGCCTCCTCAGCGCTCTCGGCTTCCAGTACAGTATACCCTCGCAAGCGCAGCGCACGAGACGCAAACGCACGTACAGGCGCCTCGTCCTCGACCAATAAAATAACACCCTCGCCCTGTTCATTTGTCACTTTGGCACTTTCAACGCGTGCCCTGACTTCGGTTTCGTCAACCTTATCATGCGCAGGGAAAAAGAGCGAAAAGCTGGTGCCGCTTCCGGTTTCACTGTCAACAAAGACGAAACCGCCCGATTGTTTAACAATCCCGTAAACCGTGGACAATCCAAGCCCAGTCCCCTCGCCAACACCCTTGGTGGTATAAAACGGCTCGAATATTTTGTGCAGCTTATCAGGCGGTATTCCAATTCCTTTGTCATTGACCTTCACCACAACATAATCCCCTGCTGGAACACATGCCCGATCGCGTTCCAGCTCGTGCTCAAGAGTTAATACTGTGGTCTCAATCCGGATTTCCCCACCCTCAGGCATAGCATCACGTGCATTCACCACAAGGTTCATTAACACCTGTTCCAATTGACGCTTATCTGCGCGGATCGGCCGCAATCCAGGGTCATGCGACAGCGTAAGCGTTACTTTTTCTCCAACCAAACGGTTGAGCAAATGTGTTAATTCAGAGAGGGTATCACGTAAGTCTAATACTTCGGGTTGTAGGTTCTGCTTGCGTGAGAAAGCCAACAATTGCCCAACGAGACTGGCCGCCCGATTCGCATTTTGGTTGATTTGCATAAGGTCACCATAATCCGTGTCCCCCTGATCATGACGCAACAACAATAGGTCGCAATGGCCCGAAATAGCCGTGAGCAAGTTGTTGAAATCATGGGCAACCCCACCCGCCAATTGGCCAATCGCTTGCATTTTTTGACTCTGTACAAACTGCGCCTCAAGCGTTTTCAACTCAGTTGCATCACTCATAACGGCCATCAACATTGGCGCACCGTCTTCTTCAATTCGGCTCAGAGAAATCTGTAGATAGAGTTCTTTTTCAGACTTTCGGACACGCAGAATTTCAGTGCTTTTCAAACCACGCCCCTTGGCCGCATCCACCAGCCAATCGGTCACCGAACGCCCCAACCCCTCGACCAGATCAGACAGATCCGTGTCAGCATTCAGTGGATCATTTAGCAAACCTCGCGCCAACTTATTGGCCTCGATCACTTGACCAGTCGGTGCAATTTTTATCATCGGAACAGGCAGACCATCAAACACTTGACCATCGTCTTTACGCTCGCCAATCGCCGCCCCAGGGAGCATGTAAATCTCACGCCGCCCGCCGGCCCCTTCAAGTTCAGCTATGATGGTCCGTACAATCCCGTCTTTGCTCATCACATCATGGGCCTGCCCGCTGCACAGCGGCAGATCATTAAACACCCGATCCAACGTTTTCACACGCCCGCCCAACAATCGGCGCAACGCATCATTCATAAACAGGATGGTCCCCGATTTTGAGGCCGTCAACATCGGCAAGCTCAATCCTTCGGCCCCACGACTGTTGACCGTGCGCTCGCCCAAGTCTTCTAACCGCCACAAAAATCCTTCGCTGCCAATTAGATGCACCGCAAGACGTATATGCCCGCGCCGCGTCACCACATCTTCACGTGCGGCCCCCGTTGCCACAGCTTTATTTTGCATCCGGAACAACACAGCCGAGGGGTTCGCGAACA
The DNA here is from genome assembly GCA_033851955.1 of Marinosulfonomonas sp. Classification (GTDB taxonomy): domain Bacteria; phylum Pseudomonadota; class Alphaproteobacteria; order Rhodobacterales; family Rhodobacteraceae; genus Profundibacter. The sequence continues at coordinate 21,566 of JAWSVK010000014.1, forward strand.
AATCCCGCAACACATGCGCCAAAGATTTGCCACTGCAGTCGGCGAACCGCTCTTTGGCGACTGCATTCAAAAAGCCGACTTCGCCCTGCTTGTCCGTTACAAAGCTGGGCGAAGCATCATTCTTAACAAACTCAGAAACATGACGATAGGCCGCATTCCGTCGCCGATCATGCCTATACTTGGTGCCCTGCACGATTGCGGCGACAAACGCCAAGGTCGCCCCAATGGCCATCATCAAAATGCCAAACATTGGATCAGGCACAAACAACGCGCCTGCAATGAGCACAGCCGCAAATAGGCCCAAGTATACCATCTTGGGCGCAAGCAACAAATTACTGCTGGTCATATGATTTGGCGTCTGGAGCGTATCGGCCACCGAAAAATCCCCGTTATTGATTCGTGGTTTCTCTATACGGACCTAAAACTGTTAAGCTCTCATTAAACTCGGTCCGCAAAAAGACGCATCCACAACTGAGGGTTGATAGTGCCTATGCCTTCTCCCGAGTCAAGAGCGCACAGAAAAATCCGTCCCCGCCATCAAGCGGTGTGAACCGGTGCTTTAACAGGCATTTCCATCCCGAATGCGCCTTAAGGAACCCACCGATTTGGTCAGAATTTTCAACCTCCAACAATGAACAAGTGGTGTAGGCCAACACCCCGCCGGCCCCAACCAGATCTGCTGCCACCGTCAAAATATCAGCCTGAACTTTGCACAATTCATCCAGCTGCGCCTGATCAAACGCCCACTTCCCAGCCGGAGAGCGCCGCCAAGCCCCACTGCCAGAGCACGGCACATCACAAAGCACCAAATCGAAACTTCCGACTTCAGCCCCGTCCATTGTCAAGCCTTCTGCCAAGTCTTCCGGTTCAAGCAACGTAATCGCAACCCCGGCCCGTTCAGCCCGACCCGGCAAATCCTTCATGCGTTGCGGCTTTGCGTCATGAGCAAAACACTGCGCAGAAGTGCGCGCCGCCATCGCCAAAACCTTGCCGCCACCACCCGCACAATAATCCAAAACACGGCTGCCTGCGGTGACAGGCAACAAATCCACCACGGCTTGCGACGCGGCATCCTGCAACTCAATTCTGCCCTCCAGATAGGGCGCGCTCAAATGTACACGACGCGGATTTTCAGTGACTTCCAGTGCCGTTTTGGACAGGGCATGCGGCACGGCGGTGATGTTCTCAGCCGCCAAAGCCGAAATCGCCTGCTCGCGGGTAGACTTAGCCGTGTTCACCCGTAAAAACACTGGCGCACGATGCTGTAAGGCCTGACAGACCGCTGCAAAATCCTTGCCAAGGCTGGCCTGCAACGCGGGTGCGATCCATTCCGGACAATCCAGCGCGGCATTGCCCTCTGGCGTGTCCCTATGCGCGGCCTCATCCTCAGACAAAACAGCTGGCGCATGCCCCTCGCCCGTGAACATTTCATCCACTGCCAAGCCCCGCGCGCGCATCAACCCCAAGATCACCCCGCGCCCTGTTTCCGCTCCACCCAAGGCCGCAAACGAGCGCTTGCACCGCAACGCATCAAACACATGATCACGCACGGCAGCCCGATCTTTGGACCCCGCAAACCGTGAATGCCGTGCCCAATTGGTCAGCGCTTTTTCGGCGGCCGAGCCGTCCAGAATATCATCCAGAATTTCAATCGCGGCCGAAAGACGTGCTGCAGGTTGCATAGGCAAGCTCCTGTTGAGAGGAATAAGTAGGAAGCCTGCCTATACACAATGGTCGCAGGTTTACATAGGGGGCTTGGATATATTTGAGCCAAAGTGCGGCACAAGGCGTGAAGAAGCGCCTTACCCCGACAAAACACTGGTTCAAGAGCAAAAACTGGTGCTGGTTGCTCTGTGCATCGAAAATGCCCAGCCTGTATTGCAGAACCAATCTTTTAGCCGCCGATTTAAAAAAACGTCAGCCTTTGAAAGTCCGGTTCTCGAGTGTTTTGGCTACGCTCAGAAACCAAAATACGACGTGTCCCAGATCAACACCCATCCCTGAAAATGAGTAAGGTGGATGGATTGAAAACGCATCGGACCTAAGTTGCTGAAAACACCAACAACAAGGCGGACTTGATGGACCTCAGCCAGATTAGATATTTCGTGAGCCTTGCTGATACTTTGAATTTCACCCAAGCCGCCCGCCACAGCGGCATATAACAACCAAGCCTGACCAAACCCATTTAAAGGCGCGCGAAGACATTAGGCTGTCGTCATCAGACTGCGGTCATCAGACTGCGGTCATCAGCGATCAGTCAAACAAGGATGATGATTGCCAAGAGTGCCCTGCCCGACTAGCCAAAGCCTCTAAATTCAGCAACGCAATTCCTGTCAGCAAAGCTCTTTGCAAAAGACCGGTTTGCCAATTCTGCGTCACGGAATTCGGGTTGGCCGCCCTTGCACAAAAATGCTCAAGTCCGATGCGCCAAAACGACCGTTGAAAAGCACAACATACCCCTCAGATCACAAGACCTGAGCACGCTCTTTGAGTGAAGCGTGCCGCTCATACGCCAACCCACAATGGCACGGGGATGCCAAGCCTCAAAAACGTTGAATTTTTCACTCAACTATGCCAAAGCCATAAATAGTTTTCACGTAATTAGTTAACTTATTTTGATCAAACAAACTGGGAGAAAACCATGACGTCAACGATCCTATCAACGGATGAAACTTCTGTACAGTTAATAGCAGCCACAGGCGACACCTTCACGCTCAGTCGCGAGGGCAGTATTCTGGTCTCAGATTCTTTTGGTCTCGCTACATCATATGACAATTTCGACCAAAATGTTTTCATATTTGGTGAAATTATCGCAGCTTTTGATGGCATTATCCTTGGATCGGATGGCGGGGTCCTAACTGGCCTTGGCCTAAATGATGTCTTTATTGGCTCCACGGGGTCTATTACCAGCATGAACGCATCCGAACATGCACTGTTTTTACGCGGAACCTCAAATGATGTGGTCAACCATGGCTCGCTGCAGTCAACCGGTAGCGCACTCAGATTTAATGGCGACATTTCCGATGTGGTTAATTCTGGCACAATCCATTCTACCGACGGCTATGGCGTGTTTTTTCAAGGCTTAACGGTGGGCGGAACCTCTACACTGAACAACAGCGGAAACATCGCAGGCTCGAGGGGGGTCAACGCGATTAACGAAGACCTGAATGTGCTCAATACCGGTGTAATCAGCGGCACATCCTCTTATGGGGTGTATCTCGGAAGTGACGGCCATGATCTTACTCTTGAAAACTATGGAACAATAGAAACAATTGGTGACGTTGCAGTTAGCGCGCGGGATGGTGACGACATCGTCAATAACTACGGCACACTGATTGGCGACGTCGAATTGGAGGATGGTACAAATTCGTTTAATAACGCTGGGACAATGAATGGACATTATCTTGGTGGCGAAGGAGCAGATACTGTTATCAATAGCGGGCTCATTTCAGAAAGTATTTACCTTTTGGGCGGCCACGACATGTTTGACGGACGTGGCGGCAACGTGATTGGGACTGTTTTTGGCGGCAATGGCGATGACACCTATATCATCGACGATGCAACGATTGATCTGTACGAGGACAGCGCCGCGGGCACCGACCTCGTTCAATCCCTCGTCGGCTGGAAACTGGGTGACAATTTTGAGAACCTCGACCTGCTGGGCGACGCTGATCTGCGCGGGGTCGGCAACGATGAAAACAACGTGATCAACGGCAATATCGGCGACAATGTGCTTTATGGGCGCGCTGGCAACGACACGATTGCGGCCGGCGCGGGCGCTGATTTCCTCTCGGGCCAAGACGGCAATGACACCCTGAACGGCGGCGACGGTAACGACACCATCCGCGGCGGCAAGGGCAACGATGATTTGGTCGGCGGCGACGGCGATGATGATCTGCGCGGTGGCCGCGGCCATGACGATCTGAGCGGAGGCAATGGCAACGATATTCTAAGCGGCAACGGCGGTAATGACACCCTGCTCGGTGGGGCTGGCGACGACATCCTGATCGGCGGTATCGGGCAGGATGATCTGACTGGTGGCGACGGCGAAGATGTGTTCATGTTCCGCAATGCCTCGCACAGCACTGATGTGCCAAACGCCGATCACATCACGGATTTTGCCATCGGCGAAGACCTGATTGATCTGAGTGGATTTGTTGGTGAGTTTGCCTTTGTAACGGGTGCGTTCACGGGCACCGGGGCCGAGGTTCGGATCACGACAGGCGGCGGCAACAGCCGTGTGCGCATCGATCTGGACGGCGACGGTGTCACCGACATGAACATCATTGTTGAAGGGGTGATGGGACTAACGGCGGCTGATTTCCTGCTGTAACATCAGCTGTCAGAAAACACCTCTGCGCGGCTATTTTTGGCTGCGCAGGGGTTAAATATCAGAGCAGATTTCACCCCATATACATTTTGTATGGTTTTGCCATCGCCCAATCCGGCCAAATCACCTGTGTTAAGACGTCCGGTAATTCGGGCTTTCGCGGGTGATCTGCACGTCATGCACATGGCTTTCTTTCAGGCCCGCGCCAGTGATGCGCACGAACTCGCATTTGGTGCGCATATCATCCACCGTCGCCGCCCCCGTATAGCCCATTGCGGCCCGCAGACCGCCGACCAACTGGTGGATCACAGCATTGGCCGTGCCCTTATAAGGCACCTGCCCTTCGATCCCTTCGGGCACCAGTTTGTCACTGGCCGCATCCTTTTGGAAATACCGATCTGCCGAGCCCCGCGCCATCGCGCCAAGGCTGCCCATACCACGGTAGCTTTTGAAGCTACGGCCTTGATATAGAATGACTTCTCCGGGGCTCTCATCCGTGCCAGCGACCATACTGCCAACCATGGCGCAATTGGCACCCGCCGCAATCGCTTTGGCAAAATCGCCGGAAAACTTGATGCCACCATCAGCAATAATCGGCGTGCCACTTTCGGCGGCACCCTTGGCAGAATCCATAATCGCTGTCAGCTGAGGAACCCCCACACCCGCCACAATCCGCGTGGTGCAAATGGAGCCAGGCCCGATGCCAACCTTAACGGCATCAGCCCCCGCGCCGATCAGCGCCTTGGTGGCCTCAGCCGTCGCCACATTGCCCGCCACGATTTGTACATCACCAAACGCCTTCTTGGCCCGCTCAACCGCTACAGCCACCCCTTCAGAGTGACCATGCGCTGTGTCAATCACGATCATATCAATGCCCGCATCCGCTAAGGCCTCAGAACGCTCAAAGCCAGCATCGCCAACCGTGCTGGCCGCGGCAACCCGCAACCGGCCCAGATCATCCTTACAGGCCGACGGGTTCAACACCGCTTGCTCCAAATCCTTCAACGTCATAAGGCCGGTCAGCTTGCCAGCCCCATCGGTGATCAGCAGCTTCTCAATGCGCCGCGCCTGCATCAGGCTCTTGGCCTCATCCAATCCAGCTGGCTCATGCAACAGGGCCAAATTGTCAGATGACATCATCGCCGCAACCGGCGTTTTATCATCAGTGGCAAAGCGCATATCGCGATTGGTCACAATGCCAACGACCCGGCCTGAACCATCCACCACAGGAAAGCCTGTGACGCGGTAACGCTCCTGCAACAACTTCGCATCCGCCAAAGTCTGATCCGGTGTCAAAGTGATCGGATTATAAACAACCCCACTTTCAAACCGCTTCACGCGGCGCACCTGCATGGCTTGCTCTTCAACATCCAAATTGCGATGGATCACCCCCATCCCGCCGACTTGCGCCATGGCAATCGCCATTTTGGCTTCGGTCACAGTGTCCATTGCCGAACTCAGCAATGGGATATTCAGACGGATCGATTTGGTGACTTGAGTTGATGTGTCGGCCGTGGATGGCAGCACGCTGGACGCGGCTGGAACCAGTAGAACATCATCAAACGAAAGGGCCTCACGAATCTCCATGGGCGGTCTCCTTGGAAAGCTTCATTTGACGCGTCCCTATTTCATGGATTGCGGGTGAGGGAAAGAGCATATCGCCAAAGCTCCAACGATTCACATAACATTCACCAAAAAATAAACCCCGCCCCCTTCTTCTTGCCTCAAAATACCTCCGCCAAAGGCACGGCGCGCAGCGCCCAAAAAATCAAGCATGCGCAGCATTCCGTTTTCCTGTGGAACGAACCCTAGCCCGAACTAAGCTGTCGCCGCATGTGATTTCCGAGACAAATCCCCCGTCACCCACTCCATTACTGTGCGGTAAACCAGATACAAAACCACAGGCGTGCCAATCGCCATCGTCGCATAAACACCGATTTCCGCCAAAATCCCGTACCCCTTGGACAGCGCCATCACTTGCACATTTAAAAACCCACCAATTGGAAACGCAAACGACGCCCACACAGGCGTGTACCCGCCACGAACCATCCATGGCACCAACGCCAACAATCCAAGCGCCATCACGCTGCCCGCCCAGTAAAACACAGCAAACGCCGCATCATTACCCAACACACCAAAGCCCAATGCAAACATGCAAACCGGTGCTAAAAAAATCGTCACCGAAGGACGCAGGGGGGCAGGAATTGGATCACGCCGCAGCGTCACCAAAATGCCGATCGTGACGATCACATAGGCCAACAATGCGGCCATCACCAACACTTGGCTTTGCCACACATAACCCAACGGAACACCCGCGATGGGCCCCACGACAGGCCCCACAAAAGTCAAATACTGAAAGGTCGAGAAATGCCGCTTTTCCGGCGGATCACGCCAGATCGCTTGCAACACAATCGCGCTGGCAATGATCTGCAAAATGACGCCTGTCCACCAAACCAGCGGCACCGACACCCCAAACGGCAACAACGCCGCCGCCAAAATCATCATCGACATCGCCAAGGCCGCGATGCCCGCACGCGCAGGCGGCGTATGCATATCTTCCATCAACACCGCGGGCCGTGCGATCAGTTTGCGCAAATAAAACGCTAAAAACCACAGGAAATATCCAGTCGAGGCCGCCAGCAACAGATTGCCAATATCCTCAGAAATGCCCGGCAAAACATCCGCCGCCGCCCGCCACCCCAACGCCAGTGACATAAATCCCAGACAAACAGGAAATGCAGCAGGCGGCGTTTGCCGCCACAATGGGGTGTCTAGCAGCATGTGTTCTCCGGTCCGTTGCAATTTCTACTTTAACGCTCACCCTAAAGGAAATTCACTAAACGGATCAAGCTTTGCGTGAAGCCCGACTCGGTCCGCCTATCGCCCTGATGCCTCTTCTCTAATCAATCTTGAATGTCGTAGACATTTTTTTACCGATCAGGCTTTTACAACTGCGATAGAAAAACCCATTCCTTCACTGGGTTTGATGAATATTGGCTCATCACCTTCACAAAAAGGATACGGCAGCAACTCAAGAAATATGCCCTCAGTCAAATCATTGGTTGAGAAATCTGAAATAAAGTAATCCATATTTGAATACTGAAGTTTTATTACGCGCTTTGGTCTAGCAACCTGAAACCCTAATTTGTGAAACTCGCTAGAGGCATACGTAATACCGGCATCGGAAAGCGCATACACCAAAAAAGAAAAATATACAGCCTGAACAAGGTTCTCCCACTCGTCATAGGCATCATCACGCAATACGGTTATGCCACCTTGAACACAAAATGGAAGCATCGCGTCCAAACAATCTATTGCGTGGATGCACTGCTTTTGAATATCGATTGTCAACTCATCGGTCATGTTCTGGTGGCCCATTATTTAGGATATCATACCCTACAAAACTGGAATTCCAATCCTCCCTTGCAAAACACTCCTCTGCCCGCCACAGTTTCACCCAACCATAGGGGAAAATCATGAGCACACACGGATATGAAAGCGGACGGCTGAACCTGCCCTTCGTCGGCATCTCGACCTTCGCCAAAAAGCCCTACATCGAGGATTGGCGCAAGATCGAAGCCGATGTTGCGATCCTTGGGGCGCCCTATGATTTTGGCACGCAATATCGCCCCGGTGCGCGGTTTGGCCCACGCGCCGTGCGCGAGGCCTCGACGCTGTTCGCTTTTGGTCATGCCGGCGCTTATGATCACGAGGACGACGCGACTTATCTGGGTGCTGACGTTCGCATCGTTGATATTGGCGACGCCGACATCATCCACACCGACACCACAGGCAGCCACGCCAATATTGAAACAGGCGTGCGGGCGATTTTGGCCGCAGGTGCTTTGCCCGTCACCATCGGCGGCGATCATTCGATCAACATCCCCTGCATCAACGCCTTTGACGATCAGGGCGACATCCATGTGTTGCAAATCGACGCCCACCTGGATTTCGTGGACGAGCGTCACGGCGTCACCCATGGCCACGGCAACCCCATGCGCCGCGCCGCTGACAAACCCTATGTGACGGGGTTGACGCAACTTGGCATCCGCAATGTGTCTTCAACGGCCCGCGAGGGCTATGAGGATGCGCGGCGCATGGGCTCAGACATCCTGTCAGTGCGCCAATGCCGCAAACTGGGCGTTGATGCCGTACTGGCCCGCATCCCCAAAGGCGCACGGCTGTATATAACCATAGACATCGACGCCTTCTGCCCCTCCATCGCACCCGGCACTGGCACCCCCAGCCACGGCGGGTTCCTCTATTACGAGGTGCTGGAACTGCTGCAAGGCGTGGCGCAAGCACACGAAGTGGTCGGCATCGATCTGGTCGAAGTCGCACCGGATTACGACCCCACAGGCAGCACAGCCATTTTGGCGGCGCAGCTGTTGTTGAATTTTCTTGGGTTTATATTTGAAGCTAAAAAATAATGGGAGCCTTCTAAAGTTTCAAATGCGCGTGAAAGGCCCGGTAAAATATCCGCCGCAAAGTTGAGATAGAAAAGAATCTGCAGTTCAGGGCCGCTGATCGTGACAATGTGCGCAGTTGTTCAGCGCGCATTTCCCGCCCAATTCTTGTGTAATGTTCTATATTGATAGACCCGTCGGCACGCAGTTTCATCTCTTGGTTTTCACAGGGTTTCATATCTTTTCACTCCATTTGGTGTGAAATCAATAGATCCTATTCCCCAAGCCAAAACTTGAAGAAGTCCTTTAGAACCTCTTGTCATTTCGAACTATTTGGCCGACTTCACCCGAAAATCCTTGAATAGCGCTGTGTAAACAGCTTTTCATTGCAACATGATTTATCAATTCTCCGATTGTTCAATCGACCCCGAAACACATACTTTTTTGCGCGACGGTCATCCGGTTCATATTGAACCTCAAGTTTTTAAACTGCTGACTGTCCTTGTCGAAAAACAGGGTCAATTGGTAACCAAGGACGCCTTGGTCGAAACGGTTTGGCGCGGCTTAAATGTGTCGGACGCCACGATAAGCGCGCGCATTAACGCGGCTCGAAAAGCAGTGGGTGACTCTGGCCGCACACAGGCGGTTATCAAGACGGTTCACGGCCTAGGTTTTCAGTTGATTGCCGAGGTGAAAATTGATCAGACTAAGGCCTTAAAGCCGCTGGCACCGGACCGTTCAAGTACACAAACCATTCGATTCACCCGATCCTCACACAATACAAAAATCGCCCATTCCTTCAGCGGCGACGGACCACCACTGGTCAGAGTTGCGCATTGGCTTTCGCATTTGGAACTGGATAGACACAGCCCTGTTTGGAAGCCGCTGATAGAGGCCCTCGAATGCAACAATACCCTTTACCGATATGATCAAAGGGGTACGGGCTTGTCTTCCCGACAGCTTGATGGTGCGGATTTGGACGCCTTTGTTGACGATTTATTGGCAGTTGCCGATGCCAATGATCTGGAACGTTTCCCTATATTTGCAGCATCGCAAGCCGTCCCCGTCGCCATCCGCTTTGCCCAACTCTACCCCAAACGCGTCAGCGGGTTGGTTTTGTATGGCGGGTACGCAAAAGGGCGCGCTTTGCGAGATGCGTCACGGGATGACATTGATGAGAACACAATTTTGGGGCTTATCCGCGCAGGATGGGGCAAAGCAAACAGCCCGTTCGTGAATGCCTTTTCATCTCTGTTCGTGCCAGACGCGACAACCGAGCAAATGGCCAGCTTTGTTAGGATGCAGACTGAAACGATTTCCCCAAAAAACGCGGTCCGGTTGAGAAAGTTAATTGACCGCCTTGATGTCACCGACATCTTAAGCGCAATTTCAACACCGACGCTGGTTATTCATGCCAACTCCGACGCGGTACAACCAATTGAACAAGGTCGTATTCTCGCGAGTGAAATTCCTAACGCAAAATATGTAATGCTAGAAAGCAGAAACCACATCCCACTTCCTCAAGAGAAAAGCTGGGCGCAGATGATGGGTGAAATTCGGACATTCCTTAACGACTTGCAGCTCTAGCCAAAACGGCGCCAATCAGTGCCCATTTCCAAATGAGTCAGCTCGCGTTCGCAACAACCACCTACGACAGCTCCAACCTCTCCCGCGTTTGCGCGACCAACCCGCGCAGCGCCCCAGAAATCACGGTCACATCCGCCGCTAGGCCCAGAAACGTCACGCCGATGTCGCGGTAATAGCTATAGTTGCCGCCGCCATAGGTGATGATCCCCGCCACTTTGCCCGCCGCCTTAATCCGTGTCACCGCGTGTTTGATGGCCGCTGTTACTTCGGGGGCGTCCATCTGTCCTGTGAACCCCATGTCGGCGGACAAGTCCGCTGGGCCGATGAACACCACGTCCACCCCTTCCGTGCCTGCTATCGCGTCAATATTCTCAATCGCCAGCGCACTTTCGACCTGCACGATCAGGCAGATTTCATCGTTGGCCGTGGTGGCGTAGTCCGTGACTGCGTTGTAGCCCGAGGCGCGGATCATGCTGGCGGCCAAGCCCCGCACCCCATCCGGTGGGTAACGCACCGCCGCCGCCATCGCCGCCGCCTGATCAGCGGTTTCAACCATCGGCACCATCACGGTTTGCACGCCGATGTCCAACATCTGTTTCAACACCCAATCCTGCCCCACAGGCACCCGCACCACGGTTGAGGCCGCGCCGCCGTTCATGGCCTGCATCTGCGCCAAAATGCTTGGCACGTCATTGGGCGCGTGTTCGCCGTCGATCAGGCACCAGTCATAGCCCGCCGAGGCCGCGATTTCGGCGATCATCGGGCTGGTCGTGCCCAACCACAGACCGATCTGCATCTCGCCCTGCTTAAGGGCCTTTTTCAACTTGTTTTCGGGGGCTGGCATGGCGTGTCTCCTTGTTAACCCCCAGCTTTGCGCGTCTGAACCGGATGGTCAATAAAATTGCTGGACTTCCCACCGCTGCAAGCTAACTTACTCAGGCAAATAAACTCTGGGAGAGAATAATGAAAAATTTGATGGGCCGTGTGGCCGTAGCCGCGATTGCCGTTGCCTTTGCGGGCGAAGCGATGGCGACTGAATGGAATGTATCCGTATGGGGCAAGCGTCGTGCCTTTACCGAGCATGTTGAAAAGCTGGCCGAACTGGTCAGCGAAAAGACCAATGGCGAATTCACGCTGAGCATTTCTTATGGCGGTCTGTCCAAGAACAAAGAGAACCTTGACGGGATTTCAATCGGCGCCTTTGAAATGGCGCAGTTTTGTGCCGGTTATCACCGCGACAAAAACCCCTCGATCACTGTGTTGGAACTGCCATTCCTAGGCGTTGCCAATCTGGATGAAGAAGTGGCCGTTTCCAACGCAGTTTACGCCCACCCCGCCGTTCAGGCCGATCTGGCGCGCTGGAATGCCAAGCTGCTGATGACGTCCCCAATGCCACAATATAACATCGTCGGCACGGGTGATCCGCGCGGCACGCTGGCCAGCATGGACGCCATGCGGGTTCGCGCAACTGGAGGTCTGGGCAAAGCCTTTACGGCTGTGGGCGCGGTGCCAACATCGGTGACGGCGACAGAAGCCTATAACGCGATGGAGTCAGGCGTGGTCGACACAGTGGCCTTTGCGCCGCACGCCCACCTTGCGTATCGCACCATCGACATTGCTGAATGGTGGACAGAAAACCTGAACCCCGGCACAGTGAACTGCCCCGTGGTTGTGAACACCGACGCCTATGAAGCGCTGTCAGACAGTGAACGTGCGGCATTGGACGGCTCCGTCGATGAGGCGATCGCGCATTACGTCGCCAACTACGGCGAATTGCTAACCAAATGGGACGGCATTCTAGAAGAAAAGAAAGTAACCCGCGTGACGATCTCGGACGCCGATCTGGCCGAATTCCGCAAGGTCGCCGCTGACCCGATCCGCGATGCTTGGATTGCCGACATGACAGCCCAAGGCCTGCCAGCACAAGAACTGTATGATCTGGTGATGGACACATTGGCCAAAGAACGCATGTAAACTGCGCTCACGACTGTAAACGATTTAAGCCTGCCGCGGATCATCTGCGGTGGGCCTTTTTTTGTGAAAATGTCAGCGCCCGACTGGGTGGGCGCATAGTGCATTGGGTTTCGCATTTTTCCGACTTATGATTGATCAGTGAAGGTGCCGCTAGATACTCCGTCGAGAAGCGAAGATCAGATTTCAGCCCGAGTTACGCATGCTGCAAAACACACCAACGGCCACAATGCGCAGATAGTGTACTTTGCAAAGTCGAGCGGGCGGACCAAAGCGGGCCTTGATCGAGGGTCCCGATACCACATGCCTTTTCCGCAGAGCAGGCGTTCGAGTATAAATTCGTGCAGTGAGGGTGCAGCTGCGGCGAAACGACTTATGTTACTGTTGTGTGTCAACGCTTGGTTGTCGTTGTGGGAGGGCATGGCGGATTGGAGGATCAATCATGTCGATTCATAATCTGCCTATCATCCGTGCACGACGCCCTGCATGGAACAAAGGTCGCATCGTCGGTCAAAAACGACCACTGATGCCACAGCATGTGTGGGCCATTCGAGTACGGCTTGAGCTCGCTGAAAACCATCGTGATCTTGCTCTCTTTAATATGGCAATTGATTGCAAGCTAAGGGGGTGTGATTTGCTGAAATTGAAGGTCGTCGACGTCATGGCATCGGGCCACATCAAGGAACGGGCGTCTGTGCTGCAAAGTAAAACTCAAAAACCTGTGAAGTTTGAGATCACCGAAGGGACGCGTATTTCTGTTATGCGCTGGATGAAAACCCCTATAATGGATGGCTCTGAATACCTTTGGCCCAGTCGTTTTCACGCGCGCCTGCATATCTCGACCCGCCAATACGCGCGGATTGTTCGGGAGTGGGTGAAGTCTATTGGCTTGGAGGCCACAGCCTATGGAACCCACACAATGCGTCGAACCAAGGTCACCCAGATTTACAAGGAAACTGGAAATCTGAGAGCGGTTCAGCTCCTGTTAGGGCACACCAAAATGGACAGCACAGTGCAATATTTGGGGGTCGAATTGGAAGATGCGTTAGAAATTTCAGAAGCTATAGAAATTTAGAGCGTGTGGCCGTCCCTTCAAAAGGCGGCCCGAACCGACCCTCCATAATCTCGGTGAATGCCACATCTTCAGACCACAAAATCGACAACTTAGATGGGTTGGTGGCATGGGATTGGTGCTGTCATCTTACGTTTCGGTCGGGATTTTCGGACTGTGCTTAATAGTCAAGGCCCGCGATGCGCAGGAATTGACCTTTGCAAAGCTTGGCGGACATCTCTGACCGGAAATCCATCACCACTTCGCTTGATGCGGTGCGCTTCCAGATTGCGGGCGTGCACTCAATATGAAGTATTTGAACTATAAAACACGAGCATAAAGCTGTTTCACGTCCCCCGGAAGGCTTATGAGCGATGTGCCAAAGCTGCGTGCACATAAATTTAAGGCGTTCAAATGTAGTGTTGATTCGAATCAACCAACAATTGGAGACGGCAATGTACAGAATGAGAAATATAATGCTGGCGGTGACCTTTGGCTGTATGGCCTCTGCTTCAGTCGCGAAAGAAGGCATCACAACGGATACTGTGACGTTCGCGCAGGTGGCCGCAATGGAAGGCCCAGCTTCTGCATTAGGCACTGGCATGCGTTCCGGTATTTTGGCGGCATTTGAGGAAGCAAATCGAGCTGGTGGCGTCAATGGGCGACAAGTTCGGCTTGACAGTTGGGATGATGGCTACGAGCCGGACAAATCAGTCGCGCACTTGCGCAATGTGATCTTGGGCGATGCTCATATCGGGTTGATCGGCCCAGTGGGGACTCCCACAACCAAAGCCACCCAACCAATCGCGAGCGAAGCTGCGCTCCCCTTTATTGGCCCGTTCACTGGTGCCGGTTTTCTGCGCGACGCATCACATGGCAATATATTCAATGTGCGCGCCACCTACGCTGCCGAGACCGAGGCCTGGATTCACTATTTGGTCGACACTCAAGGCATGAAAAATATTGCAATCCTGTATCAGGATGACGGGTTCGGCCGTGTTGGTCTAAAGGGGGTAACTGCTGCGCTGGAAAAACGGGGCTTGTCTCTTACGGCCGAAGGCACATACACACGCAACACGCTGGCAGTTAAAAGTGCGCTGTTGAAGCTTCGCAAAGCTAAACCGGACGCGGTTGTTATGGTCGGTGCCTATAAGCCGATCGCAGAATTTATCCGCCTGTCGCGCAAATTGAAGTTTGAGCCAACCTTTGTCAATATTTCCTTCGTTGGATCAAAAGCACTGGCAACAGAACTGGGCGAAGACGGCCAAGGTGTTATCATATCACAGGTCGTGCCATTTCCTTGGGATGCCACCATGCCCGTTGTTGCCCAATATCAGGCCGCAATGAAAGCTGTTGATCCGGCAGCAGAGCCTGATTTCGTCTCACTTGAAGGATATATCGTTGGCCGCTTAGCTGTGAAGGCATTGAACGAAGCTGGTGCAGATCTATCACGCAGCGCTTTTTTAACCGCCTTGAGTACAATTGGAACCGTGGACTTTGGCGGTGCAGTTCTGGCGTTTGGCCCAGATGACAATCAAGGCATGGATGACGTGTTCTTAACTCGGATCACAGCTGATGGCGGGTTCGAGACAATCACCGACTAAGGGGCCCTTAACCTTACAAATATGCGGCCCGTTGTGTTGCGGGCCGCATCCAATAATTTCATTTGGATATGATGATCATGTTTCAGAATTTTTTTGGCAGCATCGCAACAAAGCTAACACTGATCCTACTGGCAATGGGAGCGATGACGGGAGCGGCGATATTTGTCGCCTACTTAGTGTTCCAGAGCATCGGGGCTAACTTGCAGGTTCTGACCACTCAAAATGTGCCGCAAATGCGTAAGACCACGCAAGTCATACTGGCGGCAGGGCATCTGAAGGATGGTTTAACAGGGGTTTTACTCGCAGAAAACGAAACCCTGTTACGTGAAAATGAAATTATGATGAACGACGCTTTACAACAGGCAAACGAGGCGGTTTTGTCTCTCGAAGGGGCAGCACAAGAAGAATTGCTTCACAGCCTATCGACGGTGCGTACAGGCTTTATTGAGCTGGTTGAAGCGCGGTCCGCGGAATTCAGTAATATGACGGAAATACAAAGCTCTATTCAGAAGCTCAGAACGCTGAGTGAGGCCGTCAGCAGTCAGATAGACACCTTGACGGATGACGCGTTTTTCAACCTAAGTGTTGGCAGTGAAGATACCATTCAGGCCGTTGACGATACGCTGACAAAACTGGTGGAAGAAGACTTTACAGCATTACAGGTAACCTTGCAGATAAGGGCCGAGGTGAATCTATTGTCTGGCGTGGCATTGGCGAAATCTAGCACAAAAGACTCGGCAATGAACGCAATTCTTGGAGACCTTGGACAAGGGGCCGTCAACCGGTTATCAAACTTGGTGTCTCAGGCTGATGAGCTTGATCTGACCAGGCCATATGTCCCAGAATTGGCTGAGGTGCTTGGCTTTTTCAAGGAAATCAACACATCAGGTTATTTTTTCGATTCCAAAGTACGCACACGCAGCCTCTCAGTGCGGCAGTCGAGTGATGTACTATTAACCTCTGCCGTTGATGATTTTTTGTTTTCAATTTCCATCGAAGTGGCAGATGCCTCAGAGCAAAATGGGGGGGCAATTAACGCACTGTTGAATGGTGAGGTTAATAGAATTCGCGAACTCGCAGCTTTATCGTCAGGCGTAGATTCAGTAATTGCATTAACGCTGGCTGGTGCTGTAGCGCCGGATGAGGCTGCAATGACGATTGTTCAAGATCAATTGACGGCTGCAGCACAAAATCTTGCTGGAATGATCGTCAGTGGTGGCGCCGAGTTGGAGCCTCTTCTGGGCCAAATTTTAGATGAAGGGGATCCAAAAACCGGTATGGTCGCCTTGCGTCGTGTTGTGTACCGAACGCGTGCACACGCCATAGGTATCTCAAAAAGAGCTGAGAATGATGTTCGTGAGATTTCGGAGCGCGCGGCTTCTTATAGCGCAACCGCCTTGGAGGAAATTACAGCATCAGGGTTTGCACTTGAAGCGGAGGCGTCTCAAGCAAATTCTAATTTGAAAGTCATAGCGATAGCAAGTCTGGTACTATTTTTCTTTACTCAGTTGTTCACATACTGGACTATTATCCGACCATTAGGCGTCGTGACTCGCAGAACAGAGGTATTAGCTGGTGGAGATTTGAAACCGGCGCCCGAGCTGGAAAAATACCGTGGCGAAATAGGTCGTTTGGTTAGGGCGCTTGCCATTTTTCGCGAAGAATTAGCGCGAAAAATACAATTGGAAAAAGAAGAAAAAGCGCAGCAGAAACAGCGTCATGAAGATGCTGCAAAAGCAGAGAATGATAGGCGTATACTTGAGCAGCGCGAACGTGAAATGCTTGCCGAAGGCGAGCGGAAACAACGAGAGACTGAAGAATCACAGCGTCAAGAGCGTGACGAACAACGATCGAAGACGGACAAGGAGCGGGAGGCCCGCAAAGCTGAGCAGGATCATGTGGTAGATGCGTTGGCAGCAGGGTTGAAAAAACTGGCTGAGGGAAATCTAGACGCCCTTATCGAAGGCGAGTTCACCCAAGGATACGAGCCATTACGCCTAGATTTCAACAATGCAATCGAAACCTTAGATCAAGTAATCCACAGGATTTCAGACAGCTCTGAGATTATTTCTACTGAAAGCTCAAGCCTTTCACAAGCTTCAGAGGAGCTGGCAAAACGAACTGAGCGTTCTGCGGCAACACTTGAAGAAACAGCCGCCGCGCTTCAGCTATTGACGGCATCAGTTAAATCCGCAGCTGATGGTGCCTCACAGGCTAATCAGGTCGTGAACACGGCAAAGGGCAACGCACTAAAGAGCGAAGAAGTCGTTCGAGAAACCGTTTTTGCAATGAGCAAGATCAAAGCGTCCTCTGGTGAAATCGCAAAAATAACGAGCGTGATTGACGACATCGCTTTCCAAACCAATCTATTGGCGTTGAATGCGGGAGTTGAGGCAGCAAGGGCTGGTGAAACTGGGCGGGGATTTGCCGTGGTCGCATCCGAAGTTCGTGCCTTGGCGCAGCGCTCTTCGGAAGCCGCCCAACAAATTAGTGAATTGATTTTACACAGTGGCGAACAAGTGAAAAACGGCGTCGGCCTGGTTGATCAAACGGGTGATGCATTGAAAGGAATTATGTCCTCAGTCGAGGAGATTTCCTATCACGTTTCAGAGATTACTATGTCAGCAAAAGAACAATCTAGTGGGCTGTCCGAGATAAATACTGCGATATCTCAACTGGATCAAGTTACGCAACAAAATGCAGCAATGTTCGAAGAGACCACTGCTGCCAATATTGCCTTGGCGCAGGAAACACAGGTTCTGACTTCTGCCGTGGGTGTGTTTTCACCATCCCCTGCAGATACTAATGTCGTCGTTTATCCAAAGGTAGAGGATCATGTGATGGTAAATGGGTAGCTCACCAAGCCAGCCGCATGCACGACGAAGTATTTTGATTGCGAAATGAATGAGTGCGTGTACTGTAAGTGTGGCGTTGTAGAAAGTTATATCGAGCGGCAAATGTAACCAAGATCCTTCAATTGATCCTTCAATTGATCCTTCCCAAACTACAGGATGCACATACCTATGGGCGGGGGAGCGCATGTTTTCCAAATTCGTAAGGAAAAAATTTTGAGTTTGGAAGGGAGCGCTAAAACGTGCAACCAAATTTGCAATCACTACTATCCCTCTTACCGAGAAGGCGCACTCTTGGAAGGAAATTGAAGACTATGATCAGAGATTGGCGTAGAACGAGCGCCGGTTCCTTGGATTTGTGAATGACTGCTTTTTTGTAAAGCTTAGGAATACCCGAGAAGGTGCCGTGAGGGTCTGCTTCCCGCCCGTACCGTCGATACAGCATGTCCGCTTTGGGGCTGGGAGCTGTCATTGATTTGACAATGAGAAACCGTAGCTTTGTCCGCTAAGTTGCCGTCCCGCCATAGGATCTCGGGCGTCCGGTTAGAGGCAGGTTTGCGAGCTGCATCAGTTAATAAATATATACGTACCCTTGCCAGCCCCCCCCATTATCAGGCTATATCAACCCAACGCATAACTTGGGAGGGGAATGCATATGGCTGGCAGCGCGAGTGTGCTTGAGGATGGCTCAAACCTAAGCCGTTTGGACAGAGCACTACACATACTTGAAGGCTATATGGCGCTGATCTCTGGGTTGGCGATCTTTTCCTTGATGATTCTCGCCGTCATATCCGTCGGCGGGCGCAATCTGCTGAATGCGCCCCTGCCCGGCTATGTCGACTGGATCGAACAAGTCATGCCGCTGATTGCCTTTATGGGCGTTGCCTATACCCAGCGCTCTGGTGGGCATATTCGCATGGACATTCTGGTTGGCAAACTGCGCGGCCGTGCCCTTTGGGGGGCCGAGTTTATCACCACCACCGCCATGTTGATCCTGATACTCTTTATGATCTGGGGCTCTTATTCGCACTTCCTGCGGGCCTTTGATTTCAACGCACCCTACTGGAGCCGCGATTCATCTATCGACATCTCGATCCCGCTTTGGCCTGCAAAACTGCTGGCCCCGATTGCGTTTTCAGTGCTGGGATTGCGTCTGATCTTGCAGCTCTGGGGCTATGGGCGCGCCTTTGTGTTGGGATTGGTCGAGCCGGTCGCCGTGCCGCTGGTGTTAAGCGCCGCCGCCCAAGCTGCCGAAGAAGCCGAGCATGTGGCTGGTCTTGAGAATGAGGAGATCAGCTGATGGAACCTATTGATATTGGACTGGTCGTTTCGGGCGGCATGTTGGTGCTGGTGGTTTTGGGCATGCGCGTGGCTTTTGCGGCGGGTATGGCGGGCATGGTTGGCTTGGTCTGGATTTTCTGGGCCAAATTTGGCTATGCCCCCGATAAATTCACCAAAGCCCTGACCGTATCGGTCAAAGTCGCGGGCCAAGTGCCGCACTCCAAAGTTTCAAATCAGGCATTGTCCCTGATCCCGACTTTTATCTTGATTGGCTACCTCGCCTATTATGCAGGCCTGACCAAAGCGCTGTTTGAAGCCGCCAAGCGCTGGGTTGGCTGGCTGCCGGGCGGCATGGCCGTGGCGACAGTGTTTGCCACCGCAGGCTTTGCGGCGGTGTCAGGTGCCTCTGTGGCGACTTCAGCCGTGTTTGCGCGCATCGCGATCCCCGAGATGCTCAAGGTTGGCTATGACAAACGCTTTGCGGCGGGCGTTGTGGCGGCGGGTGGCACATTGGCCAGCCTAATCCCGCCATCTGCGATTTTGGTCATCTATGCCATCATTGTCGAGCAAGACGTGGGCAAGCTGCTGCTGGCAGGGTTCATCCCGGGGGCCGTGTCGGCGCTGATTTACGGCATTCTGATCGTTGGCCTTGCCTTGGTGATCCCCAACTTCGGCCCCCCTGTTGGTGGCTATACTTGGGGCGAGCGGTTCAAATCCCTGCCCGCCGCATCGCCGATCTTGTTCGTCGTGTTTATTATCATTTTCTTTGTCTATAACCCGCTGCCCGAATGGATGCACATCGGTCCCTACCAATTGGGCGGTGACGCATGGGGCACCCCGACTGAGGGCGGCGCGCTGGGTGCCTTCGTGGTCTTTACCATCGCAGTTTACAAAGGCATGCGCTGGGGCCAGATGAAAGACGCCCTGCTGGAAAGCGCCAAACTGGCGGTGATGATCTTCACCATCATCTGGGGCGTGCTGATCTATGTGCGCTTCCTTGGGTTCGCGCAATTGCCGGATGCCTTTGCCACATGGATCGCAGGGCTAGAGCAATCACCGATGCTGACTTTGGTGCTGATCCTGCTCGCCTATGCGGTGCTGGGCATGTTCATGGACGCCATAGGCATGTTGCTGTTGACGCTGCCGGTGGTTTACCCCGCCGTGATGGCGCTGAATGGTGGCGAGTTCGTGTCAGCTGCCGACAGCGCCTTTGGCATGTCAGGGCCAATGTGTGCGATCTGGTTCGGCATCTTGGTGGTGAAAATGGCAGAGTTTTGCCTGATCACGCCGCCCATCGGGCTGAACTGCTTTGTGGTGGCTGGTGTGCGCGATGATTTGACGGTGCAAGACGTGTTTGTCGGCGTGACACCGTTTTTCATCGCCGATGCGGTGACCATTGCGACGCTGGTTGCGTTTCCCTCAATTGTGTTGTGGTTGCCCAGCCTCGCCTCCTAAAACCAAAACTATTTTAGTTGGAATGCCCCTGCTTTTGTGGGGGCATTTTCGATTCTTGCCCCGTGGCGCATATTTTTTGCCCAAGCGTAAGTCAATTTTAACCACCGAGCGCCTAAACCAGAACAATAGAACGGCCAAGAAAGGGATTCTTCGTGGAATGGTTTTGCGATTTTAAAATTGAGACATCATCAGTTGAGGTGTCACAATGACAGTAACAATAAAACTACGTGAGCGTCTCGATTTTGGCGTCGCGCCTGACTTGAAGGCCGAATTTCTAGCGCAGGCCGGAAATGATGTGCAGATTGATGCCTCGGAAGTGACGCATATGGGCACATTGTGCCTACAAATCATGATCGCCGCATCACAGGATTGGGCCCGCAATGGGCAAAAATTCAGCATGTACTCGCCCAGCGAAGTCTGCATCGCACAATTATCTCTGCACGGCTTTACCCCAGAGACCCTAACCGGAGTGACATCATAATGAGCCTACAAATACTTGCCGTAGATGACAGTCGCACAATTCGCGATATGCTCAACTTAACCCTGAACCAAGCTGGGTTTACCACCCATCTGGCTGATGACGGCGTGCATGGGATAGAAGTGTTAAACGCAATGTCCCCCGAACCCGACGCGATTATCACCGATATCAACATGCCACGCATGGATGGATTTGGATTTATCGAAGAAGTGCGCAAAATTGAAAAATTTCGTGCCGTGCCAATTCTTGTTCTGACCACCGAAAGTGCCAGCGAGCTAAAACAACGGGCTCGCAGTGCTGGCGCAACCGGATGGATCGTAAAACCGTTTGAGCCAAAAAAGCTGATCCGCGCCTTGCAAATGGTTACAGGATAGGAATTCGACATGAGTGATGAAGATGATCCAATGATCGAGATTAAAGCTTCGTTCTTCGTGGAATGCGAAGAACTGCTTGAATCTCTGCAAGACGGGCTTCAAATCATGGACGACGGCAGCGGGGATGATGAAACCATCAATGTGGTTTTCCGCGCTGTGCATTCAATCAAAGGCGGCGCAGGGGCATTCGGCTTGGACCAATTGGTTCGCTTTGCCCACCAATTTGAATCGGTCCTTGATGGGGTGCGTTCCGGCGCAATCACAGCAGATCGAAGCGCCATTTCCGTGTTTTTTCAATCCGGTGATATTCTTGCGGATTTGGTACGCGCAGCCCGCGATGAAACAGACACTGACGAAAGCCAAATACAGTCCATTTTGACGGAACTCGAAATCATTTTGGGCCACGACAGCAACGCTGTTATCGAAGAAGAAGTAGATGATTTTCAGCCGATGGTATTGTCTATGGATTTGGAGCTTGACGTTGTTCCCGATGACATTCTCGCGCCTCCAGCGCAAGAAACGCCCAATGCAACGGTATTTGAAGATGGATTTACCATCAACTTCGTTCCCGACTCCTCACTTTATGTCTCCGGAAATGAACCGTTGCATTTGCTACGTCTGTTGCGCGAAATGGGCCAACTGAACGTCATGTGCGATATTTCCAATATTCCGTCGCTGACCGACTTAGATGTCGAAAAATCTTACCTCTCTTGGACCATTCAACTGACCACAGATGAAGACCAAGATGCCGTTCGAGAAGTGTTCGATTTCGTGGCCGATTTATGCACGCTCACAATTGGCGATCCTGAAAATGGAGCGCCATCGCCCGAGCCCACACCACCATCAACACCACCCTTGACGCCGCCTACCCTGCCCGATTTGGATAAGTCACCAGCACAAGAGGACTCCCCCGAAGCTCCGACTGCGTCCTTGGAAACCTTACCCTCGCTCCCTGTCGCCACAGAGGAAATTGCTGCGAACCCATCGGCACCAGCCACACCAATCCCAGCGCCAAGCAAATCAGATGCCCCGGCGGCGTCAAAATCTGCCAAACCCCGACCCACCGTGCGCGTAGACTTGGAACGTATTGACCGCCTTGTAAATCTGGTTGGCGAACTGGTTATCAATCAAGCGATGATATCGCAAAGTGTTCAAGAAGCGGAGCTTTCTGCCAATTCCGCCGTTTCTGACGGGTTGGATGAGTTCATGCAACTGACCCGCGACATTCAAGACAGCGTGATGATGATCCGTGCTCAGCCTGTAAAATCCCTATTCCAACGCATGAGCCGGATCATTCGCGAGTCATCGGCAATGATTAACAAAACTGTGCGCCTGAAAACCGAAGGCGACGCCACTGAAGTTGATAAAACCGTTATCGAACGTCTGGCTGACCCCCTGACCCACATGATCCGCAATGCTGTGGATCACGGCGTTGAAACTCCGGCTGACCGCCTGTCAGCAGGCAAACCCGTAGAAGGCATCGTCACCCTGAGCGCTGGGCACCGATCCGGACGCGTTATTATTGAGGTTGCCGACGACGGCGCTGGCATCAATCGTCCCAGAGTATTACAAATTGCTGTGGAAAAGGGGCTGGTCGCGGAAAACGCTCAACTCACAGACAGTGAGATTGACAATCTCCTATTTATGCCCGGCTTTTCAACAGCCAGTGTGGTTTCAGATTTGTCTGGGCGCGGGGTTGGCATGGATGTGGTGAAAAGCGCAATCCTTGCCTTGGGCGGGCGTGTAACAATTCAGTCTGAACCCGGATCCGGCACCACGTTCACAATCAGCCTTCCGCTCACATTGGCCGTACTTGACGGAATGGTCATTGATGTTGCGCAACAAACTCTCGTTGTCCCTTTGAACACCATCACTGAGACACTTACCTTGGCGCAGGAAGACATTCGTACACTTGGCCCTCTTACCAACGTTATTAAAGTGCGTGAGACATTTGTTCCGTTGCTGGATCTCGGAGCTGAGCTTGGATATCGCACGCCGATGGACAGCTACGTAGGTGCCATTGTGTTACTCATTGCACGAGAGGACGGCAGCCATGCAGCCCTCGTCGTGGACGCCATTCAAGATCAAAGACAAGTCGTTATCAAAGGCTTGCAAGACACATTTGGGCGTGTGCCGGGCGTCGCCGCTGCCACCATTCTGGGAGACGGAAAAATAGCCCTGATTTTGGATCCAGTGGACGTCATCGCGAATGCTGACGGACGCACCCGCCCCGCTCAACCTAACCTTCAACTTGCTGGATAATGATCATGACCGATATTGAAGAAAAAGCACTAACAGCTGAAATTGAACTTTTGACGTTTCAGGTTGGCAAACAAGAATACGCCCTCGATATCATGTCCGTGCGTGAAATTCGTGGTTGGAGCAAGGCCACGCCTTTGCCCCACGCTCCCAGCTTCGTTCGCGGTGTCATAAACTTGCGGGGCACGGTATTGACGATTGTCGATCTTGCAGATCGTCTTGGTATGGGACCCACAGAAACGAGTGAACGAAATGTCATCATTGTTGTCCACACCGGCAAAGAAACGGTCGGCCTGTTGGTCGACGCAGTGTCCGACATTCTTGCAATCAGTAAATCTGACATGCAAGCGCCACCAGAAATGTCAGCAGACAACAACCAAACCTTCGTAAATGCATTGATAATTGCTGAAGAGCGGATGATTAGAATTCTTGCTCTTGCAGCAGCGCTACCCTCTCAAAGCTTAGAGGTCGCGTAGCAATGGCCCAATCAGCTCCCAACGCTTTGACCATGAGCGATAGAGATTTCAAAGCTATTTCGGATATTGCTTACAAAGAGGCTGGGCTTGTTTTCAAGCCAGAGAAAGTCTCTTTGGTTCAATCACGCATCAACCGCCGCCTACGTCATCTCAAGATCAATAGCTTTTCAGAGTACACTACATTCATAGAATCCGAGCAGGGTTTTGCAGAACGGAAAGTAATGATTTCGTCTCTAACGACAAATGTTTCAAATTTTTTCCGTGAATCTCATCATTTCGACATTTTGAGAGAGCAGGTTTTTCCCAATTTGTTGTCGTGTGCTCGTGCTGGAGGGAAGGTACGGCTTTGGTCTGCAGGCTGTTCAACAGGTCAAGAACCCTATTCCATGGCAATGACTCTGTTAGACATCGCACCAGACGCCACAAAACTAGACATTAAAATATTGGCCACGGATATCGATCCGAATGTTATTTCCACAGCCAAACAAGGATACTACAATGACAGATCCATTGAAGATATTGGTGACGACTTTCAAGAAAGGTTTACTGAAAAAGTAAATAATGGTCATAAAACTGGCATTCAAATGACGGAGGCCCTTCGCAGCATGATTTCTTTTCGGGAGTTAAATCTGTTGTCGAAGTGGCCAATTTCCGGCAAGTTCGATGTCATTTTTTGCCGAAATGTCGTTATTTATTTTGATGAATCTACCCAGTTATCACTTTGGCCTCGCTTCGAATCTGTGACTGCGCCTGATGGATGGCTCTTCGTTGGCCATTCTGAGCGCCTATCAGAGCGGCTCGAAACGAAATTTATCACTGCCGGCCCAACAGCCTACCACCACCCGTCTTCTTCTGACACGCAAATCTGAAAAATAGGATCCCCAATGGCACTCCGAGACCAAATCCGTGTAATCGTCGTTGATGATATGTCAACAAGCCGCGGCCTTATTACGCAGGCCCTAGATTCATTTGGCATCCGCAATGTTGCAACAGCTGCGGATGGGCCAACAGCCTTACAGTCGATAATGCAGTCTCCCGTGCACCTGGTCATATCAGATTATAACATGCCCGGCATGGATGGCCTTCATTTGTTGCATGCATTGCGTCAAACACCTCAGACCAAAGGGGCCGGCTTTATTCTTATAACCGGGCGTGCGGATCGGGAAATAATTGACAAAGGGCGCCAACTCGGAATGAACAACTTCCTGAAAAAACCGTTCACCCCTGCAGAACTCCAGTCAACTATCGAAGCCGTTGTGGGGCGCCTATGAAAATTGAAAAAATCGACCAAACCACTTCAACGGCTGATGACACAACCATTCCGCTAACGTTGCTGTCGCATCGCATCGAAGATGAGCTTTATGAACTTGTGAGCATATGCCAAAATGTTGAAAATGCGTTGGGCACAGTATTCCACACAGCCAACGACGCAACAGAACAACCGATCGTTGCGATCCAAGGCTTGGACAGATTGCAGCAAACATTGGAAGATTTAGCTCGTTTGTCAAAACTGGTTGCACAATTTTATGCATCTTCGAGTGATGGAATTCCAAAAGATGACATCTTGAAATCAACCGTTCTTGCCGGGCTCGCGGGACGCTTGACCAAGTCAGAAACAATTGAATTTGGAGAAAATCCAGATTTAGACGATGTGATCTGGAAGTAAGTCTAACCACCGCGACACCAGTTACAAAACCAGAACAATTCACGCGCCTTGCCCGATAGATTGAGACGTCGATTCCAGAGGTTTTAGGTGTCGTCGCTGAACTGTTCGGGCGTCCAAAAGAAAATATCCACCGTAAAGCACAAAATACCAAATATCCCATCCCAAATTTATCAATAATTCCATTCTGTTCAACCTCGTGACTGCTGAGATATCAATTATGTCGGAGATCAGCGCTTATAGGCCCAAATAGGATGATTTGATAAGAGAGAGCTTCTGGTTCATCGTAACCACCAAGAATTGGGATAATGAACATACTGCCGAAGAAGGGGAAAGCGTATGTTTCCGAAGTTTGCAACCATTGTGCAATGTGTTTGCCGTTGCTGCTTTTGTCCTTGAATTTTCGCGCATGAACTTTTTGCTATCGCCGCGAAAGCAATCTCTTTGCCTTCCTCAGCCCGCCAAGCATTGCGACGATTCCCACCTAGCGCAACAGTTCTGTGCACGTCGATGGCGCGTTCGTGTGCTTCTGCTAAAGAAACTATCTTTGTAGGCCCAAGACCAAAGTCACAC
This sequence comes from Marinosulfonomonas sp., assembly GCA_033851955.1. Lineage (GTDB taxonomy): Bacteria > Pseudomonadota > Alphaproteobacteria > Rhodobacterales > Rhodobacteraceae > Profundibacter. The sequence continues at coordinate 47,926 of JAWSVK010000014.1, forward strand.
CGCTTTCTGCGTGCGGTAATTCTCATGAGCCACCTCCGTGCACCTGATTTAGGAACAACCCGCCGCCATCGGTGTGCCGCCATTTTTACATGCGCAGCGTTGAGACGGAGTTCAAAATGAGGCCCGACCTATTTTCCTATTGATGCCGTTTGAAGTTGCGTACCATCCATTTTTTACCCCGCAAAATTTGCAGGTCGAGTGAGGCTAGATGATGTGTATATCGTTAAAAACCCAAGGAAATTTTGGCATTTAGACTTCCATAGCCCCAGAATCGGGACTTTATGGCGGACAGACAGGGATTCGAACCCTGGAGACGGTCTCCCGCCTACACACTTTCCAGGCGTGCGCCTTCGACCACTCGGCCACCTGTCCGTTGGCGCGTTTTAGCGCGACATTGCCCGCACTTGCAAGCGCTTAAACGTTGTGGATCCGGATGCTGGGTATTTCGCTCAACCAACCGGTCATGGAAATTTTCAACGGCCGCGTTTCAAAAGGCTCACCAATCCTCAAATTTGGATAACAGCTCATCGTTTTCGGACCTATACAAGAGCCTTGGTAAAACAAGCTGAGCCGAAAAAAGGCCTGATTGCAAACGACATATGCAAGAAATTAACCACCATCCAAATGCAGATAAATACGTCGATTTTGTGCGCCTTTGTTTTGCACTTTACCAATTCGTAAGCGGCCAATTTCACCGGTTCGTGCAACATGGGTGCCACCGCAAGGTTGCAGATCTATCTGCGCGGCGCCTGCCCCTATCCCAATCAACCGCACACGGCCCTGCCCCTTGGGCGGTTGCACTGACATGGTTTTCACCAAAGACGGATTGGCCGCCAATTCAGCCTCCGTGATCCAGCCTTCAGTCACGGGCATATCTTGCGCGACATACCCGTTTAGCATGACGTCCAGCGCGTCTTTATCGCCCAATGCCTCGGGCATATCGAAATCTAAACGTCCCTTGTCGACCCCGATTGATCCGCCAGTAACAGGCAGCGGGATCGCCACCGACAACAGGTGCAATGCGGTGTGCACCCGCATGTGCCTATGACGGCGTTCCCAATCAAGTACCTGCGTGACTTGGGCGCCAACAGGCGGCAATGGTGCGGGCTCGGCAGGCAGCAAAACGATCTGATCTGCCTCGCCTTTGAGCGTGGTGGCAATCGGCATGATCTGATCGCCCCATGACAGCTTGCCGCTGTCGCCCGGCTGACCTCCGCCAGTCGCATAAAAAATGCTCCGGTCCAGCACCACGCCACCCTCGGGCGTGTGGGCCGTAACGCGGGCTTCGGCCTCACGGGTATAGGGCTCATTACGAAACAACAATTCGGTCATTTTGTGCTGCCTTTGCTAGGCGTTTTACCCGAAGGTTTTGGTGCGGCGCGTTTGGGTTTCACAGGTGCCGCGTTCAGCGCTTCTGGGTTGCGCAGCCACACGTCACGCTGGGCAAACGGAATTTCGATACCTTCTTCAACGAACACGCGGGCAATTTCGTGGTTGATGTCGGACTTAACGCTCAACATCCAATTCACATCCCGCAAAATTGCGCGGATTTCAAAATCCAGTGAATCGGCACCGAACCCTTGAAAAACGACACCCGGATTGGCCAAAACCATCGGATGGGCTTCGGCGATATCGCGCAACAGCCCCTCGACCCGCTTGGTGTCAGTGCCATAGGCGACCCCGACTGGCACGATCACCCGTCCGACCGAATTGCCCCGAGTCCAATTGGTCACAACCCCCGACACAAGGTCAGAGTTTGGCACTATAACATCGGTACGATCAAAGGTCTCGATGCGGGTCGAGCGCACGGAAATGTCGCGCACATACCCCATTTGACCGCCAACCTCGATCCAGTCCCCTTCAGAAATCGGGCGCTCAATCAGCAAGATGATGCCTGAAACAAAGTTCGACACGATGTTTTGCAAGCCAAAACCAATGCCAACCGACAAAGCCCCAGCCACAATCGCCAGCGATGATAGATCAATTCCCGCACTTGAAATTGCCATCACCGAGGCGAGGAAAATTCCGATATAGCCGATGCCTGACACAACCGCATTGCGCCCGCCCACGTCCATTTTGGTCTTTGGCAAAACCGTGGTGCGCAGGGTGCCTTGGATCAGGCGAGTCATCATGTAACCGATGCTAAAAACCACAGCAAAGGTCAGAAAATCAGACGGTGAAACCCGCACATCTCCCAGCGAAAACCCTTCTTTGAAGCGGGTCCAAACTTCGGTCAAATCGGTAACGCGCGTGCCCCAGATCAGTGCGAAAAACGGCACCGACGCCAACACAACCCCGAAGCTGAGCAACACCGGAAGCAACGCCTCTTTGGCCGCGTCCTGATTGCCGACCAACAACCCGTAAACTTCGGAAATGATACGTTGTAGGATGAACAAAAAGGCCAACAATCCAAGCGACATCGCCGCAGGAAAGACGATCGATTTGGCCGCTTCAAAATAGCCGACTGCCGCCAAGGCTGGTCCAACAAAAGCCAACACAAAAACGATGCGGCTCAGATAAAATGTGATGCGATTTTTATAGCTGCGCTCTTCGCCCTCAACTTGCTCGTTGCTCACATGCAGGCCCATCAAACGTGACAGACGCCACAGCCCATATCCGGCCAGCAGCAGAACAGGAAATGTCACCACCACAGTCGCCTCGACGCTCCAACTGTCAAATTGGCCTAGTTCGGTGATGACAATCCGCAATCCCAGCATCAAACCAAGAATGGCACTGTAAAAACGTCCCGTGCGCCGTTGCGGCGGGGCCAGATTAAACGGTGGGACTACATATTCATTTTTAGGGAATATGCGTCCACCAAGCCAACGTGCCAGCAAAAACACAACGGCCGCCGCGACCAAAGCCGATAGCGCAATGTCACCGCGCACCCCAACCAGTTCGGAGGCATAGAGCGCCTCGACCAGCAAGATCAACCCGAGCAACGGCAGAGCAATCTGTGCAATCGACAGAACAAATGCCAAGATCCAGCGCGTCGCCGTATGCTCTCGTGCGAGGACAACAGATGCCAGGCGCTCCATCCAGTAGCGTCCACGCAGTAGAAAAACAAAGGAGATCAGAAGCAAAACCGTAATGACTGGCAGGTTTTTCTTGAGCAATACCTGCTGCGAGGGGCTGCTCCATGCCACCCCGATTTCCTTGCTTATATTGCGCGACGATTGTTTGACCACGTCCAACCCTTTGGACCAATAAAGCGGAAATAGCGGCGACGGGCTGCGCTCCAGCAACGCGTCGGTTTGACGGGCGCGGATGATGCCGTCAACACTGCGGATCAAACCATCCGCCCGACTATAGGCCACTTCAGCGGTCTTAGCCGGCGCGCTCAGCAGCGCCATTTGTCGATCCAAATCGGCTCTTTGGGCGACAATCTCGGGGGCTTCCTCAGCGACCTCGGGCTTTGGACCCAGCGCGGCAATCTGGCCCTGCAGGGTTTTGATGCTGTTTTGGTTGGTGCTTTGGGCGCTCAAAAAGCCTTCGCGCCACTTGACCAGTTGACTGCGCAAGTCCTCAAAGGCCGCGGTCGAAGCCCGTCCAGCCTCGATCGCCTCTTCAGCCCGCAGCGCGGTGCGCTCCCATGCAGAATTCGTATTGCTGACAGATTTCTCGTAGCTGCCAGATCCTGATGAGGATGAGGCATCCGCAGAAATCACTTCCACATCTTCGACCTGCGCTTTTGCTGGCATTGCGCCCAGCATCATGGCGCTGACAGCGGTTAGGATGAGGAGGAAGTTGCGCATTAGTTTTCAAAAACCGTAGGGAAATCGGGCATGGCTTTGGCCAACCAATCGGGCACAGGCAATTCCTTTTCACGCAAAAATTCCGGATTGAACAACTTGGACTGATACCGCGTGCCAAAATCGCACAGCGCCGTCACGATGGTATGGCCTGGCCCCATTTCGCGGGCCATGCGGATTGCACCTGCAATATTAATACCGGACGAGCCGCCCAAAACCAGCCCCTCGTGTTGCACCAGATCAAAGATGATCGGCAGCGCTTCGCTATCTGGAATGCGATAAGCCATATCGACAGACAGCCCCTCAAGGTTCTTGGTGATCCGCACCTGCCCGATCCCCTCGGCAATCGAGCCCCCCTCAGAAGCCAATTCGCCTGTCGTGTAATAGCTGAACAACGCCGCCCCTTCAGGGTCCGCAATGGCGATTTTGACATCGCGCGATTTGTCCCGCAGCCCTTCAGCCACCCCCGCCAATGTGCCGCCCGACCCGACCGCACAGACAAAGCCATCAACCTTGCCATCTGTTTGTGCCCAGATTTCGGGTGCTGTGGTTTCGACGTGGGCTTGGCGGTTGGCGATGTTGTCAAACTGGTTGGCCCAGATCGCACCATTTGGTTCGGTTTGTGCTAGTTGCGCCGCCAAACGGCCAGAATACCTAACGAAATTGTTTGGATTTCGATAAGGCGCTGCAGGCACTTCGATCAGATGCGCACCCGCAAGACGCAGCATGTCTTTCTTTTCCTGACTTTGGGTTTCCGGTATCACGATCACGGTTTTGAACCCCATAGACGCCCCGATCAGCGCCAGACCGATGCCGGTGTTGCCCGCCGTGCCCTCAACAATCGTGCCTCCGGGCTTCAACGTGCCTTGCGCGATTGCATCCTTAATGATGTAGAGCGCCGCGCGATCCTTGACCGATTGGCCGGGGTTCATAAACTCCGCCTTGCCCAGAATCTCGCATCCCGTGGCCTCGCTTGCGGCTCGAAGACGGATCAGCGGCGTGTTGCCAATTGAGTGTTCCAGATCGCTGCAAATATCCATGTCTATCCCCAAAATGTCCTGCCCCTATATCTAAGGTCAGGACGCGGGTAACTCAAGCGCCCTTGCGCAGCCGATCACGGTTTATTGCCAACCAATAGGCCGCCGTCACCAGCGGCAGGACATTTGCCCCGCCCGCCCCACCGCAACCATCGGTGACAAATTCCATCAATTCGTCGAAACTCAGAATGTGGCTGTGAATGTCTTCATGCTCTTCCATAAGCCCCGAAGTGGTGCCCCCGGCCCCGCTCAAATCACATAGACCAAGATATATGTGAAAAAACTCGGTGCTGTTGCCTGGCGACGGATAGGCGTTGATGATCGGCAGAAGCTCAGTGATTTGAACACCCGCTTCCTCAAGCGTTTCGCGGATCGCGGCCTGCTCAGGGGTTTCGCCCACATCCACGTGGCCCGCCACTGGCTCCATCACCCAAGGCTGTTCTTCGCCCCGCCCAAACACCCCGATACGAAATTGTTCGACCAGCAGCACACAGTCGCGCACCGGATCATAGGGCAGTACAATCGCCGCATCATAAGCGACGAAAACCGAACGCTCCATTTCAGGGCTTTTATCACCATCAAACTGGCGGTGGCACAGATCATATTCTTGCACCGCATAGAAATTGCTGTAGGGCGTGCGCCGTTCAACCACGGACACATCGGCGCGGCCAAAACGGGCCTGCGGCGGGTTCTGCGCTCGCCCCCTGATATAAGATGCGGCCCGCTTGCGGATCGCGCCAAAACGCTGAACCAAATCTTGTGCCGTGATTTGCCCGAAATACCCCATCGCCTCATGGGCCGCGCAGACCGTGATTTCGCCCCATGCCGAGACCCAATTCTCCAAATCCCATCGCGCGCCTTTGGCGAGCGGATGGTCGGCGAAGTAAACCTGCGCCTGTTGTGGACCATGTGCTGTATCGACCGAAACAGTTTGCAAACTGTACCCAAACCCGCCCTCGTAAAAATCGAGCCGCGCAAAATCTTGCGCCGTTAAGGCGCTTACCAAAACCCCGTCGGCGCAGGCGCCCGGTTCCGCTGCAAGCATCGGATAGGCTTGATCTTTCACCCAATGGCTGGTGAAATCCGAGAGCGACGCGGGCACAGCCTGCCCCGATTGCATCGGACGGCCCAACACCACCTCTAGCAACGGTAAATGTGCTAAAGTTCCGTAAAAGAACAGTTTTTTCATGGTATCATGCCCAGCGTCGTTCGGCCCAACCGCTGACCATGCCAGCCACAATGCCGCCAACAACCAAGGTGATAATGATTTCAGGCGTCGCCATCAGCAGTATATGTTCGATCATCAATTGAAACACCCCGACCAAAGCTTCAACCGGCCCTTCATAGGATTTGCGCAGCGACAGCTTGAGCATTTCTGACACAGAATACAAAAACAACGCCCAAAACACCAAGGCCGCCGACGCGGTCAACCCCGCCGAGATCGAAGCGTTTCTGGAGCCATGTGAACGCAGGCCCAACATCGCCCAGCCCACCATGGCGCCAAGTGCGGCGTTATATTCTGAAAACTTCCCGAAATTGGTGCCGTCGGGTAATAATGGTTTGAACATTTCTGATACAAACCATGCGATACACGCGAAAAATAGCGCGCCGACAAAACGTCCAGCTGATGGCATTGGTCCACACTCCGTGACTAGATTTGTCTAATAGTCGCGCCCCTACAGCGTTGCGTCAAGCGCTGTGATCAGCTTGTCGATTTCGGACTTGGATGTGTAATGCACAAAGCTCAATCGCAAGACGCCCTTGTCGGGATCAACCCCTTGAGCCTTAAGCGCCCGCACCGCGTAGAAATCACCGCCGCCAGCCATGATCCCGTGCGGGGCAAGCTTGGCCGCTGCCGCCTCGGCATTGCCGGCCAGTTCAACCGCGATCGTTGGCGCGCGCGCGGCAGCATCGGATGGCCCCAGCAAACGAACCGAGTTTTTCTGCACCAAATAATCCAGCAAGGGCTGCATGCGTTCGGTTTCGGTGTCGCGCATCAATCCATGCACGGCAGATGCCCGTTTTGCAGCCGGTACCTGATCTTTGAAGTGGTGCGCATAAAGCTGATCAACGTAGTCCGCCATGCCCGCACAGGCCGCAATTTGTGCGTGATCCGGCCCCGCGGGTGTAAAGCGTTTATAAAGGCTGTCGGCGTTGAAATAATGCCCCTGGTTGGGCAATTCCATCCCCAATGAGCGGCGGATCACCATGATCCCTTGATGCGGGCCATAGGTTTTATAGGCCGAAAACAAGTAGATATCCGCGCCAATTTCGTCAACGTTAACAAAGCCATGCGGCGCATAGCTAACACCATCCACACAGGCATAGGCCCCATGAGCACGCACCGTTTTGCAAATGCTGGCCACATCGTTGATCTCGCCCACCACATTGGAGCAGTGCGGGAAACACACCAGCTTAACTTTGTCATCCAGCAGCTTTTCAAGGTCCGCGATGTTCAGATGCCCGGTCTCTGGGTCCATCTTCCATTCCCGCACTTCAAAACCCGCCTCGGACAGGCGCCGCCACGGCCCCGTGTTGGCCTCGTGGTCTTGGTTGGTGACGATCACCGCATCGCCCGGCTGCATATACTGACGAAACGCTTGGGCCAAAACATAGGTGTTTTGCGTGGTGGATGGCCCGAAAGACAACTCGTCCGTGTCGACCCCCATCATGGCCGCCAACCGTTCGCGCGCCTCGTCCATCTCGGCCCCTGCCAATTGGCTGGCAGCATAGGGCGCATAGGGTTGCACCTTGCGGCTGTGATAATAGCGGAAAAGCCGGTCAATCACCGGCCTGCAGGTATAAGAGCCGCCTGCGTTCTCAAAAAACGCCTGCCCTTGCAAGGTAGGTTCCTCAAATGCTGGAAACTGTTGGCGTACGAAATCAAGGTCTAGCTGCATTTCAACTCCTGCAAAAAATAAAGCCCCGACCGTTTGGTCAGGGCTTTACCTTGTCTTTGTTTTATCCGTGCTTCAAGCGTCTATTTCAGCTTTTTCAACTCTTGAACCAGCCCGATAAATGTCGACACGCACATCAACAACAACAGCATTGCAAACGGGAATCCCGTTGTCACAGCCATCGCCTGAAGTGCGGCCAAGCCGCCACCCAGCAGCAATGCGATTGCCACCAGACCTTCAAAGATACACCAAAACACCCGCTGTGGGGCTGGACCGTCGGTTTTGCCGCCAGCTGTGATGGTATCAATCACCAATGAGCCAGAGTCTGAGGATGTCACAAAGAACACCACAACCAGAATGATGCCGATCACTGAAGTGATTTGCGCCAGTGGCAATTGGCTGAGCATTTCGAACAACTGGGTTGGAAGGGCAGCGTTTTTAGCGCCCTCAAAACCGTCGTTGACGAATTGCGCCACAGCTGTGCCGCCGAAAACGGACATCCACAAAACGCAAACCAATGACGGGATCAACAACACACAGATGATGAACTCGCGCACGGTGCGCCCACGGCTAACGCGTGCGATGAACATGCCCACGAAAGGTGACCAGCTGATCCACCACGCCCAATAGAACGCCGTCCAGCCTTGGCTAAAGTTAGCATCAGCACGATCAAACGGTTGTGACAATGCCGGCAGATGAGTGGCATAAGCGCCAAGCGATGCAAAGAAACCAGAGATGATATCACCGGTTGGCCCAACGATCAGCACGAACAACAACAACACAGCTGCCAGCACCATGTTGATTTCAGAGGCGCGTTTCACACCCGCATCCAGACCCGCCAGAACCGACATCAAAGCAACGCCGGTGATCGCGAGGATCAAGATAACCTTGGTGCCGATGCCTTCTGAAATGCCAAAGACAAAGTTCAAACCAGCATTGGCCTGTTCCGCGCCAAATCCAAGCGATGTGGCCAGGCCGAACAGCGTTGCAAACACCGCCACGATGTCAATCACGTGGCCAACCCAGCCCCAGACCAGATCCCCGAAAATCGGGTGAAACGCCGAGCGGATCGTCAAGGGCAAGCCCTTGTTATAGCTGAACAACCCAAGCGCCAGTGCCACAACCGCATACATCGCCCAAGGGTGCAGCCCCCAGTGATATATCGTCGCCGCCATGCCCAATGAGGCCGCCGCTTTTGCGTCACCAGCAGCGCCCGCCAGTGGGGCCCAGCTGTCTGGGTTTCCGGCCCCTTCTGCAAAGGATGAGCTGAAATGCGACAGCGGTTCTGACACGCCGTAAAACATCAACCCAATGCCCATGCCCGCCGCAAACAGCATCGCGAACCAGCCAACATAACCATAATCAGGCTTTGCATCAACGCCGCCCAACCGGACCTTGCCCAGCGGTGTTACAACCAGCATCAGGCAGAACAGCACGAAAATGTCGCCCGCCAGAATAAAGAACCAGCTGAAGTTCCCTGTCACCCAATTTCGCATTGATTTAAACAATGATGTCGCGGCTTCTGGCGCAATCAAAGTGCCAATTACAAACGCAAAGATACCTAAGCCTGCGATCAGGAACACTGGATTATGGACATCCAGCCCAAACGGGCCAATCTTGGTTTGTATATTATCGCGACCAACCTCATAGTCGATTGAATCTATGAGACGGTCCCCTTTTTCGGATTCCGACATTTCCTGTCACTCCCTGTTCGGTTTCACATCAGGGCGGGTGTTTTATTTATATCGCCCTACCTTAACCCTAATCGGAAATGTTGGTCGTAAAGCCTCGCAATACGCGCATTTTGGGTCAAAAACGTCATTTTTGGAGGCGAAACTTGGTGTTTAGACAATTAATGGCGTCTTTGCCGCCAGGGAAATTGGCCCAGCTTCAAGCGGGGTTTGCAACTGATGCCTAGCAACGAACAGCACATAGAAACTGCAGCATCCCCCTAGTCCGGAAACAAGGCGCTCGCGCCGCCGGACAGCGCCCGACCGCCCCATGGGCGGGCGCTTTTGCGAGGTTGTGACACAATTAGCTGTAGGATGTTGGATGCGAGATAAAGTGGTATGCATAACCATTGGTACGCCCACCCGCGGTCAGGCATTGCCCTGTGTCGGAGGCCTCGTAAACGGCTATTTCGCGCGCTCGTCCAAATGCTCCGAAACAAACGCCTCAACAATTTCACGAATTTCGGTGACCTCGTTTTTGTCACCACAGTCTTCATCCATGAACTCTAATTTCACAACCAACTGAACAATCGCGGCAATGCGGCCCATCAAACTTGGCCGCTCAACGAGCCACGACACGTTTCGAAGAACATTTAGCAGCAAATCACCTCGGAAAAAATCTCCGTCTGCAAATGGGTCCTTTTCCAATACCTCAATCGCCACCGGCATCAGAACTTCCAAAGACAATTCCTGCCCTATGACGATGCGCAAGTCTTCTGTCGTGAATTGATTAACTGGTTTGCTCCGCAAACGGTGGAGCGTCGTGACGAGGTGGGAGGGCCACTCAGGTTCCCCCCCACACATCGTTTTCCAGAACTTCCAACGTGTTTGTCGTGGCCTTAAGCGTTCACATCAATCACCATGCGCCCCTTGACCTTGCCCGCCAAAATGTCGGCGCCAAGCTGTGGCAGGTCGGCCAGTTTGCCAGTCTGGATCATCGCTTCCAGCTTGTCCATTGGCAGATCGCGGCCGATGCGTTCCCAAGCCCGTAGGCGGTTGTCGTAGGGTTGCATCACGCTCTCGATGCCCAGCAAGTTCACACCGCGCAGGATGAACGGCATCACGCTGGCGGGCAATTTCGCGCCGCCCGCAAGGCCGATGGTAGCAACCGATGCGCCGTAGTTCATCTGGCCCAAGACCCGCGCCAGCATCTCGCCGCCCACAGCCTCGACACAGCCGGCCCATTTTTGATCCTCAAGCGGACGCTTCACGACCTCGTTGATCTCTTCGCGTGGCACGATGATCGATGCGCCCAGTGACTTCAGGTAGTCAGCCGCTTCAGGACGCCCCGTCACCGCCGCAACCTCATAACCAAGGTTCGCCAAAATCGCCGTCGCGACCGAGCCAACGCCGCCAGCCGCGCCCGTGACCAACACGGGGCCGTCGCTGGGCTTCATGCCGTGATCCTCAAGCGCCATCACCGCCAACATCGCGGTGAAACCCGCCGTGCCAACCGCCATCGCCAGCCGTGAATCTAGGCCCGCAGGCATTGGCACCAGCCAATCGGCCTTGACCCGCGCCTTTTGCGCGTAGCCGCCCCAATGGGTTTCGCCAACCCGCCAACCGGTCAACAAAACTTTGTCGCCCGCCTTGTAACGATCATCTGAGCTGCTTTCGACCGTGCCCGCGAAATCAATGCCAGGCACCAAGGGGTAAACCGTCGCCCGCCCGCCGTTTGGCGAGATGAACATGCCGTCCTTAAAGTTCACAGTGGAATAATCCACCGCCACTGTCACATCGCCGTCTGGCAGTTGGCTGTCGTCAATTTGTTGCACGCCAATGCTGGTTTCGCCGGCGTCGTTTTTGTCGAGTATCAATGCGTTGAACATCTTTGTTCTCCTTATTCTATATCCATATAGGGTAAATCGGTGTCATCCGGTTTGGCGCCTGCGGCCGTGAGCATGGCATGAACCTGCCCACGGTGATGTGTCTGGTGGTTGAACATATGCACAATCACCATGGCACGACGGCTGGTGATAGGATTTTTGCTCGTGCCCGAAAACCACGTTAAATCGCCCGCTAGATCGTCATCTGTCAATTGATCGGCCCAAGACGTCAGACGTTCATCCGTTTGTTTTCTAACGGCGCATAATCCATCCCAATCAGAGGCAAAACTATCAGCGAAGCTGGAACTGTTGACATAGTCCAGTTTTGGCTTGTCCCAACCACCAAAGCGGTACATCCAAATATGGTCGCACCACAGGATGTGCCCCAAGGTCGCATAGATTGAGCCGAAGAAGGCACCACGACCCTCACGGCGGGCGCCCTCTCCAATTGCACTAGCTTCACGATACAAGCTGTTGTTTTGCCACAGATTATAGGCGGCCATCATGCGCACATATTCAGGGGTGATCATCGCTTAGACCTCGCCATACCCTTTTGGCACCGCGATATCCGGCAAGGTTTTGGCACGTTTTTGCAAGGAGCGTCCAATCACCACGCGGCTGATTTCGGTGGTCCCGTCCACGATGCGCAACATCTGCGCCAGACGTGACAGACGATCCAGACCGTAGGGTTTCAACAGTCCCATGCCGCCCAAAACTTGGGTGGCGGTGTTGGCAGCGTCAACCGCCGCATCCGGCACGAACCGTTTGGCGTGCGCCGCCATCACCGGACCCTCGGGCGTGCCAAGCGCGTTGGCGGCGGCACGGTACAACAGGCGAGAGGCCTCAAGATTGGTTGAAATGTCGCCCAGCATCCACTGAATGCCGTCCAGATCAAGGTTCTTGCCGCCAAACATTTTGCGGTTCTTGGAATAGGCAAGCGCCGTGTCCAAGGCGCTTTCCATCAAGCCGCAACATCCCGAAGCGATTGAAACGCGGGCGATGTCGATGGCCATCAAAGACCCTTGCAGCCCCTGCCCGATTGGCAAGATGATGTTGTCTTCCGACACCACAACATCTTTGAAATACATCTCGGCCAGCGGCAGATGTTCATAAGATGGCGTTTCGTAGCGCGGACCAAATGTCAGGCCTTCGGCATCCGCAGGAATGGCAATCATCGACATGTCGTGGTGGCCCGGTTTGTCCGAAGTTTTCACAACCGTGAAATAGACGTCAGCCTCGCCCGCCAATGAAACCCACGCCTTGGCGCCGTTGATGGTCCATGTGCCGTCCCCGTTGATCACGGCGCGGCTGTACATATTGGTGGCATCCGAACCCGATTGCGGTTCTGTTATAGCAAAATTGGCCAGTTTGCGGCCACTTGTCAGATCCTTGGCCCATTTTCCTTTGAAGGCCTCAGTGCCAAATCCACAGCCCGCATAGGTGCAGATATTGTGCATCGACAAGGCAAACGCATAAGCGCCATCGCCTTTGCCCAGCTCTTCATAGACTCGAATAGCTTCGCCCAGTGGCAGGCCCTGCCCACCCCATTCTTCGGGCGCGTAAAGCCCCGTCAGACCGGCTGCCCCGGCCATGGTTGATGCGGTGCGTGGCCATTCGCCGGATGCGTTCCAATCATCAATATTTGGTTTGATCACATCGTTACAATGTTGTTGTGCGGCTTCCAGTATCTTATCAATTTTCGTGCCCATCTCGGCATCCTCCCATTTGGCGACTCATGACCCGGTCAATTGTCTTACATTTCCCAACCCTCTTGCCACAGCTTCAATTGTCTGACAAATGATTTCTTATGAAAACTGATTTGGAAACCAATCGCGAACTATCGGTGCAAATCGCCGAAGCTATCCGTGACGCCATCATCAACGGCACGTTGATCGTGGATGAACGCCTGCCCTCGGAGGCCGAGCTGAGTGACAAGTTCAACGTGTCTCGCCCGACGGTGCGCGAGGCACTCAAACGACTGGCGGCACAAAACCTGATCCGCACCATGCGCGGCGCCACGGGCGGTGCCTTTGTAAATCGGCTTCGGTTTGAGGACGCTTACGGGCAGCAAATCACCACCTCGACACTGTTGTTGTCCATGAACGAGGTTGATTTTGAAACCGCCTGCGAGGCGCGGTTCACGCTGGAACGCGCCTGCGCTCCTTTGTCGGCGCAGCGCCGTACGGGTGACCATCTGGCCACCATGCGGGCCGAAATCCATCGCCAATCCCAATCCGGTCTGTCGGATGAAGGGTTCTGCGCCAGTGACGTCGCCTTTCACCGCGCCTTGGTGGATGGGGCCGGCAATCCTGTGCTGTCGTATCAGTTGGCCGGTGCCGTTGAGGCGATTGAGCCCTTGATGAACATGATCACCTTTTCGGCACGGTCTCGCGAGCAGATCGTCGCCCTGCACACTGAGATTGCGGATGCGATCGAGGCTGGCGCCGCAAATCAGGCAGAAATCGCCCTAAAAGCGCTGGAAACCTATACCATATCGCTGGCCCGCGACGTGGCCGCCAGCAAACGCGATTAACCTCAGATTAACTATACCCCCTCAATATGAAGCGATGACATACCAACAATCCCCCCTCTCGCCAGATATCTGGATGCGAGAAGTATTCGCTTCAAAATCCGTTCAACGCGGCGAAGTCATCCGCCGCAAGGTGCGTGATATTGAACGCTTTGCCGGGATGGATCTGTTTCGAAAAGAACTGCAAAGGCGTGGTTTTCGAGCGGTGGAAAACGCCGGGCAAGTCATAATATTCTGCAATCAGGAACCGATCCGCCACTTTGAGTGATACCTTGTTTTCTTTCAAAGAAAACAAACTGAAATCTTTCAAAGATTTCATCCCAGCCTGCACCAGCAGCTTTCCGCTTGATGCATTTCCCTTCTCAAAACCTGCGTCCTATACCAACGAGATGAAAATATTCACAAAATTCCTGCTGGCCCTGTTCGTCCTAACCACCCTGCCGTTTTCACAATCGGCCACGGGGCAGGAAACCAACCAGCAAACCCGCCCCGCCAGCACATGGTCAGTCGCCCTAATCAACAGCGCCCGCGCCCAAGTCGGCGTCACCCTAATATACGATGGCCGCTATCAAAGCCTGGCCTTTCCAAACGGCGACATCCCGCGCCTGCGCGGCGTCTGCACGGATGTGGTGATCCGCGCGTTGCGTGACGCCCACGGCTTGGACCTTCAGGCAGAGGTCAACGCCGATATGAAGGCCAATTTCAGCGCCTACCCGAAAAATTGGGGCCTAAAACGTACAGATCGCAACATCGATCACCGCCGCGTCCCAAACCTGCAAACTTACTTCAAGCGCCGTGGCGCGGCCCTGCCCGTTACCAAAGATGCCGCCGACTACCAACCCGGCGACATCGTCACCTGGATGTTGCCCGGAAACCTGCCCCATATCGGCATCGTCACCGATCAGATGAATGCCAGCGCCACCCGCCCGATGATCGTGCACAACATCGGCTGGGGCACCCGCGTCAATGACATGCTGTTCGATTATGACATAACTGGCCATTACCGCATCGAACCCACGCTGAATTAACCCAGTCTCCCCTTGTAAACCGCCCTCACTTTGCATAGCTATGGACTGTCTCTTCGGGGACTATGGACATAAATGCCCATGTAATAAACGGATCGGACCCGGGGGCGGTACCCGGCGACTCCACCAAACCATCGCTCATTTGGCGGTTCTGGGGTCGAAATAGGATCGACGAACGTCTAAAGATGCAAGCTTTGTTTCGGTGAGTTACCACCGTTATCGGTACATCATAGCTAGTTGCAAATGACAACAAAGCTCCAATGGCTCTTGCTGCGTAAGCGTAAGATCTATTGAAAACTTAAGTCCTTACGCTTTGCAGCCTAAGGCGGGGTTCGCAGGCACCTGGCAACAGAAGCCTGCACTTTCACCCTCACTTTTGGTTTGCCATTGCAGCAACGATTGCCTAGCGTCGGGGTTCAAATTCACGTGCTCGCCATTTTAAGAGGCCTCCAAATATGACTGACAGATTTTCCCGCATCAAAGCTGTGGCCGAACGCCATGTTTCCAGTGGCGCCCTCAGCGGGATCGAGTGGAACATCCAGAAAAACGGACGCGAATGGGCGACGGGATCAGCCGGTATGGCCGATGGATCGAACAATACTGCGATGCCGGATGCGCCGATCTACCGGATCTACTCGATGACCAAACCCGTGGTTTCCGCCATCGCCCTGATGTTGATGGAACAAGGCAAGCTGCGCCTGTTTGACCCGCTGGCCGCCTACCTACCCGAATTTGCCAAAATGCAGGTCTTGCAAGCCGACGGCAGCCAGATCCGCGCTGGCATGATCACCATCGAACACCTGTTCACCCACCGCGCTGGTTTTTCCTATGGCTTTGTCCCCGGTTGTCCCGTCGGGGCGCTGTATCGCAAGGCTGATTTGCGCGATGCCAAAGTCTCGCTCGAGAATTTCTGCAAAACCATCGCCACTCTGCCACTGGCCTTTCAGCCCGGCACTGAATGGCGCTATAGCGTCGCGACTGACGTTCTGGGCCGTGTGCTCGAGGTGATCTTGCAAAAACCATTGCAAGCCATTGTGGCCGAGTATGTTCTGGACCCGCTCGGCCTAACGGACACCGGATTTATGGTGCCAAAAGATCAGCGACACCGTGTGATGCCGATGTTTGGCAAAATGAACCTGAACCACCTGATGCAGTTTGACGCCGAACCTCAAACTCTGATCCCCGCGGACCCCACGTTCGAACACCCCTGCGACGATCCGAACTTCGTGCGCGGCGGTATGGGATTGCTTTCAACCCTGTCCGACTACACCAAAATCGCGCGCTTTTTGGCCAGCGGCCTCGCCCCTGACAACACCCGCCTTCTGGCCCGCAACACGATGCAAATGATGTGGCAAGACCGCATCCCAGCCGCGCAAAAACCCATCGCGATTGGACCCTTTGTGATGGGCGGCTACGGCTGGGGCTTGGCTGGACGCGTGATGGCCGATATGGGCGGGGCTATGATCCCCTCGAACCTTGGCGAATGTGGCTGGGCCGGTGCTGCCAGCACGTTCTTTTGGATCGATCCGGTTGAGGACATCATCGGCGTGGTGATGACCCAATATCTGGGCAGCAAAATCCCGATTGGCGAGGATTTCATGACGGCGGTGTATCAGGCGTTGGATGAGTAGATCCAAAGCTATCTAAACTTCTTTTTTAGTGAACGCATACGGGCAAACAGCCAATTGCTGACAGTTTGTGGCGGCCTAAGGCGCGACCAACCTATTTCAGAGATTTCAGGTTGAAGCTCCGCTAATTGTGGGTCAAAATCTGGCTCCCAAGGAAACTTTCCAGAGCCGTCAGACCAAATCATTTGAATACACGGAAACACACTGCCCTTGTAAAACCACTTACTTGAGAGAAGATACTCAGACACAAAATCTTCGCCTACGGTTAAAAAGAAAACCTTCTCATCTGATATGATACCACTCACGGGTTTTTCTGTATGAAGGGATTCACCCTGTTCAAACAGCCGGTAAATTTGTCCAAGCACATCATGTGCCAATTCAACCGGCAGGTCGAAAAAAATCACTTCTGGCTTTCCAAAAGCTTTCCAAAAACCAGTTGAATATGCAAAGGAATGCCGGTTCTCTGTCCCCCTAACATGTGTCGATCGCCAGCCAAACTCTTTCACTTCGCCAAGCAGATTTTGCTCATAGTCGTTGTGATTTTGGACAGGGTCATCAAGTGTGGTTGGTATTGTGTTCATGGGACTATCTTAGCCTGAGGTGCGCAAACCAACATAGTACTCTTTTTTAGTTTTGGTATTTTGTCGCTTATCTCGTCCTCGCCCTCTGCATTGCCCACAAAACTTAGTTTCAAATTGAGCGGTGTCAATCCAGTCATAAACCCTCTATGTCTGCCTGAAATCCTGAGAGGATACCCAATGCCTAAATCAAAAAAGCCTAAAACCAAACGCGCTGGCGCCAATCCCGTACAAAAACCTGCTTGGTATCAAGCGTTGAACGGCACCGCGGGGCAGCATGGTGAGCGGCCAATCGAGACGGGTAAAAAAGCGAAAAACAAGTCGGCCTAGGCTGATTGACAGCACGCCTCCGCCACTCCCCATTGACATCCCAAACGCCATTTGGCACCCTCAACAAATGGGGCCAAAACGCGAACGCCCCGTGAGGCTTTGGCCAAAGGTTCGCATCCCCTGACCTTCAGATAAGGATGCACTATGCCCTCACCCAATGAAATCACCCCGACACAATTAATGCGCCTGATTGGCACGCCAGCCGCGCCCACCATTGTGGATGTCTGCTTTGACGAAGCCTTTGCAGAGGATCCGCGCCTGATCCCAACTTCGATCCGCGCCTCGCACCGTGACATGCCAGCGCTTTTGGCCCGCTTGGACGACACCCCCGTTGTGGTGGCCTGTCAAAAGGGCAAAAAACTATCTCAGGGGGTCGCAGCCTATTTACGATCCGAAGGGATTGCAGCCGAAAACCTGCAAGGCGGGAACTTTGCGTGGCGCGATTCAGGTCTGCCGCTGATCCCTGCGAACGTGGTGCCCGCCCCCGTCAACGGCAGCACATTATGGGTCACCAAACAGCGCCCCAAAATTGATCGTATCGCCTGCCCTTGGTTAATCCGCCGCTTTATCGATCCGCAAGCACGGTTCCTGTTTGTCGCCCCAAGCGAAGTCGCCGATGTGGCTGAACATTTCGGCGCAACCCCGTTTGACATTGAAGATGTGTTTTGGAGCCACCGCGGCGAAAACTGCACGTTCGATACCATGCTGGAAGAGTTCAAGCTGCAAACCGATTCCCTGATGCATTTGGCCAATGTGGTACGAGCAGCGGATACAAATCGCCATGATCTGGCCCCTGAAGCCGCAGGCTTACTTGCCATTTCAGTAGGATTATCAAGAGCCTACAAGGACGACTTACAGCAACTCAAGGCTGGCATGACCCTGTATGATGCGCTGTACCGATGGGCGCGAGACGGTCAAAATGAGGGCCATGATTGGCCCGCCGGACAAGGATCAACAAAATGAGCCAAGCCGAATTTGTCCAACCAACCCTGCGTGAATCCACCCGTGTTTTCACTCGCATCGGTCTGCTGTCTTTCGGTGGCCCCGCCGCCCAAATCGCCGTCATGCACCGCGAATTGGTCGAAGAACGCCCATGGCTGACCGAGCAACAATTCCTAAACGCGCTGTCGTTTTGCATGCTGCTGCCCGGCCCCGAGGCCACCCAAATGGCCACCTACGCCGGCTGGCGGCTGCACGGTGTCAAAGGCGGTTTGATCGCCGGATTGCTGTTCGTGATCCCCGGCGCGCTGGTGGTGCTGGCACTGTCGATCGGCTATGCGCTCTGGGGTAAAATCCCGTGGATCGAGGCGATGTTCCTTGGCATCAAGGCCGCCGTTGTGGTGATCGTGATCGAGGCCCTGCTGAGGGTCGCCAAAAAGGCGCTGAAAGGCTGGGCGCATTGGATCATCGCAGGCCTGTCGTTCGTCGGCATCTTTTTCCTGACCCTGCCCTTTCCATTGATCATCGCAATGGCCGCGCTTTACGGATACCTGACACAGCGCAGCACCGATGATCCGCTGCCCCACCCCAAAGGCGCCAACCCGCTGCGTACCATCGCAATTTGGCTGGTGATCTGGTGGGCGCCCGTCGCCGTGCTCTGGGCCATGGGCGCAACGTTCCTGACCCAAATCGGCGTGTTTTTCGCCAAACTGGCCGTCGTGACCTTTGGCGGCGCCTACGCCGTGTTGGCCTATATGACCCAAGCCGCCGTGTCAGACCACGGCTGGCTAACCACCCCACAAATGATGGACGGGTTGGGCTTGGCCGAGACCACGCCGGGGCCATTGATCTTGGTCACCGAGTTTGTCGCCTTCATAGCCGGATTTGGCGAAGCGGGCCTGATGATGGGCATCGCGGCGGCCCTGCTGGCACTTTGGGTCACCTTTGTGCCCTGCTATCTGTGGATTTTCACCGGCGCGCCCTATATCGAATGGATCGCCACCCGCCCACGTCTGCGCGGTGCCCTGTCCGCCATCACCGCCGCCGTCGTCGGCGTTATCCTAAACCTGTCGCTGTGGTTCGCACTGCATGTGTTTTTCGGTCGCGTTACTGCCATAGAACACGGGCCGCTCACCCTGTTCACCCCCGATCTGGCCACATTGGATTGGCGCGTGGTGGTGTTGGCTGTGCTTTCGGCCGTTTTGATCCTGCGTCACCACATGGATTTGCTCAAGGTCTTGGGGTTGGTTGCACTGGGCGGCGTGGCGCTGTCACAATTATGAGCCACAAGACCCCGCGCCCCCTTTCCTTCACCCCAGAATAGACTATGCTTGAACCCATAATTTACCAAAAGGGCCGCAGGCATGTCTGACACCATTGATTATGGAAACCTGATGCACCGCGCGATGCGCACGTTGATCAAAGAAGTGCTGGATGGCATCGCCAAAGATGGGCTGCCCGGCCAACACCACTTTTTCATCACCTTTGACACCATGCACCCTGATGTTGAAATTGCCGATTGGTTGTCAGATCGCTATCCTGGCGACATGACCATCGTGATCCAGCATTGGTTTGATAATCTGGATGTCACGGATGTGGGTTTTGCCATCACGTTGAACTTTGGCGACAACCCTGAACCGCTCTATATACCTTATGATGCGATTGTCACCTTTGTTGACCCCTCCGTCGAATTCGGCCTGCGGTTTGACAGCACCGAGGATGAAGACGAGGAAATGGACGCCGATGTGGTGCCCCTTGAAATAGCGGACCACGACGAAGATGAGGCGCCCGAAGCGCCGATGGTTGAAGCCACCGTCGAGGATGAGCCAACCAAAGATGCCGAGATTGTCAGCTTGGACAGTTTTCGCAAATAGCCCCACGTATTTTAGGGCGAAATGTTAGCGTAAACCTACTTTGATATGTCGGCCCTATGCGTTATTGGGGGACAAATTCAATTTAGGAGCTGCCAAATGTCTGCCTCAAACGATACCAGCCAGAAAACACGTAGTGAAACCGACAGTTTTGGCCCATTGGATGTGCCTGCTGACAAATATTGGGGCGCACAAACACAACGTTCCTTGATGAATTTCCCAATCGGTTGGGAAAAACAGCCCATCGCCATCGTACGCGCCCTTGGGGTGATCAAAAAGGCCTGTGCGCAGGCCAATATGACATTGGGCAAGCTGGGCAGTGACAAAGGCGACGCTATCGTCGCGGCTGCGGGCGATGTAATCGACGGTAAATTGGACGACAACTTCCCTTTGGTGGTTTGGCAGACGGGTTCTGGAACCCAGTCCAACATGAACGCCAATGAGGTGATCGCCAACCGCGCCATTGAAATCCTTGACGGTGTGATCGGCTCCAAAGACCCCGTTCACCCCAATGATCATTGCAACATGGGCCAGTCCAGTAACGACACATTCCCAACCGCCATGCACATTGCTACGGCCACCATGGCACATGACGTGTTGTTGCCGGGCCTTGCCGCTTTGCACGCCGCCCTAGAAACCAAGGTGCAGGAATTTGACGGCATCATCAAAATCGGCCGCACCCACACGATGGACGCAACACCCCTGACATTGTCGCAGGAATTTTCCGGCTACAGCCATCAGGTTGCCATGGGCATCAAACGCATCAAAGGTGCTTTGGAGCGGATTTACGAGCTGGCCCAAGGCGGCACTGCTGTTGGCACGGGGTTGAACACCAGCCCCGGTTGGGCCGAAATGGTTGCGGCCAATATGGCGGAAATCACCAGCCTGCCTTTTGTCACCGCCCCCAACAAATTTGAAGCCTTGGCAGCACACGACGCGATGGTCGAAATGTCCGGCGCGCTGAAAACCGTCGCCTCGTCGCTATATAAAATCGCCAGCGACATCCGCATGTTGGGCTCTGGCCCGCGCTGTGGCTTGGGCGAATTGATGCTACCCGAAAACGAGCCGGGATCGTCAATCATGCCGGGCAAAGTGAACCCGACACAAGTCGAAGCCATCACCCAAGTCTGCATCCACGTGATGGGCAACGACGCGGCTGTCGGTTTTGCAGGCTCGCAAGGGCATTTCGAATTGAACGTTTATAAACCGATGATGGCCTATAACGTGCTGCAATCCATGCAGTTGCTTGGGGATGCCTCTGCGACCTTTACCAAAAACTGTGTTGTTGGCATCGAGGCCGACAAGGGGCGCATTGACCAGTTGATGCGCGAGAGCCTGATGCTGGTCACCGCATTGGCGCCTGAAATCGGCTATGATAACGCCACCAAAGTTGCCAAAACGGCACATAAAAACCGCACCACTTTGAAAGAAGAGGCGATCGCGCTTGGCTTTGTTGATGCGGAAACTTTTGAGCGTGTTGTACGTCCGGAACAAATGATCGGACCCAAAGACTGATGGCGGAGATCACCAACTTGAACCGCGCCCGCAAAGAGCGGGCGCGTGATGAAAAACGCGCCAAGGGCGATGAAAACGCGGCTAAGT
This sequence comes from Marinosulfonomonas sp., assembly GCA_033851955.1. Classification (GTDB taxonomy): domain Bacteria; phylum Pseudomonadota; class Alphaproteobacteria; order Rhodobacterales; family Rhodobacteraceae; genus Profundibacter. The sequence continues at coordinate 69,671 of JAWSVK010000014.1, forward strand.
TTGGTCGCAGCAAAGCCGAGCGTATTGCCGAAGCCGCATTAGGTGCCAAGGCGCGTCACATGCTGGACCAACATGAGTTGGAAAAGGAATGAATGCACGCCCTAAAAAGCATTCTCTGACTTTAAAGGGGCACCGGACCAGTGTGTCGCTTGAAGATGAGTTTTGGGATGCATTTCGAGAAATAGCGGCAGCAAACGGCCAGCCCATTAACGTGTTGGCAGCCGAAATCGATGCGGCGCGTGGCCTAGAGGCTGGTTTGGCCTCAGCCATCCGGCTGTTTGTCCTGCGTCATTACCGGAATTAAAATACGCGTTTTTCAATCTCTACCTAAAATCCTTTCAAAGGATTTTATTAAGATTTTTTGAAAAAATCTTGGTCTGCGGCTTAAAGGCGTTTCTCAACCTTCAACCAAATGCCATCCTTTGAGCGCAATGTCAGATGCGCAATCGGTACCGCAGGGCGCTCTTTCACCAGCTCAAACCGGTAAGCCCGCACCAACATCGACAAAATCAGTGGCCCTTCAAGCATCGCAAATCCAGATCCGGGGCAAACTCTTGGTCCCGCCGAAAACGGAATATAGGCGTCGCGCATGCACTGCTTGCCCTCTTTGGTGTGAAACCGCGTGGGGTCAAATTCATCAGGGCGATCCCAAATTTTATTATGTCGATGCAAATGCCAAGCCGATAAAATAATCTGAGAGCCTTTTTTAATGTCGCGATCACGAAATTTTACCGGGCAGGCCGCTTCACGTACGGTGGCCGGCACCGGCGGATAAAGTCGCATGGTTTCGCGGAACACGTCACGTGATACCCGCAGCTTACTAACTGCCGAAAAATAGGCGGTTTCAGGATCAATCACCGCCAGTGCCTCATCTGCGACCTTGTCCTGCCACTCAGGGTAAAGCGCCAGCATATAAAGCGACCAAGCCAAGGCCGAGGCGCTGGTTTCATGCCCCGCCAAAAAGAAGATCGCCACTTGATCGACCATCTCCTCGGTGTCAAAACATTTGCCGGTTTCAGGGTCCGGCGTGGTCATGATCTTGGTGGCCAAATCATCCGGCGCAGTGCCCGCCTCTATCGCGGCTCGCCGTTCTGCCGTGAGTTTACGGATCAACCCGCGAATAACTTTTGCAGTTTCTTTGCTGCGTTTTGACGCAAAGTCAGGCAAAAACTTCAACTTAGGCAACAGCGAGGAAAGGTTCGCAAACGGCATCGAGCGCTGATAATCCTTGAACTCATCAAAAACACCAGCGGCTGTTTCATCCGTGATGGGCAACGAAAACAAAGTGCGGAAAATCACATCTGCCGCCACATGAGAAGTCACGCTTTCCACTTCAATCGGACCTGCATCAATTTGCCCTTCCAAACGATCAACCGCTGCCACCGCTGAATCCCACATTTTCGGGAACACTTCTCGCAAACGCCCGCCCTCAAAGGCTGGATCAACGATGCGGCGTTGGTGTTTCCAGTCCTCTCCGCTGGACAGGAACAGGGAATTACCCAACAAAGATGCCAAGCCATCCCTGATCCGGCGGGATTTTGGAAAGGTTGTTAGACTTTCGGCCAGCACGGTTTTGACCAAATCTGGCTGATTTACCATATAAGAGCGAAAGAACGGCGTGCGAAATTCGGCCATCCACGCGCCATACAGATGCTCGGGCTGAGCCGAGAGAATGTCTTTGCGAAACAGTTTGGCGTGCTGCCACAGTGATGCGTTGCGCGGACGGGATTTGGGTTTTGGCGGTAAGGTCATGGGCTTGTCGATGTATAAGGAGAGGCTGAAACATCAATGCGCGACACTGACGGGGACAGTCCCTTGAAACGTGATTGCAGGGTCTGCGACCCAGCGGTGATTTTGAAGTAATCATAGACGCCGGGACGGTCAAACGCGCACATGTATTGAAAATGCAGGCGGAAAAACTTCCAGCGCAACTCAGTCCAGCGTTCAGGCGTCAGGGTTTGCGTGAACGCCGCCGACAACACCAGCGGCCAACGCTGGCCTTCCACCGCGACGCCAGAAACCGCCACCGGATCACACAGCGCAAAAGCGCAGCCGTCACCGGGGGCTGTGATATCAACCCAAGTCAACGCATCACTGCACGAAAGATACTGCAAATCTGCCCGCAAACGATAGGCACGCGGCAGGAACGACACCATCGGCACCACCTGCCCCAGCGTTAAAAACGCCAGTTGCGGGCCATCTTCATCCGCTGCTCTTTTGCGGATAAGGTCTGCCAGCATTGACACCCCGATATGCGCCCCCGACGAATGGCCAACCACCAAAACCTCGTCCACATCACTGTCTAATGCGGCAGAAATTTCGGCGCCAAACTCTGCCATTCTTGCCTCAAGCTCCGGTGGGCTCTCGCCCTTGGCGCGCGCCTCATAGGCGTAATCATGCATCAAATAATAGGCGAACAGCTTGTTATCAATCTTGCGAAACCATCGCAGGATCAAGGCAATCAGCGGCAAGGCCACCCCCCAGCCGACGACGCGCGCAACCAAAGGCCAATCGACCACAAATTTGATGCCCTTGGCCGCTAAAGACCCAGCAAACCATGCCAGCAACACCGCCAAAAGCAGTTGAAACAATAGCATACCAATCGGGTAAAGCGCCGCAATCACCGGCCCTTTGCGCAACCACATCAACCGCCTCAGCGCCCCCGAAGTGATATAAATCCACGCCGTACGCGCCAGTACCAGATAGGTCTGCGGGATGTTCAAATCCATCGATTCCTTAACGATGTCGGACCAAACCAGAACCTCGAAATCTGCCTGCGCGCGAGTGCCATCAATAGCCCCCTCCACATGCCAGCCATAACGCCCACCACGGGTCTTTGGCCCTTGCTTTGGTGTCAGCTCAATTTTGTATCCAGAAATTTCGGCCTGCGCCGCGCCTTCTTTGCGGTACAATTCGCGATACCGGCGCGGGTGGATTGGATCATAGCCAGGAATGTAAAACACCCGCCGTTTTGAAACTGTGTGATTTTCAACCTGCATTGACCGCCCCGTTACATTACATGCACAGTTTAGCAAAACATTTTGACAAAACTAGGTCCAGTCACCCAATTGTCGCAAGTGCAGGGAAAACTTCGAGCAGCCAAAAGGAAAAGACCGTCAATTGGCCGGTCAGTATAAGCAGTCCTACAGTCCATAACAGCAGGCCCATAATGCGTTCGATACGCTCCATATGGCGTTTCATCCAATTCATCAGTCGTGACATGCGCGGATAGAACGCAGCCACCAATAAGAACGGGATCCCCAATCCAAGAGCGTAGATCCCCAACAAAAACGTTCCCCGCACGACAGAGCCTTCCATTGCCGCTAACGTCAAAATCGTCCCCAGAATTGGCCCGAGGCAAGGAGTCCAGCCAAATGCAAATGCCAATCCGAGAACATAAGCTCCGAAGGTGGTTCCGCCCTTGTCTCCAGCATCCATCCGAGCCTCATAGTCAAGGAAACCAATCCGATAAATGCCGAGAAAATGTGCGCCGAATATCATCACAACGACACCGGCGCCGCCGGTAAACCAGTCTTGATTTTGCAAATAAAATTGCCCAAAAAACGAAAAGGTAAAGCCGAGCAATAAGAATACAGTCGACAGTCCCAAGACAAAGAAAATGGCTACCCCCATTGGGCGGTGCCGTGAGACCCCATCCTCGCCGCTCAACTCATTCATGGTGATGCCGCCCATATACGCCAAATAGGGCGCTACAATAGGTAAAACGCAGGGTGACAAGAACGATACTAACCCCGCCATCAATGCCACAAACATGGCGGGAAATAGGCTTGCGTCGATGATTTCTATTCCGAACATTTTTCGCCCCAAGAGGTTTCTGCATTGTTTCGCCCTGTCTACGTCATCATGCGCTCGGCGTCACCTGTCGTAATGTCACATTTACGTGGACTTGGCCGGGAACCCGCCCTATCCAGTTTGATATGGATTGGAACGAAGAAATTGACGCCCTCGGCATGATTTGCCCGCTGCCTGTGCTAAAACTGCGCAAACGCCTTATGGGGCATAAAACCGGCGACGTTGTGCGCCTGTTGGCCGATGATCCGGCCGCCGTGATTGATGTGCCACATTTTTGCAATGAACAGGGTCATATCCTGCTGGAACACTCAGACACTGCGCAGGGCTTGGCCTTTTTGGTGCGCAAAGGCTAGAACAAGATCAACCGCAGCGCTGCCGCAAGCGCCGAGAACCGTATCAACCATTTAAACACATCAATATTGATGTATTTCAATACCTTATAGCCGACGACGGCACCAATAATAATAACAGGTAAGAACGTCAGATTGAGCGTCAGAGATGGAACGGTGATCAAACCAAGCTGGGCTGCAACGGGTACTTTGAGCACATTTAACACCAAAAAGAACCAACTGCGCGTGCCAACGAATGCGGCCTTGCTCAACCCCATTTGCAACAGATAGACGCCAAAAATCGGCCCCGCCGCATTGGCAATCATTGACGCAGCACCAGCCAACACGCCCGCAACCGATGTCATCGCAGGGCCCGACATGTGCTTGCGCAACGCATCCGACATGCCGAAATCCAGTGCCAGCATCGCCAATATCGTCCAGCCAATGATGCGTTCAAAATGAGTGTCTGGAACGGTGCGCAAAATGACAAAACCCACTGCAATGCCAACCAAGGCCAGTGGTAACAGTTTTAGCAGGATATCCCACTGACAGGCGCGGCGGTAATAGATCACGGCCATGATATCGGCGGCGATCAGCATTGGCAAAAGCACCCCGGGTGAAGCTTTGCCCGGTACCGCCAGCGCCATCAAAAGCACGGCCAAGATACCGACTCCGCCAACGGATGTTTTGGTAACCCCCACCAAAAACGCCGCCAAGCCAAAGTAGACAAGTTGAAGCGCTGTCATATCCATTTCAAACCTCCCTCCCCTGAAACGAAAAATGCCGGCAAGCCAAGGCCTGCCGACATTTCGCTAACAATCGTGTCGCGCGCGTTTTAGCGCCCGAGCGACCACCAGCCTTTTTTCTTAGGCGTGTCCGATTTGGTATCGGGTTTTGGCTCGGCCACAGGTTTGGCGACAGGCTCCGGCTTGGCGACAGGCGCCTCAATGGGCGCTGGCGCTGGTGCCGCTGCTTCGACCACAGGTTCGGCTGCTTTTTCAGCCTTGGCCGCTGGCTTGCGACGAACGCGTTTCTTAGGGGCTGGTTTTTCGTCGGCGGCTTCGGGCGTTGCTTCAACAGCAACCTCCTCAACCTTAGCCTTCTTCACCGGCGCTTTGCGCTTGCGAACAACCTTTTTCTTTGGTTCCTCAACGGGCTCGGTTTTGTCCTCAACCTTGGCTTCAACCTCTGCAACCTTCACTTCAGCTGAATCCGCTGAGGCTTCAACAACCTCTGCCTTTGGTTTGCGCGGTGCGCGTTTACGTGGGGCGCGCTTTGGTTTCTCGGCTGGTTTGTCGGCAACTTCCTCAGCAACGGGGGCCGCTTCAGGCTCCGTTGCGGACTCGGCTGTTACAACCGCATCACCGGCTTCAGCGCCCTCGGCAGCAACCTGTGTGCCTTCGCCATTTTGTTGCTGGTTCTCACCATTACCTTCACCACCGCGACCACGACGACGGCGACGACGACGACGACGTTTCTTGGGCTGCTGCTCCTCGTCCCCGTTGTCAGGGCGCGGCGCGTCGTCCGTGGCGTCACGTCCGGCTGGCACATTGTCCGATACATCCTCGCTGTTGGCCTCATCCTCGGCCACAGCTTCGTCGATACCATCCATGATGGAGGCATCAACAGACACAACATTCTGCGCGGGTTTCACCACACGGCTGGCCGTCTTGAACTTTTCAATGGTGAAGTCAGGCGACACAAGGAAGGGGTCGCCCTCGATGCGCACCGACAGGCCATAACGGGCCTCGATCTGGGCGATATGCTCGCGTTTGTTGTTCATCAGGTAGTTGGCGATGCCCACAGGCGCCTTCAACAAAACCTCGCGCGAACGTTTGCGCGTGCCCTCTTCTTCCAGCTGACGCAGGATCGACAGGGCCAGATTTTCGTCCGAGCGGATTAGACCAGTGCCGTGACAATGCGAACACGGCTGTGTCGTCGCCTCGATCATGCCAGGGCGCAGACGTTGGCGCGACATTTCCATCAGCCCAAAGCCCGAAATGCGGCCCACTTGAATGCGGGCACGGTCGTCTTTCAGACGGTCTTTTAGGCGTTTCTCAACCGCAATATTGTTGCGGCGCTCGTCCATGTCGATGTAGTCAATCACGATCAAACCAGCCAAGTCACGCAGGCGCAATTGGCGCGCCACCTCGTCAGAGGCCTCAAGGTTGGTTTTCAGCGCTGTGTCTTCAATGCTGCCCTCTTTGGTCGAGCGACCAGAGTTCACATCAATCGCGACCAGCGCCTCGGTGATCCCGATCACAATGTAGCCGCCAGATTTCAGCTGAACGGTTGGATTGAACATTCCCGCCAGATAGCCTTCGACCTGAAAACGGGCAAACAGCGGCATGGTGTCGCTGTAATGCTTCACGTTTTTGGCGTGCGACGGCATGATCATTTTCATGAACTCTTTGGCCACACGATAGCCTTCGGCGCCTTCAATCAACACCTCGTCAATGTCGCGATTATAAAGATCGCGGATCGAGCGTTTGATCAGGTTGCCTTCTTCGTAGATTTTCGCAGGCGCGTTGGATTCCAACGTCAGGGCGCGAATTTGCTCCCACAGGCGTTGCAAATATTCATAGTCGCGCTTGATTTCGGTCTTGGTGCGTTTGGCCCCGGCCGTGCGCACAATCAAACCAGCACCTTGCGGCACGTCAATTTCATTGGCGATGGATTTCAGTTTCTTGCGGTCCACAGCATTGGTGATCTTACGAGAAATCCCGCCACCACGCGCTGTGTTTGGCATCAGCACGCAATAACGGCCAGCCAGTGACAGATAGGTTGTCAGGGCCGCGCCTTTGTTGCCGCGCTCTTCTTTAACCACTTGCACCAGTAGAATTTGGCGAACCTTCACCACTTCCTGAATTTTGTAACGACGTGGGCGCGGTTTGCGCACCGGACGGATATCTTCTGGCGCGTCATCATCAGCTACCGATTCAATCTGGTCGTCTTTTTCTGTCGCATCCAATGGCGTGTCGCCATCAGCGTCGCTGTCGTCGCTGTCATCATCATCGTTGTTGTCATCAGATGTCACATCGGCATCATCAGCCTTAACATCCTCAGCAGGTTCATCGGCTTTCGGTGTCTCAACCGGCGTTTCCGCGACCAACTCCATAGGTGAGGAACCTTCAACACCACCTGTGTCGGTATCGGTATCCGCTTCCAGATCAACCACATCCATGCCGGAAACATCACCTGCTTCGACATCTTTGGTCTCGACCGCATCATCCGATTTGGTCTCTTCGGCTTTGGAACGTCCCCGCGAACGGCGGCGGCGTTTTGGTTTGGGTTTTTCGTCTTCTTCGGCCTGTGACTGGGCATAGGCGCGCTCTTCTTCCATCAACGCCTCGCGGTCAGCGATCGGAATCTGGTAATAATCTGGATGAATCTCAGAGAACGCCAAAAACCCATGTCGGTTTCCGCCGTAATCAATGAACGCCGCTTGCAGCGACGGCTCGACCCGCGTTACTTTTGCTAGATATATATTGCCAGCGAGCTGGCGTTTGTTTTCGGATTCAAAGTCAAATTCCTCAACTTTGGTTCCATCAACCACCACAACGCGAGTTTCCTCTGCGTGGGTAGCGTCGATAAGCATCTTTTTAGCCATGTTTTCTCTTTGCACCGCGGCAAAATTCGCACCCCAGGGGGGGCGTTACTTTGCGGAGGGTGACTTGTAAGGGCGAAAATGGACACGTCAGATACGCGCAGGTCGACCAAATCGGCCCCTGTCGCAGTTTCTGATACTCTGTCGCGTCGCATCGCGTTTCTATCTCCGAGCGCAAAATCGCGCTCATAATATTAAACCCTGCCAAATAGGCATTATGGGCAAAATTTCCGGTCTTTCGACCCAATCGGTCTGTTCATTTGGATGCAGTGTTTTTTTCTGCGAGGCCTCGGGAACAGCGAAACTTGTATCGGCAACTCTGCTGCTGTCGCGCAGGCTGCCTTAGAATGAATATAGGGGCGATGTCGCATCAATTACAATGGGTAAAACGGCGCAAGGCACTTATTGCCCGCATATCCCGTCAGTTTCCCGCGCCAAAGGCTGCAAAACCTCTATAGTTGTGGCGTTGAAAGTCGCTGCAATCCTCGCTTGAGCCACAGGCGTTAGATCAAAGGTAATCAGACCGTGTCAGACCGTATTTAGCCATTTTTTCATTCAAGGTGCGGCGCGGCAGGCGAAGTTCATCCATCACACTGACGATACTGCCCTTGTGCCGGCGCATGGTGTTGTCGATCAACATCCGCTCGAACGCCTCGACATATTCCTTCAACGGCTTGCCCTCGGTGGTCATAACCGGCTGGCTTTCCTCGTCATCGGCCATCAACAGGCTGGCGATGGTACCAGAGCCACGGCGGTTTTGCAGCACCGCGCGCTCGGCCACGTTGATCAACTGACGGATATTACCAGCCCACGGCGCTTGCAACAGCTGCGCCGCCTCTTGGGCCGAAACTTCGGGCGCGTCACAGCCGTATTCCTCGGAAAACTGCTCGGACAGACGGGCGAACAAGGTCAATATATCTTCGCCGCGCTGGCGCAACGGAGGCAATGTAATCTTCATCGCCGCCAAGCGGTAATAAAGGTCGGGCCGCAGCACATCCTCGACGGTTTTTTCCTCGGCTTGCAGGTTGCTGATCGCCACGATGCGAGTTTCAGCGGGGCTGCCCTGCTCGTTGATATAGGTTAGCAAACGCGCTTGCAAACTGTCCGAGAGCGCGTCGACATCCTCAAGAACCAGCGTGCCGCCACGGGCCACTTCGACCAAGGGCTGCGGTCCGTCGTCTTGCATTGGGCCAAACAGGCGGCGTCCCAGCTCATCTTCTTCAAAGGCCGCACAGGAAATCAGCGAGAATTTCTTGCCCGCCCGAGAACCGACCGCATGCAGCGCATGGGCCACCAGCGTTTTGCCGGTGCCGGTTTCGCCATCAATCAATACATGGCCGTCGACCTGCCCCAGATCCAGAATGTCTTCGCGCAGACGCTCCATCACAGGGGATGCGCCAATCAGTTTCTTCATCACGGCCGTGCCATCACCCAATTCACGACGCAGCGCCCGATTGTCCAAGGTCAAACGGCGGTTTTGCGTGGCCTTTTTGGCCAGTTCCGTCATTTTGTCAGGGTTGAACGGTTTTTCCAGAAAATCAAACGCCCCGACCCGCATTGCCTCGACGGCCATGGGCACATCGCCGTGCCCTGTGATCATGATCACAGGCAGGCCGGAATCCACAGACATTAGTCGTTTTAAGAACTGCATCCCGTCCATGCCGGGCATTTTAATATCACTGACCACAACGCCGGGGTAATCATTGCCCAGCGTCTTTAACGCGTCCTCGGCCGAGGCAAAGGTTTCAGTGTCGAACCCCGACAGGGCCAACCATTGGCTGATAGACTGACGCATGTCTTGCTCGTCATCCACGATCGCGATTTTCATTGCCTGTGCCATGTTTTTATTGCCTCACTCGGCTGCTTTTGTTGCGTCATTTTCTAATATAGGCAGCCGCACCTCAAATACAGCCCCACCGGCAGCGGCGTTGCGCGCCGTTAACCGTCCGCCCAAATCGTTGACGATCCCCGAGGAAATCGCAAGCCCCAACCCAACCCCGTCGCCAGCCTGCTTTGTGGTGTAAAATGGCTCAAACAGAGAGTCCAAATCCTCAATCCCGACACCATTGTCACGCACACTTAGGGTGGCTGTGTCACCGGCGGCCAGCAGGATGTCGATCTGCGGATCAGTCGCCGTTTTGGTGGCGTCCAGCGCGTTCCGAAACAGGTTGATTATCACCTGTTCAATCCGCACCCGATCGCCCAGCACATAGACAGGTTCGCGGGGCAGTGTTTTGGTGATTTCGACGTGGCGCTGCTTGAGCTGTGGCTCCATCATCGACAGGGCCGAATTGGCCGCATCCCTCATGTCCACAGGCGCTAACGCATCGCCGCCCTTGCGCGCATAGCTTTTCAACTGCTTGGTGATCGCGCCCATGCGCTCGATCAAATCATCAATCCGCTGGAACGACGAAACCGCCTCTTCTGGCCGGTTGCGGCGCAGCAACAATCGCGCGCCCGCAAGGTAGGTTTTCATTGCGGCCAAGGGCTGGTTCAACTCATGCGAAACCGCGGCTGACATTTCGCCCAAAGCGGCGAGTTTCGAGCTTTGCGCCAAGGTCTGCTCGGCCACCTCCAGCTCTTTTTCGGCCTTCTCACGCTCGGCGACTTCCCGCTGCAAGCGCTGGTTCAACTGGCGAAGATCAGCCGATTCCCGCTGGAAAAATAGCGACTGCACCTGCGCCTTACGTGACAACAGATAAAACGAAAGCGCCATCAAAATGGCAAAGCCCATAATTTCGAGCGCCAACACCCCGTTCACCTTTTGGCGCACCGAGGTAAACGTGGTGAACGACGCCATTTTCCAGCCCTGAAACGGAATGCGAGCCTCTTGGCGCATCACCCCGCCGCTCAGCAGGCTGGCATTGGTCGTCAACGCCACCCAATCGGTTGTGGTTTGGATCGCTCGCGCAATGGCCGACGGCACCGAGCGCACCGCCAAAGCATCCTCTTCCTTTAGGCCACGCCAGCTAGGCTCGGTCGCCAACAAGATTGTGCCCTCGCTGTCGGTGACGATCACCGCGTCCGAAATGCTGGCCCAACGGTTTTCAAATTGCTGCAAATCAACCGCAACCACGATCACCCCGATGCTGCTGCCTGCAAACTCCATTTTGCGCGAATAGGAAAATGTAATCGCGCCATTGTCGTCCTTATAGGCCGTGAAAACGGATTTGTTGGACCGAATAGCGTTTACAAAATAAGGGGTTGGGCGGTGTTGCGATCCGATCTGACTGCGATCAGACGACGCCACGGCGCGCCCCTCGCGGTCAAGCAACAACAGGGATGACACGCCAATTTCATCCACATATGTAATCAATCGACTGGACGTTTGGGCGTGATCATTAGAGTTCAACGCACCGATCAGGGCCGGATCACGCGCCAAAAGTTGCGGCACGATCGAGGCGCGTTGCAATTCGCTGGTCAGATTGCCGGAATAGAGCGTCATGCGCACTTCGGCGTGATTGCGGGTGGTTTCGGTGAAACGTTCGGTCAGCAGGGCGTTGGTGGACCAGACAACCGCCACCGCAAAAGCAATCAACGCAAAAATCGCGAACCGCACACGCCAAGAATTGCCGCGCTCTTGGCCGCTGGTTGTTTGGCTGTCTGTTGTGGTCAATTCCCCGCGCATAGGCACAGGGTACGCTTGATCGTGCCCCGCCTCAAGCATCCGTCGCTAAGCGCCCTCTAATGCGCCAAAAACCGCCCCAACCACTGATTTGAACAGCGCTTTGCCGTCCGTGCCGCCATGGCCAGCATCCGCAGCGCGCTCAGGGTGCGGCATCATGCCCAAAACACGTTTGTTTTCGCTAAAAATACCGGCAATATCGCCAACAGACCCGTTCGGATTGTCGCCATAGGTAAAGGCCACACGCCCCTCGCCTTGCAGGCGTGAAACCGTGTCGGCGTCGGCTGTGTAATTGCCGTCATGATGCGCAATCGGGATCATCAATTCTTGGCCCGTTTGATAGCCGGACGTATAGGCGCTGTCGGTATTTTGCACCGTTAAGGGTATTGTTTTACAGATATATTTCAGATTGGCGTTGCGCAGCAAAGCGCCGGGTAACAGACCCGTTTCAGCCAGTATCTGAAAGCCGTTACAAACCCCGTAAACATACCCTCCCGCCTTGGCGTGATCCACCACAGCGCGACAAATCGGCGACTGGGCGGCGATCGCACCACAGCGCAGATAATCCCCAAAGGAAAACCCGCCCGGCACCCCGATCAAATCCAAACCCTGCGGCAAGGAAGTGTCTTTATGCCAGATCATTGTTACATCGGCGCCCGCGTCCTGAAACGCGACGGCCAGATCACGGTCACAATTGGACCCCGGAAAGACGACAACCCCAACCTTCATCACAAAATCTCGACTTTGTAGGATTCGATCACCATGTTGGCCAACAGCTTCTCGCACATCTCGCCAACCGTTTTCTCGGCCACCACAGCGTCCGTTTCGGCCAAGTCCAGCTCAATCACCTTGCCTTGGCGAACCGCATTAACACCGTCAAACCCAAGTCCCGTCAGCGCATGATGCACCGCCTTGCCCTGTGGGTCCAAAACACCGTTCTTCAACATCACAGTCACACGTGCTTTCATGACAAAATTCCCTTAGTTTACGAGTGTTGGTTTGCTGGGCTGCGGCGCATTGCTGGGCAAAACCCCCAACCGACGCGCCACTTCAGTATAGGCATCCGCAAGATTGCCCAAATCACGGCGAAACACGTCCTTGTCCAGATGCGCGCCGGTTTCGATGTCCCACAGACGACAACTGTCTGGGCTGATCTCATCAGCAATGATCAGACGCTGGAAATCATCCTCCCAAACCCGGCCAATCTCGATCTTGAAATCCACCAGCTTGATGCCGACTCCCAGCATAACGCCGGACATAAAGTCATTCACCCGCAGGGCCAACGCGATGATATCGTCCAGATCGCGTTGCGAGGCCCAGCCAAAGGCGATGATATATTCTTCGGGCACCAGTGGGTCACCCAAGGCGTCATCCTTGTAGGAAAATTCAACAATCGGACGCGGCAGTTGCGTGCCCTCTTCCATGCCCAACCGCTTGCTGATTGATCCAGCCGCCGTGTTGCGCACGATCACTTCCAATGGAATGATCTCAACCTTGCGGATCAACTGCTCGCGCATGTTGAGGCGTTTGATGAAATGTGTCGGAATGCCGATCTGCATCAAACCGTTCATGAAATACTCAGACAGGCGATTGTTCAGCGCACCCTTGCCATCAATCACGTCTTTTTTCTCGGCGTTAAAGGCGGTGGCATCATCCTTAAAGTATTGCACCAGAGTATCGGGATCCGGACCTTCATACAGGATTTTAGCTTTGCCCTCATAGATCATCTTGCCGCGCGCCATAATATGTCTCCGATCTGGCTTGGCGCAACAGATTGCGCCTGTTGTCCGCGCCTATACGCCATGGTGGGCTTTGCTGCAATCCCGCATAGCGCCTGCATGGCGATAATCTTTGTTTCCCCCTTGCGATACGCGTCAATCATGGGCATATCTATTGCGAACAATTCACCACCCCAGCGAGGACACCATGACAACATTCAATGACCGCGAAAACGCATTTGAAAACAAATACGCCCATGACGCCGACATGCAGTTCAAGGCCAACGCACGCTGCAACAAACTGTTGGGCTATTGGGCGGCTGAAAAGCTGGGCAAAACCGGCGATGACGCCGAAGCCTATGCCAAATCAGTCGTGATCTCTGATCTCGAAGAAGCAGGCCATGAGGATGTGATGCGCAAACTGGTCGCTGACATGGAGGGCGTCGCGGCTGACGCGGAAATTCGCGAAGAAATGGAAAAATGCCGTTCCGAAGCCAAAGCGCAAATTTTTGACGAAGCCTGACCGGCTGCGCGACTGCGCCTCTAAATAACGAAATCGGGCGGACGTATCACCATTGATACGTCCGTTTTTTTGTGTCCAAATTTATCTGTTAAGCCTTCGTAAGCCCAAAATACCTAATGCTTTTTCCAAACCATCTGGGGGTTTGGGAATGGGATTGCGAATGGGACTGACAGATACAGTAAACACGGCTGCTCAAAACGCCACGATACAAAATACCACAGCACAGGGTGGCCTGAAACACCACATGCGTAAACACGCACCCCGTCAGGGCCTGATGTTGATGATGGCGGTTGGGTTTGTTGCACTGTTTTATGGCCGTGTCTCCAGCTTAGAGATGGATGAAATCTGGGGTGGTTTTCGCTCCGTCTCGGCCTTTCAGTGGGGCACGGCCCTGATCGCCACTGCCGTCAGCTTTTGGGCGGTCGGGCGTTATGACGCCGTTGTGCACCGGATGATCGGCAGCAAAACCGACACTGCGACGGCACATCGGGCTGGGATCGCTGGCATAGCAATCTCGCAAACCCTTGGCATGGGGGTGTTGACCGGTGCGCTGGTACGTTGGCGGATGTTGCCCGACGCCAGCCTATGGCAATCCACCCGCCTGTCAGCTGCAGTTGCTGCCAGTTTTTTAGCCGGATGGGCTGTGGTGACAGGCTTGGCGTTGCTGTTGTTTGCACCTGATATGCTGGGCGGGCGCATGGTCGCCGTGCTGCCGGTTGCTGGCGCATTTGCACTGCTTTTCGCGTCCTTGGTTGGCCCCAAAGTCTGCATCTTTGGCCGGCAAATCAATTGGCCCAGCCTGACCTCGATTTCATCAATCTTTTCGCTCGCAATCATCGATACGGTGGCGGCGGCAATCGCGCTTTATGTTCTACTACCCGACACGGCCGCCCTGCCCCTCACCACGCTATATCCGGCGTTTTTATTGGCGTTGGGGGCGGCGTTGATTTCCGGCACCCCTGGCGGCGTTGGCCCGTTCGAGGTGACATTACTTGCGTTGCTGCCCACCATCGGGGCTGAACCTATGTTGGGCGCGATTCTGGCCTACCGCGTGGTCTATTACGCCGTGCCAGCCATCTTGGCGGTGGTCATTTTGGCTCGTGGCCCGATGCAGAACAACAATCTGGCCCCAAAACTGCATAGCCCATCCGAATTCGAACGACAGAACCTCATTCAAAGCGCCCCATATGCCGAGGCAAACCTACTGCGTCAGGGCAATAAAATGTTGCTTTCTCATGATATTAGCACCCCGCAGTTGATGGTCTCACCAACACGACAAGCATTGGTGGCTTTGCGTGATCCGCTGCAAGCGGGGCGCGCTGATAAAGCGGTGCAATCACTGATGATTGCGGCCAAAGGACAATCCAAATTCGCCTGTCTTTATAAATGCACGGCCCGCACTGCACTTCAGGCGCGACAAAACGGATTTTTCGTATTGCCGATCGCCCGAGAAGCATGGCTGGACCCGCGCAGCTTTACCACAGAGACCTCGAACCACCGTCAATTGCGCCGCAAATTGCGCAAAGCAGAAAAGGCGGGCGTCACCACGGTCCAGTTCGACGCACGGGCCAGCACACAGGCCAGCACCCTGCCCTTGCAAGACATGGCGCGCGTGTCGGCAGATTGGGTCGCACGATCCGGCGGCGAACGCGGCTTTTCGATGGGGCTGTTCACGCCTGAACTCCTGCAATCGCAACGCTGTTATTTGGCCATGCAAGACGGGCAGTTGCTGGGGTTTATCACGCTCAACACTTGCGATGCGGAATGGTCGCTCGATCTGATGCGCCAAACCGCCGCAGCGCCCGACGGCACAATGCACGCCCTGCTGTCCCATGCCTTAAAGGACGCGAGCGACCGCGCACTGCCACGGCTGTCACTGGCCTCTGTTCCGTTTGAACACGAGCACAAATCCCTGAACAAATGGGTCGAAGCCGCCAGCGGGTCGGCGGGATTAAAACAGTTCAAATCGGCCTTCGCGCCGAACTGGCAAACGCTCTATATGGCGACCCCGAACCGGTTGCAATTTGTCATAGCCGCCGTTGACATCGCCCGCGAAATCACAGGAAAAGTTAGCCCCAAATAGCCCCTTTTGCACATCACTCATGATCTTTATGATGAATATATATTTGCACATATCCGCGTCGCGTGGCATTGCATCCACAAACCACGCAATCGCACGAAAGAATTGACCATGACCGATGCACTGACCCGTATGCTCAACGACCGCGACTGGATTTTGGCGGATGGGGCCACTGGCACCACTTTATTCAACATGGGTCTTAGCTCAGGCGACGCGCCTGAATTGTGGAATGTGGACGAGCCTGACAAAATCCGTGCCCTTTATAGTGGGGCCGTTAATGCGGGCAGTGATCTGTTTTTGACCAACAGCTTTGGCGGCAACGCATCACGCCTAAAACTACACGGCGCCGAAAAACGCGCCCGTGAATTGTCGCGCATCTCGGCTGAGCTTGGCCGCGAAATCGCCGATGCGGCTGGACGGCCCGTGATTGTGGCCGGATCCGTTGGCCCAACCGGCGAAATCATGGCCCCCTTGGGCGAACTCACCCATGAATTGGCTGTTGAAATATTCCACGAGCAAGCCGAGGGCCTAAAAGAAGGCGGCGCCGACGTTTTGTGGTGCGAAACCATTTCCGCCCCCGAAGAATACATCGCCGCCGCCGAAGCCTTTGCGCTTGCCGACATGCCGTGGTGCGGCACGATGAGCTTTGACACGGCTGGGCGCACCATGATGGGCGTGACCTCGGCCGCGATGGTTGCGATGGTTGAAAAGATCAAAAACCCACCGCTGGCCTTTGGTGCCAATTGCGGGGTTGGAGCCTCTGATCTACTGCGCACGATCCTTGGATTTGCGGCAGCCGGCCCAGAAATTCCGATCATTTCCAAAGGCAACGCGGGCATCCCCAAATTCCACGATGGCCACATCCACTATGATGGCACGCCTGAATTGATGGGCAAATATGCTTGTCTGGCTTATGACTGCGGCGCCAAGATAATTGGCGGTTGCTGTGGCACCACGCCCGAACATTTGGTCGCCATGCGCGCCGCCCTTGAGGCCCACACACCCGGCCCGCGCCCTTCGCTTGATACAATCGCTGCGGCCATTGGCGGGTTTTCTTCTGCTTCGGACGGCACCGATGACGCCACACCAGCACCGCGCAAAAACCGTCGCCGCGGCTAGGCTTCGCAACAAATAGGTCGGTGTAAGATCCGCCAATGTCGCTGCTAGGCAACCCGACTTGGCGACAAATACGTAACGATTGCGTAATGAAACACCGCGCACGCGCGCCATTGCAGGAATTTAATCATGGCCGAAGAACAAGACATCATCCTGTCAGAACTGTCAGACGACGAACTGGTGCTGCAAATGCACGACGACCTTTATGATGGGATGAAGGAAGAGATCGAAGACGGCGTTAACATTTTGCTGGAACGCAAATGGGCACCCTACCGCGTGCTGACCGAAGCCTTGGTCGCAGGTATGACCATCGTTGGTCACGATTTCCGCGATGGCATCTTGTTCGTCCCCGAGGTTTTGTTGGCGGCCAACGCGATGAAGGGCGGCATGAAAATTTTAAAGCCGCTGTTGATCGCATCGGGTGCCCCGCGCATGGGCAAAATGGTCATTGGCACCGTAAAGGGCGACATCCACGACATCGGCAAGAACCTTGTTTCGATGATGATGGAGGGCGCTGGTTTTGAGGTGGTCGATCTGGGCATCAACAACCCGGTTGAAAACTATCTTGAGGCCTTGGAAAGAGAAGAGGCCGACATTCTAGGCATGTCCGCTTTGCTGACAACCACCATGCCTTATATGAAAGTCGTGATTGACACGATGATCGAAAAAGGCATTCGCGATGACTATATCGTTTTGGTCGGCGGCGCGCCTTTGAACGAAGAATTTGGCAAGGCCATCGGTGCTGACAGCTACTGTCGTGACGCAGCTGTGGCTGTGGAAACCGCCAAAGATTATATGGCGCGTAAACACAACCAAATGGCGGGTTGATCCGCCCGATTGGGCACCTGTGATGAAACCGAATGACCAAGATCTAACAGAACACGGCCTGTCCCCTATGGGGGGCAAGGGCCGGATCTTGCTGCTGGCCTGCGGGGCCTTGGCGCATGAAATTCTGACGTTGATCAAACTCAACAATTGGTCGCATATGACGCTGACTTGCCTGCCAGCAAACCTGCACCTTTACCCAGATCGCATCCCCGCCGCTGTTGAACAGGCCGTGTTGAAACATCGCGACGGTTATGACGAAATATTCGTGGTTTACGCGGATTGCGGCACCGGCGGGTTATTGTTGGATATGTGCAATAAACTAGGGGTCAAAATGGTCGAAGGCCCGCATTGTTATTCGTTTTTTGAAGGCAATGATGCATTTGCCAAATCCTCGGCCGACGAAATCACGTCCTTTTACCTGACCGATTTTCTGGTTCGACAATTCGACGCCTTCGTTTGGAAACCGCTTGGCTTGGCCAAACACCCCGAACTGCGTGACATGTACTTCGGCAATTACGAAAAACTGGTCTATCAGGCTCAAACCAACGTGCCAGAGCTGGATGAAAAAGCCCGCGAATGTGCAGCACGGCTGGGCTTGGCCTATGAACGCCGTTTCACTGGATACGGTGACTTAGAAACGACGCTGAATTCAATTGGCTAGGCTGCTCTACGCAGCAGATGCCTCACCCGCAATTTTACGGATCCGTTCAACCATTGCCCGTAATCCGTTGCTGCGTTGGGCTGACAAATGATCGTTCAATTGCAACCGCGCCAATTCGCCGCCCGCATCGACCTGCAGCACCTCGGCCACCGTCAGCCCGTCAAACATCGCCACCAACACAGCCACTAAACCGCGTACAATCATCGCGTCGCTGTCGCCGCGAAAATGAAACACAGCTCCCTCGCCTGCTCCGTCCAGCCGCGGCACGATCCAAACCTGCGACGCGCAACCTTCAACCTTGGTGGCGGCGACGCGCAAAGCGTCCTCGAGCGGCACCATCTCTTTGCCCATATCGATCACAAACCGGTACCGGTCTTCCCAGTCTTCCAGAAATTCGAAATCTTCTACGATGGTTTCAAAGGCGCTTGATGCCATTTTTCTGCTCCAGATTATGCCCCTCCCAGATAGTCGGCAGCATTCAAAAGGTCCAGAGCGCATAAACACGGTTTTCAAAGCATCCGCTTTGGGCTAATTCTGGTGTTGAAAAATCTAGGGGCTGACCGAAATGAAAACACCCATCGCAACAATTCTGCTAAGCACAGTGCTTTTGACAGGCTGTGCCACGAAGTTTAATCCGCTCAATTGGTTCAAACGCAGCACAAACGAAACTGTGCAGCAGGTCGCACCCGGTCAGGTGATCGAAAACCGTGGTCTGGTGGATCAAGTGACGTCCCTGAAGATCGAGAAAACCTACGGCGGCGCGATCATTCATGTGGTGGGCCTGCCGCCAAGCCAAGGCTATTGGGATGCGGAACTGGTGGCTCAGAACGATGAAAAGCCCGTCAACGGCGTGCTGACGTATAACTTCCGGATCGACCAACCCTATGAATTTAAACGCGCATCTACGCCAATATCACGCGAAGTGGTGGTTGGACATTTCGTGTCCAACATCAAGCTAAAGAACGTGACCAGCATTCGGGTTTTGGGCACCAGAAACGCGCTGACGTCGCGGCGCTAAAGCGTCACGACTTTAACAACTGAACCTTTGGCCGTCAGAGCGATTTCGCCGTCGCACAGGCGCAGGGCATCCTTGCCAAACACTTCATTGCGCCAACCGGACAGTGATTTCCCGTCCCGCTGCCCCGCCGCAATGGCGTCCAACTCAGCGGAAGTCGCGATCAGTTTCACGGCAACGCCTTCAATTTCGGCCTTGGATTTCAACAAGACCCGCAACAAATCGGCCAGCGCCGGATTGACTTGCAATTTTTCACGCGAACGGTCGGCCTTGGGAAAATCTTCAGGCTCGACTTTCAAACCAGCAGCAACCGCCGCCAAAATCCCGTCCGCAATATCGCCACGGCGCGCCTCGCGTTGCAGCAGACGCGAACGGCCCAAATCCTGCATGTTGGCCGGTTTGGTCGAGGCCAATTCCATGATCGCCTCGTCCTTATAGACCCGATTGCGCGGCACATTACGTGATTGCGCATAGGTTTCGCGAAACGCAGCGAGTTCGCGTGCGATGGCTAAAAAACGGCCCGAATTGGTGCGGGTTTTCAGACGTTTCCAAGCATTTTCCGGCGCGATGATGTAGGTTTCCGGGCTAAGAAGAACTTTAAGTTCTTCTTCTACCCACTTGCTACGATTGGTTTTTTCTATTTGAGCAGACAAGAATTCATAAACAACCCGCAGATGCGTAACGTCTCCTACTGCATAGGTCTTTTGTGCCTCAGTCAACGGGCGGCGCGACCAGTCGGTAAAGCGTGACGACTTGTCCAACGGCTCTTTGGCGATTTTTTTCACCAAGGTTTCATAACCGACCTGTTCGCCAAATCCACAGACCATCGCTGCGGCTTGGGTGTCAAACAACGGGATCGGAAACACATTGCCCTCAATGAAGAATATCTCAAGATCTTGGCGTGCGGCGTGGAACACTTTGACCACGCTTTCATCGCGAAACAGATCATAAAGCGGCTCAAGCGACAGCCCCTCGACCAGCGGGTCAACCAATACGGCGCATTCGTCGTCATTGCCTTTGACGGCCAGTTGGATCAGGCACAGCTTGGAATAATACGTCCGTTCGCGCAGAAATTCGGTATCAATCGTGACGTAGGGGTGTGCGGCGGCCATTTCACAGAAATCTGCCAGCTCGCGGGTCGTTGTCAGTGTTTTCATAGGAAAATTTTGCTCACTACATATGGGTTGTCATTTCATAAGCAATTGCGGCCCAAATTGAAAGTGCTAAGGCAGGTTCACCGTTGACGTGTCCCCGGCAGCAAAGCGACGCAGCACAGCAGGATACAGTTGATGCTCCAGTGGCAGGATGCGTTTGGCCAAGGTTTGCGGCGTGTCAGTGGCCGACACAGCCACCCGTGCCTGGCCCAAAATAGGCCCGCCATCCAGTTCGGCGGTGACTTGATGTACCGAACATCCGGCCTCGGCGTCGCCCGCTTCGATCGCCCGCGCGTGGGTGTTCAAGCCTTTGTATTTAGGCAATAATGACGGATGGATGTTCAAAAACCCGCCCTGCCATTGATTGACAAATTCACCCGTTAGGATGCGCATGAAACCGGCCAGACAGATAATGTCGGGGCTGTGTGCGGCCAATGCTTTGCTCAGCTCGGCCTCGAAGGCGGCGCGGTCTTTGCCGTAGGGGCGATGGTCCACCACGGCCGTCGCGATGTCCATATCTGCGGCCTTTTGCAGCCCGCCCGCATCGGCATTATTGGCCAACACCAGCACTGGGCGCGCCGGATGATCGCCGACCATAGATTTGGCCAACGCCACCATATTTGAGCCGCCACCGGAAATCAGTATGGCAACCCGTTTGCTCACAAAAGCGATCCTGAATAGGTCACGCCGCTCTGGGCTGTCACCTGACCTATGCGCGAAACCGTTTCGCCCTCCGCTTCCAGCAAAGCCGTGATGGCGTCGGCGTCTGTTGCAGACACTGCCAAAACCATGCCGAGGCCGGAATTGAAAGTCTTTAGCAATTCTGCCTCGGACATTTTCGCCGTTGCGGTCAACCATTTGAAAACAGGTGGCAATTCCCACGTGTTCAGGTCAATCTGAACACCCATACCGTCAGGCAATACCCGCGGAATGTTCTCGGTCAAGCCACCACCGGTGATATGCGCCATGGCATGCACACCGCCGGCCCGTATCGCCGCCAAGGTCGATTTCACGTAGAGGCGTGTGGGCGCCAGCAGCGCCTGCCCCAAGGTTCCGTCAGAAAACGGGCACGCGTCATCCCAGCCAAGGCCGGACACTTCGACCACTTTGCGCACCAAGGAATAGCCGTTGGAATGCACCCCGTCGCTGGCAAGCCCCAGCAACACGTCGCCCACGACCACGTCGGTTGGCAAAGTCGCGCCGCGTTCCATCGCGCCAACCGCAAAGCCCGCCAGATCAAAATCGCCGTCATGATACATGCCCGGCATTTCCGCCGTTTCGCCGCCTATCAAAGCACAGCCGGACAGCTCGCAACCCTTGGCGATGCCTTGGATGATTTGTGCTGCCTGATCCAGCTCCAGCTTGCCCGTGGCGAAATAATCTAGGAAAAACAGCGGCTCAGCACCCTGACAGATCAGATCATTCACACACATCGCCACCAGATCAATGCCGATGGTGTCAACCACACCTGTGTCAATCGCGATCCGCAGCTTGGTGCCGACTCCGTCCGTGGCCGCAACCAAAACCGGATCGGTGTAGCCCGCGCCTTTAAGGTCAAACAGCGCACCAAAGCCACCCAGCCCCGACATAACACCAGGTCGGGCCGTGCGTTTGGCCGCAGGTTTGATCCGCTCAACCAGCGCATTGCCCGCATCAATATCGACCCCCGCATCCGCATAGGTCAGTCCGTTATTGTCCGCAGTTTTGTCCGAAGTCATTTGGCAGCACCCCATCGCTTAGAATCCGTATAGGGGCGGCGTATCAAGCCAGCGCGCCTGTGTCTATGTGCTATAGGCGATGTTTGAGCCAAATAACGCCATCAATCCCCTTGACCCGCCCGACGGGGCGAAATACCCATGCGAAATGACTACAGTGGGCCTGTAGCTCAGTTGGTTAGAGCAGAGCGCTCATAACGCTTTGGTCGCAGGTTCGAGTCCTGCCGGGCCTACCAAATTCACACACCTCCAAGCCGGTCAATGATTGAGTGCCAGCCTGCAAACACATTGGCTGGCAATACCGACCAACGGAAATGATATCTACTGCATGCATTGGCGCGGTGATCCGGGCGCGACAAGCCTAAAATCAGAAGGATTGGCCCTGAGACGACAGGAAACAACCTAAGGTTTTTGAGCTGTGTTGTTTTTTATAGAAAAACTAGGTACTTATAATTTGTTTCAAAGCGTATTTGAGCGAATCGCCGCGCGTATTTTTGTTGGAGAACGTTATGGGTATTTTTGCATTGCTGACAATTTTGTCAGGTTTAATGATGGGTCTTGCAACATCCTCTGAAGATGAGCCGGTAACGCCGGAAGAACCGGATACCCCAGCAGAACCGGATACCCCAGAAGTCGATCCCGACGCCGATACCGGTGCAACCTTTGATTACACCGAAGATGGTGTGACACTTGACATCGGTGATGACGAAACTGGGAGCTTGGTTGTCTTTTACTATACAGATTACGAAGATCACCCAACCGACCCCTTGCAAGTTGACCAAGCCCGATTTTATCTGGTCCCGGAAGGGGTGGATTGGTCAAGTGCATCCTATGAAACCAGATCGGACGTTCCTGGCCTAGATGAATTTGATGGCTCGCGGCATGAATACGAGTTGGCCGAATTTGAGGCGCAGTTCGGGTTGGAGCTGCTTGGCGTTGTAGATCTAATCGATGTACCTCGCGACACAGAAAATCCGGCCGATCGGGTTGGCGGAATTACCGCAAATGGGCCCGTTACCGGGTATTTTGTCGGGGCCCAAACCGACGGCGACGAGATCATCCGTTTTTTACCAGAAGACTACGTGGTCACACGCGACGGTGTTGCAGAGGTTTCTGTTACAGAAGACACAACAGGAACCGACGCGACAGACTGGCTGTCGACCGATGCAGACGGGATCACACTCGATGGCGCTGGCGGCAATGATTATTTAGATTCGGACAATTCAAACGTGACCCTTATCGGTGGTCAGGGTGACGACACTATCGTTTACAGAGGCACCGATGTTGTCGTGAACGGTGGCGATGGTGATGATTATATCACTGCAATGCGGTACTCCAGTGCTGATGGTGTCGGTATCGGCACAGTTGACGGAGGTGCCGGCGAGGACAGGATCTACATGGGCAGCGGCACAGCACATGGTGGCGAGGGCGACGATGATCTCTCTGACATTCCAAATGATGATGGACCGTCTATGCTTTATGGAGATGCCGGAAATGACAGTCTCAACGTAACCGCGCTCGGCTCGCAAGCATTTGGCGGCGTGGGTGACGATGTGATTTCAGTCGGCAATGGCACTGTAGGTTACGGTGACGAGGGAAATGACGTGCTGCGACTTAGCGCTGGCGCGACCGCCTTTGGCGGGGTTGGCGACGATCTGTTCACTTTCGTAGATTTCCTGCACAATGAAAATGGCAGTGCAGTTGCCACCGGTGGCGAAGGTGCAGATATATACGACCTACATGTTCGCAGCGCCGTCAATGGCGAAGCCGACGAGCCATTCTTGACAATCACTGACTTTGACCCCGCAGAAGACGTCCTACAGGTCCGCGGATGGGGGACATCCGACGTTGACACAATCGAAATCGTAGAAGCCGCTGATGGCAGCTATACTGATGTAAGAGTGACATACACCAACACCTCCGGTTTGCCCGCGGGAATTTCCGTTGTCCACCTACTGGGCACGACAGGCATAACGGTCGACCAGATTGTAATCACCGATTAAGGACAGGCTTGACGAAAGTCTCGCTGCGCGGACGGCTTCGCGCCCCTAACGTTAACCCGAGGCCACTTGCGAGCGGCGCAGCGCCATCGTTGCCTCAATTGCCGCTAAAGCAGCCACAAACACCAGCAAGGGCGTGGTGCCCATCTCGACGATCATCCATCCGGCAATCAGCGGAAATCCAAAGATGCCGATGAAATACGTCAGCGCGAACAGCTGTAGCGTTTGCGGGCCCAGGTCCGCCTCCGCATCATTCGCAGCCATGGCGACAAGGATCGGATATGAGACGCCATAGCCCAGTCCAAACAGGATCGCGACGGTCACATATAGCACCCCGCTCCCGCCGCTAAAAATGAATAGAACCACGCTGGCACACATCAGATATTGCAAAATAGCGATGATCAAATAGGGGTTTGGACCGCCCTTGAATTTGACCAGCACAAGACGAAATAGGATGACGGTGATTGTATAGACCAAAAAGAAGGTCGCGTAGTTCAGCCCTCGATCATCGGCAAATACGGTCTGGAAATTGTTCATCCCCGCAAAGACGCTGGCCCCGAGACAAACCATGATCACAGGCACAAGAGCGGGGGATTTCAACACCTTAGCAACGGAACCCAACGTGATCCGCGACGAGGCTTCGGGGGCTGGATTTAGGGCATGTGCCTTGACGGGCCTATTCAGAACAAAGAACAAAACAGCGCTGACAAAGCAAAGCGCTGCGGTGACATAAAAGGCATCGCGCACGGAAAACCCGTTTTGTTCAAGCAATGAGGCCAGTACCGGCGACAGCCCAAACCCCGCCATAACGAAAATCGACAGCAGCGCAAAGGACTGCACACGTTCATCCGGCGTCACCAAACGGGTCAGCACGATCGGCCCAAGCGAATAGGTCAACCCCCAGCCAAACCCCAACAGCACACTGGCCAAAACCAGCGACACACCAACCACCTGCACCGCCCCATAAAGATAGAGCGAGACAGAGATCGCCAGACAGGCCATGCAAAGCGTGCGAAGACGCCCAAAGATATCCGACAGATGGCCCGAGAAATAGACTGTGACCACCGTCGTTACGGCCGTGACGGCCAACATAGCGCCCACAGTTTTCTCACCCGCGCCAATGCTTTGGAACAAGCGTGGCAACATGAATGTCAGCCCATAGGCCCCTGCCTGCAGGAAAATTGCAGCAAAGAATAGAATGAAGGTTAGTCGGCGAGACATTTCGTTTTCCTAGGCTGAAATCTTGGCCAACATTGAACGCCGCCCGCCCCCTTTGCAACAGCTTGTGGACAGTCGTTCCAGAATTCTGCTCCAAGCTTAGTGGGTCAAACGTCCTACTTTACAAACCGCTCAACCAGCGTTGTCAGCCGCTGCCGCAGCACATCTGGCGCTTGGGTCTGGTATTTGATGCCGATCGCCGCCATCGTCAGGATTTGCCCCGCTTCGGCATCTGCCGGCAGCTCCATCATTTCATTCAAATTTGCGATAAACCGCATTTGCGCCTGCATGGTTTTTTCCGCCCCTAGGCGGGCATTCACGTCGGACAATTCCTGCCCATGCGGCCCCGCGACCAACAGCGCGTGGTAAAACCCCATATAAGCCGCCAAATAGGCGCTGACCTGCGCCTTGGTGCCTGTCACCCCAACCATCGCGGCATCGGCCATATCAAAAGCATCCTCGATCACCATGTCGATGCAGGACACGAACACATCATCCTTGTTGCGAAACACCTGATAGATGGCGGGGCGCGAAATTCCGGCCTCTTTGGCGATGTCCTCCATCGAGGTGCGGCGAAAGCCATAGGCCGCCACCACCCGCATCGCGGCCTTAAGGATTTGGATCTTCTTATCTGTCATAGAACTGTTCTAGTGCCGCATCTCATAAATCACAAACCCATGTTTCGGGGCAGGCTTGCATCCTGACAAATTAGGCATATATTGTCACAACGTCAACACCCACCTCACAGGAGCATCTCATGTCCGCGCAAACCATCCTCGTCACTGGCGCCTCCGGCTTTTTGGCCAGCCACATTTTGCTACAACTGCTAAAAGACGACTATATCGTGCGTGGTTCCGTGCGCACAGCGGCCAAGGGCGACCATATTCGCAAGGTGCTTGAGGGCCATGGCGCCGACACCACAAACCTGTCGTTTGTCGAACTTGACCTAATGCAAGACGCAGGCTGGGACGCCGCGATGCAGGGGGTGGATTACCTGCTGCACACGGCCTCGCCCTTTGTCACCAGCGCGCCCAAAGACCCGGATGAGATCATCAAACCCGCCTTGAATGGCACCCGCCGTGCGCTTAACGCGGCCCTTAAGGCTGATGTGAAACGCATCGTGCTGACCTCGTCGATGGTGGCAGCCTGTCATGGCCACCCCAAATCCCGCATCACGCCCTATACTGAGGCCGACTGGACCAATCCAGACGGGGCGGATGTCACCCCCTATATCCTGTCCAAAACCCTTGCCGAGCAAGAAGCATGGAAAATCATGGAGGCTGCAGGGCGGCGCGATGACCTGACCGTTATCAACCCGGGCTTCATCCTTGGCCCCTTGTTGGACAAGGATATCGGCACTTCGGGGGCGATCATCCAGCGGATGATGAACGGGGATTTCCCCGGCACGCCTGATATATATTTCTCGGTGGTTGATGTGCGCGACGCGGCCGAACTGCATATCCTAGGCATGCATGACGAGGCATCATTTGGTCACCGCGTGTTCAGCGCAGGCCCCGCGCTTTCGATGCAGGGTTTGGCCAAATCACTGGCGGAGAGCCTGCCCGCCTACGCCAAGAAAATTCCGACCAGACGGATGCCAAACCTGCTGGTGCGCTTGGTCGGGCTGTTTGATGGCGACGTCAAAACCGCCGTCTATCAACTGGGGCTCAAACATCACATGGACACATCCCTTGTGGAGCCGCTGCTTGGTCGCCCCCTAATTTCCACTGACGAGGCGGTCCGCACTATGGGCCAATCCTTGATCGATCAAAACCAGGTGAAACGCCCCTAGCGCGACAGGATCAGGTCAACCTGCAAACCGCCCAGCCGCTCGCTCTCGCCCAGCCGGATCACCCCGCCATGGGCACGCGCGATGTCCATAGCGATCGACAGGCCCAGCCCAACGCCAGACCCTTTGTTTTGGTTGCGGGCGGGCTCCAGCCGCGCAAAGGGCTTGAGCGCTTCTTCGCGGTCTTCAGCCGCAATTCCTGGCCCGTCGTCCTCGACGCTGATCACCAAGGTGCGCTCGGTCATCAGCACCGACACCTCGGCCCGATTGCCATAGCGCACCGCATTGCCGATCAGGTTTTCAACAGCCCGCAGCACAGCCTTTGGCCGCAGCATCAATTCACCCTTGGCGGTGACGGCAGCCAATTCGGCCTGTTTGCCAGCCCGATGGGCATTGGCCACCGCCTGCTTGACCAAGGCAACCGGATCGGTGCTGACCTGTTCCTCACCCGCGGCCCCACGGGCAAAGTCCAAGAACCCGTCCAGTAACCCCTCCATATCCTTCACATCCGCCTGCAGATCAGAGGTATCCTCGTCCAGCATCGACAGGCCCAGCTTGAAGCGCGTGAGCGGTGTGCGCAGATCATGGCTGACGCCGGATAACATCATGGTGCGTTGCTCGATCTGCCGCTCGATCCTTGATCGCATCGACAGGAACGCGCCACCCGCCGCCCGCACTTCAATGGCACCGGAGGGCGAATATCCAATCACCCGCCCCTTACCAAAGGCTTCAGCCGCCGTAGCCAACCGTTTGATGGGCCGCAGCTGATTGCGCAGGAACAAGATCGCGATGATGGTCATCAAAACGCCCGTGAACCCCATCAGCACCAACAGTTGATGCGGATTGCGCGCCGCCACCCTCAGCCGTGAAAACTGCACACCCATTTCACCAAACCTTGTGCGAATCCAGATCTGCACATTGTCGCTGTCGCTGACCAGATCAACCGCAGATATACCTTGGACCCCGCCGCGCAGGGTTTCGATCATTGCCGTGCCTGACAGATCAAACAGCGCCTTTCTCTCTTTGCCCAATTCGGCGGCAGGCAGCTCAAGCTGCATCGCCAGCGGTTCTTGCAGCGGCGCAATAATCTTGGCCGCCGTTGCCACATCGGGCGCGGCGTCAATCTGGCGCATCAGGTAATTCAGCTCCAGCACCACATTCTGGGTCATCTGGCGGGTGACGCCTTCGTAGAAGCGTTGAATAAACACCACCGACACCACCAATTGGATCGTGACAATCGGCACGAGCAAAATCAGGGCGGCGCGGCCATAAAGACTGCGAGGCATATAGCGTTTGAGCCACTTAAAGTTCATAAGGGAAACCATAGCGCTGTGATGGCATAAGGGAAAGTGTGCGAATGACAATGGATACAGATTTCGATCCGACAATCGGTGTGGCCGAAACCTTGGCCCCTGATCTGCGCCGCATTCTGGCCCCGAACCCATCTCCCATGACATGGCGTGGCACCAACACCTATATCATCGGCCGTGGCCATGTGGCCGTGATCGACCCCGGCCCTGCATCGGTGTCACATCACGACGCGATCGTCACGGCCACCAAGGGCGAAGTGATCGAGGCCATTCTGGTCACCCACAGCCACACTGACCACTCGCCACTGGCCCGCCATTTGTCCGACACCACCGGCGCGCCCATCTTGGCTTATGGCGACAGCACGGCGGGGCGCTCGGAGCTGATGATGGACCTTGTGGCACGCGGCATGACGGGGGGTGGCGAAGGCATCGACGCCGATTTTACGCCTGACCGCTGTTTGTCGGATAACGAAGTGGTCGACGGCACGGGCTGGCGCATCACCGCCCTGCGCACCCCGGGCCATATGGCCAACCATTTAAGTTTTGCGTGGGATGATGCTCTGTTCGTTGGTGATCACGTCATGGGTTGGGCCAGCTCGCTGGTGTCGCCGCCCGATGGTGATCTGACTCAGTTCATGGCCTCCTGCGCCCGCTTGGCGGCCCGCAATGACCGCATTTATCATTCCGGCCACGGCGCCCCCATTCTGGACCCCGCCGCGCGGATCAAATGGCTGATTGAACACCGCAACAGCCGCGAAGGTCAAATACTGGCCGCGATGGGCGACCGGGGTGTCAGCATCCCCGCCCTCACCCGCAGCGTCTATACCGACGCCCCAGCCGCCCTGCTGCCCGCCGCCGAGCGCAACGTCTTGGCCCATTTGATTGACCTGACCAGCCGCAATATCGCCGCCCCGATAGGTGCGCTCACCCAAAACGCCAATTTTCAACGGCTGTAACCCGCCAATCCCCCCAGAAAACACGGCGCCACAACCCGATTGATCATTTTTCTGACCGGATTATCAAAATCCCACTGGACGCTCTAGATTTCCATTGCTATATCGCCCCAAGTGTTCCGGCGTAGCTCAGGGGTAGAGCAGTTGACTGTTAATCAATTTGTCGTAGGTTCGATCCCTACCGCCGGAGCCAAAATACCCTACATTATCAAATAATTGCGGGCCACTTTTATTGTGGCTACCTCTGTCCCATTCAGCGCCGAAAGCATAGCGGAAGCACCGCGACATGTGTTTTAACCTGTAGCGAATCCATCACAGAATCGAATTGTTTGGATTTTGCAAGGCGGCCCCCTCCGTCGCGTCGTAAATTATGCGATTTGCTGTAACTGTCCAAATGCGCTCAAGCGAACATCAATTTTTCTGCCACTCCCTACACCTTTATCACGTTTTCGGTACGCCACGTAAGCAAGACACAACTTGACCAGTTTGCTTCCTACCTTCTAAGCGGGGCAAGAATGTCTCTATCGGGGCTTTGTGGACCTTAGCCCCCAGAGCGCCTAACGGCAGCTCCCAGCCCCGGAGCAGACAATAGAATTCAAAACGTCACCATAACTAGAGTGCTTTAAGGTTCCGAACTGTTTTCGTTATAGCGGTCTCGCTATTGGTCAAGAACTCGTCAACAATTCCAGCCAAATCAGCTTCTGCATCAGTCGCATTTGTTTCTTTGTACGACCAGTTTTTTTGATTGGGTTCTTCAGCGAACGTGTCCCAATCTGATAATCCTTGTACGTTGAAGCGCCAAAGCACGTGAACATGGAAAATTCCCGGAATGTATAAAATTTCTAGTTCCCTGCGGCGCAACACATCAAATTTTGGATTGAAATGATAGATCTGGTGTACGCTCTCCAAGGAAGCATTGAGTTTAATTCTGTATATTTCATTGTATTCTGGTTCGTAGATATAATCCAGATAGGCGTTTGCAAAGAAACGCGACCTCCGAGCTTCTTTTTTTTCATAGTGTGTCTTTACAAACTCATCCCATTTCGTAAAAGATTGGTGTATTTCTCTCAACTGTTCCACATTAGTTGCATGAGCAAAGTCAGAATGTTTCACAGCAGAAAAATCAAAATATTCTGCAAGGTCGGTACGATTGGCTACTCTATCTTCAATCTGAGAAATACCAGTATCGATAAGCGTTTGAATGTCACCTTGCTTGTACATTTTTTTGCATGCATCCTCTAAGATCGATTTATCTGTGACTTGAGGAGCAAGAGTTTCAGTTTCAGGTATTGAACTGATTTCAGGTTCATCCGATATCTCATACTTGGACCGGATTGCCAGTAGGTAACTGGCATCGTCGCAAAATATTTGGTTCGATGTACCTTGATATCCAAGATGTGGCTGCATTTGGTTTTGTGCGAGAAGGTCGTTTAGTTTTTGCGTCACTTCTAAATAGTTAATTGAGCCTTCGGATTTGGATGTACTCGCAGCTTCGATGAAGTGGTCTGTAAATGGGCTGAGAGCCAGACCTCCCGGGGTTTTGACATTTGCAGCGCTAGATGAAATCTGCACCAAGTTTGAAAGTGAGGGTAATCGCTTGGTTCTGTCTCCCTTAAATAATGCTTGCCCGGAAAAACAGGCATCTTGAACGATAACTGTGTTCGACGCATCTATTTTGCGGAGTATTTCATACAACGCCCCTTGAGAAATTCCGGTAGATCGAGGGCTATTAATTTCAAATTTTGCTGTAACCCAATAGAATTCATCTTCGGCGACATGCCCGTGACCTGTGAAATAAAGAAAAATTTCACCTACTTTTTCGGCTTGATCTCCAAGCGTGTTCAGTTTGTCTTGTATTTCGGCAGAGGTAGCGTCGATCAATATTTCTACTTTGTTGAACCTTTTTGTCGCCTTAATTAGTTCCTCCATAGCTTCAACATCGTTGCTGCAAGCCTCCAATGGGGCAAATGTAGCTGAATCGCTGTTAGGTGCGCCAATCAGGATTGCAACATTTTGTACCATAAAATTCTCCGAATATTGGTTTAATCTACTAAGTACTATCTTCTTACATGAACTACGAAAAGTACCATTCTTGAAACATGCTTTGATACACTTTGCAAAGTCCGGTTTCTGCGCAAAGCTGCCGTCGGAACGCCGAACGTTGAATGACGGCTCCCAGCCCCAAAGCGGACGCGCTGCATGGGCGGGAAGCTGGCATTCGCTGCGGCAAAACCTTTAAGGCGGGTTTTGCCCAAAGCGGCCTTTCGGCCCAGCAATTCTGGAAGCTGTCATTCTTTAGTGATTACGATGCTAGTACCCTTGTTGATATTCGAAAATCGTACTTCCTAAGTGGCCAAACTAAAACCGCTGTATGATTTGGCGGGGGGACGAAATGCGTTGCCTCGCTGCGAACTTAAAGCATTATAGCCCAACTAACAGCTCTCGTTCACGGTTGGCCTCAAGCGGCCGCCAAGCGCCGCATGATCACCCCGTCATTTAATTTTGGCCTAGCTCCAAAGAAATCATCAGAAGATGAAATCAGAATATAAAGTCATCATTCGATAAACCGCCAGTGACACCCTCAAGTGTGACACTGGCGCCGCTCGCAATGGTGATCACCGCATTGGAAGCATCATACGTGATGGTCAAATCGTCAATAGTGTTGATCCCACTGTGGGCGCTGAAATCCAGCACCTCGTTTGCCGCAAAATCAAAGTCGGTGATCGTATCGTTGCCAAAATTATCATCGAACACAAACACGTCTCGACCACTGCCGCCGGTCATGATGTCGTCACCACCGCCACCATTCAAACGATCATGACCATTCTGACCTTCTAATACATCATTCCCGTTGCCACCTTGAAGCACGTCACCATTAGCCCCACCCCGCAACGTATCGTTATCCGAGTTGCCATAGAGCGTGTCTTCTCCGGTGCCACCTCTTAAAGTGTCGTCGCCAGCATGCCCGCGAAGCGTGTCATTACCATCCTCGCCGCGCAGATCATCTGCGCCTACAGCCCCATAAAGCGTATCACTATCTGCCCCGCCATAAAGCGTATCATCGCCACTGCCACCGTAGATTTGGTCGCTACCATTCTCGCCATATAATATGTCATTTCCATCACCACCATAAAGTGTATCATTGCCATCATTCCCACTCAAGGTATCATTGCCCTCGTTCCCTTCCAGAAGGTCATCTGACAAACCACCAGTTAACACATCAGCAGTATCGCTGCCCCAAAGATGCAAATACCCGTCACCAGGGTTTTCACGCGCAACAATCACGCGAACCACTTCGTATGCGTTGTTAAACGTAACGGTGAAACCAGAGCCTGTGTCGGTGACCATTTCTTGAGTAATGACTGTATTTCCATTGGCGTCGGTGGATATCCGCTCGAGCCACATATACCCGATCGTACCAAAGTTGCTCAGGCTAACTTCCGCGTCCCCAGTATAGTCATTGGCCGCCAGGAAAATAACCGCCTTGGCGTCATCCTCATAGGCGTAGGTATTGTAGTCCGTTTCCCGGCGTGCATCCATAGTGCTCGTTACAATTTGATGCGTGCCAACCAAGGATTCTGCCATTTGGCGATAGGCTTCAATATAGGGGGCGTATGCTATTACGCCATTGACCTCTGTTGTCGCGTTTGTTCCCAGCCCGTCCCATGCACCAATCCCCCAGTTAGCTGCCATGTCGATCCCCATCTCAAACATGCTGGAAAACAGCGCCAACGTCGCGCCAGCCGCAGGCAGCCTATGATTTTGATCTGGATTATCTTGCCCGCCAGAGTTCTCAGGATAAACATCCCAGCTGTCCGCACTCCATGCCGACATATATATTTCTGTGTCAGAGGAATCACCTCCGTTTTCTTCAATCAGAGCCTGCATTCTATGGATGCCCCACTCAATCCATATCGTATCCTCAAGATCAGCTGGATCTCCATAATTTCCAGTCCCGGACAGAGATGAGTCTAATGCATAGTGAACGACGCTGATAACATCCACTTCTGCAAATAGAGCAAGCGCATCTTCATCAATGAAGTTCTGCTCAATTTCATTGACAAAAGCCCCGCCATTGGCCTGCATGGCGACCCTGAATTCTATTTCTGGATGCTCCACACGAAACGCAGCAACCGCAGTCAATACGCCAATTGCATAGGCGGAATAACCGTCCAAATCTTGTGCGCTATCTGCCGTGAATAGATTGCTGTTCCAATTAAAACCATTTGGGGATTCATTGCCGATTTCCAACACAAAATCGTCAGGAACATTTCCGCCGTTATACGCACCTGTAATAAATAGGTTCTCTAAGAAAGCTGCTACATCGTTCACGAGGTCTTCTAAACGAACGTGGTCATTGGCGACAAAATCGACGAAAGTCCCATCATCTTCTGGATCACGATCAACGGGCATTCTCATGTACTGGAACTCAGGCAGCACCATCGTATAGGTGCTATTGGTATCTATTGCAGCCTGCAGGCTTTGCGAAAATGTCATCGCATTGTTGCCAAGCGCGGCTAAAAGATCTGGGTGAATAAGCTCGGGGTAATCTAGACTGAAGGCAGCCGTCAAACTATCTAGGTAGGCCTGCGTTATCGGTCCAAGCAAAAAATCATTTCCGGTCATTGGGTCAAAAATGTCTGTAGCATCACCGCCATTCATATCATTGTGGTGGAATTCCCATCCGTTGATCGGGTCGTTATATGCGAATCCGTCCGGCACTTCTCCACCGGGGAAGCGCACTAGATTGCCAGACAAGTAATTGAATGTCGTACTAAAATGGGTGTCATAAACACCATCTGGCAACGTGTTGACAACGCCAAGAGCAATTGCCCCAAACATGCCTGCTGAAACTGGATCCGCCTCAGTTTCGGTATAAATGTTGTCTACATGGTTCGTGTCGTCAAAATTGAGATTGATCATTTAGCTACCTTTACATTGTTACGTGCACGGGGAGCGACATATTGTTCAATTCTAAGTTATAATGCCGACAAATGCTTAGTATTTTTTACCTAAGCGCCCCATTTTTTTCTACAGTAAGTTGAGTCGAAGAAATAGGCAAGACTCCGTCAAAATTGTACTTGTCAAGAAAATACTTTGTTGCAGCCGCAATCGAATTTAGTGTTTGCGGTTCCCCATTAGGCCGGAGAGAAATGGACATTGGGCTACGGAATTGGAATTGAACGACTGCTTTTGATGTGCTGTATTACAGCTTCAGACAGAGCCGCTAATGGCCGATTTGGGCCGAAAGCGTGACTTTGCAAAGTACACTATCTGCGCAAAACAGACATTAGTATCCACCAAATTCCATGCAATTTCACGGTTTTCGAAAACCATCTAAAACCGTGCATTTCCATTACATTTGGGGAAGTAAAGTAATCAAAAGTCACGGTTTTACATGCTTTTTCATGGTTTTACACGGCCCTATCCCGATGCCCGCCTATGCGGGTCAATAAACACATATCGGTCCTTGGCATTTTGCAGTTGTTTGCGGGTCTTCTCGGGATTTTTGATTACCTCTTGCGACAATACATTTGCGGTCGTTTGCAGAAATTCCGGTAATTCCTTCTGCGTTTTCCCGTTTAAGGCCGCAAGGGTAATGGCATTTCCCAGAATTTGGCGGACCATCATGGAAATATGGTTTTCCTTATGCACCTCCTTCAAGGGGTTCGGGTCGCATCCGCTGCGCATTTCACAAAGATCATCGTTCATTTCGGCGCAAACCAATTCCCATAATAGATCATTTGGCCAACGGGCGCGGTTTGGGTCGGTTGGGTTGGGAACGGTATAGCGCACCACTTCGCCTGTTTCGCAACAAAGGTCACCAAATTGCTCTAGTAGTTGCGCCCAAGTGCGGATGCCCCAACGATCTTTTAGCAGGTCCTTGCCCGCCCTGAATTCCACCCGCCACACACGGCTGTTTTCGGGGTTGTCAGGCGTAAGCACAGGCAGGCCTTTTTTGCTTAACGTGTCGTTCCAGATGCCCCACCAATGCGATTTTCCAGAGTGGATAATTTCGGCGCGTTTGTTGTAAATGATAACCTGCCGATTGCGCGGGCTGCCGATGGTAACCGATGTGGTGCGCCCTGATTTGCCATGCACGGATTTGTTGACCTCCTCAATGAAATCGCGCCGCCCCGTCCGGCCCGCCATTGGCGATAAAGCGGTATCCGTTACCGCCGTGGGATTTGAGATGAAGCTGAACGCCGTTGAATTCCACCAACACGTCGCGGCGTTCCTCATCGGCGCGTTTCTTTTCAGCCTCGAAGTAGTCAAACAAGTCCGGCGGGATGTTGGCTTGGACGGCAAGGATCAATGTATCAAAGCCTTTGTGCAGGAATTGTAGGGGGTTTGCGTTGTCTGTATTTCCAGAGGGGGGTGCTACAATCACCCCCCTTTGGCCAAATTGGCTGTTGTCGGTGCCTCCGGCGGGGCAGCTTAGGTTTTGGGGCCGAATTGGGGTTTTGTGAGCTGAATTACTTGTCTGCATTTGACTGCCTCGCGATCCAATTTTCGGCGCGTTCTGCTGACTTGGCGACATTCAAAAGGTCGGCGTGCCCATAGCTGGTCGTGCTTTGCCATTGGCCGTCATTGCCTTTGTAAGAGCGAGATAAATCAACGGAGTAGAAGCCGTCGTTGTCCCATATTGTTGCGGTGATAAGCCCAAGTCGAAACTTGTATGCAGGTGTTTTTGTCATAATGATTTCCTTACGGGTTAAGTTTGCGACAGACATAGAAAGGGCGCGAAGCTGCGAAACCTCGCGCCCGTTTGAAAGCCTTTCGGCCCCAAAATCCTCAAAGGTGCTGCCAAGCCCTTTGAGGCAAAACTCTGATTTAGATGGTTGCTTGGCTGGTGTTTGACACGATGCGGGCATCAACCCATTTAGTCAGGTCGCAGCGGCGATAGCGCACCGAGCGGCTGGAGACTTTAACAAAATGGGGGCCACCGCCACGGTGCCGCCAGTTCTGGAGGGCGCGGACCGAGTAACAAAGGATCGACGCGGCCTCGCGTTCATTAACTAGGGTGTCGGGCGTGTGTTGTTGTGTATCTGTTTGCATTTGCTTTCCTCACATTGGGTTTCGTTGTTGATGTGAGGTAGATGTAGCTAGGCGTGTGAATGCTAAATAGTATGACTAGGTTTATTGTTTTGGAGAAAACTACGCACTTAGTTTTATTATTGTTTTTTAACAGCACGTTATATAAGGGAAATTATTTCCCAAGGGCATTTTCTGCAATAACTAGCCAATGTGTTTTGACTTAGGACGGCCCATTTTTTTCATTTCCTTTGTAGAAAACAATTTCCACACCGCGCTGAAAATTGCACCAAGCTCTTTTTGAGAAAAGTATTTCTCGCACTCTACAAGGGCCTCCTCTTTAGTTACCTTAATGTTACCGGACAAACACTTATCGCGGTAAGCAACAAACCAAGTGATTATTTGCTCTTCAATGGGCGAATCACAGTATTTTAACAATTTTTGTTCAAATGGGTGCGCCCAAATATCAAAGTGATTCTTGTTGAAAAATCCAGGATGCCGACGGCTTCTTCCATACTTTTTGGGCATAATAACAAATGAGAAAAGAAAGCTGATTTGAAAATTGGCCAAATTAAAATCGGATTTCATATCTTTCCAAGTGCCGTGGCCAAAATGTAAGTTCAACTCACCTATTCTGATTGCATCGCAAAGGTATTTTTCAACCTGCTGCCTTCGATCATACGCCAAAGCATTTGAATAACGGCTATCATATGTTTGCCCGAACTGATCTCGCTTCTCTCGCGCCTCACGGGTTAGACACTTAAATGCTTCGAGTCGGTCAGAATGGTCCTTGAACTCGATTTCATCCATGTCTGACAGATTGGCGGATTCGATCATGCGTTCTTGCTGGATACACCTATGCAATTTGGCTTCTAGCTTTTGCTTTTCATCGCTTAACGTTTCATGGTTCGTCGTTGGCCAAGCATCATCCTCATGCCCGATCCATTCTTGCGAAAACAAAAACATTCCCACACGATGAAAACCCTCGTTTAACGTGATGAAGGTTTCACGTTTATATTGCTGTTTTGGTAATTTATAGGACATTTTCGCAATCTGGCGTAATTCATGGATAGGTCCTTATGCCCGTCAATGCATCAAATGCAAACCTCTCTCAGGCTCAGGCTTTGACCGAATTGCCGCCGCCAAACGGCTGGCTACTGATCCCGCCGCGCGTTGGACTGCATCATCAGACAAATGTGCATAGCGCAGCGTCGTTTGCAGACTCTTGTGGCCCATGATCTCTTTTAACAAAAACGGATCAATTCCACTCATCACAGCAACAGAAGCATAAGTATGGAGCAAATCATGCATCCGAACGTCCTCTAATCCTGCCAGCTTCTTAATCCGAAGCCACGGCTTATGCAGGTTGACCAGAGGCCCCTCCTCACTTTCCCCCAAAATCACATAGGGGTTTCCCTCTTTGCGAGGCAAAGCCATGATTATCTCGTAGGCTTCGCGCGGTAGCGGAATACGCCGCCGTCCGGTTTTACTATCGGGAAGTTCGAGATGATGCGCCGTAACAAAATCCCACTGCAAGTTCAGGATTTCGCCCAAACGACACCCTGTCAACATCAACAGGTAAATCGCGGACACCACATAGGGCGTTTCCTGTTCGGTTTCCAAGACATGCGCCAACACATTCCCAAGGCGTATTTGCTCGCCTTCGCTAAGATAGCGTTTCTTTTCCTCTTCTCGGAATTTCTTGATCCGCCGCGCAGGGTTTGTACCATCGGTTCGCAATCCCCAGTCCTCGGCCAGATTGAACATCTTGGACAACATGCTCGCAGCCCGATTGGCCATATAAGGCCGCGCCCGCATATTGTGGTGAAACTCGACAATATCTGCGCGTGTCACATCGGCAATCTGGCGGGTTCCAAGCTGAGGGCGGACTGTTCGCTCTATTACACTTCGATACCCTTTTGCTGTGGATGGTTTGCAATGATGTGCCGTATATTCTTGCAAAAACCGATCACACAACGAATTGACCGTTGGCGCACGGAAATGCCGCCTGCGATCTTCGGACGGGTTGCCACCCCGCGCGACCTCTCCCAAAAGGTTCCGCGCTTCCCGTCTGGCCTCATCCGCTGTCAGAACACCATGTTGGCCGATAGATCGCCGACGGGTGCGTCCACCTGCCCTATATTGCACTAAATAAGATTTACGCCCAGATTTATAGACGCGCACCCCAAAGCCGGATATTTCTTCGTCCCAGAGGAAATAGTCGTCCGCCTTTGCAAGCAAACTTTCGATGTAGCGTTTTGTCAATTTGGACATTTGGCAACCTAACCTTCATTCGATTGGCCCTCATTTATGGAAGCATTACGGAAGCACCATGCAGAGGATTACAGCGTTAGGCATGTAATACGGGCGCAGTGTTCGTCAAGAATTATCAATTGTTATCAGTGATTTATGACTGACAAGCGCCGTTAGGAGAAAACCGGAGAAACCGCGCCGGAGCGCCTGTTAATCAATTTGTCGTAGGTTCGATCCCTACCGCCGGAGCCAAAGCTATCAATCTTCTCAATAGACTGCATGGTGACGTCAACGCCTACACCCTTCACTGATTCATCTCCGGAAAGCATAGCGCAAGCATTATAAAATGTGTTTTGCCTGTAGCAAACCCATCACAGATTCGAATTTGGCTGAATCGGTAAAACACTGTTCACCCTTCAAATAGATAAAAATCTGCCTTTTGCCCAAAGCTGACACCGCCATTTCGCGACGAGCAGCGGTTTTTGAAACCGTTGCTAATAGATAGCCTCCCCGAAAGTTTTAGAAATGGGATGTCAACTGAAATGCTCTCAAAACCGTGATAATTCAATGTTTGACCCTCCACTAGCTGGAGGGTGTAGCAATACCCAAATTCAATGTGAATCAGGAATACTAATGAGACCAATTATCGTTTTCGGAGCTTTCGCAATTGCTGCTGGGATTGCCTATACCCTGTGGCCTATAAGCCATCGCGGTGTAGAGATGCCAATGGCCCATAATAACCCTGAAGTTGCACCTGAGGCAGGCGGGGGAAATGGCACGCTGGTTGAAGTGGCATTGCCTAATACGCTGTCGCAAAATGCTCAAATCGGCAAGCGCGCTTTTGAAGCAAAATGTGCCTCCTGTCATGGCCCCAACGCTGCGGGACTGGATGGAACGGCACCTCCTTTGATCCATAAAATCTATGAGCCAAACCACCACGGTGATGAAAGCTTTCAGCGTGCGGCGGCGCTGGGTGTGAACGCGCATCATTGGACGTTTGGCAATATGCCGCCACTTACAGGGCTAACCCGCGGCGATGTGGCCATGATCATCGCCTACGTGCGAGAATTACAACGTGCCAACGGAATAAACTGATGGCCATAAATGCACTATCGAACAGGAAAATAAGATGAAAAAGGTTTTACTTGCAGGGCTTATCGGGCTGTGGGCAACAGCTGCCCTAGCGCATTCACCCCTTAGATCCACCACGCCAGCCAATGAGGCCACAGTTGCAGAAGTGCCCGCCGAGGTTCTTTTGGGATTCAAGGGCGGTATTCGTCTGACGCGTCTCTCAATGACCCATGCAGATCACCCAAGCGTCGATCTGGATTTGAGCGGCCATGATGGCTTTGTAACTGACTATGCGATCCCCTTGGAGCCGATGGGGAGCGGCGTCTATATGTTCGAGTGGCGCGGCCTAGGCGCGGATGGTCATGCCGTAAATGGTTCCTTCAACTTTACAGCAGAGTAATGATGCCAGATATTTGGGAGCTGGCAGCAGTCGCCACAAAGTTCGCGCTTTACGTCGGCGTACTGACAGCATCGGGTACGGTGATGGTTGCGTTGATTTTCCGGCTGGGGCGCTATCGTGGGTTCGCGCTAAAATTTGCAGTGCTGGGGTTCATTGCAACGACCCTAACGTTTTCATTGCGCGGTGCAAATCTGACGGGCGATGCCAGTGGCCTGACTGATCCGGAAATGCTGGGGCTGTTGTGGACAACGCCTGTCGGCACGGCGCTGGCTTATCGCGTGGCTGGTTTAGGTCTGCTGATAGCAGGCTTGTTTATCGGGCGGCTTGGGCTTTTGGTATCGGTTCTGGGAGGGATCATAGCTCTATGGACTTTTGTTCAAGTTGGGCACATTTCGGACCGCCACATCGTCTGGTTGGATATTGCATTGATGCTGCATCTAATCGCCGTCGCGCTGTGGATCGGCATTCTCACCCCACTGAAACGGTTGGCGTCCACACCTGACACTTTCGAGGCGGCAGCAAACATCGGGCATCTGTTTGGCCTTGTCGCGACGGTCACAGTCCCTGCGTTGATCATCGCGGGTGGGTACATGGCTTATGAGCTTGTCGGCTCATTCGCAGCACTGTTTAACACTGGATATGGCCAAGCCCTGATCCTGAAGGTGGTGTTGATCGCTGGCCTATTGGGATTGGCCGCAGCAAACAAACTGCGGTTTATACCCAACTTGCGGGCGGGTGATCCTACCGCTGCAACCCATCTCTCAAAATCCATCACGGTTGAATGGCTGCTGGTCTTGGCAGTATTGGCGGTCACGGCCCTTCTCACATCCAATCTTACTTTGCCAACATGAGGCGCACTATGAACAGACGGAAATTCTTGGCGTCAGCCTCCGCAATCGCAATTTTACCAAAGCCGACTTTGGCGGGGCAAAGTTCTATGCGCTTGAAAGCCGAACCCGTGACGCAGCAAATCCTGCCGGACGGCGATGCCGCGACATCAATGCTCGGCTTTAACGGCTCAATGCCAGGGCCAGAACTGCGCGTGGCGCGTGGTCAGCGTGTCGAAATCGACGTCGAAAACGGGTTGGAAGAAGGCACTGCCGTTCATTGGCACGGCATCCGATTGGAGAACCAGATGGATGGCGTGCCGATGATGACGCAAGAGCTGATCAATCCCGCCGACACCAAGGTCTACAGCTTTGTACCGCCGGATGAGGGCACCTATTGGTATCATTCGCACTACACTTCTCAGGAACAGGTGGCGCGGGGCATGATGGGGCCTTTGATCGTCGAGGACGACACGCCGCCGGATGTGGATCACGACATCACCGTGCTGATATCCGACTGGCTGATGGCCGAGGACGGCAGCCTGATCGAGGAGTTTGCGGACATGCACAGTGTCGCGCATGGTGGTTACATGGGCAACTTCGCCCGCGCGTTCCTGTCCCAATCACAGGTCAAAACTGGGGATCGTGTCCGGGTTCGCCTGATCAACGCCGCAACAAACCGAATTTTCCCAGTGGCGGTCAGCGGTGCCAGTGGAAAGGTCGTCGCGCTTGACGGCATGGCGCTGTCTGAGCCACGCCCATTAACCGAGATCATTTTGGCCCCAGCCCAACGCGCTGATCTGATCGTGGATATAACCGGCCCCGTTGGCTTTGACATGATGAGCCGTCAAGGACCGTACCGATTGGCCGATCTGAATGTTGAGGGCCGCAACATCACGAGGCGAGCTGGCCCCATTTTGCCGCTATCCCCTCCAAAATTGCCAACCCCAAGTGAACCAACACAACATCTGACATTGACGATGATGGGCGGCGCAATGAGTGGCCGACACGGCGGCGACAACATTTGGGCTTTCAACAATATGTCAGATTTGCATGACGACCCATTCGGGTCCTTCCAACGTGGCGAAACAGCACGGATCAAGATGGTCAATGACACGTCATTCCCACATGGCATCCATCTGCATGGCCACCACTTCTTTGAGGTTGGTGATGACGGCACCTTGGGTGATCTGCGCGACACAACGCTTGTTGAGGCAGGCGAAAGCCGCGACATCCTCTGTGTTTTTGACAACCCCGGCCGCTGGATGCTCCACTGCCATATGCTCAGCCATGTGGCTGGCGGCATGCAAACATGGGTGGAAGTTGCGTGAGGTGGTTTCTTCCATTTCTGCTGGCTTTGGCGACGCCTGCCACAGCGGATCATGAATTAGAGGATCGTGATACCGTGGCGGGCCACTCGCTCTACGTTGAAAACTGCGCGTCCTGTCATGGTACCGATCTGAAAGGCCAGCCTGATTGGCAAGCGACGAATGCGGATGGCGTGTTGCCCGCCCCACCACATGATAAGACGGGTCACACATGGCATCACGACAATAAGTTGCTGTTCGACTACACCAAACTGGGCGGTAAAGCAGCATTGGCGGTTCGCGGCGTGGCTGATTTCAACAGCGGCATGCCCGCTTTTGAGGGCGCGCTCTCAGATGACGACATTTGGAACATCCTCGCCTACATCAGATCGACGTGGCCCAAGCGCCTGCAAAAAGTACAGGCAAGTCGCAACCTACCGCATTGATTGATCAAGACGTCGCCCTATGCCAACGCATATTTGCCACGCCCGTTTTACAGCAACCAGTTGAAACCGCAGTCCAAAGCAGAACCTTAAACACAATATGGTTCATGCCTTTGTCCTGCAACAATATAGGCGGAACGCCAAAGACCTAGTCCGGTCCCCTTCCAACTACCCACAGATAACGCGTGGGAAAACCAGCCCTAAACAGCTTGTTCAGCCCCAAGAAACTCACGGCTTTCTTGCACCATTTCGATGACCGCAAAGGAGTTGGTCTGAAGGATGCCGGGCAGTTTGTTTATTTTGTCGCCCAGCACCGATCGAAAATGCTGCATGTCGCGGGTTCGGACTGTTAACAAATAGTCAAACGGGCCCGCCACCATCAAGCAACTTTCAACCTCGGCGATCCGGCGCACAGCCAGATTGAAATTATCAAGCGAGCCATCACCCGCCGTCGCCGATAACGACACCTGCACAATTGTCAAATGCGCCAAACCAAGCTGATCCAAGTCCAAAACCGCGCGGTACCCGCTGATATATCCGGTCCGCTCCAGCCGTTTTACCCGCTCGGAACACGGCGTGTTGGTCAGGTTCACACGCGCCGCAAGCTCGACAATCGAGAGCCGCCCATCAGATTCGAGCTCGGCAAGAATTCGTCTATCAATTCTGTCTAAATCGCTAGCCATTAGTTAATTTACCTAATTTTTGACCACTTTACGTGAATATGGCCTGAAATTAGCCTGATAAAATGCCCAATGTCCAGTGATAATCACTATTCTTACATCAGGGCTTTTGTCGCGAGGAGACACGGCAGAAACCTTGACTCAACGGGCAAACGCGCCCCAACTGACGATACAAATCCAACAAGGAGGAACAAAATGACAGTCAAAATAGTCATAGGATTGGACGGAGAAGACACTGGAGACCGCGCCCTTGATTTCGCCAAAGAACAGGCGTCACGCATTAAGGACTGCGAATTGATCGCTATTTATGTGATCGAATGGTCGCCATTCACATTCCAAACACCCGAGGAAAACGCACAGCGCCACAAACGTCGTGAGGAAGAGATCGATCTCGCTATGACGCGGATCGTGACGCCGGCTGTGAAATCGCTCCAAGACGCGGGCTTTACGGCCAGTGGCATTGTGCGGCACGGCGATGTGGCTGAAACGCTCAACGCGCTCACTGTTGAAAATGGCGGCTCGCAAATCATTGTTGGACGGGCCTCATCAGGTGGTTTCAGCAAACGCATTTTTGGCAGCTCAACACAAAACCTAGTGATGAGCGCCGACGTGCCCGTCACAGTTGTTGGATAGGGGGAAATCATGAATATTGCATCAAAACTCTGGCTGGCAGCAGTCACCACCGCTATGGCCGCAAGCCCACTGGCGGCCCAAGAAGCTGTATCGCTTGACCAAAAAGTAAACGATATTTTTGCATCCGCCACAGGCTGGTTCGTGAATTTTATCTTTATGTCCTTTCCTGGTACAAACTTTCCTTGGATCGTGATGTGGCTGGTTGTCGCCGCGACAATTTTCACATTGTACTTTGGCTTTGTGCAGTTTCGCTTTTTCAAACATGCGATCCAGCTGGTCAAAGGCGACTACTCTGACCCCAATGACGCAGGCGAAGTCAGCCACTTCCAAGCGCTTGCAACCGCCCTATCGGGCACTGTGGGTCTGGGAAACATCGCTGGTGTGGCTGTGGC
Organism: Marinosulfonomonas sp.; assembly: GCA_033851955.1. Taxonomy (GTDB): domain Bacteria; phylum Pseudomonadota; class Alphaproteobacteria; order Rhodobacterales; family Rhodobacteraceae; genus Profundibacter. The sequence goes on from JAWSVK010000014.1 coordinate 114,166, forward strand.
CGTTGGCATCGGTGGACCGGGCGCGACGTTCTGGATGATCCTTGCGGGTCTTTTGGGGATGGCTGCCAAGTTCACTGAATGTACGCTGGGTGTGAAGTACCGTAATGAATACCCAGATGGCACCGTTTCTGGTGGTCCAATGTACTACATCTCTAAAGGCTTCAAAGAATTGGGTCTACCGGGCGGCAAGTTCCTCGCGATCTTGTTCTCGGTGTTCTGTATTCTGGGCGCTCTTGGCGGCGGTAACATGTTCCAAGCCAATCAGGCACATGCACAGATCCAAGGCGTTATCGGTTTTGAATTCTCCGGTCTGATCACTGGCTTTATCTTTGCCGCTATCGTTTTCGCCGTTATCGTTGGTGGTATCAAATCCATCGCCAACGTGACTGAGAAAATCGTACCAATCATGGGTATTCTATATGTTGGTGCGGCCGTGATCATTCTGATCGTGAACTACAACATGATCGGTTGGGCGTTCGGCCAAATCTTCGCTGGTGCCTTTACGGGTCTTGGCGTTGCAGGCGGTATGGTTGGGGCATTGATCCAAGGCTTCAAGCGGGCGGCGTTCTCGAACGAAGCTGGTGTTGGGTCTGCGGCGATTGCCCACTCTGCGGTGAGAACCAAAGAGCCAATCACCGAGGGCTTTGTGTCCCTGCTAGAGCCCCTGATCGATACAGTTGTGATCTGTACAATGACCGCGCTGGTCATCGTGATCTCGCAACAGCTGATCGTTGACCCTGCTACAGGCAACTACATGCTGAACGAAGCAGGTACTGCGATTGCGACAGTAGACGGCAACACCGGCGTGTCGCTCACTTCGGCTGCATTTGGCGCTGGCATCAGCTGGTTCCCATATGTTCTGGCTATCGCGGTTGTGCTGTTTGCCTTCTCGACGATGATTTCATGGTCCTACTATGGCCTGAAAAGCTGGACCTACCTGTTTGGTGAAAGCAAATCATCCGAGCTGACCTTCAAGATCATCTTCTGTGTCTTCATCGTCATCGGTGCGGCCGCCAGCCTTGGCCCTGTCATCGACTTCTCGGATGCGGCGATCTTTGCCATGGCGGTTGTGAACATCTTCTGTCTCTACTTCCTGATGAAACTGGTGCGGACCGAGCTTGTCTCTTACGCCTCACGTCTGGAAAGCGGCGAGATCAAGAAGTTCGCGAAATAAACAACACCCTCCGGCGCAATCACGTTGCGCCGGAGACACCCTGCCCGACCGAATTGGCCCCCATCCGGCCCCGCCAGCGGCACAGAAAACGCCCTCGCGCCCCAAGGATGCTTCCCTCAAATTCTGCGACACATGTCCAATGCGTCCGATGCGGCCGACACCTGTTTTCTCGTACAGGTTGACTTTGGTTCAACCACGCCCCCCCCAAAGCAAGGCTTTACCCCACCGGCAGAAAATGCATCTATCAACGCCTGTATTGCTGAAAACTGATCTCAAATCAGTCAAAGCAGCAATAAACCAACAAGATCGAAACACACTAAGGGAGAAACCGAATATGAAATTCATCAAACAAGCCGCTTTAACAGCCGCGCTGATTGTCGGCACGGCAGGCGTATCAACCGCCCAAGACCTAAAGTTCTTTACCATCGGCACAGGCGGCACTGCCTATACCTATTATCCAGTCGGCGGTGTAATCGCCAATGCCATCTCAAACCCACCCGGCTCGCGCGCTTGTGACGAGGGCGGATCTTGCGGCGTTGAAGGGCTGATCGCCTCTGCTGTGTCTTCACGTGGATCCGTTGACAATGTAAACGCCATCATCTCGGGCCTGCGCAACTCTGGTTTCGCACAATCCGATGTGGCCTATTGGGCCTTCACCGGCACAGGCACCATGGACGGCCAAGCGCCTGCCACAGACCTGCGCACCATCGCCGCCCTGTTCGAAGAGCACATCCACTTGGTGGCATTGGCTGACAGCGGCATCAACTCTGTGGCCGACCTAAAGGGCAAACGCGTGTCCCTGGATGAGCCAGGGTCCGGCACTTATGTCGACGCGGGATTGATCCTTGAGGCCAATGGCCTTGGTGCATCCGACGTCACAGCCGAAGCCCTTAAGGGGGCCGCCGCCGCCGAAGCGCTGCGCAACGGCAAAATCGACGCCTTCTTTGTGGTGGCAGGCTACCCAACGGGCTCGCTGGTTGAACTGGCCTCAGCGGCAGACATCAAACTGGTGCCAATTTCCGGTGCCGGTGCAGATGCGCTGACTGAAAAATATGGCTTTTTCGCTTCTTCCGACATTCCGGCCGGAACCTATGAAGGCGTTGAAACCACCACAACCGTGGCCGTTGGCGCCCAGTGGTACACCTCAGCCAAAGAAGACGAAGCCCTGATCTATGGCATCACCAAAGCCTTGTGGAACGAAAAGACCCGCAAATTGCTGGACGTTGGCCACGCCAAGGGCAAAACCATCACGGCTGAAACCGCCCTGAGCGGAATCGGTGTGCCTTTGCACGCTGGCGCCGAGCGTTTCTACAAAGAAGCCGGGCTGCTGGAATAAGCACCCCAACACATGACCCAACCCCAAGCGCCCACCCGCGCTTGGGGTTTTTCATTTCCCCACCATACGGATTTCCCCATGAGCGCAGACCCAAGCCCCGCGTTAACCCCCGAGCAACTCGCCGAGATTGAACGCAAATACGACCCCGAAACCGCTTTTCGCGCCACGGGTCCGAAACTGGCGCTGCTGATTGCGGGCATTTTGGTGGCCATGTCTGCCTATCATTTTTATGCTTCAGGCTTTGGTTTGGTCCGCGAACTTTTGCACCGCGGCATTCACCTATCTTTTGTCCTTAGTTTGGTTTTCTTGCTGTTCAGCTGGCGCAAAAACAGCTCAACACAGGTTGCGCCCCGCGCTTGGTATCGGCTTGAAGGCGTGCCATTGTTCGACATCCTGTTTGCCATTCTGGCCGTTGGCGCGGCCCTCTATCTGCCGCTCTTGCCGCCTGCATCCCTTGCGTTGCGGGTTGGCAACCCTTCTGGCACTGACATCTTCATGGGCACCGCCCTGCTTGTTCTGGTGCTCGAGGCCACGCGGCGTTCGGTTGGCCCAACCCTGCCTATTATCGGCTTGTTGTTCATTGCATTCGCCTATTTCGGCCCATGGATGCCTGGCGCCTTAAAACACGGTGGCGCGTCATGGCTTGGCATCATCAACCACCTTTATATGACAAACCAAGGCATCTACGGCATCGCCATCGGCGTGATGGCGCAATACGTCTTTTTGTTCATCCTGTTTGGGGTGCTGGCCACCCGCATCGGCTTGGGCCAATTGTTCATAGACTTGGCCATGGTGATCGCTGGGCGCTATTCCGGCGGCCCCGCCAAGGTTGCGATTTTCTCATCTGCTTTTATGGGCACGATCTCGGGCTCTTCGATCGCCAACACCGTGACCACCGGCGCACTGACCATTCCGGCGATGAAAAAGGTCGGCTATCCGGCCCACTTTGCCGGTGCGGTCGAGGCCACCAGTTCCACGGGCGGCCAGATCACCCCGCCGATCCTAGGGGCTGCAGCCTTTATCATGGTCGAATACCTTGAAATTCCGCTGCGTGATGTGCTGGCGGCGGCGCTGTTTCCCGCCTTGCTGCATTACTTTGGCATTTTCACCATGGTGCATTTGGAGGCCAAAAAGCTGGGCCTGCGGGGTTTGCGCGCCGAAGAGCTGCCTAAAATGGGGTTGGTGCTCAAAGACCATTGGTTGTCAATTATTCCACTGCTCATTCTGGTCTATATGATCCTGTCTGGCAAAACGCCGGATTATGCCGCCGTTTACGGCATCATCGCTTGCGTGGTGGTCGGTTTTTTGAACCCAACCCATCGCCTTACCATTCCTGATCTTTGGAACGCGCTGGGGGCCGGTGCCAAGAACACACTTGCGGTGGGGGCAGCGGCCGCGACCGTGGGCATCGTTGTGGGCGTTGTGACCCTGACCGGAGTCGGGTTTCGCCTCGGTTATGTGGTGGTGCAAACAGCCACTGACATTGGTACATTCCTAAACACCCTGCCCCTGCTCAGCTACTTTAGCGTCACCCAATGGGCGCTGTTTATGTCGCTGATCCTGATCGCGATTTCCTGCATCATCATGGGCGCAGGCATCCCCACCACTGCCACTTACATCATCCTTGTGGCCGTGGCAGCACCGGCATTGGCCCAACTCGGCATCGAACCATTGGTCAGCCACTTCTTCGTATTTTACTACGGTGTGTTGGCCGACATAACGCCGCCGGTCGCGCTGGCGGCCTATGCGGCGGCGGGCATTGCCGGTTCTAACCCGTTCAAAACCGGCAACACGGCCTTTCGACTGGGGATCGCCAAAGCCTTGGTGCCCTTCGTCTTTGTCTACTCGCCTGCCCTGTTGCTGGTGGCAGACGGGTTCACATGGTGGCTGTTTACCGTGACATTGGCGGGCGCGATGCTTGGTATCGCCAGCCTCGGCGTGTCCTTCTCAGGATATCTGCTCGCTCCGCTGCGCACATGGGAGCGCTGGTATGTGGCGATCGTGTCTTTGTTGTTCATCGCACCCGGACTGGAAACGATGGGCGTCGCAATGATCCTGATGGGCCCTATTTTACTGATACAGGTAAAACGCGCAAAACAGCCCACAGCAGAGTAACGAGGCAGAATTACGCTCCGCAGCCGGTGAGGCGGTCCTAAAAACCCGCTTTGCCATTCTTCTTGCTATAAATACCTATTCTTCAACATCAATTGGCAAAACCGTGGTCGATTTGATCTCTTCCATCGACAACAATGCAGTCACATTGAAAATCTTCACCTCCGCAATCAAGGCTTGATAAAACACATCATACGCCTTGGCGTTGGTCACCCGAACTTTCAGAATGTAATCAATATCCCCCGCCAACCGGTGCGCCTCCATCACCTCGGGGCGTGCCTTTAGGGTGGTTAAAAACCGCGCCTGCCAGTCGGCATCATGTTCGCTGGTACGCACCAACACAAAGAAACAAGCCTCAAGCCCCAACGCCTGCGGGTCCAGTAGAACTGTTTGGCGCCCGATCACACCGGCAGCCTTTAACTTGCGAATTCTATTCCAAACCGGCGTCTTGCTTGACCCAACGTTGCGGGCAATTTCGTCCAAAGATCTCGAAGCATCTTGCTGCAGCTGCGCCAAAATCTTCCGGTCCAACCCATCCATTTGTGCCGACATCTAAAACCCTTTCAACAACAGAACATACGTTCCGCATTATGACCCCACATAGCAACGCCACGCGAGTTCGTTCACACATACATCCATTTAGGGGAACATTATTCCATCCTGATAGGCGAACACAACTGCTATGTGATGAACCTATTCACCTGACACACGCCGCCAGCACAACAGAGCGCTAACCAAACTGCTTGAAATGCTGCATAATTCCCACAACCCGCTAAAATAGATTGATAAAATCATATTGATGTCCCGAAATTTACCACATCTTGCGGGGCGAGGCATATGGCCCACAAGCCTGCCATATTCTTGCCCCAATTCGCCCTAGAAATCCACATAGAGGCGTGATCCCCTCCTATAATGACATCCGCTTAACGAGACGTCTTGCATGGGAGATCACAAAGGCAACCGGGCTAATGCCCAAGGCAGGAGACAGAAAATGGCTAAGAAACCAAAAGCAGACCCACGTGAAAAATCTGCACAAGAGCAATACCCACGTAAAATCGGCTATGTGGCCCATCGATTGAGGGATCTAAAACTGACCCCCAAAACCAATCCCGAAACGGAACAAACACCGTTTGTCATTTCGGACTGGGCCAGCATCTAGGCATTGCCAATCGTGCGAGAACAGGTAGGTTCTGACCTATGTCAGACCCAATCTCTAGCATCAGAAACCTTGGCCCGGCCTCAGACGCGGTTTATGCGCGCGCGGGTATCGAAACTGCGGATCAATTGCGCGCACTTGGGCCTGATGCGGCCTATAAAAAACTACTGCAATCTGGCTCAAAACCACATTTCATCGCTTTTTACGCTATGGTCATGGGGCTACAAGGTCGCCCCTGGACCGATTGCCAAGGCGACGAGAAAATTGCCCTGCGAAAACGCTTTGACGCGATCAAGGCAGGCGGGCACGACAAAGGCCGCTCCGAACTCGAAGCGGCCCTTGATATTATCGGTGTCATCAAACCGAGACGCAGCTAAAATTATTTCAAATAATTTTAATAGGATTTTTTGAAAAAATCCTACTAGCCGACCAGCTCAAGGCCTGAAAAGAAGAATGCGATTTCTTCAGCGGCAGTTTCTGGCGCATCTGAACCGTGAACTGAGTTTTCTCCAATTGACAGCGCGAACTCTTTACGGATTGTGCCAGCATCCGCATCTGCAGGGTTTGTTGCACCCATAACTTCACGGTTTTTCGCAATCGCGTCTTCGCCTTCAAGAACTTGAACAACAATTGGCTCAGAGATCATGAATTCGCACAATTCACCAAAGAACGGACGTTCCGCGTGCACACCGTAGAATTGCTGCGCTTGCGCCAGTGTCAATTGAATACGCTTGCTTGCGACAATGCGCAGGCCAGCGGTCTCGAACTTGGCCACAATCGGGCCCGTCAGGTTGCGTTTGGTGGCGTCGGGTTTGATGATCGAAAATGTGCGCTGAAGAGCCATGGGTCATTCTTTCTATGAAGGGCGGGCAAAATCGCCCAGCCGTGATAATTTCGACGCCCTGCTAACACGGGTTCACCCTTATGAAAAGCGGTGATTGACCTTCGCCCATTGATAGGGCAAACCGCGCCCATGTTACGTATCAATGATCTGAACTTCGCCATTCAGGGTCGTCCCCTGTTTGAAGGCGCCAGCGCCACCATCCCGACGGGCCACAAAGTGGGCCTGATCGGACGCAATGGTGCGGGTAAAACCACGCTTTTTAACCTGATCCGCGGTGATATACCTTCGGAAACCGGCACCATCAGCATGCCCGCTCGCGCCCGTATGGGCGGCGTCAGCCAAGAGGTGCCCGGCAACGAAGTGTCGCTGATCGACACGGTTTTGGCCGCAGACACCGAACGCGCGGCCCTTTTAGCCGAAGCCGATTCTGCCACCGACCCACACCGGATTGCCGAGGTTCACACCCGTTTGGCCGACATCGACGCCTATTCCGCCGAGGCCCGCGCCTCGTCGATCCTAAAGGGGCTTGGCTTTGATGGTGCGGAACAAAAGATGCCCTGCTCGGCCTTTTCAGGTGGTTGGCGGATGCGGGTGGCCTTGGCCGCCGTGTTGTTCAGCGAGCCCGATTACCTGCTGCTCGATGAGCCGACCAACTACCTTGACCTTGAAGGCGCACTTTGGCTTGAGGCCTACCTCGTCAAATACCCCCACACGGTTTTGATCATTTCGCACGATCGCGAATTACTGAACCGTGCTGTCGGCGCGATCCTGCACCTGGAAAACCGCAGCCTGACCTATTACACGGGCCCCTACGATCAATTCGTGCGCCAACGCGCTGCAAAACGCGAAGTCCAAGCCGCCGCCGCCAAAAAACAAGACCTGCAACGCGCCCACCTTCAAAGCTTTGTGGATCGCTTCAAAGCCAAAGCGTCAAAAGCCAAGCAAGCCCAGTCACGGGTCAAAATGCTGGAAAAAATGGAAACCATTCGCGCACCAGAAGATGCGGCGCGCACGGTGTTCACATTTCCTGAACCCGAAGAGCTGTCTCCACCGATTATTTCGCTTGAAGATGCCTCCGTGGGTTACGACGGAAAAACCGTTCTGCGCAACCTGAACCTGCGCATCGATCAGGATGATCGGATCGCACTGCTGGGTAAGAACGGTCAGGGAAAGTCCACCCTTGCCAAGCTGTTATCAGACAGACTTCAACCAATGTCAGGCAAAATGTCCCAATCGCGCAAGCTGCGGATCGGCTTTTTCGCCCAGCATCAGGTGGACGAACTCTACGTTGATGAAACCCCGCTACAACACTTGCTGCGCGAGCGGCCCGCCGAGGGCCAAGCCAAACTGAGGGCCCGTTTGGCGGGCTTTGGTCTGGGGCCGGATCAGGCCGAAACCGAGGTTGGACGACTGTCCGGCGGGCAAAAGGCACGGCTGTCGTTGTTGCTGGCCACCCTGCCCGCGCCGCATCTGCTGATTTTGGATGAGCCGACCAACCACCTTGATATCGAAAGCCGCGAAGCGCTGGTCGAAGCGCTGACCGCCTATTCAGGCGCTGTGATCCTGATCAGCCACGACATGCACTTGTTGTCGATGGTCGCGGACCGTCTGTGGTTGGTCAAAGATGGCGGCGTTTCAGTTTGGCAGGAAGATCTGCAAGCTTACCGCAAAGACCTGCTGACCAAAGACACGCCAGACAAGCCTAAAAAGCCCAAAGCTGCGCCAAAAAAGGCGTCTCGCGATCAAGTTCTTGCCCTAAAGGCGGATGTGCGTAAATGCGAGGAACGGGTTAAGAAACTGAACGATATGCGCGACAAACTGGCCAAAAAGCTGGCCGATCCAGCGCTTTATGATGAGGATGCGGGCAATCAGGCCGAGCCCTGGCAACGCAAGTATTCTGAGGTGATGAATGCCTTGGACCGCGCAGATGAGATGTGGATGAAAGCGCTGGAAAAACTGGAAAAAGCACAGGCTTAACCCATGGATTACACTGCCTTTTTCACAGCCTTTATCACCCTATTTGTGATCATCGATCCCATCGGGTTGGCACCCATGTTTGTGGCTCTGACCAAAGGCGAGGAAACCAGCCATCGACGCGGCATCGCCATTCGCGCCACACTTATTGCAGGCGTATTGTTGGTGCTGTTTGGACTGTTTGGCGAGGCCGTGTTGGGCTTTGCCGGCATCTCGATGCCCGCCTTTCGGATTGCGGGCGGTATTTTACTGTTTCTAACGGCGCTCGACATGTTGTTTGAGCGCCGCAGTGAGCGGCGCAAAGGTCAGGCCAGTGCGGCCAACGACCCATCCGTATTTCCGCTGGCAACACCGCTGATTGCGGGGCCAGGCTCCATTGCGACGATGATTTTGCTGACCGGAGAAGCGGGGGGCGACTGGGCCGTGATAGGTTTGGTGATGTTGGTCTTGGTTGCTGTTCTACTGCTGGTTTTATTGGCGTTCATGTCCGCGGGCCTGCTGGAACGCGCCTTGGGCACCACCGGAACCAATGTGGTCAGCCGTTTGCTGGGCATGTTGCTGGCAGCCCTTTCGGTTCAGTTCGTGGTAGACGGAATCACCGCGATCAACTGGGCTGGCGTCTAGGGCGAACATACCTATATGTTAGGTGTGAAAGGCGGCTTTGATGAATTCTGATAATATCGCACAATTGGTGTATTTGGTGCTGCTTGGCAGTGTGATTGCCGGATCATTCATGGTCAGCAATCGCAAAAACCTAGGAAAAACCGCACAACAAGCCGCTATTTGGGGGCTGATTTTTGTCGGCACCATTGCCGCCATCGGCTTGTGGTCCGACATCCGTGACACTGTTGCACCCAGTCAATCGTATATCGACGGGATGGCGACGGTTGAAGTGCCGCGCGCGCCGGATGGGCATTACTATCTGGATCTGGAAATTGACGGCACCACGGTTCGATTTGTCATTGATACCGGAGCCTCGGATGTGGTGCTGACCAAGGGTGATGCGCAGCGGGTCGGCATTGATGTCGATAACCTGTTTTTCGGCGACATTGCCAGCACCGCCAACGGCGAAGTGCGCACGGCGCGGGTGCGGTTAAAAAATGTGAAACTAGGCGAAATTGTTGATCTAAGCCTTGGGGCATCCGTGAACGCGGGCGAGATGCGCACGTCACTGTTGGGGATGACATACCTGCAGCGCTACAGCAAAATTGAACTTGGTGGCGGCAAGATGGTGCTGAGGCGTTAAAGAGGATTTATGCGCTGCGCGCGGCGGATATTTATAAAAAGAAGAAAGGAGGCGCGTTTTAGCGTTCGGCTTTCTTTTCCCAATTGCCGCTTTCTTGGGACCAGTATTGGGCAGAACAGCCCGCATCCGTCAGGGCTTTCCATTGGCTGCGGGCGTGGGTTAATGCGGCCTCGTCGTTGCCGTCAAACAGGATGCTGACACGCTCCATTTTGGTGACTTGTTCGGCCGTCACGTCGGCACCATCTACTGCCAACACACAGGTTGGATTGTTCGCAGCGGTATTGGCTGTCGTCAAAATGATGGGTTGCTGGGCGTCGTTTGCGCCGCCCGCCAACCCGTGCGGCAAAAACGAATCCGGTCTGCCCTGCCATAGCCGTTCATCCAGCCATTTCAAACGGTTATCATCCCTTCCGCGCACCATCACGCGCCATCCAGCTGCGACGGATTTCTCCAACAGCATGGGCAGAACCGTTTCCAACGGCGCGCGCGTTAAGTGGTAGAAATAGGCAGCGCCCATCAGACCTCCAGCATATCGTGGATCAGTCGATCCAGTGACATCACGCCCCAGCCGGTCGCGCCTTTGGGGGCCAAGGTTGACTCGGTTTTCAACAGCGCCGTGCCCGCGATATCCAGATGGATCCACGGCATATCATCCGGCACAAAGCGTTGCAGAAACTTGGCCGCGGTGATCGAGCCTGCCGCACGTCCGCCAGTATTTTTCATGTCAGCGATGCGAGAATCGATCAGCTTGTCGTAGCTAGCATCAAGCGGCAGACGCCAAGCGCCCTCGCCCTCGATTTTGGCGGCCTTTAAGAATGCGTTGCAAAGCGTGTTGTCGTTGGAAAACACACCCGTGTTGTCATGGCCAAGTCCAATGATCACAGCCCCCGTCAATGTGGCCAGATTGATCACCCCCGTGGGCGCGAACCGCTGTTGCGCATACCACAAAACATCCGCCAAAACCAAACGCCCCTCGGCGTCGGTGTTGATCACCTCGATGGTGTCGCCCTTCATTGAGGTCACCACATCACCGGGCCGTGTCGCGGCGCCGTCGGGCATGTTTTCAACCAAACCAACCAGGCCAACCACATTGGCCTTGGCCGCGCGCATCGCCAAGGTGCGCATCACCCCCGAGACCACACCCGCGCCGCCCATATCCATGGTCATGTCTTCCATGCCAGCCGCCGGTTTCAAAGAAATACCGCCAGTGTCAAACACCACGCCTTTGCCGACCAACGCGAAGGGAGCATCGCCCTTTTTACCGCCATTCCATTGCATCACAACCACCTTGGAAGGGCTGCGCGACCCTTGGCCGACCGAGAGCAGAGCGCCCATGCCAAGCTTTTCCAAATCCGCTTCCTCAAGGATTTCCACCTCAAGCCCAAGCTCTTGCATCGCTGCCAAACGGGCGGCAAAATCGTCTGTTGTCAGAATGTTAGCGGGCTCGTTCACCAGGTCACGGGTAAAGAAAACCCCTTCAGCCACGGCGGCCATTGGACCCGCTACCGCTGCGACTTCTTCGGGATTGCTGACCATGAAGGTGGCCAAACCCATCACAACAGGGTCCTTGGATTTGTGAACGTTGAAATCATAGCCACGCAGCGCCAAACCCAAAGAGACCTCGGCCACCTGCCCCAGATTACCTGCCAAAACGTGCAATTCAGCCGCGCCCGCTGATTTGGCAATCGCCGCACCCGCCTTGCGGGCGTCATCCGCTTTGGGGCGGCGTTTCAACTTGATCACCTGCACAGCCTCGCAGATCATCCCAGCCGGATAGGCCAAATCACGGGCCTCGGCGGGCTTCATTTCTTCATAGGTTTTTGATTCGACAAACCGCTTGAGCGCGCCCTTACACAGGCGGTTCACACGGCGCGCGCATTGGTCCAACTGACCGTCAAGGCCGACAAATACCGCAATACGCCCGCTCATCTGAGCAATAAGATCAAGGTCGGTTTCTTTGAATTCTATCTGGCGTGGCGTGGTCATAGAAGGTTCCTATCTCGTCAATTAAAGGCGGGGTTTTGCCATACCTACCGCTTGATGCCAGCAAACGCCAGATAGCAGTTTATCCTTGCAAAATTTTCGGCTAAGTTGACGACAACTAAAACACCATCTCGGGGGGGATAGCGCACTTGGCCAGATTCGACAGATATCTACTGTCGCAACTGATGGTATTCTTCGGCTTTTTTGCCCTTATTCTGGTCTTGGTCTATTGGATCAACCGGGCTGCTTTGCTGTTTGAAATGCTGATCGCTGACGGGCAATCTGCCACGGTGTTTCTGGAATTCACCGCCTTAACCCTGCCCAACGTTATTCGAGTGGTTTTACCGATCGCGGCCTTTGTGGCCGCAGTCTATGCCACCAACCGCCTTAGTTCCGAAAGCGAGCTGGTCGTGGTGCAATCCATGGGCTTTAGCGGTTTTCGACTGGCACGACCTGTGTTTGTGTTTGGGGTGATCGTTTGCCTGCTGACAAGCGTACTGACACATATCTTAGTACCGGTTTCGCAACGCCTGCTGTCTGAACGCAGCGCCGAAATCACCCAAAACATCACATCGAAATTCCTGACCGAAGGCGCGTTTTTGCACCCTGCTGACGGGATGACCTTTTACATTCGCGAAATCAGCCCAAAAGGCGAGTTGCTGGATGTCTTTATGTCTGACACCCGTGAACCGGAAACTCAGGTGATCTACACCGCCAAAAGCGCCTTTTTGGTGCGCGAGGATTCGGGGCCAAAACTGGTGATGTTTGACGGCATGGCCCAGACCTTTGACACTCAAAGCGAGCGCCTGTTCACCACCAGTTTTTCAGACTTTTCCTATGACATCGGCGCGTTGATAAACCGCGCGCCCAGTGACCGCCGCTCGATATCGGAAATGTCGACAATGGAGTTATTGTCGCCCTCTCCTGCCCTGCTAAAACAGGGGCCGTATAGGCCTGCGGTATTGTTGAAAATGGGCCACGACAGGATTGCGCAGCCTTTGTTCGCCATTGTCGCTGCATTGCTCGGGTTTTCTGTTTTGATGGTCGGGAGCTTTAGCCGATTTGGCGTCACGCGGCAGATTTTGACGGCCATCGTGATGTTGATCCTGCTCAAAGTGATCGAAAGCTCTGTTGCCGGATATGTTTACGCCAACGCGGCGCTTTGGCCGCTGGTATACCTACATGTTGTCATAGGTTTTGTGCTGTGTTCCGGAATGCTATGGTTGGCCGAACGCCCCGGGCAATTGGCGCGATTGTTCAAATCACCGGTCAAACCAAATGGGGGCACGGCATGATACTTTACTATTATTTTGCCCGCAGGTTCCTACTCGCCGTCATGATTGTAACGGGCGTGTTTACAGGCATTGTGATGATGATTGAAGTCGTCGAGCAATTCAATCGATTGAACGGGGAATTGCTCGGATTTTCCGAAGTCATCTTGCTGTCGATGCTGCATTTGCCCGCACTGATGTATCCGATCATGCCGTTGATCGTGATTTTGGCAACTTTGATGTTGTTTTTGGGCCTGGCGCGCAGTTCTGAACTGGTAATCGCACGCGCGGCTGGGCGCTCGGGCCTCAAGAACCTGTTGGCGCCCATCGCGGTTACACTGGTTATGGGCCTGCTTTTGGTGTCAATTTTCAATCCGATCGTGGCCGCGACCTCCAAACAATACGAGAGCACCGCCAGCCGCTATGCCAGTGGCACTGAGAGCGTTTTGTCAATTTCGGCGGAAGGGCTTTGGTTGCGTCAGGGCAATGCAGACGGGCAGACCGTGATCCGCGCGCTTGGCTCAAATCTGGATGGCACCAAATTGGTGGATGTCAGTTTTTTCAGCTTCACCGCCAGTGGCACCCCGTTAAGCCGAATTCAGGCAAGCTCGGCCGAGTTGGTTGAAGGCGCTTGGGTTCTGTCGCAGGTAAAGAAATGGCGCCTGCTGGGCAGCGCCAATCCAGAACGCGACGCCCAGAATTTTGCCACGTTGCAAGTGCCAAGTGATCTGACACGTGAGCAAATTCGCGACAGCTTTGGCACCCCCAGTTCAATCGCTATTTGGGACTTACCGGCCTTTATCGGCCAACTTGACCGCGCTGGGTTCTCGGCCCTGCAACACAGAGTCTGGTTCCAAACCGAGTTGGCGCAGCCGTTGTTTTTGGTGGCAATGGTGCTGATCGGGGCCGGATTCACCATGCGACACACCCGTTTTGGCGGCACCGGACCGATGGTGCTGTCTGCTTTGCTGATCGGCGTGGCGTTGTTTTTCATACGAAATTTTGCCCAAGTATTGGGGGAAAATGGCCAATTGCCAGTTTATCTCGCAGCTTGGAGCCCGCCCGTGGCCGCCATTTTAATGGCGCTTGCGCTGATCCTGCATTTGGAGGACGGCTGATGCGTCAACTGCTACGTGCCCTGTTTATCATAACCGTATTTGCAACGGGTCCATTTGCCGCCACGGCCCAAACCACCGCGCCCGCTTCGCTGCCCGCAACATTGGTGGCCGACAAGGTCTGGATTGACGGCAACAACACCCTGACCGCACAAGGCCATGTCGAAATCCTGCATGGCACCACCCGCATTAAGGCCAGCCGCATCACCTATGAGGGGACCAGTGGCAGCCTGAAAATCGACGGCCCGATCACCATGATTGACGGTGACGAAATCATCATCGTTGCCAGCAGCGCCGAGATGGAATCGAGCCTTCAAAACGGCATTTTACGCGGCGCACGTATGGTGCTGAACCAGCAGTTGCAACTGGCAGCCGCCGAAATTCATCGTGTGAATGGCCGTTATACCCAGCTTTACAAAACCGTGGCCTCCAGTTGTCAGGTCTGCGCAAATAACCCTGTGCCCCTGTGGCAAATCAGGGCGCGGCGCATCATTCATGACCAACAAGAACGCCAGCTTTACTTTGATGACGCGGTATTGCGCCTGATGGATGTGCCGATTTTCTACATTCCTCGGCTGCGACTGCCCGACCCGACGTTGGAGCGCGCCACCGGCTTTTTGACCCCCTCCCTGAAAAGTTCATCCAAGCTGGGTTGGGGGCTAAAGCTGCCCTACTTTATCAAACTGGGCGATCACGCCGACGTCACAGTGACGCCCTATATTGGCACCAAAACCAAAACCCTTGAACTGGGCTTTCGGCGTGCATTTCGCACCGGCGACCTCTCATTTGAGGGCGCATATTCCAATGATGAGGTCATTGCGAACCAGGCCCGCGGCTATTTCTTCGGCGAAGGGCGCTTCAATCTGCCTCGCGATTACGTGCTGAATTTTGATGTCGAACTGACCTCAGACCGCGATTATCTGCTCGATTACGGTTATTCGACCAAGGATCGGTTGGACAGTGCCATCAGCATCAGTCGCGCGCGGCGTGATCAATTGATTGATCTGGAATTGGTTCATTACCATTCCCTGCGATCGACCGAAAACAACAACACCCTGCCGACAATGGTTGGCGATTTCACCTATCATCAACGGTTTGTGCCGGCAGCCCTTGGTGGCGACGCGAGCCTGCGGTTTGAAGGCCACGGCCATTCCCGCGATTCAAACACGGCGGGCAACTTGGGACGTGATTTGGCCCGCGCCAGCCTGCGGCTGGATTGGCGGCGCAAATGGACGTTGCGAAATGGCATGGTTGCCAATGTGCTGGGCGAAGTGAACGCGGATTATTACAGTATCCGGCAAGGCCTGCCCGGTGAATTAAACGGTCATCAAATCACCCCTGCCGCCGCCATCGAGCTGCGCTGGCCACTGGTCAAAACCACCACAAAGGGCGTTTCACATGTTCTAGAACCCGTGGTGCAAGTGGTCTGGAGCGACCGAACATCGGCCAATGTGCCCGATGAAGACAGTCGCTTGGTTGAGTTTGATGAGGGTAATCTATATTCCCTGTCGCGCTTTCCTGGTGCCGACCAATATGAACGCGGATATCGTGCCAATGTCGGCGTCACTTGGACACGCTATGATCCAAAGGGCTGGTCGCTGGGCGTGACGGTGGGGCGGGTTTTTCGGGCCAGCGATCTGAACCAATTTCAAAACAGCACGGGCCTGAGTGGCAACAATTCTGACTGGTTGGCTGCTGTGCAGCTAAAACTGCCCAACAATCTGTCCCTGACCAATCGGTCGATCTTTGACAACGATTTCAATTTTGCCAAAAATGAAACCCGCTTGACATGGAAAACTGCAAAAATTGAACTTGGCTCCAGCTATATCTGGATGGAAGCAGAACCCTATGAGAACCGCCCAGTGGACACCTCCGAATGGACCATGGACGCCGCCTATAAGATTGATCAAAGCTGGACCGGAAATGTTGATTGGCGTTATGATTTTATCGCAGGGGGGGCTGCCTACGCGGGTCTTGGGCTGGAATATCGCAACGAATGTGTGAAGGTTGATCTTTCCCTCTCGCGTCGTTTTACTTCTTCGGGTAGTCTAACGCCATCGACCGATTTCGGGTTCACCGTGTCGCTCACTGGCTTTGGCTCTAACAGCTCGGGGCAAGGACGCGCCCGCAGTTGCAATAACTATAATTAGGAACTCTATGATGCGCTTTTTTACCCTTTGTCTGACCGCAGTCACTGCACTGGTTTTCCTTGGCACGCCAACATTTGCGCAGAACCTGTTTGCCCCTGCTGCCAAAGTGAATGACCAAGTTGTCACCAATTATGAAGTGGATCAACGTATTCGCTTTTTGACATTGCTGCGCGCGCCGGGGGATCCAAACAAAGAAGCGCTACAAGCCTTGATCAATGATCGGCTACAGGCCCAAGCAGCACGGGCCGCTGGCATCGAACCGAGCCCAGAAGAAATCGCGGTTGGCATGGAAGAATTCGCCGCCCGCGCCAATTTAAGCACCGAGGATTTCATTAAGGCCCTAGCCGGTGGTGGTGTGTCCGCCGAATCTTTCCGCGATTTTGTAGCATCGGGCCTTGCTTGGCGCGAATTGGTGCGCACCCGTTTTGGCCCCCGCGCCAGCGTGTCAGAAGACGAAATTGATCGCGCCATTGCCCAAAGCAGCAACAAAGGCGGATTGAGAGTCTTGTTGAACGAGATCATTCTGCCGGCACACACGCCACAGGCCACGGCCCAAAGCCAACCACGGGCCGAGAAAATCAGCCAAATCACCTCAGAGGCGGCCTTTTCCGCCCAAGCCCGTCGGCATTCTGCGTCAGGGTCCCGTGGACGTGGTGGACGGCTTGATTGGATGCCGCTTTCCAACCTACCAGCCCATATTCGCAGCCAAATACTGGCCTTGAGCCCCGGCCAAGTGACACCGCCAATCCCGATCACCAACGGTATTGTGTTGTTCCAGATGCGCGCCATTGAAGAAACACAAACCTCTGCGCCGACCGATTTGTCGTTGGAATACGCGGCCTTTTATATCGCGGGCGGCCACACCGCAGCGGCAATGAAAGAGGCCGCACGCGTTAAGGCGCGGGTCGACACCTGTGATGATCTTTATGGCCTTGCCAAAGATCTGCCCGAAGACGTGTTGCAAATCGACACTCTGCCGCTGGCCCAAGTGCCACAGGATGTCGCGATTGAACTTGCCAAATTGGACCCCGGTGAAGTGTCGACCAACCTAACCCGCTCAAACGGACAAACGCTGGTGTTTTTGATGCTCTGCGGGCGCACGGCCGAATTGGGTGAAGAGGCTTTGTCGCGCCAAGACGTGCGGGCACAATTGGTGAACCAGCGGCTGCAAACCTACGCGAACGGTTATTTGGCCGATCTGGAAGCCGACGCCACCATCGTTTACCCCACCACCTCACGCCCATGACCCCTGCCCCAATCGCGCTGACCTGTGGTGAACCTGCGGGCGTAGGCCCTGAACTGGCGGTGAAGGCGTGGCAAGAGCTGGGAACCGAATTGCCGTTCTTTTTGATCGGCGATGCTCGGCACCTGCCCAAAGATGTTTCGGCAATTGAAATTGCCGACCCAGCCGAGGCCGCTAACGCTGCTCGGCATGGCATTCCCTTGTTGGCACATCCATTTGCCGCCGCTGCAACAGCTGGCATAGCTACGCCTGAGAACGCTCAAGGGGTGATTGATGTTATCAAGCGTGGTGTTGAATTGGTGCAATCGGGCGCGGCTTCGGCCATATGCACGGGGCCGATCCACAAGAAAGCCTTGCAGGATGGCGCCGGCTTTGCCTTCCCCGGTCATACGGAGTTTTTGGCTCACTTGGCGGGCGCCAAACAGGTTGTGATGATGCTCGCATCTGATCAGTTACGCGTTGTCCCTGTTACAATCCACATCGCGCTTGCTGACGTGCCCACCGCCCTAACAGCTGATTTGTTGATCGAAAACATCCGTATCACCCATGCCGCTTTACAGCGCGATTTCGGCATAGCTGCGCCGCGCATCGCGGTGGCGGGGTTGAACCCTCATGCTGGTGAAAGCGGGGCAATGGGGCGTGACGAAATCGAGATGATCACGCCAGCTTTGGAGCAACTGCGCGACCAAGGTTTGAACATTGCCGGCCCGATGTCGGCTGACACCATGTTTCATGGCCCCGCCCGCGCGAGGTATGATGTGGCGATCTGCATGTATCATGATCAAGCGCTGATCCCGATCAAAACGCTCGATTTTGACCGCGGTGTGAATGTGACTTTGGGCTTGCCATTTATTCGGACGTCACCGGACCATGGCACGGCATTTGACATTGCAGGGCGCGGGATTGCCAAGCCGACCAGCTTAATCGAGGCGCTCAAGATGGCGGACCGAATGGCGCGTATGCGTTCCGAGAAACCGGTGGTAGCATGAAAGAGATTTCAGGCCTGCGGCGCGGATATTTGAGGAACAAAAATGGGGGGCGATTACGTGATCGATAGCTTGCCGCCGCTGCGTGAAGTGCTAACCACCCATGATTTACAACCTAAAAAGTCGCTGGGGCAAAACTTTTTACTTGACCTAAACCTGACGGCCAAGATTGCGCGCCAAGCCGGAGATTTAACCGGCTGTGACGTGTTTGAGGTCGGCCCAGGACCTGGCGGTTTAACGCGGGGGTTGCTGGCCGAAGGGGCGCGGCGTGTTTTGGCTGTGGAGAAGGATGCGCGCTGCTTGCCAGCACTGGCGGAAATCGAGGCGGCCTATCCGGGGCAGTTGACCGTGATCAATGCGGATGCTTTGGAGTTGGATGTGTTGCAGCATTTGACGCCGCCGATCCGCGTGGTGGCCAACCTGCCCTATAATGTCGGGACCGAGCTGTTGGTGCGCTGGTTAACGCCGCAAGTCTGGCCGCCCTATTGGGACAGCCTGACGTTGATGTTTCAAAAAGAGGTGGCGCAGCGAATTGTGGCCGAACCCGGCACCAAAGCCTATGGCCGTTTGGCGATCTTGTCGCAATGGCGCGCGGACGTGCGCATGATGATGACCCTGCCGCCCGAGGCCTTTACGCCACCGCCAAAGGTTCATTCGGCGGTGGTACATTTGAAGCGCCTAGAACGTCCGCGTTTTGAGGCCGACGCAAAACTGTTAAGTCGCATTGTGGCGGCCGGATTTAACCAACGACGTAAAATGCTGCGTTCCTCACTGAAAAGCATTTCGCCGGATATCGAGGCGCATTTAATTGAGGCAGGAATCAAGCCAACAGAACGGGCCGAACAAGTGTCGATTGAAGCGTTCTGCGCGTTGTCACGCGTGGTGGCAAAAGAAAAAGCCCCGTAACATCTACGGGGCTTGATCAAATTCGAAGGTCTTATTCCGCCGCTTTTGGCGCATCAGGCGTTTCCGCTTTTTCCGCCTTTTCCAGCGGGTTTACCTTAGGTTTGCGAGTGCGTTTACGCGGCGCTGGCTTGCTGTCCGGTTTGCTTTCGGGCGTGTCAACCAAACCACTGTCATCAGCAGGTTTGGCGGCAGGCATATCCGGTTGTGGGGCCGAGGCCGGATCAACCGGATTGGCCTCATTTTGGCCCGCATCGTTTTGGTTGGAATTACGATTGTCCTCACGACGGTCATCTCCACGACCTTCTGCGCGGCTATCTCCACGGGCCGCTTCGCGTTCCTGACGTTCAACCCGTTCGGCATCGCGTTGTTGCTGACGCTCTCGGTTTTGCGCTTCGTGTAACTCGCGTTTCACTTCGGCTTCGCGCAAAGAATCGGCCAGCATTCGCGTGTAGTGTTCCGCGTGTTGTTGAAAGTTCTCCACCGCCACCCGATCATTGGACAGCTGCGCATCACGGGCAAGTTGGTTGTACTTATCAATTATCTGTTGCGGCGTGCCGCGGACCTTGCCCTCGGGTCCAGAACTGTCAAAAACGCGGTTCTGGTTGTTGCCGTTGTTGTTAGGCCGATTGCGGTTCTTACTGCCCCGCGAACGTGATTTAGATGATCTCATGATATAATTGTATCCAGCCAAATATGGGCTATTCGCTTAACGTCACAACCGCGCCTCTCGCGTGGGGTTATTCAAACCGGACCTTTACGATATATGGTTACTTGCAACGCAAGGATTGTCGAAACCCGTGTCGTTGTGTGTTCTTGGGTAGCAAGTCTGACAGGGTCATGACAAGTGAAATTTACGATTTACGGCCTAAACTGGTGTGTTTTTGCTATATATCAGCGGAAAATGACCATTTGGTTACGACAGAAGGCCTAAAACCACACGATCGCGTCCGCCCAAGTCCTGCAAACAAGTGATTCCGTCAAACCCACCTGCCTCAAACAAGGCCTGAACATCCGCCGCTTGACTGGCTCCGATTTCAACAATCAACCGCCCGCGTGGCGTCAAATACTGCCGCGCTGCGGCCGTGATAATGCGGTAAGCCTGCAGCCCATCGCCCCCCGGTGTCAGAGCGAGCTTTGGCTCCCAATCGCGCACTTCGGGCGCCAGCTGCGCCATTTCATCCGCCGTTATGTAGGGCGGGTTTGAAACGATCAAATCAAACGAGCCCTGCACGTTTGAAAACCAATCCGAAACGGAGAACTGACAGCGTTGCGTCAGGCCTAAACGCGTGGCATTGCCATGCGCGACATCAAGGGCGGCGGCTGAGCAATCGACACCCTGCCCTGTGGCAGCTTTGTTTTCATCCAGCAGCGTCAACAAAATACAGCCCGATCCTGTGCCCAAATCAAGCAAGGTTTCAAACGGAGCTTTGAGTGCAGCATCCACCAGCAATTCAGTATCAGGGCGCGGGTCCAGCACGTCACTGGTGACGGCAAATGCGCGGCCATAAAATTCGCGCCTCCCAAGAATGTGCGAGACAGGTTTACGCGACATCCGCGCGGCGATTGATTGCGCGTAAAGTGCCTGTGCAGCAGGGGTCATTTCATCAGGTAAAACCAAGGTCAAACGGCTGCGCTCGACCCCCATGGCATGGGCCAGCAAAATACGAGCGTCATTGGCGGCATCTGGCACATTGGCGGCTTTCAAACGCTGTACGGCTTTGGCCAGCGCTTGGCTCGCCGTCATGTCTCCATCTCGGCCAACAATGTGGCCTGTGCGTCCGCTGTAAGGGCGTCAATGAACTCGTCCAGATCGCCCTGCATCACTGCGTCCAGTTTATAAAGCGTCAGGTTAATACGATGATCCGACACGCGGCCTTGGGGGAAATTATAGGTGCGAATGCGTTCTGAACGGTCCCCAGAGCCGACCTGATTTTTACGATCAGCCGAGCGTTCATCATCCACCCGCTGGCGCTCTAGGTCATAGAGCCGCGTTTTCATCACCTGCATAGCGATCTCACGGTTGCGGTGCTGCGATTTCTCGGAACTCACCACGATGATACCGGTTGGTATGTGCAAAATACGCACCGCACTGTCGGTGGTGTTGACGTGCTGGCCACCCGCACCCGAGGCGCGCATGGTATCGATGCGCAAATCTTTGGCATCAATCTGAACGTCCACATCCTCGGCTTCGGGCAACACGGCCACGGTCGCCGCTGATGTGTGCACACGACCACCGGATTCCGTGCTGGGCACGCGCTGCACACGGTGCACACCTGACTCGTATTTCAAACGGGCAAACACACCCGCGCCCTGAACATGGGCGATCACCTCTTTGATGCCACCAAGCTCGGTGATGTTCTGCTCGATAATCTCAAATTTCCAACCCTGATTGGCGCAATAGTTTTGATACATCCGTAGCAGATCAGCCGCAAACAACGCCGCCTCATCGCCGCCGGTGCCGGGGCGGATTTCAATCATCGCCGGACGCGCATCAGCCGCGTCTTTTGGCAAGAGTGACAGCTGCAAGGCCTCTTCAGCCAAAGGCAGGCGTTCACGCAATGCAGGCAGTTCTTCCTCGGCCAATTCCTTCATTTCGGGATCGGCCAGCATCTGCTCGGCCTCTTGCAGATCAGCCAGCAACTGGCGGTATTCTACTACCTGCTCGACCACGGGCTTTAGCTCGGAATATTCCCGCGCCAGCGTGGCAATATCAGCGCCTGCATCGCCTTGGGCCATCTGCGCTTCAAGGAACTCAAAACGCTGGGTGATTTGCATAAGTTTTTCTAAGGGAACCATGGGCATGTCTTGCCCGTCAGATGTGATTTGGTCAAGAGGCGGTTTTTATGTTATAGTCTGTATATGAAAAAAACCGCCCCAATCGCGGCCGTTTTAGCCGCCGCCCTTGCCATCTCGCAAAGCGCCCATGCCGATGTCCTTGGCCCGGGAGGCAAAACGATTGATTGTTTTTGCACCGACAAAACCGGTTCCCGCGTTGAACTGGGTCAAAGCATTTGCATGGATGTGAATGGTCGCCGTTTCACCGCCCGCTGTGAGATGTCGCAAAACGTGCCGATGTGGCGCGAGCAAAAAGATGGCTGTGTCAGCTCTGGCTTACTTGAGCGCCTCTACCGCGCGCAACCAGCCGCGAATACGACCACGGTTTACACCAAGATCTGATTTGCCAAATCGCAAACGCCCATAAATCGTCGCAAGGCTGCCTTTTGCCTGTGGCTCAACCTGCACAGTTGTGTAGTCAGGAAAGCCGAAAACACGGCTGCGGGTGACATAGGTGATCATGCCCTCTTCGACACTGCCCGCCAACAGATGCGTGCGCGGGGTGGCCAGCGCTATGGTGTTCAGCTGCGTCAGTATCTCGGCAGGCGGGGCTGCAAAAACCTGAACGAACACAGCGCTTCCGTCCATGATAACTGGCGCATCAGGCGTTGCACCGATCGGCGGCACCAGATGCTCGGCGGCAGATCTATGTGGGGCCACACGGATGAAAATCAGCCCTGAAATCACGATCATCAACAGCAGCCACGCTGTGTTTATTGCAAAATTAGCGATCATTGGTGGAGTACTCCTGATAGAAATTGGGCAGTTCTACGCATCACGCGCCCGTTTGTTCCATGCCCAGAGGCACATCAATTCGGTGGCCACATGAGCACCCGCAATCGCGGTGGCCCCTGTGGTGTCAAACGGTGGCGAAACCTCGACCACGTCGCCGCCGACCATGTTGATCCCTGCCAGATCGCGCAGGATAATAGACGCTTGCGCCGTGGTCAGGCCGCCCCAAACCGGCGTGCCCGTGCCCGGCGCAAAGGCCGGATCAAGACCGTCGATATCAAACGTCACATAGGTTTGATGGTCTTTCAGGATCGATTTGATCTTTTGCGCCGTGGCTTGCGGCCCGATCAAATGCACTTCGCGTGCATCAATAATATTGACCCCAAGCGTGTCCTCATTGGTGGTGCGAATGCCCACTTGAACGCTGCGCGCGGGGTCAATCAGCCCTTCTTTGACGGCCTTATAAAACATCGTGCCATGATCGACGCGGTCCATGTCATCATCGGCCCAAGTGTCAGAATGCGCATCGAACTGCAACAGGGATAACGGCCCGAACTTCGCCGCATAAGCTCTTAATATCGGGAAAGAAATATAGTGATCCCCGCCCAAACATAGGGATGCTGCACCGGCCTCAAGAATGCCCGTGATATGGGCAGTCAAGGCCGCTGGAAAGGCCGGAATGTTGGCATAGTCAAACGCCAAATCGCCATAGTCCACCACATTCATTTCGGTCATCGGGTCGATGTCCCAGCCATAGGGCGCGTCAGGCGCTTGCAATGTGCTGGCCTCGCGGATCGCCCGTGGCCCCAACCGTGTGCCGGGCCGATTGGTCACCGCTTGATCAAACGGCACCCCCGTGACAGCCAGATCAACGCCGCTCAGGTCTTTGGTATAGGTCCGGCGTAGAAACGACGTGATGCCACCAAAGGTGTTTTCATTGGAAAGCCCCTTGTAGCTGCCCCGCGTGATCGCCGTATCGACCTGTGATTTCGCGTCTTCTAAAGCCACTTTATTGCCCTTTCACAGGTTGGCGCACCTCAACCATCCGCGCAAAAAACGACGCACCAATGGGCGAAATCTCGTCATTAAAATCATAACTGGTATTGTGCACCCCAGGCCCATCCCCCTGCCCCAAGAACAGATATGCCCCTGGGCGTTTCTCAAGCATATAGGAAAAATCCTCGGCCCCCATTTCAGGCTGTTGATCGTCAACCACATTGTCCTCACCAACGATTTCACGCGCCACATCCGCCGCAAGTTTTACCATGTCCGCATCGTTGGTCGTGGCCGGATAGCCAATATTATAGGTCAGATCAACGCTCACCTCATAGGTCTCGGCGATGCCACGGCAAATCGCCGCCAATCGCTGCTGCACCATCTGCTGCACGTCTTTGTCAAAGGTGCGCACCGTGCCGCCGACAAAGGCCACCTCGGGGATGATGTTATCGGCGCTGCCTGTATGGATTTGCGTTACTGACACCACCAATTCATTGCGGGTGTCATGATTTCTGCTGACAATGGTTTGAATGGCACTGGCCAAACCCACAGCCGCGACCACCGGATCACGGGTGTCCTGCGGATAGGCCCCATGACCACCCAAGCCCTTGATGTTAATTGCATAATCATCGACCGCCGCCATGATTGGCCCCGGCGTGGTAGAAAACGACCCCAGCGGTTGGTCAGGAATATTGTGCAGCGCATAGACCTCATCTATGTCAAACCGATCCATGATGCCCTCATCACACATCACTTCGCCGCCACCGCCACTTTCTTCGGCAGGCTGGAAAATCAACGCCACCCGCCCGGAAAAATTGCGCGTTTCCGCTAGATAACGCGCAGCACCTAGCAGCATTGTGGTGTGGCCGTCGTGACCGCAGGCATGCATCTTGCCACCGTGGACCGAAGCATAGTCCAGCCCCGTTTCCTCGGGCATCGGCAGCGCGTCCATGTCGGCGCGCAGGCCAATTGTTGGACCTTCGCCGCGCCCATTGATGATCGCCACCAATCCGGTTGTCGCGATGCCTTCATGCAGTTCATCCACACCAAATTCGCGCAGCCGTTCCGCGACGAATTTCGCCGTTTCATAACACTCGAACCCCAGTTCAGGATGTTGGTGCAAGTGACGGCGCCAGCCCTGCATATCTTTGGTATAATCTGCGATCCGGTTGACGACGGGCATAGCTGGACTCCTTGGCAATCATGGTGTGTAATCGACCGCTACACTTCCCCAGATTTGGCGATAGCGCAATGGATAAAGACAGCGATTTAATCAATGACCCCAATGGCGGTATGCCCCGCCTGCTGGAAATCATGCGGCGTTTGCGTGACCCTGAAACCGGCTGCCCATGGGATATTGAGCAGAATTTTGCCTCGATTGCGCCCTACACCATTGAAGAAGCCTACGAGGTCGCTGACGCGATTGAGCGCGGCGATATGGCCGACCTTGAGGGGGAATTGGGCGATTTGTTGCTGCAAACCGTCTATCACACGGCTATGGGCCAAGAAGCTGGGCATTTCACCTTTGAAACCGTCACCCGCGCTATTTCCGACAAAATGGTCTCCCGCCACCCGCATGTGTTTGGTGACGAAAGCCGCGAAAAATCAGCCGAACAACAGGTCGCCGATTGGGAAGCGATCAAGGCCGCTGAACGCGCTGGCAAATCCGAGCGTGGCACACTGGACGGAGTCGCCGTTGGTCTGCCCGCCCTGCTGCGCGCGTTAAAGCTGCAAAAACGCGCCGCCCGGGTCGGCTTTGACTGGCCATCGACCGATCAGGTGCTGGACAAGATCATTGAGGAAAGCCGAGAGCTGGTCGAGGCCCGTGACACCTTAACCCAAACCGAAGTGGAAGAAGAATTTGGCGACTTGCTGTTCGTCATGGCCAATCTGGGTCGTCACCTGAATTTAGACCCCGAAGCCGCGCTCCGTGCGGCCAACGCCAAATTCACGCGGCGTTTTGAGGCCGTCGAGGCCAAGCTTGCAGCCCGAGGGAAAACGCCAGCCCAATCCGACCTCGCCGAGATGGATGGCCTGTGGGACGCGGTAAAGGCTGAGGAATGATCGCTGGGTGATACAAAAATATCTTACTTTTTTAATCAGGTATTGATCTGACAATTTTACTCAGGTATGTGAGTCGCAGATATCATTTAACGGAGCCATCCTATGTTCACCAAAATCCGCACCACTTTGTTGGCGACTGCAGCCATCGCAATCACCACCCCCCTTGTCGCTCAAGAGATCAATGTCTACTCCACCCGCCAACCCGAGTTGATCCAACCGCTGACAGATAGGTTCACCGCGGACACCGGCATTAAGGTGAACATCGCGTTCCTGAAAAAGGGCATGATCGAAAAACTGACCGCTGAAGGCGACCGCACCCCCGCCGATTTGGTCCTCACTGTCGACATCGCCCGCCTAAATGGCGTGGTCGAGGCTGGTCTGACCCAGTCGGTAACCTCGGACGTTTTGGCCGCCAACATCCCGGCTGACCTGCGTGACCCAGCAGGCGAATGGTTTGGCCTCACGACCCGCGCCCGCGTTGTATTTGCCTCCAAAACCCGCGCCGCAGAGGCCCCTGCCACCTATGAGGCCTTGGCCTCAGCTGAATGGAAAGGCCGCATTTGCACACGCTCTGGCACCCATGCCTATACCGTCGCACTGGTTTCGGCCGCCATCAAACATATGGGTGAAGCAGATGCAAAAACATGGCTGCAAGGCATCAAAGCCAACCTTGCGCGCAAACCTCAAGGCAACGACCGCGCCCAAGTCAAAGCCGTTTGGGCAGGCGAATGCGATGTCGCCCTTGGCAATACCTATTACATGGGCAAAATGCTCAACAACCCCGAACAAGTCGCATGGGCAGACAGCGTCAACGTGGTGTTCCCCACATTTGAAGGCGGCGGCACCCACGTCAATGTTTCAGGCATGGCCCTGACCAAACACGCCCCACATCAGGCCGACGCGATCAAACTGATGGAATTCCTTGCCTCACCTTCAGCCCAAGAAATCTATGCCGAGCAGAACTATGAGTACCCCATCGCCCCAGATACGAAACCAAGCAAATTGGTCGCAAGCTGGGGCGAATTCACAGCCGACAACGTCAACCTGATGGATATCGCCAAACTGCGCGGCGCGGCCCTCAAACTGATAGAAGAAGTCGACTTTGACGGCTAAGCCCTTCTTCTTGCCTTAAATACCTTCTTAGGCACAGAATTAAAAAAAACATGGAGCAGAGTTCACCCAAAAACGGGCGAGCTCTGTTTCTTTTTCTTCTTTTCTTAAATATCCGCGCCGCAGGCATCAGCGCTGCCCCGCCCAGGGGCGGCGCTTGGGGTGACGCGCGCAGCGCGGCACAACATCTAATTCAGCTAGACACCCTGCCGCCCCGCAGGCATGGTGCCCTCTTACCAAAAGGAAACATGCCATGACCAATCCACGTAAAATCATCATCGACACAGATCCCGGCCAAGACGACGCGGTTGCGATCCTGCTGGCGCTTGCCAGCCCCGATGAAATCGACGTGATTGGCATCACCGCCGTTGCAGGCAATGTGCCGCTGCCGCTGACCGAAAAGAACGCCCGCATCATTTGCGAGTTGGCTGGCAAGAGCGATATCCCGATCTATGCTGGCTGTGATCGCCCGTTGGCCCACACCTTGGTCACCGCAGAACACGTTCATGGTAAAACCGGCCTTGATGGCCCAAACCTGCCAGACCCCAGCCTGCAACTGACCGATGGCCACGCGGTTGACTACATCATCGAAACCCTGCGCGCCTACCCCGCTGGCAGCATCACCCTTTGCCCGCTTGGCCCGCTGACCAACATCGCAACCGCCTTTCAAAAAGCCCCCGACATCATTGAAAAGGTACAAGAAATCATCCTGATGGGCGGCGCGTATTTTGAGGTTGGAAACATGACCCCTGCCGCCGAGTTTAACATCTACGTTGACCCAGAAGCCGCTGATATTGTGTTCAAATCTGGCGCGCCTATTGTGGTGATGCCGCTCGATGTCACCCATAAGGTACTGGTCACGCGCAGTCGCAACGACGCCTTTCGTAACCTCGGTACAGCCGTTGGCACAGCCGTCGCCCAAATGACCGATTTTTTTGAGCGTTACGACAAGGAAAAATACGGCTCAGATGGTGCCCCGCTGCATGACCCCTGCGTCACCGCCTATCTGATCCAGCCTGATCTTTTCAAAGGTCGCTTTGTGAACGTCGAGATCGAAACCCAATCAGAGCTTACCCGCGGTATGACCGTCGCCGATTGGTGGGATGTCACGGACCGTGCCCCCAATGCCCTGTTCATTGGGGATGTAGATGCGGATGGGTTCTTTGATCTGCTGACACAACGCCTTGCGCGGCTTTAAGCCAAGCGCGCAAGCGCTCTATCGCCTATTGCCCGCCCTGCTGTTAGTCTTTTGACTATGGCTCTGACAATGCCTCCACCGCCCCAATCGGACCGCGAAATAGCCTCGAGCGAACAGGAGAAATACCAAACATGAGCGCTGCCCTTCATTTGGCCAAACCCGATGATCTGACCCGCTTGCAATCGCTTGTGACGCGGTTTCATGACCATGCGGGCATCCAACAATCCGACGAAGATCGCGAAGCCGCATTGCGACCGTTGCTCGAAGGCTCCCCACACGGTGCGGCCTATCTGATTGGGCCACGTCAGGGGCCTGTCGGCTATATCGTTGTTTCCTTTGGGTATTCCGTTGAAATGGGCGGGATCGACGGCTTTGTGGATGAGTTTTACATCCGCGAAAACGTGCGCGGACGTGGCATGGGCAGCGAAGTTATTCGCACGCTGATCCCCGCCTTGGCCGAATACGGCGTCAAAGCCCTGCATCTTGAAGTCGACCGCACCAATGACAAGGCCAAGCGGCTTTATGGGCGGCTTGGCTTTGAGCTGCGTGACAAGCACCAACTGATGACATGTAGGTTTTAATCCGATGGTTAACATCCCGTTTGACAACAGCTATGCCGCCCTGCCCGACGCCTTTTTCAGCCGCGTTTTCCCCAGTCCCGTTCCTGCGCCAGAACTGATTGCGTTGAACAAAGGCTTGGCCGTGGAACTGGGTCTAAATCCGGCTGAGCTGCAGTCGCCTGCTGGTGTCGCTGTCTTGTCTGGCAGCGCAACACCCGTAGGTGCCGCACCACTGGCCCAAGCCTATGCAGGGCACCAATTTGGCGGCTTTTCGCCCCAGCTGGGCGATGGCCGCGCGATGTTGCTGGGCGAAGTGATTGACACAGCCGGCATTCGCCAAGACATCCAACTCAAAGGCTCTGGCCGCACCCCCTATTCCCGTGGCGGCGACGGACGGGCTTGGCTTGGCCCCGTGCTGCGTGAATATGTGGTGTCTGAGGCGATGCACGCGATGGGCATCCCCACGACCCGCGCACTATCGGCGGTGACAACGGGCCAAGACGTGATGCGTGAGACCCCGCTGCCAGGTGCTGTGCTGTGCCGCGTCGCGACCAGCCACATCCGCGTTGGCACCTTTCAATATTTCGCCGCCCGTCAAGACCTTGAATCGCTCCAAACCCTGACCGATTACACCATCGCACGCCATTACCCCGACGCCGACGGCCCGATGGGCCTGTTTCGCGCCGCCGTCAGCGCCCAAGCCAAATTGATCGCCCGCTGGATGGGGGTTGGTTTTATCCACGGGGTGATGAACACCGACAACACCCATGTTGGTGGCCTGACAATCGACTACGGCCCTTGCGCGTTTATGGACAGCTATCATCCGGCGCGGCTCTATTCTTCGATCGACCGTCGTGGGCGCTATGCCTATGGCAATCAACCGGAAATCATCGTCTGGAACTTGGCCCAACTGGCCACCAGCCTGATCCCCCTAATGGGGGATGACGCCGATGCCTGCGTTGGGCAAGCGACCGAAGTGCTGCACAGTTTTTCCAGCCAATACCAAGCCGCTTGGCTGGATGAATTTCGCGCCAAACTGGGTCTGAAATTGCCTCGTGATGGGGATGAAGCCCTAATCATGGACCTGTTGGAGCGCATGGCCGCCCAAAATGCTGATTTCACCAACACTTTTCGCGCGTTAGCGGGCGATAAAGCACGCGATCAGTTCTCAGACCCAACTGCGTTTGATGATTGGAACAGCCGCTGGCAAAGCCGCCTTGCCGATGAGAGCAGCACACAGGACGAACAACGCGATTTGATCCGCGGCGCCTCACCCGCCGTGATCCCACGCAACCACCGCATTGAAGAAATGATCCAAACCGCCGTGGCCGGCGATTACACCCTGCTCAAACGCCTGAACGCGGCGCTAGCCAGCCCGTTTGAAGATGTGGCGGAATTTGAGGATTTGAAACGCCCCCCGACTGTGGACGAAGAGGTCACGCAGACGTTTTGCGGCACCTAATGCAGCCGTTGCAAACGGTTATGGATCAAGAGCTAGGAACCGCTCTTTTGGCACAACAGCTATTGGCGTTAATTCAACTAGAAAATCTATGTGCCCTAATCCAGCGACCATCACGGATGTCGAGGCTGGAGCGCTTGCGGAATCCAAAAACTCGGCTCTGACTTTTTGAATTTCTGGCAGCTGTGCCCGATCAGTATAGTACGTTGTGATTGATACAATATCCTCAATACGCCCACCAACTTTTGACAATAAATCCCGAATATTCTCAAAGCATTTTCGTGTTTGTTGCTCAATATCATTCTTACCCACAATTTTCTCATCAGCATCCCAAGCAACTTGACCTGTTAGGTGAATAGCAATGCCATCTGGTTGAATGGCCCCCATTTGAAAGCCACGCCCTTTGGCTTGCCATACAGTATCGACTTCAAAACCTTGCGGCATTTGCTTACCCCGTTCCTAAAAAGTTACGCACTCGGTGCTGGCACCAAAATGATTTGTCTGTGTTTAGCATTCTACGGTTATTTGCGCCGAAAAAACCGGCGGTTCTTGGCAACGAACTCGCCGATCATGCCCGGCAACCCGAACCGCGTGCGCCCCTTTAGGTAGGCAAACCCCGCCGCCGCCCCAATGCCTGCGCCTATGACATCGACGATCAAATCACCCATCGTGTCCATCAAGCCGGATTTTTGCATGGTCATGCCGAACATTTGATCCATAGCGAATTCAAATATTTCCCACAGCGCCCCGATCGAAATGGCGATGCAAAACGCGATCAGCGCCAGCGCCCAATGGGGGGCGGCGTATTTGTCGCCCTCAAACAAGATGAACACAAAGATAAACCCGATCAGGCCAAACCCCATGGCTGATCCACCATGCAACAGCATGTCCCACCACCAGTATTTTTCATAAAACCCAAAGGCTTCGCCCAAAAACACAGTGCCAAAGATGAACACCACAATGCCCGCAAAGAATTGCACCGGCAGTTGGATATGGAACCGATCCGCAAAGAACACCGGCGCAAGGGACAGCGCCATGGTGACCAGCGCCACAAAGGCCAATGAATAGCGCGCGTTCAGCACAGACGCGGCCAGCTCTAGCACCAAAACGGCCCAGATCAGGTACACAACAACGCTTTGCCCAGCAAGTTTCATACCCAATGACTACGCCCGTTTTGCGCGATCTTCAATCATCGTCGATTAAGACCTATATAGAGGGCATGACACATGCGCTTCGCCTTGCCAGCTATAACATCCGAAAATGCGTCGGGCTGGACCGTCGGCGCACGCCTTATCGCACGCTTGAGGTGATCAACAGCATTGGGGCCGATATTGTGGCCCTTCAAGAAGCGGATCGACGGATGGGCAAACGCATCGCCGCCCTGCCCCACGAGATGATAAAATCCTATAGTGACTTCACCGCGATTGAGCTGGATGAAACCGGCGTGTCGCTGGGCTGGCACGGCAATGCGGTTTTAGTGCGGAATGGCTTGCAGCTGGGTGGCATTCAGCGGCTGACCTTGCCGGGGTTAGAGCCTCGCGGCGCGGTGATTGCCCAGATCGGCCCGCTGCGGCTGGTGGCGGTGCATCTGGGGTTGATCCGGCGATACCGTTTGGAACAAATGCAGGCGATTTTGGCGGCCATTGCGCCGTTGCCAGATATGCCGACCGTCATCGCGGGTGATTTCAACGAATGGTCCCGCGCAAAAGGTATGGAGCCGTTAAAGGATCATTTCACCGTCCACGCGCCGGGATTGTCATTCCACGCCGCCCGCCCTGTGGCAACACTTGACCGCTTTGTAATCAGCGAGGATGTGCATCTAAAATCAGCTGGTGTTATGAATGATCCGCCTGCCAATCGGGCTTCGGATCACCTGCCGGTCTGGGCGGATGTCGTTGTTTAACGCGCTATAGACGTTTGGATTTTCTGGTGTATTCTAAAACCATGATGACCTCTGTTCAAAAACTCGGTGCCTATACCCAAAACCGAATTATCATCCCGGCCTGACGCGTCGGGCTGGGTATTTCACATTTGAACATCAATTGCGCTAAACGCGCCGAAAAGGTCACTTCCATGCCCCATACTCCCTTCCCAACACTGCACATGATGTGCGGTAAAATCGCTTCGGGTAAATCCACATTATCCGCCGAACTTGGCCGCTGCGATAAAACCGTGATGATTGCCGAAGACGACTGGTTGCATGCGCTTTTCTCTGATGAAATGGCATCATTGCCTGACTTTCAGCGCTGCACTTCAAAATTGCGAGAAATCATCGGGCCGCATGTGGTTTCCTTGTTAAACGCTGGGGTCTCAGTCGTGTTGGATTTCCAAGCCAACACCGTTGAATCTCGCTATTGGATGCAGGGCATTCTTGCCGAAACCGGTGCTGATCATCAGCTCCATGTTTTAGAGGTTTCAGACGAGATTTGCCTCGAAAGGCTGCGCCTGCGCAACGCAAGTGGCAGCCATGTCTTTGCCCCGACGCCAGACCAGTTCCGGCAGTTTTCCAAATACTATGTCGCGCCCGCAGGGGATGAAGGGTTCAACATTGTTTGGCACGAGGCAGACAGGGCGTAATGCCGAGCCGTTTTAGCTAGTTCGACTTGCGCACAGGGCGGTTGATCAGAACGATCCCGCCCGTCACCAACACCAGCGAGGTAATGATCGAGGTGTCGATGGCTTCGCCCAGCAATCCCCAGCCCATCAGCACGCCCAAGATCGGCGTCAAAAACCCAAAGGACGCCACCGAACTGGCCGGATAAATTTTCAGCAACCAGAACCAAAACATGAAAACACCCGTCACGACCACCACGATTTGATACGCCAAGCCCCAAAGATGCAGCGGTTCAAGATCGCGCACCAACGGGCCAAACGTCGGGGTGAAAATTATGGCGATCAACAACAGGATAGGGGCGGAAACGATGACCTGCCAAAACACCTGCATTTCGGGGCTCACCTCGGACAGGCGCGTGATCCGCGCGCCCAATGCAATACCCGCCCAGCTGACCGCCGCGCCCAAGGCAAACAAATCCCCCGCCAAGCTGCTTTCGCCGCCCACCCCGTTTGAGAGGATGGCATAGGCCACACCCGCAAAGGCCATTGCCAAGCCGGCAGCTTTGATCGGGGTGACACGCTCGCCAGGAATAAGGAAATGCGCGGCGACGGTTAGCCAGACGGGCATCGAGTAGAATATCACCGTGGTGCGGATCACGGTGGTGAGGTCCATCGCGATGAACAGGCACAGGAATTCTGCGGCAAAGATCACCCCGACGAATATGCCAGCCCGCATGGTTCCTTTTTTGAAGTCGAGTTTCCGCCCGCGAAATCGGATCCACAGATAGACACAAAGCAGCGCCCCTAAGGAGCGCACTCCGGCGAAAAACACGGGCTGAAGGCCGCCGTTCACCACTTTGATCACCACTTGGTTGAACCCCAAAAGGAATGAGATACCAACCAGCGAGACGGCACCGAAAAGATCAATGTTGGGTTTGCGCTGCATGTGGATGTCCTTTGTTTGGGGCAACAGCGCACGGGGGCGACCCTGTTGCAAGTTCCAAATTGTGGAGGCACGGTGATATAGAAGGACAGAATGAGTTTGGGCCCGTTAATTGGTGAAAGATAATTTATGCGCAAAATTTTGATGTCTGCAGCGGTTTTAGTGCTAACGGCAACTTCGCTGCTGGCGGATGAGTGCGGCGTGCTTTGCAAAGATGATTGGTGGAAAACCGCGACGCAGGAGGAAATCAATACAGCGATTGAGGCCGCTGACCCAAATTCATGGGGACAAATTGGCGTGCCCCTCCTGCATTTTGTGGCTGCGCTTGGCACACCTGAAAATATCAATACTTTGGTTCAAGCGGGAGCGGAGCTGAATGTGCAGGATAAGTATGGACGAACTGCGTTGCATTCTACAGCGCTGGAAGGCACGCCTGAAAATATCGATGCTTTGATAAAGGCGGGGGCTGACCCGAACCCATGGAATGAGTTTAGGCAAACGCCCCTACATCTTGCAGTACATGAGGGCACACTGGATAATATCAACGCACTACTTAAAGGTGGCGCAGACCCAAACGCTCGAGATGTGGGGGGAACGACTCCTTTGCATATTGCAGCAATCTTCGGCACGCCTGAGAGCATAAACGTTTTAATCGAAGCGGGAGCAGACCCAAATGTAAAAGGCAGACCCAGGCCTGCCTTGCACCATGCAGCAAGGAGCGGGAAACCTGAAAATGTGCTTTACTTAGGGTTGGAGCTGACCCGAACGCAGTGGGGCGCGGTGGCTGGACCGCCTTACATGCGGCGGCATTAAGTTCTGCGTCCGAAACCATCAGCATTTTGCTGGCGGCAGGGACCGATGCGAGCATAACCCGTGAAAGCGGCGAAACAGCTTTTGATATTGCACAAAAGAGTGGCAAATTGCTCGGGACGGATGCCTTTGAGCAGCTAAAAACTGCCACCAATAAGTAGGACCACCCTGCCCCCTCATTTACCCCACGCTCCAGTTGCGCGTTCCCATTCGTAAGTGGCTTGTGATAAGAGACATCCAACAAAGCCAAATCAGGGACGCCCGTCATGACACTTCTGCAAATTGCCTCGCTATTGATCGTGTTGGCGGGGGCCTTTGGGTCTATCAACTATCTGTTTTTGAAACTGCCCTCCTCGATCGGCATTTTAATCGTTGCCTTCCTTGCGTCCCTTGGCGTGATGGGCGTCGATTACATGGTGCCGGAATGGGGCATGGCGGATGCGGTGCGCAGCCAAGTTGAGGAGCTGGAGTTTTCCAGCGCCCTGTTAGAGGGCATGTTGGGGCTGTTGCTGTTTGCCGGCGCTTTGCATGTGAAAATCTCGGACCTGCGACGTGAATGGATCTTGGTGGCCTTGATGGCGACCTTTGGCGTTGCGTTGTCGACCGTGATCATTGGCGTTGGATTTAGCTGGCTTACGGGCATGCCTATTTTGGTGGCGCTGGTGTTTGGCGCATTGGCATCCCCGACCGATCCGGTCGCCGTGTTGGGTGTGTTGCGGGCGGCGAACCTTAAGAAAACCATGGAAACCAAGATCGCGGGCGAAAGCCTGTTCAACGATGGCGTTGCTTATGTGGTGTTCTTGGTGCTGGTCGGAATGGCGTTTCCGTCCGGCCATGACGCCCACGCAACCGGCCTGATGGGCGCGCTGACATTGTTTGGCCAAGAAGCCATCGGCGGGGCCGTGTTGGGCGGCGTCCTCGGCTGGCTGACGTTCCGCGTCATGCGCTTGATTGATGACTATTCACTCGAAGTGTTGATCACGCTGGGCTTGGCGTTTGGCGGTTACGAATTGGCCATCTACATGCATGTCTCCGCCCCTATCTTGGCGGTGGTGTCTGGCCTGTTCATCGGCGACGTCGGCATGAAGCACGGCATGTCTGAGGAAACTCGCAAATACGTTGATGCGTTTTGGAAACTGATCGACGAAATCCTGAACGCGGTGCTGTTCTTGATGATCGGCTTTGAGGTGTTCGCCGTGGCCTTTACCAATGACGCCATAGTCGCGGGTATCGGCGCGATTGGCCTGTCGCTGGTTGGACGTTTGGTGGCGGTGGCGGTGCCGGTGATGGTGCTCAAACCGTTCCGCGAATTTTCAAAAGGTGTGATCCCGATAATGACATGGGGCGGGTTAAAGGGCGGCATTTCAGTCGCCTTGGCCCTGTCCCTGCCCGACAGCGAATATAAACCGTTGATACTGGCCGCGACCTATATTCTAGTGATGTTCTCGATCATCGTCCAAGGGTTGACCGTGGCCCCGCTGGCCACACGTGTCGGGCGCGAACCGGAGTTGATGTGAGGGGGAGATGCCCTGTCTGGGGAATGGCAGATCAAGGCATTTTTTTTCGACAAACGGGTGGAGGCCGCGCCCGTTTTCGCATAAACCGTGATTAAATTCATCTGGGGAGTCTTCATGCCTGAAACAATAATCAGCAAATGCGAACGCTCTGGGTTGCGCATGACGGAACAGCGCCGCGTGATTGCAGCTGTGCTGGAAGACGCCAATGACCACCCTGATGTTGAAGAATTATACGCCCGCGCCAGCGCAGTAGACGCACGTATTTCGATTGCCACGGTGTACCGCACTGTCAAATTATTTGAAGAAGCTGGCATTTTGGACAAGCACGAGTTCGGTGATGGACGGGCGCGGTACGAATCTGCGGATCGTGACCACCACGATCATCTGATCGACATGAACTCGGGCAAGGTGATTGAATTTATTGACCCCGAAATTGAAGCCCTGCAAGAAAAGATTGCGCAAAAGCTTGGATATCGGCTGAAGGGGCACCGTTTGGAATTATACGGCGTGCCAATTCGCAAGTGAGCGAGTCGCAATCCACGGACCAATCGCGCGACAACCTGCGCGGCATCGGCCTTATGGTTCTGTCGATGATTGGGTTTACAGGTGGCGACAGCTTCGTCAAATCCCTGTCCGAGGACCTGCCAGTTGGGCAAATCATATTTTTCGTTGGCCTGTTTGGTGGGGTGGTCTTTGCCGCCCTGACCCGCGCAAAAGGCCATGCCATCTTGGCGCGTGACTTTTTCCTGTTTCCAGTCATGCTGCGAAACTTCAGCGAGATATTTGGCACGATTTGCTATCTTACGGCGCTTTCAAAGATCGATCTATCGCTGGCCTCATCAATCACCCAAGCCACCCCATTGGTGGTGACACTGGGGGCAGTATTTTTGCTAAAGGAACGGGTGCAATGGCGCCGTTGGAGCGCAATTATCGTTGGCTTCGTCGGGGTGTTGATTATCATCAGACCAGGCGGCAGTGACTTTGATCAGGCCTCGATCTGGGCAGTGTTTGGGATGATTGGCCTTGCGATGCGTGATCTGTCCAGCCGCATGGTGCCGGTTGAAATGCCAAACCTGCGCCTGTCGACCTATGGTATTTCGATGCTGATCCCTGCGGGTTTGTTCTTGATAGCTCTTGGCCAAACACCGCAAGCCATGAGCCTGACAAACTGGGTACAAATCATCAGCATGGTCGCCTTTACGGTGGTGGGCTATTGGGCGATCACTGCGGCCATGCGGCTGGGCGATGTTTCGGTCGTGGCACCGTTTCGTTACACACGGATCATTTTCGCATTGATCGTCGGTGCAATCGTGTTTGGCGAGCGCCCCGACATGTGGACCCTGGTCGGCGTCGCCATCACCATCGCGGCGGGGCTATATGCATTTTTACGCGAGCAACGTCGCGCTTAATTTATCGAACCTTCCTGATAAATCTGATGACCATTTTTCAAATGACGTTCCAACAGGCGGATCGGCCGTTTGCCGGTTACAAATAGGCGCGCTGGGGACGGCGGACCAGCCCCCTGCGCCAAGCTGGGGAACAGGGCAAATATTTCCGCTCTGGTGGCTGCATCCATCGATTTTAGTACTTGTGGCCCTGTATAAAAGCTCTCGGTGGCGGCGCCTTCGGAGAAAACAATTTCATGGTGATCAAACAGAAAATGCCAATAGGTGACATATGCATTGCTTTCATCCACAATTACGCTCGGCATTCCCAGTAATTTTTTGGCTGGCAGCAAGACCTCAAAACAGCCGAACATCCGCCGCGCAATTTTTGAACGCACCAGTATCCGGTGCTGCGGCGACACCCATAAGTCGCGTGTAGGTAGCCCCTGCCCCAAGGCCCCAGCCATTATTTTGATTGGGGCCAATCGCCCGATCGCACGCACCCGCTTTGCTCCGATCCATCGAATTGGCTGATATCCGTGATCCATTGTGCAAACCTTGTCACCGACCGACAGTTTTTCAATTTTTTTCAGTCCCAATTTGGTGGCAATCAAAGTGCCCGTAACAAAGCAGGTGATAAAGGCGTCCTGCTCAAGGTTTGCTTGAACGCCGCTGTATCCATCACCGCTGACTGCACCAAGCTCGATCGACACGATCGGATGGTCATTCAGCACATCATTGTCGGCATGGAGTTCAATATGCGGGGCCAAAAACACCCGCCCCAGCGCGTCTTGGAACACCAGCATCGTGGTCAAGGCGGTTGTGCCATCAGAATAGGTGACCGTGACGTCATACTGCACTTCACTGTCTAACCCGGAAGAAACCCCACCGTAGGTTAGGTCATCTTCAAAGCCGAGCAGGTCATTCGATTCGATAGTCCCGTCACCGTTGCTGTCAGTGAGGGTAAGCAACTCAATATTGTCATAAAGCGGGTCAGCAACCGATCCAAAGATTAAGCCGACCAAATCATTGGCATACTCGGTATCATAATCCAGCTCCAAAGGATCTAAATCATATGTTGTTCCGAGATAAAACGCCTCGATGGTTGGCATTGGGGACTCCGGTTGGGCTAGGGCTAATCAGGTTAACCCGTTTAAACTCCTAAAAAATACCGTGACACTCTTAAGAATTTGACGGTCCGTGCAATAATAACCAATACAAATTGATCAAAATTGCCCTCTTTCCTTGCGCCAATAAGCACAGTAAAACATGCTCGACCTGAATACATTTATTCTCAAAAGGACCATCCCCATGAGCACCATCATCGACATCTTCGCCCGCGAAATTCTGGACAGCCGTGGCAACCCGACCGTCGAGGTTGATGTGACGCTCGAGGACGGCACAATGGGCCGTGCTGCCGTGCCCTCGGGCGCGTCAACGGGGGCCTATGAGGCTGCTGAAAAACGCGACGGAGATATGTCACGCTATCTGGGCAAGGGCGTTTTGGCGGCTGTTGCTGCGGTGAACGGTGAAATCGCCGAAGAACTGGTTGGCATGGACAGTGGCGAGCAAGAAGCCATCGATGCGATCATGTGCGAATTAGACGGCACACCGAACAAATCACGTCTGGGTGCAAACGCCATTTTGGGCGTCTCGCTGGCCGTCGCCCACGCCGCGGGCACCTATTCGGAACAGCCGTTGTACCGCTATGTTGGCGGCACCTCGGCCCGCATGTTGCCGGTGCCGATGATGAACATCATCAACGGTGGCGAGCACGCCGACAACCCGATCGACATCCAAGAATTCATGATCATGCCGGTATCGGCTGAAAACATCCGCGACGCCGTGCGTATGGGCGCCGAAGTGTTCCACACTCTAAAAGGTGAATTATCCGCCGCCGGCCTGTCCACAGGCATCGGCGACGAGGGCGGCTTTGCCCCGAACCTGTCCTCCACCCGTGACGCGCTGGACTTTATCCTGCGCTCAATCGAAAAAGCTGGCTACAAACCCGGCGAGGATATCTATCTGGCGCTGGATTGCGCCGCCACTGAATATTACGTCGATGGCAAATACGAGATGAAAGGCGAAGGCAAATCGCTGACATCGCAAGAAAACGTCGCCTACCTGCAAGCGCTGGCCGCGGATTATCCGATCATCAGCATCGAAGACGGCATGTCCGAAGATGACTGGGACGGTTGGGTCGCGCTGAACGCTGCATTGGGCGACACGATCCAACTGGTTGGGGACGATTTGTTCGTGACCAACCCCGAGCGTCTGGCCACCGGCATCGAGAAAAAGGCCGCCAATTCATTGCTTGTTAAAGTCAATCAAATCGGCACGCTGTCTGAAACACTAAAGGCCGTTGATATGGCGCATCGTGCTGGCATGACCTGCGTGATGTCGCACCGTTCCGGCGAAACCGAAGACGCAACGATTGCTGATCTGGCTGTGGCCACCAACTGTGGTCAAATCAAAACCGGCTCGCTTGCGCGCTCGGATAGGTTAGCAAAATATAACCAATTGATCCGGATCGAGGAAATGCTGGGCGAGACAGCTGAATACGCAGGGCGCTCGATTTTGAAATAGCTTTTCGGGGTGGATGATTTGTGTTACAGTGATACAATTAGACACTCAAATTACCTGCCCCGAATTTATTCTATTCAATTGAGGAAATTATGTACCGCCCTATTATTGCACTAACTTTATGCCTAAGCGCATGCACCCAACCCACGTCACAAACCACCAGAGCAGCAGATAATCTAAGGGTTCCTGAACCCTCGTGCCAGATGTCGTCGCAACCAATTTGCGCTTTTTTCAATGCGCCCCTGACGTTGCTGACCACCCCGATCAACCTGCTGTTGCGAAAGGCCACCTTTTATCCGATGGCCCGTGATCTGCAATTCGTCGATTCTGAGAAAAAGACATG
Organism: Marinosulfonomonas sp.; assembly: GCA_033851955.1. Lineage (GTDB taxonomy): Bacteria > Pseudomonadota > Alphaproteobacteria > Rhodobacterales > Rhodobacteraceae > Profundibacter. The sequence goes on from JAWSVK010000014.1 coordinate 154,750, forward strand.
GGTCGCCCCAAAAGGCACCCTGACAGATGGGGCCTCCATTCCGCCCGTTTTCGTCGCCATGGTTGGCTCTCCTACCAGCAAAGAGTTTGTCAACGCGGCCGCCGTTCACGACGCCTATTGTGGTGTTGGCAACGCCGAACTGATCCAATACCACTCTGAAACCTGGCAAGATGTGCATCGGATGTTTTACGACGCCCTAAGGGTTGGTGGAACCTCACCGCGAAAGGCAAAAACCATGTTTGCCGCCGTCTATCTTGGCGGCCCGCGCTGGGAGCCACCACGCCTGACGAGTAACAAAAGCCAAAGAGCCAAAACCACCGGGGGATTGTTCAATCAGCAGGCCAGAAGCAAATCAACGGATGAGCCACAACGCACCATCGACGGGCAATCCCTGCGCCTGCAAGGCATGTCAAATCAGCGGCTGCAACGTGAACTCCAAGCAGCGATCGAATTTATCGACGCCAACAGACCCACTATTGCAGAGCTTGAGCGCTTTTTGATCGGTCGTGAGAGAATTTGGCGCGACACGCACAGGCCACAAAGGCCCCATGCGGATGACACCGGACCAACGCCTGCGCCGACACCCCCGAGCCCGACGCCTCCGAGCCCGACAACTCTTGCTATGGGACCAGCGCCCGGCCACATAGATTTATCCAAACCATGAGCCATGCCGACGCACTCATATCCAGACTAAATCTGGCACCCCACCCCGAAGGCGGACATTATCGCCAGACGTGGGTCGCGCCGTCACAAAATGGTCAGCGTCCTGTCGGCACCTGCATCTACTTCCTGCTCAAGGCAGGCGAGTCGAGCCGCTGGCACCGCGTTGATGCTGCGGAAATCTGGCATTACCACGCCGGCGCGCCGCTGATCCTCAGCATGTCAGAAACCGCGGCGGGCCCTGCCCGTGACCATGTGTTGGGGCCGGACGTGCTGGGCAATGAAACCCCGCAATTGATCGTGCCAACACACCACTGGCAAGCCGCCCGCAGCACAGGCGACTATACGTTGGTGAGCTGCACCGTATCGCCAGGTTTTAATTTTGAAGGCTTTGAGATGATGCCGCAAGGTGTTGAAATTCCGTACGATTAGGATTTTTTCCTTGAAACCCTCAGGGAAATTCCCATTTGAAATCTATGAGCATTAGAAAAATTCTCGCGCGCTTTGCCGAGACGTTCCTTGTGGCTGGCACCCTATTCGCTGTTAGTCAGAACATCAGCCTGTCAGTGCCAAAATCCCTTGGCTATCAAAGCGCGACGATATCAAGCGTTGGCTTTTCTGCAGGGCGCCTTTCGGCGGGCAGCTTTGTCACTGTCGATTTGATCGATGAAAACCAGATCGATGTGCCCATAGACGCCAGATTTCGCGCAATCGAAATTGGCCAAAACGTCTGCGTTCATTCTGCTACCCAATGGTTTTTAACCAGCCTCACGCATCGTTTTGCCGCCGCTGAAAAATGCGCGGGTTAGACGGCCGGTCGGCTCACCTTACCGCCGCCCACAGGGGCTGCAACGCCCGTGGTTGACGGGCAGGACGTCGCCATGCCGCGCAACACCCGCACTGCCAGATAGGCAAATGCCTGCGCCTCGAGCATATCGCCATCCAACCCGACCTCTTCAACGGGTTGCACGGGGCAATCCAACAAGACCGACAGCATCGCCATCACAGCCGCATTGTGACGTCCGCCACCCGTCACCAACACACGGCTTGGCGGGCTTGGGCAATGCTCCATCCCCTTGGCGACCGAGGCGGCTGCGATCGCCGTTAATGTGGCGCAAGCATCACTGTCACTGTGATCAGCGACCAATTCCAACACGTCCTCAAAATCGTTTCGATCCAGTGACTTGGGAGGCATTTTGTGGAAATATCCACGCTCCAGAAACGCCTCGACTAGCGGCTCATCCACAGCGCCCAGCAGGGCTAATTCGCCATTCTGATCATAGGCATGCCCCAACCGCGCCGCCACCAAATCATTGATCGGTGCATTGGCAGGGCCGGTGTCAAACGCCAGCAATGCGCCCGGCTGTTCTGGGGTTTCCTTGGTCGGATCCACCCATGTCAAATTTCCCACACCACCCAGGTTTAAAAACACCACGGGGGCGACTGCCTTGATCCATTTGGCACAAGCGAAATGGTAAAACGGTGCCAGCGGCGCCCCCTGCCCGCCCATTTCAACGTCAGATGTTCGAAAGTCCCAAACCACTGGGGTGTTTAAAACTTCGGCCAAAACATTGGCGTCGCCCGCCTGATGGGTGCCTCGGCCCGCTGGATCATGCGCCAAGGTCTGACCATGAAAGCCAACCAGTTCAGCACCCTTAATCCCGTTCAACAATTCCGCATGGGCGGTTTCGACCAACTCTGCCGCCGCTGCCACGCCCGCTTCCTGTGGCCATTGCCCAAGTGCCGCCCGGATCACCGTGCGCTCATCCTTACTAAAGGGCCGATAGCGACCCTCGCCAAATTCAAAAATTGAAACTCCATCCGTGCGCAGCATCGCTGCGTCCACCCCATCCAGCGACGTGCCAGACATCGCGCCAAGCGCCCATATCGGTCCTGTTTTCAACATGCTCTTTCCCTTCAGCGCTCGCCCCGATATATCAGGGTCCAAAGCACATGAGAACGGATATTTATCAAGATGACTTACCACGCCAAATCAGAATTCATGCGGGTGATGCTGGAACGCGGCTTTGTCGCCGATTGCACCGACTATCAGGCCCTTGACGAAGCCCTGATCAAAGGCGTCGTGCCAGCCTATATCGGCTTTGACGCCACCGCGAAATCCCTGCATGTGGGCAGCCTGATCCAAATCATGATGCTGCGTTGGTTGCAAAAAACCGGCCATAAACCGATTGTTTTGATGGGCGGCGGCACCACCAAGGTGGGTGATCCGTCTTTTCGCGCGGACGAGCGCCCGCTGCTGGATGATGATGCGATCAACGCCAACATCGCGGGCATCAAGGCCGTGTTCACAAATTACGTCAGCTTTGGCGACGCACCGACCGATGCCGAAATGGTCAACAACGCGGAATGGCTCGACGGATTGAACTACCTGTCGTTCTTGCGCGATATCGGGCGCCATTTCTCGGTCAACAGAATGCTGGCTTTTGAATCCGTGAAATCTCGGCTGGACCGCGAACAATCGTTGTCCTTCCTGGAGTTCAACTACATGATCCTGCAAGCCTATGATTTTCTTGAGCTAAACCGCCGCTATGGTTGCCTCTTGCAAATGGGCGGCTCTGACCAATGGGGCAATATCGTCAACGGGATCGACCTGACCCGCCGCGTGCTGGACAACCAGATTTTCGGCCTCACCACGCCTTTGCTGGAAACTTCCGATGGCAAAAAGATGGGAAAATCCCTAGATGGCGCCGTCTGGTTGAACCCTGAAATGCGCAGCCCCTATGAGTTCTGGCAATTCTGGCGCAACACCACGGACGCCGATGTCGGACGGTTCCTGAAACTCTATACCGAACTGCCGATTGAAGAATGCGAGCAATTGGCAGCACTTGACGGTGCCGACATCAACGCCGCCAAAATCCGATTGGCAAATGAGGTCACAACCCTCGCCCATGGTGCCCAAGCCGCCAAAACCGCCGAAGCCACTGCCCGAGAAGTGTTCGAAAAAGGCGGCGTTGGCGACGATCTGCCGACAATTGCACTCAGCTCTGAGGACATCGGCGATGGCATCTCCATCGTGCAACTCTTCGTAAAATCCGGCCTCTCAAAATCCGGCAAAGACGCCAAACGCCTGATTTCAGAAAACGGGGCCAAAATGAACGACAAACCAGTCACCTCAGCCGGCCAAATGATTACAAGTAGCGACCTGAACCCACCTCTAAAACTCTCAGCAGGCAAAAAACGCCACGCACTGGTTACGCTCACCCCTTAGCTTCTTCTTGCCCAAAATACCTCCGCCGGAGGCTCCACCCTCTCGCCAAACGCAATGTGATTATCACACCAAACCTTCGCCCCCATCGCCTCCCCCTTCAGGGGGCCAGTGTTTATTCGGGCGGGGGTTTTACCATCAACCAGCGCGTCAGCCCCTTTAAGGCAACATCCACTTCCCACGCGGGAAAAACGCGTGAAACGCAAAGGCAAACATCACGTCATGGGCCACATCGCGCCCAGACCCGTCCTGCACACGAACCGTGCCAACGTCTTTACCATCCCCAATCCGCCCCGTGTCCAAGGCCGAGGCCTGCCCGGCAACCCAACTGATCACCAAACCGGCCTCACGCACTTCCGCCTCAGCGCTCAGCCTGCTCATCGGCCAAGCCCGTTTTCCAACCCGCACCACCCGCATCAGTGGCGGGATGCCATGCGGCGGCAACTCGCCGCCATATAAAAAGGGCCGCGCAGAGCTGTCGTAGCTGACATAAGGATTGCGGCCATATGAACGTCCCCAATCCGGCTCGTCCATCACCAACCCGTCTGGATTGCGTGCCTTAAACTCGGCCCAGCTCTCCATCCAACTGGGCAATTGCTTCAACACTTCCCCCTTATGTGCACCGACAATTCCAGTGCCGATCGCTTGTTGCCACCAGCTCTCGGTTTCAACATCATACATCACCATGTCCGAATTGCGCAGCTTGCCCGACACCCCGAACTGGCGCAGTTTGCCACCAACGCGGCGATCAAACACCATGCCTGAATTACAAAGCGGGCAAAACGTCACCGCGATCGGCACGCCGCCGACCTTGTCATTCACTATTTCATGCCACGTCAAATACCGGATCGGATAGGCCCGCGGCACCTGCCCCTTGATTTCTACCGTAATCACAGGCTCGCGCGGCTCGATCCGTGTTTCCGAGGCCACGTTGCGAAATTGAGGGTCAGACAGCGCCGGAATGCCGTCCTTGGGCGGGCCACCGGATAGGATTTCACTCCAGTCGGTCACTGAACTGCGGCTGAAATCAGTCTTGGGCCACTCGGATTTCCAGCGTTCAGGGTTCGCAGCAACTGAGGTGGCAAACACAGCCACAAGGCTCGCGATCAAGGGGAATATTCGCAAAGAACGTCGCATCTCAGATCCTTTTCGGTTTAAGACCCAAAGGATGGCAGAACAGGCTTCGCGAAAATAGCCCTGCTCACGACAGAGTGATAGGAGTGCTTTGGGGCGCAGCTGGCCGCGCCCCATAACCTTATTCGTTGGTGACGGTGACTTTCACCATATAGTCAGGATCATCAACCGCACCTTTGGCGGCGGAATTGCCCAGCTTGATGTTGTAAAGCGTCTCCAACCCTTCGGTGACTTGACCAAACACGGTGTAGTCGCCGTTCAAATGCTTGGCGGGTGCCAACACAATAAAGAACTGACTGTTGGCCGAATTTGGATTGGAAGAGCGTGCCGCCCCCACCGTGCCCAGCTTAAACGGGACATTGGAATACTCGGCGTCCAAATCAGGCAGTGCCGAGGCGCCCATGCCGGCTTTGGCATTGTCACCACCGCGCACGCCGAACTGAACGTCACCGGTTTGCGCCATAAAGCCATCAATCACGCGGTGAAAGATCACATCATCATAGGCGCCGGATTTGGCCAGCGCGATCACGCGCTCCACGTGTTTGGGCGCAACATTGGGCAGCAGATCAATCACAATCGTGCCACTGTGGCTGCCGCCAACCTCAATCACCAGATTGGGGCTGGGCGTGTCATCGTTCAAGACTTGCTGGTCGGCACCATCATAGATGAAAAATGCCGCCCAGATCGCCGCGCCCAATGCCGCAACCGTAATCGGCAACCAGAGCGTTTTAAGCATCTGCAGCAACTTTCATGCTGATCATCCGGTCGGGCGCCATTGGTGGCTCGCCGCGCGCAATCGCGTCAACATGGTCCATGCCGTCAATAACTTGGCCATAAACGGTGTATTGACCGTTCAAAAACGCATTGTCACCAAAGTTGATGAAGAACTGCGAGTTGGCGGAATCAGGGTTTTGCGAACGCGCAGCGCCAATGCTGCCACGTGCATGCGGCACCTTGGAGAACTCGGCAGGCACATCAGCATGCTCAGACCCGCCTGTGCCAGCGGCACGCAAGTTAAAGTCATTTTCCATGTTGCCGTTGGCCACATCACCGGTTTGGGCCATGAAGCCGTCAATCACGCGGTGAAAACACACGTTGTCATAGGCGCCTGCGCGGGTCAGCGTTTTCATGCGTTCGACGTGCTTTGGGGCAACATCTGGCAGCAATTCGATGGTCACAGTGCCACCAGTCAATTCCATCAGAATTGTGTTTTCGGGATCTTTAATGTCGGCCATATCTGGCGCTCCTTTTTAAATGCAGTCATTTGGGGGCGAACCTAAGCGGGATGCGCGCATTATAAAAGAGGCAATCACCACATGCCGCATTGACCCTGCCCGCCGGATGGTGAAAATGTGCGGAAATCAGCATAAATGGAGGTCTGCAATGGGCTGGAAGACGCTAGACGATGTTAATTTGAACGGCAAAGTGGTTTTGGTTCGGGTCGACATTAACGTCCCCGTTTCAGATGGCATCGTCACCGACGCCACGCGGATCGAACGCATCGTGCCAACGGTGCGCGACATTCTGGCCGCAGGCGGCAAACCCGTTTTAATGGCCCATTTCGGCCGCCCCAAAGGCAAGGTCGTGCCCGAGATGTCGCTGCGTGTCACCCTGCCAGCACTTGAAGCCGCCTTTGGGCAACCCGTAAAATTCGCCGATGGCGCAGACGGCATTCCCGCTGGATCAGCCATCAACGATATGACCGAAGGTGATATACTGTTGCTGGAAAACCTGCGCTTTAATGCGGGCGAAGAAGCCAATGACGCTACATTCGCCGCCGAATTGGCCACGCTGGGCGATGTGTTTTGCAACGACGCCTTTTCTGCGGCGCACCGCGCCCATGCATCCACCGCTGGCATCGCCGCATTGATGCCGTCTTGCGCAGGCCGTTTGATGCAGTCCGAACTCAGCGCGCTTGAGGCAGCTTTAGGCAGTCCCAAACACCCTGTTTGTGCGGTGGTTGGCGGGGCCAAAGTGTCGACCAAACTGGAGTTGTTGGGCAATCTGGTCAGCAAAGTTGATCATCTGGTCATCGGCGGCGGCATGGCCAACACGTTTTTGGCGGCCCAAGGTGTGGATGTCGGCAAATCGCTGGCTGAACATGATATGAAAGACACGGCTCTGGAAATACTGGCCAAAGCCACGTCGGCGGGCTGTGAGATCATCCTGCCCGACGACATCGTGGTGGCCCGTGAATTCAAGGCAAACGCCGATCATGAAGTCCTGCCCGTCGACGCCTGCCCAGCGGATGCGATGATTTTGGACGCGGGTCCAAAAACCTCAGACCGGATCAATGCTGTGATTGCGGGTTCCAACACTTTGGTAATGAACGGGCCGCTTGGCGTGTTCGAATTGGAGCCGTTCCAAACCGCCACATTCGCCATGTTGGACAAGATTGCGAGCGAAACCGGTGCCGACAACCTGATTTCCATCGCCGGTGGCGGTGACACAGTGGCGGCCATCAATGCATCGAACCACGGCGATGATTTCACCTATATTTCGACCGCAGGTGGCGCGTTTTTGGAGTGGATGGAGGGCAAAACCCTGCCCGGTGTTGCGGCGCTGGAATAGCTCTGAATCGGCCAAACCACCGGCAAAACGATGCAAATCATGCTCAAAATCAGTGAATTGGCGCTATTCTTAAAATGGTAGCGCCAACAGCGTTGCAAGCAGTTGCATACCTTAATAGAGCAGTGCCAACGCCCATAAACATTGTAAAGGATCACGTAATGAGAGCGACACGCATTGTTCAGAAAATTTTGTCCAACTACGAAGCCGACTGCCCTGGTGTAAAAGCAAACCTTTGCCGTATCTTGATGAACGGCAAGCTGGGTGGCACTGGCAAAATGATTATTCTGCCCGTTGACCAAGGTTTTGAGCACGGTGCTGCACGCTCTTTTGCGCCAAACCCTGCCGCTTATGATCCGCATTACCATTACCAATTGGCGATTGACGCTGGGTTGAACGCTTTTGCTTCGCCTCTGGGCATGTTGGAAGCCGGTGCTGACACCTTTGCAGGTCAAATCCCGACGATCCTGAAGGTCAACTCGGCCAACTCACTGATCCCGAATGAAGCGCCAAAAGACCAAGCCATCACTGCCTCTGTTGATGACGCGCTGCGCATCGGTGCCTCGGCTATCGGGTTCACGATCTACCCCGGCTCTTCAATGGGTTTGGACATGTTCGAAGAAATCTCGGCCATGCGCGAAGAAGCGGCCGCCAAGGGGCTGCCATCGGTGATCTGGTCCTACCCACGCGGCGAAGCGCTGGACAGCGACGGCGAAACAGCCATCGACATCGCGGCCTATGCAGCGCAAATCGCGGCCCTGCTGGGCGCGCATATCATTAAGATCAAACTGTCGACCGATCATCTGTCATTGCCCGCCGCTAAAAAGGTCTATGAAGATGAGAAAATTGACATCGCCACCCAAGCCGCACGTGTGAAACATTGCATGGACGCCAGCTTTGGCGGTCGCCGTATCGTTGTGTTCTCGGGCGGGGCCAAAAAGGGCGCTGACAGTGTTTATGACGACGCCCGCGCAATCCGCGACGGCGGCGGCAACGGCTCAATCATTGGTCGCAACACGTTCCAACGCGAGCGCCAAGACGCGCTGGATATGTTGGGCAAACTGGTTGATATCTACAAAGGCAAAGCCTAAGCATTATAGCCAGCGGCACCTGCAATTTTCAGACGATTGCAGGTGCTGCCGGACATTATGTTGGGAAGTATCAAGATGGACGATCAGCTCAGTCACGAGGCGAAAATCCTCATCATTGGTGCTGGCCCCACAGGACTGGCGGCCGCCGTTGAATTGGCCCGCTACGGGTTTACCCCAACCCTGATCGACCGCCGCAAAACACCCTATAGCAATTCGCGCGCTGTAATAGTGCATTCCGATGTGATCCGCATGTTGGCACCCTGCGGTGCTGGCGAGAGTATATTCGCAGCCGCCATCAATGTGCCAAATGTCGATTTGTTTCGTGATGGAAAACATGCAGCGCGCGTTAAAATCAGCGCCCTAAAGGACGATAATTTTCGGGTGCTGGGCATTGCACAGGATCAGTTTGAGCAACATTTGATCGACAGCCTAAGTAGATACGGCGTTCGCATTCGCAAAAACGCCAGATGCCGCGCGATCTCGCAAGATGATGATGGGGTGACGGTACAAATCAACCAAAAGACTGAGCGGTTTGACTATGTCATCGCAGCTGACGGGGTGAAAAGTTTTGTGCGCAAATCTCTGGGCATAAAGTTTCCTGGTTTCACTTTGCCCGACAAATGGTCTGTTGCTGATGTGAATTTGGCCAACATCAACAATCCGAACCACGCCAAAATATACATTTTGCCCGACGGGCATGTGGCCACCGCTGTGCCAATCGGCAAAAGCCGCTTTCGGATTACGTCAAACAAAGATGATGCCGTGAACATGCTGCCCTCTGGCATTGAGGTGGAAAAGGTCAACACACAAGGCACCTTTGACGTCGCCGTGCGCCAAGCCGAACGTTATAGCATTGGTCGGATTTTTCTGGCCGGTGACGCCGCGCATTGCCACTCGCCCGTGGATGGGCGTGGATTGAATTTGGGGGTAGGCGACGCTGTCGATCTGGCAGAACGGTTTAAAAACAACACTTTGGACGAATACCACGCACATCGGCAGGCTGAGGGTCACTATGTGATCAAAATGACTGAGCTGATCCGCGCCGCCACCACATGCAAACGCTATAGAATGCGGCTGCTGACCCTTACCGTTTTGAAATCCATGCATTATTTGCGCTTTCTCAATCGGTTTTCCGCCCGCGCTGCGACCAACAACCAGATCCGGTCAAACCGGATACTGCGTTGGTTATTTTAGGGATTCACAAAACGCGTAGGTTTTGATACTGTCGACAAAAGCCGCAGTAAAGACGGCATCCAAGAGGCAGACAGTCATGAATTTCTCTCGTAAACGCCCTCCCGTTGGCGTGATTATCTATTTTTCCGGCGTTTTGACGCTTGGTCTGTATTTCGCTTTTGCGGCTATTCAGGGCGATTACGGTCTGTTTCGCCGTGTGCAAATCGACGCCGAGGCTGATATCTTGCGTCAAGATTTGGCAGTTCTGTCCAAAGATGTTGCGTGGATCGAAAACAAAGCACACCGCCTGTCCGACGAATATCTTGATCTTGACCTGCTGGACGAACAGGCCCGCAGCGTGCTTGGATTGCTGCGCGCGGATGAGATCGTTATTCGTTAACGGCCGCGCGCGATCTGTTGTTAAAACCCAGCCAAATTCTTTTCTCGCACTTGTTGTTCCGATCAGTTAGTATATAGTTTAATGCTAAACTACTTTGAACCACGCGAGGGCACTCCCTAATGGCAGCCAAGAAAACGTCAACAAAACCGAACACTTCCAAAGAAGATTTGCTTCATTACTACCGAGAAATGTTGTTGATCCGACGATTCGAGGAAAAGGCAGGCCAACTATATGGTATGGGTTTGATCGGCGGGTTTTGCCATCTTTACATCGGCCAAGAGGCCATCATCGTTGGGTTGGAAGCCACCACCAAACAGGGCGACAAACGGGTGACCTCGTATCGCGATCACGGCCATATGCTGGCCTGCGGCATGGACCCGAAAGGCGTGATGGCCGAGTTAACGGGCCGCGAGGGGGGCTACTCTAAAGGTAAGGGTGGCTCGATGCATATGTTCTCAAAAGAGGCCAACTTTTACGGTGGCCACGGCATCGTAGGCGCACAAGTGCCAATCGGGGCCGGCTTAGCATTTGCCGACAAATATCTGGGCAATGACAATGTGTCCTTTGCCTATTTCGGCGATGGCGCCGCAAATCAAGGCCAAGTTTATGAAACATTCAACATGGCGTCCTTGTGGAAATTGCCGGTGATTTTCGTGATCGAAAACAACCAATATGCGATGGGCACCTCCCTGCAACGTGGTTCTTCCACCCCAGAATTATACACCCGCGGCGCAGCCTTTGGCATCCCCGGTGAATCAGTTGACGGCATGGATGTTTTGGCTGTGAAAGCCGCGGGTGAAAAGGCCGTCGCGCATTGTCGTTCCGGCGAAGGCCCCTACATTTTGGAAATGGTGACATACCGTTATCGTGGTCACTCGATGTCGGATCCTGCCAAATACCGGTCTCGCGAAGAAGTGCAAAAAGTACGCGAAGAACGCGACGCGATTGAACATGTGCGCGAATTGATTTTACAGGGCAAACATGCGTCCGAGGATGATCTCAAATCCATCGACAAAGAAATCAAAGCTGTGGTCAATGAGTCCGCTGAATTCGCACGCGAAAGCCCTGAGCCCGCGCTAAGCGAGCTGTGGACAGACATTTACGCCGAAGCGTAACCATCGGATAATACGGAGATAATTAATATGGCGACCGAAATTCTGATGCCCGCCCTTTCCCCCACAATGGAAGAAGGCACATTGGCCAAATGGCTGGTAAAAGAGGGGGATGTGATCGAGTCCGGCATGATCCTCGCTGAAATCGAGACCGACAAGGCCACAATGGAATTTGAGGCTGTGGATGAAGGGATCATGGGTAAGATTTTGGTCGCTGAAGGCACAGAAGGCGTGGCTGTAAACGCCGCCATTGCTGTGTTGCTGGACGAAGGTGAGGACGCGAGTGCCGTGGTCGTTTCAGCCGCGCCTGCCCCTGCAGCAGCTGTTGAGGCAGAGCCCAAAGCGCCACTACCAACCGCCGCACCCGTCGCAATTACGGTTCCGCAAGACACGGAGATTCCGGCGGGCACCGAGATGAAATCCACCACCGTGCGCGAAGCCCTGCGCGACGCAATGGCCGAAGAAATGCGGCGTGATGAAATGGTTTACCTGATGGGCGAAGAAGTCGCCCAATATCAGGGGGCCTATAAAATCAGTCAGGGGATGCTAGAAGAATTCGGCGACAAACGGGTGATTGATACGCCGATCACCGAGCATGGGTTCACCGGTATTGCCGTTGGCTCTGCCTTTGGTGGGTTAAAACCTATTGTCGAATTCATGACCTTCAATTTCGCGGTACAAGCGCTGGATCAGATCATAAATTCCGCCGCCAAGACATTGTATATGTCTGGCGGTCAAATGGGCTCGCAAATGGTGTTTCGCGGTGCCAACGGTGCTGCCGCCCGCGTTGGTGCCCAGCATAGCCAAGATTACGCCGCTTGGTACGCGCAGATCCCAGGCCTGAAAGTGGTGATGCCTTATTCGGCAGCCGATGCAAAAGGCCTTTTGAAAACCGCTATTCGCGATCCAAATCCGGTGATTTTCCTTGAGAATGAAATCCTCTATGGTCAGAGCTTTGACGTGCCTGTGTTGGATGACTACACAGTGCCATTCGGCGTTGCCAAAATTTGGCGCGAGGGCACTGATGTCACTATTGTCAGCTTTGGTATTGGCATGAAATACGCGCTTGAAGCCGCTGATCGTTTGGCCGAAGACGGCATTTCTGCCGAAGTCATTGATTTGCGCACATTGCGTCCAATGGACACTGCGACTGTTATTAAGTCTGTAATGAAAACAAATCGTTGCGTGACGGTTGAGGAAGGTTGGCCGGTTGGGTCAATCGGTGGACATATCGCTTCGACACTGATGCAGGAGGCCTTTGATTATCTGGATGCCCCCGTGATCACCTGCACTGGCAAGGACGTACCGATGCCCTATGCCGCCAATCTTGAAAAACTAGCGCTGGTGACCACTGACGAGGTTATCGAAGCAGTTCATAAAGTTACATATCGTTAAGGGAGTTTACGCGATGCCAATAGAAATTCTGATGCCCGCGCTTTCTCCTACGATGGAAGAAGGCACACTGGCCAAATGGTTGGTCAAAGTAGGGGATGTGGTGGCTTCGGGCGACCTGATCGCCGAGATTGAAACCGACAAAGCCACGATGGAATTTGAGGCTGTGGACGAAGGTACGGTCGGGAAATTGCTGGTCGAAGAGGGCGCTGAGGGGGTGAAAGTAAACGCCGCTATTATGGTGCTACTGGAAGATGGCGAAACCGCCACAGATTTATCTTCCAAACCCACAGCCACCACTGCCCCTGCCCCTGTCACCCCAGATCCTGAAGTTGCAACAAATACAGCAACGCTCAAAACAACGGAGGCCCCTCAACCGACTGATGGCACCAGAGTTTTCGCTTCTCCGCTTGCGCGCCGCATTGCTGCTGACGCAGGGGTGGATCTGTCAACCATTTCTGGAACTGGTCCGCATGGCCGCATCGTAAAAGCCGATGTTCTGGGCAAACCAATCAGCGTTGCCCGCCCATTACCAACCGCGGTGGCTTTGCCAACTGGCCCATCCAGCGATGCCCTGACGAAAATCTATGCAGATCGTGAGTATGAAGAAATCGCTCTAAATGGTATGCGCAAGACCATCGCGGCGCGCCTGACCGAGGCCAAACAATCGATCCCGCATTTTTACCTGCGCCGCGACATTCGTATTGACGCGTTGCTCAAGGGCCGCGCCCTTATAAATAAAAAACTTGAGGCACGCGGCTTGAAGGTTTCAGTAAACGATTTCATCATCAAGGCCTGTGCGATGGCGCTACAGACTGTGCCCAAAGCCAATGCTATTTGGGCAAATGATAGATTGTTCCAACTAAAACCATCCGATGTGGCTGTCGCGGTTGCCGTGGACGATGGGTTGTTTACCCCGGTGATCAAAGGCGCTGAAACCAAGTCGCTTTCGCAACTGTCAACCGAGATGAAAGACCTCGCCGGGCGCGCCCGTGATAAGAAACTGGCACCACACGAATATCTTGGCGGCAGCTTTTCAATCTCGAACCTTGGGATGTTCGGCATCGACAACTTTGATGCCGTGATCAATCCGCCTCATGGGGCGATTTTGGCAGTTGGAGCGGGTGTCCGGAAACCTGTCGTCGGCAAAGATGGCGAGCTTTCAATTGCCACGGTTATGTCCGTCACACTATCAGTTGATCATCGTGTGATTGACGGTGCATTGGGGGCAATCCTACTCAACTCAATCGTCGAAAACTTGGAAAACCCAGTTTCAATGCTTGCCTAAATCCAACCAAAAATGGCTCGGTGCTTCAAAACATCAGGCCATTCTTGCACATATCCAATATTTAGGACGCGCCGCCCAATAATTGATCCATCGTCATGGAGGGTTGGTCACAACCAGAATCTCCAACAATTTTTGCAGGTACACCAGCTACGGTTTTACGCGCTGGAACATCGTGCAACACAACCGAACCCGCCGCAATCCGCGAACAATCGCCAATATTGAGGTTGCCCAAAATCTTGGCCCCTGCTCCGATCAATACGCCATTCCCAATTTTAGGATGCCTGTCATCATCCTCTTTGCCAGTGCCACCCAACGTTACTGAATGCAGCATTGAGACATTGTTTCCAACCACAGCCGTTTCACCGAAAACGATCGAATGGGCATGGTCAATCATGATCCCCTGCCCGACCTTTGCGCCGGGATGAATATCGACACCGAACATTTCGGATATTCGCATTTGGAAAAAGAACGCCATATCCCGACGGCCATTTTCCCACAACCAGTGCCCAATCCGATAAGCCTGCACAGCTTGAAAGCCCTTAAAGTACAACAACGGTTGCAACAACCGATGGCAAGCCGGATCCCGTTCAAATACAGCCACCAAATCGGCTCGTGCCATCTGCCCCAACACCGGTGATGCTTCATAAGCCTCATCTGAAATTTCACGCAAAATCTGCTCCGACATCTCGCCAGATGCTAATTTTAAGGAAATTCGGTACGCCAGCGCTCGCTCTAATGTTGGGTGGTGCAATACCGAAGAATGGATCAAGCCGCCCATCAATGGCTCGCTCAGAACCGCTTCGGTGGCTTCATCACAAATTCGACCCCAAACGGGGTCCACTTCAACCAGTTTCGTGCGTGTGTTTTTCATCTCGAGTTCCTTGGTGCCTACGCTCTTTTATAACAGATAAGCATCGCACGCCAAGATGAAAGCCTTGATCATTGATATTCACTTTGTGAATGCTACCGAGTTCGAGAACATAGCGATTGATCCAACGGCCGTGCGCTGTATGATCTTGGCGGGCGATTGAACGCAGCTCGCTCCTGCCGCCACCTAACTAACTCTTTGAATATAATCACAAAACATTGACAATATGACGGATCATCCAAATACGGCTCCGGAGCCATTTTCCGTGTCATTGCTACAGCCATCAGACTACCATTCCCCCAAACCGGATGCCCTCGTTTCAATCTCTTATAGTGCAAATCCGCAATACTTGCTTGCTCCAGCATCTGTTCGATAATCGCCCGTCGCTCATGTTGTGGCCACAGCAGCAGCACCCGTGCCGCAGCCACAACATCACCGTGTAAAATCGGTCGCATAGGTCAGCTCTGCACCTCAATCTCTTCGAACACACCGGGTCCAAAACGGTTTGATATTTGCGCAACCATGATCTGAAACGGAGCGATTACACCATCTGATGCCTGATCGGCAGACAGATAGGTCCAATTGGCCGCCCCCACGGTGGTTTCGCGCATAATCGTACCGCCATCCATGACACGAACCAAATAGCTCTCACCAGATTCGCCCAGTGGCACTTCAACAGATTCCCAGCTGTCTCCATCAACCCTTGTACGTCGCACCCAAGACACATCAATGTCTACTCCGGCACCGCCAACCGCCTGTAAATGACAAGGCGAATAGGGGCGCAAACCAATCCCTTGAAACGCAGCTTGCTGGTGGATATAGGCCGGATCATCATAATTTCGTGCCGCAGGTCCGATCCTATAGTGACGCGACAATCCGCGTTCGCTCGCGGCTATTTCTATCTGTTCAGGCACCCCGTTTAATAAGACAAACTGGCTATCGACCGGCCATTCTTGCGGCATTATCCCATCCGAGCCGGCTTGCCCTCGCAATCTTAAAGTTAAGTCATAAGTATCTTCAGCTACCAAGGTTGCATCAGCGAATTGGAACAATTCCCAATTTTCACTTGAACCATCACCAATGGCCGCCAAGTTGGACCCGTTCAATACATTGGCCCAACTTACCGAAGACAACGCGCCGCCAAATACTTTTACGCGAAGCGCAGGCCCAATGTCCTTCATGCCTTGTCGCGCAGCGTTCAAGGGCGTTTCCGTTATCCCAATGACCGAAGACGCCTCGACCAATCGGTTCAAGCTGTATCCTTCGTCCGTAGAGGAGCTGTAGATCGCGACAGGCCCAGGCCATGGTGTCGCCGTAACGGCAACATGAGGCGCATGTTCGACCTCGTCACCACGCATCAAAGGCAGGTCCAAAAACACTGGGTAAGTTGGCACAGCTGGTGTGAAGGGCCGCACAGTGGTGTCTTCCTCGACGCGGTCACTTGGACGGTAAACGCCCGCCTCAACCCGAACAGCTTCGATCATTTGAGCACCGGATTGTTCCACATGGTCCAATCGATAAAGCGCCTCACCATCCTCGCTTGGCAACCGTACCACGTCGCCGGCCCCGATGGCCAATTCTGAAAGTGGCAGCGCGAAACGGGCACCATCCCGTGCAATTCTGGATTCAGCCAACCAACGCTCCACCACTGCCCGCCCTTCGGCGGCAGTGAACGCCAAGGCCAGTTCAGACTGCGAAACCCCGAATGTCGCCTCATCGGGGAAAACCGCTTCAGTCGCCCGCACCTCGTAATCGCCGTTGGCCTCGACATAGTTCAACCGAATCCGCCCGGCAACTTCGGCTGAAGGAGCGCGCACAGTTTCTATCAGCCCACTCGCCTCAGCTGCAACCGCCAGTTTTTCTGGCAAGATTGTCGCCGTTTCACGCCCGTCACGGTTCTTGAATATCAATATTCCTTCGCGCTCAACCGCATCAAATCCATAAGCAAGCATTAGAGGCTGCAAGGCAGACCTTGCGCCGTCAACCGCCGGAATACTATAACCGCGTACATAACCAAACAGTCGGCTCACATCATAATTCACTACACCTGATCGTTCGCACAGCTCGGCAACAACCGATGCCAATGTCCGTGCCGCAGTCCGGCCGTTTATCCAATGGCCACGGGCATAGTTTTCCCCGTCAGTCCAAAGATCCTGATTGTTCGGGAAATGCGGAAATGGGCGCGCATCCCAAGCCCAGACATGGGCATGCCCCATATCCAACATCTGCACATCGGTTTCAGAATGCACAGGGTTATTCTCTGGATCCGCCCAGAACTGATACATGGCTTTCAAATACTGAATCTGGATCAGTTCATCCCGCCCTCCATCCGAATATCTTGGCAAGCTGGATTCTGATGATTTCGGATCCACAAATTTGTTAGGCTGGTTCGTGCCTTTATCAACTGCAGCACACCCAATTTCCGTGAACCAAATCGGTTTCGATCCCGCCTCCCAAGCCGTTGGACTGCTTTGGCGCACACCTCCAATACGTTCATGGTGCGTGCTTAGCCACCAACCTTTAATATCCTTATACCTATAGACCCATGGTTCCCCATGTTCACCATCAGTAATCAGCGTGCGGATTTGAGCTGCCCGTGCTTCAGGAGAATGGTAATACCAATCATACCCTTCACCACCCATAATGTTGGATTTCAAATAGTCGAGATTGTAAATCGAGCCTGCATCCGCATCCAGATGATCATCACCGTCACGCCAGTCCGACATCGGCATATAGTTATCAATGCCGACAAAATCGATATTGGCATCACCCCAGAGATCGTCCAAATGGAATAACCGATCTCCACTGCCATCCTGTGGCTGATAACCAAAGTATTCTGACCAATCAGCTGCATAAGATATCTTGGTTCCCGCCCCCAAAATACCGCGTACATCTGCTGCTAGAACACGCAGTGCCTTGACCACCGGAAAGATGCCACTGGCTCCCCTGATCTGCGTCAAACCACGCAGCTCAGAACCGATCAAAAACGCCTCAACACCGCCCGCTGCCGCACATAAATGCGCATAGTGCAAAATAAATCGCCGATAAGACCACTCCGCAGGGCCGCTGTAGGAAACACCATGTGCCGTTGTTGTAAAATCCGATGCGGCAGCATAGCCGAAGAACGCTTCCACTTCATCTTCAGCGGCAATTGTTCCATCAATAACGCCGCCCTGTTCTGGCGCCACCGAAAGGGTTATGCGTCCACGCCAAGGCAATACCGCTTGACCCACATCGCCTGAATAGGGGTCCGGCAATGTGTTACCATCGATTTGATCCATTAAGATGAACGGGTAAAACACCACGCCCTTGCCAGCCCCGTTCAAATGCGAAATCGCCTCAATCACGGATCGATCCGTCGGCGTACCGCCATAAATTGAACGATCATCAACTTTCGGAATTTGCACAGCCTGTGTCCGTGACACACCTGACACAGACCATGGCATCCCAACGCCATCGTCAACGGCCTGCTCAACCTTTGGCTGGATATCACAATTTTCACAGCGCAAATCATCGCCGAACCAAGACACCACCAATGAAACTGAGTTACAGTTTGGCAACTCCTCGTCCAGCGTTTCGATCGACGTCGTAAAATCAGTTTTGCCCGAAGGCGTGTTCATATTGGCAGTCCGATTCACGCCAAATCCTGATGAATAATGCACTGGCGATGTCGCCAATGCATATTCACCCGTGCCAGGGATCAGCGCGACAGCCGAAACAGCCTGCGCAATATCCCCTTCATCAACGTCTTGTGCCGGACGCAACACTTCAAATGTTAATTGTGGTATCCGATTGCCAAATTGCCCCATCGGCAAATCTTCCAACACCACATAGGCGATGCCGCGATATGCTGGAGCTTGGCCAGCACCTTCTATCGCTTCAATCTTTGGGTCCGGCATTTGGTCTTCTGACCCCGAGTAGACACGCATATTCAAATCATCGCGTGAAATCTCGATGCCATCGGCCCAAACCCGACCGACCCGAGTGATCACCCCTTCACATAGAGCAATCGCCAGACTGACAGTGTAATTATAGGTTCGTGTTTTTGGCTGCGGCGCAGCACCTTTACCGCCGCCAGAACTCACAACACTTTCTTTAAATTGCGACGCCCAGATCACTTGGCCGCCGATCCGCATGCGCCCGTAGGCTTGTGCAACCGAAGCTCCTTCAGATGCCCCCGTCAGACGGAACCGATCCACCTGCCCGGTTTCAACAACGTCCGATCCAGCCCCCATAAGCCGTTGATCCAACACGCGACCCAACGTGGCACCGATAGCGCGGCCAATGACAGCGCTCGAAAGTCCCAACACAGCACCGCCAACAGACGCGCCTGCCGCAAATCCGATTGATGATAATACAATAGTCGCCATCAGAGCCCCTCCTCGGGAAATGCAAATCGCGCCACAATGCGGCGCTGCCAAGGGGTGCTCAGGGGGCTCTCAACCACCCCGTGCCCCGTATAGGCATGAATAAAAGTCGGGGTTGAGCCATCTTGGCCCATAATCCCCAAATGCTTGGCCACGCCACCTGCCCGCATGCGAAACAACAGCAAATCGCCAACGGCGACGCCATGCTGCACCTGCAAATGACGCAACGCCGCTGTCCATAGACGCTCCTCACCCTGTGGTTCGGACCAATCCGACGTATAGGCCGGCACCGCTTCCGGCTCCGCCCCATATAATTCGCGCCACACACCGCGCAGCAAACCTAGGCAATCTGTGCCAGCCCCTTTGGTTGAAGCCTGGTGCCGATACGGCGTGCCAACCCAACCCCTCGCAAGGTTGGCCGCTTGCTCCCCGATGTCTGACATTAGCTCAAACTCCCACCGTTATTGACACCACCGCTGGTCGGATAAGACATCAGCCAATCTTCGCCCGGAATGTCGGGAAAACCGCGATAGTTCAAAAAATTGTTGAACTTCAAACGACAAGTTTCACTGCGTTTGTCACAACCTGCCTCGATGCGCACCAGATCCCCGCTCGCTATCTTGGCGCGGAACCCTTCCCACAACTCAATCTCGCGGTCGTTGTCTGTCTGAAGATCATTCTTTATCGCGCCGACCAAACCTTCGGCCTCACCGGTTAAGACAACGAAACGACCATATTCAAACCACCGTGGTTCAAAACCGCCAATTTCGGCAAATTTAAAAATCCGCGCCTCTTCAACAACCTCAACTGGCAGTTCAACAACATATCCAGGCACATCAAATGCAAACCGGCAGCCTTTATCGCCAAGCACTGCTGTGCAAGGCTTTTGATACACCCGCCCCTGCGGCTGGTTCAACGCCTCGGTCAAACCCCGCAATTCTGCTTGAAACGCACCGCCGCTGCGACGCAATTCTCCGATGGTGCCGCGAAACTGCAAGATACGCTGATCCATGTCGGCCCAATTCACCAACCACGCCCGCACTTCGGCGCCATCAAATCGACCCGCCGAGATATCTTCTTCGGTGATCGCTGCGTCTGATATCGCGCCCAAGGCCTCGCTATTGTCGACCGCCAGGCCCGACGTTTGCTGCAACGCTTTTGCCGTCAAGCCGGAATCCGCTTTAAAATCAATATCCTCGAAAGAAAGCGGGCGGTCATGATCGGTAAATCCGTAAGACACACCATCCCCGCGCACCACAGCCCAGCACCGACATACAGTCGTAATGCCGCCACCCAAATGAGCCTGAAAATCTGCTGAAATACCCATCAGATCCGCACCTCGACCACTGGCACATTCGGCACTTGCCCAGCTTGAAAACTGGCGACCGAGGCTTGTATGCGGTCGGTATCAAACCGCACGGGGACATCAAATTCATACCCAGCCGTCACTTCAACACCCTCGTCCGGTGGATGGTCAAACGTTACAATGCCAGTGGCGGTGTCCACATCAAAATGTATAGATTCTTGCATCTGATCACCTTGGATGCCAACCGTCACACTGCCCAAAACTGGTTTGGTAATGGGGCGCACATACTTGGACTCGCCAGAGGCATAGGTTTTATTCAACCCAAACGCCGCCGTTACCCCATCGCCAATCGCAAATACTTGATCTTCAAAATGCGGATCAACCGATGCTTTGCCGGATTTGTAATCCGACCAATCTTTCCACCGGAAACCATATAGTTGCCCTTGCCGCGCCTCAAAAAAGGCGATCAGCAGTTCCACGTCATCCAACGACCGCATGCCCAACCCAGCATCATAACGATGCCGCGAGAACGCCCACGGCGTGTTACGTTCCTCAAACCCATTGGCCAGAGTCACAACCTCGGTGCGCCGCTCCGGGCCGCCAACCGCGCCGAAACTTAAACTGGCCGGAAATCTTTCCTCATGAAAACCCATTGCATCGCCCTCCTAGCGGTTGCGTTGCCCGCGCCCCAAAGCGCGCGCCATTTGTGATGCGATCTGCCCCTGCGAGCGCTGGAAGCCCTCTACATTCGGGGTTGAGATGTTCATCGTGATGTTGACAGGGGATGATTGGCCATTCATTTCGACGCCCAAACGCCCGTTCATTCCACGGGTCAGCGGCATAATGGCCTCTGGACCTGCTTCCCCCATCAACCCAGTGCCACCACGCATTGGAAATGTAGTCGGACCGCTTACGATGCCGCCATTGGCAAAGGGCATCACCCGTCCTTGGGAAAAACTGGCCCCGTCCGCAAATGCAACACTGCCGCCCACCAGACTGCTGATGCTGCTGGAAATCAAACCACCTATATGTTTGGTCACGGGCGTAATTGCGGCGTTATAGGTCGCCTTGATCATCGAGTCCGCAACTTTGTTTAAGGCATCAGACAGTTTCAGCCCGTCAAACACCAACCCGTCAAAGGCAGATTTCAACCCACGACTCATGCCTTTTGAAAGCACATCTACCTCACGGTTCGTCGTGGTCAGACTGTCACGCATTTTGCCCAACTCACTGTCAAATGCCGCCGTCATCGACGTGGCACCGTTCATCGTTGTCTCAAGAGCTGCAACCTGATCGTCAAATCCGTCCAGCCCGTCCACTTCTCTTGTCATGGTTTACTCTCCGTATTTTCTGGTGCCTCTGTGTCTGGGTACGCGTGGCTCAATTCCTCAAGCCGCATGCGCCCCATCGGTGCATCCACCCCACCTTCACCCAACATCATCAGAAACTCAGCTGGGGTCAGCTGCCAGAACTGCGTTGGTCGCAATCCCAGACCACGCAGGCCCGCCCGCATCAAAGCAGGCCAGTCAAATCCGCTCATTTTGGCGCCACATCCGGTACCGCAAACGCACGCGCCAGCAATTCCGCCGCCACGCGTGCGGCCTCAACTGGGCCACCCGCAATCTCGACCGACAATAGATCTGCTGCACGACCTTGCCAGCCGCCACCGCGCAAACCGGCCACAATCAACGCCAACACATCGCGTGTGCTGAACTGGCCGCTTTCAAAGCGCTCAACCATCCCGATCAGCGTCCCTGTTTCCAGAGACGCCTCAAGTTCGGCCAACGCACCCAGTGTCAGCTTGCAATTGTGCATCTGCCCATCAAGGCTTAAGGCTACTTCGCCGGCCCAGGGGTTGGTCATGGCGTGACCGGCGTAAAGGTCAACGCACCCGCAGATGCCATGCTCAGCTCATAAGTTGCTTCGCCGTTGTAACTGCCAGCGTATTCAATTGACGTCATCTGGAACGCGCCCTCGATGATGCCAAACTCTGGGATAATCACCTGGAAATTTGGCGTTTCACCGTCAAAGAAGATTTGCCGCGCACGTTCGTCCGTGGCTGAATCCTTGAACACACCAGAGCCCGAAATCGAGGCCGCTTTCACACCGGCACCGCCGAGCAATTCGCGCCAACCACCTTGGCTCTCCAAAGAGGTCACATCGACCGCTTCGGCGTTAAAACTGATCCGTGTGGCTCGCAGCCCCACAATGGTCTCGAACAAACCACCACCGGTCATGTCGAGTTTAATCAAAAGGTCCTTGCCGTTTTGGGCACCCATAGCTGTCACTCCATTATTTTCAGAAAGTTAGATCATTGCATCCAGGCCGCTCATCAGTCCCTGCGGGACCTTCTTCGCGAAGAAAGCCGCATGGCTTGATGAGCAGCCCCGACATTTTTTAGCTGTCTTCAACCCGCGCATTAAATTGCAGATCAATCCGGCGGGTTTCGCCGGTGCCAACCCGCCGCGCCGTTGCACGGTTAAAGTTAATATAACAAAGCGCGCCTCGCGACAGGATCAACTCAGCGCCTTGCAACGCATCGCTAACCGCAGCGCCAACTTGCTTGGCCACCTGAAAGCCAGCCGCATCGGTGATCACACTGATTGTAAGCAAATGCAGTGCGCCAAAGCCGGTTTTGTCGGAGCGATCCCGCACATCTTCTGGGCCAAGGCTGACATAGGTGCCCAATATCGTCCCAGACGGTGCATTATCGTAAATCGCCGTACCGACCAAAGCCGCCAAACCCGTATCCGCCAAGAGGCGCTGATAGATTGCAGCCTGTAAGGCGGCAGAAACCCCGTAACTCATGACGATACCTCCTCATATGTGAAACAGGTCAGATAGTGGGCCTGTGAATCACGCTCTGTCACCGCTTTGATGCGAAACAAGCGTGTGCCATCGCGAAACCGTTGGTTTGGCTTGGGGCGTGACTCTGCCCCTATGGGGGCGCCGCGCACGGTGATCCGGTACGGCACATTGGAAACGGTAACGAACTCGCCCGCTTTCTCACTGCCCGTTCCGGCGCTCACTTGGCCCCACAACACGCCCAGCTCAACCCAAGTTTCATCAAACCCGCCAGAGCCATCCGGTACTTGCACCGGATCCTCCAACACCAATTTGCGGTTTAAAACGGGCGCGCTCATGACGCAGCCCCGCCCAAAATCCGAACCGTGCGATAGCGTTCAATCAAACTGGTCACCCCATATGGCATCACCTCGCCACCAGACCCACCAACGTCACGGTGCTCATAGTAATGTGCCGCCAACAACATAACCGCATGGGTCACATCCGCAGGCAGATCGCCCCAAGCCGCACCAAACCCGGCGGTGAAAATCACCTCGGCACTGCCACCAATGGGGATAATCGGAAGGCTGCCAGCCGCCGCCATCAACTTGGGGCGGTGGTCGTCTTTTTGTAAACTGTAGCGCGACGGATCAATCACGGTCACAACCGCCAAACGATCCAACATGCGCAACTCGGCAATCGCCGTTACCGGTGCCACCGGAAACGCCTGTTGATCCAACGCTCGCCATGCGGTCAACGACCACATGAAACTGCGCTCAATCAATACCTTGCCGGTCCGCGCTTCAATCGCGGCCATCGCGCTGCGTAGATAACTTTCCAACACCGCATCCTGCACTGCATCATCGGCAAACCCTGTGCCCATCCGCAAGTGGTCTTTGAATATTGCAATTGGCAGTGCCAGCGTAGGCACTGTGGTCTGCTCGACTAACATCATGAAAATTCTCCGGTAATATAGGGGCCCCTGGTCGGTAGGCGGGCGCACGCCATTCGCATTGCTCGGACGGAGGGGAGCAGCTAGACAACACGAAAATCTCGCGGCGTACGCCCGTTTGACCATCCCCCAAGGTCGAGGGATGGCCTATCTCGATATCCCTTAGGAAACCGAGAATTTCAGCAGTTTGATCGCGGCGAAATCGCTCACATCACCACCAACACGTTTTGTTGCATAGAACAATACATGTGGTTTGGCGCTGAAGGGATCACGCAGAACACGCAGATCAGGACGCTCGGCAACGGTGTAACCAGCGCCAAAATCACCAAAGGCAATTGCAGTGGTGTCGGAACCGATGTCAGGCATGTCTTCGGCGATCAGAACTGGATAACCCATCAGACGTGCGGGCTCGCCCGCTGCCAGACCATCTGACCACAAGAAACGGCCGTCAGCGTCTTTCATCTTGCGAACAGCACCGGCAGTTTTCGAGTTCATGATGAACGTCGCACCTGCACGGTACTGGGCACCCAGCGCGTAAACCAGATCGATGATCGAATCCGCTGGTGTTACACCATCAAAATCACCGTCAACACCAGTGGCGATATAGCCCAGGTTGTTCCAAGCCCAGCTTGCGTCAGCCACAGCTGTATGCGTCAGAAAACCAGTCGGCTTGTCGATGCCATCGCCCGAAACAAATGCCGCCGCTTCAGCGCGTGAGAATTTGTCAGCGATACGACCTGCCAACCAGCTCTCGATGTCAAAAGCACTGTCGTCCAGCAGACGCTGGCTTGCTTTAGGCAGCGCGCTCAACTCGTGCAGCGGGATGGTGATGCGGTCAATGGATGGTGTACCAGTTTCAACGGACGGATCCGTTTCAGTGGCCCAGCCAGCGCCGACATCAGTGTGGTCGATCAGCACATCAAAGGATGTCGCCTCGACGTTCACCACATTGGCGATTGAACGCAAAGAAGCCGTGGAATTCAGCACCGATTGAATTGTGTCAGCCGTCTGTGGATCCACCAGATAACCACCGTCCGCCGAAACAGATGTGTTCATGGATTTGCCATCCAGATGAATGCCACGCAGTGCGTCATCATCGCCCGAACGCAAATAAGCGTTGAACGCTTTTTGGTGAGGGGCATCAGTCTCAGCCGCTGCTGAAAGTGCAGGGCGTTTATGGGTCATTGTCTTGCGGTCCAGCATGGTCAATCGCTCTTCTTGTTGTTGCAGTTTAGAATTAAGGTTGTCCTGAAACTCGTTCAGATCGTTAACGAAACCGGCCATCGCGGTCTTCACCTCGGCAGCCGGAGACAGGTCCGTTGGCACACGTCCAACGTCCCGAGCCTTTCGGTCGGTTTTGCTCATTTCTTGTTCCTTGAAAATTAGCAATTTGCGTTAAAGTGAAACAAATTACCCCCGGTTTATGGGTGCATTTTGGTACTCTTCTTTTTTGCAACGCAAAGCGCTAGTGAGGTTAGATCGCTGGCTCAGTCGCGGGCCAGCATGTGGCGCGCATCATTGATAACGCCCGCCAGATCACGCAGAGCATCGGCATCAAGGTTATCCCCTTTCGCCCCCACCCGCGCTTCTGGAAGCATCGGAAAGGTGACCAAAGACACCTCCCAAAGCTCCAGTTCAGCCAAGAGCCGCTGGCCCTTGCCATTCTTATGTGCCTTTTTGGTGCGGTATCCGATCGACAATCCGTCAATCGCCCCCGCCTCAATCAACGCCGCCGCCTCGCGGCCCTTTTCGACGTCCAGCAACAAACGGCCTTTCACATAAAGACCCTTTTTATCTTCACGAACCTCGTCCCAAATGCCAATCGGCTGGGTCGGATCATGCTGCCACAGCATCTTTACGCTGCGCCCCTTTTGGGCAAGGTCGGCCAAAGACGCGGCATAAGCCCCCGCCTCAACCACATCACCACCCTGGTCGCATTTGCCAAAGAAACTGGCATAACCTTCAATCAGCGTGCCATCCGTAACGGTCACACCACTATCGATCCGACAGAACTTACGTTCCAAACCGGTATCATAATCCATTGATTTCATGTCCATCTTCCTATTTAGGTGCCGCATCAAGCAGCGAGATAACGCCTTGGGTCAACACCACGCCAACCACGCCGTAAACCGCCAGCCACAGCCGTTTTTCCAACCGCTCGATCATCGCTTCTATGCGTGCCAAACGGTCAGCCAATGCCTCGAATTGCAACTTTGTCACCCGTTCATTGGCCTCGATACGGGCAGTTGCAGCGTCAAAACTATCGTATAAAAATCGCGAGCCACTCGCGTGTGTGCGCTCATCGGTCATTCATCCTCCGACAGTTTTGGCAATCCCAACAAGCTGCGCTTTTCCGCGTCGGTCAAAAACGTAGCCCCGCTCACGCGCTTCCACTGGTTGTCACGTTCAGAAGACAAAGCAGGCACCTGATCCAGATCGGGTCGCAGCTCCACAGCTTCGCCGCCAAACCGCACCAGCCACTCCGATACCGAAGCCGCCACACGTGTTGCCAATGGCAAAACCGTCAACCGGTAAAACGCACGGTTGGCTTCTTGATAGTTCGCATAGGCCGCATCGCCAGGGATGCCCAGCAACATCGGCGGAACACCGTAGGCAATCGCTATCTCACGCGCCGCGGCCTCTTTGGTCTTTTGGAATTCCATATCCGATGGAGAGAACCCCATCGGTTTCCAATCCAAACCACCCTCCAACAACATCGGGCGTCCCGCATTTGCGGCCCCTTGATGCTGGCTGGCCATTTCGTCCACCAAACGATCATATTGATCCGGCGTCAGGCTCGCCTGCCCGTCCGATCCACGATACACAATCGCCCCCGAAGGCCGCGCCGCATTATCCAGCAAACCCTTGCTCCAACGCGACGCCGAATTGTGAACATCAACCGCACTGGCCGCCGCCTGCATTGGCGAAAACCCGTAATGATCATCCTGCGGTGAAAACGTCTTGATATGGCAAATCGGTTGCAGATCACCGGTCATGTCAAAGCGATGCTTCTTACCGCCAACCGCATATTCATAGGCAACCGGCCAGCCATCAGCACCCGGAACCACATTCATGCGATCACTGCGCAAAACATGCATCTCAACAGGTGCGCCCATCTCATCAGGCACCGCCTCAAGGTAACCATTGCCGGTGAGCAACAGCTGACCATAAAGTGCTTCAAACAGCTCGGCACGGCCCTGACTTGCATTCGGATGCCGAATCAAACCCAGCAGCGGATGCTCCTCATAACGCCGTTCACTGTCCTGCAGCACCAAAGGCAGCGCCGCTGCGGCCTCGGCCACCAGTTTAACACAGCGATAGCCGATCGGATTTCCCAAAAAACCTGTGCGGGTCAAAGACACCACATCGCGCGGGCTCCACGCCACACGCCCCGCCCCGTGATACGCCACCACAGGCCCCGTCGCCGAAGCCTTTTGCTCGGGCACTGCTGCACCCTTTCTAAAGAAATTAAACGCCATAAGAAGAAGCTCCTCGTCTCTTCACCAATTTATTTTACCGATTTTTGCGACAGTTCCCTGTCTTCTTGCCGGTCGTCTTGTCTGTCCAAATATCCACGTCGCGGGTTAATATCAGTCTGCCCCGAGGCGCGTATATTTAACCAAATATTTACTATAAATTCCGAACCCTTGGCCGGCGCCATTTGGCGGCTGGCTCAATCATCAACTCATGCAAGGCCCAGACCAAAGCATCGACCCGATCAGGGCTGTTCTTGCCCATAAATCCACGCGTGGTCATCAGGCACATTTGGTCCTCCAAATCCCCAAGCCCACGCAAATGCTGCACCCGTCCCTGCTCATATAAAGCGGCCACAGGCTCGGCGCGGGCGATCTTGCCTTTAGAGGCATGAACACTGCGGTAGGGCACCATTGGGTCAATCTGGCGGATCACTGACTCCACCATGTCACCGCCTTGGTTGACCTCGGCCACCAACCGATCCGCGCCATATTCCTGCATCATGGCAATCGCCGCCTTGGCCCAGGCGGCCGGGCTGGCCGCACTCACCGTGGCGTCTTTCAACACCACAGCACGCCAATCCGCCGGATTGCCCTCGCAATTGGCTCCCACCACCACGATCCCGCATTCATCCGATCCCTTATGACCGGTGACAGGCGGATCAATCGCAACCACAATGCGGCTTAACTCTCCCGCCGCATCAACTTGCAAATCTTGCAACATATGCGAGTTCCAAAGCGCCCCCTCGGCATCCTCCAGCAATACGCCATCCAACTCCTGACGTCCCAACCGTGTGCCCGCATAGCGCGCCCGCACCTCTTCTAGGAACGACGCCGCCAGATAAGCCTTATTGGCCTCCGTAGGCGCGCTGGTCGTTACCGTGGTCGAATTGGCCAACAAGTCCTTTAACACCGGCACATTCTTTGGGGTTGTGGTCACGCATTGGCGTGGATTGTCCCCCAGCCGCAAACCAAATTGCAGCATGTCCCATGTGTCCTGACCCTTTTTCCACTTGGCCAACTCATCCACCCACGCCGCATCAAACTGAGGCCCTCGCAGGCTCTCGGGGTCATGCGCCGAAAACAGCTGCGCCACCGCCCCATTTGGCCAAACCAAACGTTTGCGCGTGGCCTGCCATTCAGGGCGCCTGTCTGGCGGAGAACAGGCCAAAATTCCGCTCTCGCCAAACACCATAACTTCACGCGCCTGCTCAATGGTTTCCCCCACCAATGCCACACGGCGCGAACGACCTATGTCTTTTGGCCGCGATCCTTCTACTTCACTGCGCACCCATTCAGCGCCCGCGCGGGTTTTCCCAGCCCCACGCCCGCCCATAATCACCCATGTGCGCCAGTCACCTGCCGGCGGCAGCTGGTGATCAAAGGCCCAAAATTCAAAAAGATAAGGTAGCGCCAATATCTCGTTGTCGCCCAGATCATTCAGAAACGTCTCCTGAATCTCCGGCGTCGCGCAAGCGAGCCATTCGGCGCCCGATCTCATCGCGTGCCGCGTCGAAGTCGAGCGCGTATTCGTGCACGATTCCGGCGGTGTGTTTACGGAGTTTTTCAAGTTTCGACCTTTCGTCCAATGTGGTCTGTACGGCTTTGCCCAAGTCACGAATACGTCCCGCCGCCTCCTTCGAGACGTCGTTGTCTTCTTGTTCGAGCATTTCAATTATTTCTTCGGCGCGGCGTAGCATCCGGCCAAAGTGTTTCTCGGCAATCGAAAGAATACCTTCCGCACTGCCTATGTCGTCTAAAGGTGTATTGATTGTCATATGGTTAGAATTTGCCTCTCATGCCCATCCGCACAAGAGAAATGAAAAAGCAGCCGCAGGATTTCTCCTCGACTGCTTGCCCACTTCTTCTAGCTTGCCATAAGGTATACTTTGGAGCGTTCGCAAAGTCAAGGATAATCGGCTAAGTTGCGCGCCTCCCACCGCACGGTGGGGTTAACAAAACCTTTAAAACACAGAGTATTAGCCGCTAAATCCTAGTCCTTGTTACGTTCGGCTTCAATCTTCCGCCACTTGGCGACATTCTCGTTATGCTCGCGCAGGGTGATGGCAAACGCATGCCCCCCCGTGCCATCGGCCACAAAGAAAATGAAATCCGTACTGTCTGGATTTAATGCCGCTTCAATCGCAGCCTTACCCGGGTTTGCAATTGGCCCAGGTGGCAACCCGTCGATCTGATAGGTGTTGTAATCCGTCTTGCGACGCAATTCGCTTTGACGCAAACCGCGCCCCAAAATGCCCTCGCCATTAGTGATGCCATAGATCACTGTTGGATCAGTTTGCAGGCGAATTCCTTGATTAAGCCTGTTGATAAACACACTGGCAACTTGGCGGCGCTCCGCCGCTATGCCGGTCTCTTTCTCGACAATCGACGCCAGAACCAAGGCTTCTTCCTTGTTGGCCAACGGCAGGCCATCAGCCCGCACTTCCCATGCCGCATCCAGTATCTTCATTTGCGCAGCTTGCATACTCTCCAACACGTCAGCGCGGCTGCTGCCCAGCTTCACTTCATAGCTGTCAGGTGCCAACATCCCTTCGGCAGGCACCTCTGCCACCTCGCCTTCCAGAAAATCGGCAGCCTTCAGCGCTTCAACGATTTGCCAGCTGGTCACACCTTCGGCCAAAGCAATCCGATACCGCACATCCGCTTCAGAACGGGCCTCAGTATAGACCGCTGGGGTTTCGTCCGTGGCAGGAACATACGCAGCCGCCTCAACGTATTTGTTGGTTTCAGGGTCCAGTTCACGCACCTGCACTTGTGTACGGCGCACCCCGACACGGTATACGATCTCGGTGCCACAGGTGTTTTTGCCACCGCGGGTCACGATATCAACAATTTCAATCATCGACGCGGCCTCAGGCACCAAAAAACTGCCAGCCTTCAATTTCTGGGTCTTTTCGGAATATTCCGCGCCAATTCGAAAAAGCATGCCATTGCTGACCGCTCCACGGGTGCCCAACTCAACAGAAACCTCGCGCATGTTACTGCCGCTGGCGACCCGCAAACAGATCGCTTGCTCCAGCGGGCCGGCTTCCTTGTATTTGTTCTGCATCAGCAAAACGACACCGCTGGCCACCGCCAACAGCACCACCAGAAACGACAAAAAACTCGAGGTAATATTGCGCCACATCAGTCTTTGACCTTACCCATGACAAGGCTTGCGTTGGTGCCGCCAAACCCGAACGAATTTGACAAAACCACGTTGATTTCCCGTTTCACGGCGACCTTAGGGGCCAGATCCAGTTTTATGCCTTCGGGCACCGTATCGAGGTTCAGCGTTGGCGGCGCGATCTGGTCGCGCAACGCAAGGATACAGAAGATCGCCTCCACAGCGCCAGCCGCGCCTAGCAAGTGCCCAATCGCCGACTTGGTCGACGACATGGTGGCACCAGAGGCCGCGTCGCCCATCAAACGCTCCACCGCACCCAGCTCGATCGTGTCAGCCATGGTCGATGTGCCATGCGCGTTGATGTAATCCACATCGGCAGGTGTAACGCCCGCCCGTTTCAACGCCGCCGACATAGATCGGAACCCACCGTCACCATCCGATGCAGGTGCGGTAATGTGATAAGCATCGCCTGACAGACCATAACCCAGAACTTCTGCGTAAATCTTGGCCCCACGCGCCTTGGCGTGCTCGTATTCTTCCAGCACAACAACACCCGCACCCTCGCCCATGACAAACCCGTCGCGGTCCTCGTCATAAGGGCGGCTGGCGGATTTGGGATCATCACTGCGTCCCGTCGACAACGCCTTACAGGCGTTAAAACCCGCAATGCCCAATTCGCAAATCGGGCTCTCGGTGCCGCCCGCAATCATCACATCCGCATCATCCAGCATGATCAACCGCGCCGCATCACCAATCGCGTGGGCACCTGTTGAACAAGCCGTCACAACCGCGTGGTTCGGGCCTTTAAACCCGTAACGGATTGAAACCTGCCCCGAAGCAAGGTTAATCAACGAACCCGGAATGAAAAACGGTGAAATCCGACGTGGTCCGCGCTCTTTCAGCGTGATCGCCGCCTCGGCAATCGATTGCAAACCGCCAATACCCGAGCCCAGCATCACACCCGTGCGCAGACGGCTTTCCTCGTCCTCAGGCTGCCATCCAGCATCCTTAACGGCCTGATCCGCCGCCGCCATGCCGTATAAAATGAAATCATCAACCTTGCGCCGATCTTTGGGCGCCATGGTGTCATCAGGATTGAATGTGCCATCACTGCCATCGCCCAGTGGAATTTCGCAGGCATAATCTGTCTGCAAATGACTCGCGTCAAACCGCGTGATGGTGCCAGCCCCCGACTCGCCCGCCAATATGCGGCTCCAAGTCTCCTCGACCCCACAAGCCAGCGGCGTCACCATTCCCAAACCTGTCACAACAACTCGGCGCATATTATCCCCCAATATCGGTTTTTATTCTGCTCACAGCCCTATTACCCCGCCAATCCCCCGTTCGGCAAGCCTATC
This sequence comes from Marinosulfonomonas sp., assembly GCA_033851955.1. GTDB lineage: Bacteria > Pseudomonadota > Alphaproteobacteria > Rhodobacterales > Rhodobacteraceae > Profundibacter. Next base: position 187,029 of record JAWSVK010000014.1, read on the forward strand.
TGGTGCAATCCGCAAGGATACGCCCATATTTTGTGATCAAATCAGAAATCTGACCAGCACTCCACGCTCGGAATAAAGGCGAAGCCGCCGAGCGAGCGCCGGCCCGCCCCATCGGGTCGGCGATTTGAGGGCTGTGCGGTGGCTGGTGAATGCAGACATACGTTGCAGGGATAAAGCACCAAGCTGAACAGCCTGTCGCCACCCCGGCGGCCCACGGCCCGCACGGCTTGAGCATCACTTTAGAACCCCAAATCAGCCCATCAATCACGCACCGCGCATGGACCTCGGGGTGGGTGCAAAGCGCCCTCCCCATGGGGGAGGTCCGGGCGCTGCCTTTGCAACGCAAAGGCAATAAGACGTGAAAGTCAGCTATGCGGACTTAGCCGACCTTGAACACCGTCCCCAAAAGCATTGGGCTTCACTTAATAAAAGAATTCTTTACTATAACCAGTAGTGCGTTGTTTTGAAGGGTCATTAAGAGTTTTTGCGAGTGGATGTTTCCTGAATCCAGCTAATCCTCGAGCCTCAAATGTTACGGAAATAGTTGCAACTTTATTCTCGTTCGATTCAAAAACACAATTTAGTGTCCCTCTCACATCGCCAAATTTACTCTGAAAAAGGACCCCAGCGTAGGTGAGCAGTGTGTATCGGTCATTAGAGATTCTAGCGAATGATGGCCCTTCTAAAACGGCACCGTTAAGACCAACAAACACGGGCACTACGGCTTCCTCCAATGCAAGGAGGCAAGCTTTATCTTGATAGGTAAAAGGTGGCGCAAGTAGCGTGTAGTTGCGAGACAGATCAAAAGTTGCCGCGAATACAGGCGTGCAAATTGCCATAAAGCAGAAAGCTAGAGTTTTTGGCACGGCTGGTGCTCCTATGTAGGCAAATGAAGCAACAGTATAAGTTCGATAACAAACAACGTGCAATATCAATTAGTTTGGCTAGACATAAGGCACATTCTATTCGCTGGCTAGATGCCCGCTTTGGGCTCTAACCGGTCATTCCTTCACTATTGAGAAATGGCAAACGCCGAGACCCAAAAATATATAGGCCTCGGCACCATCCAAAACCTTAGTCAAAATCAAACAACGGCGTCGACAGATAGCGCTCGGCAAAGCTCGGCAACACCACCACGATGTTCTTGCCCGTCATTTCAGGCCGTTTGGCAACCTCAAGCGCCGCAACCAAGGCCGCGCCCGATGAAATCCCAACCGGAACGCCCTCGGTCGCCGCAACTTTGCGCGCCATGGCAAAGGCATCATCATTCTCAACCGTGATCACTTCGTCAATCAGATCGGTTTTCAAAATGGCGGGCACGAACCCTGCCCCGATCCCTTGGATTTTATGCGGGCCAGGCTCGCCACCTGATAAAATCGGGCTGGCCGTCGGCTCCACCGCGACGATCTTTACATCGGGATTGCGCTCTTTCAAAACGCTACCAACGCCCGTGATGGTGCCGCCCGTGCCAACACCGGAAATGAACACATCAACGGCCCCATCGGTATCCTGCCAAATCTCCTCAGCGGTGGTTTTCACATGGATCGCCGGATTGGCGGGGTTTTCAAACTGCTGCGGTATGATCGCGCCGTCGATTTCGCCCGCCAACTCCTCAGCCCGCGCAATCGCGCCCTTCATGCCCTTGGGACCCTCAGTCAGTTCCAACCGCGCGCCCAACAGCGCCAACATCTTGCGACGTTCCATCGACATGGTTTCCGGCATGGTCAGGATCAGATTATACCCCCGCGCCGCACAAACGAACGCCAGCGCAATGCCGGTGTTGCCGCTGGTCGGCTCAACCAAAGTGCCGCCAGGTTTCAACGCACCTGACGCTTCAAGCGCGTCAATCATCCCAACGCCTATCCGGTCCTTCACCGAACTGAGTGGGTTCATGAACTCAAGCTTGGCCAAAATATTGCCCTCAGCGCCAACATCAGCCGCCAGTCGTGACAAGCGCACCAATGGTGTGCCGCCCATGGTTTGGGTGATATCGTCGTAAATCAGTCCGTGTGGTTTGCTTGGCATAATATATCCTTTCAAGGGCTATGTTTTGCCCGATCATAGAATGATTTCCCTGAAACATGCCAGCGGCATGGTGCAGATAGGTAGAATATCCTAATACCCCGCCTAAATTTCGAACACGCGGCCTAAGTTTGCGAAAATTTCGGCTTACCAGTCCTAGGAACCCGCCAAATTTCGGCGCTCAAACAATTGCAATTCCGTGCCTTCAAACGGTGACATCCGCGTTTTGACAAAGCCCAGCTTATCCGCCAACCGCATTGAGCCCGCGTTGGCCGGATCAATCATGCACACACTACAGGCCGCCAGCCCAGCGCTGTCAAACCAGCCAAGCGCGGCCTGCATGGCCTCGCCGGCAAAGCCCTGCCCCTGAGCCGCCCCCTCAAACAACCAACCGGCTTCGGGATATTCATCAAACCCGGCACCATGCCCACGCATCGCATAGGGAAAGCCAACCTGCCCGATCAATGCGCCCGTGTCGCGCCGTTTGACCAGCCACATACCATAGCCCAGCTCATGCCAAGCCCCGATATTGCTAAGGAACGCTGCCCATAATTGCGCTTTCGGCCGTGTTTCACCGCCAATAAACCGGTAAACTTCGGGCAGGTTCACCAAACGCGCGACCGCGTCAAAATCCACGACACAGGGGGGTGCCAATATCAGTCGTTCGGTCTCGATCTGGGGAATCATCACGCCTCACATTATTACCGCGCAAACGAAAAACGGCGCCCCGCAATGGGGCGCCGCTCTCAAATTCTGTCTCACATAAAGCTTAAGAAGCTTTGGTGATGAACGACACAGCGTCGCCAAATGTTTGGATTGTTTCAGCAGCGTCGTCAGGAATTTCAATTCCGAACTCTTCTTCAAAAGCCATAACCAGCTCAACGGTGTCCAAGCTGTCAGCGCCCAGATCATCGATGAACGATGCTTTTTCAGCTACTTTGTCTTCTTCCACACCCAGGTGCTCGACGACAATCTTTTTAACGCGATCTGCGATGTCGCTCATATTATATTCCTTTATCGTTTAGGGGCTTGCCCGTTTTGTTGTCAGATGCCCCGGCTGGAACACCCAAACCCCGCTTTCGCGGATATACCGGCCAACGCAAACCTGCGCCCCCCGATGAATTCTGCGCCGCCTATAGCACATCATAACCCTAAGGCAAATGTTTTCGAGACCAGCGCGGCTCTCGCAAAAAGATGGGGGAACCTGCAGCAAATTACAAGCAGTTTACCGCAGATGTAGCCAAACCCATGATTGCACGCCGGAATTCCGCCGATAAACTAGGGCCATAACTTCAGTTTCCCCAAAATAGCGCAAAAGGCATATGCCACTGCTTTGAAACCACCGTTAACGTTGTTCTTCGCTTCTAAGACCTGAACAATGTCGACTATTCGCCCAACTTTTACGTTCGAATTGGAAACTGACGCTCGGGGAGCAGACCAATCAACGGCTCTTGCAAAGCGGACTTGGAAGAAAACAGACGGTTTGCAGCCATCACGCAGCTCTCAAATCGCCAGACCGATGGGGCGGTCAGGCGAACGCTCGGCAGCTTTGCCATGATTCCGGGCATGTCAGTGTTTCGCTTTATGCCCTTATTGGTCTAAGGCTTGCCTGCTCTTAGCCGCCACAATTGATAGAACCCAACAGCTGTCGCAATCACCACCAAAGACAGCCAAATTATGCCTGATTGCTCCAAATAGACGACGCCAGCCTCACTGCCATAGCACCGGCCTAAGTCGTTGAAACAACTCCGCCATTTAAAATACTGTTCATAGTAAGCAAACCCAAAAATGGCCGCAAATACCAAACAGACAACGAAACCTATCTTTCTCATCAAAATATTCATCCATTTACCTTACAATCAGGTACCTAATACACAACAGCAGCTTTGCGCTACTTGCTGGCTTTGGACACCCGTTGTCACTGACCATTTGTCTGAAGTTTGTCTGAAACGGCCAATAGGAACTTACTCGTTGGCAGGGTGGCGGCTCGCAGAAATGTTTGGAGCAATAAGCTTGATAACCGACTTATGTGAGTGCCATAGGACGAAAAGAGATCTACGCTCAGCTATCCGACATTAATACTTGCGACAACACAGACAGTACCCCTTCAACGTCCTGATCCGTGGTGTAAACATGTGGCGACAAACGTAGCAGGGTCTTGTGTTCCCCGCGTGCCTGTGGTTCGAAATGAGAGCCGTCCAGCACCTTGGCCGTGATCCCCGCCGACAACAGGGCTTTCGTCACATCTGCCCCCTTATGGGTCCCTACAGCCATCGAAACACTGCCCGTGCTGCCTGCGGCCACGGCGATACCCTGCAAAGCCGCCCAATCGCGCAATTGTGTCGATCTGGCCATGATCTGCGCTTGGACCACCTCGGCCCCCGCGTCAAGATACTGATCCACCGCCACACCCAACGCCAGCAGCAAGGCGATATTCTTATCCATAGGTTCCAGATCGCTGGCCGTAAAAGCACAGCCCTCTTTTACCCAAGCCATCGAGGCCTGCCGTGGTCCGCGCAACCATTTGCGTCCTGTCGCCACAAAGGCATCACAACCGATCTGCGCCACATCACAGGGCATCTGGCCCAGCGCCTGCGCCCCGTCCACGATATAAAGCATGTCGTCAGGCCGTTGCAGTGCGCCGATCGCCTCGACCGGATAGCGATACCCGCCCACAGCCGTCACCATCGGCACAAACAATGCAGCAACATCATCGCTCATCCGCGCGGCCCATGCCTGCAAATCGGGCGTATCCTGTGAAAGTTCCGGCAAGACCTCGACTGTGACATCACCGCGCATCATCAAAGCACGGTTGTAGTCACCCCAGTCATGCGGGGCCACCAAAACGCGTTTGCCCGACAAACCCAGATGCGACAACATCGACAGCCAAGCTGTTGTGGTGGTTGAGGAAAAGCCAACCTCGGTCGGGCTCCCACCCAGCATATCAGCCACCGAGCAACGCACCTGAGCGATCGGCTCGGCCCATTTGGCAGCGGCTCGTTCCAGTCCGACCTCGGCCTCGCAACGCAAATATTCAATTGCCCGCTCATAGAGCGCCACATCAGGCACCCCATGGCTGGCGGCATTGAAATATCCTGCAGTGCGCATCAAACCATCGACATGCCGCCATTCACATGTAGCGTCGCCCCAGTCACGTATCCTGCCTCCTCAGACGCCAGATACAGCACAGCCGCCGCGATCTCTTCGGGAGTGCCCATGCGTGCCGCAGGGATCTGTGTGTTGATCGCCGCCTTTTGGTCGTCATTCAACGCGTCCGTCATTGGCGTCGCAATGAACCCCGGTGCAACCGCATTCACAGTGATCCCACGGCTGGCCACCTCTTGGGCGATGCTTTTGCCCATGGCGATCATCCCAGCCTTGGCGGCCGAGTAATTGGCCTGCCCTGCATTGCCCGTGGTGCCAACGATCGAGGATATATTCACGATCCGGCCCCAACGCGCCTTCATCATCGGGCGCATAACGCCACGACACAGGCGCATGGTGCTGGTCAGGTTTACGTTCAACACGGCGTCCCAGTCCTCGTCCTTCATCCGCATGAACAGGTTATCGCGGGTGATGCCGGCGTTGTTGACCAGAATGTCCAAACCGCCCATCGCCTCAATCGCTTGTTTGGGCAAAGCTTCAACCGCCTCCGCATCCGACAGGTTACACGGCACCACATGAGCACGCTCGCCCAGCGCAGCCGCCAAGGTTTCCAGCGGCTCTACCCGTGTACCAGACAGCGCAACCGTCGCACCTGCTCCGTGCAACGCCGTGGCAATCGCTCCGCCAATACCACCCGATGCGCCAGTGATCAGCGCACGTTTCCCCGTTAAATCAAACATTATGCCTCGCCTTTCATATGCTCTACAGCTGCACTCACATCATCCGGTGTGCCAACAGCCTTGGTTGTGACATCCTTGGCAATCCGACGGATCATCCCACACAAGGCTTTGCCAGCCCCAATTTCCAAAATTTCAGACACACCGTTTTCGGCCATATACCCCACCGACTCGCGCCAACGCACCGAACCCGTCACCTGCTCAACCAGCAGATCACGGATCATATCAGGATCCGTCACCGCCTCGGCCCGTACATTGGCCACCAATGGCACAACAGGCGCATTAATAGTCACTTCAGCCAAAGCCTGTGCCATCACGTCAGCGGCAGGTTGCATCAATGCACAGTGAAACGGCGCTGACACAGGCAGCAACATCGCCCGTCGCGCACCACGTGCCTTGGCAATCTCGCAGGCCCGCTCAACAGCGGCCTTATGGCCCGACACCACAACTTGGCCCGGATCATTGTCATTGGCCGCTTGGCAAACCTCACCTTGTGCCGCCTCGGCAGCAACCTCTTGCACAGCCGCAAAATCCAAGCCAAGCAAAGCCGCCATCGCGCCAACCCCAACAGGCACCGCATCTTGCATGGCAGTCCCACGGGTGCGCAACAACCGCGCCGTATCCGCAATCGAAATCGCACCAACCGCCGCCAGTGCTGAATATTCCCCCAGCGAGTGTCCTGCCACATAACTCGCATCCGTCACCGCAACACCTTCGGCCTCAAGCGCCCGCAACGCCGCAATAGACGTCGCCATCAACGCAGGCTGTGCGTTGGCGGTCAGGGTCAGCGTGTCTTGCTCACCCTCCCAGATCAGCGCACTCAGCTTTTCGCCCAGCGCCTCGTCAACTTCGTCAAATACAGCCTGCGCCGCTGGATAAGCCGCCGCCAAATCGCGCCCCATCCCAATGGTCTGCGCCCCTTGTCCCGGAAATACAAATGCTCGGCTCATTGGCCACTCCCCCGTTATGTTAACCTTTGTACCAGCAAATAACGCGCCTTTATCCCATACGCAATCTCTCGCGGCATCGATCGGTGGGATTGTTTTGCGACCATAGCACAAACCGAAACAAAAATTCCGCAGAACAGCTATGCAACGATGAGGTGGGGAATTAGCGATAAGTCGAACTCAGTCGCGACAACGCCTCGGCAGAATTTTCTGTCTACGGTTTGAGGAAATTCAATTTCTCACCAAGGACCGCAAAGGTTATCAACGCCAACCCTATGATCTGCATTGTGTCAGGACGCACAGCATATACGGCAACGTCAAAGATCAAAGCCGTTAACGGATAGAGAAAGGAAAGAATAACAACGCGGCTGGTTTCAAGCGATTGAACCGCATCATAAAGCAACACATACAGCAATCCGGTGTGAATGACGCCTATTGCCAGCAAAAGCCCCCAACTGCCCATGTCGACCCCCAAGCCGCCTGCCCCCATCAAGGGCAGCAGCACAATGGCACCGACCAGAAGTTGCACCAATGACAGCAGGCTTGCAGGAACGTCGGCGAGATGCTTTGTGATAAGCAAAGTGGCCGCATAACAAATCATCGCAGCCATCGTCAGGCCAAGACCGACCAGACTCATTTCAGCGCCCTGCCCCTTGCCTTGTGCGACAAAAACCACGCCCAAAAATGCGCAAATCGCCCATCCGATTGAACGGCGGGAAATTTTCTCGCTAAAAATCGCTGCTGAGGCGAAAAGCAAAACAAAGGGGTAAACATGGTAAACAGTGGTCACCATTGAAATCGACGCGTGGCTGTAGGCCATGAAAAACAACACCCAATTGGCGGCCATGGTCACCCCGCTTAAACTCATCATAAGAAGAGTGCGCCACGTCAGTTGATTGAAGCCGTTCCGCTTTGCAAACAAACAGTAAATCAACAATGCGGCGCCCCCAATCAGGCATCGATAAAACACAACTGTCAGTGCAGGCTCTCCGCTCTCCACCACAAAGATTCCGATACTACCCGCCAGAACCATGGCCCCGACCATCTTTAGGGTTGGTGCATTTGCTTTGAAACCTAACTTCATACTCATCTCCTTGATGAGATACAGTTTAAGCGCTCCAGTAAATCACATAAAATGATTTTAATTGATGTTATTAATCTGCTATGCTGATTTAATGTTACTGGACCTTGATCAATTGCGTAGCTTCGCGGCCGCCGCCGATACGCTCAATTTTTCCGAAGCGGGATTGCGCGTTGGGCGTGTGCAGTCAGCGATCAGCGCGCAAATCAAAGCACTCGAAGAAACGACTGGGCAAACTCTGTTCAACCGAGGCCGTGGCAAACCGATGGCTTTAACGCCAGCAGGAGAAAAACTGCTGGCCCATGCGCATAACATGCTTCGGCTGAATGCGGCCGCCCTGTGCGATCTAGCTGAGGATCGCGTGCGTAAAACATTCAGCATCGGCACAACCGAAACCTACGCGCTGTCCATCCTTCCTCGGATGTTGTCACAGTTCGCCGACAAATATCCTGATGTTGAATTGATGGTGATCTGCGGTACCAGTCCAGATTTACTGGCCCGTGTCGAAGAAGGTAAACTGGATCTTGCGATTATCTCTGATCAAGCCAAGTCAGATGGCAAAACCCTAATCTTTGAGGACGAACTGGCTTGGGTTGCTGGTCCACAGATGCATGTGCCAACAAAGGATCCGCTGCCAGTGGCCTTTATGCCCGTTGGGTGCATATTTCGAGGGCGGGCGCTGGCGGCTCTGGATAAAGCGGAGCGGCCATGGAGAATGGCCGTAAACACTCTCAGTCCTACGGGTATTCGCGCGGCCATACGCGCCGACCTTGCGATTTCAGTCATACCTTTGGCCTCAATGGAACCAGATTACCGCATCCTTGGAAAGACCGAAGGATTACCGGTGCTGGAGCCTATACGAATAGTCGGCTACAGCCTTCCCGAGGAGACAAACACCTTGTCGGAAGATTTCATTTCCTGTGCAGTGAAAGCCTTTTCGTATCCACGTCAAAACCGGTAAAATTGGGCTCCAAACCGCGATTTCTCGCGGTGTTACACTGTTAGGCATGGATTCACAAAGGCGCTATTTGAACCCGCACCTTAGGATATTTTACGCTTTACGAATTTGGTCACCCGTTTTCACGCGCCCATCCTTGATCACTTCGCACAAAACGCCGCGCAAACGGTATTTCCGGTTTTCCGGCAAAACGATCCAACGCAGCGCGTCTTGACCATAGCGGTCCTGCCATTTCTGACAGCCCGTGTTGAATTTGTCAGATACACGCAAAACCGCGCTGCCAATATTCAGCAAAGTGCCATCCGGCAGATTTTCATTGGAAAAATCCATGTCCGCGATAAAACTATCGCCCGGGTGAACCATGTTCTCAGGATCAGTATAGACCAAATCCAAAACCCGCTTGCTTAGGATGCTGACCTGTATTCTTGGGTCAGCCCGCCCATCTTTTAGCGTCAACCAAGGCGCATAGTTCCACCGCTCCCCCGGAATGCCAAACGCGCGCGTCAATTCCAGCACATCAACAAATTTGCGGGCAGCAACCTCGGGGCGCAAACACAATTGCTCAATCGGCGCCCGATCTTTGGGGGCCATCAATACATTCGGCAAGGCCGCTTGAAGCGTATCCAAATTCATATTTGCCACCTGTTAGACTGCTCCAGACCCGAGGGCTCTCTAGCTTCGCGTATCCACTCAAGAACACTCAACCCAGCTTACACTTAGCGTATTTGCAGAGCAACGACGGCCTTACAACATAGAATGTCCCTACACCCCACTAGATAAACGAACGTCAGACGCTGCATACTTTGACAGCAACGCAATGATGAAAGCGGTATGAAAACCAAACCAGCTAAACATCAACCTCGCGACAAACATGTTCATAAAAACAGGGAAATTTCATGCTGTTTCTAAGAAAAATCAATGTGGTAAGGGTTATTCAGGGCGGGTCAATGGGATGTCGCCCAGACCTGCCATTGCGATCAGACAAAGTAAACGTTGGGCGTCATATTTTGCGAACTGAAAACGTGGTGATTTTTCCCGAAAACATCCAAGCCACCTTTTGCCGCTCTGCGATGCTGACAAACATTCTTCGCGAATTCTACGCCGATTAGCATAACTTCTTCACGGATGTTTATGGGCTTCTGGGTGATGATCACAAGTTCGGTATATTACGAAACCGTCAGGGCGTGACCATCAACTCAGCACAAAAACCGACAATTGTAGAGGAGACTGCCCACAGTACACCATATAATTAACTTAATTGGTGTTTATTGAAAATTCTAACGAAACCCTAAAGTGCATTTCGCACACAGTTAGTCGAGGACTAATATGCCATTAACAAACATAATCTTAAACGGAGACTTTGAAAGTGGCTATGCTAACTGGTCTGGAACAGACTTAGAAATCAATGCAGAAGCCAACCATTTCATTGGGGGCTCACCCACTGATACCGTTTCAGAGTTAGATGGCCACGCTGGCATCACTGTGATGGAACAGACATTTACAATAGCTGCCCCAATAACAACGGATTTAACATTCGAATTTGAACTAAGGCAAAGTTTAAGCGAGGTCACCGAGAATCTTGATGGTTTTATTGTAGAGGTAATAAGTGTTTCTGACGGATCTGTAATCTACACCTCTGGAGACGTATTTCCAAGCGACAATGATGCAGCGACGACGACCACGCAAAATTTTTCCGCGTCAGTAACGTTCCCATCCGGAGGAGATTATATTCTTCGATTCACCGAGATTTCACTCTCGGGCAGTAGTGACACCGGGGGCGTGATTATTGATGATGTTGCGATAATGGTGTGTTTTGTAAGAGGCACACTTATCAACACGGAAAATGGCGTCGTTCCCATAGAGGATTTGAGCATTGATGAATTTGTGCTCACCGAGAACCATGGCCTTCAACAGATACGTTGGATTGGTGCCACAATGGTTAAGGCAACAGACAAATTCCACCCTGTCCGGATCAAGGCGGGGGCGTTGGGCCTAGGGTTGCCTAAGCGTGACCTACTCGTGTCTCGGCAGCACCGAATGGTCGTAGAATCTGCGATTGCAGAACGAATGTTTGGTAAGAAGAAAGTATTTATTCCGGCGATCAAACTGACAGAGATTCCAGGCATTTACGTGGACGAAACCTTTGAGGAGGTTGAATATTTCCACATTTTATTTGACCAGCATGAGATTGTTTTCGCCGAAGGTGCCCCAACTGAAAGCCTGTATACGGGGCCAGAGGCAATGAAGGCACTGTCAACTCAGGCACGCGCCGAAATTCTGTCTCTGTTTCCTGAGCTTATAGATATGGATTACAGGCCAAAGCCAGCCTTACCAATTCCAAAATTGGCAGAGCAGAGGTGCCTGGTGGCCCGCCACATCAAAAACCAAAAGAGATTGTTGGAAAGTAAGCGTTTTGCCCATCTAGCGCCGCAAAGCAGCACTGCAATTTGCGATGAGATGGCAAATGTCTCTTAAGGGCCGTTTAGGTTGGTCGCTTCTAGCTTTATAACCATTCTTGTCACTGGCAATTCGTCCCATGTGAATTCGCGCAGTGGTCCGGGTAGTCTTTAGTGCCGAACCCGCATCCAGTTTGCCACCTTTTGGGCCACAATGAACTTCGTTTGTCAGGGTGTGTTTGGCAGCCATATCTCAATGCCATCAACGATGTTTTATGAGCGCAATCAAACCTTAAGATTGACGTTATCTACCTTCGATTCATAGTTACCGCCCATCAAGCACGCCGATTTCTACCTGATGCGTGAATCGCCGCATTGACGAATCTGCACTTCGGCACCCAAGGGTAAAGCCATTAACCTGTGCGGGTCGCCCTTGATCCTCATTTAACGCAACAGGAGCGAAAGCTATCCCCTAAGCCGTAAAGATAGATCGCATCTGCCGCACACAGCATGTCCACCCGATAACCACGCCAATTTGGGCGACACCTAATCCTAGCTAACAAGTATACCCAATGTTTTCAGCCGAACCTTTCCACCGCCCCTAAACCTCACTTTTGCGCACATAGGACCTGCACTCACAGCGGCTTTACCGCTCAAAGCCGCCCTGATATAAAAAACTCAGCCACCGATGAACCAGTATCAGGAGCAAACCATGTCAAGATCCAACACCCAAACCCATTACGGCAGCGTCACCAAGACCTTTCACTGGCTCACGGCTCTTTTGATATTCACGGCCTTCCCGCTGGGCATCATCGCCAGCGACGCACCTTTTACCAACGGTGACGAAATTGCCCAAAAGGCGTGGCTGTTCTCATTGCACAAAACCGTGGGCGTCACCACTTTCTTTGTCGCGCTGGCCCGTATCCTGTGGGCGATCACTCAAACCAAACCGCAATCCCTGCATCCAGACAACAAGCCCGAAACCTTTGCTGGCGAAGCCGTCCACTGGCTGCTTTACATCTCATTGGTCTTTGTCCCCCTGTCCGGCTGGCTGCACCACGCCGCCAGCACCGGCTTTGCGCCAATTCTGTGGCCCCTAGGGCAATCCCTGCCGTTGGTGCCAAAATCTGAAACGGTTTCAGCCTTCTTTGCGGGCGGCCACGAAGTGTTCACCACCCTCCTTATGATCTCGCTTGGGCTGCACATAGCTGGCGCCTTGAAGCACCGCATCATCGACCGTGACAACACTCTGCAACGCATGTTGCCCGGCACCCCCGACGTTGCCGCCCTGCCGCCCCAAAGCCACAGCCGCCTGCCGTTGCTCGCTGCCGCCGCCGTCTATGCTGTCGCTATGGCGCTGGGGGCTTGGATTGGTCTTGCAAATCATGGAGACGATGAGCACGACGTCGACCAAGCCCAACTGGCCGCAGTCAGCAGCGACTGGGCGGTCTCTGAGGGCACGCTTGCCATAACCGTCAGCCAGTTTGGCAATGATGTCACGGGCACGTTCTCGGACTGGACCGCCGCCATCAGCTTTGATCCTGAAACGGGCACCGGTAATGCCGAGGTGACGATCAACATCGCCAGCCTGACGCTGGGTTCGCTCAGTGCGCAGGCGCTTGGGGCAGACTTCTTTGATGCCGAAACCCACGCCACCGCGACGTTCAGCGGCGAGATCACCCCATCTGACGACGGTTTTGCCGCCACAGGCCCCCTCACCGTAAAAGGCTCCGCAAAGCCCATCACCCTGCCCTTCACCCTGCAAATCACCGACAACACCGCCGTGATGAACGGCGCAGTGACCTTGGACCGGTTGGACTTTGGCATCGGGGCGAATATGCCAGATGAGGGGTCGCTAAAGTTCCCTGTCACTATCAACGTTGATCTGACCGCAAGTCGCGGTGAATGATAGGTCAGATAGCGCATGCGTGTCGGCAATAGAGGCAAAGCGCTTATCGGCACGAGGCTTGCCTATGTCAGCTCCCAGCCCCAAAGCAGTCCTTGATCGTGATTGCAGCGAACAGCGGTTCCGAGGCCATACCGGCCTTCATCCTGCGAAGATCCAACGTCAGCAGTGCCCAGATAGTGAGGTGCCCCTAGTTTTCTAGACACCTGCTTTGTTCATATTCTGCTGTCTTGCTTCAAAGTCAACTGGCGACAGCATGCCGTTGTTTGTGTGCTTGCGGTTTGGGTTATAGAACATCTCGATGTAATCAAACACATCCCGCCTTGCCGCGTCGCGGGTATGGTACGTCCGTCACCTGATCCGCTCGCGTTTCAGGAGTTGGAAGAAGCTTTCTGCGACGGCGTTATCGTGACAATTCCCGCGCCTGCTCATACTGGCAATCAAATTATGCTTGCCGAGAAATGATTGCCACTCTTTGCTGGTAAACTGTGATCCTTGGTCGGAATGAACCATGACCTTTTGCTTTGGCTTACGCCGCCAAACAGCAGCCAACAACGACTGCAAGGCGAGGTCTGTTGTCATGCACGATTGCATAGATCCCGTTGACCGGCAGTTGATTGCAAAGCAATCAATGAGAGGGGGCCAACAACACGCCTTGAGAACAGATCAATCACGACGGACAGATACGACCAGCCCTCGTGTGTTTTGATGTAGGTGATGTCTGTCACCCAAACTGTGTCCGGAGTATCAACTTCGAACTGCCGGTCCAGCATGTTGCCAGCGACCACCGCTGGCTTGCCGCCGTATCGACCAGGGCGACGTTTATAACCGATCTGAGCTGCAATACCCGCCAGACTGGCCAACCGCGCCACGCGGTTCTCCGAACAGGTCTCGCCCGCGTCGCGCAAATCATCATGCAGCTTGCGATAACCGTAGACCTTACCGCTGTCAGCCCATGCACGTCGGATCTGTTCAGTCTGTCGCATATCTTCCTGCGCCCGCTGACTTAACGGTTCCTTAAGCCATGCGTAGAAACCGCTGAAATGCACCATCAGGACACGGCACATCGACCGCACGGAAAACTGTATCCGATGAGCCTCGATAAAAGCGTACTTCACCGGGACTCGCGAGCAAAGTACGCGGTCGCCTTTTTTAAGATATCGCGCTCCTCAGTGACGCGTGCCAGTTCCTTGCGGACCTGTCTCAGTTCCGCGGCAAGCGCAGCTTCATCCGACAAAACCTTTGCTGGTTTCGAAAGCTGCGCCCTCCAAGTGTAAAGTGACTTGGTGCTGATCCCCAGACGCTTGGCGACTTCGCTGACCGCATATCCGCGATCAACAATCTGCGCCACAGCGTCCTGTTTAAACTCATCTGTAAACCGTATTCCCTTAGCCATATCCATCTCTCCTTGGTTCCAAAGTTACCAAGCAAAGCGTCTACTAATCTAGGGGCTATTCACACCATGGATAGACCATGATGCAAGACAATTCAGGTCCAACAATTTAGCTCCGTGACTGTCCTCAGGCTTAGAACCGGAATTGGTACCCGAACGTAACGCCGTAAGCTTCATACCCGGACTGTCCAATCCCATCATAGAATGTAGAAAGATTGAGCTGTCCTTCATTGGGAGCGACATAATTGACCCCAAGTTCAATGCGCCCTCTTGCTCCATCGGACGGGTACACGACTTTCACGGCGTTACCTGACGCATTGGTATGTGACCAAATGCCGGATATTCCACCGAACAGTTCCATCTCCCCTGAGCCAACTTCAACAGGGACGCTGAAATCCATTCCCAACGTGAGTTGCCCCAACGCAATGCTTTGATCAGGGATCGTGTTGCCAAGGCTATCGGTATAAGCAAGCTGCTTGTCAGTAGTGTAGGATAGATCAACCAGCGGTCTTAGTGTGAGCTTGTTTTGGACGATCTCACCCGACACCTCGAACTGGGCAAGCCAACGTTCGGTTTCAAACTTGTCAGTGTAGGTGCCAAATGGCGTGACATTATTGTTAGAGCGGCCATAGAGAAGACGCCCTTCATAGTACAAGCGTTGGTTTGGCAGCCGACCAACGATATACGGGCCTACAAGCCACCCAGTGCCGCCTGTTGAAGCCGCGCCGTCTTGGTTGTCGAGATGGTCGAACTCGAGCATTGCACCAAGCAACACGTTGGGAGCAATAGTTCTATGGGTACCAACTGCTCCAAAAACATATTGGTTCTCCGCGGTGCCGGACGAAGACCAACTGGCCGTCAGTTCCATCCATAGGTTTCCATTGGGAGAAACCGTGGCGAAGTTCAACGCCCCTCTCTTTGCATCGACATTGGCTGCGAAGGATGAACCGCCTGCCTGGCCTGTCAGGAACCTACGTAACTTGGGCTGATGAGAGAGCAAGAGGTTGGCTCGACCTTGCATGAACGTTGCAATGACCTTTTGGGTGTCCTCGACAACCTTGCTTATGATCGTCAACGTATTTGATGTGCCATTGCCATTGCCTGCCCCGTCTTGTGCGGCATTTGCTGGAACCGAAACCGTAACGTCGCCTCCCCCGGTAGGTAAGATTGAGATGGTGTAATTTCTGGGGCCGCCTGTAACTGACACGACACTTGCGTTCGTAATGACAAGGTCTGAAGGTATAAAGCCCACGACATCTTCGGAGAATGCCGCCGTCACAGTAAACCCTGCGCCTCCACTGAACGTGGTGATTGAGGATGTTAACACAACGCTTGGCCCATTGGTATCAACCGTCATGGTGACGGTGTTATCGGCATCCGCACCATCAACATTGGCATTGCCTGCAGAGTCGGTGAACACCCCACTGGCCACAGAGACGACGCCATTGGCGGTGCTGCCTGCGGTGGGTGTGAAGGTGGCGGTGTAGCTTGAGCCTGCGCCTGCAAACGCCGAGAGGGTCCCACCGGTGACGGTGACATCGCTGGCAACAAAATCGGTTGAATCTTCTGACAGGGTAAAGGTGATCGCGGCGGTCTCACCTGTCGCCAGAACCGTCTTATCGCTGGTGACAGAAATGGTGGGCACATCGATATCAACCGTCATGGTGACAGTGTTATCGGCATCCGCACCATCAACATTGGCATTGCCTGCAGCGTCGGTGAACACCCCACTGGCCACAGAGACGACGCCAATGGCGGTGCTGCCTGCGGTGGGTGTGAAGGTGGCGGTGTAGCTTGAGCCTGCGCCTGCGAACGCCGAGAGGGTCCCACCGGTGACGGTGACATCGCTGGCAACAAAATCGGTTGAATCTTCTGACAGGGTAAAGGTGATCGCGGCGGTCTCACCTGCCGCCAGAGCCGTCTTATCACTGGTGATCGCAATTGTAGGCACACCGGTATCCGCCGTCATGGTGACGGTGTTATCGGCATCCGCACCATCAACATTGGCATTGCCTGCAGAGTCGGTGAACACCCCACTGGCCACAGAGACGACGCCATTGGCGGTGCTGCCTGCGGTGGGTGTGAAGGTGGCGGTGTAGCTTGAGCCTGCGCCTGCGAACGCCGAGAGGGTCCCACCGGTGACGGTGACATCGCCTACAACAAAATCGGTTGAATCTTCTGACAGGGTAAAGGTGATCGCGGCGGTCTCACCTGCCGCCAGAGCCGTCTTATCACTGGTGATCGCAATTGTAGGCACACCGGTATCCGCCGTCACAGTTAGTGTCGCCGAAGCCGATCCAGAATTGCCTGCGTTTGAAGTCAAATCACCAGATGTATTATTATAGACACCAACCCCGGCAGCTGTAACATTTGCAATGACCGTACAGCTGGCGCTTGCTCCGAGCGCACCGCCCGTATAACTGACAGAACCTGTTCCGGCTACAGCCGTAAGTGTGCCACCAGTGCATGTTGTAGATGGGTTCGGGGTCGCAGCAAGCACTAATCCAGCTGGAAATGTATCGGTAAATGCAAGTGATGTTGCCGCCAATGAAGATGCCGTATTATTTATAGTAAAGGTCAATGTAGATGCCACGCCTTGCTCAACAGACGCTGGGCCAAAAGCTTTGGAAAATGATGGCGCGGGCTCTACGGTCAGACTAGCAGCAGCTGGATCAGTCAGTTTTATGCCACCCGATGTCAGATCACTGGTGGTGTTTGGGAAGCTACCAGCAGTAGCGCTACTAGGTGCAGTAACATTCACACTAAAAGTACAACTTCCACCTGCAGCTATAGAGCCGCCAGAGAACGCTAAGAAACCTGCGTCAGTAATAGAAGACCCTGCCCCACATGGGTTTGCAGGTAAGTTAGTGGCAGTCAAACCAGCTATGACACTGTTTAAATCATCGGAGAATCCCAAACCGATAAGTGGCGCAGCGCTTGGGTTCACAATCGTATATGTAAGTTGCGTTGTGCCGTTTGCTTGCACGGGGCCTGCAAAGGATTTGCTAAAGGTTGGGCTACCCGTTGCAAAAACCTGTAAATCGGCGGCTGCAGCATCGCCCGTAACTGGCAAGGTGCCAATAATACCAGATGCTGTGGATGCCGTATTTGTATAGCTGCCCGATGCGGTAGCATTTGGCGGCGTCATCGACACTCTGATGTTACAGGTTGCTCCAGCAGCCAAGCTGCCTGATGTTGCTGTGATCGTATCTGATCCAGTTCCAGAAACGGTTGCGCCACAGTCATTAAAAGCAACACTGTCAAAGGTTGTTCCGGTCAGTGTAGTACCTGCAAGGTTCCGGAAATTCATCGCCCCAAGATCATCTGTGAAACCAACGTTGGTAACTGCAGAGCCTGTATTTGTATTCTGCAACGTAAATTCTAATGTCGCAGGCGTTCCTGCAATAACTGGGGCGTTGGTAAATGATTTCGAGAACAACAAGCTTGCGCTATTGACCACCAAAGTATCAGAAGCGACCGCACCATCACCAATACTCGCAGTTAAAGCACTTGTTACACTACCATATGAAAAATTAGCCGTTCCAGCTGGCACTTGTAGCGTGACTGAAAAAGTACAGTCTCCACCTGCAGGCACAGTTCCCCCCACAAGATTCAAAAACGTTGTTTCTGTCACTGTAGACCCAACACCACATGGATTTGTTGGCAAGCCCCCTGTGGTTGTAAGTCCTGATACTACAGCACCCAAATTATGGGTAAAAAATACCCCAGTTGCATCCACTGCATTCGGGTTCCCTATTGTGTATTCTAACGTCACTGTATCGCCCGCTAAAACTGGATCATCCGTAAAGCTTTGCGTAAATGTGAGTGGTATAGATCCATTTACCGATAGATTTGCACTTGCAGGTGAACCCACGACACCAGCAGTACCGCCGTTTAGGCCAGCACTAACGCCACTCGTTTGGTTCGTGATGCCACCGGGTGTCCCACCGCCCAAAGTAATCGTTGTACCAATGGTACAGCTCGCACCAATATCCCGACTACCACCTGTAACAGTTATCGTGCCCGTTCCAGTACCAGCAACAGTCGCACCACAATCGTTTGAAGTTACCGATGTCAGAGTTGTACCAGTTAAAAATGCATCCAAATCATCCGTAAAAGAAATATCGGTAGCAATGCCCGTAGACTCCGCTCGATTGGTAATCGTAAATGTTAAACCAACAACCTCACTTGGTAGAGCCGAAGCAACGCTGAATGCTTTGGTCAGATCAACCGCCAAATTACCGCCGCCTGCGCCCACAGTCAAAACGCCAGAAGCAGCACTTGATGTAACCGATGCGCCACCAACTGTTGAGGTTGGTACACTGGTGGTAATTGTTCGGGGTCCACTGGATGCTGTCGCGCTGATATCCAAGGTAATCGTAAACGTACAACTGTCACCAGCCGTACCCGAAGACGCCAATGTTCCGCCTGACACCGTTAACCGTGCTGGGGTCACCGGACTAAACAAAAATCTAGGCGTAAAAGAACCAACACTGCCAGCGCCACAAAGCCCAGCTCCGGGCACTGAAGATGCAGTCGCTATCGTATCTGAAGGAAAATCGGTGAAAAAAGCCAAATCCGTCAAACTTGAAGTACTTACATTTGTAACTGTATATGTGGCAACCGTTGTGCCACCAGGATTACCGCTTGTCATTGACAGTGTGACAGTTGGTGCACCACCCCCTAGGTTTACGTTCAGGTTATCACTGGCCATATTGCCAACAACGGTCGCACCATTCACAGTGGCACTAACCGCACCCGATGTGCTCATATGTGTTCCACCAGCCGCGGTGGGTGACAACTGCAAAGAAAGACTGATTGTACAGTTACCCTGTGCCGCAAGTGTACCACCTGTAAAGCTGATAAGTGTCGTACTGCCACCAGCCACGGTTCCGCCACAGGAATTGGATAATTCACTGGCCAATGTCACGCCCGCCAAGGTGGCGGTCAAATCTTCGGTAAAGGCAACTGCTGTCGCTGCAAAATTACGATCCGTGTTTGTGATTGTGTAGTCTAGGGTTACAGTTCCACCTGGATTCACAGGATCATTTGTAAAGCTTTTGGCAATCAATGGGGAGCCTGTGGAAACGCCCGTTACCGTCAAAGCTGCAGTTGATGTACCCGCAGTTAGCCCACCCCCCCCATATTCCAAGGCACCGGAAATGTTTGAATGTGTCCCAACTGATGTGCTCGTCACATCAACTGTGACGGTACAAGCGTTACCAGCAGGCAAAGCCTCAGACCCTGGGAAAAGAAACCCAATACGGGTAAAACTAATCGCGTTCGTTCCAGAAGCTGCCGTTAAATTGTTAGTGGCATTGCCAACAGTACAGGTTGTTGACGCATTTGCTGGGCTGGCAATTACCAAGCTCGTTGGCAAAGTATCTGCAAAGATAATATTAGCCAAAGCTCCCGCATTTGCTGTGTTGTCTATAGTATATGTCAAAGTAGACACCGCACCCAAGGTCACACTTGACGGAGAAAACGATTGGAAAAACCCTGGTGCAGTTGTGGCCACGGTCAACGTATTTGTAGCAGCAGACCCACTATTACCTTCTGAAGACGTAAGGCTGCCTGTGGAGTTCGAATGTCCGCCAACAGTTGACGATGTTACATTTACAGAAACCGTACAAACCGTAGAAGCCGCAACACCCCCTAGAGTATATCCAACAAGATTTCCGCCGGATGCAGCTGTCAACACACCACCAGAACATGTCGTCATCGCACTTGGAGGGGTTGCAAGCGTTACATTAGTGGGCAGAGTATGCGTAAAATCCAAGCCAGCAACGGGTGTCGCAAGGCCTGTATTATTTATGGTATAGGTCAGGGTGGAAGTAGCACCTGGCCCTATATTACCAGAGGAGTAAGCTGCCGAGAATGTCGGGACAGACGCGGTTTGGGCAAAAGCCACTGAAGCCATTGTTGAGAGCATTACAAGAAGCGTACCAAAAAAGCCTGCGAGCTGACGCGCGTCAAAAATCTTAGACATAATAAATTTTCTCCAGTCTTCACAACACTTGACAGTTTTGCGAACGAGATTTCAATAGTTTTTTGAATTATCCTCGAGTGCACAACCATAGGATAGCCCCAGTCTTGTCTGCTATTCGTCGCTAGAACAATGTGCAGATAATTGCCATTAGGGAGGGAACATCTGTCAATCGCTGAGCACAAAAGGGCCAGATCGCGGCGTAAAGCTGGGCCACTGAGTTATCGGATTTCTATGCTTTGGCGCGTGCGCTCCCCATGAAGCTAGCGCGTGCCAAAGTGCATGTTGGCACATGGGGCCGACATTGTTCTGATCTTGATTGAGCTTTGACTATTGTCTGTTTTTACGGCTGTGCTTGAGCCGATAGCTTTCGCCGTTTATCTCAAGGATGTGGACATGATAGTTCAACCGATCCAGCAAAGCGCCTGTTAAGCGTTCAGAGCCAAAGACCTCGGTCCATTCATCAAAGGGCAGGTTTGAAGTGATGATAATGGAGCCGCGCACACAACTGTAAATATCCACAGAATACATCTCCCGCCCCCCGAATAAACGAAGGGCACAAACTGGTGGATTTTCACTCCGCTACTATCAAATTATATGATCACCTCTGTGGTCCAATATTGCACCGCGTTTTACAGGAGCCGCGAATTAATACAGTCGTCCCGCTGATCCGCCCATCGCATCTTAAAAATGCCGCGCGTTCGACCGATGGCCGCTTTGGAGAAGCTGCACCGCAGCGACGGGAGGGATAGTCGGAGGTCAGCTTTGGGTCGTTCGCGTGACTTTGCAAATGTCGCTATCTGCGCATTGCAAACATTCGATTAGCATTCGGCACTAAGGGCTCAGTGCCCCGCCCACTTCACAAAATAAAAAGGCCGCCCAGATCACTCGGCGGCCTTTCGTATCAACGATGTATTTCCGATTTACTCAGCTTTGGCAGCTTCGATCGAGATCATCACCGTCAACTCGTCGCCCACGTAGGGCGCAAATTTGCCGACGCCAAAATCGCTGCGCAATAGCGTTGTGGTCGCGTTAAAGCCGACCCAAGGTTTGCCCGCCATCGGGTGGTCGCCGCTTTGGTTCAGCACAGCGTCCAACACAATAGACTTGGACGTGCCGTTGACGTTCAAATCACCAGTGATCAAGGCTGTTGTCTCGCCTGTCACTTCGATACCGGTTGAGGTAAAGCTGACCATGCTGTCATCCGTGGCATCAAAGAAATCAGCCGACATGATGTGCTGGAATCGTGCTTCCCAGCCTGTCAACATCGACTTTACGGGCATGGACACGGAAACCGTAGACGATGCAGGTGCATCGGCGTCAAACATGATTTCGCCCTCAAAGCCCGAAAACATGGCGTAACCCGTTGAGAACCCAAGGTGGTTATATGAGAAAACAATCTGGCTGTGGCTGGCGTCTAGATTGTACTTTTCAGGGGCGGCATAGGCCGATGTCGCCATCAAAGTGGCGATTGCTGCGGCAAGGAACGTGGTTTTCATGTGGTGTCTCCGTTTGACTGTTTGCAAAAGGAGAAATTACATCGCGGCAGTGCATGTGGGCAATACGCTATGGTTCAACAGTTCGTGTTCGCAAATGAACACCAAACGGAGGGGGGCAGCCTAGGCTGCAATTTCAGGTGAAATCAATCCTTTGGCACCTTCAACACGAAAGCCGCGGTTCTCTTTGCTCTGTTTTTCGGCCTTCAGACCCAAAACATCGCGTCCCAATCGAGCATGAAGCCGCTTTAGATTTTCTTCAAAATCACTGGCGATCTCAACCATTTTTGACGAAGCATCCAAACGCAACATCAAACGCGCCTTAACGTTTTCTCCGGCTGTACGATCGATAAAGACCGCATCGATGTCTTCAAATTTAATGCGGTGCTGAACCCGCGCGGTGCCGCGATTGTTACGCAGAACTTCGCGCAACTCCATACGCGCCAGGTCCACCTGAACCTCATAAATTGTGCCATGGGATGCGAACCACACCAATGCCATGCCAAACACAGCCATCACACTGGAAATGCCCAATTTGAACCCGAATACATCTGACGACACCATAGACCCTGGCAACGTCCAAAACCCAAATGCAGCGATCAACAACGACACCCCCATGAAGGCCGACACCCATTGCAACACAATCGCCACAGAACGGTCACTGTCCTGGCAACGGATGATGTATCCCCAATAGGTCTCAACACTTGTGATTGAAGGGGTGGCTTCATTGTCGTGGGAGAAGTCGGCTTTGTTTGATATCGCGTTCATGGTGGCTCTCCGTGTTTTTGTCATTGTGTTAACACTGCCCACTGAACATGACGAAAATTGGGCATAGGTGGTTCATTTTGGCGACCCGCTCTAGCTAGGGTCGTGGCTGATCCAGCCCCAAATGCCTCTCTCTCTGGGCGCAATCACCAATGCACCTTGCATCATACGCAGGGCGTTGTATAAGGCGGCTTCCTTTGTCGCATTTTTGCAAACCAGCGTAGTCTCTCGTGGGCGGGTCGCGGCAAGGTAGGACCGGCACTTTGAAATGCGCTTAAAGTATAGAATTGGAGCATACATGCCGCTATATGAGCATGTCGTAATTGCGCGTCAGGACCTGTCCAACACGCAAGCCGAAGGCCTCATCGAACATTTTGGTGCTGTCCTGACCGACAACGGTGGGTCACTCGTGGATCACGAGTACTGGGGCATCAAAACGATGGCCTACAAAATCAACAAAAACCGCAAAGGCCACTACGCCTTTTTGCGCTCTGACGCCCCAACTGAGGCCGTTCAGGAAATGGAACGTCTGATGCGTCTGCATGATGACGTGATGCGCGTTTTGACCATCAAAGTTGATGCGCACGCCGAACTTCCTAGCGTTCAAATGCAAAAGCGTGAAGAGCGTGGCGACCGTCGCCCGCGCCGCTAATATGCTGTTGATTTTATCCAAAGAAAGGTCCTAACCCATGGCATCTAAACCATTTTTCCGTCGCCGCAAGGTCTGCCCGTTCTCGGGCGATAACGCACCTGCGATCGACTATAAAGACACCCGCACCCTGCAACGCTACATCTCTGAGCGTGGCAAAATCGTGCCGTCCCGTATCACCGCCGTTTCGGCCAAGAAGCAACGTGAACTTGCCCGCGCTATCAAACGCGCGCGCTTTCTCGCCCTGCTTCCTTACGCCGTGAAATAAGGAGCTAAGCACATGCAAGTAATCCTCATGGAACGCGTGGCCAAATTGGGCCAAATGGGCGAAGTGGTCTCTGTTAAGCAAGGTTACGCACGTAACTTTTTGCTGCCACAGGGCAAAGCAATGCGCGCCTCAGCCGCCAACATCGCACACTTCGAAACGCAAAAAGCGCAGCTCGAAGCACGCAACCTAGAAACCAAAGGCGAAGCTGATAAATTGGCCGAAACTCTGAACGGTCAACAGTTCGTTGTGATTCGTACAGCCTCCGACGCTGGCTCGCTTTACGGCTCTGTCACCATCCGTGACGCGGCTGATGCGGCCACGGCTGATGGGTTCACCGTTGATCGCAAACAGGTTGTTTTGACGGCACCAATCAAAGAGTTGGGCCTGCACACAGTTCTCGTGCGTCTCCACCCTGAAGTTGAAGCTAAGATTGAGTTGAACGTGGCCCGCTCCACTGAAGAAGCTCAGCTGCAAGCCGCTGGTAAATCAATCGCCGAACTGGCCGCCGAAGCAGAAGCTGAAGCCGAGTTCGAGATTGCTGAACTGTTCGACGATATCGGAGCAGCTGCTGCCGATGACGACGATCTGGTTGCAACACCTGACGCTGATGAAGCGCCAGCTGAAGAAGCATCTGAGGAAGAAGACAAAGCCTAAGCGCTTTATCGTCTTTCCACGAAAATCAAAGCCGCGTCTGGTTCAATCCAGACGCGGCTTTTTGCATTCTATAGATTGGCTTCAACCCGCTCCGCCAAAATCGCAGCCGACCCCAACGCCAATGTCCAGCCAAGTGAGCCGTGCCCTGCATTCACAAACAGGTTCTGCGCCCCTGCCTGCCCGATCATCGGCAGATCATCCGGCGTTTGCGGTCGCCGCCCTGTCCAAACCTCGGGCGTGACATCATACCGTGCAGCTTGGGGCATCAGGCTTTGCGCCTTGGCCGTTAAGGTCTGCACATAGGCCGGTTTCACCACAGCGCTGTCACTGAAAATCGCATAGCCCGTCACCCGCAGCCGATCCCCCAGCCGCATCACCACAAACCGCCCTGCGGCTTCAGTGACGCTCAAATCGGGTGGCGCTTCGCCCGCCGGAAAGGTCAGGCTGACGCCCTTCACACCGATGATGCGCTTCTTGCCCTCAAACGGGCCGCGCAACAGCGTGCCTGCCGCTTGGCCATTGGCCACCACAAACACATCCGCCTCAAACTGGCCCTGATTGCTCTGCGCCGCAACAACGCGCCCGTCCTTATTGACCAATCCCGTGACCTGGACACCAAATTTGATCTGCGCACCCAACTTCGTGGTCAAAACCTCGGCAATCTGCTGGCCAAATTTACGGCAATCCCCGACCGAGGCGTCAGGTAGGTATATCCCGCCCGCAATCGGCCGCGTTGCGCCGCGCAAAGCAGGTTCATGCGCTATGCACGCCTCTCGGCTTATCATCTGGTGCACACCGCCAAACTGAGCCTGAAACGTCAACCCCTGATGGGCCGCTCGCAAACGCTCCTCGGTAGGATGCACAATTAATTTGCCCGATTTTCGCCAATCAAACGCCACCCCATAGCGCGCCTGCAGTTTGGGCATTTCCAATTTAGAACGTCCCGCGATTTCCAGCAAACGGCGGGTGTTTTCATGCCAACGCGGGCCTGTGCATTGACGCAAAAAAGCCAAGGCCCATGGCCAGCGCGCCGGATTTGCCAAACCCCTCAACGACATGCCCTGATCCGGATCAAACACCGCCCCCGGAACCCCACGCAAAAACCCAACCGAGCCCATCGCCCCGATCCTGTCATAAAGCAGCTGGCCCGCATTGGCCTTTGAGGTTTCGTCACAGACCTCGGAGCCGCGCTCAAGCACGGTCACCTCGTATCCAGCCTCGGCCAAACGCAAGGCGCTGGTCAGCCCGACAACTCCGGCCCCAATAACAATCGCTGTTTTCACATTTTTCATGACTACAGCTTATTCACACCGCAGCATTTCACAACAAAAAAGGGGCCGCCCAAAGGCAGCCCCAATCCAATACCATTATTAGGTAGGCTTATTCTTTTTCAAGAGCTTCCAGTGCTTTTTCAAGCTGGTCTTTGGTCACTTCTTTTTCAGTCACAGCCACCAGTTCAAACGCGTAATCCACAACCTTTTCTTCAAAGATCGGGGCGCGCATTTGCTGCTGCATTTGCTGGTTTTGTTGAACGAATTCAAAGTACTCACGCTCTTGGCCTGGGTACTGGCGCGCTTGGTTCATGATCGCTTGGGTCATTTCCGCGTCAGTCACTTCGACCTCGGCCTTTTGGCCCATCTCAGCCAACAGCAGGCCCAGCTTCACACGGCGCTCGGCCAGTGTTTTATGCTCGTCTGTGGTTTCGATTTCGGGATGATCATGGCCCTCAACATCAGGGTTTTCTTCGTGCCACAGCTGGTGCGCGATTTGGCCAGCTTCGGCGTCAACCAAGGATGGAGGCAGCTCAAACTTAACCGTTTTGTCCAGCTCGTCCAGCAGTGAGCGCTTCATCAACGCGCGTGCCGCGCCGCCGTATTCGGCAGTCAGACGTTCCGATACTTGCTCTTTCAAGCCAGCCAGATCTTCGGCGCCAAACTGCTTGGCCATCTCGTCGTTGATTTCGGCAGCGGCGGGTGATTTCACAGCTTTAACTTTACAGGCAAAAACAGCTTCTTTACCGGCCAGATTTTCGGCTTGGTACTCAGCAGGGAACGTCACTTTAACGTCCAGCTCGTCGCCAACTTTAGCGCCGACCAATTGCTCTTCAAAACCCGGAATGAATTGGTTGGAACCTAACACCAGTGGGTAATCTTCAGCCGTGCCGCCTTCAAACAATTCGCCATCCACGGAACCCGAGAAGTCAAATGTCATTTGGTCGCCGTCTTTGGCTTTGGAGCCGGCTTTGCGGTCTTCAAAGTTCTGGGCTGTCTCGGACAGGCTTTTGAGCGCCTCATCAACGTCAGCATCCGCAGGCTTCACAACCAGTTTCTCCAGCTTGATCTTCTTCAGGTCTGGCTGATCGATTGGAGGCAGTGCTTCATAAGACATCTCGACAGCGACATCATCGCCCTCTTTCCAGTCTTCGTTGACCATTTTAACTTCTGGCTGCATCGCAGGACGTTCGCCGCTGTCTTCAAAATGCTTGGCCATCGCGTTATCAACGGTTTCCTGCATCGCTTCGCCCATAACTTTTTGGCCGAATTGCTTTTTCATCATCGCCATCGGGACTTTGCCCTTGCGAAAGCCCTTCATTTCGACTTCTGGCTGCGCTTCTTTCAGCTTTTCAGTCACTGTGGCTTCCAGCTCTTCAGCTGTGATGGTGATAGAATAGGCGCGCTTCAGGCCTTCGTTCAGGGTCTCTTTGACCTGCATGGCAGTGGTCCTTCATAACAAAATGGGCCGCGCAAATTGCACGGCGGGAATAGATCAGGGTTCTTCTAGAGGCGGGTCAAGTGCTGTGCAAGGGAAAACACTATAGTGCGGCAATGAATGGCATTCATAATATGAAACCGCGCCATGTCTGCCTTGTGAGTTCCCGCAAAAGCAGTATTGTTAACTTTAACACAACTATTATTCAATTGAATTTATAAGGTGAATTAAGGGTGCTTTTGGGCTGCTGGCCATGTTGTCAGCTTTATTTATGGGGGTCGCGTTCGATTCCAAAGATGAGACGGATGTTCCGGAGGATACAGACCCGCCAGCTGATCCCGAGCCCACACCTGATCCAGATGTTGTGCTCGACACGGGTGCAACCTTTGAGCGGACCGAAGACGGCGTGACAATTGATGTTGGTGAGGATGAAACCGGCACCTTGGTTGTTTTTTACTACACAGACGCCGAGGATAGTGAGGGCGGCATACCCGACTCGGATGAGGCGCGGTTTTATCTGGTTCCGGAGGGCGTGGATTGGTCAGGCACATTATGGGACGACAACCGGGCTGCCATCCCCGGTGCAGACACCCATTATGTAAGCTCTGACCAAGACTACGAGTTGGCAGATTTCGAGGCCGCATTCGGGCTGGAATTGATAGGCGTCGTGTCTATATTGCCGTATGGGGCCGATCCACATCCTGAGATACCGAGCGCTCGAATTCAGGTTGGCGAGATCACATCGAACGTACCCTACGTAGAGTATTACCTCTCCGCAGATACCATTGGCGATGAGCTGGTCAATTTTCATCCCGTCGATTACGTCTACACCTATACTGGTATTTCGGCGCTCGGCGATACAACCGGAACCGATGCAGATGATCGGATAACCGCATTTGCGGACGGTATCACAGTTGATGGCGCTGGCGGCGATGATCGCTTATATACCTCACGTGCAAATGTAACCCTTATCGGCGGTCTGGGTAACGATGCCTTCCACGCCAACGACAACAGTTCGAATGTTGTCGTGGACGCTGGCGAGGGTAATGATTTTATCTATTCCTATGGTGATACGACAACGGTTGATGGCGGGTCCGGCAACGACATAATTAGTATTAACAATGGCACGGCAACTGGTGGCGAGGGTGACGATTTATTGCACGTCCAACGTACAAATTATTTGCTCGATCGTGCAGATGGTAGGATTGTCCTGCTTTATGGCGAGGACGGAGATGATACAATTGTCAACAGCGGGGACGGCTCGCAATCATACGGCGGCCAAGGCAATGATACATTAACCTTGATCGCTGGTGCTGTGGGACACGGCGGCGACGGAAACGACAGCATTCGGGTTATAGGTGGCACAACAGCATTTGGCGATGACAGCGATGATCTGTTCATAGTCCCGTACACACGTTACGAAGAAGATGGCCCAGCCGTACTCACCGGTGGTGCAGGTGCTGATACCTTTGAGATATATGAAGGCAACAGCGGAATTGACGATATATCTGCAATCATCACTGACTTTGATCTGGACGAGGACGTTCTACAGGCTACCCGCCATTGGAGCCACACTCAGGTCGATCACATTGAGATCTTCGAGGCCGACGATGGCAGCTATACGGACGTACGAGCGATATATACGGGCGGGGATCATATCGGTCAGATAGCCTCCGTGATCCGCCTGCAAGGCATAACAGGCATAACCGCAGATCAGATCGTAATGATGGGTTAATGACAGTTGCCGTGCCTGCTGCAGGGTGTGCGTGTTTCAGTTGGTCGTCCCGTCAGGGCTGCTGTGGGGGCGAAATCAGGGCTCTCGGCATTTTTGCAAAACGCCTGCCGCTTTTCTATGTGGTGAGGGGGTTGGCTTTCCAGAGGAAAGCCCTTGGTGCGGGTGAAAGGACTTGAACCTTCACTCCATAGGAACCGGTACCTAAAACCGGCGCGTCTACCATTCCGCCACACCCGCACAAATCTTTGGTGGTAAACCCAAAGTCTGGGCCTTCTAGCAAAGGACACAGTCGGTGACCAGCAGAAAATAAATCACAGAATTTACGCGACATAAACACATTCGTGCCTTATTGTTGGGGGAAAACTGAGGCAGAAATCAACAAAGGCGGGAAACGCTATGACTTTCAACATGGATACAAAAAACGAGAATACATCCGGAATCGCAATGGGCACCATCGTGCTGACATTGGACGGCGAAATTCCCGTAGAACATTTGAACACTGGCGACCGTGTGATCACCCGTGACACAGGCATCGCAACGCTGCGCGCCGTGCATATGCGTGAAATCACATTTACCCCATATAAAATATCCGCTGACCGTCTGGGCGAAGGCCGCCCCATCGCCGATACCTTTGTTGCTGCTGACCAGCACATTCTGGTGCGTGGCCTGCTGGCCAAAGCGCTGTATGACACGGATTCCGCTATGGTGCCTGTTTCGCGTCTGGCCGACGGCGAATATATAGCCAAATGCGAAGAGCAAACTCTGCGCGTTTATGAGCTGGAATTTGACAACGCACATGTGATTTATGCAAACGGTTTGGAAATCGCGAGCTTCGTGAACGAAATGGCGATTGCCGCCTAATCTGGCCGCTTTACACTAAAGAATACAACGCGCCATCTGTCCAAATACATTGGGCTGTGGCGCGTTTTTTAGTGCGAGGTCGATCCAATTCAAAAAGAATATCCCCGCAGCTCCCCGAGGCAGCGTTAACGAACGTTAATGCGTTCGGGGGGCCGCAGGGATTCCACTTGATTGGTTTTGCACAGCCCCCAGCTAAACACCCAAATCACTAAATACCTTTGGCAACGTCTCTGGCAAATCCTCGGCGATCAGCCCTGCGCCAAATTTCAGCGCGCACTCCACATGCAACCACGCCCCCACCTCAGCCGCCTGCATCGGCGCAAAGCCCCGCGCCAACAACCCCGTGATGAACCCTGCCAAAACGTCACCGGATCCCGCCGTGGCCAACCATGGCGCCGCGCGTTCATAAAGCGCGGAATTGATCGCCGCACGTCCATCAGGATCGGCAATCACCGTGTCGGCCCCCTTAAACAACACCACACATCCAGCGCGTTTGGCGGCCTCACGGGTCGCGTCCACCTTGGAATAGGCCGGACCGCTCATCGGCTCCTGACTGAGCCTTTTCGCTATGTCGGGGAACAACCGCGCAAATTCACCCGCATGCGGGGTCAGAACAACCTCGCGATGAAAGCTGGTAAGCTTGAAGAGCGTTTCGGGATCATCGGCATAAGCGCTCAGCGCATCCGCATCCAACATGCATTTGCGCCCAGCAGCCAAAGCCACCGGCACCAATTCCCGCGCCCGCGCCTGCCCCAAAGCCGGCCCCAAACACAGCGCGTTGATCCGCGTATCCTGCAACACCCACGCCAAAGCCTCCGCGTCCTGCACGGCCTCCAACATAATCGCATTCAACTGCGCCGCATTCTCGGCAACAGCGTCAGGCGGACACCCCACCGTCACCACCCCTGCCCCAATCCGCAACGCCCCACGCGCTGCAAGACGAGCAGCGCCGGTTTTGCTAGATGGGCCGGAGAGGATTAAGGCGTGACCGTGTTTGAATTTGTGTAGATCATCTTTCCAAAGTAAAATTTCAGGCCAAGCATCCGACACTTCTGAAGACTCTGACAGCTCCAGACAGGTCGTCCGACTTAAATCCATGTCCTCGTTTATAAACCCCCGACAGATCCAAGGCGGTTCAGATTTGTTATCTTCGAGACCAATATCAACGACTTTTAACTTTCGGCAATAATTTGCCCCTTCGGCAAGATGAAGTCCAACTTTGAACCGGTGAAAGGAAACTGTAAGATCGGCGTAGAAATCCAGATGAATATCACCTTCCCATCTATTCGGCAGAATGCGCGGCCTACCAGTGTCTAAATCCAGACATGACGGACAATCCACCGCCACCCGTTTTGGCGGGACAGGCTTACCCCCCTCTCTCTTTACTTTTCTGGCTCCTTGGAATGCACCGCTAAGAACATCTGATGGAGGGCGCTGAAGCCCAGTCCCAAAGACTGCATCGACTCGCAAATCAAACGCTGGGCGTTCATTAATCACCTCATGGTTTGCAACACCAACCTCCCCCATCTCCCCCCACCGCTTATAATTCACCCGCGCATCAGGCGGCAGCTTGTCAGCGTCCCCGTACAGAAACACCTCAACCTCCCAGCCCCAGTCCTTTAACAACCGCGCCACCACGAACCCGTCGCCGCCGTTGTTCCCTGGCCCGCACAACACCACAGCCCTATGAGACGTCGTCGCCAGCTCTGGCCATTCCTCAAACACCGCCTCAACCACGCCGCGCCCCGCCCGCTCCATCAGCTCAAGGCCCGTCACTTCGCCCGAGGCAATCGCCGCCTGCTCGATCGCCCGCATCTGTGCCGCCGTCAAAAGCTCTGTCATCACAATCACCTACGTTCGCAAACTGCACATAAATGGTGCATTCTGCCTAATTTTTAATCACGACCTGCGGAATCCTGTGGCCATAATCACCGCCATCATAATAGCGAATTGTGGCCGCTATTTGAAAGTGATCTATCACGATTGAAACACCTGTGGGAGTCGCCTGTTATGAAAAAGATCGAAGCCATCATCAAGCCGTTCAAACTGGACGAAGTCAAAGAAGCCCTGCAAGACGTGGGCGTTCAAGGTCTGTCCGTGATCGAAGTCAAAGGCTTTGGCCGCCAAAAGGGCCACACAGAGCTGTACCGCGGTGCCGAATATGTCGTCGATTTCCTGCCAAAGGTTAAAATCGAAGTGGTTCTGCCCGAAGACATGGTCGAGGGTGCCATTGAAGCCATCGTCGACGCCGCCAAAACCGACAAGATCGGCGACGGTAAGATTTTCGTCTCACCCATTGAGCAAGTCGTGCGCATCCGCACCGGCGAAACCGGCGTGGACGCAATCTAAGACGCGATCTAAACTGCCACCACTCATTCGAAAACACACATACATAGCGAGGAAATAAAATGGACAACAAAGGCATGCTAAAGCTGATCAAGGACGAGGACATCGAATATGTTGATGTTCGCTTCACCGATCCGCGCGGGAAACTGCAACACGTAACCGTGGTTGCCGATCTGGTTGACGAGGATTTCCTTGAAGAAGGCTTTATGTTTGATGGCTCGTCGATTGCTGGCTGGAAATCAATCGACAACTCCGACATGAAGCTGATGTTGGATCCAGCCTCTGCTTATATCGACCCGTTCTATGCTGAAAAAACGCTCGCCGTGCATTGCTCGGTTGTTGAACCCGACACTGGCGAAGCCTACACCCGCGACCCACGCGGCACCGCCCAAAAAGCCGAAGCATATTTGGTTTCGACGGGCATTGGTGACGTGTCTTACTACGGCCCCGAGGCCGAGTTCTTTTTGTTTGACGACGTGCGTTTCAGCGTTGAGATGAACAAAGTGTCCTTCGAAGTCGACGCAGGTGACGCGTCTTGGAACACTGACACATCTTACGAGATGGGCAACATGGGCCACCGTCCTGGCATCAAGGGCGGTTATTTCCCAGTGAACCCAATCGATGACGCGCAGGACATTCGTTCTGAAATGTTGTCGACCATGAAACGTCTGGGCATGAAGGTTGATAAACACCACCACGAAGTGGCGTCTTGTCAGCACGAGCTTGGCCTGATCTTCGGATCATTGACCCATCAGGCGGATGAGCTGCAAAAATACAAATACGTGATCCACAACGTGGCCCACGCTTACGGCAAAACCGCGACCTTTATGCCAAAGCCGATTTCCGGCGATAACGGCACAGGCATGCACGTGAACATGTCGATCTGGAAAGACGGCAAACCTCTGTTTGCGGGCGACAAATACGCCGATCTGTCCGATGAGGCCCTATGGTTCATTGGCGGCATTCTAAAGCACGCCAAATCGCTGAACGCGTTTACCAACCCATCGACCAACAGCTACAAACGCCTGATCCCGGGTTTTGAAGCACCGGTTCTGCGCGCCTATTCCGCCAGCAACCGTTCGGGTTGTGTTCGTATCCCATGGACAGAATCGCCAAAGGCCAAGCGCGTTGAGGCACGTTTCCCTGATCCAGCCGCCAACCCCTACCTGTGCTTTGCAGCCTTGTTGATGGCCGGCCTTGACGGCATCAAAAACAAAATTGATCCCGGCGCTGCGTCTGACAAAGATCTCTACGATCTACCCCCAGAAGAGTTGGCTGGCATTCCAACCGTTTGTGCGTCTTTGCGTGAAGCATTGGACGAATTGGAAGCCGACATGGATTACCTGCTGGCTGGTGACGTGTTCACCAAAGACCAGATCGAAGGCTACATGGATCTGAAATGGGAAGAGGTCTACGCCTACGAGCATACGCCTCACCCGATTGAATACAAAATGTACTACAGCTGCTAATCACAGCTATGGGCCAATCCAGCCCGTAAAAAATTCAAAGGGCGCCCTTGTTGGCGCCCTTTTGCTATTTTAAAATACGCGGGTTAAACTGCGCAGGTATTGATTTAAGGAGGGCAGAATGTCCAACACGTTTATGACCACCATTTTAGCCGCCAGCCTTGCCGCTGGCCTTTTTACCAGCCCCGCACAGGCCGCCAAATGCGGCAACACCTCTGCTGGGTTTAACACTTGGAAATCCGCCTTTGCCAAAGAGGCCGCCAAAGCCGGTGTTGGCAAACGCGGGCTGGCTGCATTGGCTGGCACCACCTACGCCAAGCGCACCATTGCAGCCGATCGCAATCAGAAAAGCTTTAAATATTCCTTGGCCAAATTCATGCAGGTGCGCGGCGCTGACACCATCGTCGCCCAAGGCCGCCGCCGGATCGCTAAAAACCCCGCATTCTACGCCAATCTTGAAAAACGCTTCGGCGTGCCGGCCTCTGTTGTCGTGGCCATTCATGGCATGGAAACTGCCTTTGGCCATTTTATGGGCGACAGCAATGTGATCTCATCGGCCGCCACATTGGCCTATGATTGCCGCCGCTCCGATTTCTTTGTTCCGCATATTATTGCGGGCCTGAAACTGGTTGATTCAGGGACCGTGTCGCCCAAATCCATCGGCGCAAAACATGGCGAATTGGGCCACACGCAATTCCTGCTGGGCAACATCCTGAAATACGGTGTTGATGGCAATGGCGACGGGCGTTTGGACATGAACAACATGGCCGACGCACTGCACAGCACCGCCAATTACCTGCGCCAAAAAGGTTGGAAACCGGGCAAGGGTTTTCAGCAAGGCCAACCAAATTTCCGCGTCATTCAGGAATGGAACGCCGCTGGCGTCTATCAAAAAGCAATCGCGATCATGGCGGGAAAAATCGACGGCTAACCACGCTCCTGCCCCCAGACAACCCGAAAGGAGAGCGCCGATGCGTTCTCCTTTTTTTTCTTTGGCGAGTCGTCAAATCCGTGCATAGTGACGGCAATTCATTTTTATTGCGCTCTATTTAGCCTAGGATTTTAATATGACACAGCTCTCCAACGACCAAGAAACCCTCCGCGACTCTATCAAAAAAGGGGCCATTATTGGCGGTGTACTTTTGGGCCTGATCGTGGCCGGCCTCGCCTATTGGCTCTTGGGCAATCAAGGTGGAATGATCCGTCAAGGTGGTGCCGCCGTCGCTGGACTGCTGGCGGCTGGCGGTCTTTACGCCAAATTCATGTCCTCTGGAGCTAAGGGAGCAGAATGCGCCGCGTGCAACGCCACCTTTAGCGTTTCGCGCACCGATAAAACCGAGGATCTTGTAAGCACCAAAGACCACGAGATCCGCAAAGAGTTGGAAAACGGCGACATTGAAATCAGCACCTGGATTGAAGAAGTCTTTGACGTTGATGACACCTACAGCTGCTCAAAATGCGCCGACACGACCCATAAGACCTATCAAAGCACCCGCAAGCGTGACGAAAAGACCGTGGTGAAATCCGTGACCAAAAAGGCCACGGACAGCGGCAAATCAAACAGCCGCGCCAAATCCAAACCATCCAAAGGCAACACGCAGCGCAAAGACTAAGTGACGAAAGTTTGCACCAAAACAGACTTCATCCATGTGATGTATTGGGCGTTGGACCAGGCACATTCGACGGTCAACTGCTCCCATGTCTGGAATGACAACAGCACCCACATCATGTCTGTGGCGCTCGAATCGGTCCATTTTGGGGCTAATTCCCCCTCGGATTTCAGCGCCGCGATGATGTCGCGGCAGCCGGATTGGTGACAATCCATGCAATCGTCCCACGCCACCTTTGCAGCCTCATCCGTCTCGCGCACCGCCAACAATGCCCCCGCC
Source organism: Marinosulfonomonas sp. (assembly GCA_033851955.1). Taxonomy (GTDB): domain Bacteria; phylum Pseudomonadota; class Alphaproteobacteria; order Rhodobacterales; family Rhodobacteraceae; genus Profundibacter. The sequence goes on from JAWSVK010000014.1 coordinate 222,398, forward strand.
AACCCGTGGATTTCGGGCAGGTAATTGCCCCAAACCTCGACATAAGTCAGCATCGCATCCAAACCGGATTCGGCTTCGGTTACGGCTTTCAATCTGGCATCCAATCCATTGATTTCATCAACATATTTCGTCGTCTGGCTCAACAATTCAACCCGCGTGGTGAAATGCAGATAGACCGCCTGACGTGAAATTCCCGCCGCTTTGGCGATGTCGCTCATGCGCACACCGACGCCGCGGCGTTCCTCCATCAACTTCCACGTTGCGTTCAGGATTTTGGTGCGGGTATCGGGGGCGCTACTTGACATGACGTAAAGCAGTACCTATTTCTGCAACCACCGTCAATTGACACGGTGTCAAGTGAATCAATTCACCCCCAAGGAGACGATTATGTTCCCACCTCTTTTGCAACTTCTGACGGGCTTGGCCGTCCTGACCGTCACGCTCAGTGCGGGGTTATTTTTAACCTTTTCCGATTTTGTCATGCGTTCGCTCAGGGCGTCAGCCCCGACCACCGGCATTCAAGCGATGCAGATGATCAACCGTGAAATCATGAAATCCGTGACCATTACACTGCTGTTGGGCAATGCTGGCCTGACCGCGGGGCTTGCTGTTTTTTGTTACTTTATCACCCCCGATAGCGCCGCAACCACGCTGCTGATGGCTGCCAGCGCCTTTTACATCCTCGGAGTGCTTGGCCTGAGTTTTGTGTTCAACGTACCGATGAACAATAAGTTGGACAAAATGGCGCCCAACAGCCCCGAGGCCGAAAGCTATTGGCAGATTTATGTGCCGCGCTGGACCTTTTGGAACACCGGCCGCGTGCTGGCAACTCTGGCGTCAGCGATCTGTTTGCTGCTCGCAATCCCCTCGCTCACTTCCTAAAAAAGGATACCCTGTTATGAAACTCGTCATTTTTGGTGCAACCGGAAAAATTGGCCGTCACCTGATCACCCAATCCCTTGAACAAGGGCATGAAGTAACAGCCTTTGTTCGCGATCCAAACAAGGTTGATCTACAACATAAAGATCTGCGCATATTGCAAGGCGATGTGCTTAGTCCTGCCGATGTGAAGGCCGCTATCCAAGGACAAGATGCTGTGCTCTGCGCCTTGGGAATGCCGATATTCAACCGCGAAAAACTGCGCGAGAAAGGCACCCGATACATCATAGACGCGATGAAACAGCTCGACGTAAAGCGACTGGTTTGCCTCTCTGTGCACGGGGTTGGAGACAGTCACCCAATGCTACCGCTGTCCTACAAGCTCATTGTCATGCCACTGCTGTTTCGCTGGGTTATCGCCGATCATTTTGCCCAGGAAACACTGGTTAAAAACAGCGGCCTGGACTGGGTCATCACCCGCGCTGTGAACTTTACAGATGCGCCCTTTACCGGAACCTACAATCACGGATTTAATACAGCAAATATCCCCGCCACTTTGAAAATTTCGCAACCAGATTTGGCGGACTTCATGCTGAAACAGATCAATAACAACAGCTATCTGCATCAAACACCCAGCATCGCCTATTGAGCGGGCGCAGGATGCGACGGATCAGGTGGTTTCGATCGGGGTCTCGGCCAAAGCCGCGGCTTGATCAGGCGTCAGGTTTTCACTCAAAACCAGATAGGTGTGGATCGAAAATACAATCGCACCCGACTGTGGCAGCTTCAGGATGGTTTGGCGCTCGGACCGAATAAACGGTGTTTGCGTCCCGGATGTTTCCCGCGCGTCATTGATGCTGCGGGGCTGGAACAACGTCGGGTCAATGTAAAACAGCGCATTGGCCCGCCAAAGCGGCTGATCGACCCGCACCCGGTCGAACATCCGCTGCACCCGTTTGGCCATATCGGCATCGTAACTGTCGACTGGCACATGGATCAGCGTCAGCGGTTGCATGAATTTCTCGGCCAAGGTCCAACTGGCAGGAAAGCACAAAAGCGCCGCCGTCAGCACATGCTCATCCCCTTGTTTTTGCAAGATGCAAAAATCCTCTTGCACCAACTTGCTGAGCGTTTGCAAAGGCTTTGCTTTCTCCAACGCAATCCTCACACCATCCGGTCGGGTTACCACGCCATTTGAGACCTCAAACCCGTCAAGGCCGCGCAATTCCTGCACCACCCGCAGCAACAATTCTTGGGCAGCAGCCACTGCGCCCGCGTCCATTGCCATAACCGCGTCTGGTTGCTCATCTATCAGGCGCTTTTTCTCGGCCAACTGAGGCCCATAGGCGTCGTCAATCTGCAACCATTCGCCATCGGCAACGGGCTGTATGCCAGGCAGTCGACGAAGGGCCGGATCAAGCCACGGTGTATAGGGCAGATGGGATTGTAAAATTGCTGAGTTCATTACGCTAACCTAACCATACTGGAGATGTAAGTTGCAATATCCCACCTGATTGTGAACCATCCATTTTGGGGGTTGCGCCGCCTAACGGCGGCGCCCCAAGCGTTTTGTCCCTGCGGGCCAAAACGCTGATACTGGCAGCGCATCTATCCCACGATTTGCAATACATTATGAGGGCACCAAAGTGCGCCCACCTTTACCTGGTCTTGTCACGGTTTAGTTCCGGTCTCTTTAGCGCAATAATTGCTGTG
>JAWSVK010000015.1:0-36944 GCA_033851955.1 Marinosulfonomonas sp.
TGACGGTCAATGGATGGTGGCCTTTTTCAACACGTCCCACTCCTCGCGCAAAAGCCGAACTTCTTTGCGAAGGCGTTTGTTCTCTTTCTCAACGTCCTCATGTGGTCCAGACATCAAATCATCATGCTGATGCCGCTGGACCCACTTATTCAACGTCAAAAGCCCAACGCCCAAATCTGATGATATCTGCGGCCGCGTTAAACCGCTGCTGATCGCGATGCGTACTGCATCACGCCGAAACTCGTCTGTGTATCTCTTTGCCATTCGTTCTCTCCTTCATAGCAAACATTGCTCGAAAGAGACCGGAACTAAACCGTGACAAGACCAAATCCGATGAGTCCTCTCCCCGATCAAAACCACCGCATAATTCGCACCTGACGGCGGCGACAATCACGTGGGCGGCAGCTCGCCCAGCCCCAAAATCGCCAGCACTCTCGAGGGAGCCACATCCGCCGCGATACCGCGACGACCTGAATGCTCAGTGGCCACCGCAAGTAGCTCTGCCAGCCGGTCTTGCCCCAAAAGTAGTGGGCTGCGAGCGAGGGATTCCCGCTCCATCCACACGCCTCCGTTCGGATCAGTCACATGGCGGGTGACCCTGCGGCTGGGGTGTCGACACAGCCTCGATCAACCATCTGCACGACCGCATCGCGCTTAAACTTGTTTGTAATTCCGCTTCTGGACATCTCGCCTTCCCTGCTCCCAAAATTTACAAAACCAGGGTGTCTGCAAATCTAGGGGTTATTCACCTCACTTAAGGGCAGGTCACTGGTTTGAGCCGAAGCGGGCGACCAGATCGAAATCACGCAAGCGAGTTCGATGGATCAGTTCTGAAAGCAAATACTCAAGCGTATAGATCCTCCACATTTACGAATCCAAATCCTGTGCAAAATCATGTTTGTTTGCCGTTTCTTTGGCATTCCTATCGCAGGGGTAAATTAAGTGCCAACATACCGGAAAGCGCCGCACCTGTAGCGATTTATTGCGTCGCTATTTGACGGATAGTTGTTATTGTTTCAAAACAGGCTGCTGCGGCTTCCCGTCCCTTGTTGTGGGCATCCTCCAAGCTACGGGCTATGGCCTGATCCTGGCTATAGGTTGTTAGAATCCCAAAGGTTAAGGGGATGTTGGTTTCAAGTGAAACTTCCATTAATCCTTTGCTGGCCGCATCGCTGATATATTCAAAATGAGCGGTTTCGCCTTTGACCACGCAGCCCAAGCAGATCACGCCGTCAATCGAGCCATGGCGCACGAAGGCTTGAGCAATTATCGGAATTTCAAACGCGCCCGGGGCTTCTTTGATATCCTGCGGTCGGACTGTGACGCCCTGTTCTTGCAGATAGGCCAACGCGCCTTTGAGCAGGCCAGAGGTCACTTCGGTATTGAAGCGGCTCACGACGATTGCGATCTTGGGTTCAGCGGTATTTTCCTGTGTCATGGTGATTTTTCCTAATATTTATGAAAGGGTATGGCCAAATTTGTCACGTTTGGTGTTCAGGTAATCCACGTTGTGCGGGTTGGATGGGACAACCAATGGGCGCCGTTCTTTGATGGTGACGCCGTACCGTTCAAGGCCTTTAACCTTTTGTGGATTGTTGCTGAGCAGATGAAGCTGGGTGATGTCGAGCGCTTTTAGTATTTGGGCCGCGACGCTGTAATCACGGGCGTCTGGCGCAAAGCCGAGGGATTTGTTGGCCTCAACTGTGTCTTGGCCGGCGTCCTGTAGTGCATAGGCTTTGATCTTGTTGGCCAGCCCAATACCGCGTCCCTCGTGGCCGCGTAAATAGATCAACACGCCGCCTTCGCTTTCAGATATCAGCCGCAGGCTTTCGCGCAACTGAGAACCGCAATCGCAGCGCAAAGACCCAAGCGCGTCACCGGTCAGGCATTCGGAATGCACCCGCACTAAGGGCGTTTCGGGCAGGGGGTATTTTACCATCGCCAGATGTTCACTGCCGTCGACCTTGCTTTGGAACGCATGCACAGTCATCGGGGAAGATCCGAAATCTGTTGGCAGTTTGGCGCTTGCCACCTCTTCCAGAAATTGTTCTTTGGTGATGCGGTGCTGGACGATTTCGTCAATTGTCAAAATGACCAGATCATGGGTTTTTGCGAAAATATCCAGATCGGGGCGGCGGGCCATATGGCCGTCATCCCGCATTATTTCACAAATGACCGCGGAGGGGTGCAAACTGGCCAGTTTCATCAAATCTACTGATCCCTCGGTGTGACCATTGCGCACCAAAACGCCGCCTTCTGCCGCGCGCAACGGAAACACATGGCCCGGCGAAACGATATCGCCGGAACGTGCTTCAGGGTTGCAAGCGGCCATAATGGTGTGGGCGCGATCATGGGCGGATATGCCTGTTGTCACGCCTTCGCGGGCCTCGATCGAGGCCATGAATGCGGTCAAGCGACGGCCTTGATTGTTGGCGACCATTGGCGGCAAATCAAAGAGATCGATCTGCGCGCCGGTCATGGGCATACAAATTAACCCACGGCCAAATCGGGCCATGAAATTGATCACTTCAGGCGTCGCGAATTGGGCGGCGACAATCAGATCGCCCTCATTTTCGCGGTCTTCGTCATCAACAAGGATGATCATTTTTCCTTGCTGTAGCTCTGTTATGGCTTGAGATAGGGCTGACATAGCGTCTCCACATATTTTGCGATGATATCGATTTCGACGTTGATTTTGTCACCAATCCCGACGGCATGCAGGTTGGTGTTTTCCCAAGTATGGGGAATGATCGTTAGCTTGATTGAACAAGTTTGGTCCGTTTCAGGCGTCACCGCGTTCAGGGTCAAGCTGATGCCGTTCAGCGTGATCGAACCTTTTTCAACGCAGTAACGGCCAAGGCTGGTCGGCATTGAAAACTCAAGGAGATATTGCTCGCCCACTGGTGTGGCAGATGACAGCGTTGCCATCCCGTCCACATGCCCCTGCACCAGATGGCCCGAAAGGCGCGTTTCAAGCTTAACCGCGCGTTCTAGATTGACCACATGTCCAACGGTCAACTCGCCAAGGTTCGTGCGCTCAATGGTTTCGGAGCTGACAAAAAAGGTGGCGGTGCTGCCTTGGGTGAATTCGGTCACGGTGAGGCAGACGCCGTTGACAGCAATGCTTTCGCCAAGCTCTAGGTCGTCAAAAATTGTCTCAACAACCAGAACCAAAGTCTGGTCGCTGTGTGAAATCGCTTTTACGCGTTCCAGCCTTTCAATGATTCCAGAGAACATGGTGTTCCTTTCCTGTGAATTTCGGATTTTCATCGGTGGGGTAATGAAACGAGATGAGATCTTGTGCTTTTGCATCAGAGGCTTGGGTGATCCTAATGTGTTCGTCCCAAATTTTTGAGGCCAACACTGTCTCCAGCAAGCTGGGGCCAGCTTCGATTAAAACCTCAAGGGCGCCCGCCTGACCCAGTCGCATCAATGTATCTTTCAGCGAGGTTTCAATTCGGGCAGTAAACCCAGCTTTATGCGCATTCGTGAGGTAGTTACCGTTCACGCGCCCTCTGCGATCCATGATCGCAAGATGGCGGGTTTTACCCTCGAAATCGGGGACATGCCGCACAGTGAATTCCGGCTGATCTGCCAGAATTGTGCCTGATCCCGTCACAATGGCGTCGGCCCGTTTGCGCAGCAGATGTGCAAAGGTAAGCGAGTGCTGTGAGGTGAATGTTTTTTGTCCAGTTTCGGGGATCATATTGCCCGCACGATTGACGGCCTGTTTGACCGTAACCCAAGGCAGGCCGGTGCGGCGGTGTTTGGCAAAGGGGGCCATCAGCCGTTTCGCGGATAGGGCCAAAAGGGCGGCGTTCGGGTCATCGAGCTGATCAATGAAGCGGACATTTAGACCGCTGGACGCGAGCCTGTCGGCCCCATTTCCGCGAACATCCGTGTTGGGATCACGCGCCCCGATCCATACACATTGCGCGGGTGTGCTTAGAATAGCCTCGGTGCAAGGTGGGGTGCGGCCGGTGTGGTTGCACGGTTCCAGTGTGACCAGCACGGTGTGGATGCGCGCGAGGGTTCCACTGTTTCGACAATGCTCAACCGCCAAGGCTTCGGCATGAAGGTCACCGGCTTTTTGATGCGCGGCTTTGGCAAGAATATTTCCGTCTCGGTCAAGCAGAACGCAGCCAACCGGAGGGTTCGGGGAAGTGGCCCCAGAAAACTGGGCCGCACATTGCAAGGCCTGCCGGAACGCGGTCAAAACCACTTGCGTGGGCAGGTCTGCATTTTGCTCAAGGTCTGTGTCGCGGCCCATCATTTATCCCATCACATCCAAAACGCAGATCAGGGCAAACGACAAAAAATCCGCGCACTTCCACTGGGGATAGCGCGAAGGCCTTTCATCTGTTCTCTACCATCCGGACTATGACCGTCGGCCTCGGGATCACACCGAGTCTGCTGACCTCGCACCATTTGGGGCGAGCGCTCGCGGGCTGATGTGCAACTTGCACAAACACCGCCGGTGGGGAATTACACCCCGCCCTGAGAACGTTTGTCAGTTCAAAACGAAGCTGACAGATCGCATATAGGGTGGAGTGAATTGTAATGCAAGCTGCGATCTGAACCTGCAACCATGCGGAATTTTGTGGGCGGGTTTGATATGTCTCGGTGGCAAATCACATGCTCCAGCATAGATAAAATCCCGCAAGCCTGCCCCTGTTGCGATCACTTGAACAAGCGTAACTCGAGGTTCCGGCATTGATGAAATCGGCGTATGGTGTTACTCGGCAATAATGAATGTACTCGACTATACACACAATCACTGGCTTGTTTTTGCATCGCTCCTTGTGGCGTTGATCGCTGGGTTTACGGGGCTGTCCTTGACCAAAGGCCTGTCCAAGCGCAGCACTGAGCATAAGAAAGTCTTGGTTGCTTTGGCCGCGATTGCCTTGGGTGGAGGCATCTGGTCGATGCATTTTGTTGCCATGTTGGGCCTGCAATTGCCGATCTTGTTTTACTATGATGCAGCGCTGACGCTCGCATCCGCACTGGTCGCGATATTGGTGGTTGGTATCGCTTTGTTGATCCTACATTTCTGGAAACGGACCCGCGCGACGCTGGTCTTGGCGGGTGTGGTTGTCGGGCTTGGCGTGCTGGCGATGCACTACATCGGGATGGCTGGACTGGAGCTGTGCCGTGCGCTTTATACCCCGGCCGGGATCGCAATGGCGATTGTGTCTTCTTGTGTGTTGAACGTCGCGGCGTTCTCGATTGCCTATGGGAAAAGGACGCATCGCAACATCCTTGTCGGGACGGCATTCTTTGGATTTGCTGTGTTTTCGGTCCATTTTGTAGCAATTTGGGGAACGAGTTTTGTTGCGATAGAAACACTGGCCAAGAGTGGCGCACTTATCGGTAACGAGATCATGGCTGTTGGTGTTGTGCTCAGCAGTTTTGTTTTGTGCGGCGCGTTTTTGTTGACGGGCATCACTTTTATGACGCCCGGCGACGGCGGTGGTGATGCGCATATAGCGAGTGCGCAAAACGCCGATCCAACGTCGGCCAACCGGCAGCCCGAAATGTCTGCGATCAAGCAGGTTCCCTATGTCCAAGAGGGCCGCACGTTGTTCGTTGACACGGCCAATATTGCCGCGATCCGCGCCGAGGGGCATTACACGCAATTGTTCACGGCCAAGGAAAAATTATTTTGCGAATGGTCGATCACCGAGGCCGAAAAACGCTTGATCCCCGGTGCCTTTATTAAGGCGCATCGCAGCTTTCTGATAAACCCTTCGTTTGTGAATAGTTTCGAGCGTTTCAAAGACAACGGTGTTTGCCATTTCAAGGTCTCGAATCTTGAACGGGTTCCTGTCAGCAGGTCCCGTTTGCCCATGGTTCGAAAAGCACTAGGTATCTAGGCCGCGCGCATTTCGTGCACGCTCATTCGCATTTCGTGCAGATAACTTCTTCATTCACTGAATTCTAATAGAAACAGCATCCCGCAAAATCCTTAGCTGTTCTTCAAGCCAGAAATAAACTTATGGCAAGGAGGAACAACAATGATACCAGCGGCGTTCGATTATCATCGACCGACAGAAATGAATGAGGTGATAGCCTTATTGGAAGAACACGGCGATGATGCCCGTGTGATGGCGGGCGGTCACAGTTTAATTCCCATGATGAAGTTGCGGATGGCAGATGTTCCGCATCTGATTGATTTGCAGGACGTGGGTGGTTTGAACGGGATCACTATTGAGGGCGGCCAGATCACGCTGGGCGCGATGGTCACTCAGCACGAGTTGATCAATCACGCGGGCTTAACTGAGACCGCACCGATTTTGCGCGAGGCGGCCTTGCAGATTGCCGATCCTCAAGTGCGTTATATGGGCACCATCGGTGGCAATATTGCTAACGGCGATCCAGGCAATGACATGCCAGGATTGATGCAATGTCTGGGTGCGAAAATCGAACTTGTTGGTCCTGATGGTGCCCGTACGATCCCTGCACGCGACTATTATGAAGCGGCCTATGTGACGGATCGTGAAGACGACGAAGTTCTGGTTGCGATCAGCTTTGCGGCACCGCAAGGCGGCTACGCCTATGAAAAGCAAAAGCGCAAAATCGGTGATTACGCGACGGCCGCAGCTGCGGTGCAAATCACGCGCGACAATGAGCAGGTGACAGCGGCCTCTATCGCGATGACCAATCTGAGCGATGTGCCCGTCTGGTCACAAGCCGCCGGCGACGTGCTGATTGGGACGGGGTGTGATGCCGCTGCGATCAAAACTGCCGTTGCTGCAATGCTTGGTGATATTGACCCATCCGAAGACAACCGTGGTCCGGTGGCGTTCAAGCGCCATGTGGCCGGTGTGATTTTGAGCCGCGCAATCGGGCGCGCTTGGGATCGGGCATAGGGATTAAAAACATGACAGAAAAAATGCACATAAAACTGAATGTAAATGGCGAAGACCAAGAGTTTCTGGCCGAGCCTCGCGAATTGCTGATCTATGCGTTGCGCGAAAAACTGAACATCACGGGCCCGCATGTGGGCTGTGACACGTCTCATTGCGGGGCCTGCACGGTCACGCTGAACGGCAAGTCGGTTAAGGCTTGTACGATGTTCGTGGCCCAGGCGAACGGCGCCGATATCACCACGATTGAAGGGATCGGCCAACCGGATGCGCTGCATGTATTGCAGGAAAGCTTCCGCGAACATCACGGCCTACAATGTGGTTTTTGCACCCCCGGTATGATCACCCGCGCGGTCAAATTGTTGGAAGAAAACCCAACCCCGACCGAAGAAGACGTCCGGTTTGGGATGGCGGGCAATATCTGCCGCTGCACCGGTTATCAGAATATCGTGAAATCTATTCTTGCTGCGGCAAGCGAGATGAACGCCGCTAAGGAGGCTGCAGAATGAATGATTTGACCCCTGATCGCGAAGAGCGTTCCGCAAATCTAAAAGGCATGGGTTGTTCGCGCAAACGCGTGGAAGATGCGCGTTTCACCCAAGGCAAAGGCAACTATGTCGATGACATTAAATTGCCCGGCATGTTGCACGGCGATTTCGTGCGCTCGCCCTATGCCCACGCACGGGTGCTGTCGATCAACAAAGAGGCCGCTTTGGCCTTGCCCGGTGTGGTTGCGGTTTTAACTGCCGAAGATTTGGCACCGCTGAACCTGCACTGGATGCCAACATTAGCGGGCGACAAACAAATGGTTTTGGCAGATGGCAAAGTGCTGTTCCAAGGCCAAGAAGTCGCTTTTGTCGTCGCCAATGATCGCTATATCGCGGCGGATGCTGTTGAATTGGTTGAGGTGGAGTACGAAGAATTACAGGTGATCACCGACCCGTTTGAATCGCTGCAATCTGACGTGGTTTTGCGCGAAGATCTGGCGGGCCAAACTGAAGGCGCACATGGCCCTCGCAAGCACCACAACCATATCTTTACGTGGGAGCAGGGCGATGAGACTGGCACCAACCAAGTGTTGGAAGATGCCGACGTTGTTGCCACTGAATCGATGTATTACCACCGCACGCACCCTTGCCCTTTGGAGACATGTGGCTCGGTTGCGTCGATGGACAAAGTGAACGGAAAACTGACCTTATGGGGCACCTTCCAAGCGCCGCATGTGGTGCGCACTGTCGCGTCGCTGCTGTCGGGCATTGAAGAGCACAACATCCGAGTGGTGTCACCAGACATCGGTGGTGGTTTTGGCAACAAGGTTGGGGTTTATCCCGGTTATGTCTGCTCGATTGTGGCCTCAATTGTAACAGGTCAGCCTGTGAAATGGGTCGAAGACCGGATGGAAAATCTGATGTCTACGGCCTTTGCGCGCGACTATTGGATGACGGGCAAAATCGCGGCGACCAAAGAGGGTAAAATCACCGGGCTGCATTGCCATGTAACGGCGGATCACGGCGGCTTTGACGCCTGCGCCGATCCGACAAAATTCCCTGCTGGTTTCATGAATATCTGTACGGGCTCTTATGATATTCCCGTGGCCTATCTGGCGGTTGATGGCGCTTACACAAACAAAGCGCCGGGCGGTGTTTCGTATCGTTGTTCTTTCCGTGTAACCGAGGCCGTCTATTTCATTGAGCGGATGATCGAGGTCTTGGCGATCGAGTTGGATATGGATGCCGCCGAGCTGCGCCGGATCAACTTTATCAAAAAAGAGCAGTTCCCATATCAATCGGCTTTGGGTTGGGAATATGACAGCGGCGATTACCACACCGCGTGGGACAAGGCGCTTGAGGCGGTCGATTACGTGGGGCTTCGCAAAGAGCAGGCTGAACGCGTTGAGGCGTTTAAGCGCGGTGAAACCCGCACGATTATGGGCATCGGGCTAAGTTTCTTTACCGAAATTGTTGGGGCTGGGCCTGTCAAGAACTGTGACATCCTTGGGATGGGCATGTTCGACAGCTGTGAAATTCGCATTCACCCAACAGGGTCTGCAATTGCGCGTCTGGGAACGATTTCACAAGGCCAAGGCCACGCGACCACCTTTGCGCAAATCCTTGCCAGCGAGATTGGCATTTCGGCTGACAACATCACCGTTGAGGAAGGCGACACGGATACTGCACCCTATGGGCTCGGAACTTATGGTTCACGCTCTACTCCTGTTGCGGGGGCGGCGGCCGCTATGGCAGGGCGTAAGATCCGCGCCAAGGCGCAGATGATCGCGGCCTATTTGCTGGAAGTTCATGACGGGGATGTTGAATTCGATGTTGATCGTTTCGTGGTCAAAGGCGCACCCGAGAAGTTCAAGACGATGCAGGAAATCGCCTATGCGGCCTATAATCAGGCCATTCCGGGGCTGGAACCTGGGCTTGAGGCGGTCAGCTATTATGACCCGCCCAACATGACATATCCCTTTGGGGCCTATGTTTGTGTGATGGATATCGACGTTGATACGGGTGTGCCAGAAATCCGCCGTTTCTATGCGCTGGATGATTGCGGCACACGTATCAACCCGATGATTATCGAGGGGCAAATCCATGGTGGTTTGACTGAAGCGCTGGCCGTCGCCTTGGGCCAAGAGATTGCCTATGACGAGCTGGGCAATTGCAAGACGGGGACATTGATGGACTTCTTCCTGCCTACGGCTTGGGAAGTGCCAAATTATGAAACCGACTTTACCGTCACCCCCAGCCCGCATCACCCGATTGGGGCCAAGGGCGTCGGCGAAAGCCCGCATGTCGGCGGTGTTCCGTGCTTCTCAAATGCGGTGCAGGATGCGTTCCGCCCGTTCGGAAACCGTCACACCAACATGCCGCATGATCACTGGCGGATTTGGCAAACCGCCAACAAACTTGGGTTGCATGACTAACGCAATATTGGGCGACCCTTATTGGGTCGTCCACGCATCAATCAGGTGAAATTATGAACTGGACTGCATTACAATCCGCTTTGGCGGACAGGGGTTATGTTGCGGATGATGACCTTGCGATGGCCATTCATTTGGCGCTCGCCCTTGGTCGTCCTTTGCTGCTTGAAGGGGCGGCGGGCGTTGGCAAAACCGATCTGGCGCGGGTGTTGGCCGAGGTGCATGAAACACAGTTGATCCGGCTACAATGCTACGAGGGTCTGGACGCGGCGCAGTCGATATATGAGTGGAATTACCAACGCCAGTTGCTCTCCATTCGTGCGGCGGCGGAAGGGGGCGAAACCGGACGATCCGTGGAGGAGCGCATTTTCTCGCAAGAGTTCCTGTTGGAACGCCCGCTGCTAAAGGCCATTCGGCAAGAAAAATCTCCGGTGCTTTTGATTGACGAGATTGACCGCGCAGACGAAGAATTCGAAGCCTACCTGCTGGAGCTTCTATCCGAATACCAGGTGACGGTGCCTGAACTTGGCACGCTTACCGCGATCACAAAGCCCATCGTTATTTTGACAGCGAATGGCACCCGCGATCTTAGCGATGCTCTGCGTCGGCGTTGTCTTTATGCACATGTGTCCTATCCTGAACGCGCCACAGAACTTGCGATTTTGAACGCCCGCTGTCCGCAGATCGAAGCGGAATTGGCGGGCCAGATCATTGGTTTCGTGCAATCGTTGCGCAAAGAGGATTTGGAAAAGAAGCCCGGCATTGCCGAGATGTTGGATTTTGCTGCGGCATTGATGGGGCTTGGCGTCGCTGACCTGACCCATGATCCGGTGGTGTTGCAAGCGGCACTTGCGACGTTGTTGAAAACCCAATCTGATCGCAGCAACATCACAACCGAAGTTGCGCAGCGTCTAGCAGGCACCGCTGCATGAGCAAAGTCACCAAATTTGCCGCCCGAGATTCGGGACCCGCAGCGCGCATGGCAGGGTTCATGGCACATCTGCGCGCGAACGGTTTACGACTTGGGGTTGGCGAAGCCGAAATAGGTATGACGGCTCTGACCCATGTCACCGCCGCCAATCCGGTCGAGGCACGCCATGCGCTACGGGCCGTGTTCACAGGCTGTGCCGAAGAAGTGGCGCAATTTGACGACCTGTTCGATGCCTTTTGGCTGAATGGCGGGAGGGTTTCCCAAAAGACAATTCCGTTTTCGGCGCAAACCTCTGACAGTGTTCATTCCTCGCGCAATGCCAAAGGGCAAGAGGCCGCAACAGGGGCAGGGGCACCGACCACACCCGATGGGGGTGACAGTGAAACCGACAGTGATGGAGACGGCAAGTTGGTGGCCAGCGTGGTGAAAGGGAACCTGAAAAAAGACCTGCGTGATTTGGTTCAGCCCGAGGACATTGCCGAGGCGGAAAAGATTGCCCAAAGGTTGGGCGCTGCGTTGCGTGATCGTCGTTCGCGTCGCCGCAAACAGGCCCGCAAAGGCGACCAAATCCATTTTCGAAAAGTGATCAGGCAAAGCCTGTCAACCGGCGGTGAACCGGTAAACTTGCATAAAAAGAAACGCCCGGACAGGCCGCTGAAAATTGTAGCGCTTTGCGATGTGTCTGGGTCAATGACCGTCTACGCCAAAGTTTTTTTGGTCTTCATTTCTGGGTTGATGCGTTCTGATTCCACGGCCGACGCCTATCTGTTTCACACACGTCTTGTGCGGATTTCAGATGCTCTGCGCGACAGGGACGCGATCCGCGCGATGGGGCGGATGTCAGTGCTAGCGGATGGATTTGGCGGCGGGTCGAAAATCGGCGCATCCTTGATGCAGTTTTCGCGCACCTATGCGCGGCGGTTTGTGAATGGACGCACGGTTATTTTGATCCTGTCAGATGGCTATGACACCGACGCGCCGGAATTGCTTGGGAATGTGATCGCAACGTTGAAAAAGCGGGGCTGCAAAATCATTTGGCTGAATCCGCTTAAAGGTTGGGACGGATATGAGCCTGTTGCGCAAGGGATGGCGGCGGCCTTGCCCCATCTCGATTTGTTTCGCGCCGCCAATACTTTGGCTGATCTGGCCGCCCTCGAACCCGAACTGGAGAGACTATGATCCCCGCCGAGTTGACGGAAGCGAACATTAGCCACCTCGCGCAGAAAATGCGCGACGGTGGAGAGCCGTTCGCGATTGCCACAGTCCTTCGAACGGTCGGCGCTACGGCGGCTAAACCCGGTGCCAAAGCGCTGCTCGATGCCCAAGGCGAAATCCTACAGGGATGGATTGGTGGGGGCTGTGTGCGCGGTGCGCTTGCCAAGGCAACGCAACGCGCCATGGCTGAGGGGCAGCCGCAATTCGTTTCACTGCTACCGCAGGATTTGCTGGATGAAAAAGGCGTGACTGCTGGCGATGATATTGAAGGCGTGCGTTTTGCCCGCAATGGCTGCCCTTCCAAAGGGTCGATGGACATTTTTGTTGAGTTGATCCTACCGATGCCGGAGTTGGTGATTTTCGGCACCTCGCCCGTGGCGCGCGCTTTGTCCAAATTGGCGGCTCAATTCGAATGGGCTGTCAAAGTTGGCAAACCCGACACCACTGCGGGCTCGCTTTCGACAGGCGTGGAGCGGATGATCGTTGTTGCGACACAAGGCAAAGATGATCTGATCAGCTTAAAGTCAGCGCTCGACACCCAAGCCAACTTTCTGGCCTTTGTCGGCAGCGGCTTAAAGTTTAAATCCCTGTCCGAAAAACTGATCGAGCAAGGCGTGTCGCGGGCCGCGCTGTCACAGGTTCAGGCGCCTGCGGGTTTGGCCATTGGGGCGGTCACGCCGGATGAAATCGCGCTCTCTATTTTGGCGCAACTGACAGCGGAACGTCGGCGTCACCAACGGGGTGTGAGGGACGAGGATGTTTGAGAGTGCCGCAATCATTCTTGCGGCTGGATTGTCTAGGCGGATGGGGGCGGTCAATAAATTACTGATCGAGTTGGATGGCGTCCCAATGATCCGGCGGACCGTTCAAACATACCTCAAAGTGTGCGACGCGCCGGTCACTGTTGTGACCGGATATCAAGCCAAGGCAGTTGAGCACGCATTGGCGGGGCTTGCGGTCAAGTTTGTGTTTAATTCTGCCTTTGAGGCAGGACAGAAAACATCCGTGGCCACGGGGCTGGCGGCGGCCCCCGCGGCGCGGGCCACGTTGATTGCGCTGGGCGATCAACCAGATTTGACAGAAGGCGATTTGACCTGGCTGTTGGCGCAACACCGACAAAATGAAGGCCCGCTGATCACAGTGCCCACACAAGGCAAGATGCGAGGCAACCCGTTGGTCATCCCACATGGGCTGAAGCCCCGATTGCTGGCCGATAAGCTTAACCCGGGATGTCAGAGGTTCACCCGTGAAAACCCCGAGTTTGTGCAGTTTTTAGCGACCGCAAACCCAGCCTACTATCACGATATCGACACGCCAAAAGATCTGGAAAAATTACACATCACAAAGAGGCACAGCGCATGAAAAATCTGGTTGCCTGCCTGTTGAAACGGTTCAAACCTGCGCCGCTTTCCAAAGAACAAGCCGATATTATGGCTTCTATAAAATACCCATGTTGTTGAGAGGAAATACAAATGGAATTAGCTGACGAAATCACGATCAATGCACCTAAAGCACAAGTTTACGCAGCGTTGAATGACCCTGAAATATTGCAACAATGCATTCCGGGATGCGAAGAACTGATTCAACATTCTGACACCGAGCTGGAAGCCAAAGTCGTTTTGAAAGTGGGCCCCGTCAAGGCGCGGTTCAGTGGCAATGTTGTTCTGGATAAGTCCGGCGCACCGAATGCGTTCTCGTTAACGGGGCAGGGGAATGGCGGCGCCGCTGGCAATGCCAAAGGCGGCGCTGACGTGACGCTTGAGGAGGATGATGGAGTCACGACGTTCAAATATGTGGCCAAAGCTGACATCACTGGAAAACTTGCTCAACTTGGCAGCCGATTGATCCAGAGCACAGCCAAGCGACTTGCAAAGAAGTTCTTTAAGAAATTCGCCGAAGTTGTAGATGGGGTTGATGCTTGAAACACGGGCAAAATATTACCCACCAGTACCTCGAAAACGCTGAGGATATTCTTGCGTTCCTTGTGGCGTGCCAAACCGAGCAAGCCCCTTGTGCCCTTGGGGTTGTAACAAAGGTGTCTGGCGGATCAGCAAGGTCCGTCGGCACACTCGTTGCGGTCCGGCAGGGTGGTGAAATGGCAGGATACGTATCCCATGGTTGCGTGGATTCGGACTTGCAATTGCAGTCGCAGAACGCAATTCAGGACGCAATACCGCGTTTGTTGGTCTATGGCGCGGGCTCACCATTTATGGATTTGCGGCTGCCTTGTGGTGGTACGGTTGAGGTTTTGATCGATCCGAATCCCGCCTCAAACATCTGCGAGGCGGCGCTAAATCTGTTGAAGAGCCGAAAGGTGGTTACGCTTAGGTTCACTGTTGAACATGGCCTTGAAAGCGCCGAAGATCACGACGCGATCACCGGTTGGAACGGGGAACAATTTTCGACCATTTTGCCACCCCGCCTTCAACTATTCATTGCAGGGGGTGGCCCGCCGTTGATCGCAACCGCGTTGATGGCGCGAACGATGAGCCTGCCAATCACGCTCTTATCCCCGGATCAAAAATTTGCTGATTTTGCGCTTGGGTCTGGAGTTGTTTCGTTCCGTCACCTGACATCGTCACATGGCGTGGTTGAAATGCCGCTGGACAAATGGAGTGCGGTTTTGTTGTTGTTTCACGACCATGATTGGGAGCCCGCAATCCTAATGACTGCGCTGGACAGCCCTGCGTTTTATATCGGGGCCTTGGGCAGCGCAAAAACCCATGCGCAACGTCTTTTGAACCTAGAAGGCCGAGGTGTTTTGCAAGCCGATTTGGCACGCATAAATGGCCCAATTGGCGTCATTCCGGCAGCCCGTGATGCGCATACATTGGCGTTATCCGCATTGGCCGAAATCGTTGACAAGTATCGGCAATCTCTGGTGAAGCAGCATTGAATTGCCCAACCAGTGATCCGGCGTAGCGTTTTCACATTTTGGAATGTTTACCAGACATGCTGTAAGCGGCAAAATTTACCAGTGCATAACAGCGGGCGGATATGCGTTCTGAAAGGCTGGGTAACTTTGCGGCGAAGCGCCAGCTTTGGCGCAAACGGCCTGATTTGGTCGAGAGCTTAATATAGCGGTGCGCAAGGTGGTGGCGGGCTTGTTTGTCGGATGTGACCAACTGGTTATAGCGGTTGAATATGGTCAAAAAACACTGCGCCCGGTCAGCGCTGCGGGTGCGCATAGTTACATGATCGTGGGTGTTTCCTGTGGCGTCAGTGGCAAGCACATGTAGCCGCACGCCTGGTTGCGCATCGAACCACGCCGGTTTGCCAGCATTGATCAGACGACAGAGGTATTCCGTGTCCTCATTCGTTGCAAAACCTTCATCGATTGGGCCGAGTTCATTCAGCACGTCGCGTTTGATCCAGAAACCCATGCCAAACCCGCAAAGTTTACGCCGGAACGGCGCGGATTGGGCGACGATTCCGTTGGGCAGTTTGTTGTTTGCAATTGTATCACCGCTTACATCATCGGGGTTTTGGCCGGCAATCCGGCAAGCCGAAAACCCGTAGGCAATGTCAGGATGTGAGGGCAGTACGGTGTTCAGGACTCTGTCGCAATAATCTGAAAGAATTTCATCATCGTCATCGAGGAAAAAGACGACTTCGCCAAGAGCTGTTTTGATGCCAAAATTACGGGCTGCCGCAGCGCCGTTTGGTCCGTCGTTCAGCAACAGCTTTAATCTTGGGTCACTAAATTCGTTCACAACGTTTTGGGCGGGGGGATTGCTCTTGTCATCGACCACCAAAACCTCGGCCAATTCTGGGGCAGAAATCAGCGCAGAATTGATGGCGCGTCTAAGCAAATCTGGCCTATCCTTTGTGGGGATCAGGATTGTGCACTGAATTGTCATTTGCTGGAATTTCCGAGGTGTTGTTTGAGTGGTGAAACTATGTGAAAATTTCCATAGCAATTCAACCCACCTTGCCATCTTAGGCGCGAAATGTTCTACCAGCGCCATAAAAAAACACTAAGGTCTAGGCTGGCAAACTGGAATGGCTTCTCGCACTATGACAAATCCATGCTACGCTGGGCGCGATCTAACCATAGGATATTCAATATGAAAGCAGTTATCTTAGCAGGCGGGTTGGGCACACGCATCAGCGAAGAGTCCGTGCTGCGACCCAAACCGTTGATCGAAATCGGCGGTAAACCAATTCTGTGGCACATTATGAAAACCTATGCAGCCTATGGGGTGAATGAATTTGTCATTTGCTGTGGTTACAAAGGCCATATGGTCAAGGATTTTTTCCTGAACTATTATCTGCACCAGTCCGACATTACCGTTGATCTGAAAACCAACGAAACCCACCTGCAACGTTTGGTCGCGGAGCCTTGGAAGGTCACGCTGGCTGACACGGGCGAAACCACAATGACGGGCGGGCGGCTAAAGCGCATTCATGACTATGTAAAGGACGAAGAGTTCTTTTTCTTTACCTACGGGGATGGGGTCGCGAACATAGATGTTGGTGCGCAAATTGCGCATCACAAGGCCCACGGCAAACTGGCAACGATCACAGCCGTTCAACCCCCCGGACGCTATGGCGCCTTGGATCTTGATGGCGACAGCGTGCGTGATTTCGTGGAAAAACCGCGCGGTGACGGTGGTTGGATCAATGGTGGATTTTTTGTGTTGTCACCAAAGGTGATTGAGCACATCGACGGTGACGAAACGTCGTGGGAAGATGATCCGCTGAGACGGCTTGCCCATGATGATCAGCTAAATGCCTATTTCCACAAAGGATTTTGGCAACCGATGGACACCATGCGCGACAAGAACCATTTGGAAGAGCTATGGAATACTGGGAATGCGCCATGGAAAACCTAGGTTTGAATGCTGATTTTTGGCATGGAAAACGGGTTTTTCTAACAGGTCACACTGGGTTTAAGGGGAGTTGGCTGGTTTGTCTTTTGTCACGCCTCGGTGCGGATGTGCACGGCTTTTCGCTGGATCCCGAAGAAGGTCCGTCGCTGTTTAATTTGGCGGACGTCAGCGCGCTGATGGCCAATGATGGGCGCGGCGATATTCGCGAGCCCAAGGCGTTGGAGCAGGCCCTGCGGGACGCGCGGCCCGACATTGTTTTACACCTAGCGGCGCAGTCGTTGGTGCATGCATCCTATGTGGATCCGATCGCTACGCTATCGACCAACATCATGGGGACCGCGCATCTGTTCGAGGCGTTGCGCGTCATTGGCAGCCCTGCCGCCGTGGTCAATGTGACCAGTGACAAATGCTATGAAAACCGCGAATGGGTTTGGCCCTACCGCGAAAACGAACCGATGGGCGGCAAAGACATTTATTCGGTCTCAAAGGGGGCGGCAGAACTGCTGACAT
The DNA here is from genome assembly GCA_033851955.1 of Marinosulfonomonas sp. Classification (GTDB taxonomy): domain Bacteria; phylum Pseudomonadota; class Alphaproteobacteria; order Rhodobacterales; family Rhodobacteraceae; genus Profundibacter. The sequence goes on from JAWSVK010000015.1 coordinate 17,275, forward strand.
CGGCGTATCGTCAATCGTTTTTGGCAGAGCTGAACATCGCCACCGCCACCGCGCGAGCGGGCAATGTGATTGGCGGCGGGGATTGGGCTGCTAACAGGTTGATACCGGATATGGTGCGGGCGATGGCCGATGGACAAGAGACAGTTACATTGCGTGCGCCGGACTCATTGCGGCCATGGCAACATGTGTTGGAGCCACTGCTGGGTTATCTGATGCTGGCCGAGCGTTTGGAGCAGGCGCCACAGGAAGCTGCCGAGGGTTGGAATTTTGGGCCCGGTCCGCAAGACACGCGGACGGTTGCCTATGTGGTCGAAACATTCTTGAACTTTAGCCAAAGCACGATGCGCCCGAAAACCACGCCGCACGCCTTTAAAGAAGCACAGATACTAAAGCTGGACAGTGCCAAATCCAACACGCAACTAGGCTGGGTGCCACGATGGTCAATCGATCAGGCGTTAGAGCAAACCGCCAATTGGTATAGCGCCCATGCCGAAGGGCAGGATATGGCGGCCTTCACGATGCAGCAAATCGATCAATTTTTTGGAGTTGATTTTGACGCATCTTAAGGTATCCAAAACCGATCTTGAGGGGGTGATGCTCCTTGAAAAACGCAAGCTTGGCGATGAGCGTGGGCATTTTTCGCGTATGTTTTGCAATCACGAGCTGGGCGAACTTGGGCTTGATATTGGCATCGTTCAAATCAATCACACCTACAGCGCCGAAAAAGGCACGATACGCGGGATGCACTTTCAACATGCGCCAGCGGCAGAGACTAAAATTGTCAGTTGCTTGCGTGGCAGCGTGTTGGATGTCGCGCTAGATTTGCGCGAGGGGTCTGATAGTTTCGGGCGCTGGACCGCGCATGTTTTGTCGGCTGAAAATTGGTCCAGTCTCTATATTCCGCCGGGCTTTGCCCATGGATTTCAAACGCTGGAAAATGATGTCGAACTGCTGTATCTTCACTCGGCACCCTACACGCCCGAACTTGAGGGTGGTGTGAACCCGTTAGACGACGAAATAGGAATAAAATGGCCCCTTCCAGTGACGCAAATATCCCAACGGGATCAAATGATGCCAAGCCTCAGCAAATTGCCCCGCAAGGTAGACCTGTCTGCCGGCACTGTGCTGCCGCTCTAGACAACGTCTTTGTTGATTTGGGGGCCTCGCCGCCCTCCAACGCATATCTTGCGGCTGATGCGCTGCAAAATCCCGAGATGTGGCTGCCGCTGCGGGTGCTTTATTGTGATCAGTGTTGGCTGGTGCAAACCCAAGATTTTGCCAGTGCTGACAGTCTGTTCACAGAGGATTATGCTTACTTTAGTTCCATGTCGACGTCGTGGGTAACGCATGCCAAAACCTATGCGGATGCGATGACCAAGCGGTTTGGTTTAGGGGCCGACAGCATGGTGGTTGAGATCGCATCAAACGACGGTTACTTGCTGAAAAACTTTCAAACGGCGGGTATTCCTTGCCTTGGGGTTGAGCCGACAGCGGCGGTGGCGAAATACGCCCGCAAGCTGGATATCGACACCCGCGAGATATTTTTCGGGGTGGATACCGCCAAGGAACTGGCCGCTGAAGGTTTTACAGCGGACTTGATGGTGGCCAACAATGTGCTGGCGCATGTCCCTGATATCAACGATTTTGTCGGTGGGTTTAAAATATTGCTTGGCGCGGGCGGCGCGGTGACATTTGAGTTTCCGCATTTGCTCAACCTCGTGCAGTTGAACCAATTCGATACGATCTATCACGAGCATTTCTCTTACCTTAGTTTGCTGTCGGTCGAGCGTATTTTGCGTCATCAGGGGCTAGAGGTTTTTGACGTGGAGCGTTTGACCACGCATGGCGGCAGCCTGAGAGTATTTGCCCAACATGAGGGTGGACCGCACAAGATCACTGGTGCCGTTGCGGCCGTACAGGCCGAAGAGACGCTAGCGGGTATGGACACCCAAGGTTTTTACATGGGTTTTCAGGCCACGACCGAGTGTTTGAAAGATGCACTGCTCACCTTTCTGATAGAGGCCAAACGGAACGGGAAAACAGTGGCGGCCTATGGTGCGGCGGCCAAAGGCAATACGTTTTTGAATTTTGCCGGTGTGCGCCCAGATATGATTGAATTTGTCGCTGATCGCAGCCCGGGCAAGCAGGGGCGCTATATGCCCGGTAGCCGCATTCCAATTGTAACAGAGGCGAAAATTCGCGAGTTTAGGCCAGATTATCTGATCATTTTGCCGTGGAACCTGCGTGCGGAATTGTCTGAACAACTGTCGTACATACGCGATTGGCAGGGGCAATTTGTGGTCGCTGTGCCAGAGTTGGAGTTGTTTTGATGACAGGCAACACGCCATGACCGGTTTGGTTTTGCTTACAGGCGCTACGGGGTTTGTGGGCCGACAAGTGCTAAAAGCGCTACTGCGTGAAGGCCGGTCTGTGCGTGTTGTTGCGCGACCCAAAAGCGCGACCAAGCTGGAAGGAACGGCCGGGATTGAGCAGATCATCTCCAGCCCTGATCTGTTTGGCGAGACCGCTGACTGGTGGTCTGAAACCTGCCGAGGGGTTGATACGATCGTGCATGTCGCGTGGTATGCCGAACCTGGAAAATACCTGACGTCGCCCAAAAACCTAGATTGCCTTTCTGGCACAATCGCGCTGGCACAAGGGGCCATCCGCGCGAATGTACGCCGCTTTGTCGGTGTCGGGACTTGCTTTGAGTATGATCTGTCTGCGGGTGACCTTTCAACCGAAACACCGCTTGATCCGACTTCCCCTTATGCTGCCGCCAAGGCCGCCGCCTATCTGTCCTTGTCCCAAACGTTGGCTGTTGCTGGTATGGATTTTGGCTGGTGCCGCCTGTTCTATCTGTATGGCGAGGGCGAAGATGCGCGGCGGTTTGTTCCCTATTTGCGCGGGCAATTGGAAAAAGGTGAACCTGCCCAATTGACCAGCGGCAAACAGATCCGCGACTTTATGGATGTTCAGGATGCAGGTGACGCCATCGCGAAAGCCGCGCTTGGCAATGGTGACGGGGCGATCAACATCTGCTCCGGGCAGCCGATTTCCATTCGCCAATTGGCAGAACAGATCGCGGACGAATATGATCGGCGTGATTTACTGCAATTTGGGGCGCGGGAAGATAATCTGGTAGACCCGCCGCGCGTGGTTGGCGTACCTACGCAATTGTTGTAAAATTTTACAAAGACGTGCGAGAAGCAATTTAGGATATCTGATGCAAAAAGGAATTGTTATGCTGACCGAGGGGCGCTCTGGCTCCAGTTGGTTGGGCACATTGATAAACAGCACCAAAGTTCTTGGCCATTCTTCGGAATGGGTGGACCAAAAAAACCTCGGTATTTCAGCAAAGCACACAACTTGTGAAGCGTATATCCAGAGCATCATCGACGCTGCCTCATCTGAGAACGGGTTCTTTTCGATGAAGCTGTTTCCGCGCCATCTGCAATGGTTTCAGATTCAGTATGGGATTGATTTACTGCTCTATCTGAACTCGAAATACGACGTAAAGTTTGTGACGCTACAACGAGAAGATAAAATCCTGCAGGCAATATCATTTGCAAAGTCGTTACAGACCAAATCTTGGTCGAGCTTGCAACAAAAAAAGGGCAGGGCGGAATATGATTTTGTCCAAATCTGCCGGTGCTATTTTATAGTTAATCGGTCAGACCAGTTTTGGGATGACTATCTAAAGCTGCGTGGGTTCGAGTTTGAGCCATTCATCTATGAAAAACTGCTGCCAACGGGCGCGCCGTTTGTGAAATTTGTTGCGGATCATGCTGGTATCCATGACCTGCCACCGCCTGAATCAGACCTAAGTGTTCAACGTGGGCAAACTACCGAAATATGGAAAGCAAGGTTTCAGAGTGAAGCTTTGACAGCTGAATTCATTTCGTCGACAACGCCTTCAGAACCGCCTAGAAGAAACCTTAGCAACTTGCGGCGGTTCTTTGGGAAAAGACATATGAAGCCGGGTCCATATGGTTATTAGGTCGATATTCCTGACACAGGAAGCATAGGAAATTAGATGAGCAACGCCGCAACAACCCTGCCTTTATATCAACAGAGCCAATTGCCGATATTCCAGAACAGGATGTATGACAGCAAAGCCGAAGCGATCGATTGTCCCAAAGGCGATATGGAGCTGGTTGAGGATTTACAAAGCGGGTTGGTGTACAACAATGCATTTCAGCCCGAATTGATGGTCTATGACGCGCATTATCAAAATGAGCAAGCCACCAGTACGCTGTTTCAGACGCATCTTGATACGGTGTCAGACCTCATTCAAACAACGATGGGCCGCGAGGAGCTGGTCGAGGTGGGCTGTGGCAAGGGGTATTTCCTTGAAAAATTGCTGGACCAAGGCGTTGATGTTGTTGGCTTTGATCCAACCTATGAAGGCGACAATCCACGGGTGAGGCGTGAATATTTTGGGCCTGATCTGGGTATGTCGGGCAAGGGATTGATCCTGCGCCATGTGTTGGAGCATATCGCCGATCCGGTTGCGTTTTTGCATCAGTTGGCAGAGGCTAATGGCAAACAAGGGCTGGTCTATATCGAAGTGCCTTGTTTCGATTGGGTATGTGAAAATCGCGCGTGGTTTGACGTGTTTTACGAACATGTAAACTATTTCCGCCTGACAGATTTCAAGCGCATGTTTGGCCGCGTGGTTTATGCGGACCGGGTGTTTGGCGGGCAATATTTGGCGATCGTTGCTGATCTGGCCACGCTGCATGATCCCGTGATCGACAATGATGACCGCGCCAATTTTCCGGATGATTTCAGCATCGCGATACCCAGCAAAGCGCAAAGCGGCAAAACCGTTGTCTGGGGCGGTGCATCAAAGGGGGTTATCTTTTCCCTGTTGTGCGAACGCGCAGGGTTTCCGGTTTCAACGGTGATTGATATTAACCCCGCCAAACAGGGGAAATACCTTGCGGCGACCGGACTACAGGTGCAATCACCACAGCAGGCTTTGGCGGATGTACCTGATGGCGCCACAATATATGTGATGAACCCGAATTACCTTGAAGAGGTTCGGCAATTGTCGCAGGACAAATATAATTATGTTGGGATGAACAATGACTGAATTTGAAAAAGAAGTGGTGCAGCGGCTGGCTGAGACTCGGCAAAAAGAAGACATGTGCAAAGCGGCGTCGCAGTTCATTAGCGCTTCAACGCAACCGCAGTATTCGTATAATTTCTTTTGGCAGGGTCGTCCGATCATTCAGTATCCACAAGATATTGTCGCCATGCAGGAGTTGATCTGGAGCATCAAGCCCGACCTGATTATCGAGACAGGCATTGCCCATGGTGGCTCGTTGATCTTCAGCGCGTCCATGTTGGCACAGCTTGATATGGCAGATGCGATTGAGGCCGGTGAAATGATTGATCCAAGCAAATCAAACCGCAAGGTTCTAGGGGTGGACATCGACATCCGCGCCCACAACCGCGAAGCAATCGAGGCGCACCCAATGGCGTCGCGCATTCAGATGATCCAAGGCTCCAGTCTTGCAGATGATGTGATCGAACAGGTCAAAACCATCGCGGCTGGCTATAAGACTGTATTGGTCTGTCTGGACAGCAACCACACCCACGACCACGCCCGCGCCGAACTTGAACATTACGCGCCGCTGACGAGCGTTGGCAGTTACTGTGTGGTGTTCGACACCGTGATCGAGGATCTGCCCGCGGAAATGTTCCCTAACCGACCTTGGGGGCCTGGGGACAACCCGAAAACGGCGGTTTGGGATTACCTAAAAACCCACCCAGAATTTGAAATCGACAGGATGATCGATAACAAACTGCTGATTTCGGTTGCACCTGATGGGTATCTGAAACGGATTTCCTAGCAACAGCGATGTCAGACAGAAGCTCCGCAACACGAAAGCAACGAGCATGAAGATTAGTATTGTTATTCCGACCCGTTCGCGAGCGATTTATCTGAAAGGTTGTCTTGAATCTGTTTTGATTGCCGCAGATGCCGCGACTTGCCCTGTTGAAATAGTCGTTTCTGACAATGTGAGCACGGATGATACAAAGACGGTTGTCGCTGAATTTGCCGACAATCGCATTTTGTATTCGCTGCAATCTGAACGCGTGTCGATGCGGCAAAACTTTGAAGACGCTCTTTCCCACACCAGCGGCACACATGTTTTGTTTATTGGGGATGATGACGGAATCTTGCCAAACGGTCTTCGGATTTTGCAAAAAATAATTGAAGATTACGATCCTGAAATCATAAAATGGCGCACCTTGAATTTCAAATGGCCGAATGATCAAACGCAAGTTTCTGGGCACCTTGTTATTCGACCGTTAAAATTATCTGGCCGCATTCGAAAAGTTGCGGCAAGCGCAATCAAGGACATGTTTTTTGCCGGTAAGCAGGCAAGCTATAATGATGGTGGAATGATCTATCACGGCTGTGTTTCGCGCAAGCTGATTGACCGCGTGCGCGACCTTAGCAAAGGGAATTATTTTTGGTGTTCGATGCCAGACGTCTACACTTCGGTGGCGAATATGTTGGCCGCCAAGGCGGACGTTTTCCGAATTGATCGCCCGATTTCAATTGGCGGTGCGTCACCACGGTCCAATGGTGACAGTGCCAAAAATCTAGCGCAGACTGGGGATGCGACCAAAGCAAAAGAAATTTTGAACTATATCGACGAGGCGCGCAATGACCCCTTTCGAAGCCCAATTTCCAATGAATGTTTGAGTATCGAACTGCATTTGCTTGGAGCGATGAAGTTGGCTTGTGAGCTGCAAGACATTCCATTCGAGTTTAACAGAAAGAACTGGCTGAAACGGATTGAAAAGGAAATTTCGACCTTTACGCCCAGTATGGCTGCTGCTTGCGATGATGGGGTGAAGTACATTTTTGGTGCTGACACTGATCTGAAAAAGCCAGTTGTGGCCAAAGTCCCTGCCGCCATTGAAGCACTTGAGGATGGCAAAAAAGTATCCGAAGGCGTGCCCGCGAGCGTAAAACACCGACTAACAAAAACGATCGTGTCTGGTGGCGCGCAGATGGAAAATATCGTTCAGGCCGCACAGTTTCTTGACGATCTGGTTGGAAATTCAGATTTGGATAAAGCGCTACGTCCTACAAATCCGGTGGTCGAAATCTTGCGTATAAAACGCGAGCTAAAGGGTTTGATGCGTTGAAAACGGTCTTCCCAATTTAGGATCTCGAATTTAGCGGATTCAATTTCGCCTTGTCACTATCCCTATGACTACTGTACCCAAAAGAAATCATGATCCTGTCCCTGTCCCACAATTTCATTTTCGTTCATGTCCCCAAAACCGCCGGCTCATCCATCACAATAAGATTGAGACCGTTTGGCCGCGACTACCAACGGTCGATTTGGCGCAGCATATCACGAAGAAGCCCATTCAAGGAAAAACCGGAGAACGCGCATTTTCGCATACACGCGCCGGCTGATAGTATTGCCCGAAAACTTTCGCGGCCTGTTTATGATAGTTTCAACAGCTTTGCGGTGGTGCGAAACCCCTTTGATCACGCGGTATCTCACTTTGAATATATGAAACAATATCGTTCAAAGCGGGTTGCCGAAAACTTCGCGAAAATGAATTTCGAAGAGTACTTGGCTGAACGTATGAAAAAGCCATCGCTGATGGTGCCATTCTTTGCACGCCTGCCAGATCAGAGCTATTTCCTAGCCAGTAACACGGGTGAAATGCTGGTTAAAACCCTGATCAAATTTGAAAACCTAGACGCGGAAATGGACGCATTTGCCGATAAGGTGACCTTGCCAAAACTGGACCTTCAGCGGGTGAACTTTACCACAAGTCGGTCAAAGAAAAGGCCGTATCAGTCCTATTTCAATACAACGACCCAAGAAATGGTTTTGAAACTTTATGATCGAGATTTTGACAATTTTGGGTACGTTCGAAAATTGAGTTCGGTGCCGTCTTAGGCAAACCCAAAGACAATTCCCGATCCTTAAGAGAAGCGAGGCGCCAAATCTATTTGAAGTCTGAGGGTTGGATGAACGCAAAACGAACAAAGCCTGTACCGAATTCTGCGCGGTAAATTGGTGTTGGCACACTGAATATGTGATGCCAACACCAAGAAAAATAGCTCTCGCCCTAATTGACGCTCTAGTTTACCTTTGGAATTGGAACTAGCTTCGAACCGGTAGTTCGCGGACCCTACTGCGAAGCAAATTAATTTGTATTGAACATTTCGGCGAACCGAACGCCAAGGACAAAGTTGATGGCAAAAACGCCCAATCCTGACATCTACCGCCCGATTGATGTACCCGAAAGTATAAGACCCTACGTTCGCCGTGCGCTTGTTGCTGATACCATTGAGCCAGTAGATATGTTTGTCGATGTAACTGCAACGGGATATCACTATTTTGGTTGGAACTGGCGTGGCCGCTGGCGCGGGCTTGTGGATGGTGAAACTTGGTACGACAGTGATGTTGACGGCTCTATTAGCCTGTCTGGGCAAGTGACGACAAGCGAGATAGCCGCACGAATGGAGCGCGATATCGGGCAAATATTTCTGGAGTTTTCGGCGCTTGGGCATTTTCAATTACTCGGGATAACCGGCGCTGAGATGCTTGAAGCTGCACTTGCGCCACAGGTCTTGAAGCCAGCGCTTAAGCCGCATTTGGAAATGCTGTTAACTGTGAAAGAAGCGTCCATTGGCGACCGTATGGAAATGATCGCAAGCTGTTTTTCCCTACTTCCAAAGCACAGGGTTTCGGAGGGGATTGTCACGGCGATTGAACTGATCGAAGCTGCAGATGGCGATATCCGAATTTCCGATATTGTGCGTGAACTGGGGCTGGCGGAACGGCAATTCAGAACAGAATTCAAGACATTGGTTGGGCTAACTCCAAAGGGATTTTGTGACACTTTGCGGATTAATAGAGCCCTGAATCAGCTGCTTACAAGTAATGGAGGTGATCTCGCGGGGGTCGCTGCCCAAGCTGGTTTCTCTGACCAAGCGCATTTCACCCGTGCGTTCTCTGCCTACCTTGGCAAAGCTCCTAAAAAATACCTTGGCGATATCGAGGCGACCCTCGCTCGATTTGCTGGGCAATCTCGGCCGGATTAGGATTGCACCTAGAGCACTCGGCCAAGACATGTGTTTGGTGCTTTGGGTCGATAGTCGCGCAAAAGGTAGAACGTTGCATTCTAATGTTGCAAAATTTGGCCAAGGAAGTTTTTGGTGCGCTCGTGCTGTGGGTTTTCAAAGAAAGAGTGCGGATCACTCTCCTCAACAATAGCCCCTTCATCCATAAAGATCACACGGTCGGCAACAGCTTTGGCAAAGCCCATCTCGTGGGTTACGCAAACCATTGTCATGCCGTCTTTGGCCAACTCTACCATCGTGTCCAACACTTCTGAAACCATCTCGGGATCCAATGCCGATGTTGGTTCATCAAACAACATCACCTTTGGATTCATACACAGTGAGCGTGCAATCGCCACGCGTTGTTGTTGGCCTCCGGACAATTGGCCGGGATGTTTTTCCGCCTGCTCGGGAATGCGCACACGGTTTAAGAACTTCATCGCAGTTTTGCGGGCATCATCTTCTGCCATACCACGCACCCACATCGGGCCTGCCATCAGATTTTGGATGACCGTAAGATGCGGGAACAGGTTGAAGTGTTGAAAGACCATGCCAACATCCATGCGGACTTGATCGACGTTTTTCATCTTGGCGTGCATTTTGGTACCATTAACGATGATGGTGCCTTGTTGATGGGCCTCGAGGTAGTTCAAGGTGCGGATTAGCGTTGATTTGCCTGACCCAGACGGGCCGCAAATAACGATCTTGTCGCCCTCATTGACGGTGAAGTCGATGTCGCGCAATGCGTGATACTCACCGTACCATTTGTTAACGCCGCTCATTTGAATGATAGGGTCAGACATATCAATTCTCCTTAATGGCTTATGGTGCGGTAGTGACGTTCAATGCGGCTTTGGATCAGTTCCAGACAGATCGACAGGCACCAGTATATCAGGGCCGCGGTGATCAGCATTTCCATATGTTTGAAGTCCTTGTTGCCCAAGGTGCGCGCCAAGAACATCAACTCCCAAACGCCGATGACCGAGACCAACGAGCTGTCTTTCAGCATGGCAATAAATTGGTTGCCCGTGGGCGGGATGATCAGTGGCATCGCTTGGGGCAGGATGATCCGGCGCATGGTCAGGCCAAAGCCAAAGCCCATCGAGCGTGACGCCTCCCATTGACCTTTGTTGATCGACTGAATGCCGGCACGGAAAATCTCGGTCATATAGGCGCCGTAACACAGGGTTAGGGCCAAGATGCCAGCCGGAACGGCGTCGATGACGTAACCCAATTGCGGCAGGCCCAGATAGATCAGATAGACTTGCATCAACAGTGGTAGGCCGCGGAAAAATGAGGTGTAGAAGCTGGCAATCGCGAAGGCAAACCCGTTGGATGACAGTTTCGCAATCGCGCCAAAAATTGCGACAATCGAGGCCAGCATGATGGAAATCGCAGAGATATACAGTGTGGTGAAAACACCCTGAGAAATCATGAACCAGATTTTGGAGCGGATGAACTCAAAGTTCAAACCAAAGCTGTAGAAGAAGGACAAGAACAGCAATGCAAGTTGGATCCAGACGACAATAACCTGATAGCGAAATGGCAGGAAGCCGATCAGAACTATGTTGCCTACGAATATCAATGACATAACCACAGCAATGGCGATATTGCCGAATATACCGGACTCTGTTGGTTCGCCAATGACGGGGCGCATGAATTCGCCAAAGATCGTGTCATTCAGACCGAACAGGCTGAAAACCACCAGACCAAGTACCAGCATAATGATGATGTTCTTAGGTTTGTGCACCAGTGGATCGCTCGTGACTGTATCTGCAAATAACATCTTCTTCCCCTCTATAGAAAACCCGGCCCTTAATTAAAAGGCCGGGCTAGATTGCATCAGTGAAGTGTCATTTAGTTGCTGGCACCAGCAGAGGAAGAATAGTCGATGCCGTACCATTTAACGGACATAGCACTAAGGGTGCCGTCCGATTTCATGTCGGCAATGATGCCTGCAAGTTTGTCGTTGAACGCGTCATCGCCGCGGTCAATCGCCAAGGCCAGCGGTTCATAGAAAACCGGATCGCCCAAAACGCGCAGGGGGTAGTTGCTCTCGATGCCGGACAGGATCGCTGGAAGCGAGCCGACCATACCGTGGATGCGCACGCCGTCACCGAGGCGCAGATCATCCAATGCGGCTGTGCCGTCTTTGTATGATTTCAATTCACCTGGTGTGATCTTATATTCGAACGCAGGGACACCTTCGGCGTCAATCGTCAGGTCATGTTGCAAATACAGCTCGAACGTGGACGCAATGCTGGCACCAACCTTTTTGTCGTTCAGTTCAGAGACATCTTTGTAAGGGCTGTCTTTATGCACCGCGACAGATGCCGGTGTGTAGTAGTAAACGCCTGGAAAGCTAAGAACTTCGGCGCGCGATTTGGTTGGAGTCATCGATCCAACGGACAGATCCCAGCGGCCATTCCAGTTGCCGGCTGTGATAATGTCCCAAGATGGCGTCACGAATTCAGCTTCAACACCCAGACGTTTTGCAACTTCTTTTGCTACGTCGACGTCAAAGCCATCCATTTCATTGTCGTCATTCAAAAATGACTGAGGTGCCCAGTTGGCGTCTGTTGCCACTTTGAGCACACCTTCTGACATCACGCGGTCAAGCGCCTCGCCTGCAAAAGACATGCTGGTGGACAGCGCCAGAGCAGCACCGGTTGCGATCGCGAATATACGTCGATTGATTTTCAATTGAATTCTCCCTTGTTTCATTTGTTGAAGCGTTTTTGCAATCTTCAATCTTCTAGCCATTTTCCATGGCCTGATAGCATACGTTAATGTTTTTTTTGGCAAGCGCCAAGGGTGGAGTTCATATCCGTGGTCACGTCGTCTGGGATAGCTATGTTATTGTGACCAAAATGAAGGGGGCAAAGAATGCAGGACTTAACTGGTGTTTTTGGTGAAAACCATTGAGTGACGCACGAGTTTAGCAGCATCCATCAAATACCTCGGCTTGAAGTTTCTGCAGAATACCTGCATCTGGGGAAGCAGTTTGAACATAGAATTCACGTCCCTTTAAAGTCAGGAAAACCAAATGGCTCTACATATAGGCATTGGACCAAATAACCGAAAATCGGCGTTTTATGAGGCCACTATGAGGGATGGTGCCGCGTGTTTTTCGGTCTACAACCATATGTTTATTCCAGCCCATTTTGGCGCACCCGAAGCCGAGTATGACAGCCTTATGAATGGTGTTGTGATGTGGGATGTCGCAGCGCAACGCCAGATTGAAATTATAGGGCCAGATGCGACCCAGCTTATTCAATATTTGACGACGCGGGACATGGGCAAAACCAAAGTCGGTCAAGGGCGGTATGTGCCGATTTGTAACCACGCGGGCAATCTGATCAATGATCCGGTGTTGTTGATGCTGGAGCCAAATCGGTACTGGTTATCAATCGCCGACAGTGACATTGAACTATGGGCAAGCGCCATCGCGGCGGAACGCGGCATGGATGTGCGGGTTTTTGAACCAGACGTCTCGCCGCTTGCCATCCAAGGCCCAAAAGCAGAGGCATTGGTGGGTGATTTGTTTGGAAATTGGATACTTGAATTAAAGTATTTCGGATTTAAACAAACTGAACTGCAGGGCATCCCAATAGTTCTGTCGCGATCCGGCTGGTCCAAACAAGGTGGTTTTGAGCTGTACCTGCAAGATGCAAGCCGTGGAAGTGAGCTGTGGAATATCATCAAGGCAGCAGGTGCTGTCTATGATATCCGCCCGGGCGCGCCCAATGATTTGGAGCGCATCGAAAGCGGCTTGGTGTCCTATGGTGCGGATGGGCGTTTGCAAACCAATCCGTGCAATCCATTTGAGATTGATTTGGCCAAGCTGGTGGACTTTGAAAAAGCAGGGGATTTCGTCGGCAAAACCGCGCTGTTGAAAATACAGTCCGAGGGTGTAAAACGCAAACGCGTTGGATATGTCATCACGGGCAACCCAATTTCAAACTGCGAGCATTCACTTGATGTGCAAAATGCAGCGGGTGAGAAAGTTGGAGTTTTGAGCGAGTTTGTCTATTCCCACCGTTTTTCAAACAACATTGGCGTTGGCATGATCGCGGTTGATACTGATCCTGACGAAGAAGATCTGAGCGTTATGATCGACGGAGAGACCCGTAGGGTTGAAATCAGAACTTTGCCTTTTCGTTAAAACAGCGAGTATTTTCAGCGGCAGATTCAATGCACTTGGCTGGGCAGATGGCCAAACCGTTCTTTATAGGCCTGCGAAAACCGCCCCAAATGCGAAAACCCATTCGAGAAAGCCACATCTGTGACCGAGGGCTTATTGCGTCGAACAATCAGCTGATAATGGGCGGCATCAAGGCGAGCATTTTGCAAAGCCTGCATGGGAGTCACGCCAATTTCGCGCTGAAATCCTTTTTGCAACATGCGCACGTGCATCTGGGCATTTCTCGCAATATCGACCAGACGGATGGGTTCTGACAGGTTGGCGTGAATATACGCCAGCGCCCGTTTGATCCCAGCGGGCATTGGCTGTTGATCAGAATGGGCAAGCATATGAGAAATGTTGCTGTCTTGGAGCGTGAGCAGGTTGGCGACCAGATCGGTTTCTGTCCAGATGTCTTGCACCGCGTTTGCGCCTCCAAACAGCTTGCCAACCTCGGCCAGCAGCGCCGCGTGAACGACCATTTTCTTGATCATCTGCCCGTTGTCTCGTGTTAGATCAACGACCGGATCAAACCGGATCGGACCGGGAATGGGCGTTCCGAGCATTTCTTCGGCAGTGCGTTGCAGATAGGATTTGTCGATTTGGAGCAGCAGTTTCCTGCAATCTTTGTGCCATGACATGTTGGTTTCACGGTCTGGATTTAGAAGCGTCGCTGTCTTTGGGGTGGCGATGATGTCCGTGCCCCGATGACGCACAAATGCAGCGCCACAAAGGGGCACCTGAAGCAGGTAAAAGTCGTTGAGCATACCGGGATCGATTTGAACGTCCGCGCCGTAATGCAGATAATTTATGGACAGGTGATTGCCCGAAACATGGTTGTGTCGGACCGACAATTGGTCAGCAGATGAGGACATAAACAGGCGATGGTCACAGAATTTTTCGGTGACACAATGGCGCGCTTCGTCGAGGTCATTTGTGCGCAAGAGTGGATGGCTTGCCAAAAATTCTGTAGTTTCTGTAGTTTCCATGACATCCCCCACTAAAAGCTACACGCTAGGAAATTTATTTCAAGCATAAAGCACTTTGGTTCGTTTTTTGGATAATCCATTTTGACATTCGGGTTCACAGTTGAGGTGCAACAACAGGGAGGCTCTTATGGAAAAGGGTGTTATGTCCGCCGCAAGCGGAATTGAGAACATGTCATGGAACGTCGTCGGTCAAACCTACGTGCCAAAATTGCTAAGTCCGAATGCCTTTATCTGGCATGCCACTGTGCCTGCCGACACGTTTGTGCCACCACATATCCACCCAACCCAAGATGAATGGATCGTTGTTACTGAGGGCAACTTAGAGATTGAATTCTTGGGCGATGTCCACAAAGCGGGCCCAGGTGATACGGTTTGCATGCCGATGGGAGAGGCGCATGGCATCTTTAACCGCTCAGGTGCCGAGGCGACATGTGTGTTCGGTGTGGCACCTGCGCGCAAGCTGTTCGATCTGTTCATAAAGCTGGATGGGGTAACGGATCCAGATGAATTGGTCCGTCTGTCGGCCATGCACGAAGTTGATTTTTTGCCACCGCTTGAGGCGGCTTAATCCCGGGGGATCATCAACATGATAAAACGCAAAAAAGTGGCCGTCATTGGTGGCGGTGTGAGCGGCCTAGCCGCGGCCAAGGCGTTCGATGAAAAAGGGCATATTGTCTGCGGGTTTGAGCGCAGCCATGATTTTGGTGGTGTGTGGGAATTGTCCAGATCTTATCCGGATGTGCAAACCCAGTCGCCAAAAGATCTGTATTGTTACACCGATCTTCCGATGCCTACCGATTATCCGGAGTGGCCTAAAGGCCCGCAGGTTCACGCCTATCTGCATTCCTATGCGATCAAGCACAATATCGCGCGTCTGTTTCGGTTGAACACGTCGATCAAATCAATGGAGCGGCGTGCCGATGGTGAGGCTGGTTGGGCGCTGACGATTGAAGCGGGGGGCCACGAATGGGTCGAGGATTTTGATTTTGTATCCATCTGCACGGGGCAGTTTTCGGAGAAAAATACCATCACGCACCCGGGGCAAGATGATTTTGTCGCACAGGGCGGATCGGTTATGCATTCGTCCGAATATACCGATACAAGCGTTTGCCAAGGCAAAGATATCGTGGTGCTTGGGGGTTCTAAATCCGCAACTGATATTGCGGTGAATGCAGCCAACAATGGGGCGAAATCTGTGCGCTTGGTCTATCTGGAAAACGTTTGGCGCATTCCCTATTTTGTCGGCGGTATCAATTTCAAACGTTTGCTCTATATGCGAGCCCAAGAACAGCAGTTCAATCAATGGGGTAAAAACCCGTTCCAACGCGTGATCGCGGCCGTTCTTAAGCCGCTCGTTTGGGTCAATTTTCGCGGCCTTGAGGCGATGCTCAAGATGCAGTTGAAGTTAAAGAAGCATAACATGGTGCCCACAACGCCGATTGAAAAAGAAGTATCCTGTTCGGTGCCGATCGTGACGCCGGGCCTTATTGAATGTTTGGATGCAGGAACAATTAGACCGGTTATCGGGACTTTTGATAGCTATATGGATGGCAGCCTTAAATTAACGACGGGTGAAACCGTGCCATGCGATATCGCGATTTTGGCGGTTGGTTGGAAGTTGGGTGTTCCATATCTACCGCAAGAGCATCAGGAGAAATTGATTGAGGGGGATGGGCTATATCGTGTCTATCGATTGTCGGTAAATCCAGATTTGCCGGATATGGGTTTTGTCGGGTTCAACTCAAGCTTTTGCACGGTTTTGTCTGCTGAAATGGTTGCAAATTGGCTGGTGCGCTATGCCGACGGTCAGCTGAAAAATCAGCCCACAAATGCCGCAATGAACAAGAACATCGACATGATGTTGAATTGGAAACGCCATGAGCGCCCCGCTGCCAAAATCTATGGCGGATTGTGTTCAGCACCATTCCATTTCAAGCATTTTGATGAACTTTTGGTTGATATGGGGGCTGCGAAAAAGAAACGCAGCAATCCGTTGACCGAGCAGTTTTCTTACCCCAATGCGGCGGCTTACGGTACGTTTTTGGCCTCAACGCCGCAGTATCAAGCAAAGTAGGGTGCGAATGATAAAACCGATCAAAGATTGGGACGATGCCTTTGCGAATATGGCGCATGTGGCTGGATCAGAAGGCTTGCCTCGGCTTTGGTCGGAACAGGCCGCGGCCTATCGTGTGAGTGGTGTCAAAATCGAGCAAGACATTGCCTATGGAGATCACCCGCGCGAACGCTTTGATCTGGTTTTGCCCGACGGAACACCCAAAGGTTTGGTTGTGTTTATTCACGGCGGGTTTTGGATGCGCTTGGACAAGTCTTATTGGACCCATCTTGCAGAAGGTGCGCGCGCCAACGGTTGGGCTGTCTGCTTGCCCAGCTACACCCTCGCGCCGGATGCTTGTGTCAGTCATATGACCCAACAGATCGCTTCAGCTATCGAGGTTGCGGTCGCACGTGTGTCCGGCCCGCTGCGTATCACCGGCCATTCTGCGGGCGGGCATCTCGCAACTCGGATGATTTGCGATGATACGACGCTGTCTGCTGGAACGCTTGGGCGTGTAGACGGCGTTCAATCCATTAGCGGCCTACATGATCTGCGGCCGCTGTTGCAAACGAAAATGAATGATATTTTGCATCTCGACGAAGACATTGCCAAACAGGAAAGTGCTGTGTTGCACCGTCCGGCATTGGCCGTTCCCTATACCTGTTGGGTGGGTGGGGGCGAACGCCCCGAATTCATCAGGCAATCTGAGATCATGGCTCAAATGTGGATAGGTCTCGACGTGCCAGCAAAATGCATTGTTGAGGGACAGCACAATCATTTCACAGTCATTGAAGGGCTTCAAAATCGGGATAGTGCAATCACGCTGAACCTGATTGGCTCGATCAAGACATCGAACTGATTGTCGTCGTTACGCCAAAGGGAAAAGAACGAAAATTTGTCTGTTGATCGAGCGGTCAATTCGGCGTTACCGGTAAGTAGGCCTGCTGAAATTCTGGCAGCTAAGATGGATGGCGGCCAAAAATCTTACGTGTTTTGGCAGCTATTTCCGGAACTTCCCGTGTTCTCTCTAACCGGAAAGGATTTTCATCGACTTCAGGCAGAGCCAACTCTTTTCGCTCATGATCTTCGATGTCAGACATGAAATCGAACAGGCGCTCGCAAGAGGACGTAATTTGTTTAATCGCGGCATGATATCGATTGTCGTCTGTCCGTGTGGAGTTAAGGTCCCGCACGTGGCGCATCATTTTAACAAGCATCGGCTTCATTTCGTCAGCGCATTGCTTTGTGAAGTGGTCAAGCACAACATCAACTTTGCTACGCATCGCTTCTTGGGACTCAAGATTGCGGTTGAGGCTCGCTTTTTGCAAAGCATTTATCGAGGCCCGCCGCACGGATTCGAAGGATAAATCATCCTTCATGAGAAAATCACTGCACCCGTTTTTCATTGCTTCAATCGCAATTTCAGACTGATCGTCGCCAGTCACCATGATGGTCGCAGCATTGCGATTTCGGCTGTCAATCTGGATGGCATCCAGCGCTTGTAAGCCACTGCCATCAGGCAAGTGGTAATCAAGGAAAATCAAATCATATTTATCACTTTCAAGCGCCGTACCAAGGGTTTCGAGTGATTCCGCTTCAGAAACCATGACCTCAAATTCAAGCTGGTCACATATACGCCGCAAACGCGCACGGTCAAATCGCTGATCATCAACAATCAAAATACTCGCGAAAGTCGGCATTTTGATAGCAGTTTTCTGAGCCTTGACTTGAAGTTGCTGCATATTGGTCACGAATTCTCTCCACTAAATCACCTGAGCAATTGGACGGTATTTCTGTGAAAGAAGAATTAAAAAAGCCGAAACTTACTAAAGTTGAAACTACATACTTTACAAAAAACGCGGTGATCATAGGCTCAGAATGAGATGCAAGGCTTCCATTAATTGAACAATAAGTATTCCAAATTATACAATTGAGATGTTGCAACTTAGAGGTGTGAGATGAATACCCAAACCAACGGCAATCTGCATAAGGCCGCGCAAGCGGCGACCGGTTCTTCAGCCGCTTCCAAGGGGTTCGAAGAATTTGTCTACTTGCTCAGCCACGATGTTCGTAACTCTATACGGGCACTGGTGGAGGTGCCCCAGTGGATCAAAGAAGACCTAATTGCCGAGGGGCATTCCATTCAAGGTTCCACTGCCGAAAACTTTGACCTTATGGATACCCATACACGTCGGTTGGATCGCATGTTTGCTGATTTGTTGGTTTATTCTCGTGTAGGTAACAAACAAACTGTGCAGTCAGTTGACCTAGCCGTTGCAATTGAACAGGTTCTTTCCCAGCTAAATACACCCACAGGATTTCAAATAACCCACGACTTTAAGCATAAAATTATTCGTATTGGTGACCAGGATATTTTGACTTTGTTGTCAGCCGTTATTTCCAATGCATTCAAGCACCACGACCGTGACGTCGGTGCTGTACATATCTCTTCTTGGCAGGAAGCGAGTGAATGTGTCGTCCACATCAGCGACGATGGGCCGGGTATTCCTCTAAAATTCCGCGACAAGGTCTTTGACATAATGACCACGCTCAAATCGCGTGACGA
Organism: Marinosulfonomonas sp.; assembly: GCA_033851955.1. GTDB lineage: Bacteria > Pseudomonadota > Alphaproteobacteria > Rhodobacterales > Rhodobacteraceae > Profundibacter. The sequence goes on from JAWSVK010000015.1 coordinate 36,184, forward strand.
AGTTGAGGGCAGTGGCATGGGACTGTCGGTTACTAGGAAGATCGTTGAGCTGTATGCTGGGAGTTTGGGTTGGGTTTCAGATGAGCAGGAGCGTGGCGTTACGCTGGAAATCAGATTCCAAATTTGAGAAATGATGCGCTTTTAGGGGTGAAAATAGACTATTACCTTGGTGGCATAATCTATGCAGTCGGCTGGCAAGTTTTCGGTGTGAAACTCGGCTCAATTGGATACTCTTTTTCGGCGGTTCGATAAGGTGCCTGACAAACTTGCCACTGAGACAGTCCTCCACTGTCCGCCGTCAGGGACTTTGGGAGCAATAGCAGCTAAATCTAAGAGAGAGTTGGCTTATCTGGTTGGTTTCAACATGTGGCGTCCTTGTGGGTTTGCAAGCGTTGCAATTCGAGTGTCTTTCGTTTCTTTCCTTTTCTATTGTTTAGAATGGCTATGGCGCTTTGGCGCGGGCCGGTGGCGGTGATTTACGCTCTCTCCTTATCGTTTTGGTCTTGGGCATTGACCTGCTCCCCAAAAACTCCTCCACAATGATGTAGAGACCGCCCAACAAAAAAGGACGGGCTTATGAAGAAGCGATTCACGGACGAACAGATCATTGTGATGATTAAGGAACAGGAAGCTGGGGAGAAGACTGCGGACGAATGTCGGCGGCATGGGATCCATTGACCGGCAGGTGATGCTCGCATCGCCACCCAGTGTCTGGTCTTGTCCCGTTTAGTTCTTGTCTTTTTAGCGCAATAATTGCTGTG
>JAWSVK010000036.1:0-678 GCA_033851955.1 Marinosulfonomonas sp.
CATGTCGGTGACCCCATCCCCATCAAGATCAATGCGCACGCGGCTGTTGCCGCCGCCACCCGTGATCCGCAACTCGGCGCCTGTGCCCGAATATGCCGCGCCGCCAAGGAAATCAATCACACCGGCCAGCCCGCTCAGATCGATCAGATCCTCGCCCGCTGTAAAGTCGGTGATGTGGTCGGCATTGCCCAGATCGGTGCTGTGGGCTGGGTTGCGGAAAACAAACATATCATCGCCATCGCCGCCGGTCAGATCGTCTTGACCGACGCCGCCAATCAGGATGTCATCGCCTGCCCCGCCGACAAGCGTATCATTGCCGCCGCCACCGCTTAACGTGTCGTTGCCATTGCCACCGCTCAGGTCGTCATGGCCGCGGCCACCACGCAGATCATCGTCGTCATCGCCGCCGGTCAGAGTGTCGTTGCCCTTGCCGCCGCGGATGGTGTCGTTGCCATCGCCGCCGTTCAGGGTGTCATTGCCGTCTTGACCGGAGATGAAATCATCCCCGCCAGCGCCCAAAATCGTGTCGTTGCCAGCCTTGCCGTAGAGCACGTTGTCACCGATATTACCGGTGATCACATTGTGTTCGCTGTTGACGACACCGCGCAGGGCAGCATCCCCAAGCAAGGTCAGGTTCTCGAAATTATCACCGAGTTGCCAGCCAACGAGGGATTGCAC
>JAWSVK010000016.1:0-112752 GCA_033851955.1 Marinosulfonomonas sp.
TGTGTATAAGAGACAGGGGCGCGGCCTATCAACATCTTGCCGAGGGCGAGCAGCTTGATTTGCACGCGACCTATACGGTCACCGATCCACAAGGCGCGACCGTGACCGCTCAACTGTCTGTTACTGTCACAGGCACAAATGACAAACCAACAGCCGCATCTGTCGCCACGAGCGCATTAGAAGGCGGTGCTATAACCTCTGGAAATCTGTTAGGGAGTGACTTGGACGCGACTGATACGCTGACATATGCAGCTGTTGGGGCCTTGCCAGACGGGCTTAGCATTAATCCAGATGGCACCTTCCATTTCGATCCAACCGTTACAGTTTATCAGCATCTCGGTACTGGGCAGACAGCTGATGTTCACGCTAGTTACACCGTTACGGATTCACACGGGCAAGCCACCACTGGCACGATTACAGTAACAGTGACCGGTACGGACGATGCGCCGATCGTCAGCGGCATTGCCGATCTTGGCCACACCACCGACATCGCACCGATTACGATTGACCCTGCGTCCTTGCTGACCCACGCGACCGATACGGACACCGCCACTGCGAGCCTATCTGTATCCTCAATGACGCTGATTGATCCGAGCGCCGGCACGATCACGCATAACCCGGATGGGACATTTACGCTAACCCCGGCAGTTGGTCACACTGGCCAAGACCTTCAAGTTTCGTACACAGTGACTGACGGTACAAAAACAACGACCGGGCATGCCGTTGTTGACATCAACGCACATAATATTGCTCCGACGGTCAACGCCACATCTGACCTCGGCGCGACCAAAGAAGATATTGCAAAAACTTTCACCGAAGCCGACCTGCTCAAAGTAGTTGGTGCACACGACCCTGACACGGGCGATCACATGTCAATTTCCGGCGTCACCCTTGATCCATCATACGGCACCTTCGCTAAAGATAGCCACGGCGACTGGGTATTTACTCCTGCCGCAAACGCCCATCATGATGACATCCCGCTCACAGTCCATGTCAGCGATGGCCATGTGACCACGGATGCCGCCGGTATTATCGATGTTGCTTCGGTCGTTGACGCGGCCCAACCAACGCTCAAGGTTTCGGCTGAACAAGAGGTTATGACTTTCGCCCCAGACGGCACTGGTGCCGTTATCAACACTGGAAATCTGAAAACGAAAGGGGATATCACGGATCTTGCAGTAGAGTTCGCAATTGTCGGTGGGCACCAGGTTGCAACTCACGGGATACATGGTGCCACATTCCTCAGTTATGGCACGACCCATTCGCACGACGAGTTTTATGTTTGGAAACCCTCCGACCTAACGTTTCGGGTCGGCGGTCACGAATATGCGACCGGTATTGATACGACATCTGATAACAATAGCCATCGGTATACCATTCTTTGGAATTCAAAGGATGGTCACCTGCAGGTTCTTGTCGATGGAAAGACCAAATACGATCAAACGGGCAAGGGTGTGGGCGCTGTGGTCCATGCAAATGGAAAATTGGTACTGGCTCAGGATCAAGATTCGCTTGGCGGTGGTTTCGAGCCAAAAGATGCCTACCACGGTCAAATGTTTGGCGCATCTATTGCAAGCGGTAATCCCGACATGGCTCTCTTACGCAAAGGGTCTTTGGCGGATGCGATTGACAAAGATCACGGCCTGATTGCCAATATTCAGATGCAGAATGGCAAACCTGTTGACCTGACCGGGCATCATACCCTGGAGACGCAAGGTCATTTCTCATCCGCGACCGTGCCCGTCGAAACAAGCGTGGCGGAACCCAATGCGGGCGCTCTGCTGCATATAGATCTAGGTATCTCAGCGCCGATCGACCGTGACGATCATCTTTCGGGTTTGTCACTTCAGGGATTGATAAAGGGAACTGTTCTAACTGATGGGCACGGCCATACAGCAACTGTGACAGATATCAATATTCCAATCGACATCATGGGATGGGACCGGAGCGCAATTACAGCGAAACTTCCGGCCGGGGTTCGGGCCAATATGGATATTGAGCTGGAGGCAACTACCTCTGGAGCAGATGGGCAAACGGAAAGTAAGACGGTTCAATCAACGGTCGTTTTAACTGCGGCAAAGGCGATATTGAATGCATCTGTGTCTGGGCAGGACAACGAAACTACCGATGAAGCAACGCCGCTCACAGGTGTTCTGACCGTTGCCGATCCTGATGTCGGACAGGACCATTTTCAAAGCAGCTCTTCAGCAGGAACATATGGCGCGTTTCATATGGCAACAGACGGGCATTGGTCTTATACGCCGAATGCAGCAGCAACCGCATTAAACCCCGGACAAAATCAAACAGAAATCTTTACCGTCAAGGCCGCTGAGGGTACTGAACATGAGATCATCGTGCACATTCTGGGGACCGATGAGGCTCCTATTGTTAGTAGTTCGTCCGTTGATCTTGGCAATGTGTCTGAGGGTCAGTCTTTGGCCATCGATACCACCGCCTTGCTGGCGATTGTCACGGATACGGATACGGCCTCCTCTGGTCTGAGCATCAGTGGCATCGCATTGACCGACCCAACGGCGGGCACCATTGCGCCAGATGGCCGTGGTGGATTCACCTTCACCCCAGCGGCGGGCCATACTGGCAAGGATATCGGCCTCACCTTTACCGCGACCGATGGCACCAGCAGTGTTGATGGCCACGCTCAGGTCGACGTTGATCCGGTTAACCATGCAGCTGTGATTGGCGGCGCCGATACTGGAGATTTGACAGAAGATATTAACATAACAACCGGCACTGCCCACGGAAACATGGTAATCACAACAACTGGCATCTTGACTGTCACGGATCTTGATTCAGGTGAAGACCATTTCAAAGCTCGCGTGGTCGATGGAAAATATGGATCATTCGCGATGGGTTCAAATGGGCATTGGGTCTATACCGCCGACAATGATCATCAAGATGTCCAACAACTTAACGCTGGGCAGTCACTTACAGAATCCGTCACTGTGCATTCTTTGGACGGTACAGCACATGACATTACATTCACCATCCATGGGGCAGATGAGATTTCGCCTGCGCCGCCATCCGGCCATGACCAGTCAGACATGCCTGCGCCGTTCCCCAGCATTAACATGGATGCCGAAGCTGCCCATGATGTCAGGGCGGGCACTTTCGCAACTCATGATACTGCGCTTGATCACTACATGCAGGTAGTGCCTTCGGTTGATCACGATGGGGCGGACGATAGCGCGACCCATGCCGGGACCGACCATACAGTGCCGAGCGCAATGGATGAATATGCCCAAGCCGTTGGTGTCACCGCTGAAGATTTGCATCAACCTGTTGTAGATCATGATAATATAGCGATGGATCCGTCATTATCGGAGCATTACATCTCTGACCATGATGGCACGCCGATACCGCAGGGAATTGACCAACCCGACGATTTTTCTGGTGAGGATCACGCGACAACGCCCGCTGACGACCAACCCGACGTGCCCACAATTCCAGATCCGGATCCGGTTTGAAGCGCGTCTCAGGGACAGGTTTTGGGTCTGTCGCAGAGTTCCCTTCAACGTCAGGAAGGTCACATTTTCGTTCATTTAGGCTGTTAAGCTTGCGAAATGCTTGAACGGCGACCGGTGATTTGACTGGAGTTGTTTCTTTCGGATCATATGGGCCGACCTCAATCTGGGCGAGAGTGGCAGCGACGGAATAGAAGGCTTCGAAGCCCAATATTCGGCGGGTGAGTTTTTTGGACTCTGACTGATCCGCAATAGCTTTAGCCTTCTCCAGCACCCACTGATGAATGAGAAATCGCTCATCTACCCCAACGGCTACATTTTTGACACGGCACAAAGACTCTGAGTAGTCCTTGGTGCGCAAGGAAATCGTCTATTCGACCTTTCCATAGGTGCCACGAATATCTTTAGGAACGGCTGCACGGTGATAATTTGTCGCTTCACGACGGTATAGGCGGGTATGTTCAGACATCTTTTCCATGACCTTCATTGCACCAGTCCACGGAAATCTTCCTGCAATATCAGTAAGTTATTGAGGATATTCAAGAAAGAAAAGATTGGTGGAGCCTAGGAGGATCGAACTCCTGACCTCCTCGCTGCCAGCGAGGCGCTCTCCCAGCTGAGCTAAGGCCCCATCATTGGGTTGTCGTGTGACGCTATTTAGGCAAGCACGAAGGGCAGTTCAAGCGAAAAAGCACCAATCCCTCACATTGCAAACAGAAACCTCAAATCTAAGGCAGCAAGATGCAGTGCTTTGACGAAATTGGTTTAAGGGGGGATGAATTTCTACTACTAGTAAACTGTACTAAAAATGATCGCAGGGTTGGAATATCAGATGCAAAACGAAATACGTGAATGCGACGTTCTTATTGTTGGCGGTGGCCCTGCAGGGCTCTCCGTGGCCTCTACTCTTCCGGATGATGTCAGCACCATTATCCTGCATCAGGATCGCGAGATTGGCAAACCAGTGCGCACAAGCGGAGGGTCATGGTTGTCGGATATGCATGCACTTGGCATCCCAGAAGAATATTACCTTACGTTGGAGCAATGCGAAGCATACTCCGACAAAGAGCATTCTTATCTGCCATTGGGTAATGGCGCTGTCATTTTGGCAATTACTGAACTTTATCAATGGCTCGCATCACTATCTGACCACAAAAACCGTGAGCTGATGCTGGCCACCAAATTTCTGGACTGCAGCCGGGAAAAAGACGGAAGCATTCTGTCCGAAATCCGTTCCCGAGATGGTGTTAAAAGCCAAATCCGCTCAAAGTACATCGTAGATGGCACTGGCTGGCACACCGCGGTTTTGAATTCACTTGGGTTGGTGGAGAAACCCGAACGGCTGGGCGTTGGTATTGAATATGAATATCCGCTGGGCAAAAATGATCCTACACGGGCCTTTATCTTTTTCGGTGACAGTGCGCCATCAGGGTATGGCTGGGGTTTCCCCACCCCCGAAGGCATGTTTCGCTTCGGTATCGGCGTTATCAATCCTGATACCGATCTTTCCCCCCGTGATGTTATGAACAAGGTCATGGCCAATGATCCCGAGCAAAGATTCGGGATTGATTTGTCAGGGGAATACACCGTGAACAGCGGGATTTTGCCCTCGGTTGCATATGAAACCAAATTGGTCTTTGGCAATGTAATCCGCGTTGGCGACAGTGCCAATTTCGCGACCCCAACCATGGGCGAAGGCATTCGGGTCTGCATTGAGTTTGGCCGCTTGCTGGGTGAAAATCTGGGAAAAACCGTGAAAACTGGCAGGCGGTGGCATCTTTGGAAATACGAATGGGCCTGCCGGATCAGGTTGCAAAAAGACTATTTCTTTGGGTTTCTCATGAACACCCGTGGTGCCCAAAACCTAAATTCCGAACAATGGGACTTAAGCGTGCTGCGTATGGGGCGCGTTGATAAAGGCATCTTTATGCAAACCCTACGCAGCGAATTCCGGCTCAGGAAAATGCTCTTGATCGTGTTCTTCAGCGTAAAAGGTCGGATCGTGAATCGGCTCAAAAGCCTGTTCTCACGGGCGCGCACCCGCTAGGTGCGCAAAACAAAGCCCGCCCCGTGCATTGAGCACTGGGCGGGCAAATAATCTAGATGTAGGCCTGTCAGCTATTAGCTGTCGTCGTCAGGTGCCGCAACATCTGCGATTTCTTCCAACGGAACAGTATCCTCATCGTCGTCTTCCAGAACATCATCGCCCAGATCGACATCGGATGTGTCATCATCATCCAACAGTTCTTCGCCTTCGACGACGTCGTCTTCTTTGGGTTTGCTGTTGGCATCTTCTTTGTCGGCAACCATCGTGCGTGACTTGTTGCCGGTATCAATTTCGACAACTTCGCCGGTGTACGGGCTGACCACGGGTGTCTTGTTTAGATCGTAAAACCGCTTACCGGTTTCTGGGCAGACGCGCTTGACGCCCCATTCTTCGTTGGGCATGGAACTTCCCTTCACTATGTCGCTGTTGTCATGAGTTCTGGGCCAAGTGCCACACTGAGGCGGGGGTGTCAAAGGCTTTTGCCGTATCTGCGCCGGATTGGCGGATTACGGGGTGAATTCGGCACAAAGACACGCTATAATAAGTTAACAAGATTATTTTTCAGACTGGAACACATGGAGCAGATTGAACTCGCCGGACCGCCCATGGTTACGATTCTGATTAGGCGCACGCGTCAAGCGCGGCGTTTGTCGTTGCGTGTGTCGCAGCTGGATGGGCGGGTGACCATGAGCCTGCCAATGCGAACCCCCCTGCGCGAAGCCCAAGTTTTCGCCAATGAAAAAGAGGGCTGGATCAGAGGCACACTGTCCAAACGTCCCGTATCTGAACGCCCAGCAATCAACGGTAAAGTGCTGTTTCAGGGTGTCGATGTCGATGTGGTCACTGGGGCCGGACGCGTGGCCCGCTTTGTTGATGGGCAAATCACAGTGCCAGACAACCCAGCAAGGGTCATGACGCGGGTTGCTGCCTTTATGAAGATCACGGCGCGCGCGCGTCTGTCTGATGCCTCAGATCGCTATGCAGCGCAGTTGGGCGTGTCTTACGGTCGGCTGTCGTTGCGGGACACGCGCTCGCGTTGGGGTTCGTGCTCCAGCGAGGGCAATCTGATGTATTCTTGGCGACTGATCATGGCCCCGCCCGAGGTGTTGGATTATGTCGCCGCCCACGAGGTATCGCATTTGCTAGAGATGAACCATTCAGCGCAATACTGGCAGGTGGTTTCGAGCATTTATCCGCAGTACAAAACGCCTCGCGCATGGCTGCGCCAACATGGCCAACAGTTGCATCGTTTTCAGTTTTCGGACTGACCACGACTTGACCACGGCCGTGGTTTTGTGATCACATACCGTATGAGCAATCCACTCAAAACCACCGACACAAACACCCCGTCCCATGACAGGGTATACCGCCAAATGCGCGTGCGGATTATGCATGGCGAACTTGCCCCAGGTACGGCGCTAACTTTGCGCGGGTTGGGACGTGAGTTCGGTGTCTCAATGACGCCAGCCCGTGAGGCAATCCGCCGATTGGCCGCGGAAGGGGCGCTGACGCTGTCCAGTTCGGGACGTGTTACAACACCAGATCTTAGCAATGACCGCATCGAAGAGTTGGCGGCACTGCGCGGGTTGTTGGAGCCTGAACTGGCCAGCCGCGCCTTACCTCGGGCACATATCGCGCTGATAGACAGGCTACAAGTGATCAATCAGACCATCGCCGAAGCGATTTCCAAACAGGATCCGGTGGCCTACCTGCGCACCAACCTCGAATTTCACCGCACGCTCTATTTACGCGCACAAGCGCCGGCAATGCTGGCACTAACCGAAACCGTCTGGCTACAGCTGGGCCCGACCATGTGTGCGCTCTATGGGCGGTTGCGCCGGACCGAACCGCCGCAAAACCACCGCACAATCATCGCCGCTCTACGCGCAGGTGATGAGCCGGGATTGCGGCTGGCAGTGCGCACAGATGTGACGCAGGGGCTAAAGATGTTGGTAGGGTGATAGCGAAGAAAACCGTAAGGATTGATGAGCGGCTTAGCGACCTACCCGCGGCGCAAACAGCCACGGACCGACCCTGAAAGTAAACAGCCCAAACGCAATGATCCACGCCATTGCTGATCCTGTGATGGCCCAATCAAATTGTGGCCAAACAGCCCCGAGTAAACGCAATATGACGCTGAATATCGCGGCGATCATCATCACATTCAACACCTTGTCAGCGGTCAAAGTTCGCCCAGTGTGGCCCAAGCTTGCCCGTACCATTACTGCAAGGGTCATGCCACCCGCTGCCCCAATGCCAAACACATGCAACGCACCAGTATTTATCGCAGAGTCCCCCATCACCATGCCAACAGCGAGGGTTAGAAACCCGATGGGTATAAATGCATAGAAGACATGTAACACCAACAACAGCGGGTTCGCCAGCGTGCGCAACCCCGCCCATCGTCCCAACCGGACAATATGGGCTAAACCAAGCGCCGCAAAACCAACCCCAAGCAATGGCGCACTGTCAATCACCGTCCAAAGCATCAGTGCAATGGCTGAGGCGGCAATCGTGAATAGATCAAATCTATCGAAGGGTTTTGGCATATTTCCGGCCTCACGCCGCGCCAACCAATTGCGCGTAAAGCTGGGAATCACCCGCCCGCCGATCAACATCAACAGAACCAGCACGGCTGAAAACCCAAGCCGGACTGGGGCGGCGCCCACGTCTCCATAGATCATCTCAAAGTGAAACCAAATATTGGAGCCCCCCATGATGAGGATCGGCGCTAATACCCGCAAGTTCCGCCAGTTTTTACCCGCGACTATTTCGCGTGCAATAACACCCCCAAGGATCGGCAAAAAAGCGGCGTCCACCGATGCCGAGATGGCGTAAGGAATACTTCCCCCTACCAACATCGCAGCCCGTCCTGCCACCCACAACGTAACGATCGCAATCAGGGGCCAACCCACCACGGGCAAGCGCCCTGTCCAATTCGGCACCGCTGTAAACAAGAACCCAGCGATCACCGCTGAGGTGTAGCCAAACAACATCTCGTGTTTGTGCCAATCAACAGGGGTTAAGTGGGTGTTCAGACTGTAGTGGCCCAAAAGTTCGGCCAACCAAAGCGCAATTGCTAAGATGGAAAACACGGCTGCAAACAGGAAGAATGGTCGAAAACCACCGCTGAAAAAAGCATGCCCGTTCCAACTGCGTTCGCGTTTGGAGCCGTGCTTTTTCAAAAGGGGTTGCGTCATGGCGATTTCGTTCTCTGGCTATTCCGATTCTTTTGCTAAGGTATGTGTCGCACAGCCTGCTGCCAACAGAAAACGCTGCGGTATCACGTCGCATCAACTGCGCCGCTCGATACCCCCTTCCCCAAAAAAGGGAAGGAGTTGGCGTAGTTTTACGCGTGGATCGCACCGTCGCCACAGGCCAGAGCGGCTTCGCGAACCGCCTCTGAACAGGTCGGATGCGCGTGGCAGGTCAGGGCGATGTCTTGAGCCGAAGCACCAAATTCCATCGCCACACAAAGCTCGTGGATCATTTCACCAGCACTTGGGCCAATGATATGTGCGCCAAGGATTCGGTCGGTGGCTTTATCCGCAAGAATTTTTACGAAACCATCGCCCGCAAACATCGCCTTTGCACGGCCGTTACCCATAAAGGAAAATTTGCCAACCTTATAGGTGTGACCCGCTTCTTTCAGCTGCTCTTCGGTCTGACCAACGGTCGCCACTTCGGGGTTGGTATAGACCACACCCGGTATCACGCCATAGTTCACATGACCCGACTTACCCGCCATGACTTCAGCGACTGCCATGCCTTCGTCTTCGGCTTTGTGGGCCAGCATCGGGCCATCAATGGCATCGCCGATGGCGTAGATTCCAGACACATTGGTGGACCAATGGGCGTCAGTTTGAACTTGGCCGCGGGGGGACATCCCTACGCCAAGGGCTTCCAGACCCAAGCCATCTGTGAAAGGTTTGCGCCCTGTGGCAACCAAGACAACGTCAGCGTCAAGGGTCGCTTCGGTGTCGTTTTTACGCAGTTTGTAGGTGACTTTGGCCTTGGTTTTAGTGGTTGAAACGGACTGAACCGCTGCGCCCAAAATGAAGTTAAGGCCTTGCTTTTTGAGGGTTCTGGCAAAAACTTTGGAAACCTCAGAATCCATGCCCGGTGTGACGTGGTCCAAAAATTCGACCACAGTGACTTCGGCCCCCAAACGCGCATAAACAGACCCCATTTCTAGGCCGATCACACCTGCGCCAATCACCACCATTTTCTTGGGCGTTTTGGGCAATTCCAGAGCACCGGTAGAGGTCACGACGATCTTTTCATCCACCTCAACACCCGGCAATGACGACGCCTCAGATCCGGTGGCGATAACGATATTTTTGGCTTCATGGACCTCATCGCCAACTTGAACTTTGCCAGCCGCAGGGATTGATGCCCAACCTTTGATCCAATCTACCTTGTTCTTTTTGAACAGGAATTCGATGCCCTTGGTGTTTTGGCCAATCACATCGTCTTTGTAGGCCAGCATCTGTTTCCAATCGACCGAGGGTGATTTCCCCTTCAGGCCCATCTTGGCGAAATTATGCTCAGCCTCGTGAAGCATATGACTGGCGTGCAGCAGGGCTTTGGACGGAATACATCCAACATTCAGACAGGTGCCGCCAAGGGTATCACGTCCCTCAACCACAGCTGTTTTTAGACCCAATTGGGCACAGCGAATTGCGCAGACATAGCCGCCAGGACCGGCACCGATGATGATTACGTCATATGAGGACATTGGAAGTACTCCTTGGTGAAAACTGGATATGGAAAGTGTATGGAAAACGTATGGGTATTGTACATACGGCTAGGGCGAAGAGTTTTTAAGCCTCCGGCGGGGATATTTTTGCAAAAGAGAAAGATGGGTGAGTCCATTGCTGCGGTGATGAATTCCGGGGTCATGGCGTGCGCTCCGTCACCAACTCGTCGCAGGTGGGGCAGAAGACCTGTGTGGTTTTGCCCGATTCCTTGATGATCCACGGGCCGGATTCATGCGCGTCGATGTAGGCGGGGGGATCACCGGCATTGGTGTGGGGGCCAACACCGACTGCCCATACCAAATCACCTGCTTGTCCGCAGTTTTTGCAAGTCAGGTTTGTGGGTTCGAGGTAGGCCATTTAGGTTATTGATCCGGTTGAAGTGTCGGTGACGTATGTGAGGAAGGCGCGGTTTGGGATCATGATTCATCGTGTTCCCACTGGGCCAAATCATCAATTGGCGTTGGCAGCCGAGTTTCCAGCCATCCCTTGGCTATTTCTGGTGTGAAATCATTTACGGGGCACTCAATAATCCAATAAAGGTAGTCTTCGGGTCCGCCGTTCAGATATGGCGGCGCAGATTTCGGTTTGAATACAGTAGGAAGTTTTTCAGTAGTAGATATCCCGTTTAATACAAAGGCATATTCTTGAACGACCTGCCAAGCGAGGTTGTGACCAATATCAATCTTCATTTTCACCCACCAACCCTTTTCCATCATGCCTGAGGACAAAAAACTTGCCGATGGGGTTTTCCTAATTAAATCAGAAATTTCTTGAAACATAGGATGCATCGGCTCCGACTGAGCGTTAGATACTTCCACAAAGCTGTAGCCCATGTCTGATTCGGATGTTGACTCAGATTTTTGTCTGGAAAGAAAATGGGGTAGTTTCATTGATCACCTAACAATTTTTCCGCCTTGCTTGGATTACAAATCCATCAACAACCGCCGTGGATCCTCGAGTGCTTCTTTCACCCGCACCAAGAACGTCACAGCCCCTTTGCCATCGACAATCCGGTGGTCATAGGACAGGGCCAGATACATCATCGGGCGGATCACGACTTCGCCATTAACGGCCATTGGGCGATCCTGAATTTTATGCATGCCCAAGATGCCAGATTGTGGCGGGTTCAGAATCGGTGAGGACATCAGGGAGCCGTAGACGCCGCCGTTCGACAACGTGAAGGTGCCGCCCTGCATTTCGGCCATTGTCAGTTTTCCAGCCACGCCTTTTTGGCCCAACTCTGCGATTTTTTGCTCGATGCCAGCGAATGACATTTCATGTGCGTTGCGCACCACGGGCACCACAAGGCCCGACGGAGTGCCTACGGCTACGCCCATGTGGACGTAGTTCTTGTAAACCACTTCGGTGCCGTCGATTTCGGCGTTTACGTCAGGGACCTCATTCAGGGCGTGCACGCAGGCTTTGGTAAAGAAAGACATGAAGCCCAGCTTGACGCCATGTTTTTTGAAAAACAAGTCTTTGTATTCTTTGCGCAGATCCATTACAGCGCCCATATCGACCTCGTTATAGGTGGTCAGCATGGCAGCGGTGTTTTGGCTTTCTTTCAAGCGACGCGCGATGGTTTGGCGCAGGCGGGTCATTTTGACCCGTTCTTCGCGTGACGCGTCGTCGGCTGAGCTTGGGGCGCGGGGTGTGGCAGCCGGGGCAGCGGGTGCTGGTGCTGCGGCTGGCGCTTTGGCGGCGTTTTGCACGTCTTCTTTCATGATGCGCCCGTCGCGGCCGGTGCCGGTGACTTGAGCGGCTGTAAGTCCAGCCTCGGCCATCAATTTGTTGGCTGATGGAGCGTTTTCGACGTCTTTACCCGTGCTGGCAGCGGGGGGCGTTGCCGAAGCAGTGGCGGGTGCTGCTGCTGTGGCAGACGCGCCACCCATGATAACGGCGAGCTTGCCACCGGCATTCACAGTTGCGCCGTCAGTGGCGATGATTTCGGTCAGGATACCAGCCGCGGGGGCTGGAACCTCGACGGAAACTTTGTCAGTCTCAAGTTCACACAGCATTTCATCCTGCGCCACGGTGTCGCCAACGGCTTTGAACCATGTGGAAACGGTGGCCTCGGTGACGGACTCGCCCAAGGTGGGGACCATCACATCAACAGGCGCGCTGTCGGATTTAGCAGCAGAGGCCGGAGCGGTCGTGGCGGGTGCTGGGGCAGTACCTTCACCTGCAGTGAGCGTGGCAAGTAATGCGTCAACGCCAACGGTTGCGCCTTCGGCGGCGACGATTTCAGCCATGACGCCAGCCGATGGAGAGGGCACTTCGACGGTGACCTTATCGGTTTCCAATTCGCACAGCATTTCGTCGACGGCCACGGCATCGCCCGGTTTTTTGAACCATGTGGCGACGGTGGCTTCTGTAACAGATTCACCCAGAGTCGGGACGCGGATTTCGATGGACATGATGTTATCCTTTAATGGTGAGCGCGTCATCAATGAGCGCTGCTTGTTGTGCTTTGTGGGTTTTGCCAAGGCCAGTCGCTGGCGAGGCAGAGGCGTTGCGGCCGGCATATGCTGGGCGTTTGCTTTTGGATTTGATCCGGCCAAGGACCCATTCGATATTGGGTTCCATAAATGTCCAACCGCCCTGATTTTTGGGCTCTTCCTGACACCAGACGACATCGGCGTTTTTAAAACGCTCCAGCTCTTTGACCATCGACATGGCGGGGAACGGGTAAAACTGCTCAACCCGCATCAGGTAGACGTCCGTCAAACCACGCGCATCGCGTTCTTCCAGCAAATCAAAGTAGACCTTGCCGGAACACATCACGACCCGCTTGATTTTGGCGTCGCTGTTCAAGGTCAAGTCAGATGAACCTTTTTGCGCGTCATCCCAAAGGACACGGTGGAAAGAGGAGCCTGTTGTGAAGTCATCGACGTTAGACACGGCCTTTTTGTGGCGCAACAAAGATTTCGGCGTCATCAAGATCAGCGGTTTGCGGTAAGAGCGATGCAGTTGGCGGCGCAACAGGTGGAAATAGTTGGACGGTGTGGTGCAATTGGCGACGATCCAATTGTCTTCGGCCGACATTTGCAAAAACCGTTCCAGACGGGCCGAGGAGTGTTCCGGCCCTTGTCCTTCAAATCCGTGCGGCAGCAACACCACGAGGCCCGACATTCGCAGCCATTTGCGCTCGCCCGATGAGATGAACTGATCAAACATGATCTGCGCGCCATTGGCAAAATCGCCGAACTGGGCTTCCCACAGGGTTAAGGCATTTGGTTCGGCCAGTGAGTAGCCGTATTCAAAGCCAAGCACCGCGTATTCAGACAGCATCGAGTCGATGACCTCGTATTGGGCCTGACCTTTGCGAATATTGTTGAGCGGGTAATAACGTTCTTCAGTGTCTTGATCGATCAAGGCAGAATGGCGGTGCGAAAAAGTCCCACGAGCTGAATCTTGGCCCGACAGGCGCACTGGGAACCCCTCCAACATCAACGAGCCAAATGCCAGCGCTTCGCCGGTGGCCCAGTCGATGCCTTCGCCGCTCTCGAGCATGGCTTTCTTGGTTGCCAACATCCGGTTGACGGTTTTATGGACCGGAATGTCATCCGGGACATGCGACAGGCTTGCGCCGACTTCTTTATAGGTCTCATGCGAGATTGCGGTTTCGCCGCGCTGGTAATCCTCGTCTTTTTTGGACAGGTGTTTCCAGCGCCCATCTAACCAATCAGCCTTGTTCGGTTTGAATTCTTTACCCGCCTCGAATTCCTCGTTCAGATGGGCCTGAAACGCGGTTTTCATGTCGTCAATCTCGCCTTCGGGTATCAAGCCGTCGCGGATCAAGCGTTCAGTATAAAGCTGCAGCGTGGTTTTTTGGGTTTTGATCTGTTTGTACATCAACGGGTTGGTGAACATCGGTTCATCCCCCTCGTTGTGGCCAAAGCGACGGTAGCAGAAGATGTCGATCACCACGTCTTTTTGGAATTTCTGACGGAATTCGGTGGCAACTTTGGCGGCGTGAACCACGGCCTCGGGGTCATCCCCGTTGACGTGGAAAATCGGCGCTTCAACCATCAAAGCAATGTCGGTCGGGTAGGGCGACGAGCGGCTGAAATGCGGTGCCGCGGTGAAGCCGATTTGGTTGTTCACCACGATATGAATGGTGCCGCCTGTGCGATGGCCCAACAGGCCAGACATGCCAAAACATTCTGAAATAACGCCCTGGCCAGCAAAGGCCGCGTCTCCGTGCAACAACAGCGGGATAACCGAAGAGCGTTCCTTGTCAAACTTCTGGTCCTGTTTGGCGCGAGATTTGCCCAATACCACTGGGTTCACAGCTTCAAGGTGGCTGGGGTTGGCGGTCAGTGACAGGTGCACAGATTCGCCGCCGAACTCGCGGTCCGAGGAGGCCCCGAGGTGATATTTCACATCCCCCGAACCATCTACATCTTCGGGTTTGAAACTGCCGCCCTGAAATTCGTTGAACACAGCGCGGTAAGGTTTGGCCATCACGTTGACCAACACCGACAGGCGGCCGCGGTGCGGCATCCCGATGATGACTTCCTTGGCACCCAGATCACCACCACGTTTGATGATCTGTTCCATCGCAGGGATCAGGCTCTCGCCGCCGTCCAGACCAAACCGTTTGGTGCCCATGTATTTCACATGCAAGAATTTCTCGAACCCTTCGGCCTCGACCAGCTTGTTCAAAATGGCGCGGCGGCCCTCTTGCGAAAACGAGATTTCCTTGCCGTAGCCTTCAATGCGCTCTTTCAGCCAGCCCGCTTCGTCAGGGTTGGAAATGTGCATGTATTGCAGCGCAAAAGTACCGCAATAGGTGCGCTTAACGATCTCAATGATCTGGCGCATCGACGCCACTTGCAGGCCCAGCACATTGTCGATGAAAATCGGCCGGTCCATGTCAGCATCAGTAAAGCCATAAGCGGCCGGGTCCAATTCAGGATGCGGCGTTTGTTCGGCCAAGCCAAGCGGATCCAGATCAGCGGCCAAATGACCACGGATGCGGTAGGCGCGGATGATCATCAATGCGCGGATGCTGTCCAACACGGCGCGTTTGATGGCTTCATCAGAAACCTTGACGCCCTGCTCTGCGGCTTTTTTACCGATTTTCTCGGCGGCCTTGGCAGGCTCGGCCTCATCCGCAGGCCATTGGCCATCTAGCGCATGGGTCAAATCATCATTGGGTGTCGGCGGCCAGTCGCCCCGCGCCCAAGACGGGCCAGTGGCGGCGGCTTTGACGTCGGCATCGCCTTCGCCAAGCTCCTTGAAAAAGGCTTGCCACGCTTCATCAACCGCGTTGGGATCACCCGCATACTGGGCGTATAACTGCTCAATATACTCGGCGTTATGGCCTTGCAGGAAAGAGGAGTTGTGGAATTCGTCAGTCGTAGGATGTTCGGTCATGATGGGACCTCGTTTGGGTTGGGGCCGAATTTGTTAGAGCCGGGTTGGGAGGGGGTAAGGCACAGCAAAAAGGCAAGTACAATTAACCCCAAATAGCCATATGCCACATACATAGCCTCAGGCATCAATTT
Organism: Marinosulfonomonas sp.; assembly: GCA_033851955.1. Lineage (GTDB taxonomy): Bacteria > Pseudomonadota > Alphaproteobacteria > Rhodobacterales > Rhodobacteraceae > Profundibacter. The sequence goes on from JAWSVK010000016.1 coordinate 15,803, forward strand.
TGAGGGTGACCTAATGCCAAACTGTTCCGATTGATCAACAATCAAGGCAATACTAGGGGCCAGAACCAAGTATATCGGTATAAGCAACAACAATTTTGCAGAGATTTCAGTGTCGTTTAGTCTACGCCAGAAGGAAGAATACAGCGGAACGAGCAGGACGATCAAGAAAAGAAAAATGAGTTGCAACACAGAAAGGCTTTCCAGCAAGGTGGAAAAAAGTAATTTGGGTGTTTCGGTTGTGATCATCGACAGGATGAAACCAAAGTAAACTGGTGCAAACCACCAAAACTCGGGCCGAGAAGCACGTTCCGAAAAGGAAAGCGACTTTCTAAATCCAGTTTGTATGGCGGTTACTGGAGCCATTATATACTCTCTCTGTTCGGCGGGCACCACCGGACAGCGACCGATCCGCCCCCACGGGCGGGCGCTTCACGCCCCCCCTCGGATCGGCCGCTGCCCTCTGATCTGATGTTCTGCCACATATTCATTCTAGCCAGTTGCCTCCATCACGCACTCATCCAACCCTGCGAAACGCAGAGCGATGGATGCCGCGTTGTGTCCTGCCAATAACGAAGCATGATAATGCGCGTCAGTGGTTGAGTGGTCGGTCATAATGGGCACCTTGTGGGGTTTGAACAGCGGCTTCTACGCGTATCCGTCGGGGACGTCGGCATAATCATATTGGTTGAATATCCACGGCTTGGTCTTGTGCATATGGTCGATCATTTGCTTGTCGAAATACTCAAAAACCGGAATGGATTTTCTTAGTTTGGCGGTCGATTTGGTGACAGGCATATTGTCGGCATCAAAACTCACGCCCAACTCGCCGCATAGGTTTTCCAAATCAGCCATTAAGGTTTCAAACCGGATCACACGGTCAGTGACATTTTCGCCGTCAATGGTCATATGTGGATCGGTTAATTGCACATTGCGATTGAGCGCAAATTTTTTGAACGCCTGTTTCACAACACTGAAATCTTCTGACATGTCCAGATTGCGGCGTCTGCTCCACCAGTAAAAATGCGACACAACCTGATCAAAAGGATTGCGAATGGCTGCAACTTTGGTTGAGCGGGTCCAGATAGCCGGATCGACTTGGTCCAGCTCAATGCGCAATTCTTTGGCGTGGATGTGATTATACCACCTTTCGTCGTCGTCTTGTTTTTCGCGGTCCTTTTTGTTGCCACGAAATCCGACAATGCCGTTTTCATCGACGATTGCATGCGTGGGCTCGGAGATTTCGTCCCCCATGCCACATGCCTTTTGCAGGAACATCGCGATGGATGTTCCCGCCACTTTCTGGCGTTTGATGTAGATAAGGTTATGGCGATAGGAGACTAGCATGTTGAATTACCCTTAATAAAAATACACTCGTTAACTGAACTATCGCCATTCTGACGTTGGGTGCAATTCACTATTTTCTCCCTTTCCTTAACTCTACAGCGAAAAACCTTAACCAATCGCTTCCATCACCGCTTCGCCCAGCCCTGCAGGGCTGTCGGCAACGATGATACCAGCTGAGCGCATGGCCTCGATTTTGCTTTCCGCGTCGCCCTTGCCGCCCGCGACGATTGCACCAGCGTGGCCCATACGACGGCCCGGAGGCGCTGTGCGGCCAGCGATGAAACCAGCGGTTGGCTTCCAACGGCCAGCCTTTTTCTCGTCAGCCAAGAATTGTGCGGCTTCTTCTTCGGCCGAGCCACCGATTTCACCAATCATAATGATGGATTGTGTCTCGGGATCAGCTAGGAACATTTCCAAGATGTCGATATGCTCGGTGCCTTTAATGGGGTCGCCGCCAATGCCGACAGCGGTGGATTGACCCAGCCCCATGTCGGTGGTTTGCTTAACAGCCTCATAGGTCAGCGTGCCGGAACGCGATACCACACCACAGGATCCACGTTGGTGGATGTGGCCGGGCATAATGCCGATTTTGCAGGCATCTGGGGTGATCACGCCGGGGCAATTTGGCCCGATCAGGCGAGAATTAGAGCCATTCAACGCGCGGTAAACTTTCATCATATCAAGCACCGGAATGCCTTCGGTGATACAAACGATCAGTTCCATCTCAGCGTCAATCGCCTCAAGAATTGAATCAGCAGCAAAGGGCGGCGGTACATAAATGACGGAGGCATTGGCACCCGTAATTTCGCGGGCTTCGTGCACCGAGTTGAACACGGGCAAATCAAGGTGGGACATGCCCCCTTTACCGGGTGTTACGCCGCCAACCATTTTGGTGCCATACGCGATGGCTTGTTCGGAGTGAAAGGTGCCTTGCGAGCCGGTGAGACCCTGACAGATTACCTTGGTGTTTTCGTCTACGAGTATAGACATATTAGCATTTCTCCTGTTTGAACCAGCGCTAGAGCTGGCCGAATTATTTTTGGAAAAGGGTCAGCATCGCGCCATTGCTTCCGGTTTTGGTAGAATTGATGATGAGGACTGTGCCTCTACTGGTTTTTAAGCTGATCTGGCCACCGCCGCGCTTGCCACCGATGCTCTTGGCACCAATTTTCGGGAGCAAAAGTATGGCCGCCTCTGCAGCTTGCTTTGCATTTGGTTGGCCGTTGTCAAAGCTGACAGCGCAAGCGCCAGGCATATGCAGCACGTCGAGCGAATGGGTTTTGTGTTTAGCGGATGTAAGGTTTTTGGAGACATCAAGCCGGCTGTCGAGCTTTTCTGAAAACACGATGTTTTTGTCCCGCTTTATAGCTCGAATGGCGCCCGTTTTGCTTCCACCAGTTTTGAAACAGACATTCATAAAGATCGTAGTGGCTAATGCCGAGCTGGCCATGGCGCGGCCAGAGCTGTCGTGTGTACGTGGTCCCGGAGGAGTTCCACAAGCGGCAACTGCAAGCATGGACAACGTTAACAAAGCTGGTTTCAGTGAGTTTAGTGACATTACGTATTCCTAGCTACTCTTTGTTGACGGGAAACGGCACTGCTCTGCACGAGGAAAATTGTGACAGGGCAGGCCGCTTATAATTTTGGACACTTGGATCAACTACCCTTGACCGCCGCCACAATCTTCTCGGCAGCATCAGACAGGTTGTCCGCTGCAATCACGTCCAGACCGGAGTTGTTGATGATCGCTTTGCCTTCTTCAACTTTGGTGCCCTCAAGGCGCACAACCAGTGGCACTTTTAGGCCGACTTGCTTCACAGCTGAAACCACACCCTCGGCGATCACATCGCAGCGCATGATACCGCCAAAGATGTTGACCAAGATGCCCTTGACGTTGGGATCAGAAGTGATGATTTTGAACGCCTCAGTGACCTTTTCAGTGGTCGCGCCGCCGCCGACGTCCAAGAAGTTGGCAGGCGAGGAGCCGTAAAGCTTGATGATGTCCATTGTTGCCATCGCTAGTCCAGCGCCATTGACCATACAGCCAATTTCGCCGTCCAGCGCGATGTAGTTCAGATCAAACTTGGAGGCTGCCAATTCTTTGGCGTCTTCTTCGGTTTCATCACGCAACGCTGCCACGTCAGGGTGGCGGTAAATGGCGTTGCCATCAAATGCCATTTTGGCGTCCAGACAAACCAGATCGCCGTCGTTGGTCACTACCAATGGGTTGATTTCCAGCATTTCGGCATCTTTGTCGGTGAACATCTTGTAAAGGATGCCCATCAGGCCAACGCATTGTTTGACTTGCTTGCCTTCCAGCCCCAGCGCGAATGCGATGCGGCGACCGTGAAAACCTTGGTACCCTGTGGCCGTATCAACCGAGAACGACAGGATTTTCTCTGGCGTTGCAGCGGCGACTTCTTCGATGTCCATGCCGCCCTCGGTGGAGCAAACGAAAGACACGCTGGATGTGGCGCGATCAACCAGTAAGGCCAGATAGAATTCCGACGCAATCGCGGCGCCATCCTCAATGTAGATGCGGTTGACTTGTTTGCCGGCAGGGCCAGTTTGATGGGTGACCAAAGTGCGGCCCAACATTTTTTTGGCCTCTTCGGCAGCCTCAGAGACTGATTTGGTGATGCGCACACCGCCAGCATCGCCAGCGTCAGCTTCTTTAAACGAGCCTTTGCCGCGGCCACCTGCGTGGATTTGTGCCTTGACGACCCAGACCGGACCATCCAGCGCACCCGCGGCTGTTTTGGCGTCTTCGGCCTTTAGAACGGCACGGCCTTCGGAAACGGGCGCGCCATAGGCGCGGAGAAGTTCTTTGGCTTGGTATTCATGAATGTTCACTGATCTGTCCCATCATTGTCTAATGTTCTTAGTCAGTATTCATGAAGTAAGGAGGTAAAGAAACGGTTTTTAACAGTTTGGGCGAATTTTGGCCGGATTATTTGATTTTGTGATCACACATTTAACTAGTGTGATCACAAAGCGCTAATTTGATTCGTTTTGTGGGCTTGGGATCAGTTGAACAAGAACGAAAACATCATCATATCGCTGCCCGTCAGCTCTTCGAACTGGTTGATGCTGTCGCGGGTGATGACGGGGCCGCGTTCCAAGTAGGGCAGCAACCCGTGGCCCTGTATCCAAGTGACAAGATCAAAGATCGGCGGGTCAGTGAGCAGCTTTTGCATGTTCACGCCACCAGATCCGCTTAGCCGCCAATAGGGGATCAGCAAATCGCCATTCAACACGGCTTCGACATCATCCAGAACACCCTGCCACGCCATGCCCGTCGCTGGGTGCAACTCGAACCCAAGTGCGGCGGTCTGGCTAGGGTTCGGAATCCATTCGTTGAGATTGTCAGTTTCAGCCTCGATCCCAGCCCAGAACGTCTTGTTTTCGGCGATCATGTTCAGCAGATGCGCGTGGGCGGCACGGGTGCGGGTGGCGTCCGGTTGTTGGTTCAACGCGCCATAGGCCATGGCAAATTGATCGATCCATTGGGTCTCGTTTGTGCTGATAAAGACCGAACGCTCCAAGGGGCCACCACGTATGTCATCCATTTTTTGAACGGCATTCATCACCGAGGAAATAGCCTCGGTTGGGTCAAAGGCGACCACCAGTTCGCCCGCGGCCGACAACAAGTGAGTGTAAGCCGTCAACCATGCCACGTCAGGGGTGTCAAAACGAATGTCCATCGGTGGCAGACCTTCGGCGTCGCCCAGATCAGGACTGCCCATCAGGGTCATTGCCCCGACCTCGACGATCCCTTCGCCCAGATCGCGTTTGTTGTTCATGTTGATGTCGAACCACAGATCCCCAAGATTGACGTTCAGCGCCACATCCGCCCCTTCAGGGATTTGGGCAAGGGCCGCACGGCTGGCGTCCATATCGCTGAGCAATTCGGTGAACAGCCCAGTGACCAAGTTTGGTTTAAAGGGCTTGGCGGATGGATTGGACGGCACGGGCAAGCGCATCACGGGAATATCGAGATCATCTAGCGCTGCATTGTGTTCCCAACGGACCTGAAGGGTTTTCTCAACCCCGCGCAAAAAGTGCAGAGCGCCAAGCGCAAATTGATCGGATGGGGATTTGTCCGGCAGGGCGGTGAAGCTTTCCACGGCCTGCGCCAAGCTGTCTGTGTTAAGTTCGGCGCTGGATTGCGCAAAGGCGGGGGCGGTTATGAGGGCGGTTAAAAGCGAGAGCGCTAAACGCATGGAATTACTCCTGATAAAGCAAAAGGCACCCCACAAGAATGGGATGCCTAATGCTGTATTGCAAGTCAGGAAATTCTTAGCCGAGCGAAGGATCGATCGCTTTACACGCGTCAACCAGACCTTTGACCGCACCAACTGAGCTGTCGAACATTTTTTGCTCATCTTTGGACAGTTGGATGTCGATCACACGCTCAATGCCGCCTGCACCAATCACGGTTGGTACACCAACGTAAAAACCATCAAGGCCAAGAGCACCGTCAACGTAGGCTGCACATGGCAACACGCGCTTCTGGTCTTTCAGATAGGCCTCGGCCATTTCGATTGCAGAAGTGGCTGGCGCATAGAAGGCAGAGCCGGTTTTCAGCAAGCCGACGATTTCAGCGCCGCCGTCACGGGTGCGTTGAACGATCGCGTCCATTTTGTCCTGTGTGGTCCAACCCATTTTCACGAGGTCTGGCAAAGGGATGCCGCCAACGGTGGAGTAACGGGTCAATGGAACCATTGTGTCACCGTGGCCGCCCAGAACGAAGGCAGAAACGTCGCGCATAGAAACGCCGAATTCCAGCGATAGGAAATGACGAAAACGGGCGGAGTCCAAAACCCCTGCCATGCCGCAAACCATGTTATGAGGCAGGCCAGAAAATTCGCGCAGTGCCCAAACCATGGCGTCCAGCGGGTTGGTGATGCAGATCACGAAGGCGTTTGGCGCGTGTTTGGCGATACCTTCACCAACAGATTTCATAACTTTCAGATTGATGCCCAGCAGATCGTCGCGGCTCATACCGGGTTTGCGGGCAACACCAGCTGTGACGATACATACGTCAGCGCCAGCGATGTCGGCGTAGTCCGTGGTGCCTGTCATCGTGGCATCAAAGCCTTCTGCGGGTCCCGCTTCGGCGATGTCGAGTGATTTGCCTTGAGGGATGCCGTCGGCGATGTCGAACATGACGACGTCGCCGAGTTCTTTCATAGCAGCCAAGTGGGCGAGTGTGCCGCCGATTTGTCCAGCACCGATAAGGGCGATTTTTGCTCTAGCCATTGTGTGATCTCCTGATCCGATAATTTCGCTGTTTGCCTATCTATTCCTGAACGTGCGTGCAAGGCATTTGAACAGGCAATCGAGGCAAGGTCAATTCGGGGAGCGTAAATGTGAGCGTTATCATGGACACCTGCGTGCAAATTGCAGGTGCCCCAAAGTCGTCAATTTTTAAGCGTCAGTTTCGCTTTCGGGGATCAGTCGCTCCGCCAGTTCCTCAAAGGCTTGGCCAGAGGCCACAAGACAGGTTTGCCCATTGGACGTGGTTACTGTGATGGTCCATGTGCCGGTTTCATCCGAGGCGAAAACCTCGATCACAGCGTTGTTGGCCGCCAGCCCCATGCTTTGGCGGGTCTCGCCATATGCTGTGGTCAATCGGTTGACGACGGCTTCACGCGGAGCACAGTTTGCGCCTTGGCTATAAGCGAACTGAGTGCTGAGCAAGATTGCGCCAATGCCCAGCGATAATGTTAGCAATTTATTGTTCATGTCTTTTACCTTTCCTCGAATGGCCCTCCTTTTGTTTGTTCAGTCTGCCGTGAGAACACCCAAGAAATGGTTAATTTCGGGGACGTATTGGTTACCAATAAGTTAACGATGTTCTCTGGGATTGCGCTGTGCTGCGCACATCGCCCCAAGCGTTTTGCCCCTTCGGGCCAAAACGCTTGGGTCACTTCTGCAAAGACTTTTGTGCAAAAAAGAAACGGAGAAATGGGCAATAAGGTCTTGCGAAATGGTGCGGAAATGATGCTTTCTGCGCAAGATTATTACCAAGAGGCAGAATCATGGATCAGAACGCACGTCCCTTTAGGTCAGTATTGTACATCCCCGCATCTAAGGAGCGTGCGCTTGAAAAAGCTCGTAACCTGTCTGTGGATGCAATCATTTTTGATATGGAAGACGCTGTGGCGGCCGAAGAAAAAGCCGCCGCGCGCAGCATGCTGGCCCAAGCGCTGACGCAAGACTACGGCGCGCGGTTCAAGATTGTACGCATCAATGCTCTGGACACCGAATGGGGGGCAGCGGATGCCGCTGTGGTGAGCGGGGCCGACGCGGTTTTACTGCCCAAGGTGAATTGTGCCGCAGATATTGACGCCTTGGCGAAATTGGTCGGTGACATGCCCATTTGGGCCATGATGGAGACGCCGCAGGGAATTTTGAATGCTGCCGAGATTGCCGCGCACTCGCAATTAGCTGGGATGGTGATGGGCACCAATGACCTAGAGAAAGACCTAAGGAGTCGTTTTCGCGCCGACCGGCTGCCCATGATGACGAGCCTGCAGATGTGTTTGTTGGCTGCCCGCAGTCACGGGGTGATCGCGATTGACGGGGTCTATAATGCCTATAAGGACGAAGACGGGTTGCTGATTGAGTGCGAACAAGGCCGGGATTTGGGCTTTGACGGGAAAACCTTGATCCATCCGGCTCAGGTGGCGGTGACCAACGCGGCCTTTGCCCCAAGTGAGGCGGAAGTGGTTCTAGCGCGCCGCCAAATCGAGGCGTTTGAGAAGGCCGAGTCCGAGGGGCTGGGCGTGGCCGTGGTGGATGGCAAAATTGTTGAAAACCTGCATATTGTGACGGCGAGACAAACATTAGCCAAGGCTGATATGATTTCTTCATTGGAGGGATAGATATGACGTTACTTATAGCAGGGGTCATTTTATGGGTGGCCGCACACTTCTTTAAGCGGATCACGCCGGGCTTGCGGGCCTCGATGGGAGACAAAGGCAAAGGATTGGTGGCGGTGCTAACGCTGGCCTCCGTTGTGATGATGATTTTCGGCTACCGGATGGCCGACAGTTCGGCGGTTTACGCGCCGATGGCGGGCATGGGCCACGCCAACAACCTGTTGATGTTACTGTCGCTGTTTATGTTTGGGGCTGGATCATCACGCGGATGGGTTTCCTCAAAGGTGCGTCATCCGATGATGTGGGGCATGGTGATCTGGGCTACAGCGCATTTGCTGGTGAACGGCGACAGCGCCTCGATTGTGTTGTTCGGCGGGCTGGCGGCTTGGGCTTTGGCACAAATGGTATTGGCCAGTCGCGGCGATGGCCCGTGGGAGCGCCCTGAGGTTGGGCCGTTCTCAAAGGATGCCAAAAACATGCTGATCGCACTGGTTTTGTATGCGTTAATCGCAGGGGTGCATATTTGGTTGGGCTATAGCCCGTTCCGAGGAACCTACGGATGATGCTATATCGACTACTGACCGAAGACGACACATCTGCATTCTGTCACAAAGTAAGCGAGGCCCTGAGCAAGGGGTGGGTGCTGCATGGCGGGCCAACTTACGCATTCGATCACGCCAATGGGGTGATGCGTTGTGGCCAAGCGGTGACCAAAGAGGCGGATGTTGAATATACGCCTGATATGAAGCTGGGAGCACAATAAATGAGCAAGACCACTGCAGGGCGATTTTTTGAAGACTATCGGCTGAATGAAGTGATCGAACACGCGGTGCCGCGCACTGTGTCCGGCGGCGAGCGGGCGATGTACCACGCGATGTATCCGGCACGCCATGCGCTGGCCTCGTCAGATGAATTTGCCCGCAACAGTGGGCTGGCGGCGTCCCCGATGGACGATCTGATCACATTCCATGTGGTGTTTGGCAAAACCGTGCCAGATATTTCGCTGAACGCGGTGGCGAATTTGGGCTATGCCGAGGCCCGCTGGATGAAACCGGTCTATGCCGGTGACACGTTGCGATCTTCCAGTCAGGTGATTGGGTTGAAACAAAACTCCAGCGGTAAGAACGGCGTTGTCTGGGTGCGCACCACAGGCACCAACCAGCACGACGAAGCGGTATTGGAATACGTGCGTTGGGTGATGGTCAAGAAACGGGATCTGGACGCCGCGGCCCCTGCTGTAACGGTGCCCGATCTTGCCAAAGTTGTGGCGGCAGATCAGTTGCGCTTGCCAGAAGGGCTCGATTTCACGGGGTATGATTTCACCCAAGCCGGTGAAGCGCATCGGTTGGGCGACTACACCGTCGGCGAGCAAATCGACCATGTAGATGGCGTCACAATCGAAGAGGCCGAGCATATGATCGCGACCCGCCTGTGGCAAAACACTGCCAAGGTGCATTTTGACGCCACAGCGCGGCCTGACGGCAAGCGGTTGATGTATGGCGGGCATATTATTTCACTGGCCCGCGCGCTGAGCTTTAATGGCTTGGCCAACGCGCAGATGATCGTCGGTATCAATGCAGGTGCCCATGCGAACCCATGCTTTGCAGGTGATACGGTGCGGGCATGGTCCGAAGTTTTGGACGTGGCCAAGACTGACGCACCTGGTGTTGGGTTGATCCGGTTGCGCACAGTGGCAACCAAAGGGGCTGCGTTTGAATTGCGTGGTGAAGACGGGAAATACTTGTCTGACGTATTGCTTGATCTGGATTATTGGGCGGTTATGCCACTGTAAGGCAGCGTTATTTCATATCGAATTGAACACTCTGCAGCAAGAATTCAAAGAGCGCTTCTGCATCAATGAAAAGTACAACGATCGGTGCTAAAAACAAAATGTAGAACCCATAGATGAGCAATTTGTTAGTGGTCTCTCCTCTATACTTGGCCCCCAAAAACAGAGCCAGATAGTAGAGAAACAGAAACCCCGAAGCGATGCCAATCAGCGGTGCAAAGCCACCTATTGCAAATGCAGCAACTGTTGCAATTCCCAGCAGAACGAGCACCAGAATTGATAACTTAACAAAAACTTGCATGGGGCACCCATTTCATTGATCCGGCAATTTGGTAACAGGACAGTATAAAGAAGACAAACCAAAGGCATATTGAGCTGCAAAGTTTCACAACATAAAAACTAATTGGCTGCTTGACGATATGGCATGATGCCGATCTACTTTCAGACATGAGAACACTAATTAGCCTTCTTATTATTTCCCTGCTTTTGCCTCAGATCACATTGGCAGAGGGCCGCAACAAACAAGTTGATGAAATCGTCAATGACACGGCACCCAAATCGGATCAACAAAGGGCTAAGCAGACCAAACCCGAGAGCCTAGGGCTGGACCCTGTGCGGTTTGAATTCGTGCGCAGAAATTTGATCGCGACATTTTATCACGAATTGGGCCATGCGTTGATTGATCAATTGGAATTGCCTGTTCTGGGTCAGGAAGAAGACGCCGCTGATGTCTTTAGCGTGGTTATGGTAGAGCGCTTGTTCGACGAGAAAGGGGCCGTTGCGATCAACACTGGCGCGGCGCGTGGGTTCGAAGTGGATGCGATCAAAATGCGCCGCAAAGGGCGTGAATGGGATTGGACGGATGAGCACGGCCCCGACATGCAGCGTTATTACAATACGGTTTGCCTGACCTATGGCAGCGCACCAGAGCGCCGTAAGGGGTTTGCTGACAAGATGGGGCTGTCTGAGGATCGAGCCAAAACATGCGAAGCCGAATTTGCTTTGGCCAAACGCAGCTGGGATTTGGTCATCAAGCGCATTGCGCCAGAAAACAGCGCCAAAACCGTCAGCTTTAACGAAACCGCAAGGACGGCCTTGCAGATCCAAGCTGCCCAAGTGATCGAAACTGAAGTGAAAAGAGTGAATGAGAAATTCAATCTGGCGAGACATCTGCGGGTAAGGGTAAAGCGCTGCCAGCGCGGCGGCAGTTTTTACGCGTTTTACACGGCCAGCCATGAAAAAATCACGGTCTGCACGAATTTCATCGACGAATTGTATCACGACGCGCCTGAATGAGTCGCGCTGTTGTGGTGGGCGCTCTATTTGTGATCACGCAATTAAAACTGTGATCACAAGATGTAAAAATTTCCGAAATATTGGAATTTTTTGCGCTAACATAGCGTTAGATCGCGTGACTTGGCTCTCGTAAGGCGTTATTCATCTTTGGTAAGTAGAGCACTGATACGCTGCGCACAGGCATTTAACCTGAAAGGGTAGACACTAATGGCAATCGAAAATCAGGGGGCAGGCGCGACCAAGATCAATCGCCCGCTTTCGCCCCATTTGCAAATTTACCGCCCACAAATCACATCCACGTTGTCGATCCTGAACCGGATCACGGGCATTGGTATGACATTGGCCACAGTGCTGATTGCGTGGTGGTTTTTGGCGGCGGCCACGGGGGCTGCCTATTTCGAAATGGTTGACGGGTTCCTAACCTCTTGGTTCGGCGTGCTGATCCTAGTTGGGTCGCTCTGGGCCTTTTGGTTCCATTTTTTCAACGGGCTGCGCCATTTACGCTGGGATGCGGTCAAAGGCATGGGCATGCATTCTGTCCGGCGCTCAGGCTGGGTCGCTTTGATCTTGTCGGTGCTTGCCACGGTGCTTTGCATCGTCTGGGCTATGTGAGGGGAAACAGATGTCTTTTATAACTGATCGCAAACGTGTTGACGGGCTTGGCTCTGGCCAAAGCGGCATTGAGCACTGGATGTCACAACGACTGACATCAATCGCGCTAATCCCGCTGTCGCTGATGTTTTTGTTCCCGTTCATCGGCAATCTTGGGGCAGGCCACGCCACCATGATGCAGACCTATGCGCATCCTTATCACGCACTGGTCGCGGTGATGTTTTTTATCGTTGTGTGCAAACACCTTCAGCAAGGTCTGCAAGTCGTGATTGAGGATTATGTGCACGGCCACCGAGCGTTGTTGGCCTCGCTCATTTTGAACAAACTGTTTTGCGGGGGTGTGGCTGTTGTGGCCATTTTCTCCATCGCCAAAATTGCCTTTAGTGCTTGAGCCGGAGAAATAACATGGCTGCATATGAATATGAGACCCACGAATACGATGTGATTGTTGTGGGGGCTGGCGGCGCTGGGCTGCGCGCCACTTTGGGCATGGCCGAGCAGGGGTTGAAAACCGCCTGTATCACCAAGGTTTTCCCAACACGCAGTCACACCGTTGCGGCGCAAGGCGGCATCGCCGCGTCGCTGTCGAACATGGGGCCGGACCACTGGCAATGGCACCTGTACGATACGGTCAAAGGTTCAGATTGGCTGGGTGATACGGACGCGATGGAGTATCTGGCCCGTGAGGCCCCCAAGGCGGTTTACGAGCTAGAGCATTACGGCGTGCCGTTTTCGCGCACCGAAGAGGGCAAGATTTATCAGCGGCCATTTGGCGGCCACACCACTGAATTTGGTGAGGGCCCACCTGTGCAGCGCACTTGTGCTGCGGCAGATCGGACCGGTCATGCGATGCTGCATACCTTGTACGGCCAATCGCTCAAACAGGGTGCTGAATTCTATATCGAATATTTCGCCACTGATCTGATCATGGGTGAAGACGGCAAATGTCAGGGCATCGTTGCTTGGAAGCTGGACGACGGCACCATGCATGTGTTCAACGCCAAGATGGTGGTGTTGGCCACTGGCGGCTATGGCCGCGCATTCTTCAGCGCTACATCGGCCCACACCTGCACGGGCGATGGCAACGGTATGGTGGCGCGGGCTGGCCTGCCGCTGCAAGATATGGAGTTCGTGCAGTTTCACCCGACAGGAATTTACGGAGCGGGCTGTCTGATCACCGAAGGCGCACGCGGTGAAGGTGGTTACCTTACCAATTCCGAGGGCGAACGTTTCATGGAACGCTACGCGCCAACCTACAAAGATTTGGCGTCACGCGACGTGGTGTCGCGCTGTATGACGATGGAAATCCGTGAAGGACGTGGTGTGGGACCAAATAAGGACCACATTCACCTGAACTTGAATCACCTGCCGCCAGAAACTCTGGCGCTGCGTCTGCCGGGCATTTCCGAAAGCGCCCGAATTTTCGCAGGGGTTGATCTAACCAAAGAACCTATTCCGGTGCTGCCGACCGTGCATTACAATATGGGCGGTATTCCAACCAACTATATGGGCGAAGTTTTAAACCCAACGGCTAAAAACCCAGACGCCATTGTGCCGGGTCTAATGGCTGTGGGCGAGGCCGCAAGTGCCTCAGTGCATGGCGCCAATCGCCTTGGTTCGAACTCATTGATCGATCTGGTGGTGTTTGGCCGTGCAGCGGCGATCAAAGCGGGCGAAATCGTCGACCCGAAAGAGTCAAACCAAGAGTTGAATGCTGCGTCAATTGAGGCTGCATTTGATAGGTTCGATGGATTGCGCAATGCGAATGGGGGCATTTCAACCGCTGATCTACGTATGGAAATGCAAACCACCATGCAACAAGACGCGGCGGTCTTTCGCACGGACAAATCACTGGCCGAGGGCTGTGTGAAAATGAAAGAGGTTGCCAGCAAGATAGGCGATCTTAAAGTCACGGACCGCTCATTGGTCTGGAATTCGGACCTGATGGAAACGCTAGAGCTGACCAACCTGATGCCCAACGCGATGGCCACAATCGTCGCCGCTGAGGCCCGCAAAGAAAGCCGCGGTGCACATGCGCATGAAGACTATCCGGATCGGGACGACAAGAACTGGCGCAAGCATTCGCTGGCGTTTGTTGACGGACCAAAAGTGAAGCTGAAATATCGCCCTGTACATCTGGAGCCACTGACGGCTGCCAAAGACGGCGGGATTGATTTGAAACGAATTGCGCCGAAAAAGCGAGTTTATTGATGCGCAGCACAGTTGGAAATTGGATGTTTGCAGTGGCTATTGGCCTTGGGGCGGTTGCGCCTTCAATGGCCGATGCGCTGCCCAGTTACCGGCTGGCCGAAAAATGTGCCAAGGCGTCTGGCTTTACGGCGCGGGCGATAATACACCCCGACTATAAGGTTCGCAAAGTTCATGCGACGCCGCAGGAACTGGCGTTTATGAACCGGTGCATCGACGCAACTTTGGCCGCAAGAACAGCAAAAGCTCCGAAAACGCAAGCTATCCGCAAAACGCGCACAACGCGATCTGTGCGTGGCACATTGCCCGTGCCCCACCAATACCCGCTGATGAGCGGTGATGAAGTGTTGTGGCCACGGATGACACTGCATCAACAACGCCGCGCCATGCAGTTTTTGAAATCCGGCAGTACGATCCTGTCGTCGTTGCAGGGGGATTAGACGATGAAAAGAGTCGGAATGCGACATGGATTTGCGATGACAGCCACGCTGCTCGCCTTGTCGGCTTGTGTAACGGATGGGATCGTTCAAGACACTTCGCGCCAAGCCGCCAAAAGCGTGGTGACACCGATTATCGTTGACAAATTTCCAGGCCGCAACACCGAGGCTTACAGCAATTGCGTCATCGACAACGCCACCACCAATGAGATTTTCAGTCTTGCAAAGGCCGCCGTCACGGGCGTTGACCAAGACACGATTAGCACGGTTGTCGGGATCAGCACCCGCGGCGACACCCTGAAATGTTTCGTAAAGGCCGAGCTTGGCTCGTCTCTGGGATAGGACTTAGATATGGTTGAACTTACGCTTCCGAAAAACTCACGCATGGTGACGGGCAAAACATGGCCCAAACCCGCAAACACCAAAAACCTGCGCAAGTTCAGCATTTATCGCTGGAATCCGGATGATGGTAAAAACCCGCAGGTAGACACCTATTTTGTGGACATGGATTCATGTGGCCCAATGGTTTTAGATGCGCTGATCAAAATCAAGAACGAGATGGACCCAACCCTGACGTTCCGGCGGTCCTGCCGCGAAGGTATCTGCGGGTCTTGCGCGATGAACATCGACGGGGTCAACACGCTGGCCTGTATCTACGGCATGGACGAGATCAAAGGCGACGTCAAAATCTATCCGCTGCCACACATGCCAGTGGTCAAAGATTTGATCCCCGACCTGACCAATTTCTATGCCCAACACGCCAGCATCATGCCGTGGTTGGAAACAAAAACCAACCGTCCCGCCAAGGAATGGAAACAGTCCATCGAAGACCGCAGTAAACTGGACGGCCTATACGAATGTGTGATGTGCGCATGTTGCTCAACATCTTGCCCCAGCTACTGGTGGAACTCGGATCGCTATCTTGGGCCTGCCGCATTGCTGCACGCTTACCGCTGGATCATCGATTCCCGTGACGAAGCGACAGGCGAGCGTTTGGACCAGCTTGATGATCCGTTCAAGCTGTACCGCTGCCACACAATTATGAACTGCACCAACACCTGCCCCAAAGGGCTGAACCCAGCTAAATCCATCGCTGAAATCAAGAAAATGATGGTGCAGCGCACGGTTTAAAGCAGGCCGTAACCGATAGGAAAGCAGCCAATGAGCGATCTGGAACGCAACAAAAAGAACGTCGTGGCCTTTTATGACATGATGTTCAATCAGTGCACCCCAGCCGCAGCGGTCGAAAAATACGTCGGTGCAACGTATATCCAGCACAATCCGCATGTGGCCAACGGCACGGACGGGTTCATTGAATATTTCGAGAAAATGAAACGCGAGCACCCGGGCAAAAAGGTCGAATTTAAACGGGTGATTGCCGAGGGTGACATGGTGGTTTTACATTGTCATCAAATCTGGCCTGGTGGTGATGATTACGCGGGCATTGATATCTTCCGACTGGACAGTGACGGCAAAATCTTAGAGCATTGGGACGTGTTGCAAACCATGCCCAAAGACAGCGCCAATCCAAACGGGATGTTTTGAGGCTATTCACTGAGGTGACCTATGATTGACGCACCAAAAGATGCCGACGCCCGCCGTGCTGTGAAACCCGTGATTTGCTACCCTGTGGAAACCCTGTCACCCCCTGATTTGACTATGTATCAGGCGGCGCGCAAAGGCGCTGTGAAAATCAGCGAAGTTCTGGCCGCCCCCCGTGAGGCGGTGTGTTTCAGGGTCGCTGCAGGGCAGTTTTTTCGCATCAGCAGTGTAGAAGGTCCGCAAGTTGGTGACCTGAATCTGTGGAATGCCAATGATCTGAGCGAGCGATTTTACAGCGGTAAATCCCGTGCCCTACACGGCACGCACCTCACAACGGGCGAGCGTATGTGGAGCAGTTTCCCACAGCTGCGCCCGATGGCGACGGTCACCACGGACACGCTGGGCTGGTACGGTATCGACGAATTCGGCGGTTCTGTCCACGACGTAATAGGCACCCGTTGTGATCCTTATACCCACAATCTGTTGTCGGGCGGGCAATACCACCATTGCTGCCACTCCAACCTGACCCGCGCCTTGGCGGCTGAGCTGGGGGTGACTGTGGCCGAAGCCGAGCCACATGTGCATGACGTGTTGAACGTTTTTATGTGCACAGGATTCACCCGCGACACTGGGCAGTATTTCATGAAAGCCAGTCCCGTGCGGGTCGGTGACTATCTCGAGTTTTTCGCCGAGATTGACTTGTTGGGCGCATTGTCAGCCTGCCCCGGCGGGGATTGTTCGACCGTACATTCCAGCGATGAGGTGGCGTGTTTCCCGCTGCTGGTCGAGGTGTTCGAACCCGCAGTGGGTGCGCTGGACGGCTGGCGACAGCCAGCCGTGAACGGATATTCCGGCACCCACAGATAACGCTTACAGATGCATATAGTGTAGCGTGTCGAAACGGCTGCGCCATTCGGCCACTTCCGCTGCCAAACCTTCAGGGTCATTGCGGCGCAAGGCATTGGCGATCAGCGCTGCCATACGCGGCGCATCAGATTCATCAAAACCCCAACGCACCAATTCAGGCGTGCCAAACCGTAGACCGTTCATGTCATTGGTAACCGGAGCAATTGGCAGGCCGATGCCACAGGCTAAAAATCCAGCACTTCGCAGGGATTTGGACGCGGCTTGCCCTCCGCCAAAATCAGCAGCCATTAGGGCAAATTGATGCGACGTGGTAAAGCCCTGATCGGCAGCAAAAACCGGCAGGCCCTCGGCGGCCAGCGCATCGGCCAGAGCCTGTGATGTTGATATCATTTTGGCGGCGTAATCAGTTCCAAAATCACGCCAATCCAGCATAGTCTTGGCAAGGGCAGCGGATTTGGCCGCGTCAAAGTTCGCGGTCATGCCGGGAAAAGCGATGGCATCTAGGCGCTGCGCAATCTCGGCGTCATTGGTCACGATCAGACCTGAGGGCGGGCCACCAAGGCTCTTATATGTGCTCATCGTCATCATATGCGCGCCCTGATCCAGCGGATTTTCCCATGCACGGCCCGCGATGATGCCACATTGGTGGGCTGCGTCAAACAGCAGATAGGCACCGATTTCATCCGCAATCGCGCGTACCTTCGCCACCGGATGCTCAAACAAGTTAAGTGAACCTCCAATTGTGATCAGCTTTGGTTTTACTTCATGGGCGAGTGTACGCAGAGCGTCAATGTCGATGGTGTAGCCGTCGGCATTCACCGGCGCATTATGGCTGGTCAGCCCATATAGGCCCGCGCAACCATCGGCATGGTGGGTGACATGGCCGCCGATGCTGGCGGGGGGGACGATGATGGCGTCACCCGCTTTGGTCAAAGCCATAAAACCGTATAGGTTGGCAATTGCCCCCGATGGAACCCGAATTTCAGCGTATTTGGCGTTGAAAATTTCGGCAGCCAGTTCAGCGGCGATAATCTCGATTTCCCCCACCGCCTCAAGCCCCATTTCGTATTTGTCACCCGGGTAGCCCAAAGAGGGACGGCTGCCCAGACCTGACGCCAGCATCGCTTCGGCGCGCGGGTTCATCACGTTGGTCGCCGGGTTTAGGTTAAAACATTGCTGTTCATGTATTTGAACGTTCTCGGCAATCAGCGTGTCCAATTGCTCGGCGGTGCTGGCCGTATCGGCATTGGCGGTTTGCCCGGCGATATCTTGAATATAGTTTTCAACGGCGGCGGGCACCCATGGGCGACGTGTGAGGTGGGTCATCATACTCTCCAGATTGATTTGCATCGAGAGTGCCACCTGAATTTCCTAGGCGCAAATGAGATTTTATGTAACCTAGGGGTAGTAAATCTAAGGCTAACCATATGTCCGTTTCCCCCCCTCGCCCAAAAGGGCCGCCGCTCAATGCATTGCGCGCCTTCGAGGCTGCCGCGCGATTGGGAGGCTTTTCCAGCGCTGCGGATGAATTATGCGTGACGGCGGGGGCGATCACCCAGCAGATCAAATCACTAGAAGCCTGGATCGGTGCGCCCTTGTTTGAGCGCCACGCCCAAGGCGTGCAATTGACCAGTGCAGGGGCCGAGGTCGCGGCGGATTTCACAGCCGCCTTTGACGACCTTGGGCGGGCGGTTCAACGGATGCGCAGCAAAGCAGGTGCGCGGGTGTTGCAAATCGCAACCCTGCCCAGCATTGCGCAACTGTGGTTGTCCCCACGTCTGCCCGCCATTCGCCGTGCCTATCCAGATTTGACCTTCTCTGTCACAGCCCTTGAAGCGCCGCCAAATCTGCTGCGGTCTGGCTTCGACATGGCAATATTCTATTCAGACGCCGCCCCATCGGACCAACATATCCGGTTGCAGCGAGACGAGTTATTCCCAGTTTGCGCCCCGGAAGTTGCTGTCGGTTTGTCAAAACCCTCGGACCTTAACAACGCTGTATTAATCGGCGACGCGACATGGGCACAGGATTGGGACATGTGGTTAGACGCAAAGGGCGGCGTACGTCCCGGACCCAGTTATTCGCTTTACAGCTTGGCGGTAGAAGAAGCGGTTCAAGGTGCAGGCGTTTTGATCGGGCATAGTGCCTTGGTGGCCGCGCATTTGGTCGCGGGCACCTTGCAGGCCCCCTTCAAGGTCCGCATCAAACTGGATCAATACCTGTCCATAATACTGCCCCACGCCCCGCAATCAGGGGGTATTATGCCAGGCCTGTGCCAGATGTTGTCGCAGCCTTAACTCAAGCAAACGCAGCCTCTAGCGCGATTTCCACCATGTCGCCAAAGGATTTTTCGCGTTGGTCTGCGGGCAGGGCTTCGTTGGTGATCAGGTGGTCCGAAACCGTCAAAACCGCCAGCGTTCGACGGCCATGACGGGCGGCCAGATTATACAGCTCCGCGGCCTCCATCTCGACGCCCAAAATGCCGTGGCGCATCATTTGTTCGTTCAGATCGGGACGCTCATCATAAAACACATCCGACGAGTAAATGCCGCCAACATGAGTGGCCACATCGCGCTTGCGTGAGGCGGAAACGGCGGCCTCAAGCAAGCCAAAATCCGCACAGGGCGCAAAGTTCACTTCTTTGAAAATGCCGCGCGACGGGGTCGACAGGGTGGTGGCCGTCATAGCGATGATCACATCGCGCACAGCGATATTTTCCTGCATCGCACCACAAGACCCGATCCGGATCAGGGTTTGCGCATTGAAACTGCTGATCAGCTCGTTGGCATAAATTGACAGACTTGGCATGCCCATACCGGACCCTTGAATGGTGACGCGGTTGCCGTTCCAAGTGCCGGTAAAGCCCAACATACCACGCACTTCATTAACGCATTTGACGTCCATCAGAAACGTTTCAGCCGCCCACTTGGCGCGATACGGATCGCCCGGCATCAAAACGGTTTCGGCAATGTCTTCGGGGTTCGCACCAATGTGGATGGTCATAGCGTGGCCTCTATTTGTTGAACTGAGACCAGCCTATCCCGCTACCCATCTTGGCGAAAGTAAAAACCGTCTATGTTCGCGCGTGCTTGATCCAATCAGCAATCTGCCTTTTCAATTCTGCTTGCGTCATATCAGGCGGGATTGCGCTTTTTGGAATTGGATAGCTCTCTAAATCGCCAATCAGAACCAGTAACCCGTCACGGCCATCTATGACATCCACAACATGGGTCCAATAAATTTCGGTGTAGCAACCAGGATGACGCATGCTCATTTTTTCAGCATCCAGTGTAACGGATTGTTCCCCTAAGCGGATCGGCGTGTTCGCAATAGACCGCCAGCCTTTTCGAACCTGAACCCGCAGAAGTATGTAATAAAGGATAAGTGCACCGATCGCCGAAAATGCTATCCAATTGTAAGCACCCGTTTCGTATTTACGGTTCAAGAAAATTGCGCCCAAATACCCAAAAATAGCGAACACAATAAGCAACCGTTTAGCCGTGAGCAAAAAAGGAAAAAGCCTTTTGCGCATCGGTGCGATTGTTGCACGATGATCAAATTTAGTTTGATCTATAGTAAATGAAATAACATCCTTGGCCACGCTAATACCTCTAAATATGGCCCAATTGTCATTTGGGCGTCCACAAAAGTGTATACTTCACACTCGAGAAACAACAAACCCCCGAGGCTGAGCCGCGGGGGTCTATATCGGCAACCCGAAGGCCACCTATTCGCATGTCGCTGAGGGGATGATTTACATCATACCTTCGCGCTGAAGTTTCTTACGAGCCAGCTTGCGAGAGCGACGAATCGCTTCGGCTTTCTGACGCGCTTTTTTCTCGGACGGCTTTTCGTACGCTGTACGAAGTTTCATCTCACGAAAAACACCTTCGCGCTGAAGTTTCTTCTTCAGGGCACGAAGCGCTTGATCGACATTGTTATCACGAACACTTACCTGCATGTGGTTACACCACCTTCCTAGGTTAGATTTGCAAAAAGTTGCAGGAAATGGCCCTATACCAAGGTAAGCTTCGCCTGTCCAGTTAGGAGATTCGATCATGACCCAGTCATCACCCCCAAAAGACGCCCTAATGGCGGCAATCCTACCCCATGTGGCCTTTGATGGATGGTCCAACGCCAGCTTTCAAATGGCGGTGGCGGATACGGGTCTGGACCCTGTGGTTGCACAAGCGATCTGCCCGCGTGGGGCCGTGGATTTGGCGCTGGCCTATCACAAACACGGCGATGCCCTGATGTTAGAGCGGTTCGCTGCGGCTGATATGACCGAGACGCGGTATCGCGACAAGATTTCGGCGCTTGTTCGGATGCGGCTTGAGGTGGCGGACGACAAAGAAATCGTGCGCAAGGCCAGCGCATTGTTTGCCTTGCCCAAGTATGCTGGCGACGGTGCCAAGCTGATTTGGGACACTTGCGATGCGATCTGGAACGTTCTAGGCGACACATCCGATGACATCAATTGGTACACGAAAAGGGCAACGTTATCCGGTGTTTACGGATCAACAGTACTGTTTTGGTTAGGGGACGAGAGCGCCGAAAATACTGAAACATGGGCATTTTTGGAACGCCGCATTGAAAACGTGATGCAGATCGAAAAACTCAAAGCAGGTGTGCGGGGCAACCCCGTGTTGAAGGGGTTGTTTGCTGGGCCGCTCTGGGCCATGAGTAAGGTCAAAGCCCCAAACGTCGCGCCAATGCAAGATGTGCCAGGGCGCTGGGATATGGACAAGGAACCTGCGAAATGAGCCTTCCACAAACGATGCGTGCTGTTGAAATTACTAAAGCGGGTGGGCCCGAAGTTTTGCAGATTTGCGAGCGTCCTGTGCCGACGCCTGCATACGGCGAAATCTTGATTCGACTGGCCTATGCCGGTGTAAATCGCCCCGATGCGCTGCAACGCGCCGGTAGCTATGCGCCGCCCCCAACCGCAAGCGATTTGCCGGGTCTTGAGGGCTCGGGAGAGGTCGTCGCCGTGGGCGAGGGCGTCACGGAATGGGCTATGGGCGATTCGGTTTGCGCGCTTCTGCCAGGTGGTGGCTACGCCGAATATGTGACCTGTGCGGCCAAACACGCGCTGCCCGTGCCTGCGGGCATGTCGATGAAGCTGGCGGCGTGTTTGCCGGAAACCTTTTTCACGGTCTGGTCCAACGTGTTCATGCGTGGAGCCTTGCAAGCCGGCGAACGGTTCTTGGTGCATGGCGGCTCGTCGGGCATTGGCACGACTGCGATCCAGCTGGCCAACGCCTTTGGCGCGCGCGTGTTCACCACGGCGGGTTCCGACGCGAAATGCACGGTCTGCACCGATCTAGGGGCCGAACGGGCCGTGAATTACCGCGAGGATGATTTCGTGGCGGTGATGAAGGACGCGGGCGGCGCTGACTTGATTTTGGACATGGTCGGTGGCGACTACATCCCGCGCAACATCACGGCGCTGGCGGACGAGGGACGCCTGGTACAGATCGCGTTTTTGACGGGGCCAAAGGTGGAGCTGAACTTTGCTCAAATCATGATGCGCCGACTGGTCGTGACCGGCAGCACCCTGCGCCCACAAAGCGATCTGGCCAAAGCACGGATTGCAGATCAACTGCGAGAGAAGGTCTGGCCGCTACTGGACGCAGGCACGATTGCCCCGGTGATGGACAGCGAATTCGCGCTGGCGAATGCTGCCAAAGCTCACGCCCGCATCGAGGACGGCGACCACATCGGCAAGATCGTTTTGAAGGTCAGCTAGCGGATAGGATCGAACAAAGCATTCGTCATTGAACAATCCTTGATCGCGTCGGATCCGCAAACCCTTGGTCCCAGATCCTTGGTCAAACACAGCCGCGCCTCTTGGATGCGGCCTCGTTTGCAGGTGATTGTTATCATATTGGTGGACCAGTCAGGGTTGGATTGCAGGAACGCGTCCTCGATCACCGAGGCGGGCAGTTTGACTGTGTGATCCAGCTTGCGCAGCACCGGCGGGCGCACCACGGCATCGTAGGCACGGCGCGCTGTGGCAAAGTAATCTGCCGAGGTCAGACCGGAACAGCGCCCATGCTTTTTCCATTGATGCCACGCCAACCCGCCCGAGGCCATGATGTCGGCCATCGCATTGGTTTCCCCGCGCGATGGAGGCCGCGCTGAGGTGTTGCAATGGCTCGGGTAACCCACCTCAAATTGTGGCCACAGCCCGTGCATGATCCAACCATAGTCGTGGCGTGGGTCGCATTGCTCCGAACCCCGCGCATCGCCCTCATTCGCGCACCAATTCGGTGACCAAGACAGCGCCAAAACATAGTAGTCAAAATCGCCGGACCGTTCCCCGTCGGCCCAAGCCGCGGGGGTGAACAGGCTTGCAATAAGCGCGATTGGCCAAATTGAACGCATTTACTCTTTCCTCTTTCAGTTAGGCGCAGTATATAGCGTTTAAGTTCCCCTACAATGTGAACCCGCTTCAAGCCGAAGCTGCCCATTCAAGGGTGTAGGGAAGTTATGCTTTAGGAGTTTTAAAATGGCTAAACCGATCATGGCAAAAGCTACCGCCGTTTGGCTGGTGGACAACACAACGCTGACCTTCAAACAGGTCGCGGATTTTTGCGAATTGCACGAACTTGAGGTGCAGGGCATTGCTGATGGTGATGTGGCCGCAGGCGTGAAAGGGTTTGACCCGATTTCAAACAACCAGTTGACCCGCGAAGAAATTGAAGCCGCTGAAGCTGACTCAAAACACAAACTGAAGCTCAAGTTTTATGCCGCCGCCGAGGGCGAAGAAAAGCGTCGTGGGCCACGCTATACGCCGCTGTCCAAGCGCCAAGATCGTCCAGCGTCCATTCTGTGGTTGGTGAAGTTCCACCCCGAATTGGCCGACGCGCAAATCAGCAAACTGGTTGGCACAACCAAGCCTACCATTAAAGCATTGCGTGAACGCACCCACTGGAACATCGCCAACATTCAACCAATTGACCCTGTGGCGCTGGGCCTGTGTAAACAGGTCGAGTTGGATGCAGCCGTGCAAAAAGCCAACTTGAAAAAGGCCAAAGAGGGCGGCGTGATGTCGGATGACGAGCGTCGCAAACTGGTGTCGACTGAGCAATCTTTAGGTGCACCAGAAGAGCCCAAGATGCCAACTTCGATCGCGGGCCTCGAGACCTTTACGCTGGCCGACGACACACCCGAGCCGGAAGAAAAGCACGTGGACGCTGACAGCCTGTTCAATCTGCCTGACAATGATGATGAGGGCGAAGACGCCAAATAGCACCGTTGATCATATGCATGAAAAATGTGCCCCGTGGAGTTTTCGCGGGGCATTTTATATGGTCAACCGCTGATGGCATCCGCACTCAGATCCATGTCATCGGCGCTAATCTCGAGCAAGCCAAATCGCATTTGATCCCCCCCCCAATTTTGCTTGCCACTGGTGAACGACAGCTGATCTAACAAGGTGCGGATTGGGGCGCCATTGGCGTTTTGCCGGTTAACATCGCTTCGAAGTGGGTGAAAGCTGCCGTCGGTCATTGCCCCTTGATATGGATCGCCCGCGCGCGCTACTCCGATTGCTGAAAAGGACTGCAACCCATCCTTTTTCGCACCAGGACAGAGGGGCTGTAGTATGTCACGTGATCGCCAGCCTGGATGCGCTTTAAGGGCGACAGTTTGCCATGGCTCACTTGCATGAAACCTTGCGCATCGCCGACGCGAACCTGTTCTGCAGACGCGACCGCAACCCAATTTGTTGTATTCTTATCCAATAGACTTCGCATGGTTTTAATAGTGCGTGCATAGATCAGCATCTTGTCAGGAAACGTCAGCAAGTGGGGGCACGCAAAAATTTAGAAGCTTTTTCGTGCTTTTAAAGCCGCCGATATGGTGCCATCGTCCAGATAATCCAACTCGCCACCAATCGGAACGCCCTGCGCTAATGTGGTGATGGTAACGCCTGTGCCATCCAATTCATCCGCAATATAGTGTGCAGTGGTTTGGCCATCTATGGTGGCGTTCAAGGCCAAAATTACTTCGGTAATGTTTTCAGCCGCCACGCGGTTGCGCAGTTTGGGGATTTGCAAATCATCCGGTCCAACCGCATCCAGTGCAGACAGGGTGCCGCCCAAGACGTGGTAGCGACCTTTGAACACGCCTGCGCGTTCCATTGCCCATAAATCGGCGACATCCTCAACCACGCATAATTCACCAATGGCGCGTTTTTCAGTCGAGCAAATTTCGCAGATGTCGGTGGTGCCGACATTGCCGCAGTTTAAACACTCACGGGCTGTCACCGCGACCTCGGACAAAACATCAGCTAACGGGGTCATCAACAGCGCGCGTTTCTTGATCATGTGCAACACGGCACGGCGCGCCGAGCGCGGGCCAAGGCCCGGCAACTTGGCCATCAGCTCGATCAGGTTCTCAATGTCGCGTGTCGCGTTGCTCATACCCGGCCCCTGTTTCTTCTTTTTCTAAATATCCCTGCGCAGCGCGCATAGATACTCTTATGGTCCGCGTGCTAAAAAGGTAGCTTCATGTCGGCAGGCAGGCCCAAACCTTCGGTCAGCTTTGACATTTCACGTTGCGAACGATCCGCCGCCTTGGCCTGCGCGTCTTTGATCGCGGCCAGTATCAAATCTTCAACGACCTCTTTTTCGTCGGGGTGAAAAATTGAGGGATCAATGTCGAGCGCCGTCAGATCGCCCTTGGCGGTTGCTGTTGCTTTGACCAAACCAGCACCGGACTCGCCAGTCACAGTGATGTTGTTCATCTCATCCTGAAGCACCCCCATCTTTTCCTGCATGTCTTTTGCAGTTTTCATCATGTTGGCCATGTCGCCCATGCCTTTAAACATATTGATAGTCTCCTGTTTTTCGTAGGTTGGCTTATAGATACGGATGGCGATCCGGTTTCACAAGGTCGCACCAAAGAGATTAGAGGCGCTGCCGTGCGGGCAGGTATTTAGGGCAAGAAGAAGGGTGGCTCAGTCGTCTTCAAAGGGGTCCCATTCCTCATCAACCTCGGGCAAAGCATCGGCGGCGGCATTTGCTTCCATGGCTTTGGGCGTGATGATTTTGGTGATCTTGGCGCCAGGGAACGTGGTGAGAACAGCCTGCACCAAGGGGTGCTCTTTAGCCTCAACTTCGAGCGCAAGCTTGTCGGCGTCGCGTATTTCCGCAAGCGTTGCAGCGCCACCGTCATTGACCAATGTCACAGCCCAACGCGCACCTGTCCAACCTTGCAACCTTTGGCCCAGGCGTTGGGCAAGGTCTCGTGGTGCATTGTCTGTCGGCTGAAATTCGATCCGCCCGGGGATATAGCTGGCAAGGCGCAGGGTGGTTTCGACTTCAACCAACAGCTTTACATCGCGCATCGAGCGGATTAATTCGATCACGTCTTCAAATCGCGCATATTGCGCCAGTGGGTTTGTACTGGGTTGGGCCACGGCCAGGGTGGTGGGCCCGCCGCCGGAGGGCTGCGACGGGGCGGCGTGCATTGTCGTGCCGCCGCCACCGGATGTAGCGCTTGACGGGGCGCCCGCTCCGCCGCTGGGTGCAGGATTTTGCGGCGGTGGCGTTGCATCTTGCAGCTTTTTGACCAATTCCCCCGGGGTCGGCATATCCGCCACATGGGTCAGCCGGATCACAGCCATTTCTGCTGCCATCATGGTGTTGGGGGCCATTGCCACCTCTTCCAGCGCTTTGAGCAACATTTGCCACATCCGCGCCATCACACGCATCGGTAGGGCTGCAGCCATCGCCTGGCCGCGTGCGCGCTCGTCTGGTGCGACGGTTGGGTCTTCGGCGGCTTCTGGGGTGATTTTTATCACCGACACCCAATGGGCGATTTCTGCCAGATCGCGCAGTACTGCCATCGGGTCGGCCCCGTCCGCGTATTGGCCTGAAATTTCCGTCAACGCGCCCGCCGCATCGCCTTTGACGATCATGTCAAACAGGTCCAACACACGGCCTCGATCCGCCAAGCCCAACATGGCGCGGACTTGATCGGCGGTGGTTTCGCCTGCACCGTGGCTGATGGATTGATCCAACAAAGATTGGGCGTCGCGCGCGGAGCCCTCAGAGGCTCGCGTGATCAACGCCAAAGCTTCATCCGAGATTTCAGCACCTTCGGAAGCGGCCGTTTTGCGCAGCAAGGCGATCATCACTTCGGGTTCAATCCGGCGCAGATCAAAGCGCTGACATCGCGACAGAACAGTCACGGGAACCTTGCGAATTTCGGTGGTGGCAAAGATAAATTTCACATGTTCTGGCGGCTCTTCCAGCGTTTTCAGCAGCGCGTTAAACGCGCTGGTCGAGAGCATGTGAACCTCATCGATGATATAGATTTTATAGCGGGCAGAGGCGGCGCGATAATGCACGGAATCGATGATTTCACGGATGTCGCCAACGCCAGTGCGCGAGGCCGCATCCATTTCCATCACATCAACATGACGGCCTTCCATGATTGCCACGCAATGCTCGCATTTGCCGCAGGGCTCAGTGGTTGGGCCGCCCTGACCATCCTCGCCAATACAGTTTATCCCCTTGGCGATGATCCGCGCAGTGGTGGTTTTACCCGTGCCGCGAATACCGGTCATGATAAAAGCCTGCGCAATCCGGTTAGCCTCAAAGGCGTTTTTCAGGGTGCGAACCATCGCATCCTGCCCCACCAGATCGGTAAAACTTTCTGGGCGATATTTTCGGGCCAGAACTTGATAGGTGTTTTCGGTGGTGTCGCTCATTTGGCCCCTCGGATTCGGATCAATTCATAGGTTAAAGCCACAGTTGCTCCGCGTCCAGCCGCGCTGATGATTGATATGGCGACAGATCGGGTTATGCTTAGGTTTTTATTGGATTGGGCCAAGCCCCATCCAGATATCTGTACGGAGCGCTAGATGACCAAGATTATGTTGATTGCCAAAATGATACGAATTTTTCTACCGGAATGGTTGGCGCGTTGGGTTACGCCGAACCGCGAACTATATCGAGGCGCTTTGATTGATGTGAAGGCGGTGGCCGTCGGGCGTTTGGCCAATCAGATCAGGGGTGATGGCCCCATGCCGACCGTAGAGGAGAGTCGCGTGCAGATGGCGAAAATGGCCAGCCAGCTGGACCGAAAAGCGCCCGAAATTTTGCGGACGGATGACATAACAGTGGCGGGAGCAGATGGGCCTATCATGGCACGACTTTTTAGCAATCAAAGCCCTGGCGGCCAACCCTCTCCGGCGATGGTGTATTTCCATGGCGGCGGGTTTGTTCAAGGTGATTTGGAAACCCATCACGACCTTTGTGCCAAAATTGCAAAATGGTGGGGCGGGGTGGTGATCGCTGTCGACTATCGATTGGCACCTGAAAACCCCTATCCCGCAGGGGTTGATGACAGCATTGCGGCCTATCTTGATATCGTCAATCGTGCGCCTGAGTTGGGCCTTGATGCGGCTAACATCGGCGTGGGTGGCGACAGCGCCGGTGGATGTTTCGCGGCTGTTGTCGCGCAGCAGGTGCAGAATGCGGGCGGGCCGATCCCGCGGTTTCAGGTGTTGATTTACCCAGTGACCGACGGGCATATCGATTCAGCCTCGGTGAATGATCTGGCGCAGGCCTATGTGCTGCCCAAAGAGAGAATGACGTGGTATCGTGATATGTACGCAGGCACATTTCAAGACTTTGACGACCCCAAGTTTTCACCGCTTTCGGCGGATAGTTTCGCCGGATTACCAGAAAGTTATATCGTCACAGGTGGGTTTGATCCATTGGTGGATGATGGCGCTGAATATGCCGATAGATTACATTCGGCAGGGGTGCGCGTGACGCATCGCCATTTCGCGGGGCAAGTGCATGCATTCGTGAATTTGACCAAAGTCGTGCCCGACGGAACCATCGCACTGCGTGAAATCTCGGCGTGGCTAAAAGAGATATGCAAACCCTAGAATTAAAGTGCGGTCCAGCCACCATCCACGGACAATGTGGTGCCGGTGATTTGATCCGCTGCGGGGGAGCACAGGAACACTGTGGTGCCGCCGATCTGCTCGGTTGTTGCGAACTGTTTGGACGGTTGGCGCTGCAGCATAACGTCCCGTATGACGGTTTCACGGTCCATGCCATATTGCTCCATAGTGTCGGGGATTTGGGCCTCGACCAAAGGGGTTAATACATAGCCCGGACAAATGGCGTTGCAGGTAATCGGGTCTTGGGCGGTTTCTAATGCGACTGTCTTGGACAAGCCGACCACGCCATGTTTGGCCGTGACATAGGCCGACTTAAAGGGGGACGCGGTCAAGCCGTGCGCCGAGGCGATATTCACAATCCGGCCCCAGCCACGAGCACGCATGCCGGTGATCGCAGCGGCGGTGGTGTGAAACACCGACGACATGTTGATCGCGATAATCCTGTCCCATATGTCGGCGGGGAATTCTTCAACCGGCGCGACATGTTGAATGCCTGCGTTGTTGACCAAAATATCGACGTTGCCCGCTTTGGAAATCAATTGCCTACAGTCATCCGCCTGTGACATATCGGCTGCGATATAACGCGCGCTAACCCCGAATTCGGTGGCAATATCGGCGGCCAAGGCGTGATCCTCGGCACGATCAGTGAAGGAATTGATCACAACGTCCGCGCCTTGTTTGGCCAGTTCTCTTGCGACACCCAACCCGATGCCGGAATTTGATCCTGTGACGACTGCCAATTTGCCTGCCAGCATTTCGGACTCCTTTGCGTTCGCTCTAAAATTCTGATTTTTGGTGATAGATAAACAGATCCTTGCGGGCTAGCTGTTACCTGCCAATTTGGAGAGTTTGGATTGCAATGCGGCAAGCTCGGCCTTTATGTCGTCAAGGTCACTTGGTTTTTGCGCGGTGGGCTCGGTGGTGGGTTCAGCTGTCGCTTCAGGTTCGGGCGACGTCGTACCGCCCCATCCACCAGTGATTGCTTTCATAAATGCCTGTTGCTGGGCTTGCATCGCTTCAAACCCTGGCATCGCGGCCAATGGGTTCGGAATGCCGCCGATGGATTCGGTTGCTTTACTTTGGCCCTCGCGCAACATCTCAAACGACATCGCCAGAAATTCTGGAACCACGCTTTGGGCTTGGGGCGAGTAACTGCGCACCAGATCGGTCAGCACATTCAGCGGCAATACATTCTCGCCACGGCTTTCGTGTTCGGCGATGATTTGCAGCAAATACTGGCGGGTCAGGTTGTCGCCGCTCTTCAGATCGGTGATCAGCACTTCCCGGCCATCGCGGATAAATCCGGCGATATCTTCCAGCGTCACGTAGTCACTGGTTTCGGTGTTATATAAGCGACGGCTTGCGTAGCGCTTGATCAATAATGGTTCGGTGCTTTTGGCCACGGAGTCACTGTCCTTTTTCTGCAGTGCAGAGAATGTTACGTCAGCCGTGAAAAAAAAGAAAGGGCAGACTATAAGAGTCTGCCCTCAAGGTTCGTCTCAACTCAGGGAGGAGAAGATTGAGACGTTATTCGTGAGTGTGGATTAGGCTGATTTTTTTGCAGCTTTGGTCACGTCGTCAGTTGCTTTTTTAACAGCGGCAGTGGCTTCTTCGCCGATGTCTTTGCCAGCAGCCATCAGCAGCTCAACAGTTTCCATTTGCAGTTTTTTCGCGATTTCAGCGAAAGCAGCCAGGTTTTCAGCGGCCATTTCGGAAGATGCGGAAGCAAAATCAGTTGCGGAAGCTTGGTAATCAGCAGCTTCTGGTTTCGCTTTAGCAGCGTCGCCCATCTTCGCAAGTGTCTCGTTTGTCCATTTGGACGAAACGGCTGTTGATTTTTCAGCAGCTTCCAGAGCAGCTTTGGACATTTTTTCGCCCAGTGCAGCTGTGGATTTGAATGCGTCTTGTGCGGCAGTCATGTCGATTGGGAATGCAGCCATCATGTCAGTGATCATTGTGTTGAAGTCTTGTGCCTTAGCCATTGTATTTCTCCTATGCAGGGGAAAATCCCCAATAATTTTCTGCGTCTGCAAAAGGATATAGATGCTGCGTCGCAGCATTGCAAGAAGTTTTTGCTGCATTGCAGCATTTTTTTAAACCTGGCTCAGTTAAAGGTTTGGTTTGGCCTTTACATACTCGCCCGGGGCTGCACAAAGCTCGGGGTGGTTTTCGTCTCCTAGTGTCGCACGTGCTGCGATCTTCTTGCCCGAGCGCGCCTCAAGCCATTCCCCCCAACGCGGCCACCAAGAGCCCTCATGAAATTCTGCCCCAGCCTGCCATGTATCAGCGTCTTTTGCCGGGGCGTCATTGGTATAGTGGCCATATTTTTTCTTGCTTGGAGGGTTTACAATGCCGGCAATGTGACCTGACTCTGACAAGATGAACGTTTTGTCCCGGCTACCAAATTGCCGTACCCCCTCAAAGCTCGATTTCCATGCCACGATATGGTCGGTCTCGCAGGCAATGGCACAAACGGGTGTGCTCACATCCTTGATGGAAACGACCTCGTCGCAAATTTCGAGCGTGCCTTTGGCAAACCGGTTCTCCTGACACAGCCAGCGCAAATATTCGACGGCCATACGGGCGGGCAGGTTGGTCGAATCGCCATTCCAATAGAGCAAGTCAAAGGCAGGCGGGGCCTGACCCATCATATAGCTGCGGATCGCGGGCCCATAGATCAGATCGTTCGAGCGCATGTAAGAGAACGTGCGCGACAAAATAGTGCTTGCCATAATGCCTTTTTCAGTCACCTCGCGTTCGATCCCGTCGACGAAGTCATCACTCAGGAACACACCGATTTCACCATTGTCCGCAAAATCCGTAAGGGTGGTGAAAAACGTCGCCGATTTAACCGATTTGTCACCACGCTTTTTCATCAACGCTAATGTGATCGCCAATGTGGCGCCACCGATGCAGTAACCAATGGCGTTGACTTGTGGTTCTTTGGTGATCTGTTTCACCACATCAATGGCGCGAAAAAACCCGTCTTCGACATAGGTATCAATGCCCACGTCAGAATAGGACGCGTCCGGATTGGCCCAACTGACCACAAACAAAGTGTAGCCTTGCTCTAACACCCACTTGATCAGGCTATTGGC
Source organism: Marinosulfonomonas sp. (assembly GCA_033851955.1). GTDB lineage: Bacteria > Pseudomonadota > Alphaproteobacteria > Rhodobacterales > Rhodobacteraceae > Profundibacter. Next base: position 47,812 of record JAWSVK010000016.1, read on the forward strand.
GGGTTTCAGGTCAAGAACATAAAATTTGTTGATCCACGGTGGGAATAGAACCAATGGAATCTTGTGTACAGTGTCGCCTGTTGGGGCATATTGGATGAGTTCGAACATCCGGTTTCGATAGACCACTGAGCCCTCAGAAATGGCAAGGTTCTCGCCGACGCTAAACGCATCCTTGTCCACCAGATTGACCAAAAGATCGCCATCGTTTGCCTCGACATCCCGCACAAGGTTCTCAAGCCCGTCGACCAGTGATTGGCCCTCTGTTTCCACGGCCCGTGCCAATGCGTCCGGATTGGTGCTCAGGAAATTGGCGGGCGCATAAAGATCAACGATTTGCTGGCTAAAGTATTCAGCACGGCGCTGCTCGCCTGGTGTCAGCCCCTCTATCTCTTTAACGGAGTCAGAAATTGCTTGGGCCGTGTGCAGGTATTGCTGCTTCACAAAATTGAAATACGGGTTGGTTTGCCACAGCGGATTTTGGAATCGGCGATCAAACCCCGTGTCATCTTCGGGTGCTTTTAGGCTGCCAGACATCATTTCTTGCTGCATTGCAGCATAGTGGCGCATGGTTTTGCCCCAATATTCTGACTGTTGCTCAATAATTTTGGCGGGATTGTTCACCATTTCAGTCATCATCGCCGATCCAGCCTTATAAAAAAGCTCTTTTCCGGGGCCTTCAATGGCCGGATCAACTGGTTTTTTCTGCGAAAAAGCCGCAATCAACCGCTTGGAAAGCTCTTCTACGCGGTCCAAATTATGATTCATACGCTCTAAATCTTGGATTTTCTTTGGTTCATTAGTTGTCATAAGAGATAAATCACCCTAAGTATGCTGCACGTGCGAAGTGATACCAACATAGCGCCAATATGCTTTTTGGGCAAACTGGCTTTTGAGGACTCACCTGAAAAAGGGACAAAAATATGCGGTTTATGGCCACTTACGATTTGATGGAAACAATGCGCAACACCAATCAGTGGTTGGGGGCAACGGCGCAAGCCATGGCGTCCTATCCCGCCGCCGGAATGGTCTCAAATCCGATGACCGAATGGATGGCCGCCTGGGGACAAGTCACAGAACGCACATTCGCACGCATGGTCACCAAGCCGGATTGGAACATTCCAAACGTCGTTGGTGATGATGTACGTGACCATGTCGTCGAAGTGGAAACTTGTGTCGAGCAGCCATTTGGCGATTTGATTCATTTCAAGGTCACTGATCGCCCCACAAAATCGCGTCGCGTCCTGCTGGTCGCGCCAATGTCCGGCCACTATGCGACATTGCTGCGCTCCACGGTGATCAGCCTGCTGCCCGATTGCGAAGTTTACATCACCGACTGGCATAATGCCCGCGACATTCCGGTTTCGGCAGGCAAATTCGATGTCGAAGATTACACACTTTACTTGGCCGATTTCATGCGCCACCTCGGTCCTGACACACATGTGATTGCTGTTTGCCAACCCGTTCCCTTGGCATTGGCCGCCACAGCCTATTTGGCTGAACAAGACCCAGACGCGCAGCCACGCTCGTTGACTTTGATCGGTGGCCCTGTCGATCCTGATGCTGCAGCCACAGAAGTGACTGATTTTGGCGCCCGTGTCACAATGGGCCAGCTTGAAGAAACGGCGATCCAGCGCGTTGGCTTCAAACATTCTGGTGTTGGCCGGATGGTTTACCCCGGTCTGTTGCAGCTTGCATCTTTCATCAGCATGAACGGTGAACGCCACAAAGAGGCCTTTACCAACCAAATTCAGCGCGTGTCCAAAGGCGAAGCCTCGGATCATGACGCCCACAACAAATTCTATGACGAGTATCTTTCAGTGATGGATATGACGGCTGAATTTTACCTGTCCACGGTCGAGCGCATCTTCAAAAACCGCGACATCGCTCGAAATGATTTCACCGTTGATGGCCACAAGGTCGACATCGGGGCCATCACTACGGTCGCTGTCAAAATCGTTGAAGGCGGTCTTGATGACATCAGCGCACCGGGTCAATGTATTGCTGCACTTGATCTGTTGACGGGCCTGCCTGACAGCAAAAAGGCCAGCTACTTAGAGCCAGAAGCAGGGCATTATGGGATTTTCGCGGGTAAAAGCTGGCGCAATAACATTCGCCCGCTGGTTTTGGAATTTATCGACGCCAACAGTGCGGCTCCGAAAAAGACCAAAGCTAAGGCAAAAACCTAAGTCCTATTTTGACAAAAACGATTCCAGAAGCGTGATAGCGTCTGGGGTCGTAAACGTCGGCGCATGGCCACAGTTCTCAAAGGTATCGAATTGCGGTTTCGGTCCGCGTTTTCGCATATCGTGCGTCAACCAAACCGGCAGTACATCCGACTCTGCGCCGCGTGTTAGTAAGGTGCGCGCAGTTATGTTGTCATAGGCCCCCCACAGCGGCGTTTCGGTGGCAGCGTGATTGAATTGCATGACGATTTTTGGATCATAATGCGTGGTGATCTGACCGTCAGGCAAACGCCGTGATGAAGTTTCAGCCATACAGCGCCAAAACGCATCATCATTTTGGCCAAACGGCGCATAGGTCTCACGCAGCCAATCCTCAAAATCGGGAATACCTGCGAACAGGGGCGGTGTGCCAACATATTGAACAATACGCATTGCTGCCTCGAATGGCACTTCGGGACCAATGTCATTAAGAACCAGGTGGGTGATCTGCGCCTTAAGCGGGCCGCCAGCCAACATCATGCCAATGAACCCGCCCATTGAGGTGCCAAACCAGCGCAACTTATTGATACCGAAATGCGTGACCACGGATTGTGCCTGGGCGGCGTAATTGGTCAGGCTGTATTCTGTTTCGGGGGCGCTGGCCCAACTGGACAAACCCCGCCCAATGGTGTCAGGGCAGATCACAAAATAGGTTTGTGACAGCCGTTCTGCCGCGGCATCAAAATCGCGACCCGTCCGTGCCAAACCGTGCCACATGATCAGGGCAGGGGCCGACGGCTCGCCCCATGTTGACACATGGGTATGGCCGTCAAGGAATGGAATATATTCAGATTTGCGACGTGTCATTTTTATAGCCTTCGTGTTCCATCTTAGAGAACTAGTCCCGCTTCACGATGTGCGACAAATGAATTTCCCCAAGGGATTGAAGCAGGCTGCTGGTGTTGGTCACGTCAAACTTTTTCAACATCTTGGCGCGGTATACTTCGACCGTTCGGTGGGACAGATCCAGTTTTATGGCGATCTCTTTGCTGGTCAACCCATCCGCCAGGAATGAAACGATCTCACGCTCGCGGCGGGTTAGATCACGACACAGACGAACCCCTGACAAATCGGCAAAACTCCAAACCGCGCGCTCCAGAGGTGCGTCCGGCGTAAATGAATGCCCCCGCACACGACACCAAAACAGGCTGGAATCCTTGCGCGCCATAATGCGTTCATCCCAGTATTGGTTGGTTTCCTGTAGTTGCTTGATGCCCCTGTCACGGATGTTCACAAACTCTTCGCTCGATGGGTAAAGGATTGAAAACAAACGATCCCTTAGTTCTTTACGGTCATATCCGAACATGGATGCAAAGGCATTATTGCAATCGCGGATCACCCGATCTTCAGTGACGACCAGGCCGACGGGTGAGTAAAGAAACGCCAGCTCTTCAAACCGCCCGTCGCGGAAACATTCATCAATACGTAGTTCCACAATATTGCGCACAGCCCCGCCAATTGGTTACTTTCAAACAATGGAATAATAGACAGGAGCCTCGGGCGCAATGCTCGTGCTGCGACTGCTAACAAAGGGAGAGAGACAATGAAGTCAATGATCAGGCTGATCAATGCCGCTGTTTTGAGTGTGGCTCTGACAGGTGCAGCGCAGGCCGAAGACCCTGTAAAAATCGCGCTGGTGCACGGTATTTCGGGCCATGCGTTTGAAGTGTTTTCCAAGCAAACCCAAACAGGTTTTGCCTTGGGGATCGAATATGCGACAGGCGGCACCAATATGGTTAAAGGCCATCCCATCGAAATTATTCACAAAGACACGCAGTTCAAACCTGATGTTGCACGCGCTGTTCTTGCCGAAGCATATGGCGACGACGAAGTGTTGTTGGCCGTTGGCGCGACGTCGTCTGGCGTGACCAAAGGTCTGCTGCCAATTGCCGAAGAATATGAGCGCATCTTGCTGATCGAACCCGCCGTCGCAGACAGTCTGACCGGCCCCGATGGCAACCGCTACGTGTTCAAAACGTCGCGCAACTCGTCGATGGACATGCAGGCACAAGCGATCGCGCTGAACCCTGACGAAAACCTGTTCGTTGCGACATTGGCCGAAGATTACGCCTTTGGCCGCGACGGTATCAGTGCTTTTAAAACTGCACTGGGCGATTCTGGCGCGACCATCGTGACCGAGGAATATATCCCCCAAGGCACGACGGATTTCACTGCCGCAACCGAACGCATGTTCAACGCGCTAAAGGACAAAGAAGGCCGCAAGGTTATCTTGATCTATGTGGCTGGAGGTGGCGATCCAATGGGCAAAATCCAAGCCCTGCAACCTGAGCGCTACGGTATCGAAATATCAACGGGCGGTCACATCTTGCCGGTTTTGCCAACCTACAAACGGGTGCCGGGCATGGAAGGTGCGATCTATTACTACTATGAAAACCCCAACAATGAGATCAATGACTGGCTGGTAAAAACCCACCAGGAACGTTTCGACGGCCCGCCGGATTTCTTTACGGCTGGCGGCATGGCAGCGGCGCTCGCTGTGGTCAAAGCGCTTGAAACGGCGGACGAGTGGGAAACGGAATCCCTGATCGCAGCGATGGAAGGGATGAGCTGGGAAACCCCCAAGGGCACGATGAAGTTCCGTCCCGAAGACCATCAGGCATTGCAATCAATGTACCACTTTAAGATCCGCGTTGACGATGATGTCGAATGGGCGATCCCAGAGTTGGTGCGCGAAATTACCGCCGACGAAATGGATATTCCTGTCGGCCGCTAATTAGACAAAAACTGTTCTCCGACCTAGCTATGGGTCGGAGAAGACACAATGAAACGGATCCACATGACAATTCATCCATCCCTAGTGACCAAGGATCTGACAATCCGTTTTGGCGGCCATATTGCCGTCAACAACGTGTCCTGTGAGTTTCGCCCAGGTGAATTGACGGTCATCGTTGGCCCGAACGGGGCTGGCAAAACCACCTTTTTCAACCTGATTTCCGGCCAGCTCTCGGCCACAAAAGGCAGCGTGGTTAAGGACGGTGTAGACCTGACACGCATGTCGCCTTCGACCCGTGCACGGCATGGTGTTGGCCGCGCCTTTCAGCTGACCAACCTGTTCCCCCAACTCACCGTGTTGGAGAACATCCGCCTTGCAGTTCAGGCCCATTCCGGCGATGGCTGGCGGCTGTTCAAACGCGTAGATAGCCTGACTGAACTGACCGCCCGTGCCGAACGATATTTGGAGGCCACAAAGCTGGCCAGCGTTGCGCATCTACCTGCCGCCACCTTGTCCCATGGCGATCAGCGCAAACTAGAAGTCGCATTGTTGATGGCGATGGAACCGGACATCTATATGTTTGATGAGCCGACGGCGGGGATGTCGCTGGATCACGCGCCTGACGTTTTAGACCTGATCGCCGAAATCAAGCATGACAAATCCAAAACCGTTTTGCTGGTTGAGCATAAAATGGACGTGGTGCGGACCCTCGCAGACCGGATCATCGTGCTGCACAACGGCGAATTGTTGGCCGACGGCGCCCCTGATGAGGTGATGTCGAGCGACATAGTGCGCGACGTCTATCTTGGTAAATCGGCGGAGGTGGCATGAGCATTCTCTCCCTGAAAACGATGAAAACCAACATCGGCCAATACGCCGTTTTGCATGACGTGACGCTTGAGGTGTCCCAAGGTGGGGTCTTTGTTTTGTTAGGCCGTAATGGGGCCGGTAAAACCACCACATTGCGTTCAATCATGGGGTTATGGAAGCCCTCAGCAGGTTCAATACACTTTCGCGGCCAAGACATTTCCGAGATGCACACGGCAGATATCGCGCGGCTAGGCATCTCATTTGTGCCCGAAGATATGGGTATTTTCGGCGGCCTAACGGTCGAGGAAAACTTGATCCTAGCCACCGCAAAAGGTACCTTCGACAAGGCCCGGTTGGCGCGAATTTATGAGTTATTCCCTGCTCTTGAGATTTTTTGGACCAAGCAAGCATGGTCGCTTTCCGGCGGGCAAAAACAGATGCTGTCCGTGGCTCGAGCCATTATTGAACCGCGTGAATTGATCCTTGTCGACGAGCCAACCAAAGGGTTGGCCCCTGCGATTATCGACGCTATGGCCGATGCGTTTCGTGAGATTGCGCAGTCCACAACGATCTTGCTGGTCGAGCAAAATTTTGAGTTCGCCAAATCCCTTGGCCGTGACATGGCGGTCATTGATGATGGGCGGATCGCACATAGTGGCAGCATGGCTGATTTTGCTGCTGACAAAGCGTTGCAAGATCGCCTGCTAAGTCTTTCGGCATGAGGAAATTTTGATGGAAACCATAACCAAAATTGTCGTCCGGTTCGGCGGTGTCAGCTTGCTGCCCGTGGCCGTGGCACTGATTGCATTTGTGTTGATCGGCGCACCATCCTCGTGGGTGACGTTAACGGTCGCGGGGTTGGCCATGGGGATGATGATTTTCCTTATGGCCTCGGGCCTGTCGCTGGTTTTCGGCCTGATGGATGTGATGAATTTCGGTCACTCTGCCTTTATCAGTTTCGGTGCTTTCATCGCCGCCAGCGTGCTGGCGGGCCTGTCTGGATGGCTTGGGTCTGAGTTGATCATCTTGAACATAGCGGCGCTGTTTCTGGCTTTCACGGCTGCGATCCTGTTCGGGATGGTGGCTGGTTGGTTCTTTGAAGCGGTGATCATCAAACCGGTTTATAAAGACCACCTGCGTCAAATCCTGATCACCATGGGGGCGCTGATTGTGGCCGAACAGATGATCCTTGCGATCTGGGGCGGCACACCGATGACGGTGCCACGGCCGCATTTCCTAGAAGGCTCATTCCTTATTGGGGATGTGGCGATCGAGGTCTACCGTGTCTTTGCCTTCTTGCTTGGGCTTGCGGTTTATCTTGCGCTTTACCTCACGCTAAATCGGACCCGGATCGGGTTACTGATCCGTGCGGGCGTTGAAAATCGCGAGATGGTCGAGGCCTTGGGGTTTCGTATTGACCGGTTGTTCATCGGTGTTTTCATGCTGGGCTCAGCGCTTGCAGCCATGGGCGGTGCGATGTGGGCTGGATATGAGACATTGATCACGCCTGCCTTGGGCGGCGAGATGATGATCGTGGTCTTTATCGTTGTCATAATCGGTGGCCTAGGGTCAATCGAGGGCACGCTTTTGGGGGCGATCTTGGTGGGTTTGATGGCGAACTATGTTGGCTATCTTGCGCCTAAACTTGCGCTAACGTCCAACATGATTTTGATGATGGCAATTCTGCTTTGGCGGCCAAATGGCCTGAAACCGGCGGTGAAATAATATGAATGCGATCGCCAAAACCACCACTGGTTCAAAAGCTGTCAAAGCCACGGTGCTTTTGATCGGGGCCATGTTGTTGTTCGCCCCGTTCCTGTTTCAGGACACACGCGCGCTCGAAGTTGCGGCACGTATCTGTGTTTTTATTGTGCTTGTCGCCAGCTATGATTTGCTGATCGGCTACACCGGCATCGTCAGCTTTGCCCATACGATGTTCTTTGGCTTTGGTGCCTATGGCGGCGCGATTGCGTTAAAACAAATGGGGCCGGGTTGGGATGCCGTGGCCGTTGGCGCACTGGCTGGCATTGGCGTATCACTGGTTGTGGCCGTGGCGATTGGATTGCTGTCACTGCGTGTCAAAGCGATCTTTTTTGCGATGATCACATTGGCCGCGGCAAGCGTTGCCTTGGTGCTGGCTTCGCAGCTCAGCACCTTTACGGGCGGCGAGGATGGCATCACCTACCGCGCTCCAACGATCTTTAAAACCGCCACCAAGCTGATGGTCGATGACGACGGCAAAGTGATGCGGATTTTCAGCGTCAAAATGAACGGCAAATTGGCGGCCTATTATTTTGTTTTCACGATGTCACTGGTGTTATTCATCGCAATGCTCAGGCTGGTCGGCTCGCCACTTGGCACGGTTCTAAAAGCGATCCGTGAGAACGAGGCACGGGCCGAGGCGATCGGATATCGCGTTGTCAGTTACCGAACGTTTGTGTTTTGCATTGCTGCGGTGGTCGCGTCGCTGGCGGGCACAATTTATGCGATTTGGCTGAAATACACCGGCCCCGATACGGTGCTGAGCTTTAGCATCATGATTGATATTCTGCTGATGGTGGTGATCGGCGGCATGGGCACGATGTGGGGCGCAGTCATTGGCGCGGTGCTGATGGTGACCGCGCAATACTACTTGCGGGATCTGATGGGTGTTGCCGCCGAGGCCACGGCTAATCTACCATTGTTACCGCACTTGCTCGACCCAGATCGTTGGCTTTTCTGGCTCGGAATCATCTTTATTTTGCTGGTCTATTTCTTTCCCAAAGGCATTGCAGGAACAATTATGGCCAAAGGGGACAATGGATGAACATGATGCCTAAGCATTCATTTGTGCCTGTGATGGGACACGAAATTTACGTGACGCAGTGGGGCGATCCGAACAACAAACCGCTGGTCATGTGGCACGGTTTGGCACGCACAGGGCGTGACTTTGATGAACTGGCTGCGGCCATGGCAATTGACCATTTCGTAATTTGCCCTGACACGATTGGGCGCGGCCTGTCCAGCTGGTCCAAATCGCCAAATATTGACTACTCCGTCGAACATTACGCACAGCTCGCTGCCGGATTGTTGGATCACTACTGCATTGAAACAGCGGGTTGGTTGGGCACATCGATGGGCGGATTGATTGGCATGCGTATGGCCTCGAGCCAACTGGAAAATCGAATAAAATACCTTATTATCAATGATATCGGACCGGAAACCCCGCAAACGGCCATTGATCGGATTTTGACCTATGCGACTGAATTGCCTGTTTTTAAATCCTTAAGGGATGCGGAAAACTGGTTTAGGCTGATCTACACACCTTTTGGACCTGCAAGCGACAGTTTTTGGCGCCGCATGACCCGCAGTTCTGTTCGCCGGACGCAGCAAGGCGATTTCACCATCCACTATGATCCGAATATTTTGGCCCAGTTCACAGCCTCAATTGAAGAGCTGACATCTTGGGAGCGTTATGATCAGATCACGGTCCCCTCGCATGTCATCTCAGGCGAAAATTCGGACATACTGCCCAAGGCAATATTGGAGCGAATGATTGCGACAGGGCCAAGACCACAGGCAACCATAATTAAAGATTGCGGCCATGCCCCTACGCTTTCGCGCCCATCGGATATTCTTGAAGTGCGGCAGATTATTTCAGCGTTGAGTGCCCGTTTGGCTTAGCTCGCTTTTGCACGTACCAAAGTTTGGTAATCGTTTTCCTGCCAGTTGGCACGGCTCATCCATTGGGCTTCGGGCTGACGTGCTGCCAAATTGGCATCAATCTCTACTTCGTCAAACCCGCTGCGTCGTGCCATTGCATATTGGTCGGAAATGACATGGCCCTTGGCCCGCAGGCGACCCTGAAAATCCATCAACCGCAAGCGCCGCGCAATGGTAAACCCACGCCCGTCCGCAAAGCTGGGAAAATCAATGCGGATCAATTCAGCTCGTTCTAGATAGGGGCGCAACGTTTCGGGATCGGCATCTGACGGAACATCAATTGCAAATACTGTCGAAGGCGCATTGGCGACATCTTCTAAGGCGACAAAATCATGCGCCCAATCGTCGGCGCCAAAGCCGGTATCCGTTACGATAACGCTCATGTTGAAAGCTCTCCTACGAGGGGCTGGCGTTGCGCCACCCCATTGACAAAATGTATGCCGCATTCGGTTTTATCGCTGTCGCGCCAGCGTCCCGCACGGGCGTCTTCGCCCTCTTTGACGGGAGTTGTGCATGGCGCACAGCCGATCGACGCAAACCCCTGTGCAATTTTTGGATGTTTGGGCAATTGATGGGTCTCGATGTATGCATTCAGATCTTCAGGCTGCCAGCGGGCCAGCGGGTTCACTTTGATCCGGCGATCCGCGTCGTTTTCAAAGAACTCCAGCTCTGCACGGATGCCGGATTGGAAGCGTTTACGGCCAGTGATCCACGCATCAAACCCTTTTAATACCTGGTTCAATGGGTTGGTCTTGCGCAATGAGCAGCAGGCATCCTTGTCGCGTTGGTTGAGCGTGCCATCAGGGTCTTGGACCGCAATATCCAATGCGTCGGCTGAAATGCTGCGGACATCTGACAGGCCCAATTGGCTGGCAACTTCTGTCTGATAGGCAAGCGTTTCGGCAAACAACATTTGCGTGTCGACGAATAAAACAGGCAGGCTCGGGTCAATCTGCGACACCATGTGCAACAGCACAACGGACTCGGCACCAAAGGACGATACCAGTGCCGTGCGATTGGTCACCGCGCGTTGGATCGCAAAATTCAAAACCTGCAAGGGTCCGAAATTCCGACTTTGGCGATTTAAAATGCCGGCCTTGTCGCCGACGGTCAGAAAGCTTGATTCATGCTGCATTTTTAACCCGTCCTTCTGGATACAACACTGCCTTAAAGGGATCAGCGCCTAGGCGGTTGTAGGTCTCAAGAAAGGTTTCATACGCGTCTTGGCGCAGATCAAGATAGCCCAAAATCAACCGTTCAATCGCGGGTACGATTTCATCATATGAAAAACCCGGCCCCGTGCGTTTGCCAATTTTTGTATTCTCAGTGGCATCGCCGCCGAGCGTGATTTGGTAGTTTTCAACCCCAGCCCGGTCCAGACCCAAAATGCCGATATGGCCAACATGGTGGTGTCCACATGCATTGATGCAACCCGAGATTTTGAGCTTCAACGCACCGATATCATGCTCCAGCTTCAGCTCGTCAAACCGCGTGGCGATTTGTTGCGCCACAGGGATCGAGCGGGCTGTCGCCAAGGCGCAATAATCCATGCCCGGGCAGGCGATAATGTCAGAAATCAATCCGATATTGGCCGTGGCCAAACCGATCTCTTTTAGACGTGCATGCACAGCCGGCAGATGGCTTTTGTGAACATGCGGCAAGATCACGTTTTGCTCGTGACTGATGCGCAGCTCATCATGGGAAAATTCCTGTGCCACATCGGCCATCAAACGCATTTGGTCTGAACTGGCATCTCCAGGCGTCTGGCCATGTGCTTTGAGAGAAATTGTTGCAATTGCGTAATCTGGGTTTTTGTGGGTCGCCAGATTGGTATCAACCCAAGAGGCAAACACCGGATCCGTCGCATAAGCCGCTTCAAAGCCGTCCAAAGGTGCATCAATGAATGCGGGCGCAACAAAGTCCTGCTGAAAGCGTGCCAACAAAGCTTGATCGTGACCACCAAATTGCGGCTTGATCCGTGTAAAGCGCTCTTCGACCAGCGCCCTAATTTTGTCCATGCCGTTTTCGTGCAAGGTGATTTTGATCCGAGCTTTATATTTGTTGTCGCGACGGCCCAGTAGATTGTAGACGCTCAACACAGCTTCGACATAGGGCAGTAAATCGGCGCGTGGCAAGAAATCAACAATCACTTTGCCGACCATTGGAGTGCGGCCTAAACCGCCACCGATGATGATCTCATAACCGGTATCGCCCGCGTCATTTTGCACTACGCGCACAGCCAGATCATGCGCCTTTAGTACCGCACGGTCGTGTGTGGATGCCCCCACAGCGATTTTGAACTTGCGGCCAAGGAACTGGAATTCAGGATGGTCAGTGGACCATTGACGCAGCAATTCGGCAATCGGCCGTGGATCTTCGATTTCATCAGCAGCGGCGCCAGCGAAATGGTCGGAAGTCACATTGCGAATGGTGTTTCCAGAGGTCTGAATGGCGTGCATGCCCACCTCTTCCAGCGCGTCCAGCATATCGGGCACGTCAACAAGGCTTGGCCAGTTGTACTGGATGTTTTGGCGGGTGGTGAAATGGCCATAGCCCTTATCCCAACGGTCCGCGATCATCGCAAGCTGGCGCATTTTGCCGCTGTCAAGCGAGCCATAAGGAATGGCCACACGCAGCATATAGGCATGCAATTGCAGATACAGCCCGTTCATCAAGCGCAAGGGTTTGAACTCGTCTTCGGTAAGGCTGCCATCAATGCGGCGCGCGACCTGATCACGGAACTGGGCGTTGCGCGCCTTTACGAAGCCAGCGTCAAAATCATTATACTGATACATTGTTTTGCTCCGATTGCTTGCCGTGGAAAAGATTGGATGGGCCGCGGGCGCGAAAACCTTCGCGAAAATGGACAGGGGCGGGACCGTGGATGCCCGAGACTGCATCAGCCAAATATACGCCAACAACTTGGCCATGCTGTGCTTCTGCAAAGCCAAGGCGTTCATTGGCGCGATCTGCGTCTGAAAACAGCTCAGCCTCTGTGTGCTGACGCACCCATTGGCCGTCAACCGACAGATAAACCACGTCACCAAGGACCAAATCATTGGCGGTAACAACTTTTGGCGAGAATGCAGAAGACATCGGATGGACCCTTTCAGAGGCGTTGGAGTCACATATAGGACATTATTCCGTTTTGTGACCATGTCGCAGGATCGATAAGGACTGAAATGCAGGAAATTTCCAGACATCGGAACGCTTGTTCCAAATCACCTATTGTTGGGCGGAACAATGTTTTGTGGTTTCAAGTCGCTGTGAAGGTTAGGTCGCCAAAATGGCTGGTTCAGAGCGGAGCAGCTCGAGCAATAGAGGGATTCGCCCCCACACAAATCAGAGGATTTAAACGTCGTTATCCGATGTGGGTTGGGCGACGGGGATATCATTCTCTAGGTTTTCCAGAACCAAAGCCCCTCGGTGGGTGTCAAAGAAGCCGACGGGGCCAACAAGCCAGTAACCTGCCTGCGAAGTCAGCACTTCTGAAGATAGCCTGACCAAGCTTTTGCCTGCCAAAAGTTCATCAACGACGCCAAGCCACGCCAGTGCGATGCCGTTTCCTGTAAGGGCCATGTGCAGGGCCAATCCGTGGTCGTTCACGACGATCCTTTGGTCGGGTGGGGGCAGGGGGGAATCTGCCCGTCCAAACCACGACTCCCAATTCAGCCATCTTGCGTCGGGGTCTTCCAACTCGATGACCGGAATGCCCGCGGACCAACTCTTGGCCTTGCTTGAATTGATACGCTCCACCACCCTAGGGGCGGCAACTGGGCTGACTTCTTCGCGTATCAGCAAGCGAGCGTCACGGTCTGGCCAGCTGCCATGTCCAAAAATGATCCAACAATCGGCTTCTTCCCGCCAAAGGTCGGCATCTTTCTTAAGCGTGGTGAGTTTGGTTCTAAGCCCAAGAGCCTCGGACAAAAGCGGCAATCGAGGCGAGAGCCAGTAAGTGCCGATTCCGGGGTAGGTCGCGATTGTAAAGCTTGGCGGTCTGGTCGATTGACGCAGATCGTTCGCCGCTTGTCGAATGGAATCAAAGGCACGGTTTAGTGTTTCAAACAGATCATTGGCCTGGCGTGTCGGCACGAGACGCCCAAGTTCTTTTTCAAAAAGGGCGACGCCCAAATCCTCCTCCAAGCGTTTGATTTGATAACTGATTGCGGGTTGTTGGACGTACAACGCTTTGGCTGCCGCCGTAAAGCTGCCGCGCCGAAACACTTCTTCAAATGCACGCAAGCCCTTGAGGGTTGGAAGGTCGTTCACCATTGAATTTTTTGATCCATCTTGCAATTTTTTCACTATATTACAGCGGGCCTTTCCGAATTAGAGAGTGAATTACAAGCACTCATAATGAACGAGATCAGATATGCCTGAAAAAATCAATACCGCCCAAACCACGGCATATATCCCGTCTGAAAATCTGGCCAAACCTTTGGCAGATGTTTGGGGTGAATATGGTCTAGACCAGAGCACTGCAAGTATGCCGGTTTACAGCCCGCAGCTTGGTGATATCGCGTTACAAGAAAATCCCGAGCCGCCCCTTTTGTCACAATCGCGTCGCTTGCGGGTCACGCCGTATGCACGTGGCGTCAAGGCCGCTGGGGTAAAGGCCTATACGGTCTACAACCACATGCTTTTGCCGACAGTGTTTCAGGATGTTGTTTCTGATTATCACCATCTAAAGGCCCATGTTCAGGTCTGGGATGTTTCGGTGGAGCGACAGGTGGAACTGGTCGGCCCTGATGCAGCGAGATTGATGCAAATGATAACCCCGCGTGATCTGCGCAAGATGCAAGCAGATCAGTGTTATTACGTTCCGGTTGTGGATCAAAAAGGGCGGATGCTGAATGATCCGGTTGCCATAAAACACTCGGATACGCGTTGGTGGATTTCGATTGCCGACAGCGATCTTTTGTACTGGGTTAAGGGGCTGGCCTTGGGTGCTGATTTGGATGTTGATGTGTTCGAGCCGGATGTCTCGCCGCTCGCGGTGCAGGGGCCAAAAGCAGACATACTTATGGAACGGGTTTTTGGTGCGGAGGTGCACGACATTCGTTTCTTTCGCCAAAAACGGCTACGATTTGAAAATACATCCTTCATCGTGTCGCGGTCAGGGTATTCTAAACAGGGTGGGTTCGAAATTTACGTCGAGGGGCATGAAAATGGCATGCCGCTTTGGAACGCGTTGTTTGCGGCGGGTCAAGACTTGCAGGTGCGGGCTGGGTGCCCCAATCTGATTGAACGCATTGAAGGGGGGTTATTGAGTTTTGGCAACGATATGAATTGGGAAAACACACCGTTCGAATGCGGCCTGGGTAAATTTTGCAACGCGCCTGATGATGTACACTACATTGGTAAGGCAGCATTGAAGCAAGAGTCCGCGCGGGGATCGCAGCGTCAGATCCGCGCGATTTCTATCTCGGGCGCGCCGATGTCGCCGATTCCCTCAGTGTTGGCGTTGACACGCGGTGGCCTCCACGTTGGCCATATCACGTCGGTGGCCTGGTCGCCGGATTTCGAAACCAATGTGGCGATCGGGATGGTCGACATTGGCCATTGGGAGGCCGGAACAGAATTGCAGGTTGAGATGCCAGACAGGGTTAGGGCCGCGCAGGTGCAACCGTGTTTTTGGAAATAGCGTGCCCCTTACGGTTTAAGCGTTGGCCTGAGCGGTTGGTGAGGGCTTGGCTCGCTTGGTCACTCCAAAAAGGACGTGTCGAATTCTTCAAAATCTACCCCTCTTTCGACTGCAAATTCGCGGACAGCACGCAGGCCATTTCCGGCGTTCAGTAAGTGACCTGAAACCGCGCGCAGTAGGCTCGTTGCGACTTTGGCATCATTCTTCACGACGGACATGAATTCTTCGGCACCAATGCGCAGAAAAACACTGTCTTCTATAGCGTTCATATCAATGGCGCGCTTGTCGTCCATGATAACTGCCAAATCGCCAATCAATCGACCCGGCGCGACTTCGGTGACCATGATAGATCCCCCGTTTCCATCGGGCCAGTACAAACCCGCCAAACCTTTGACGCACAGAAAGGCCGCATCGGCAGTCTCTCCGGCCTTGAAAATACTTTGCCCCGCTTCGGCTTTGTACCACTGAGCGCTAAACGCCAGCAGTCGTTGTTGCTGACGGTCAAGATCCGCGAACAAATCGGCCTCTTTGATAGCTCTTAGTTTGCGCTTCAAATCCTGCCGGGCATCTTCGTCCTCGGGTTCCTCAGCTCTTACCGTACCGTCGATACGACCATCCGAGATCTCAGCAAACACGTCGTAAAGATCAGGATTTTGAAAGTTATTTTCGATGAAAATTATCGTTGTATCGGGCATCAGTTTACTTATGCGGTCACGCATGATCGCCCGCGCAGCACTATCGTGACTTGCCAAAGCATTGCCAAGGATTAGAACGTCAGGTTTTTTAATGCCAGCGCGGCTAAAGGCGATGCGTTCCCGAAATACAGCGGGTAGGTTTTCGCCGCCCTGAGTTGTCGCAAGATCAAAAATAGATTGCGCGGTAAGGCGCCGTAAGCCATGCTCATTTAGCACCTCAACAACAATATCTTCGACCTGCTTTTCGCGCGCACCGGCCATGCCGGAAATGCGCCCGAAGATAGCGTTGCCTAGAACTGACATCACTGGGATGTAACGCTCTGGATCAATAGTTTCGAACAGGCCATCCAGCTGTGCCACCATCATCACGGAACTCTTTTTCCGGATTTCTAAAACACGTTTTTTAAAGGTTTCGCTAAATCCGGGGCCGATTTGTTCAGCCGAAAAGGCAAATGTGACGGTCAGCATCAGAGAGAAATCTTCTTGTTTTAGACCTTGGTCCCCTACAAGCCGTCTCTTGGCGACGATTGCCCCCAATTCGTGATAAAGGTCCTCGTCCATGTTTAACCGCCGGAAAAGAGGATGATCCGTTCCATCGGTGCCAAACGTAGCTGTCATGCCTTGGATCAAACTGGCTGACATTTGGGCGAGCTCATCGACGATCCCTTCGTCTTTAAGCATTTTGAAGAAATTGCCTTCTTGAGCCAAGGATCTTTGGGTTAGCATTCGGGTCGGGAGCGCATAAAGAAGGTTGCTGCCCAGAGGTGAGACCGGATTGAATTTTTCTGGGTCAAATGCGTGGACGACATCGCTCAGGCCAGCTTCGCTCAACCGCCTTGCGATTTCGGGCCGCAGACGCACAATAGCTTGCGCCAACTCTCGCTGATGACCAGCATCTATGCGGGTTTTCAACACACGACGCACCATGAATTCGTCAATTCCCATTGCCTCGACCAATTGAAACCACCATTCGTGGATGGCGTCAGTGGTGGGTAGACCTGCCAGTTGGGGATCAACCCAATCGGTCTCAAATTGATCAAGGCTATTGCCCGATAGCATGGCTTCTTGGTGCCAGCGTTCTGTGCGGGTGTTGAGGTCACCAATTACGACGGGTTCATTTTTGAATGGCAGCAAAATGTTTTCACCCAACGTTCCCTGAAAAATATGTGGTTTGGAATGGGCATACCCAATGCGATTTGCCACAACAGACTGATGCAGTTCATTCAGCTTGTGCCCAGCAATCAGCACGCTGCCGCGCGCAGGAATAACCTCGCGGGTTAGGACATCGGCAATGGCCAATGCGGCCGTTTCGCTGTTTGTCTGAATGGCAACCCGAGCACCTTTGGGGAGGGTTAGATTGATGTCTTCAAGCACGGTGTGACCTTCATCATCAACGACCGTTATGTCACGCAGCTCGATGTCGCCGCTAAGGCTCGGCATCTTGTCAGGCATACCTTCGAATAGCTCATCATCGACCAGCGTTTTGGGCGAGAATTTTTCCGTTACAACCTCCCAACGCAGCGCCATGTCTTGGGTTTGGTTGTAGTAGGTCAGCAGCTCTTTCCAAGGCGACGATAAGTCCTTGTACGCCGCCAATGCCGCCACAAGTGCACCGACCGAAATTTGGCCGTTGATCGCCAAATAACCACCAACCGAATAGAAAAAGAACGGAGTCAATTGATTGATGAAGTTGTTCAGAAACTTCATGAAAAACTTTTTCTGATAAATATCAAAACGGATGTCGAACAGCCGACCCAAGCGATTGGAAAACATCGACATGCGGTAGCGAAGACCGCCATTGGTGCGAATATCGCTAACGCCTGCCGCGGATTCGCCGATGTCTGCTGCCAGCTTGCGTACTTCTTGAATGCGGCTCTTGTTCAGTTGGTTGATTTGGCGCTGTAGCCTTGGAATGATCCACGCCTGCAAAGGGATCAGCGCCACAGAGGCCAACCCGAACCAAAAACTCTGGGCAAACAGAAACGCTAGAATAGTAATCATCTGTCCTGCTTGGAAAACCGGCTGAGACAACATATCGCCCATCAAGCCGCCCATAGGCTCGGCCTCGGATGTCACCATCGAAACCAGTTCACCTTGACTTGTGGTGCGAAAGTACGGGCGTGGAAACCGCAGTATTCGGGTCAAAAGTTGGAACCGGAACCGACGAAGCAACCGCTCAGCCAGCACACCTTTCATGGTATTTAGCTTCATTTTAAGCAAGCCGTTCACCAGAACCGACAGCAGAAAACCGACGCAAAGTGCCATCAAAAATTGGGTTTGGCTTAGCGTCACGCCCCATACGATCACGTCAGCGCCTGTGCCGCCAATCGCATCGTTGATAATTCGTTTCGGCAATTCCAGCGATAGATACAGTATCGGGAAGGTCATCAGTGTGACGACCAAAAGCACCAATTGATTACGTTTCGAATACTTCCAGATAAATTGAAAAAGGCTATTTTCCATACTAACTATGTCCTTGAGGTTCGCGGCTCCAGACAAAAAGAAATAGCCATCGTAAGGTCGCATTACAACCGCCACAGCAAGTTTTGCCTGCACCACTTTGCAATCTGTTCTCTGCTCGATGCCGCTCAGATAAGAAGCGACGTTCCGTTAGGTAATTCTTGCTCACCTGACGCCGCTGCTATCACGGACCCAGCCAACATAGTCAGGGCTGCCCATTTGGCCACTCTTAAGTACCAATTCCAACCCCTCCATCGGCCCGTCTGCATGAGCCTTGAACAAAGATGCGCTGGGAACAGTCGGTGCCATTGTGGGCAGGGTTAAAATATCCAATTGCTGCGTTGCGTTGATTGATTTGGAAAATAGATTTGCTCGAACTCACCATGGCCTCAAGGAATTTGTCGACCGCCAGGTCGTCAGGGCCGTTAATTGTAAAAATATGTGAGCGCTGGATCAATTCTGTGCAATTTTGCGGGTTGGCCGACCCGCCATAAAGGCACAGCACGTTTCGGCTCAAAACGGCCTTGGCCACGTCAATGAATTCGACCAGATGCGCCTCTGTGTAGCTGGACGCCGCAGGAATGCCGTTCACACCGACGGCCCAGACCGGCTCATAGGCCAAGAGAATTGCAGCATTTTTTGAGCGTCTGAAAGTCTGCTCGACGCCCCCGTACCTGTGCCTGCAAAACGTCGGTTGCCTGACCGGCTTTACGCTCGTTCAATGTGTCGCCATTCAGATCAACAGCACCATTGCGTGGTGCCGCTGCCTCGACCTTAAGGCCCACAGTCCCATCGGTTTCATTGAGAAACGCGCATCGCTCAGGGTGCCCCAACTCAACAATATCGGTCCCGCAATCTTGGAGCATCAAGGGAGATACCTCGCCTTTCCAAGTACCATCATCCGCCCAATGCAGGCTTGAACCTCGACCTTATTCGAGGTGCCGGCCAAGATGTTTTTGACCTCGCGCACGTTGGTAACGGACGGGATGACAAAACGCCAAATTTGCGGATCAGTCGTTGCATCTGCCACAAGAGCGTTCGCAAAGAGCTTTGCAAAGACCTTGTTCATTTTCCAACTGGTTTCGATCCAGAAGCCCTGCGGTTTCATGCGCCGTTATCTTTTCGGCTTGAAGCAACTGTAAGCGTCAAATCCGCTTGTGTGAACGCCGCAATACTGTCTGGATCTGGCGCCGCATCCGTGATCACCCCATCAAATTCCGCCACATTCGCCAGCTTGTGCAGCGCAGTGCGGCCGAAGCGGCTGTGGTGCGCCAGAAAATAGGTTTTTCCCCCAGCAACAATCACTGACGATCAATGCCAGCGCAGCCTCGGCCATCCGCTTTTTTTTGCACCGCGATCTTGTTGCGCACGAAAGCGAAAATCGCTCTCGGATTGTGAGCCAGCGTCGATTGTGCCGCTGCCAAGTACTTTGCGCATGGTGCCAGCGGTCTCGAGGTCGCCCAGATCACGGTGAATGGTCATTTTGGAAGCCGCAAAACGCTGGGTCAAATCGTCAAGATCAAACGACTCTTCTGAAACGAGAAGGTCCATGATAGCTTGTCTTCTGTCTTCGCGCTTCATACTGTCTCACTAACTCCGACAATGCACGTGCGCGCGCGTTTGGGTCGGGCAAAATTAACGTGGAATTATCAAACGCAACAAACTTGGTGTTATTTTGTGACTATTCATTGTTTCAATTTGACGCGATTGCTATGACCCGCCAGAAGATGAAACAATCTTGGACACAAAAAAACGCCAGCAAGGCCATGGCCCTAATCAGCAAATAAGGAACTACGATATGACAAATGTGTTGGACCAACTCAGGACCATGACCACGGTCGTCGCCGACACCGGCGAAGTCGCAGCCGTGAAGATCTATAAGCCTGTGGATTGCACGACAAACCCATCGTTGGTTTTGAAAGCCATGAAAGACCCAGCCTCAGAAGAGCTGGTCGCGCGCGAGATACAAGCAGGACAACAGGCCTGCCTATCGCCCGAGGGTGTGACCGAGGTTTTAACCGTAGCGATGGGGACAGAGTTGGCTGCACTCGTGCCGGGCCGCGTTTCGACAGAAGTGGACGCTTGCCTGTCCTTTGACACCGAACGTTCGGTCGCCCGTGCCCGTGACATCATCGCGGAATACGATAAACGCGGCGTTTCAAAGAGCCAAGTTTTGATCAAGCTGGCTGCCACATGGGAAGGCATCCGCGCCGCCGAAATTTTGCAGCGCGACGGCATTGACTGTAATCTGACGTTGCTGTTTTCCATGGCCCAAGCTGTCGCTTGTGCCGACGCCAAATCATTCCTGATTTCGCCGTTTGTTGGGCGCATTACGGACTGGTACAAAAAGGCCGAGGGTCGCGACAGCTATACCCCTGATGAGGATCCAGGCGTAAAGTCTGTGCGTCAGATTTATGACTACTACAAATCCAACGCCATCGACACTGTTGTGATGGGCGCCTCGTTCCGAAACAGTGACCAAATCAAAGCTTTGGCAGGCTGTGATAACCTGACAATCGCCCCTAGCTTGCTGGATGAAATGGGCAATGATCCTTCTACCCTGGCCCGTGCTTTGTCACCTGAGAACAGCAGCGGCATTGCTCCGATTGCAATGGATGAAGCAACCTTCCGTTGGCAAATGAACGCCGATGCGATGGCGACTGAAAAGCTGGCTGAGGGTATTCGGAATTTCGATGCGGATCATCAAAAACTGATCGGGTTGATTGCCGGGCGCATGTGATCTTAAGGGCAGGGCGCAAACGGTGCCCCTGAGAATGCAACAGTACCGGTGCCGCAGCTTCATTTCCAAGTTGCGGCACCGGTTTTTTAGCGAGCTATCTGCCGCTGTTTTGATCCAAAAACGTAAGCATGCGATCGGCGATTTCATCACCGAATTCTTCCAGCGCGAAATGACCGGTGTCGAGCAAATGGAACTCTAGGTTCGTCAAATCACGCTTGTAGGGATGCGCCCCCTCGGCTGGAAAAATATGATCGTTTTGGCCCCACATCAGCAACGTCGGAGTTTGGTGTTCGCGAAACAACGCCTGCCATTTTGGATATTCAGCAACATTGGTGCCATAGTCCAAAAACATCTCGAGCTGCACTTCCTGGTTGCCGGGCCGGTCCAGCAAGTATTGAACATGCCAATAGTTATCGGGGCTTATGGCCTCGGGGTTTTGCGTGCCATGGGTGAACTGCCACTTGGTTGCGTCCATGCCTAGAAAACCGCGCAGCTGATCACCGTTCTGATCTGAGGGATCAGCCCAATAGGTCTTTAACGGGTCCCAAAATTCGCGCAACCCCTCTTCATAAGCATTGCCATTCTGAATGATGAAACCGGAAACGCGTTCAGGGTCTTGGGCAAACATCCGAAACCCGACAGGTGCGCCGTAGTCCATCAAATAGACAGCATAATCGTCTACATTTTTTTGATCCAGCAGCTGGGTAATGATCTCGGCCGTGTTGGCGAATGAGTACTCATACTCTGCCGCGTCAGGCATGTCAGACGCACCAAAGCCGGGGTAATCAGGTGCGATGACGTGATAGTCTTGGGCCAACTCGGGGATCAAATTTCGAAACATATGCGACGACGTTGGGAAGCCGTGCAGCAACAAAACGGTTGGTTTGGCTGGATCACCAGCCTCGCGGTAAGCGATCTTTAAGCCATCAATCTGAGTGGTGCTGAAGTGGACGCTGTGATTTTCAGACTGCGCAGCAAACGTGGTCGATGCCATCGGTGTAACAAGCAAAGCTGTTGCGATTGCAGCTGAAGACGCTGCAGTTAAAAATAGTGTTTTCATTGGATATTCCTTCCATTGGGTTTAGGTATTGAGTTGTTTTGTTGTGTTTTTCAGGGCGGCATTTTCGGCCGTGAGGGTGGCAATTTGAGCGTGGAGACTGCTGAGTTCTGGTTCCAATTCCTCCAGCGTATATCGACGCGGAATATGACGCGGGCAGTTCCAATCAACTGCCAGAACAGTGATTTTAACAATCTGACCGACAGCCGATTTGCCGCTGTGCAATCTCTGAGCCAAATCCGGATCGGCTGCAGGATCAATGAGATGTGCCTCACCCCAAACTTTCAATCGGCGTTGGTTCGGATAATCCACGGCGATCAACGAAATGCGTTTGGAATGCTGCAAGTTTCCGGCGCTGATATACTGCCGGTTGCCGCGCAGATCTGCATAGGCAATCGTGTTGGCATTAAGGGTTTTCAAAAACCCCGGCGCGCCGCCGCGAAACTGCACATAGGGCCAACCGGTCTCTGAAACACTGGCCTGAAAGAACCCATCACGTTCGGCCAAAAACGCGGCTTCTTCTGGGCCAAGACGATCCCCGCCTGAGCGCTCAGCCGACAGGAATTTGTTATAAACATGGGCGGAGCCAAATTTGGTCTGCTCACTCAGAACGGACGGGGTGAAGGCGATATCGGCAAATGCGAGGGGCATTGGAATTCTCCAGTCAAAAAGTCAAAGATTTAGGTCGGTGAGGCCGGGGTGATCGTCAGGGCGACGGCCCAAAGACCAGTGAAGCCGCCGGTCATGCTCAGCGATCAGCATGTCGTTAATGCTGGCGTGGCGCTGACACATCCGGCCGTCATTCGCGAACAGCCAGTTTTCGTTGCCATAAGAGCGAAACCACTGTCCCGTGGCGTCATGCCATTCATAAGCAAAGCGCACTGCAATGCGGTTTTGGGCAACGGCCCAAAGCTCTTTGATTAGGCGGTATTCATGTTCGCGCGCCCATTTTTGCGTCAGCAATGCGTGGATTTCACCATGCCCCGTGACAAACTCAGAACGATTGCGCCAGATGCTGTCATCCGTATAGGCGCCAACAACGATGTCAGGATTGCGGGTGTTCCAGGCATCTTCGGCCAAGCGCACTTTTTGCGCTGCGGTGCCGTTTTCAAACGGAGGGAATGGTGGGCGATCCATGATGATATTTCCTATTCAAAAGTGCCCTGACCAAACGCCGGGAGGGGACGTTTATCTGGTCAGGGCGGGGGCGTTACTCAGCCGCGGCCAGCATCGCAGCCGTCACTGTGGCTGTGTCCGCAACGTCGCTGGCGATCATGCGAAAATTGACCATCGCGGCGGCATACCCATCCAGACCAGGCAGCTGGGCCGCGGCGGTGGCATCGCTGACGACCATGACTTCAAGGCCCTGTTCTTGCAGCTCGCGCATGTGGGATTCGGTGCATAGATTGGCCGACATACCGGCGATGATCACCTTATCGATGCCCTGTTTGCGCATCTGCAAAACCAAGTCGTTGGTTTCTGGACCATATACTTTGTGTGGGCTGGTCACGACGGTTTTGCCGTTGTTGATATAGGGCTTATACTGCGCCAACCAATCGGCGCCTGATCCCTCAAACCCGTCCGTGTTCAGCGTGCTGGTGCGATCAAACATGCCGATTTTATGCATCAGCAATTCCAGCGTGCCCTCAAACTTCCAACCATGATCATGTGGGTAGTAATAATGTGGCGACACAAACACAGGCATGCCAGTTTGGGTGGCCGTCGCGAACAACTCGTCAATATGCTCAACCGTTCCGTTGGCCACGACACTCGCGCCCACAACGCCCCAAGCCACGCCTTCTGGGCTTAGAAAGTCGTTCTGCGGGTCGGTCACCAACAGTGCGGTATTGCCCGCGGTGATTTTGAAACCTGGGTGTGGCAGCCCATCATCGGCCTTGGCGGCAGTGCCAAGGCCGATGGCCGCGATAAGAACCAGCTGGGAAATAGGATTGTTAAACAATGAGCGAGAGCGTTTCATAAGGTAGTCTCCTGTCGAGAGTGAAATGTATAGTGTACCGATCAGTACTTTGTGGGGTGATAGGTGCACCGATCGGTAACCTTAGTCAACAGAAATTTTTGGAAAAAATCAGAGAGAGCAGCCAAAATTCGCCTAACGCACTGAATTTTAAAGGTAACACATTCGTTGATTGTGCTGCGTCTTCCAACACTTTATGAACAGATCGGTAAACATAGTGAGAGAATCATGCGCCCAAACAAACGTGATGAACTGGTTCGAAAGGCATTGGATGTCTTCTACGCGAATGGATTCCACGCCACTGGCATGGATAAATTGGTCGCTGAGACTGGAATCTCGAAAACCTCGATGTACAAACACTTCCGCACAAAAGAAGACATCATTTTGGCCACGCTTGAGTTACGGGACACAAATTTTCGTGGCTGGTTATATCGCCAAGTCGAAACGCTGGCTGACACGCCCAAGGGGCAATTGCTGGCAATATTTGATGCGTTAGAGGATTGGTTTTCACTGCCAGAATTTCGCGGCTGCATGTTCATCAAGGCCAGCGCCGAGTTTCAAGAACGCGACCATCCCGTGCACCTGCAATCGTCAACGCACAAACGTTTGCTGACCGAACACTTCACAGAAACCGCCAAAGCCGCAGGTCTTTTGAACCCTGAAAACCTGGCGCGCCAACTGATGATACTAAAGGAAGGTGCGATCATTATGGCCGTGATGTGCCACAGTGAAAATCCCGCAATGGATGCCAAAGCGGCGGCCACAGCATTGATTGAGGCTGCATCGCGCTAGCTGTGTCACAGGATCGTCCGAAGCTGGTGCCCCGGTCCAAACACCAAACGCACCTTGGTCACCGACAGGCTATTGTCCCATGTTAGTCGATCTATCACCAAAAGCGCGCTATGTTCGGGGCAATTCAAAATGCTGCTTTCATCGGGCGTTGAGACGGCCGCATGAAACGCGATTTCACCATTTGTGTAAGGGGTATTCTTAAGCAGCCATTCGTTGGCGCTGATCTCTTGAAACGGCTCGTTCAATGCTTTGGGCACAACGGTCGTATTGATCCAACGGTCTTCTAACGCATAGGGTTTATCATCAGCAATATGCAGGGCACGGATGTGCAATAACTGTTCTGTGGTTCCGGTTTGCATGGACGCACAAATGGCAACCGGCGGGATCGCTTGGTTGCGTAAAATCAACTGGTAGCCGTATTTCTGCCCGCGCTCCTCGATCTCGGTTCGGATCACAGCGATGTCGAGCGTCGCTTTGGCCACGGGTTGACTGGCGACGCGTGTGCCGGCCTTTCGGCGGCGATCAAGCAGCCCATTGTCGGCCAGCGCCCGCAAAGCGCGGTTCACTGTCGAGCGGGCACAACCAAATTCCAGCGCTAAATCGGCCTCATTAGGAATAAGATCGCCCGGTTTCCATTCGCGGGCATGAATGCGGCGCAGAACTTCGGTTTGGACACTTTGCCAGTTGCGAAAAGTCGGGGTGTTCATAGGCTGTCTTTCAAGGCGTCTATCGTCCGTTTATAGGCTGTGACGATTTGATCGCGCGCCACATGCGATCCACTGCGTACCATATGTCGCCCTGCAGACCAAACGTCAGTTACCAAACTATCGTCGCCTGCAAAAATCCAGCTGTCCAAAGCAGCATCGCCAGAGCGCCCCCACAAGTGTTCCGACGAGGTGTCGAGCGCCAACATGTCTGCCCAATACCCGTTTTCAAGGCGTCCGGTTTCGCGCGCTGACGCTTGTGCGCCGCCCTGTAACATGCTCTCAAATATCCGCCGTCCGGTAGATTGTTCAGGCGTCGCTAATGCGGCGCGAGTGCCATCGCGCAGCCGTTGGGAATAGTCGAGTGTTCGCAGCTCCTCGCTTAGAGAAATGCGAATGTTGCTGTCCGAGCCGATCGCGATCTGGCCACCATTCTGGGCCCAGCGTACCGCGTCGAATATGCCGTCGCCAAGATTACTTTCTGTGATCGGGCAAAGCCCCGCAACCGCGCCTGACCTGGCCAATGCGACAGTTTCATTAGGGGTCATCTGCGTGCAATGGATCAGGCACCAACGATGATCCAGCCCCACGTTTTCAAGCGCCCATTCCACAGGGCGCAACCCCCAGTGGTTCTGAACTTCTTGGACCTCGGCTACCTGTTCGGCCAGATGCATATGGATTGGGCCAGTTGGAAAATCCGCATTGTAGCTTTTCAAATCCTCTACGCTCACGGCCCGCAATGAATGGGGCGCGACCCCGATTTGCGTGTCTATCGGTAAGGATGCCAGCGCAGATTTGGCGGCCTCATGCAGGGTCACAAATCGCGCGTGGTTGTTACCAAACCTGATTTGACCCGCCGTTAATGCACGCTGATCGCATCCGCCAAATTCGTAGTGTACCGGCAGCAAGCAAAGTCCGATGCCGGATTGCTGGCTGGCCGCAGCAACGCGCTCAGACATCTCCGCGATATTGTCATATGGCGTGCCGCTGGGTTGATGATGAAGGTAGTGAAACTCAACGTTGGTGGCATAGCCCGCCTCAAGCATCTCCATCTGCACGAAAGCTGTGATGGCCTCGATATGGTCGGGTGAAAGGCGATCCAAAAAGCGGAACATCAACTGACGCCATGTCCAGAAACTGTCGCTTGCATTTGGCCCGCGGGTTTCTGTCAACCCTGCCATCGCGCGTTGAAATGCGTGGCTGTGGACATTGACGGGGGCTGGCAAAAGCATCGCAACTTGTGTGCCAGCACGCGGCGCATTTGGTTGAACCTTATTGATCCGGCCAACCGCATCGATTTCGATCAGAATGTTAGATGCCCAGCCTGTTGGCAGCAACGCGGTTTCGGCCCAGATGGTCTGCATATCTCACTCGCTTGACATGTTATTATGTATGCACATAATGACATTAACGGCGAGTATAAGCAAGTGAGTCGATCCCAATGCTTTTGACCAATGCACAGATTGTAACGCTGCAAAGCGATGACAGCTTCGGCCTGATCGCTGAGGGGGCTATTGCCATTGCGGGCCAGCAGATTGAATGGGTTGGCCCCGCGAAGGATATGCCAAACGCCTACCTATCAGGTGAGGTTCATGATCTTGGCGGGCGGCTTGTTACCCCTGCGTTGATCGATTGCCATACCCATATTGTGTTTGGTGGCAACCGCGCTGCGGAATTTGAACTGCGCTTGAATGGGGCCAGTTATGAAGAAGTCGCCAAAGCTGGCGGCGGGATTGTTTCAACAGTGACCGCAACGCGCGAGACGTCACAAGAAATGCTATTGGCAGACGCCTTAACGCGGGTGGACGCGCTTATTGCCGAGGGCGTGACCCTGATTGAGGTGAAGTCGGGCTATGGTCTGAACCAAGCCACCGAGCTGAAAATGCTGCGGGTTGCCCGCCAGATAGCGCAAGCGCGTCCCATCGATGTGAAGACCAGCTTTTTGGGCGCACATGCGGTTCCGCCTGAACTGAAAAACAGCCCTGACATCTATATTGATGAGGTCTGCATCCCAGCCCTTCGTGCTGCCCATGCCGAGGGGCTTGTTGATGCGGTGGACGGGTTCTGCGAGGGTATTGCGTTTGACACGGCGCAAATCAAACGGGTCTTTGATGTGGCCGTGGAACTGGGTTTGCCCGTCAAACTGCACGCCGAACAATTGTCTAACACTGGTGGAACGCAGTTGGCCGCAAAATACGGCGCCCTAAGCGCGGATCACGTTGAATACGCCACAACAGCCGATGCCAAAGCTATGGCGGCGGCGGGCACCGTGGCGGTGGTGCTGCCGGGGGCATTTTATACGCTACGCGAAACCCAAGCGCCACCAATCCAAGAGTTTCGGGACCATGGGGTGCGCATGGCCTTGGCGACAGATTGCAATCCGGGCTCCTCGCCGCTGGCCTCGGCTTTGCTGACAATGAACATGGCATGCACCCTGTTTCGCATGACACCTCTCGAAGCACTTTTGGGCATGACAGCCCATGCGGCCTCCGCGCTGGGCGAAGCAGATCGCGGCCGGATTATTGCAGGCAGACGGGCCGATTTGTGTGTTTGGAACGCGGCGCATCCAGCTGAGCTGGCGTACCGCATCGGCTTTAATCCACTTCACTCACGAATCTATAAGGGAACACTATGACGGTCATTCTAACCCCCGGTGCGGCGACCCTTGCCCAGCTAAACGACATTTGGACGGGCGACAAAGCGGCTGTCTTGCATCCGTCCTCGCACGTGGGGATATCAGCTGCCGCCGATATGGTCGCCAAGGCGGTCGCAGGCGATGAAGCTGTTTACGGGGTCAACACCGGTTTCGGCAAATTGGCGAGCGTCAAAATCGCCTCCAATGATGTCGAGACATTGCAGCGCAACTTGATCCTTTCACATTGCTGCGGGGTTGGCGAAGCGCTGGATGTGGCCACCACACGGTTGATGATGGTGCTGAAACTTTTGTCTTTGGGGCGCGGTGCGTCTGGCGTAAAAATGACCACGGTGAACTTGATCGAAGGCATGTTGGCTAAGGGCGTCACACCTGTGATCCCTAGCCAAGGATCAGTCGGCGCGTCTGGCGATTTGGCCCCACTGGCCCATATGGCCGCCGCAATGATCGGAGAGGGCGAGGCAACGTTTGATGGCAATCGCATGGGTTCGGCTCAGGCTTTGGAAAAGGCGGGGCTGACACCGATCACTCTGGTCGCCAAAGAAGGTTTGGCCTTGATCAACGGTACGCAATTCTCAACGGCTTGTGCATTGGTTGGGTTGTGGGGGGCGTGGCGCAATGCGGCGACTTCGGTGCTAACATGTGCGTTGTCGACCGACGCGATCATGGGTTCGACCGCCCCCCTGCAAGATGCAATCCACACTCTGCGCGGCCATGCAGGACAGATCGCCGTGGCCCGGGCCCAACGCGCCTTGATGGACGGATCCGAAATTCGCGAAAGCCACCGTGACGGCGACATCCGCGTGCAGGACCCGTATTGCATAAGGTGCCAACCCCAAGTGACAGGCGCGGCAATGGACTTGTTGCATTTCGCCGGTCGCACCCTTGAGGTCGAAGCCAATGCCGTGACAGATAATCCCTTGGTGCTGGTGCACGACGGCTTGATCGTATCGGGTGGGAATTTTCATGCCGAACCTGTCGGGTTTGCTGCCGATCAAATTGCTGTGGCTGTATCTGAGATTGGCGCAATCGCGCAACGGCGCGTCGCGTTGATGGTCGACCCGACATTGTCGTTTGACCTGCCACCGTTCCTAACGCCTAATCCTGGCCTGAATTCGGGCCTGATGATTGCCGAGGTCACCACAGCAGCCCTGATGAGTGAGAACAAACATCTGGCGAACCCTTGCACCACGGACAGCACCCCGACTTCGGCCAACCAAGAAGATCACGTCAGCATGGCCGCCCACGCAGCCCGCCGTCTGTTGCGTATGAACGCCAATCTGAATGTGATCCTTGGGGTTGAGGCCATGTGCAGCACCCAAGGGATCGAGTTTCGCGCCCCTTTGCAAACCAGCGCGGCGTTGCAATCAGTCATGCAGGTTCTGCGCACAAAAGTTGCGACCATGGAGCAAGATCGCTACATGGCCCCCTCCATCGAAGCGGCGGCTGAACTGGTGGCAACGGGTGCGTTGCTTGACACGGTTGATCTGTCGGACTTCGTAAAGGGGCAGGCCGAATGACGCTGGTTAGCGTTCACCAAGGCACTGGGCCAATTGTACTGGGTTCCCCGCATGGGGGCACCTATGTTCCTGACGACATTGCGGTAAGGTTGAATGAAAACGGGCGCCAGTTGGCTGATACCGATTGGCATATCAATCGTCTTTACGCGGACCTGCTACCTGAGGCCACAACCGTCAGTGCCAACTTCCATCGCTATGTAATTGATGCCAATCGTGATCCCTCCGGCAGCAGTCTCTACCCCGGTCAAAACACCACAACTCTGGTGCCTTTGACTGATTTCGATGGGGTGGATATTTGGGACCAGCCCCCCACGAACGCCGAGATCGAATTGCGCTGCGCCACATACCACAGACCCTATCATTTCGCGCTTTTGGCAGAGCTTTCACGTGTGCGGGCGTTGCACGGTTTCGCTATCCTTTATGATTGCCACTCCATCCGGTCAAACATACCGTTTTTGTTTCATGGCACCCTGCCGGACTTCAACATCGGCACCGATGGTGGCGCGACTTGTGCCGCAAAAGTAGAAGCCAAGGTTGCAGAATTTTGCACCCGTGCTTCAGGGTTCTCCACCAGCGTGAACGGGCGTTTTAAAGGGGGCTGGGCCACGAGACATTATGGCCAACCCGGAGATCATATCCACGCCATCCAAATGGAACTTGCGCAATCCACATATTTATCGAACGAGGCACATCCTTGGACCTATGACCAAACAAAGGCCGACCGACTTCGCCCACATCTAAAATCTATCCTCACCGCTTTGGCCGACATGGCCCCGTCTTTAGGAGGCTCCCAATGAACAATCCCCGCCACAACACTCGCGACGTTTTCCCTCCAACCGGAACCGAGATCACTGCCAAAAGTTGGCTGACCGAAGCACCAATGCGGATGCTGATGAACAACCTGCACCCCGACGTGGCGGAAAACCCTCATGAGTTGGTGGTTTACGGCGGCATCGGCCGCGCCGCGCGCACATGGGAGGACTTTGACGCCATTATTGCCGCTCTCAAGGACCTTGAAGAAACCGAGACCCTATTGGTGCAATCGGGCAAGCCTGTTGGCGTGTTCAACACCCACAAAGATGCGCCACGTGTGTTGATTGCCAACTCAAATCTCGTGCCGCATTGGGCCAACTGGGACCACTTCAATGAGCTCGATAAAAAGGGCCTCGCGATGTATGGCCAAATGACCGCAGGGTCGTGGATTTACATTGGCACCCAAGGGATCGTCCAAGGCACCTATGAGACCTTCATGGAGGCCGGACGTCAGCATTACGACGGCAATCTGACGGGGCGCTGGATTTTGACTGGCGGCTTGGGCGGGATGGGCGGCGCACAGCCGCTGGCGGCTGTGATGGCGGGGGCCTGTTGTCTGGCTGTCGAATGCGATGAGAGCCGCGCCGATTTTCGACTGCGCACACGCTATGTTGATGAAAAAGCCGATGATCTGGACGAAGCATTGGCGATGATTGATGCTTGGACCAAGTCGGGGCAGGCCAAATCAGTGGCATTGGTTGGTAATGCAGCTGACATATTTCCCGAACTGTTCAAGCGCGGCATTCGGCCCGACTTGGTAACCGACCAGACCTCGGCCCATGATCCGATCCATGGCTATTTACCACAGGGGTGGAGCGTCGCTCAGTGGCGTGCCGCCCAAGAGAGCGACCCCAAAGCCGTCGAAATTGCGGCGCGGGCGTCGATGAAAATCCAAGTCGCGGCAATGTTGGATTTTTGGAATGCTGGCGTCCCGACGGTGGATTACGGCAACAACATTCGCCAAGTCGCGTTGGATGAGGGCCTTGAGGATGCGTTCGATTTTCCCGGTTTCGTACCCGCCTACATCCGCCCGCTGTTTTGTCGTGGGATCGGCCCGTTTCGTTGGTGTGCGCTGTCGGGCGACCCTGAGGACATCTACAAAACCGACGCCAAAGTCAAAGAGCTGATCGATGATCCACATTTGCACAATTGGCTGGATATGGCCCGTGAACGGATTGACTTCCAAGGCCTGCCAGCGCGGATCTGTTGGGTTGGTCTGGGTCAGCGCCATAAGCTGGGGTTGGCGTTCAATGAAATGGTGCGCAACGGCGAGTTGTCCGCACCAGTGGTCATCGGTCGTGACCATCTAGACAGCGGCTCTGTTGCTTCGCCCAATCGAGAAACCGAAGCTATGAAAGATGGCTCAGACGCTGTGTCTGATTGGCCCCTGCTAAACGCGATGCTGAATGTGGCTGGCGGCGCGACATGGGTTTCTTTGCATCACGGCGGCGGTGTTGGCATGGGGTTTTCGCAGCATTCCGGCATGGTCATTTGTTGCGATGGAACTGAAGACGCGGATCGGCGTTTGGCGAATGTGTTGTGGAACGATCCCGCAACGGGGGTCATGCGTCACGCGGATGCAGGATATGATATCGCGCTTGATTGTGCACGCGAGCAGGGGCTGAATTTGCCAGGAATTTTAGGCCGCTAAGTGTGGGCCTGATCAAAACCCGCAACACAAAAATCAAGCAGGGATTGGGTCATATCTTCGAGGGGATCACCATCTGACAACCCTTCAATCCGCCAGCGAGAAGTGCAAAGCGAGAGCATTGCCGAGACCATGAAAACAAAATGGGTGCTGATCTTTTCGCGCGAGGCCTGCGGCAGCAACGCTGATATTTCATCCAAGAAAATGTTCACGGTTGGATCGAAGCATGTCTGCGCAATATGGCTCCAACGCACATCCGACGAGACATGTGCAATCAGCCGTCCATAGGCGGACCATTCTGGCCCCCCTTGCAAGGTTTTGTCGACAAAGGGACGAATAAAACAGCTCAAGACCGCACTCAGAGTAACGGAGCCACTGGCTTTCATATGCTCGAGCGCCTCAAGCCTAAGGCGTGATAATTCGTCAGCCCGTCGCGCAACGATTGTGGCAAAAAGCGCTTCTTTGTTGCCGCCGTGGTGATTGACCAAGGCGCCCTGTACGTTGGCGGCCCGTGCGATATCACGAATCGACGCGCCCTCAAATCCGCGCATGGCAAACAGCTGTTCCGCGGCATCAAATATCCGGTCTCGCGTTGCAACCGAACGCTTGCTTGGGGCGCGTTGGCGCTGATTTTCTTGTACTTTTCCTACCATATCAAAATTATCTTGCACTATTTTTAACAGTCGTTCAATCTAATTGGGCGAACATAGGAGGAAACCAATCAATGACAGCCCAAAATGATGCGGTGCCCGAGGGCGGCGTCGGCGAAAGATTTGCATTGATTGGTGCGGGGCCCATGGGCTTGGCGATGGCCAAAGTCCTGAACGAGCAAGGTGTGGAGTTTCAAGGATTTGAGGCCCATTCAGATGTCGGTGGATTGTGGGACATCGACGCGCCGTTATCGACCATGTACGAAAGTGCGCATTTGATCTCGTCCAAATCGATGACCGAATTTGCCGATTTTCCTATGCGCGAAGACGTAGCCGAATACCCGTCGCACCGCGAGATGCGTGACTATTTCCGCGACTTTGCCAAGCACTATGATCTATACAAAGACTACGCGTTTAACAGCAAAGTATTATCTTGCATACCTTTGGGAGAAGCCGGCGAGGGTTGGCGTGTCACATGGCGCGACGCAGATGGCGTTGAACACAACGACATTTTTGCGGGGGTCTTGATTGCCAATGGCACCTTGGCAGAACCAAATATTCCCGATTTTAAGGGCAGTTTTTCCGGGGAGCTGATCCATGCTTCGCAGTATCGTCATCCGCGTCAGTTTGATGGAAAGCGTGTGTTGATTGTGGGGGCAGGGAATTCCGGCTGCGACATCGCTGTGGACGCTATTCACCACGGGCTATGCTGTGATATTTCGATGCGGCGTGGTTACTATTTCGTGCCAAAATATGTGTTTGGCAAACCTGCCGATACGATGGGCGGCTTGATCCGCTTGCCGATGTGGTTGAAGCGACGGGTTGATGGGATGATCCTGAAATGGTTCGTTGGCGACCCGCAAAAATACGGTTTTCCAAAACCCGATTACGCGCTTTACGAAAGCCACCCAGTGGTCAATTCGCTGATCCTCTTTCATGCTGGACATGGCGACCTGCACGTGCGTGCGGACATCGACCGGCTCGACGGCAATACCGTGCATTTCACCGATGGGACACAGTCAGATTATGACATGATCCTAGCGGCCACAGGATATCTGCTACACTATCCGTTCATCACCAAGGAGCTGCTCAATTGGCAGGGTTCGGCCCCGCATCTATATCTAAACTGCATGCACCCAAATCGTGATGACCTGTTCGTGTTGGGCATGGTCGAGGCCTCGGGCCTTGGTTGGCAGGGGCGCCATGAACAGGCCGAAATGGTGGCGCGGTATATCACGAAAATTAAAATCGGCTCGGCCGCTGCGACAAAACTAAAGGCAAAAAAATCCACAGGATTTGAACGGGCAACGGGTGGCATGAATTACCTAAAGCTGGCTCGTATGGCCTATTACGTTGACAAAGCGACCTATAGAAAATCTGTTACGGGTTGGATCAAAGCCCTGAAGGGAGGTGCATCATGAACGATCTCGACGCCGTTGTTTTGAACTTCAGTGCTTCAAACTTACTGTTGCTGAATGCCATTTTGGCGATTGTTATGTTCTCGATCGCGCTTGATCTTAAAACAACTGATTTTGGCCAACTAAAACGCGCGCCCAAGCCAATCTTGATCGGTTTGACTTCGCAATTTCTTGTGTTACCGGCCCTAACCTATCTACTCATTTTCATGGTCGAGCCTCGGGCTTCTATTGCGCTTGGATTGATCCTTGTGGCGGCATGCCCAGGCGGAAATATTTCCAATTTCATCACTCATAGGGCAGGGGGCAATGCGGCCTTGTCCGTGTCGATGACGGGTTTTGCCACAGTGGGTGCTATCTTAATCACGCCGCTAAATATCGCCTTTTGGGGCGGGCTCTATGCGCCGACCCGCGAGATTTTGAGCACAGTTCAAATCGACCCAATTCAGGTCGCAATCACCGTTTCACTGATGCTAATCTTGCCGCTTATTTTAGGTATGGTCCTGAACAATCGATATGCGGATATGGCGAACCGCATCAGGCGCCCAATGCAAAACCTTTCAATGTTGATTTTCCTGACATTTGTCGTGCTCGCACTTGCGGCAAACTGGGGGTTCTTCGTTGTTTACGTCAAATACGTTGCGGCCTTGGTTGTCGCCCATAACGCACTGGCATTTGCAGCAGGGTACAGCTGCGCAAGGCTGGCCAAACTGTCGGAATTTGATCGCCGCGCAATCACAATTGAAACAGGCATCCAAAACTCGGGCCTAGGGCTGGTTTTGATCTTTGCCTTCTTCAACGGGCTGGGCGGCATGGCCGTGGTCGCGGCGTTCTGGGGTATTTGGCATGCAATATCAGGCATCGCCCTAGCACGGATCATGTCACGGACCGAGGCCGCCCGATGACCAAAGTTCTTATCACGGGAGCGGCGGGGGCTGTTGGTTCCGCGCTTTTGAATGAGCTTGCGGAAAGCGGCATGGACGTCGTTGCAACCGATATTCAAACGCCCGCTGACCTGCCTGAAACCATGCGGTTTGTGCCGCTTGATGTGCGCGCCGATGATCCTGATCGGGTCATTGGCGATGAGAAACCAGACGTGGTGATCCACCTTGCTTCAATCGTGTCGCCGACAGCCCGTGCGTTTGCACATTCAGTTGATGTGGTTGGCTCGCAGAATATAATCGCGGCCTGTCGCCGGCATGGGGTGAAACGTCTTGTCGTCACGTCCTCAGGGGCAGCCTATGGGTATCATGCAGACAATCCTGTGCCATTGGTTGAAACGGACGATCTGCGCGGCAATCCCGAGTTTGCCTATTCTGATCACAAACGCCAAGTTGAAGAGATGCTGGCGCAAACCCGTTTGGATGCGCCGGAATTAGAGCAGGTGGTTCTGCGGGTCGGGACTGTGCTGGGCGCTGGGCTTGAAAACCAGATCACAGCATTGTTTCACAAGCCTCGGCTTTTGGCGCTAATTGGAAATGAAAGCCCTTTCGTATTTATCTGGACCTGCGATCTTGCCCGCATTTTAACACGCGCCATTGCTGACGGACCCGCTGGCATTTTCAACGTCGCAGGCGATGGCGCGCTGGGGGTAAGCGATTTGGCGCGGGCCATGGGCAAGCCCGTGTTGCGACTGCCTGTATGGACAATCAAAGCGGCGCTTGGCATTGCCCACCCCTTGAAACTGTCGCGCTATGGCCCTTCACAAATGCGGTTTTTGCAATACCGCCCTGTGCTCGACAATGCTGCCCTAAAAGCGACGTTTGGCTATGTGCCCGAATTGACCAGCGCACAAGTGTTTGCGCTCTGGCAAAAGGCGGCGGGGCTATGACAGGTAAGACAGCCATCATCACCGGCGGCGCGGGCGGGCTGGGCCGTGCGTTAGACGTCGAGCTGCGACAACGCGGTTGGTCAACGGTTTTGATTGACCTGGCAGGGCCTGCATTGAACGCACTGGAACAGGTTGCCAATCGCAGAGTTTACGCTTGTGATCTGACTGACGCTGAAAAAATGCGCGCGCTTTGTGATGACATTCGCGGTGCTGTTCCGTCGATTGATCTTGTGATTTACAATGCTGGAATCACGTGGATCGGCGCCGTTGCCGACCTGAAGGATCAAGCCCACCGCAGGGTCTTTGACATCAACTATTTCGCCGCCGTGGACATGGCGCAGGCGTTTCAGGCTGACCTGAGAGACGCAAAAGGCGCCCATTTGGCGATCTCGTCTGTGGCGGGTTTTAGTCCTTTGTTTCATCGAACAGCCTATGCTGCCAGCAAACACGCGCTAGAGGGTTTTTTCAAATCTTTGCGCTCAGAGGAAAAATCACATGGTGTTCGATGCGTTATCGCGTCACCCAGTTTTGTGGCCACGAATATTGGCAACCCTGAAACCGGTAATGATGGAACAGCGCGCCCAGGGTCGGCGGCGGACGGGGTTGATTTGATGACACCGCAAAGGGCGGCAAAGCAGATCGTAGATGGTTTGGAGCGCGGCAAGGATTTTATACCGGTTGGTCGCATTGCATTGTTATCTTGGATATTGAATCGGCTCTCGCCTCGGATTTTTGAGCGGATGATGGAGCGGCGTATTCGGAAAG
Organism: Marinosulfonomonas sp.; assembly: GCA_033851955.1. Classification (GTDB taxonomy): domain Bacteria; phylum Pseudomonadota; class Alphaproteobacteria; order Rhodobacterales; family Rhodobacteraceae; genus Profundibacter. Next base: position 84,642 of record JAWSVK010000016.1, read on the forward strand.
GTCGATAGGATGGCCGTGCGTTACCTTTGCCCCGCTGCTAAATCAGACTTTCTCCAACGCGAATTCGGATAAGAACGGCTCAATCCCGCTGCCGATCACTCGTGCTTCGATGCCATTTTCCCCTGCGACAACTTCGAGATTAGCCAAGCCCCGGTGATCAAAGCGTGAGAAAATCGCGGTGTGGACGGCCGTTATCAATTCCGACGTGAGATCAGCAGATAGGCTGCTATCAATGACGATCGCATCAGGGTCAATAAACGCCTGAGCGGAGACGGCGGCAAAAGCGATTTGAGGGGCGGCGGTGGCCAACCATGTCTCAAAAACGTCCCTTAGTGGTGGATTAAGTATTTCGGTGTCGTAAAAGCGGTCGGGATCCAAACCCACCGCCTTGGCGTTCTCTTCCAAATAATGCAGTGATGCGCCTTCCAAGAGTTGGTGAGCAATCCCAGTTGAGATGGCGGAGATTGGCATAGATGCGATGGCACCCGCAAGATTACGTCGCCCCCTGTAAAGTTGACCACCAAGCGCGATACCACCGCCGATAAAGGTACCAACATAAAAATAGGCAAAGCACTGGTTTCGTGAGCTATTTCCAACTGCAATTTCGGCCAAACAGGCCGCAGTAGCATCGTTGAGCGTGCTAACAGGCAGGTCAAATTTTTCCGCAAGGTCAGTCACAAGATCCGCGTCTGCCCAATCCGCCATTGCACCTTTTGGCGCGCCAACGGTTGCCTCCCATGCGTTCAAGTCATCGGGCAAAGCAATCCCGATTCCAACGACTGAGCGTCGTTGTTTTTCGCTCATATCGGCTAATAGATCTGTAATGAAATCGGGAATATCCTGACGGATCGTTTCAAGGTGGGGGAAATCATAACGACGAACAATACGCTCGATAATCTCATATTCAAACGACATGCTGGCAACTTCCAGTGATCTACGGCCAACCTTGATACCAATGGAAAGCGCGCCGTCTGGGTGTAGTGAGTAAGGTGTTGAGGGTTGGCCGATCTTACCTTTTACGGACTCGCCGGCCTTCAACAGTCCTTCTTTCACCAGTCGGTTCACAATGACGGTTGCAGACTGCGCGCTAAGTCCCGACGCGCGAGTCAGTTCCGCCTTGCTCATGCGTTCTTGATTTCGGATCAGGTCCAAAAATAGGCGCTCGTTATATGGGCGCACCGAGCTTACCCGTTTCTTTTGTAGTGCTGACGAATCGGGTTTTCTTGACATCAAATATAGCTCGCATCTTCATGGACACCTTGATCAACCCCTGTGATCATGGCCACAACATCATTGCCGCTGGCTGTTTTCGCATCCAGAACGCCAGCAATCCGGCCCTGCCGAAAAACGACGATCCGATCCACAAGGTTAAAGACCTGACGCAGATTATGCGAAACTATAATGACGGGCACATTGCGTTCCTTTAGGCCGCGAATGATGTTTTCGACGCGCGTTGTTTCTTGGATGCCCAAAGCCGCCGTTGGCTCATCCATTATGATTAATTTGGAGCCCCAACCCGCCGCGCGACTAATCGCAACACATTGTCGTTGCCCGCCCGACATTCCGGCGACAGATTGCGTCGTGTCTGGTATTTTGATGCCGGTTTCGTTCAAAAGTTCGTCCGCCCGTTTGACCATCGCCTTTTTCTTCAGCCATGATAAGGGCCCAAATTCAAAATAAACTTCTTCGCGGCCCAAAAAGATATTGGCAGGGACATCGAGGTGATCTGCCAAAGCGAGGTTCTGATAGACTGTTTCGATCCCATGGGCGCGCGCATCATTGGGCGCCTTAAAGTTGACGGGCACACCATCAACGAAAACTTCGCCTGCAGTGCGTTGTTCAACACCTGTGATGTTTCGTACAAAGGTGGATTTGCCTGCGCCATTGTCGCCAACGATGGCAATATGCTCATCTGCATACATCGTGAAATCAGCATCGTTAAGGGCTTGGACCCCACCGTAATGCTTTGTTAAACCACGCACTTCCAGTATGACTTTGCGATCTTTGGTCATCAATCGTCTCCCAATTGGCATCTGTGTTATCACTCAACAAGCCTTGTCGTCAAAGAGAAGTCAATACTTAAATCAACTAGAATTAAGTATTGACAGTTCAGGCGATTCTATTGCCTTTATGTAATATACATGGCGTGGACCACTTCGGGACGGGCTGATTACAGGGAGGAAATATCATGAAAATGAAACTGACATTCGCTGGGGTGGCTGTTGCGGCCCTAATGGCTGGCTCCGTAGCAAGCGCACAAGACGTCATCGGCTACATCACCAAATCTGCGACGAACGCTGGCTGGATGATGATCAACCAAGGGGCCGCAGATGCTGCTGCCGAAGAGGGCGTGAACCTTGTGTCGGTAGGCCCAGCGTTCCAAGGTGATCTATCCAGCCAGTTGGAGGTTTTTGAAAACCTCGTTGCGCAGGGCGCCAAAGCCATCGCGGTTGCGCCAGTTGACAGTTCCGGCATCGCGCCTGCGGTTGCTGACGCAATGGATGCTGGCATTCCTGTCGTCGCCATTGATACAGGCGTTGATGGGGCCGAAGTAACCTCGTTTGTTGCGACCGACAATTACGCGGTTGCCAAGGTACAAGGCGCGGTTGCCGCGACCTTGATTGAGGATGGCCAACCGATCATCTACGTAACCGGCAACCAAGCACAATCCACAGGCCAAGAGCGCCGCAATGGCTTTACCGAAGCCTTTTCAGCGGCGCGTCCGAACTCCGAAATTCTGGAGGTTCCGACCGAATGGAACAGCCAAGAAGCCCAAGAGGGCGTCGAGGCGATTTTGAACAGCCGACAGGACATTGTGATGGTTGCTAATGCTTGGGATGGCGGCACTATGGGATCCAAAGCGGCATTGGAAAACCTTGGGATGGCTGCAGGTGACGTTAAGCTGGTTGGCTTTGACGGCGCAGGCGACGCGATCGCGGCAATGGACGATGGATGGGTCCACGCTGATACGGCGCAAATGCTGTACCAGATGGGCTATCAAGGCATCAAAGCGGCAGCAGCTGCGGCACGTGGAGAAGATGTTTCCCCACGTATCGACACAGGGTTCTTTCTGGTGACACCATCAACATCCGGCGTCTACAAAGCCATGGTTGGTATCGAGTAAACAACCAAATTTCGAGCAAGGGCGCGCCCATAGCTGCGCGCCCTTTTTCTTAACCAATTCAAATTTCATGGGTGGAAATGAAAATGACAGATGTACCTCTCCCGCAGATCAAGAACACCATTCAGGACCGCGTTGTGTTGGGGCTGGTTAGGTTCTTCAAGGCAGAATGGTCCGGCGCGTTTCTGGCTATTTTGATCCTTGGCATCGCGATCGAGCTGGCAACCTCAGGCCGCCCTTTCTTCCATCCGTCCAACCTGATGACGATCCTAAACAACTCGGCCGCCATTGGCATTGTCGCGGGCGGTATGACATTGGTGATCATCACCGCAGGCATCGATTTGTCTGTTGGTTCTGTCGTTGGCATGACCGCTGCATTGACAGGATACGTCGCAAGCTTTTGGGGTTTTCCACCCTATTTGGCCATCTTAACGGGCCTTACCATTGGCCTAGCGATTGGGGCCTTTAACGGATCACTGGTCGCTTACTTCGGGATGCCTGCCTTTATCGTTACGCTCGCTGGTCTTTCGATCTGGCGCGGCACAGGGCATCTCTCGACTGGCGCACAAGCCTCGCCCAAATTGCCCAGCACATTCGATATGTTTGGCCGCTACAATCCATTTTCAGGACTGCGAAACGCTTACAAAGAGGGCGAATTGACTGGATTTTGGAACAGTGTCGGCGGGTTTGTTGACGACAACTGGATCAACTTTTTCCGCACATTCCAAATGTCGATGCTGATCTTCATCGGGTTCTTTATTGTGCTGACCATCATCATAGCAAACACGCGGTATGGTCGCTGGGTTTACGCGATCGGCTCAAACGAGCCAGGTGCTCGCCAAGCTGGCATCAACACGCCGCGTTACACTCTGATCACCTATATGTTCTGCTCATTTTCCGCCGCTCTTGGGGCCTTGTTGTTCCTTGGACGTGCGCCCTATGCGAAATCGGATTACGGCCAAATGTGGGAGTTGGACGCCATTGCTGCCGTGGTCATCGGTGGCACTTCGTTGTTCGGTGGGCGGGGATCATTGTGGGGCACCTTTATGGGGGTGATCCTGCTTAAGCTGATCAACAACGGCCTGACATTGGCCCAGCTTGATACGTTTTGGCAGATGGTGGTGACCGGGCTCATTATCCTTGTCGCCGTTGGATTGGACATTGTGCGCCAGTCGAAAAACCCTGAAAGCGTGCGCAAGCTTCTGGGGGCAATCGGGGCCGTTATGGCGTTCCTAGCGTTGATGACACCCGCCTCGATCTATCTGCACGCTAAAATTGCGTTGATGGAACATGGGGCAGCTGACGCCCTGCGTGAAGCAGGTTCTAAACTTGCCACCAGCCAAAATGCCCGTCTGTTGTCGCCTGATGAAATTGGCCAGCTACAAACCGCAGCGTCATCGAACATCGCGGCAACACTCTTGCTACTGGCCTTGTTGATTGCCGCAGGTTTCTGCGTTATGCGCACGTCGCGAAAAGCCAGCTTTGGATTGGCCGCAGCCTTTGTTGCCATGATCGTTCCAATCTCGATGATGGGATATCAGATCACCGCACCCTTTTTGGCCCTTGGCGCAGTGGCTCTTTTGGGTAGCGCGTTCGTTCACGCATTATTTACAAAAGCACGGAGGCTGGACGTCAATGCACGTTGAAACCAATATCGCTATAGGCGGTGAAAACCTGATCGACACTGTGCAATCCGCAACGTCAGATGGTGACGCCGAATTCACCCATAATCTTGGCGGATCACCCTACAATGTGTCGGTGGCCTTGGCGCGGCAAGGCACGCTGGTCCACTATCTGACACCAATTTCGACGGATGATTTTGGTGAACGGCTGGCCGAAAATCTGATCAGCCAAAAGGTGCTGATCGCAGGCGGACGGCGCGATGAACCGACGACCCAAGCTGTGGTCACGCTTAACGAAGGGGTCCCCACCTATGTTTTCCATCGCGACAACACAGCAGAGCGTTGCGTGTCAGTCGGCGGCGTTAAGGCGGCAATGCCTAAATCCGCCACGCATTTACACGTAGGTTCGCTTGCCTTTGCGGGCGGCGACGACGCCGATGTTTGGGAAGAGGCCTTTCACGCGGCAGCAAAAAGCGGGCTGACCACCTCGCTTGATCCCAACGTGCGCGCGTCTTTGATTGACGATCCCAAATCCTATCGCGCCCGTCTGATGCGGCTTTTTGCATCGGCAACGATTGTAAAGCTGAGCGACGAGGACCTTGCTTGGATCTATCCAGATCTGACCCAATCCGAAGCGATTGATACACTTCTGTCCGTGACTAAGGCAAGCTTGCTCGCACTGACCAAAGGACCGGATGGTGCTGAATGCTGGACGTCAGGATTGCATTGCGCGGTCGACAATCCGCCGCTGCCAAACTTGGTTGATACCATTGGGGCAGGGGACACGTTCATGGCCACTATTTTGGCCAGTCTGGCCGCAAACAACCAGCTCTCAGCAAATGCTCTGGGCGCTGCGAGCGCCGCAGATTTGTGCAAGCTGCTTGAACGCGGTGTCCAAGCAGCTTGCTTGAACTGCACCAAAGAAGGTTGTGATCCCCCAACCTCCACCGCTATTGATGACGCAATGGCACGGGGAACAAAATGAAACTTTATCTGGATACCGCTGACACGACTGCTTGGGATGACCTGATGCCGACGGGGTTGTTCCACGGCATCACCACGAACCCATTGCTGGCCACCCGTGCAGGCCTTGAGTATTCCAAGATCGATTGGGCCGAAATGGCCAGCCGCGCCCGTGATTTGGGTGCGCGGGAATTGCATGCGCAGGTCTACGGAGGTAGTGAAAGCTATGTCGATTGGGCCGCAAACCTATACGACATTGGCAAGGCTGCAGGCATCGAAACGATCGTCAAAATCCCGCTGGTTGAGGATGCGATCCGCGCAACCCCCGCGGTCAAGGCTTTGGGTGGTCGCATCCTGATGACGGCTTGCTATGACGCCAAGCAGATGTTCGTCGCCAAGGCGCTGGGCGCGGATTTCATCGCACCCTACTTTGGCCGGATGATGGAGGCCGGAATTGATGGGGAGGCGCATCTTGCCGCTATGGCCGCGATGACCCATGGCGATACAAAGACGTGCAACGTTTTGGTCGCCTCATTGCGCTCAGCCGCGCAAATGGTCACCTTGGCCAACCTCGGCCATGACCACTTCACAATCGCGCCTGACGTGGCGCGGGATTTGATGACACTAAGCAATAGCATAGAGGCTTTCAACGCCTTTGAGGATGCGATAAAGTCGTCATAAGCTCTATCTGCCTGTTCACTCAACCAAATCCCTGAACGCGTCAGGCAGGTCCCGCAGCAGACCGCCGGCGCCGAGCATGTGGGCAGATGTCCAAACAGATTTGGCCCGTAAGATCGGAAGTTCACGCGCGGGAATGTCCTTGGCCGTGCCAAAGGAAAGCACTTCGTCCCAGTCTTCGTTCGTTAGGTCTCGCATCTCAACGTTGAGATGTGCATCACTATGGGCATAGAGATGACGCAAAGCCCGAGATGGAAGCGTCGCGGCGTTTGCAATGTCAGGTTGCCACATGGCCTCTTCTTGCGAGAGCGGCCCATGGATGCCCCTTAGGGCGATCGCCAATGCGCGCGCCTGATGGCTGACATCCGCGATGATCTGTGCCCGTGTCCAACCCGGTCTTAAGGCGGAAGATTGCAGTTCTGTATCCGCAAGGGAATTCAGCTGGCGTGCAAAATATGCAGCGCCCCGCCGCGCAAGCAAAAGGTCGGTTGCGGGCGCGCTGGTGGCATCAAACCGCGCGCCCCTGCCTTGACGCAGTTTGAACGTCTCAAACGCCGCTGAGCTTGCATTGGTTGGCATCAGGGTTGGCCTTCGACTTGTGTGCGCATAAATTCAAGGCGCTCCATGATGGGTGCGTCAGAAAACCGGAACAGATCAAACTCGGTCTCGGCCTGTAGTTGCCATGGCACCCAAGATGGCACAACGAACATATCCCCTTTGGCAAGCTTTTGGGTCACGTCGTTCATCACCACAGAACCCTCGCCATTGAAAACCTGAAACACAGTCGAGCCAACCTCTTGGCGCGTGGCGGTTTGGGTGCCTTCGCGCAGGCGATGGAACTCGCACCTGATCGTCGGCATAACGTCGCCGCCCGTGGTCGGATTCACAAAACGGATCGCGGCGTGGCCCTGCGCGACGGTGGCGGGTTGGCCCTCATCCTCCAGCAGTAGCTGCTCGGTCAGGGCGCGATCTGTGTGCTCCCAACGGTAGGCGCCAAGCGGCGAGGCCACGGTATTTTGCAAACCAGAAAGCGGGCGCAAACCCGGGTTGGCCCAAAGCCGCTCGCTGCGCGAAAAATCTGGGGTGGCGTAATCCGTCACGCGGTCCGCGCCAAATTCAAAGAACCCAACATCCATTTGTTGACTGAACGGAATGTCCAACCCGTCGATCCAGGCCATTGGATGATCAGTATCGTTGTGATGGCCGTGAAAATTCCAACCCGGTGTCAGCAACAGATCACCCCGTGACATGCGCACAGGGTCGCCATTCACGACTGTCCAGACGCCTTCGCCTTCGACCACAAACCGGAACGCATTTTGCGAATGTCTGTGCTCGGGCGCGGTTTCGCGCGGGCCTAGATATTGGATCGCTGCCCAAAGCGTTGGCGACACATAGGCATTCGGGGCAAGACCTGGATTGGCAAGGCCAAGCGCACGGCGTTCACCACCGCGCCCGACCGGCACCAGTTCACCGGACTTTTCGGCCAGCGGCAAAAGGTTGGCCCATTTCCAGACATGCGGCACGGCTTGGGGCTGCGGGCTATGGGGCATCAGATCTGCGCGTTGCGTCCAAAGCGGGATCAGATTCTCGGCCGCGAACCCCTCATAGAGCGCGCGCAGTTCCGGCGTTTCTTCGGGTTGCATTGCGTGTGGTTTATCTGTGTCGTCAGTATCAGTCATGTGGAACCTCCTGGCCGCATTAAGCGGCATCTGGTTGGTTGGGCGGAGCGGCGTTTTGGAAGGCAGGAATTTGATCAAGCTCTGCGTAGATACGTGCGATAGTTGGCCATTGATCCAGCGGGATCCCAAAGCGAATGTTGTTCCAAACCTGCGCATAGAGGCAGGCATCGGCAAGCGTTGGTGTGTCGCCGTGGCAATAGATGCCGGTCGCATTGCTGTGGTTCAATTCGGCCTCAAGCGCGTCAAACGTTGTCGTGACCCAATGGGTGAACCAATCTTTTTGAGCGGCTTCATCCGCCTCAAATTGATCGCGCAAGCGAAACAGCACCCGCAGGTTATTCAGCGGATGTATTTCGCAAGCGATCATATAGCACAATGACCGCACACGAGCGCGGCCCTCCGGTGTGTCGGGCAAAAGTGATGGCGAGGGGTGCGTTTCCTCAACCCATTCCATGATGGCAAGTGATTGGGTCAAAATCGTCCCGTTCTGCATTTCCAGAGTCGGCACCAACCCCTGCGGGTTCTTCGCCAAATATACAGGTGTGCGTGTTTCACCATCCCGCAGCGCATAGGGGATATAGTCGTAGGTCAGCCCCTTGAGGTTCAAAACCACACGCAGCCGTGTCGAGGTTGAGGATCGGAAAAAATTGTGCAATTTCAAAGTCATCAGGCTTGTCCTAGGCTGTGTTTTGTTGCGAAAAATGGCGGGTATTTATGCGCAGGGGCCAATCGGTGTTCGGATCGAACCAAGGCCTTCGATTTCCACCACACAGACATCACCATCAACCAGTGGTCCAACACCAGCAGGTGTTCCGGTCATGATCAAATCGCCCTGGCCAAGGGCGATGGAGTGAGAGATTATGGAAATAACCTCGGGCACAGACCAAATCAGTTCCAGTAAGTCACCCTCCTGTTTGATCTCGTCATTGACCGCCAATTTGATCGCGCCTTTGCTCAAATGACCAACCTTGGCAACCGGATGGATTGGCCCAATAACGGCAGACCGGTCAAAGGCTTTGCCCCAATCCCATGGACGCCCCTGCTCGCGGGCGACCAGCTGTAAATCGCGGCGCGTTAGATCATTGCCAATGCCGTACCCCCAGATATGAGACAGGCTGTTTTCCTGTGGAATATTTGAACCACCCGTGCCAATCGCCACAACCAGTTCCGCCTCATAATGAAAGTTTTCGGTTTGCGCGGGATAGGCGACGGTTTCGCCTGCATCGACAACCGCATCGGCGGGTTTGGTGAAAAAGAAGGGTGGATCGCGCTCCGGGTCTTTGCCCATTTCAACCGCGTGGGCAGCGTAGTTACGCCCAACGCAAAATATGCGGCGGACGGGAAACCGGTCGGCTGATCCATCGACAGCAACGGTCGGTTGGGGGGCGGGGTCAAAAACGTAAGTCATCGGGTTTCCTTTTTAGATGTGTCTGATGTTCATTCCGACAGGTTTGGCGCGGTGACCAAAGCTTGCCTGTCAATTTTTCCGGTCCCAGTCTTGGGCAATTGATCGATATACTCGAACATACGTGGGGCTTTGTAAGGGGTCAGCACCGCCTTAACGTGGTCGCGCAACAGTTGTGTTTGCGTGTCATCCTGCGTAACGCCAGACACAAGACTCACAATCGCGCGCAATGCCATACGTTTGTCGGCAAGTTGATGGGCCAACACAGCGCACTCAAAAATGTCAGGATGCTCGTTCAGGCAACGTTCAACCTCAAGCGGCCAAACCCATTGCCCCGATACTTTTATGAGATCATCAGCGCGCCCTTGGAAATAGTAGTATCCATCGCGTTGAATGAACCTGTCACCCGTGTAGATCCAATCTCCACGCATGGTGTCTTGGCTCTGTTCAGGACGGTTCCAATAGGCCGGAGCCGAGGAATGCCCGCGCACCAACATAACGCCTTCCTCTTCTGATTTCGCGGATTTTCCGTCGGGTGTTTCCAGTCGTATTTCATACCCAGGCACACGCGCGCCCGCCGCGCCAAGGCGGTGATCCTCAAGCGAGTTGGACAGATAAATGTGTAGCATTTCGGTCGAGCCAAGCCCCTCGGTCGGCCCGTGACCAGCAAGTTTTTTCCAACTTGAATACACATCTTCTGACAAGATTTCAGCCGCTGACATGGATTGCCGAATGGACGATAGGTCGCGCGAGGTGACGTCATCTGCGCGGGCAAGAGCGGTGTAGAGTGTCGGTAGGCCAAACAGAACCGTTGGTTTGAACCGCTCAATGGCATCTAAAACAGCATCCGGCTTGGGTTGGCCAGAAACCAGCAACGTTGTCGCCCCACAGGCAAACGGGAATACCATGGAATTGCCAAACCCATAGGCAAAATACGATTTTGGGACGGAATAACAAATGTCAGTTGCCACCAATTTCAGAACATGTGCGCCAAAGGATTGTTGGATGTAGGCCATATCATGATGCAGATGAACGATGCCTTTGGGACGGCCTGTAGAGCCTGAAGAATACATCCAAAACGCCATGTCATCGGGCGTCGTTGCGACAGAAACTAACCCTGTTGCCTGCCCAGCAATGAAATCGATATCCAGAATGCATCCGTCATTTGCCGTTTTGCCATTCGCGACAATGGTGGTTTGCAGCGCGGTTCCGGTAATGGTTTCGCCTGCGAAAACATCAATCAAGTCACTCTCAACTAGCGCAAACCGTGCGCCACTGTCCTTTAGAAAGTAGTTCAAAATATCAGGCTTGGTCTGAACATTCAGCAGCACAGGCACAAAGCCCGCGCGCACCGCGCCATAAAATGCTGCAGCAAAAACCGGCGTGTCATCCAACAAGAACGCGATGCGCTCGCCTCGTTGCAAACCGGCTGCGATAAAAGCATTGCCCCAACGGGCGGCCTCGGTGATCAACTCACGATATGTCAGTTGACCATGCGGCCCGATCAGGGCAACCGAGTCAGGATTGCGGTGCAGGTTTTGCCACAGTATTTCTGAGCAATTGTTATGTTTTGACTTCTCAAAACCGATCTCGATTGCGCCAGGCGATGGCTCAGTTACTGGATCAACGATGGGGTTGGAATTGGCCGTCTCGGGCTTTGTTTTTTCATATACCGCAGCAAATTCAGGTGCGATTTTCTTCAACCGTTCCTTGGTCATACGCCCGGAACGCATCAGGTAGTCATGCGCAAAGTCCATAGGTGCAAGACCCATTTTTACCCCAAAGGTTTCGTACCAACCCGCCGACGTATTTGCCGCGTCTACGATTTTACGTGCAATCGGCAAGCGCGCGTTTTGATAGTCCGCCAAAGCCGCGTCAACATCCGCATTGTTGGCCAAGGCTTGAACCAGCGCGATAGCATCCTCAAGCGCAAGGCGTGTGCCCGAACCGATGGAAAAATGTGCGGTGTGCGCCGCATCTCCGAGCAACACATGGCGTCCTGCCACCCAGTTTTCACACCACAGTTTGGGAAACTGCCGCCACATCGATTTGTTGGTGATCAGGGCGGTGCCCTTCAACACATCTTTGAAAAGCTCTGAGCAAAGCTCCGCGCTTTCATCCTCGGTCATGGACGCAAAATCATAGGCATCGAAAGTTGCGTCCTCACATTCAACGATAAAGGTGCTTTGGCTCGGCGAAAACCGGTAGTGGTGTGCGTTCAGCGGTCCCTTGTCGGTCTCAATGAAGGATTGGGTCAATGTGTCAAATGGGATCGAAGCACCGAACCAAGCGAAGTGGTTTTCAAGATTTTCGATCCTTGGTTTAAAGTCGGCTTTAAACGTTTCGCGCACCAACGAGCTTAGCCCATCGGCCCCGATCACCAGATCGGCGTCCAGACTGTTGATTGAATCTATTTGCGTACCAAACTGGATTGGCACACCCAATGCGCGGGCGCGGTCCTTCAGTATCTCGATAAGTTCCAGACGACCGATCGCGGTAAACCCAACCCCATCGAGCGTGACGCTTCCCAGTGGCAAATTCAGCGTCATGTTGCGCCAGCGCTCCATTAATGGCGTGATCAAATCATGGGTTTCGGGATCATCCGCGCGCAAAAATTCCAAGGCCTCATCAGAAAATACAACACCAAAACCGAACGTCGCGCCTTCGGGATTTTGTTCTGTAACACGGACTTTCACATCTGGAAGGTAGCGCCGGATGAGAATTGCCGTGTAAAGGCCCGCAGGCCCGCCGCCTAAAATTTCAATGCTGCGAAGGTCTGACATGATTATTCCTGTTGTGTCTTTGCTGGTGGCATTTCGTAAACTATTATTTTATATTATGCAATTAATTTTACAATATAGAATGCGACGTGTTCCAAAAGGCGCCCTGAAAACGTTCTTCGGCAGCTCTTAAAACGGGTATGACACTTGCATATTTGGGGCTTGTCAGGGATACCATTGAAGAGAGCTGCATTGGGTGCGCCGCCATTTTTCAAAGCGTGCTTGGCGTGATTGCAGCCAATAGATGCGCGCTGCGCCTAATATTGGAGAACCTTGATGGGCGATGGAAAAAACACGGGTCAGGGCCTTAAATCTCTCGATACAGCGCTTGGGGTTTTGGCGCGGTTGACGCGGCTGAACGGCCCACAAAGCCTGTCTGACATTGCAAAAGAATGCGGCATGTCATCCAGCAAGGTGCATCGCTACCTTGCGTCCTTTGTTCAGGCCGGCCTCGTGAAACAAGAGGGGCGCTCTGGACGGTATGACATTGGTGCAGAGGCCCTGCAAATGGGCTTGGCTGCAATTGCGCGGCATGATTTTGTCAACCATGCCGCTGACGGTCTGCCAGAGCTTTGCGCTCAAACGGGTATGACGGTTCTGCTGTCAGTCTGGGCCAATCAGGGGGCAACGGTTGTGCGTTGGGAGCGCGGCGCGACACCCACGGACACGTCTATGGGGCTTGGTACCACGCTACCGTTGCTAAACTCGGCGACAGGTCGGGTGTTTTTGGCGTGGGGTCCGCCCCGCGCGATTGAACCGATCCGCGACACCCAATTGCGCAAGCTGGCTCGCCAGCCAGACCTGCTGGTGGATGTCACACCAACGAAAGCTGGACTGGCTGACCTGATTGAGCGTACACGTACCCGCGGCTTTGCCTCGATTGAGGGTAAGTTTATTCCTGGACTTGTTGCGGCGGCAGCACCTGTGCTGGACTGGCAGGGCGAAGTTCAAGCGACTGTCACGCTGGTTGGCACAGACCCGGCCACGGTCAAAGTCGGCACGCCACATACCGACAAGTTGATAGCATTCTGCACAGAGAAATCCGTGCAGCGTGGTTCGAGCGAGGATGAACGAGCATGATGCAATAGCCGCCCTAACTTGCAGATTAACGCGACGGTTTCGAGAAATATGACTATGGCCTCAGCCCTGAAATTGGACACGATATCCATGACGAATTTTACAAGAGCCATAATACTTATCCTGCTCGCCGCACCTACCGCAGCGGCCCAACAGTTGCCGCCCCCCGTAAGCGACGAAGCATTCCCCGCGATTGATCTGCAAGAGGCGCAGCTTGGCCAATTGTTGTTCTATGACCCGCTGCTTTCGGGCAATCGCAACACGGCTTGTGCAACCTGTCATCATCCACGGTTTGGAACCTCCGATGGCGTATCGTTGTCGTTTGGCGACGGCGCGATCGGGTTGGGATCAGGCCGCCGCATAGATACAAATAACGTTCCAGTAGAACGAGTACCAAGAAATTCACCCGCTCTTTTCAATCTTGGTGCAAAAGAATTCACGACCTTTTTCCATGACGGTCGGCTTGAGGCCGATTTGACATTGAAACACGGCATTCGCACACCAATGGATGCGGATATGCTGGACGGTTTCACCTCGATATTATCTGCCCAAGCCATGTTCCCGGTGCTCAGCCGTGATGAAATGGCAGGATCGCAAGGTGAAAATGACATCGCCAACCGTGTTCGGCAAGGCATCATCACTGGCGACGGTGGGGCGTGGGATTTGTTGGCGCGGCGGGTGGCCGGGGTGCCTGAGTATGCCGAGAAATTTCGGGCGGTTTATCCCCATGTTGAGAGCCCCGATGACATTGCATTTACAGATATCTCAAACGCGATTGCAGCATTCATTTCGTTCGAATGGCGCTCTGATACTGCGCCGTTTGACGGTGTTCTGAAAGGCGAAATCGAATTTGAGGGTCAGGCGCAATCTGGGCTGGAAATTTTCTATGGCGAAGGCGGGTGCTCTGAATGTCACGCAGGGCCTTTCTTGACGGACCATCGGTTCCACGCTATGGCAGCCCCGCAAATCGGACCCGGAAAATCGGCGACCTTTCAAGATCATCACAGGGACGACGGGCGGTTTCGGGTGACAGGGCGTGAACGGGACCGATACGCATTCCGCACCCCGTCTTTGCGCAACGTGGCGCTGACTGCGCCTTATGGGCACGCGGGCGCACATCGTGACTTGGCAAAGTTCGTTGCCGACCATGGTGATCCCGCAAAAAGCTTAATGCGTTACGATCGCAAACAGGCCATTTTGCCTGAATTCTCAGGAGATGATTTTATAGTAATGGATGACCCAAGACTGGTGCAAGCCATCGCCGCGTCGGTTATTGCCCAACCTGTCAGCCTAAGCGTTGATGAGGTAGCAGCCATCGTCACATTTTTGCACACCCTAACGGACCCGATCAATAAGACCGGACGTCTGGGCATACCCAAAACCGTGCCAAGCGGTCTAACCGTGCCGAACGTCGATTAGGGTTTGGTGACAACAAGCCTGTCGCCAGCTGCTGCCGTGACTTCGGATGTGGTGCCATCCGGCCAAGTGACACTGACATGAGCATCATTTGCGTCGCCCAATCCGAAGTGACGCGGCAACAATTGCCCACCCGCATGCCCGCCACCAATCACCTGTTGTAATATCTGCTTGGAGGTCTCAGATGTCACCGTTATGACAGCGCCGATTGCGTCACGGTTGCCGCCTGCCTGTTTCAGCGAGATAGTGATCCAGTTGCCTGTTTCGCCTGTGATATTGCGATACAATTCAAGCGGTGCGCGACGGTTTGACACGATCAAATCCAGACGCCCATCAAGGTCAAAATCCACCAAAGCAGCGCCGCGCGACCTGCTTGTTGTGGCAATTCCAGCAACAGCGGCGACCTCATAGAACGTGCCATCAAGACGTTGCACCAGCAAATTGTTCGGGTCCCGCGTGGCCATCCCTGGCATCTGATCCACATTGCCCTTGGCGATAAACAAATCCGCCCGACCATCATTGTTGATATCGCCAAATTCCGCATGCCAACCTGTCGATGGGCGGCCATCTTCGCCGATATGCGGGCGTTGGGCGTAGGTGCCGATGTCGTAATCCGCGGCAACATAACCACCGCCGGGTTTGGCGAAC
This sequence comes from Marinosulfonomonas sp., assembly GCA_033851955.1. Classification (GTDB taxonomy): domain Bacteria; phylum Pseudomonadota; class Alphaproteobacteria; order Rhodobacterales; family Rhodobacteraceae; genus Profundibacter. Next base: position 100,031 of record JAWSVK010000016.1, read on the forward strand.
TGCAACAATTGGTCCCCCATAGAGGTCAACATCACCTCATCAAAACCGTCGGCATTCAGATCGCGGCTCGCGATCCCCATACCCCAAAGTGCCACATTGTCCCAACCGTCTGCCGTGTCCAGAAAACGACGTTCCGCGATGTCCCACATTTGCTCGTGGCCATCCTTGATATAATAATGCCTGTCATTGGACAGGCGTAAGGTCGGGCGCCCCCGAGAATCACGCGCGGCCAGTATGGACAAGGGGCAGAAACCCGGTTGTAGGATTGTTTCCTCATAGCCCAGTTCGGCGGGCCGCAGGATGCTGTTGTTATCGCAAGCCTCGAACGGCCCGTCCGGATCCTCACGGTCCACGTAATTGCCAATGGCCAAGGTTGGGCGACCATCGTCATCCTCCCACCATGCGGTAAAAGCGGTGCTCCAACTGTTATCTGTCGGCACGCTCCAAACGGCGGTTTCATCCGTGAACATGCAATCACCGTGACCCATGAGAACACGGTTCTTACCGACCCGCAAAACGAACAAATCCAAAATGCCGTCGCCGTTCAAATCAATGGGGTAGGCGCCGGTCACGCCCAACAGTTCGGGCAATTGGGCGGCGGTGAAATTAAAGCCACCATCGTTGCGGATCAGCTTTGCAGGGTTCTTACCGCCAGCTGCAAATAGATCAGGAAGCGCGTCTCCATTGCAGTCAAAAACGGCAAGCCCGCCTCCGACAAAATGTTCCCATCCTCCGTCATAAATGTGATGGGGCAGGTTCGCGGAATGGTCCTCAAAGGCAGGTTCGGCAAAGGCTGGATGTGCGGCAATACAGAGTGCAAAGGCGAGGCGACTCATAGATTTTGCACCTCAAGCCCACCAACCATCGTGTCTGTCATCGCCGCCAAAGCCGTTGCAGTCGCACCACGTGCCCACACCATATCGTCCCATGGATGGATTTGAATTTCACATGGCTGGCGGCGATCTGACAAGGTTAGTTTTTGCATTTCGTTCAAGGCCTCTTGGGCATCTAAGTGGTCGAATTGCATCCGATCCCCAGAAAGAATGATCAATGGGGGATCAAAAAGCTGCACCACATTTGAAAGACCAACCGAAAGATATCGACCAGCCTGCTGAAAGATGATTTTAGCTGCAGAATGGCCTGCACTGGCCTTTTCAAACAGCAGATCCAGCAGTTTTTCAGGGTCGCTCGGATCGGATATTTCATTGTCCAAAATGGTCGCGGCTTCGCGCTTTAGGGCATAGTCGCCCAGATAGGCTTCTAGGCAACCGCGTTGACCACAGCGACACAAAGCGCCTTCAAGTTGAACTTTGGTGTGACCCAGCTCAAGCCCCATCCCGTGGGTGCCACGATAAAGCCGATTGTTGACGACGAGCCCCATGCCGACACCATTTCCCACAGTCACAACCGCAAAATCAGTTTTGCCGCGTCCCGCGCCGAACCAAAGCTCCGCAAGCGTCAACATGTTTGTGTCATTGTCCAAAAACAGAGGGATGTCGGAAATTTTGGAAAATGCCGCATGAAGGTCTACATTCGAATCTTGTAGCAACGAGCACCAGGAGATTGTTCCGCTTGCACGGTCAACAATCCCCGGCAAGCCTGCACCAACCCCTTTAATGTCCTGAACAGACTTGCCCGCTTTCTTGACCAAAAGGTCGATTAACGCCGCTATTTCTTCCACTAATTGTTCGGCGCTTCTACGGTTTTTCGATGTCGATAGGGACGTGGTTGATACAATATTCCCAGCGAAATCACACAAAACTGCTGAATGTCGCTTGGAAGACAATTTTATTCCTATAACAAATGCGGCCTCTGGAACGACCTCTAGTGCTACAGGTGGGCGCCCCCGACCCAGTTCTCGTGACGGTTCGTCAACCTCACGCAAGAACCCTGAAGTAATAAGTTCAGCCGTAAGCGTCGTGGCGCTGCCTGCGCTAATATTCAAGGCGCGGGTGACGTCAGCCCTCGCTGCGCGACCACTTGCGCGCACATGCTGAAAAATTTGCTGCCGCAAAGGTACATTATTCGGTCGATCTCGATACAGTAGCGGTCCACAACCCATTGGTATTTCGGACTCTTTTATATAATTCATCATTTGAACAAAATATTCCCTAGTGCGTCGTATTATTTGCTGATTTGGCCAATCATACGGTATATTATGACAGATTTGGAGCATTTTTCTACCCATTTTTGATTTTTTATTTTGCAAAATGAATTTAATAGGTGCTAACTGGTGTGCGAGTCGGATGACTCGGCCCCTGATTTAAACGGGGGCGACATCTCAGGGAGGAATAAAATGAACAAGTTTATCATCGCAGCGGCCGTCGCCGTCGCAGGTTTCAATTCGGCGGCTTTCGCAGACAGCCACGGTATCACAGTTGGCGTCAGCTGGTCCAATTTCCAAGAAGAGCGCTGGAAAACAGATGAAGCCGCGATCAAAAAAGCGCTTGAAGCAGCTGGCGCAACATATGTTTCGGCTGATGCACAATCTTCATCTGCCAAACAGTTGTCGGACGTTGAAAGCCTGATCGCACAGGGTGTTGATGCTCTGATCATTCTGGCGCAAGATTCCGCAGCCATCGGTCCAGCGGTCGACGCAGCCGACGCCGAAGGCATTCCAGTTGTTGCCTATGATCGTCTGATCGAAGACAGCCGCACATTCTATCTAACGTTCGACAATGTCGAAGTTGGCCGCATGCAGGCCCGTGCCGTTTTCGCAGCGCAACCAACTGGCAACTACGTCATGATCAAAGGGTCGCCAACAGACCCGAATGCTGATTTCCTACGTGGCGGCCAGCAAGAAATCCTGCAAGCTGCGATCGACAGCGGCGCGATCACAATCGTTGATGAAGCTTACACCGATGGTTGGTTGCCTGCCAATGCGCAGCGCAACATGGAGCAAATCCTGACAGCCAACGACAATAAAGTTGATGCTGTTGTTGCCTCCAATGACGGCACCGCAGGTGGTGTTGTTGCAGCGCTGACGGCGCAAGGCATGGAAGGCATTCCAGTGTCAGGCCAAGACGGCGATCATGCTGCGCTGAACCGCGTTGCATTGGGCACGCAGACTGTATCGGTTTGGAAGGACGCACGTGACCTTGGCTTTACCGCCGGTCAAATTGCTGTTTCGATGGCGGCAGGTGCTCCAAAGTCCAGCGTAGTTGGATCAGGCTTGTGGACGTCGCCTGCCGGCACTGAAATGACATCTCTGTTCTTGGCACCAATGCCAGTGACAGCAGACAATCTGACGGCTGTTACTGACGCGGGCTGGATCACAGTTGAGTCACTCTGCCAAGGCGTGACTGACGGACCTGCACCATGTAAATAATAGCTAAATCGGCGTAGCCGATTGGCTAAGGGTCTCGCTTCGGGCGGGGCCCACCTTTCTCAAATTAACATCAAAAGCATTTGTTCAGGCTGCTACGGCCCGACAAATGGCACCGAATTTTTCGATGGAGGCAGTCAATGTCTGACCAAAGTGCACCTAAAACACAGTCAAAGCGCAACGTCCTGCAATCGCTCGAAGTCGACCTTCGCCTGTTGGGCATGATTGGTGCTTTTCTAACGGTTTGCATCGTTTTCAACGTGTTAACAGATGGCCGTTTCCTGACGCCACGCAACATTTTCAACCTGACGATCCAAACAGTTTCGGTGGCGATCATGGCCACTGGCATGGTGTTTGTGATCGTAACCCGCCACATTGATTTGTCGGTCGGTGCGCTGCTGGCCACCTGCACCGCCGTCATGGGTATGACCCAAACCACATGGCTGCCACACATCTTTGGGCTTGAATTGGGCCACCCCTTGATCCCTTGGATCACGATTGCGATTGGCCTGCTGACAGGGGCTGTGATTGGTGCGGCCCAAGGCTGGCTTATCGGCTACCAAGCGATCCCCGCGTTCATTGTCACCCTCGGTGGCCTGCTGGTCTGGCGCAACGTCGGTTGGTATCTGACTGATGGTGCCACGATCGGTCCGCTCGATAAAACCTTCATCCTATTTGGCGGCATCAATGGCACGCTCGGAGCAACCTGGAGCTGGGTCGTCGGCCTCATCGCCACAGCGGCGTCGCTTTATGCTATATGGGCAGCACGCAAAACCAAAAAGGGCCACGGCTTTCCTGTCAAACCTATGTGGGCCGAAGCGCTGATCATGGTTGTTGTTGCAGGCGTCATCCTTGGATTTGTTGGCATCTTGAATTCTTACACAGTGCCCGTGCGGGTTATCGCACGTGACCCCAGCCTGTTTGGCTGCGAAGTTGCTGAGGGATGTGTGGCCGCATATGGTCTGCCATATTCCGTACTGGTTTTGATTGCAGTGGCTATCATCATGACAATCATCGCGCTGCGCACGCGGCTGGGCCGCTACATTTTCGCAACTGGCGGCAATCCTGATGCGGCCGAACTGTCGGGGATAAACACGCGCCTTTTGACCGTCAAAATCTTCGCTATGGTCGGCGTGTTATCAGCGCTTGCTGGCGTCGTTGCTTCGGCCCGTTTGGGGTATCATACAAACGATATTGGCACGCTGGATGAATTGCGCGTGATCGCGGCGGCCGTGATTGGCGGCACGGCCCTTTCGGGCGGTATCGGCACGATTTATGGCGCCATCATCGGGGCCTTGATTATGCAGTCTTTGCAATCTGGCATGGCCATGGTCGGGGTTGATGCGCCGTATCAAAATATCGTCGTGGGCGCGGTTCTTGTCATGGCAGTGTGGATCGACATCCAATATCGTAAACGTGTGGGAGCAAAATCATGAGCACTCCATTGGTGGAAATGAAGAACGTCTCGATCGCCTTTGGCGGCGTTCACGCTGTCGATAATGTTAGCATTGAATTACACGCGGGCGAAGTCGTCGGCCTGTTGGGGCACAATGGCGCTGGCAAATCAACTTTGATCAAGATGCTGTCTGGGGCCTATAAAATGGATCAGGGCGAAATCTGGATCGAAGGCGAGCGCGCAACGATTAATTCGCCGCGCGACAGTCGCGATCACAACATCGAAACGATCTATCAAACGCTGGCGCTTGCCGACAATCTGGATGCCGCATCCAATCTGTTTCTAGGTCGTGAATTGACCACGCCCTTTGGCTTTGTTGACGATGGCCGGATGGAGGCTGAGACCCGCAAAATCATGGCGCGCCTCAACCCGAACTTCAAGAAACTCAAGGAACCAGTGTCAGCACTTTCCGGCGGGCAGCGCCAATCCGTGGCCATTGCCCGTGCTGTATATTTCAACGCCAAAATCCTAATTATGGATGAGCCGACAGCCGCGCTTGGCGTGCATGAAACCGCTATGGTTGCCGAGCTGATTGGCGAGTTGAAAAAGCAGGGCCTTGGGATTTTTCTGATCAGCCACGACACCCGAGAAATGATGGATCTATGTGACCGTGTGTCAGTGATGAAAAACGGCCAAATGGTTGGCACTGAGCGGGTCGAGGATGTCACTGAGGATGATATATTGTCGATGATTATCCTAGGAAAAAACCCAAAGGCAGCAACATGACCTATATAGGACTTGACTTGGGGACGTCGTCTCTGAAGGCTATTTTGATTAACGAAGGTCAACATGTTCTGGTTGAACATGTCGTCCCGCTTCAGGTGTCGCGGCCACATGATGGATGGTCAGAGCAGGATCCAAATCAGTGGTTTGAAGCCACGAAGACGGCCATCAAAGCCCTTAGCACACAAGCAGATTTGTCCGGTGTGCGCGGCCTTGGCATTTCAGGTCATATGCATGGGGCGACATTGTTGGACAAATTTGACGATGTCCTTCGCCCTTGCATTCTTTGGAACGATACGCGGTCAGCGACCGAAGCGGCTGCGCTGGACGCAGATCCACAATTTCGTACCATAACGGGCAATATTGTTTTTCCTGGCTTCACAGCCCCCAAGGTGGTTTGGGTCAAAAACAATGAGCCAGAGATTTATGCAAAACTCGCAAAAGTCTTGCTGCCAAAGGACTATCTGCGGCTCATGTTGACGGGCGAACATGTCTCCGAAATGTCGGACTCAGCTGGCACCAGCTGGTTGGACGTGGCCAAGCGCGACTGGTCAGATGACCTGCTAGAAGCGACAGGACTTAGCCGAAGCCACATGCCGCGACTGGTTGAGGGATCAGAGGTCTCGGGCATGTTGCGCGACCCGCTTGCGCAGGCTTGGGGCCTGCCCAAAGGCGTGATCGTTGCGGGCGGCGGTGGCGACAATGCGGCCAGCGCCATTGGGGCAGGCGTCGTCAAATCGGGCGATGCCTTTGTGTCGCTTGGCACCTCCGGCGTGCTTTTCGCAGCATCTGACGCCTATCAACCCGACGCTGCAAGTGCGGTGCATACTTTCTGCCACGCGGTACCAAATACTTGGCACCAAATGGGTGTGATCCTCGCGGCAACAGACGCCTTGCAATGGCTTAGCAAACTCACGGGACAATCTGCCGCCACCCTGACCGCAGATCTTGGTCCGCTTCAGGCCCCCTCTAAAACACTGTTCCTGCCCTATTTGGGAGGCGAGCGTACGCCACACAACAACTCAGCAATTCGGGGTCAGTTCTTAAACCTCGATCACAACACCGACGCCAAACAAGCGACCCGTGCGGTCCTAGAAGGCGTGGCCTTTGCGTTTGCCGATTGTCAAACTGCCCTGTGTTCGACCGGAACCACGATCCAAAGTGCACTTGCGATGGGCGGCGGCGCTAAATCCGACTATTGGCTTGAGACCATCTCGACCACACTTGGCATCCCGTTGATGTTGCCAAAGGCAGGCGATTTCGGCGCGGCGTTGGGGGCTGCGCGGCTCGGTATGATGGCCGCGACCGGCTCTGGTATCGAGATTGCGACCATGCCTCCAATCGCTAAAACCTTTACGCCCAACCAGGCGCTTAAATCCAGCTTTTCCGATGCACATGCCCGCTATCGCGCGGCTTATTCCGTCCTAAAGGACCTCTGATATGACCGACTTTTTCAAAGACATCCCTGCGATCAAATTCGAGGGCCCCGACAGTGAAAACGACTTTGCTTTTCGCCATTACAACCCCGAAGAGATGGTCATGGGCAAGCCGTTAAAAGAGCATCTGCGCTTTGCGGCCGCCTATTGGCATTCCTTTGCGTGGCCCGGTGGTGATCCGTTCGGTGGCCAGACATTCGAGCGCCCATGGTTCGGTGACACACTGGGCCATGCCAAGCTAAAAGCAGATGTTGCATTCGAGATGTTTCAAATTCTTGACGTTCCATACTTTTGTTTTCACGACGCTGATGTACGCCCTGAAGGTGCGGATTTTGCTGAAAACACCCGCAACCTCGAAGCCATCGTCGACTATTTTGGCCAAAAAATGGACGACACTGGTGTAAAGCTGCTTTGGGGCACCGCGAACCTGTTTTCGCATCGCCGGTTTATGTCAGGTGCGGCGACAAACCCAGACCCAGACGTCTTTGCCTTTTCAGCGGCAACGATAAAAACCTGTATGGATGCGACCATTAAGCTGGGCGGCGAAAACTATGTGCTTTGGGGCGGTCGCGAAGGCTATGAAACTCTGTTGAACACCGACATGAGGCGCGAACGCCAGCAAGCGGGCCGGATGTTGCAGATGGTTGTCGATTACAAACACAAGATGGGTTTCAAGGGAGCGATTTTGATTGAACCCAAACCCCAAGAGCCGACCAAACACCAATATGACTACGATGTTGCGACGGTCTACGGTTTCCTCAAGGACTTTGGTCTGGAAGGCGAAGTGCAGGTCAATATCGAGCAAGGCCATGCAATTTTGGCAGGCCATTCGTTTGAACACGAGCTGGCGCTGGCTCGCGAATTGGGCATCTTTGGCTCCATTGATATGAACCGAAATGACTATCAATCGGGTTGGGATACAGACCAGTTCCCCAACAATGTGCCTGAAATGTCTCTGGCATTTTACGAGGTTTTGCGGGCTGGTGGCTTTAAAACCGGCGGCACGAATTTCGATGCAAAGCTGCGCCGTCAGTCACTTGACCCCGAAGACCTAATCCTTGCGCATGTGGGGGGCATGGATGCTTGTGCCGCTGGGTTTAAGGCGGCGGCGAAGATGCTTGAAGAGGGTAAACTTGAAGCCGAGCGGGATGCACGATATTCGGGTTGGAGCACCGAGGCTGGTGCGGCGTTGATGACCAGTGATTTGGGCGCAATACAAGACCGCGTGCTGGCCGAGGGCATCAATCCGCAGCCAAAATCGGGGCGTCAAGAACGGCTGGAAAACTTAGTGAACCGGTACCTGTAAGATGCGATATGAGTGGACGACCAGAAAGCGGTCTGTACCGAAATAAGGCTTGGGTTGGAACGAATGGTAATACGGCTTGTTGCAGATGTCGGAGGCACGAACTCTCGTTTGGCGTTAAGCCAAGAGGGCGTCATATGTGAGGGCACCATTCAAAGCTTTGCGAATGCAGATTGGGACAGCCTGTATGCTGTAATTGATGCCTATCTAGCGCAGGACAACGGCGAGAGCCCCAAGGAAATGGTCATCGCGTTTGCAGGCCCCGTGCGTGGCGATCAGGCGCTTTTGACCAATCGAAACTGGACCATTGATGCAGGCAAGCTGAGGCGTGATTTTGCCTCTGATAACGTTCATATTTTGAATGATCTAACGGCTCTTGGGTACGCTGTGCCCGTTTTAGGACCCGATCAATTGCGCTGCGTCAGCTCGGGCGTGGGCAAGCAGGCCGTATCCGCGCAGTCGCTGGTCGTTGGCATTGGTACGGGGTTTAATGTTAGTCCGGTTTTGGAAAATGCGGGCACAGTTATTTGCTTGTCTGTTGAAGCCGGACATATGAGCATGCCGCTTAGTGTTGTGGAAAAATTGCGCGATTTCGGGTTTCAAACAACACAATTCCCCACAACTGAAACGCTATTTTCAGGGCGCGGGTTTGAAGCATTTTGCCAAAAACAATCCGGCCAAGGCACGCTGACAGGCCCCGCAGCAATCGCAGCGTATGGGGCTACGAATGCCGAAGAAATCACAGATGCGGTTGACCAATACTCGACGGTTTTAGGCCATCTACTACGAGACTTGTCCTTGGCCTATATGCCGACATCTGGGATTTATCTTGCAGGCAGCGTGGCCCGATCAGTCGTGAATGTTTCGCCGAGACATTGCATCGAGGTTTTTCAGCAACCTTGCAATATCAGGGCAAACGCCATTCCAACGGTCTGGTCGATAACCAATGATGCCGCCGCTCTTTTGGGATGCGCGGGCTATTCTTTTTAGCACCCGACATCGCGCAGCTAGAATGATCCAAGCGGGATTATATATATTTCATTGAAAGTGCTGCTTGCTGCTGCGACCAATTTTCCATTCGCCTCAGTGTAGGCTTATCACGTAGGGTAAATCTGAGATGCGCAGCATATCTGTGCATATAGATTGCATGCACAGAACGTTGGGATGGAAAATGGCAAACCACTTTGAGGCACAATACACCACGCGGCAGGATTTACAGGTCTCCAGCGTTTTTGCACAGTTTATTGAAGATGAAGCCCTGCCTGAGACAGGCATTGGCCCAACCGAATTCTGGTCCGGCCTTTCGGCGATGATACAGGAATTTGGCACCAAAAACCGCGCGTTGCTTGAAAAGCGTGCAGATATCCAAACGCAAATTGATATATGGCACAAAGCGCGTCGTGGCACACCGCATGACGCCACGGCCTACAAAGCATTCCTAATCGAAATCGGCTATCTGCTCCCTGAAGGGGATGATTTTGCAATAGACACGTCAAATGTTGACGCTGAAATCGCAACAATACCCGGCCCTCAACTCGTCGTGCCATCGACCAATGCTCGTTTCGTTTTGAACGCAAGCAATGCCCGATGGGGCAGTCTGTATGACGCGTTTTACGGCACCGATGCCATGGGGGCAGCGCCGGTCAGAGGCCCCTTTGACCAAGGCCGCGGCGCGCGCGTGGTTACGCGGTCTGCGGTGTTCTTGGACGAGGCGTTTCCAGTTGAAGGCGCAAGCCACTGCACTGCAAAATCATATAGTATTGTTGAGGGTCAGTTGGTCGTCGACGGAACCAAATTGGCGCACCCTAAGAAGTTTGCCGGGTTCACGGGCAACCCTGATGCACCAAGCACGGTTTTGTTGAAAAACAATGAGTTACACGTAGAGTTGGTTTTCAATCACGATCACCCGATTGGTAAGAACAGCCCGTCTGGGCTAGCAGACGTGGTGTTGGAATCTGCTATATCCGCGATCATTGATCTAGAAGACTCGGTGGCCTGTGTCGATGCCGAGGACAAGGTTTCGGCCTATAAAAACTGGCTGGGTTTGATGCGGGGGGATCTATCAGAGACCTTCGAAAAAGCGGGTAAAACAGTCACTCGCGACCTTCATCAAGACCGAACCTATATTGGAGCTGATGGGTCGGAAATCTCGGTTAAGGGGCGTGCGCTTTTGCTGGTGCGCAACGTGGGTCATTTGATGACCAATCCGGCAGTTTTGGACAAAGACGGCACTGAAATCTTTGAAGGCTTGATGGATGCAATGGTCACCACGTTGATCGGCATGCACGACCTAAAGAAAGCATCCGGTCCGCGCAATTCGACAGCTGGATCGATCTATATTGTTAAACCCAAAATGCACGGCCCCGAAGAAGTCGCTTTTAGTGACGCAGTTTTCGCATTCGTCGAACATGCCCTTGGATTGCCGCGCAACACGGTGAAGTTGGGCATTATGGACGAGGAGCGGCGCACTTCGGTCAACCTAAAGGAATGCATCCGCGCAGCCAAACACCGTGTTTGTTTTATCAACACGGGGTTCTTGGATCGCACTGGCGACGAAATTCACACATCGATGGAAGCCGGTCCGTTTAGCCGCAAAGATTTCATCAAACGCAAAGGTTGGATCACGGCCTATGAGGACCAAAATGTCGATATCGGGCTGGAATGTGGCCTGTCTGGCAAAGCGCAAATAGGCAAAGGCATGTGGGCGGTTCCGGACAACATGTCTGCTATGATTGACACTAAAATTGAACACCCAAAAGCTGGCGCCAATTGTGCATGGGTTCCCAGCCCGACAGCCGCCACCTTGCATGCGCTGCACTACCATAAAATCGATGTTTTTGCTGTGCAAACACGGATCGCCCTTGATGGGCGCCGTGCTTATGTTGAGGCGCTGTTGGACATTCCGATCGCCAATTACCGCAAGTGGTCTGCTGAACAGATTCGCCGAGAGGTCGAGAACAATGTGCAGGGCATTTTGGGTTATGTTGTGCGTTGGGTTGACCAAGGCGTTGGCTGTTCCAAAGTGCCTGACATCAATGATGTTGGCCTGATGGAGGACCGCGCGACCTGCCGTATCTCAGCCCAGCATGTCGCCAATTGGCTGCACCATGGCATTGTCAGCGCACAAGAGGTGCAAGATATTATGCAACAGATGGCCGAGATTGTGGACCGTCAAAATGCGAATGATCCGTTATATCAGCCAATGGGCCCTGATTTTGACGGGATTGCCTTTAAGGCGGCCAGCGATTTGGTATTCAATGGAACCCAAGACCCGTCCGGCTACACAGAACCAACACTGCATGCGCGGCGGTTGGAGTTGAAAGGCCAACAAATGTAAGGCTATTAGAGACGCTAAATTTCGGCCTTAAACCGGAACTGCGACACCTTCTGATAGACCTCACCGGGCCTTAACAATGCGGACGGAAATCCGGAGTGATTGGGGGCATCTGGCCACAATTGTGGCTCCAACGCGATACCTGCGCAGGGACCGTAAGCAGTGCCATTGTTGCCTAGAGCGCCGTTAGATAAAATGCCGTGACCTGTATAGACCTGCAATCCCGGCTCGGTGGTGGCGATATCCATTGATATGTTTTGGCCTGGGGCAAACAGCGTCGCTACTTGTTGCAAAGGGCGGCGTTGTTGCGACAGGCACAGGTTGTTATCCAGTGGCTTTGCGGGTGTCACATCACGTGCCAGTCGAAAGTCGAAATCCGTATCTAAAACATCTGCAATGACGCCTGACGGAATGCCTCCGGTATCGACTGGCAAGTAGCGTCCTGCATCCACCCTCAATGCATGGCCTGAAATATCAGGCTTGCCCGTTAGGTTGAAATAGCTGTGATGCGCGAAACTGCACAGGGTCAGGGCGTCGGTTTGGGCGGTGATTTGGATCTGCAAGGTTTGATCTTTTAGCAGGGCATACTGCGTCGTGACCTGTAGTGCTCCGGGAAACCCCATATGCCCATTCGATAATGTAGTGGTAAAGTCAACGTGGTGCTCGGATCGATCCGAAACCTGCCAATTGCGCTTGCTTGTACCATCTCGCCCCCCATGTAGGTGATGACCAAACGGGGTGTTTATATCGGCCTGAAACGCCTTGCCCAACGCAGCCGCCCGACCATGGCGCAGCCGGTTGGCAAACCGTCCGACAGTCGTACCAAAATAATTGGGATCCGTGAGGTAAGGCGAGATGTCTTGATACCCCAAAACCAAAGAATGCTCATGGGTTTCAAGGCGCAAATCTTGCAAGGTCGCGCCAAGGCTGAGCAAGGCGACTGACAAACCATCCCGTGTGAGACTGATCTGGCGAACCGCAGCTTCATCAACCTGTTGCGTAACATCGTTAAGTGCCATTGGACCTGTCCCGCTTTCGTGCCGCCCCAAGTGCTCGTTTAAGCCGCCGTTCGTTCGAATGCGACTGGGCTTTTCCAGCCTAAGGCTGAATGTCGGCGGCGCGGGTTGTAGTATCCGTTTATGTAT
>JAWSVK010000037.1:0-1203 GCA_033851955.1 Marinosulfonomonas sp.
CAGGCGCCGAGTTGCGGATCACGGTTGGCGGCGGCAACAGCCGCGTGCGCATTGATCTTGATGGGGATGGGGTCACCGACATGAACATCATTGTCGAAGGGGTGACAGGGCTGACCGAGCAGGATTTCCTGCTGTAGGCAAATTTATCAGAGCGCGGGGACTGTCCTGCCCGTCACCAAACGCACCGTGCCCCAAAAATCTTGAAATACGGGTAAAATATCTAGAAAGTCGATGCATTGGGGGTTTACCTGATAAATATTGATTTCATCCGCAGAATGGGAGTTAATTATGACAATTTATACAACGACGGTGGTTTCAGCGACCACGATATTCGATTTTGATACAGAGACAACCAACTTAATTGTAGCCCGGTCGGGTGGATTATACGGAACCTCTGGTTTGGCGGTCGTGACCGGAACAGAAAGTTATAGTTCGGTCACTGTGAATGGCGAAATAGCCTCGGAGTCCTCGTATGGTGTGAACCTTCAGGGAGATTACTCCGATGTTTCTATCGGAGTCTCAGGCAGCGTTACGTCAAACGGTGTCGCAATGACTTTAGGCGGGGCTGGTTTTTTAGTAAATAATTTTGGCTTCATCAGCGGGGCCTGGGGCATTACAGTCTATGGCGGCGGGGGAACGATCAATAACGCAGGTAATATTGTCGGAACATCTACGGGTGATTATTATTACTATGAATCTGGCATATATTTAATAGATAGCGACGATGATGCAACCAATTCAGTTTATACGATCAATAATTCAGGGACAATCACCGGTAACGACTACGCGATTTATGCGGGCGAGTATTCGTATTCTACTTATTATGCGTCAGATACCTCGATATTCAACTCGGGCTTGCTGATTGGGGGGGGGCTTGGCGCCGTTTTCCTTGGGAACGGAAATGATAGCATGGTGAATACAGGAACCGTTGTTGGCGACATTGATCTGGGCGGCGACGCGGATATTTTCGACGGACGCGGCGGCACGGTTGATGGCACCGTAATGGGCGGCGGTGGCGATGATACCTACATCATTGATGACGCCTCGATCAATCTACTCGAGAACGCGGCCGAGGGCACCGACCTCGTGCAATCCCTCGTTGGCTGGAAACTCGGTGATAATTTCGAGAACCTGACCTTGCTTGGGGATGCTGACCTGCGCGGTGTCGGCAACAGCGAAAACAATGTGATCACCGGCAATATC
>JAWSVK010000038.1:0-1174 GCA_033851955.1 Marinosulfonomonas sp.
CCGAGCAGGATTTCCTGCTGTAATCAAATTCGGCAATTCACCCTGCGCGGTTGGTTAAGGCCGCACAGGGTGACAATGTTGGTGCGAGGGGTTTGTCCCGCCCTTCGCCAAGCCACCGAACCCCAAAAGCCTTGAAAAATGTGCAAAATACCTAGAAAGTCGACGTGCGGGGGATTTACCTGACGATTAGTAATTTTAACAAACTAAATTTTTGCCACCTAATTTGCTACTTAAAGGGAGAATAACAATGCCAATTTATACAACCGACGTAGTACAAGCCGGTACAGTTCTGGACATGGATACAACGTCAGAAAGCGCATATATCGCATCAGGCGTGCATGTGATTTCGACCTCTGGGGCCACGGCTACCATTGTTGGGACGGATTCCTTCGAGACCGTCGCGGTGCATGGCGAGCTGGTTTCAGCGACAAACCGCGCAATCGACCTCAGGGGCGATTACGCGCGCGTTGTGATTGGAACGAGTGGGATTGTCTCGAATGCACAATACGGTGACAGTTCGGTTATTTCTTTAAGTGGGGGTGACGTAGAGGTTAATAATGCGGGTCTGATTTCGGGCTCAATCGGCACCTTTATGACTGGTACGTCTGGATCGGTTGTAAACACTGGTACAATTCAAGGCTATGGGAATACTTATTACTACAATGCGGCAGGATTATACTTTGTTGACGTGGAAGATGACGCGACCAATGCAACTTACACTGTTGATAATCACGGGGTAATCGCTGGTTCCAGCCATTCAATTTATGCGGGCGAGTACTTATATGGCACCTATTATGCGTCAGAAACGACGGTGAATAATTTCGGGGTACTGGATGGGAAAGTCGAGTTGGGTCTGGGCAATGACACATTGATCAACGCGGGGATCACAAACGGCGACGTTTTGATGGGGGGCGATGCCGATTTGTTTGACGGACGCGGCGGCACGGTTAATGGAACTGTCTATGGTGGTGCTGGCGACGATACTTACATCATTGATGATACCTCGATCGATCTGGAAGAGAGCGCGGCCGAGGGCACCGACCTCGTGCAATCCCTCGTTGGCTGGAAGCTCGGTGATAATTTCGAGAACCTGACCTTGCTTGGGGATGCTGACCTGCGCGGTGTCGGCAACGCTGAAAACAATGTGATCAACGGCAATATCGGTGACAACGTG